>NZ_FXTO01000001.1 GCF_900182725.1 Thalassovita litoralis
CCGCCTCGCCGTCCGTCCGACCCACCGTCAAGCGCCTCAGCGCCGCCGGTGAAGGGGGTTCTAAGCATAACTCCCACTACCCGCAAGCAGTTTTTTCAAGATTTTCGATTTTCTTTGAAAATTCTTTATTTGTATTGAAAATCAATACCTTACGAATCTTCACATCGAGATACCTACGCGATACTGCATCTGCAATGCTGCAAAACAGCATTAAGAGAGCCAGCACCCTGAGTTATCCCCAGACTTACCCACAAGATGTAGCGCAAATCACCGGAATCCACCGCGACTCGCCCCGCTGACACTATGGCGTGGAACGGTCAGGCCGAGCGCTTTCGGGCTACGATCCCCGGCAAGCGCAGCCCCAAAAGCAGCACACACCCCGCCGCATACACCAGCGGCTCAATCTGAATCCCCTTGCGTAGCATCACGAAATGCACCGCCGCCAAGAACACAGCCGGATAGGTCAAGCGATGCAATTTACGCCAATTCGGCCCCAACCGCCGAACAGACCGATTGTTCGATGTGGCCGCCAACGGCAACAGCAGCGCCAGCGCGATCATGCCCACCGTGATATAGGGCCGCTTCACAATATCCGCCCAGACACGGGACAACGCCTGCACATCCAACGCAGCCCAAACCAAGACATGACACAAGACAAAGAAAACCGCCGTCAGTCCGATAGCCCGGCGAAATCGCAACAGGTTCAGCCCGGCAAGCCGCCGCAACGGCGTAACCGCCAGCCCCGCAATCAACAGGATCAGCGCCGCCTGCCCATAGTGGTGTTCCAACGCTTTGACCGGGTCCACACCCAACTGGCCAGTGGCACCCTGCCAGAACAGGATTGTCGCCCATGCCAGCCCGCCAAGATACACGATCCATGTCGGCACATGGCGCAACGCCTGATTAATCCCTGGTATCATCGTCAGAAATTCTTCTTCAGGTTCATGCCCGCGTATAGCCCGGCCACTTGATCCGCATATCCGTTGAACATCAGCGTATCCTGCCGACTGGCAAACAAACCGCCGCCGATCCGTCGTTCCGTTGCCTGCGACCAGCGGGGATGGCTGACCTGCGGGTTCACGTTACTGTAGAACCCATATTCCCGCGCATTTGCCTTGTTCCAGCTTGTCGGAGGCTGTTTATCCGTCAGCGTGATCCGAACCACGGACTTGATGGATTTAAATCCATATTTCCACGGCACCACCAAGCGCAGCGGGGCGCCGTTCTGATTGGGCAGCGGTTTGCCATAAATCCCGGTGGCCATGATCGTCAGGGGATGCGTCGCCTCGTCCAGACGCAACCCTTCGACATAGGGCCAATCCAGAACAGGGTATTTCAGCCCCGGCATTTCTTCGGGGCGGTATAGGGTTTCAAAGGCCACATATTTCGCCCCCGATTGCGCCCCGGCCGAATTCAGCAAGTCCGCCAGTTCGAATCCATTCCACGGCACCACCATCGACCACGCTTCGACACAGCGGAACCGATATATCCGCTCTTCGATCGTCATCTTCGACAGGATATCTTCCAGCGCATAGGCACCGGGCCGGTCGACCAGCCCATCAATCGTGACCGACCACGGGGCTGTCGTCAGCCGCTTGGAATTCTGCTTTGGGTCATCCTTGCCCGTGCCGAACTCGTAATAGTTATTGTAACTGGTGATGTCCTCCCAGCTATTCGGGCTTAGCGCTTCGGCATGGGCAGTTTTGGGCAGGGCAACGCCCGCCAGACCGGCCCCAGCCAAACCCGCCATGATTTGACGACGGTTCATATAAATCTTCTCGGGCGTGACGTCCCGCGCGGCCACATCGGATTTCCAGCGATTTGCCATGTGTTCCCCTCTCTTATTGATGAACACAAAGATAAGGCGCACCGGGCCAAACGGCCAAACCACTTCCTCTCACGATGGCGTGGCCGGATTGTAACGTTTGTGGATTTGGGTTGGCCCAGCGGCTTCGCTGTTCCACGCTGGCATCAGCCCTATATCTTTTGATGTAGGTCAAAGAGAGACACAAAGGTAAGTGCGAAATAACACTTTCACCCAAATCCCGATCCGCCGGGATGCGCAGAAACACGGAGGAGGCAATTAAATGAAAGCACTGGTTCTGGCCGCAGGCCTGACAATGGCCGCAAGCGCGGCACTGTCAGACGGCATCGTGACCTACACCACAGATGAATCGTTCGACGATGTGGTGTTCGGGTTGGAAAACGCCATTCTGGATCAGGGGCTGGTGGTCGATGGCACCTCGCATGTCGGTGAAATGCTGGAACGCACCAAGGCAGATGTGGGGTCGGACATAACCGTATTCCTAAAGGCTGACGTTTATTCCTTCTGCTCTGCCAAACTGTCGCGCAAGGTGATGGAAGTCGACCCGATGAATATCCGCTTTTGCCCCTATGATATTTTCGTGGCCCAACTGCCGGATAGCCCCGATCAAACCATCATCGGCTATCGTGAATTTCCCGAAGGCGAAATGAAAGAGGTGCAGGCCCTGTTGGACACCATCGCACGGTCTGCAATCGGAATGGACTGATCCCCGTTTGCCCCCTGAAATGAAAAGGCCCGCCAGTTATCCCGGCGGGCCTTTGTTGTATCAGTGGACCACGGCGTCCTGCGGCGGGGTCTGATTGGAATTCCCAATCCGGTCCCCGATAATCAGCCCCTCGGCCCCTGCGGATACCGGAATGGCATCGCCATCCTTCACCTCTCCGCCCAGCAGCAGTTCGGCCAGCGGATCCTGCAAGGCGCGTTGGATCACCCGTTTCAGCGGACGCGCACCGAACACCGGATCATATCCTTCGTCGGCCAGCCATTTCTTTGCATCCGTATCCAGTTGCAGCGCGATTTTGCGCTGCGCCAGACGTTTGCCCAAACGGGCAAGCTGAATATCCACGATCCCGTCCATATCCTTGCGTCCCAGACGATCGAAAATGATGATCTCGTCCAGACGGTTCAGGAACTCGGGCCGGAAATGTGCGCGCACCGCATCCATCACATCGCGTTTCGCATCCGCGCTGTCGGCCCCGTCGGGCAACTGGCTTAGCGCCTGCGCCCCAAGGTTCGACGTCAGGATGATCAGCGTCTGCTTGAAGTCCACGGTCCGGCCCTGACCATCGGTCAGCACACCGTCATCCAGCACTTGCAGCAGCACGTTGAACACGTCCGGGTGGGCTTTTTCCACCTCGTCGAACAGCACCACCTGATAAGGACGCCGCCGCACCGCTTCGGTCAGAACCCCGCCTTCGTCATATCCAACATATCCCGGAGGCGCACCGATCAGGCGGCTGACCGAATGTTTCTCCATGAACTCGGACATATCAATGCGCACCATCGCGTTGTCGTCGTCGAACAGGAATTCGGCCACGGCCTTGGTCAGTTCGGTTTTCCCCACGCCGGTCGGGCCAAGGAACAGGAACGACCCCAGCGGACGATTTTCATCGTTCAACCCGGCCCGCGCCCGGCGCACGGCATTTGCCACCGCCTTCACTGCCAGGTTCTGACCGATCACCCGCTTGTGCAGGCCGTCTTCCATCGCCAGCAGCTTTTCACGCTCGCCTTCCAGCATCTTCGCGGTCGGGATGCCCGTCCAGCGTTCGACAACCTGGGCAATCTGTTCCGGGCGCACGGCTTCTTCGACCATGACGCCATTATCTTCGGCGGCTTCGGCCTCGGCCAGTTGCTTTTCAAGCTGCGGGATCACGCCATAGGACAGCTCCCCGGCCTTGGCCAGATTGCCCTCGCGTTTAGCGATTTCCAAATCGGCGCGGGCCTTGTCCAACTGTTCTTTCAGATCACGCGCCCCGGCCAGCTTGTCCCGCTCTGCCTGCCATTTGGCTGTCAGCTCGGCGCTGCGGTCTTGCAGGTCGGCCAATTCCTTTTCCAGATTGGCCAGACGATCCTTGGATGCAGCATCGTCTTCCAACTTCAACGCCTCAACCTCGATCTGCATTTGCAGGATATTGCGGTCCAGTTGGTCCAGTTCTTCGGGCTTGCTGTCCACTTCCATCCGCAACCGGCTGGCCGCTTCGTCCACAAGGTCAATCGCCTTATCCGGCAGGAAACGGTCCGTGATATAGCGGTGCGACAGCGTTGCCGCCGCCACAAGGGCCGAGTCGCTGATCCGTACCCCGTGGTGCAGTTCGTACTTTTCCTTGATCCCGCGCAGGATGCTGATCGTGTCTTCGACCGTGGGTTCCTCGACCACGACAGGCTGGAACCGACGGGCCAGCGCCGCGTCTTTTTCAACATACTTGCGGTATTCATCCAGCGTGGTCGCACCGATACAGTGCAGTTCCCCCCGCGCCAGCGCCGGTTTGATCAGGTTCGCGGCATCCATCGCACCATCGGTTTTACCCGCGCCCACCAGCGTGTGCATCTCATCAATAAACAGGATGATTTCGCCCGCAGCGGCCTCGATCTCTTTCAGAATGGCTTTCAGCCGCTCCTCGAACTCGCCCCGATATTTCGCGCCAGCAATCAGCGCGCCCATGTCCAGCGCCAACAGTTTTTTATTGCGCAGGGATTCAGGCACATCACCGTTGATAATGCGCAGGGCCATGCCCTCGGCAATCGCGGTTTTACCCACGCCGGGTTCCCCGATCAGAACCGGGTTGTTCTTGGTCCGGCGGCTTAGCACCTGCATGGAACGGCGGATTTCTTCGTCCCGGCCAATGATCGGGTCGATTTTGCCCTGTTCTGCGGCCTCTGTCAGGTCGCGGGCGTATTTCTTCAGCGCGTCATAACCTTCTTCGGCGGATGCACTGTCAGCAGTCCGCCCCTTGCGGATGTCATTGATCGCAGCGTTCAGCTTTTGTGGCGTCACCGCCCCGGCATCCAAAGCGTCCTTGGCCTTGGATTTCACCATAGCCAGCGCCAACAGGATACGTTCGACCGGAACAAAACTGTCCCCGGCTTTTTTGGCAACCTGCTCTGCCTCGTCCAGCACCTTAGCGGCAGCGGTATCCAGATACACCTGCCCCGCATCGCCCGACACCTTGGGCAGCTTGTCGACGGCAGCATTCACCGCCTCGATCACGGCGGCGGCATTCCCACCGGCGCGATTGATCAGGTTTGCCGACAAACCCTGATCGTCATCCATCAATGCTTTTAGAATGTGTTCGGGCAACAGCCGTTGGTGGCCTTCCCGCATAGCAATCGTTTGGGCAGCCTGAATAAAGCCGCGCGACCGCTCCGTGAACTTGTTCAAGTCCATCGCTCTCTCCTTTGCTAAGCGCCCTGTTTGCCGGATGCCCACCTGTGCGGCACATCCCTTTTCGGGCCTCGGGATATAGGTGGCAATCACTCCGCCCCTGTTCAAGCCCCCGTGATGCTTTTCGTAACCGCGCACAGCTTGACGGACCGGGCCGATCCCGCGAAAAGGGCGCAACCTTATATATAGGAGTCCCCCATGTCCGATGACCGCCTGATTGTTGCCCTTGATGTGCCGAATGTTCTGGATGGCCTTGAACTGGCCAAAACGCTTGGTGATGCGGTGTCCTTCTACAAAATCGGTCTGGGAATGCTGACCGGCGGCGGACTGGCCCTGGCGAATGAACTGAAACAGGAATACGGCAAACGTATCTTTCTGGACATGAAGTTCTTTGACATCGGCGCGACCGTAGAAGCCGCCGTGCGCGGTGTGGCGCAATACGATCTGGATTTTCTGACCGTCCACGGCGACCCCCATGTTGTCCGCGCCGCGAAAGAAGGTGCCGCAGGCAAAGACCTGAAAATTCTGGCCGTCACGATCCTGACGTCGCTGGACCGGGCCGATCTGGATGCCAGCCTAATCAAATCCGGCGATGTCAAAGATCTGGTACTGGAACGCGCCGCCAATGCGCTCGAAGCCGGGGCCGATGGCGTGATCGCCAGCCCGCAAGAAGCCGCGCTGATCCGTGCCCTTCCGCAGGCCGAAGGCCGCCTGATCGTCACCCCCGGCGTGCGCCCCGCAGGTGCAGCACTTGGCGATCAGAAACGCGTTGCCACTCCGGCGCAGGCGCTAACCGATGGGGCCGATCATATCGTGGTGGGCCGTCCGATCTGGGCGCAGCCCGATCCCCGCGCCGCCGCGCTGGCGATTTTGGACAAAATCAAATCCATCTGACACAACAAGGCCCGGACCATTCCGGGCCTTCGCTTTTCCGCTTAGCGCACCACGGCCTGATCCCGTAGGAATATCCCGACCCTATCGGCAAAATGCGGAATGCGGCGCGGGTGCTGCCGGTACACCTCGGGCGGCATCAATTCCCAATACTGCCCTTCGTTACCGAACCGAATATCCGCCTCGCGCCCTGCCTCCAGCATCGCCGCAAAAAACCAAACCGGCTCGCCCGTGCTGGCCGGAAAGACGCGTTTCCAAATCAGGTCGCGCGGATGCAGCAACAGCCCCAGTTCCTCGTGTGTTTCACGTAACACGCAGGTTTCAGGGCTTTCCACCCCTTCCCGCCCGCCGCCCGGCAGGTCCAAATGCCCCGCCCAGACCAATCCGGGCTTTTCATCCCGCATGATCACCGCCAGTTCACCACCAATAAACAGCGCCAGTTTGGCACCCCGAAAATCTGTATCTTCACTCATGCCCGTTATATAATCATGCGCAGACGACTTGCCCATGACAGTCACGAAACTCTGATCGAATGCCCGCCCTGTGCCGTTCCTGCCTGACCGTGTTTGAAAGCGGCAACCGCTGCCCGTCCTGCCGTGGGCCGCGGATCGTTTCGCATCCTGAACTGCTGACGCTGTCCATCGCCCATATGGATTGCGATGCCTTCTATGCCTCGGTTGAAAAGCGCGAAAACCCCGATTTAGCGGACAAACCAGTGATTATCGGCGGTGGGCGGCGTGGCGTGGTGTCCACCGCCTGCTATGTGGCCCGCATCCGGGGGGTGCGTTCCGCCATGCCGATGTTTCAGGCGCTGAAACTATGCCCGGACGCGGTGGTGATCCCGCCCCGCATGGCGCTATATGTTGAAGTCAGCCGCGCCATCCGCGCGATGATGGAGGAACTAACCCCCGCCATCCAACCCCTGTCATTGGACGAAGCATTTCTGGACCTGTCCGGCACCGAACGCCTGCATGGCGCCCCGCCCGCCGTGATGCTAGCCCGCCTGACCAAACGCATGCGGGATGAACTGGGCGTTACCGGGTCCATCGGGCTAAGCCACAATAAGTTTCTGGCCAAGATCGCATCAGATCTGGATAAACCAAACGGGTTTTCCGTCATCGGTCAGGCCGAAACCACCGATTTCCTAAAGGATAAACCCGTGCGCATGATCTGGGGCGTTGGCACCGCCACACAAGCGGCGCTGGAAAAGGCCGGGATTCGCACCTTTACCGATCTGCTACGCTGGGACAAAAATGATCTGCGCATGCGGTTCGGCGCAATGGGGGATCGCCTGTGGCATCTGGCACGAGGGCAGGACAATCGCCCGGTCACGCCGCACGAACCGATCAAATCCATTTCCAATGAAACCACGTTCAACGAAGATACCAGCAACCCCGATATTCTGGACGGCCACCTGTGGCGGCTGGCTGAAAACGTCGCGGACCGCGCCAAGGCACGCGGGTTGGCCGGGCGCGTCATTACCCTGAAACTGAAAAAATCCGATCACCGCATTCTGACCCGCCGCCAAAGCCAGCGCGAACCCGCGCAACTGGCGGACCGGATTTATCGGGTGGCACGGGCGCTATACGATCAGGTGCCGGGCGAAGGTCCGTATCGGCTGATCGGGGTGGGTATTTCCGACCTGTGTCCAGAACACGAAGCCGGACATTCCGGCGACCTGCTGGACCCGCTGGCCGAAACCCGCAGCCGCGCGGAACGCGCCACGGACGAGATTCGCAAACGCTTTGGCAAGGATGCCATCACCAAGGGCCGCTCCCTGCGGTGATTCATTCAGCCGCTAATTGCTGCTGCCCCTCGCCATAGGCGGCGATTTTACCGATGATCCGCGCCATCGCCTCTTGCATGGCGCGAAAGTTATTGTTCGGTCGAATTAACGGCTCGTTCATGTAAAGCGAACGGTCGATTTCCACCTGAATCGTGTGTTGCCTGCGGGATGGGCGGCCATAATGCTGTGTCGTATAAGCCCCGGCAAAGGGAACATTTCGCACCACGCTCAGCCCTTCGTCCAAAAAGGCGCGTTCAACCACATCCATCACAGCGGCGCTGGCCGATGCACCGAATCTGTCCCCCAGAACCACCTCGGGCCGACGCATCCCCGACCGGGCCAAATTATCCAGCGCTTCATGTGGCATGGAATGACAATCAATCAGAATCGCCTGCCCGAACAGCTCGTGCGATTCGTTCAGAAGCGACTGCAATTTTTCATGATAGGGGTGCCAATAGGTATCAATCCGCGCCTGCACCTCCTCCATTGTCAGCTTTCCGCTGTAAATACAGCGCGAATTCGCCACCACACGCGGCACCACCCCCAACCCTGACACGATTCGCGGATTGTAGGTCACGCTGCGCATTCCCTGAATCAGCGCCGGGTCCAATTCATCCGGGCTGCGGTTCATATCCACATAGGCGCGGGGGGCGGTCGCTTCGATAAACGGCGCACCAGAATCGGATGCGCCTGCGAACAATCGGTCCACAAACGCATCTTCGGATGACCGAATCGCATGATCGTCCAGAACTGACTGCTGCAAAAAGCTTTTCGGATAGTCCCGGCTGCTATGCGGGGACGCAAAAATCACGCTGCTTGTGCGCGATTGTGGCATCAATACTCTATACGCAGCCTTGGGCATGTACTCTCCTGTCCTAAGAAATATCATAGACTGAATAATCTTGTGACCAAAAGCCCTTGATCACCCCTGCGACTCCTTTTATAGAGCGCAGACCGGCGCGGATTTCCGCGCCCCTTTCTTTAGGGGTTCGGGCCGTTTCGGGACAAATACGGGCGATTAGCTCAGCGGTAGAGCACTTCGTTGACATCGAAGGGGTCACAAGTTCGATCCTTGTATCGCCCACCATTAACCTCGCCTTTTAGGCGACCCGCAAACCCAGGCGCAAGGCGCCGCGAATGAAGGAGAAGGCCATGAAGGTCAAAAACTCGCTCCGCTCGCTCAAGCAGCGTCACCGCGACTGCCGTGTCGTGCGCCGTAAAGGCCGCGTCTACGTCATCAACAAGACGCAGCGCCGTTTCAAAGCCCGTCAAGGCTAAGAACGGTTAGAGTTCAAGCAAAAGACCGCCCCACGCATTTGCCGGGGCGGTCTTTTTCTTTGTGGTGTTGGCAAAATTTGACCCCAGTCAACAATGTGACATCCTAAATGTGTCATATGGCACGGGAATCGGAACCCGTTCCCAACCCCAAAGGCACCACATGTCCGCAAAACCAAAACCCGCCACTGTCACGCCTTTGCCTATTGCCGCGAAACCCACGCAGCCACCGGCCCCGCGCCCCGCTGCCCCCCAGCACAAATACGAGACATTTGACAAAGCCTTGCGCGCATCAATGGCGCGTATGACCTCGGGGCTGTCGCCCTATGCCGCCGCTGCCGCATGGGCGGACTGGATGGCCCATCTGGCCACCGCCCCCGGACGGCAAATAGAACTGATGGAACAAGCCGGGCAAAACGCGCTGAAACTGACCACTTACCTGACACGGCAGTTCCGCGAAGACGCAGAAGCCCCGTTCAATCCCAAACCCGAAGATCACCGTTTCACCCACGAAGGCTGGACCAAGCCGCCCTTTAACATGATGCAGCAGGGGTTTCTGGCCGTACAGGATTGGTGGGATCACGCCACCTGCTGCATTCCCGGCGCCCTGCCCCAAAACACTGACCGCGTGGATTTCATGGTGCGGCAACTGCTGGACATGATCGCCCCGTCCAACCTGCCACAGCTAAACCCTGAAATTTTGGCGCAGGCCCGTGACACCAAAGGCCAATCGCTGATCGCTGGGCTAAACCTGCTGATGCGGGACATCGAGGACGCCGCCACCGACCGGCCCCACGCCGATTCCGGCGATTTCATCGTGGGCGAAACGCTGGCCTGCACCCCCGGTCAGGTCGTGTTCCGCAACGAAATCATGGAGTTGATCCAATACAGCCCGCAAACCGAAACCGTGCAGGCTGAACCGATCCTGATCGTGCCTGCATGGATCATGAAATACTATATCCTTGACCTTAGCCCACATAATTCGCTGATCAATTATCTTGTCGGTCAGGGCTTTACCGTTTTTGCGATTTCTTGGGTCAATCCAGGCGCGGAATTGCGCGATACCACGCTGGACGATTATCGCACCAAGGGCGTGATGGCTGCTGTCGACGCCGTTGCAACGATTGTGCCGGATCAAAAAATCCACGCCTGCGGCTATTGTCTGGGGGGCACGATCCTGTCCATTACCGCCGCCACAATGGCGCGGGACGGCGATTCCCGTCTTGGTTCTGTCACGCTGCTGGCTGCGCAGACAGATTTCACCGAGGCCGGGGAATTGCTGCTGTTTCTGGATGAAAGTCAGGTCGCCTATCTGGACGATATGATGTGGGATCAGGGCTATCTGGATCAGCGGCAGATGAGCGGTGCTTTTCAGGCGCTCCGCGCCGAGGATCTGATCTGGACCCGCGCCGTGCGCCGCTATCTGATGGGATTGGATGACAAGGCCGCAGATATTTCTGTTTGGAATCAGGATGCCACCCGAATGCCCTATAAAATGCATTCGCAATATCTGCGCAGCCTGTTCATGGAAAACCGCCTGAGCGCCGGGCGCTATGCCGTGGATGGCCGCGTTATCGCGCTCAAGGATATCAAGGTGCCGTTCTTTGTCGTTGGCACCGAAAAAGACCACATCGCACCGTGGCATTCAGTTTACAAAACCGCACTGTTCACGGATGGCGATCTGACCTTTGTGCTGACCAAAGGCGGCCACAACGGCGGCATCGTCAGCGAACCGGGGCACCCCCACCGCCATTACCGCATCGGCCACCGCACGGCCGGGGCGCTGTATACCGATCCTGATACATGGCTGGCCAGCCATGACAAACAGGACGGTTCATGGTGGCCGCAATGGCGGGATTGGCTGATGCAGTCCCAATCCGGCACCACGCCTGTGCAACCACCGCGCATTGGCGCACCGGGCCAAAGACTAGCACCACTTTGCCCGGCACCGGGCACATATGTGTTCCAGAAATAACACCTGAAACAGGCCCGGATCGCATAAACCGATCCGGGCCTGTCTTATTTACTCAGCGCCCGGTTCTGCTCATCAGGCGCACCATCGTGGTTTGTGACACATATCCCGTCACCGGCAATTGGCTGGCTCGCTGGAACTGTCGAATCGCACGGCGGGTCTGCTTGTCGAATTCCCCATCCGCCGGACCCGGATCGAACCCGACATTTTTCAACGTCTTTTCAACCAGCAGTCTGGCAATCGCGTTACCAGCAACCAATGCCTCTTCGGCTTTGTCCTGTTCGGTTTGGTCGCGGTTGCTACGCTCTGCCTCCAGTTCCTCGATCCGATCCCGCGCGGTAGCGGAAAAATCGCTGTTGGGATAATCTGACAGATATTGCCGATACGCCTCGATCGTGTCAGCGGTTCGCGCCTGATCCCATGCAACACGCATCTGGTAATCCGCCTCGCGGCGACGACGCAGGTCGATCTCGTCCAAGCGGGAGCGCGCCTCATCGGCATACAGCCCATCGGGGAAACGTCGCAAATAGGTCCGCAACCCCTCCTCGCTGCCCGGACTGCCGGTCGAGAGCCAGAACTCACGATCCCGGCGTTCCTCCTCGGCCCGGCGCTGTCGTTCTTCCTCTTCCAATTCCCGCGCCCGGCGATCCGCGTCCCGGCGCAATGTGGTCAATTGTTCCGCATTCACGAACCCGGTTTCGATCCAGCCTTTGCTGCTTTGATAGGCTGTAATCGCCGCACGGGTGCCACGCCCGAACACGCCGTCAATGCCGCGCGTATCGAAGCCCAACAAGCTCAACTGCCGTTGAATTTCACGCCGCGCCTCTCGCGACAGGTTCAAGGCCGCCTCGGCGGCTTCGGCTTCGCGGTTCGGCCGCTGCAAGATGTCTTCGATCAGGCGCCGCGCTTCGGATACATGCGTCCCCCGCGGGAAACGGGTCATATAGGCGCGATATGCCTCTATCGTGGCTATATCGCGCACCGCATCCCAATACGCGCCATCCTGATCGACCGAACCAACGCCAGTACCGCCCAACGGCTGCATATCCGGCAGATACCCCGACAGCGAAACCCCCGTTCCCTGTTGCCGCGCCAACTGCCCCAGCGGCATTCCAGCCCCAAGCACCCGATCCCGCAGCACCACCAGCGCCCGATCTGCCGGGCCACGCATCGCCGTTA
This sequence comes from Thalassovita litoralis, assembly GCF_900182725.1. Classification (GTDB taxonomy): domain Bacteria; phylum Pseudomonadota; class Alphaproteobacteria; order Rhodobacterales; family Rhodobacteraceae; genus Thalassobius; species Thalassobius litoralis. Next base: position 12,311 of record NZ_FXTO01000001.1, read on the forward strand.
CACCCTGCGGCAAGGTCACATCCACGGCGTCCCCCTGCATCCCCGCGCCCACCTGTGTCGCAGGTCGCAAGGCCGGGGTCATCACCACCAGCGCCTTGCCCGGATGGGCGGCCAGCAGTTGCAGCACAGCATTCACCGACACCCCGTACTGGCCCACATTCAGCGCCGTTACATTGTTGGCATCACGCCCCAACAGCCAGCTTTCGCCGGGGCCTTTGGCCATGCGCCCCGACAGCACCACAACGACCCGATCCACATCAGACCGCGCCAACGCCTGTCGAAAATCTTCGGCGGTCTGGCTCATGCTGCGGGCGATCCAATCCTGTCCGCCATACACCTGAAACCCGGCCCGGCGCAGCGCATCGGAATAATCCCGATATTGCGCCGCATCCGGCGCATTCTGCATCTGGTCATAGCTGCGATTGGTTAAAATCAATGCCAGATCTTCGGCCCAAGACGGCAAGGCCGTGGTCGCCCAAAGCGCCACGGCCCCAAAAATCAAACGATGCGCTTTCATGGCAGACCTCCCTTTGGTTCTGCCAGTCAGCTTAATCGTAAGTGCGTTGATCTTCGATAACTTTCCCGTCATTCGGCAAAGAACCGGGTGCCAGAACTTCGATCTTGCCCTTCAATTTCAACACGTCAGCAACGGATGCGGCATAGGACGCGGCATCGCCGCCCTGTGCCTCGATCTGCACGGTCATCGTATCCATTTCGCCTTCGCGGCCTGCGATCACGCGGGCTTTGACGATCTCGGAATGCTTAGCGACCAGCGTAGCCACCTGTTCGGGGCGCACGAACATGCCCTTGATCTTGGTGGTCTGATCCGCGCGGCCCATCCAGCCCTTGATCCGGGTATTGGTCCGCCCACAAGGGCTGGTCCCTTCCAGAACGGCGCTCAGGTCGCCAGTTGCAAACCGGATCAGCGGGTAATCGGGGTTCAGCGTGGTCACGACCACTTCGCCCACCTGACCGGGGGCAACAGGGTCGCCGGTGCCGGGGGTTACGATTTCCACGATGACATGTTCATCCACGATCATGCCTTCCATCGCGTCAGTTTCATACGCAATGTTGCCCAGATCGGCAGTGGCATAGGATTGCAGACAGGAAATGCCGCGATCCTTGTATTCCTGACGCAAGGACGGGAACAACGCGCCGCCACCGACTGCGGCCTTGGTGATCCCCAGCTTCAGGCCCATTTCTTCGGCCTTGTCCAGAATCACCTTCAGGTAATCGGGTGTCCCGGCATAGGCAGTCACGCCAATATCTGCTGCCGCGCGGGCCTGCAATTCGGTCTGCCCGGTCCCAGCGGGCAATACGGCAGCACCAACGGCGCGCGCCCCGGATTCAAAAATCATCCCCGCAGGTGTCAGATGATAGCCAAAACAGTTCTGCACGATATCGCCCTTGCCAATCCCGGCGGCGTGCAGGAACCGGCCCATCCGCCACCAATCATGTTCCGTGCCGCCCGGTTCGTAGATCGGGCCGGGGGATTGGAAAATATGCGCGAATCCGCTGACGCCCCGCGTTGTCAGCCCGCCAAAGGGGGCGCTGGCGGCTTGGGCCTTGCCCAGATCGGATTTGCGCAAAACCGGCAGTTTCGCCAGATCGGCAATCCCGGTGATCGCCGTTGCCTCGACCCCGGCCAGACTGTCACCATATCCGGGCAGCACCTGTGCGCGGGCAATCTGCCGGGGCAGGTCGCTGGCGATGGCCGCGGCACGGGCATCGGCGCTGCGGGTTTCCAGATCGTCAAAATAACGGGTCATCCTACTGGTCTCCTTGCCGGGCAGGTCAGGCGGGCATCCGGCGGTAGTTCTGGGAAAAAGGGCGGCAAATAACGCCGCCCGGTTGAAATAGGCGCTGGATCAGCTCAGCCAACGCTTGCGGCGGCGATAGGACCGCACATCGCGGAAGCTTTTGCGCCCATCGTCGGACATACCCAGATAGAATTCCTTCACATCCGGGTTTTCCCGCAATTCCTTGGCGGGGCCATCCATCACAACACGGCCCGATTCCAGAATATAGCCGTAATGCGCGAACCGCAGCGCCACGTTGGTATTCTGTTCCGCCAACAGGAAAGTCGCGCCTTCCTTTTCGTTCAGATCCCGCACGATGTTAAAGATTTCTTCAACCAATTGCGGGGCCAGCCCCATCGAAGGTTCATCCAGCAGGATACATTCGGGCCGCGACATGATCGCCCGCCCAATCGCAACCATCTGCTGTTCGCCGCCCGATGTATAACCGGCCTGACTGCGGCGGCGTTCTTTCAGACGTGGGAAATAGTCGTAAACCATGTTCAGATCGGCATCAATGTCACCACGCGATGCGCCGCACGTATACGATCCGGTCAACAGGTTTTCTTCAACGGTCAGGTGTTCAAAACAGTGACGGCCTTCCATCACCTGAATCACGCCCTTTTTCACCAGCTCTGCCGGGTTCAGGTCCTGTACGCGTTCGCCGCGATAGATGATGTTGCCCTTTGTCACCTCGCCGCGTTCGGAATGCAGCAAGTTTGAAATCGCCTTGAGCGTGGTCGTCTTGCCCGCGCCGTTACCCCCCAGCAGGGCGGTAATCCCGCCTTTGGGGACTTTCAGGCTGACACCTTTCAGCACAAGGATCACGTGGTTGTAGATCACCTCGATGTTGTTGACCTCCAGAAGGGTCTCATCGGTGGGTCCAGCGTCCAGCATCTGCGTCTACTTTCTGATAATCGTTCGGGTAGGCCCCGGCCACGCACAAGGCGCAGCCGGGACGGTGATCAAGGACTTAGTTACAGCCCGGCGTGATGCCATTTTCCTTGGCATACGCTTCCGAGTCGCCAGCGATCAGCGGGTTCAGAACCTCTTGATCCGACTGCATGTACTCGGTGATCATGTTCCATTTGCCAGCTTTTGCATCCCACTGGGTCACAGCACCAAAGCCGTCACCACCGTGGTTGGCGCAGGACACCTTGAACGACGGGCCGAAGTTCGGCAGACCCAGAGCGGTCATTTTGTCTTCGGTCATTTCAAGGTTTTCCATCCCGTCACGCATTTGCTGCGGGGTGATGGTGGCAGTGCCGTGCATCGCCTGTGCGGTCTTGGCGGCTTCTGCGGCCAGCATTGCGGCGTACAGACCACGGTTATACAGAACCGTACCCAGTTGATCGCCCGCGCCTGCGGCTTTGCCTGCGTCAACGACATATTTCTTGATGTCGTCATACAGCGGGTAATCCGAACCCACGTTGTGGAAGGTCAGCGCCTTGTAGCCGTTGGCACCTTCACCGGCGGGCAGCACGTCGTTTTCCGAACCCGACCACCAGATACCGATGAAATTTTCCATCGGGTAACGGATGTTTACAGCTTCCTGAATGGCAACCTGGTTCATCACGCCCCAGCCCCACATGATCACATAATCCGGGCGTTCGCGGCGGATTTGCAGCCACTGGGATTTCTGTTCCTGACCGGGGTGGTCAACAGCCAGTTGGGTCAGAGTGTAGCCGTGCTTTTTCGACAGTTCTTCCAGCGTGCGGATCGGTTCCTTACCGTAGGCCGAGTTGTGGTAAACCAGCGCGATTTTCTTGCCCTTCAGATCACCGCCATTGAGGTCCAGCAGGTGCTTGATCGCAACCGAAGCGCCATCCCAGTAGTTTGCGGGATAGTTGAAGATGTTGTTGAACACAGCGCCGTTCTTGGCCGAGGTCCGACCATAGCCCATCGAGTGAACCGGAATACCGTCTGCGGTGGCTTTGGGGATCAGCTGATAGGTGATACCAGTCGACAGCGGTTGATACACCAGCGCGCCCGAACCTTTGGTGGATTCATAGCATTCCACGCCTTTTTCGGTGTTATAGCCGGTTTCGCATTCCACCAGATTGATCTTTTCACCGCCGATGCCGCCATCGCGTTCGTTCAGCAGGGTGAAATAATCCTGATAGCCATCCGCAAAGGGGATGCCGTTCGCGGCATAGGGACCAGTCCGGTAGCTCAGCGCGGAAAAGGTCAGGTCAGCCATTGCCGGGGCTGCGGCCACAATGGCAGCAACAGCGGCAGAGATCAGTTTCAGTTTCATCGGTTTAATTCCTCCCTTTGGTCATATCCGATGGTTTCGGTTTACCGGGGGTTTTGCCCCCCGGTGTTTGGCTGGCCCCGCCTTAGTGCGGGAAGGGCCAAAGCCGTAGTTTTTCCTTGGCGACGCGCCACAGTTGCGCCAGCCCATGTGGTTCGGCGATCAGGAACGTGATGATCAGACCACCCACAATCATGAATTCCAGATGCGCGGCCAGATCGGTGGGCCAGCCCAGACCGGACACCAGTACGTTCTTCAGCAGCACCGGCAACAGCACCAGGAACGCTGCCCCGGCGAAAGAGCCAAAGATCGACCCCAGACCGCCGATGATGATCATGAACAGCACCAGGAACGATTTGTTGATGCCGAAAGCCTCCCCAACTTCGACAGCGCCCAGATACACCGAGAAGAACAGCGCCCCGGAAATCCCGATAAAGAACGAGCTGACAGCAAAGGCGCTCAGCTTCGACCGCAGCGGGTCCACGCCGATGATTTCAGCCGCAATATCCATGTCACGAATGGCCATCCATTTACGGCCAACGGTGCCACGGGTCAGGTTGCGGGCGATCACGGCACACAGCACCACGAACACCAGACAGAACAGATAGGTCGCCCATGCGCTTGTATGCGGGCCGGTCACGGCATAGCCGAACACTGTGCGTTCCGGAGAACTGATCTGTCCCGAAGCCGAGTAGTTGTAGAACCACGGCACTTTGTTGAACAGCCACACCAGAAAGAACTGCGCCGCCAACGTGGCCACCGCCAGATAGAACCCTTTGATCCGAAGCGAGGGCAGGCCGAACAGCACACCAACCACTGCGGTCACGCCACCGGCCAACAGCACATGGAAGAAGATATTCACTTCGGGGAACGCAGTCATCAGCTTGTAGCAGGCATAAGCGCCCACAGCCATGAAGCCCCCGGTCCCCAGCGACACCTGCCCGCAATAGCCCACCAGAATGTTCAGCCCGATTGCCGCGATCGAATAGATCAGGAACGGCATGAATACGGCGTTCACCCAGTAGTCATTGATTACAAACGGCACGACCAAAAAGGCGAACAGCAGAACGAAATAGTAGCGATAGCGATCAAACTTGATCGGAAAGGTTTGGTTGTCATCGACATAGGACGTTTTGAAATCGCCCGCTTCACGATAGAACATATTCCTTACCCCTGTTGCTGGGCGTGGGTATGTCCCAACGCCGAATTATTGATTTTGTGACCCTGCGACAGCTTCAGATAGGCCACCACGCCGGACAAGAAGCCCAAACCAGCCAGAACACAGGCGGTCAGAATTTGCCGTTGGCTTAGCTCTGTTGCGGTCAGGGCGATGTACCCAAAGGCCCAGAACCCCGACCATGCGATAACATTGATAACAGCGATCAGTTTACGCATAGATCAGACCCTTTCGATGATCTTGTCACCGAACAGACCTTGCGGACGGAACACCAGAAAGATCAGCGCCAGCACATAAGCGAACCAGTTTTCAGTCGCGCCGCCCACCATCGGGCCAACGATGAATTCAAACATCTTTTCGCCCACGCCGATGATCAGACCGCCCACAATCGCACCGGGGATCGAGGTAAACCCGCCCAGCATCAGAACCGGCAGCGCCTTCAGCGCGATCAGCGACAGCGAAAACTGCACGCCCGATTTTGCGCCCCACATGATGCCCGCAACCAGCGCCACGAACCCCGCGACCGACCACACCATCACCCAGATGAAGTTCAGCGAAATCCCCACCGACAGCGCGGCCTGGTGATCGTCCGCCACAGCGCGCATGGCGCGGCCTTGCTTGGTGTATTGGCTGAACAGCACCAGCACGATCACCAGAATGGCGGCAATCACGGTGGCTACGATGTCCAGTTGATCCAGAAAGAACCCATAGAAGTTTTCATTCCCGAACCCCAGCCATTGGGTGTTTTCTTCGATCCAGAAGCTACCGCCCTGCGGCAGGCCAACATCCAGTTTCTTGATGTCAGACCCCCACATGATGTCGCCAAAGCCTTCCATGAAATAGGCCAGGCCGATGGTTGCCATGAACAGAATGATAGGTTCCTGGTTGACCAGATGGCGGAAAATGAACTGCTGCACGGCCCAAGCCAGAACAACCATCACCCCCATCGTCAGAATGATTGCCAGAACGGCGGGGACATTCCAGCCAAAGTGGTGAATATCCGTTCCCAGCACCGCGTTGATCAGGTGGCTGAACGGAACCTGCCCGTCCATGATCCCCACCAGCGTCAGCGCCGCGAACAGCGCCATAACGCCTTGAGCGTAGTTAAAGATGCCCGACGCCTTGTAGATCAGAACGAAGCCAAGCGCGACAAGAGCATACAAAACCCCCGCCATCAGGCCGTTCAGAAAGACCTCGGTCCCAAAGAGTAGTTGATCAGGCATTGGTTTTGCCTCCGGTCTGATTGATCTGGAAAGTGGCGAAATCAGTCATGAGCAACCCCCAGATAAGCGTCGATCACGTCTTGATTGTTGCGCACCTCATCAGGCGGGCCGTCCCCGATCTTTTTACCATAGTCCATAACCACCACGCGGTCGGACAGGTCCATCACCACGCCCATATCGTGTTCGATCAGGGCAATCGTGGTGCCGAATTCGTCATTCACATCCAGAATAAAGCGGCTCATGTCCTCTTTTTCTTCGACGTTCATGCCCGCCATCGGTTCATCCAGCAGCAGCAGCTTGGGTTCCGCCGCCAGTGCGCGGGCCAGTTCCACCCGTTTTTTCAGACCATAGGGCAGACGCGCCACCGGGGTTTTGCGGATGGACTGGATTTCCAGAAAGTCGATGATCTTTTCAACGACTTCGCGGTTTTCCACTTCTTCCTTTTCCGCCTTCCCCTTCCAGATTGCCTGCTGGAACATGTTGGTTTTCATGTTGTTCAAGCGTCCGGTCATCACGTTGTCCAGCACAGACATGCCTTCGAACAGCGCAATGTTCTGGAAGGTCCGGGCAATCCCCTGTTGTGCAACCTCATAGGGTTTCATCGGCGGGCGTTTTGCGCCACGGAACCAGACTTCGCCTTCTTGCGGGACATAGAACCCCGAGATCACGTTCAGCATCGAGGACTTCCCGGCGCCGTTCGGGCCGATGATGGCGCGAATTTCGCCTTCCTTGATGTCGAAACTGATATCCGTGATCGCCTTCACACCGCCAAACCGCAGCGTGATATTCTTCATCTCCATCAGAGTGCCGCCGATTTTGCGACCGTCTGCGGTGACGTAGCCTTCTTCTTTTTGAACGGTCATTCCGCAGCCACCTTCTGAGTTTTCACCGGCTGAATCGCCGCATCAATCAGTTTCAGCGTCGCGCTGATCGAGCCTTTGCGACCGTCCTCATAGGTGACTTCGGTCGTGGTAAAGATCTCGTCCTTGCCCGCATAAAGCGCCTGAATCAGGTCGTCGAATTTTTCTTCCACGATCCGGCGGCGTACTTTGCGGGTGCGGGTCATTTCACCGTCATCCGCATCCAGTTCCTTGTGCAGCACAAGGAAACGATGCACCTGACAGCCCGAAAGCATCTCATCCTCGGCAACCGAGCGGTTCACCTCCTCGACGTGATCTTTGATCGCTTCCAGCACACGCGGATGCCCGGCTAGTTCCTGATAGGACGAATAAGCGATGTTGTTCCGCTCGGCCCAGTTGCCCACGGCGCTCATGTCGATGTTGATAAAGGCCATGCACTTGTCGCGGCCATTGCCGAACAGTACCGCTTCGAGAATATTCGGGAAAAACTTCAGTTTGTTTTCCACATATTTCGGCGCGAACAGGCTGCCATCGGCCATTTTGCCAACGTCTTTGGCGCGGTCGATGATACGCAGATGCCCGGTATCCGGTTCGATGAACCCCGCGTCGCCGGTGGCGACCCAGCCTTCGGCGTCCTTGGTCGATGCCGTGCTTTCCGGGTTCTTGTAATAATACTCGAACACGCCCGGACTGCGATAATGCACCTCGCCATTGTCGTCGATCCGCAGTTCCACACCCGGCGACGGTACGCCAACGGTGTCATTGCGCACTTCGCCATCAGGCTGTTGGGTGATGAACACGGTCGCTTCGGTCTGGCCGTACAACTGTTTCAGGTTGATCCCCAGCGAACGGTAAAACTCGAAAATCTCGGGGCCGATAGCTTCGCCAGCGGTATAGCCCACGCGCACGCGGCTCATCCCCATGGTATTTTTCAGCGGGCCATAGATGAACAGATCACCCAAGGCATAGCTGATCCGATCCCCAAGGCTGACCGGCTTGCCGTCCAGAATTTTCGGCCCGACACGTTTCGCAACAGCCATGTACTTGTCGAACAGGGCTTTTTTGAACTTACCCGCGTCTTCCATGCGGATCATCACATTGGTCAACTGGGTTTCAAACACCCGCGGCGGCGCGAAATAATAGGTCGGCCCGATTTCCCGCAGATCCGCGTTCATGGTTTCCGGGCTTTCGGGGCAGTTCACGCAGAACGCACACCAATAGGCCTGCCCGACCGAGAAGATGAAATCCCCCACCCATGCCATCGGCAGGTAGGCAAGGATTTCTTCGTTTCCACCCAGATGATCGAACTCGGACGAATTCTTCGCGCTTTCGATCACGTTGCGGTTCGACAAAACCACGCCTTTGGGTTTGCCCGTCGTCCCCGAGGTATACAGCATCACACATGTGCTGTCGTAATCCAGCTTTGCGCTACGGCGCTGCAATTCAGGGGTAAATTCATCGCGGGCCGCATGACCCTGTTCCTGAATATGGCTGAATTCGTGCAGACGGGAATGATCGTATTTCCGCATCCCGCGCGGGTCCAGATAGATCATGTGTTCAAACTGATGCAGGCGGTCCTGCACGTCGATCACCTTGTCGACCTGTTCCTGATCTTCCGCGATCACGAACCGCGCGCCGCAATGGTCCAGCACATAGGCCATCTCTTCGGCGGCACTGTCCTGATACAGTGGCACGGGCACAGCGCCTACGGCCTGTGCGGCCACCATCGACCAATAGAAATACGGACGGTTGCGCCCGATAATGGCGATAAAATCGCCCTCGTTGACGCCAAGATTGATCAGGCCCAACGCAAGGTTCGTGATTTGAACCTCGGTGTCCTTCCACGTCCAGCTTTGCCAGATGCCAAACTCTTTTTCCCGATATGCGGGCCGCGACCCGAATTCGGTGGCGTTACGGTGCAAAAGCGCCGGGATGGACTGTAGTCCACCGGCCGCCTGTGACGACTGTGCCAATTCTGTTCCTCCCAAATGGCCGTAATTGGTGGCCTGCGACCGCCTGCGGGGGCGATTCTCCTCTCCGCTAGGGTGCGCAGATATGTTTCAGGGTCAACTTTTTCGTGAACATTTCCCAATTCTAACGAATTGTAACAACGCACATTTCCTGCGTATCCCCCCGCTGCACTGCGGCAACATCGCCCGTGCCACACGCTTTCTTTTTGTGCCCTGATGGTGCTAACTCTCTGAAATCCGTGGGGTCCAAGCAGGAGAAAACCCATGAGCCGTGAAACCGACGCCCTGACAATGGCCGGTCTGAACCTGATTCAGCAGGCGCTTTCGATTTATGACAGCAATCTGAATCTGGTGGTTTGTAACCGCCGTTTCCGTGAAATGTTCGACCTGCCAGATACGCTTGTGACGCCCGGCGCCCGGTTTGAAGACACCATTCGCTTCATGGCGGAACGCGGGGAATACGGAAGAATGGAGGACGTTGAAACCGGCGTTACCCTGCGTGTGGCGCAGGCCCGCACCTTTACCCCGCATTATCTGGAACGCATTCGCCCCAACGGGCAACGTATATCGGTCGAGGGAAATCCCCTGCCCCAAGGCGGCTGGGTTGCCGTGTACACCGACATCACCCGCACCAAACAGCAAGAGGAACTGCTGCGCGCCCGATCCGAGGAATTGACGGACAAGGTACTGGCCTATGCCGAAGAGCTGGCCACCACCAACCGCAAGCTGGAATCCACCATCGCGGCGCTGGAAGAAACCAAGCGCATCCTGACGGAAACAGAGGCCCGCACCCGTCTGACAACGGAAATGATGCCTGCCCATATCGCTCATGTCGGGCCGGATCGGTGTTATACTTTTTCCAACCGGCGCCTGTCATCCGTCATGCCCGGCCGCCCCGCCGATATTCTGGGCCAACCGATTGATCAGGTACTTGGCCCCGCGTTCAAAGCCATTGAACCGCATCTGGAACAGGCGTTTGCCGGGCAGCCTTCGGCCTTTGAATTCACGGACGAGGACAGTTCCCGTCGCATCCGCGCCGCCTTTACCCCCGATCTGGCCAAGGATGGCAGCGTGGCCGGGGTCTATATCATGTCGATGGACATCACCGAAGAAACACAGGCCCGCGCCGCCTTGCAACAGACCCGCCGCCGGGAAATGGCCGCACAACTGACCAGCGGGATGGCGCATGATTTTTCAAATCTTCTGACCATCATTCTGGGCAGCCAATCGCGCCTGCAAAAAATCGACCTGCCCGATGCCGCCCGTGAACTGGTCAACGCCACCCTGTCCGCAGCCCATCGGGGCGGATCGCTGCTGAACCGGCTGGCGGACATCACGGGCGCACGGGACTGGAATCCGCAACCCGCCAGCCTGTCCGCCCTACTGAACGATTTGAAAACGCTGGCGTTCCCTGCCCTGCCGGAAACCATCCGGTTGAACATTAACAACCTGATGAAAGAAGACATGCTGATACTGGACACCGGCATGTTACAGGATTCACTGCTGAACCTGATCCTGAATGCCCGCGATGCCTGTGAAGGCACTGGAAAAATCACCATCACAGCATCCCCAATTCAGGGGCTTTGGCTGGAAATCACGGTACGCGACAGCGGCCCCGGATTTTCCGATTCCGCATTGGATCACGCGCTGGAACCCTTTTTTACCACAAAGGGCGGCGAAGGGTCAGGGCTGGGGCTGGCAATGGTTTATGACTACACCAAGCTGGCCGGGGGGCGTGTCCGGCTAAGCAATGCCGAAGATGGCGGCGGGCAGGTCACGCTGCGCCTGCCGCTGCGCCGCCCTGCGCAAATGGCCGCCGAACCCGGTTTGGTCCTGCTGGTCGAAGACAGCCCGGACCTGCGCATTCGCATCCGTGAAATGCTGACCGATATGGGCGAAACCGTCATCGAAGCCGCCAGCGCCGAAGAAGCCTTGGTTCTGTGTTCCGAGCTGCCAGAGATTTCGCGCATCCTGTCGGACATTTCGCTTGCAGGTGATATGACCGGCGTGGATTTCCTGCGTACCCTTCCAAACGGGCACCCGCCCTGCTACCTGATGACCTCGCTGCCACCTGAACACGCGCTGCACCGGGCGGGGGCCGAACTGGCCCCGGTTCTGCGCAAACCGTTTTCAACCGCGCAGCTTTCTGCCCTGTTTCTGATGACGGCCCCGATACAATGACCCAAGCCCCCCTTGTCACCATTCTGGACGATGAACCGGCCATCCGCACCATGCTGGCCGACGCATTGGAAGAAGCCGGATTTCGCACTCTGGGCTTTGCCCGTGCCACGGAATTTGAAGCCGCCCTGAAAACCGCCACCCCCGATGTTTGTCTGGTGGATCTGTCGCTGCCAGACCGGGACGGGCTGACGCTGGTGCATCGGTTGGCGCTGGAACAGGGGGCGACCGTCATCATCATTTCAGGCCGCGCACAGGTGCAGGACCGCGTGACCGGGCTGGAACTGGGGGCGGATGATTACATCATCAAACCCTTTGACCCGGCCGAGGTCGTGGCCCGTATCCGCGCCCGCCTGCGCCGCGAAAAGCCCACCACCCAAACCGGCAACACCGCCCGGTTCAACGGCTGGACCGCGCATTTCGACAGTTACATGCTGGAAGACGAAACCGGCACCCCCACCCCGTTTTCCCATGCCGAGGGCGAGGTGCTGCGCCTGTTTCTGGAACGCCCCAAACGGCTGATTTCCCGCGCTGTGATGCAGGAAACACTGGGCGGTGCAGCAGGTGACAGCTTTGACCGGGCTATGGATGTGCGGATTTCACGCCTGCGCACAAAGCTGAAAGAAGACCCCAAAAACCCCCGCCTGATCAAAACGATCTATGGCGCGGGCTATATTTTTCTGGGTGATGTGAACTGGACCTGACCCAGCAGTTTCACGTTTAGACTCAGCGTTTTGAACCCTCTTGCGCTGATTCGGGGGCCGCGTTACGATTCGGCTATGCTAAGCTGCCTGATGTATCGCACCTGCCCCAAAACCGGCCTTGCGCGTTATTACCGCGTGGAGCTGACCTATAACCTGTTCGAGGAGGTGTCGGTATTGCGTGAATGGGGCCTGAAGGGCGGGCGCGGCGCATCCCGGATCGACATTTACGGCAGCTTGCGCGGGGCATCCGAAGCAGCGGATAAAATCCGCAACCGCACCCTGAAACGCGGCTACCTTCGCGCTGCGGCCTGACGGCACGGGGACCACAGCCCCACGCACCGTTCGCCAGCCTTAGCCCAACGCCGCCACCGCCCGCGCCAAAACCTGCAACCCCGTCACCAGATCGCGTTCATCGGTGTCTTCGGCAAAATCGTGGCTGATCCCGTTGATGGACGGCACGAACAACATCGCCGCAGGCATGTGCCGCGCCACATTCGCCGCGTCATGCAACGCGCCGGACTGCATCTTGCGCCAGCGCCCCGGCGCCTCGGCCTCGGCTGCTTCTGCCAGCGCCGTTTGCAATCGGGCATCCATCAAAACCGGCTCTAGCCCCAGCATCTGACCATAGCTCAGTTCCATCCCCATTTCCTCGGCCACCTCGGCGGCGGTGTCGCGGATAATGCGGTCCATCCGTGCCAGACGATCACTATTGCCATCTCGCCATTGCATCGAAAACACCGCCCGCCCCGGCACGACCGAATGCGCGTTGGGATGCAGGCTGACATGCCCGATTGTCCATACGGTTTGCGGCGTCACCACGTTTCGCATCCGCTGATTCAGCCGCGTGTTGAAAATACTTAGCGCCTGAAACGCGTCCTGCCGCCGGTGCATCGGCGTGGTGCCTGCGTGGTTCTGCTGCCCGTCAAAGGTGATCCGCATATCACGGATACCCACGATATCCGTCACCACCCCCACGGCCTCGTTCGCTTCGTCCAGCCAGGGGCCTTGTTCGATGTGGCATTCGATGAACCCGGTGAAGCGTTTCGGGTCCACGAAATCGTGGGTCAGATGCGCCATACTGGCCCGCGCTTCGGCAAAGGTGATGCCGTCACGGTCCTGCAATTCATCCGCCATTTCCAGCGATAGCACCCCGCCCCAGATCGAACTGCCGGTGGTCACGCCAAACCGGCCTTCTTCGTCCTGAAAATTCACCACGGACACGGGCGGGCCACCAACCTCTTGCGCAGCGCGAGCGATTTCCAACCCCATGATCACCCCCAAGGCCCCGTCCAGCCAGCCGCCTTCGGGTTGGGTATCCGTATGCGACCCCAACAGGATCGACGGCCCGTCCACCAGCCCCCACAGCGACCCCACCGCATCGAAATGCGGCACCAGCCCCGCGTCTTCCATCCGGCCCGCCAGCCATTGTCGGGCGGCAATGTCATCCTTGGAATAGGCCGGACGCACCACGCCCTTCCCCTGCCCGGCGGCCCCGAACTGACGCAGGTTGTGCAAATCCTGCAAAAAGCGGGTCGGGTTGATCTTCATGGTGGCCTCCGTTTCGTTTTCCTTACCCAATACCAGCAGCGCGGCAGGCGCAAGCATCCATGAACGCCGTGGAATACCGGGCTTTTCACAGGTTGCACCCGCCCCCGGCATTGCCTACCCCTGTGAGCGAACAACCAAGAGGCCCCCATGTCTACCATCACACTTGTTCGCCACGGTCAGGCCAACACCACCGCCCAGGACGAAGACAGCTATGACAACCTGTCCGATCTGGGTCAGCAACAGGCCCATTGGCTGGGCGACCATCTGGATGCCACCGGCGAACATTTTGAACGGGTCTTTTGCGGCACGCTGCGCCGCCATGTGCAAACCGCCCAGGGAATGCGCGCAGAAACCCGCGCCGACATCGTGCAGGATGCCCGCCTGAATGAAATGGAATTTTTCACATTGGCCAACCTGCTGCGCGACCAGCAAAACGTGGCAATGCCTGCCTCGCGCGAGGAATTCGTGACCTATATGCCGATGCTTCTGGGCAAATGGCAGGCGGGCGAGATCGACAACGCGCCTGAAACCTTTCAGCATTTCGAATCCCGCGTGGCCGCCGCCATCGACGACATCAACGCCGGGCGCGGCCCCGCGCTGGTCGTGACCTCGGGCGGGTTGATCGGGATGGTCGTTCGGCAGGCAATGGGGCTGGATTTGACCACGTTTTCACGCACCTGCATTGCTATCATGAACACCTCGGTGCATCGTCTACATCGCGTGGGCGGGACGCTGGCTGTCACACAGTTCAACGCCGTTCCGCATCTGGACCACCCCGAACGCCAATTCGCCCAGACCCATCTGTAACCCGGCCCCGTGCCGCACCGACCGCCAGACAAAGGACAAGACCATGACACATCTGTGGGTCCGCGCCGAACAACGCCAAAACGAAGACCGGGTGGGCCTGACCCCCGAAGGCTGCGCCAAACTGATCGCCGCAGGCATCCGCGTCACTGTCGAAGACAGCAGCACCCGTGCCATCCCATTACAGGGTTACATTGATGCCGGGGCCGAAATCGCACCGGAAAACAGTTGGCCCACCGCCCCACATGACGCCATCATCTTTGGCCTAAAAGAACTGCCCGAAGATGGCACACCCCTACCGCATCGCCACATCATGTTCGGTCACGCCTTCAAGGGGCAGCATTCCGGCAAAGCCCTGCTGCAACGGTTCAAAACCGGCGGCGGCACGCTGTACGATCTGGAATATCTGGTCGATGAAAGCGGGCGCCGCGTTGCTGCCTTTGGCTATTGGGCGGGCTATGCCGGGGCCGCTGTCACGCTGAAAACATGGGCGGCGCAACAGCGCGGCGACCTTTGCGGCCCTGTCGGGGTCTATCCCAACAAGGACGCCCTGAATGCCGAACTGAAGGCCGAACTGGACGCGCTGACCACCCCGCGCCCGCGTGCCATTGTGATTGGCGCGCTGGGGCGCGTCGGCACCGGCGCGGCGGACCTGTGTCAGGCGATGGGAGTACATGTGACCAAGTGGGACATGGCCGAAACCGCGCGGGGCGGGCCGTTCCCGGAAATTCTGGAGCATGACATTTTCCTGAACTGTATCTTCGCCCGCCCCGGCACCCCGGTTTTCGTCCCGAAAAAATCGCTGACAGCCCCCCGCAAACTGACTGCCATCGGCGATGTCGCCTGTGACCCCGACAGCGATTACAATCCGGTCCCGGTTTATGACCGCGCGACCACATGGGACGCCCCCGCCCTGCGGGTGGCGGACGATCCCGTGATGGATGTCATGGCGATTGATAACCTGCCCTCAATGCTACCCGTCGAAAGCTCTGACGATTATGCCGCGCAATTGTTACCTTCGCTGATGACACTGACCCAGATTGAAACCGGGGTCTGGGGCCGCGCCAAGGCGACCTTTCAGGACCATGTGGCAAAGGTCTGATCATGGCGATCTATGTCGGCTATCTGGCGGCACTTCTGGGGATGATCTGCTGGATTCCTCAGGCGTTTCAGGTCTGGCGTACACGGGATACGAAATCCCTGTCCCTGTCTGCCAACCTGTTATTTCTGATCACGGTCAGCCTGTGGCTGATCTATGGCTTGATGATTACCGATTGGCCGATCATTCTGGCCAATATCGTATCGGTCACGGCGATGATTGCCATCGTCGCGGCCAAACTGAAATACAAATGACGGAGTAACCCCATGACGATCCACTGGTGCGGCACCGGCCTGTCCGCAATTCCCGGCCTGCGCAGACTGCTGGAAGCAGGACAACCTGTCACCGTCTGGAACCGGACCATCGCCAAAGCCGAACAGGCCGTGGGCGATCTGACCAAGGACATTCGCGCCTTTGACATGCCCGCCATCGCGGCGGTTCTGGAACCCGGCGATGTGGTCGTATCCATGCTACCCGGTGACTGGCATGTTCCGCTGGCCAAACTGTGCCTTGAAAAGGGGGCCAATTTCGTATCCTCGTCCTACATCGCGCCGGAAATGCGCGATCTGGACGATGCCGCCCGTGAAAAGGGCCTGCGCTTCGTGAACGAGGTGGGGCTGGACCCCGGCATTGATCACCTGATGGCCCATGCGTTAGTGGCGGATTACCGGGCGTCGGATGCCTATGATGCGGGAAACCAAATCTCCTTTACCTCTTATTGCGGCGGGGTGCCGAAACACGCCAACCCGTTCCGCTATAAATTCAGCTGGTCGCCGCTGGGTGTGCTAAAGGCGCTGCGCTCCCCGTCCCGCTCGATCCGGGATTTTGCGGAATTGCGGGTGAACCGCCCGTGGGATGCGATCAGCAGCTACACCGCCCCCCTGCCCCAGCCCGAAGCGTTCGAGGTGTACCCGAACCGCGATTCAATTCCCTTCATTGCGGATTACAAATTCGATGCGGATTGGCCCGTCAAAGAATTCGTGCGCGGCACCCTGCGCCTGAATGGCTGGGCTGACGCTTGGGACAGCGTATTCCGCGAAATCGAAACGCTGGAAGGGGCCGCAGGCGATGCCCGTCTACAGGAAATGTCGGCCCAGTTCTGGGACGAAAATGCCTATGACGAAGGCGAACCGGATCGCGTAGTGCTGTGCGTCGGGCTGAAGGCCGAAAAAGACGGGCAGGACGTGTGGCATAAAACCTATGTCATGGACGCCTGGGGCGATGAACGCGGCACGGCAATGGCGCGTCTGGTGTCCATCCCGGTATCATTGGCGGTCGAGGCCGTGCTGAACCGCGCCGTTCCAGTCGGCGTAACCGCCGCCCCGTCCGATCCAAAGCTGGTCAGCGAATGGATGGGCGAGATTGGCAAACTGGCGCAGCATCTGGACATCGTGACCGCCGCCTGATCTGCAAATAGAAACGCCCGCCAAATCTGGCGGGCGTTTTCCGGTTTGTTGCGACCTTAGCGGTAGGTGTAACCACCAGCCGCAGAAGATACCGCACCGCCAAAGTCATAGCTGACCACAGTACCATCCTGCGCCTGCCCCAGTTCCGAGGGGTGCAGTTGGTCGTCAGCTTCCTGAACCACTTTCTGACCAACCGTGACGCGCAGATACCCATCTTGCAGCAGCCCAGCATTACGCGGCCCCAGCACCGACGCTGCCGGAACGTTCCGCGTCATCAGCGTGTCATTGGCAAAGGTGCTGTCGGCGGTCGCAGCCGATGCAAAACCAAGTGCGGCAACGGTCGAAATCAAGACGTATTTCATGGGGTTTCCTTTCCATTTCAATCAGGATCGTCGTTCGATCTGGACCTCAGATGGCCCCGCAAGGGACGGCCTTCAACTGTAACAACCGTATGAAATCCGTGCATAAATTCAGGACAAATCTGCATATCTGCACGACACAACTGCGTGAACACGCATCCCCCGTAAAACAAGGGGAAAGCCCCCGGATGACGCCCCAAAACCTTATCGTGTTCACGAAACTTCACAGCGCACGACGGGCATATGCCTCCCCTTGAAACGAAAAAAGCGGGCCAACTGGCCCGCCCAAATCCGGCAATCGCACGACGCTTCAGCCGCCCCGGATCAAATCATCCTCTTCATCCGCCGCAGACAGGCCCAGTTCATCCAATCCCGATTCCAAATGATCGGACAGGTGCGGCGTCCCAATCAGGTAATCAGGTGTCGGAACGGTGGCTTCGGCAATTGCGGTTTCGCGGGCTTCCTGAAATTCATCCGCATCGAAACTGCCGCGCCCGATCCACATCAAGGCCACCAGATCAACCTGTTCGTCTTCGCTCAGGCGTTCCAGAAACGCCCTCAACTCCCCCTCGGCCCGGCCCAGTTCCCGTGCCATCAGGATCACATTGGCCACTTTGGTCAACGAAATCTCAAGCATTCTGAAGTCCTCCTGTCAGCGCATCTTCGCACGACAAATTCGCTTCCGACAAGCGCGAAGTCCTTGATCTGGGGCAAATGCCTTGCGGTTTAGCTTCCCTTGGGTCTGTCGATACGCACCACCGGGCTTTCAGGCTCGGGGGCCAGTTCCTCGAAATCGAAATTGTCCAGCCGCCGGGCGCGGCGTCCGGCTTTGTCGGCGCTGATCTTGATTTCGGCAATATCCTTGGCCGCCTGCCCGAAATGGCGGTCCAGATTTTCCACCCGCGTCCCCAGCCGGTCCACATCCGCGAACAGCAATCCCAATTCGCGCCGGATCGCCCCCGCCTGTTCCCGCATCCGCGCATCCTTTAGGATTGCGCGCATGGTATTCAGCGTGGCCATACAGGTCGTGGGCGACACGATCCAAACCCGCGCGGCGAAGCCTTCGCGCACCAGTTCGGGGAACCGCGCGTGCAATTCGGCATAGACCGCCTCGGACGGCAGGAACATCAATGCCCCGTCAGCGGTTTCGCCCTCGATCAGATATTTTTCTGAAATCGCCTTGATATGTCCGCGCACCGCCTGCCGCATCAGCGTGGCCGCGCGGTTGAATTGTTCCTGCGTTTCGGCCCGCACCAGCGCCTCATAGGCCTCTAACGGGAATTTGCTGTCGATCACGATCGGCCCCGGCGGATTGGGCAGATGGATCAGACAATCCGCCCGCTTCCCATTGGAAAGCGTCGCCTGCCAAGTATAGCTATCCGATGGCAGCGCCTTTCCCACGATGTCGCGCAATTGGATTTCCCCGAATGCGCCGCGCGTCTGCTTGTTGGACAGAATATCCTGAAGGCTCAGCACATCACCGGACAGTTTGGTGATATTTTCCTGTGCCTTGTCGATGGCTTGCAACCGCTGTTGCAATTCCCCCAGCGAATGCGCGGTGCGGCGGGCGCTGCCTTGCAGGTTTTCGTTCATATGCTGGCTGACCTGCGCCAGCCGCTTTTCCATCAGTTGCAGCATATTCGCCTGCGATGCGGCCTGTGCCTCGGACACATGGGTTAACCCGCCCGCCAATTGCTGCTGCCCATCAGACAGCGATTGCACCCGCTGCCCCAACATCTGAATCTGCTGCGAAATCGGGGCCGCCATCTGCGCCGACCGGCCTGCCGCACGCACCGCCATGATCAACAGGACCACGATCAGCAGCGCCACAACTGCCGCCAGCAAAAGCCCGATCACCACCGGATCGTTCAGATCCACGTTCACCCCGTTTACCGTCAGCATTCCTCAAGTCCGCCCGAAAAGTCGTTCAATATCAGAAAGTTTCAGCTCGACATAGGTCGGGCGGCCGTGATTGCACTGCCCGGAATGGGGCGTTGCTTCCATCTCGCGCAGCAGGGCGTTCATTTCCTCGGCCCGCATCCGGCGGCCCGACCGGATCGACCCGTGACAGGCCACGCGGGACAGGATCGCTTCGATCCGGGATTGCACGGTCTGGCTGTCGCCCAGATCGGCCAGTTCGTCCAGCACATCCAGAACCAGCGCACGAGCGTTGATTTCCCCCAAAATCGCCGGGGTTTCACGCACCGCCAAAGCCCCCCCGCCAAAGGGTTCGATCACCAGCCCCAGCCGATGCAAGTCATCGGCAATATCCATGATCCGGGCGCAATCGCCTTCGGATAGTTCGACAATCTCGGGGATCAGCAACGCCTGCGCAGCAACGCCATTCTGCGCCATTTGCGCCTTTAGCTTTTCATAGACCAGCCGCTCATGCGCAGCGTGCTGGTCCACGATCACCATGCCCGTTTCCGTTTGGGCGATGATATAGTTTTCATGCACCTGCGCCCGTGCCGCGCCCAACGGCAGGCGTTCTTGTGGTATGTCTTGCGGGTCCGGGTCCACCACCCGTTCCACGCGGGCGCTGTAACTATTCCCCAGATCGGCAAAGCCCGGCATGGGCGCTGGCGCAGGGGCCTGCGCCTGATAACTGCGGCTGATCGCACCGGCAGAGGGGCGGTCCATCTGATACACTCGTGCAGGTCCGGCAGGTGCCGGTTCAGGGCGGAACGCCCCCAAAGTCGCCCCTGCCACGGTCGAGGACGCCCGATGCCCCGCATCCGCCAGCGCATGACGCAACGCCGAAACGATCAGACCCCGCACCACGCCGGGATCACGGAACCGAACCTCGGATTTCGCGGGGTGTACGTTCACATCCACCAAATGCGGATCACATTCCACGAACAGCGCCGCAGCGGGATGACGATCCCGGCTTAGGAAATCATGAAACGCCCCGCGCAATGCCCCCACCAACAGCTTGTCCCGCACCGGGCGGCCATTGACGAACAGATATTGTGCAATCGCCGATCCCCGCGAATAGGTGGGCAGGGCGGCATAGCCCGTTAACAGAAAGCCTTCGCGCTCGGCATTGATTTTCAGCGCGTTTTCCGCAAATTCCGCCCCCAGCACGCGGGCTAAACGCCCGTGCAGCGCATCGAATAAATCGCCGGTTTCGGGATCGGCGCGGAACGTCACCCGGCCTTCGCCACCGCCAGACACATCGCGCAACGTGAATCCCACAAAAGGTTCCGCCATCGCCAGACGTTTGATCGTGTCGCTGATGGCCTGCATTTCGGCCCGGTCCGTGCGCAGGAATTTCAGCCGCGCCGGGGTGGCAAAAAATAGATCGCGTAATTCCACCACGGTGCCGCCCGTCAGCGCCGCTGGTTTCACCGGCCCCATTTGCCCGCCGGAAACCGCAATCTGTGCAGCGTCCTGCCCGGATACGCGGCTGGTGATGGTTAACCGCCCCACCGCCCCCAACGAGGGCAGCGCCTCGCCCCGGAAGCCGAAGCTGTGAATATCCAGCAAATCCGACCCGTCGATTTTCGAGGTCGCATGACGCGACAACGCCAGCGGCAACTGATCCGCCCGGATACCGCATCCGTCATCCGCCACGCGGATCAGGGTCTTTCCCCCGTCGGCAATCGCAATATCAATGCGGTTGGCGCCAGCATCCAGCGCGTTTTCGACCAGTTCCTTGACGGCGGATGCAGGGCGTTCAACCACTTCACCCGCGGCGATACGGTTGATTGCGGCGTCATCCAACTGCCGGATAACGGGGGGGGCTGTGGATATCTTGGGGTTTGGCTGCGACATACCGCAATCACTAGCATAGCCCGCGCCGATTCTGCCAACGGGTTTTCGGCAGCACACCCCCACCCAGCCAACGCAAAACGCCCCCAATCAGGGGGCGTTCAGGAACAGCATATCGGATGCAGGTACCTTAGCTTTTGATCGCGTTCCGATACCATGCAACGATTTTGGCCCGTTCTTCGGGTTCAATGAACGACAGGTTCGCCGGGGGCATGGCATGGCTGATCCCCGCCTGAAGATAGATTTCACGCGCATGGCGGGCGATTTGGGATTCGGTTTCCAGCCGGATGCCCTTGGGCGCATGGCGCAGCCCGTCCCAACCCGGCTCAGCGGCATGACACATCGAACAGCGCCCCATCACGATGTCATAGGCATCCTCGAACCCTTCGGCCTGCGCGAACCGCAATTCAGCGCCTCGTGCCTCCTCGGGTTCTTCGGCCTGCCACATCGGGGCCAGCGACAGCGCCATTACGGCAATGAACAGCGCAGCGGTGGCCGCCCATGTCCACCACGGCATCCCCTTGCGGGCGTGCATCGAGTTAAAGAAATGCCGGATCGTCACCCCCATCAGAAACACCAGCGCCGCAATAATCCAGTTGTATTCGGTCGCAAAGGCCAGCGGATAATGGTTGGACAGCATCATGAAAATCACCGGCAGCGTCAGATAGTTGTTATGCGTGCTGCGCTGCTTGGCGATTTTACCGTATTGCGGATCGGGTTTACGGCCATTGATCAGATCATCGACCACGATTTTCTGGTTCGGGATGATGATAAAAAACACGTTGGCCGACATGATTGTGGCCGTAAACGCCCCCAGATGCAGCAACGCCGCCCGCCCGGAAAACACCGAGGTGTAGAAATAGCTCATCCCGACCAGCACCACGAAAAGCGCAATCATCAGGCCAGTTTGGTTGGCGTTCACGAACAGCTTGCACAGGGTATTATAAACGATCCAGCCAAACGCCAGCGAGGCCACGGAAATCGCAATCGCCTGCCATGGCGTCAGGTCCATCACCGCCGGATCGACCAGATAAAATTCGGCACCCATGTAATAAACCACGGCCAGAAGCGCGAAACCGGACAGCCATGTGGAATAGCTTTCCCATTTAAACCAAACCAGCCCGTCAGGCATGTTTGCCGGGGCCACGAGATATTTCTGGATGTGATAGAACCCGCCACCGTGAACCTGCCATTCTTCGCCATCCGCGCCGGTGGTCAGGTTGCGATCCCGGTGCAGCCCCAGATCCAGCGCGATGAAATAAAATGACGACCCGATCCATGCAATCGCGGTGACAACGTGCAGCCAGCGCACGGCAAATTGCAGCCATTCGGTGATGGCAATCCAGTCCAGCATGGGCCTCTCCTGTTTTTGCGTTTTTCGCAGACTATCGCAGCAGTGACTTGTTTGTTAATTCTTCTAATCACAGGAACAGTTTCAAGAGATCGTTGATAATGTCCTATGTGAATAACATTCGCATGTTCGTCCGCGTCTATGAATTGGGCAACATGAGCGCCGCCGCACGCGATCAACGGGTTTCCCCGGCGGTTGCCTCGTCACGCATTGCCGAACTGGAACGCTATCTGGGGGTGCGGCTGTTCAATCGCACCACCCGCGCGCTCAGCCCCACCGAACATGGCGAATTGTTCTATGACGGGGCGTGTCGCATTCTGTTGGCCATAGACGAGGCCGAAGCCGCCGTGATGGAGGCCACACGATCCCCCAAAGGCACCCTGTTCGTATCGGCCCCGCTGGGCGTCGGGCGGCGTTTCATTGCCCCTGCCGTTCCCGCCTTCAAACACCAATACCCCGAAATCGACATTCGCCTGCGCCTGTCCGACCGGGTGATTGATGTCACCGGCGAAGGGCTGGATCTGGCCTTTCATCTGGGGCCGCTGGGGGATAGCGATCTGAAAATCCGGGTCATCGCGGATTGCCCGCGCGTATTGTGCGCCGCCCCATCCTATATTGCGCGGCGCGGTATGCCTGCCGATGGGCAGGCGCTGATTGATGACCGCCACGATTGCCTGAACCTGCGCTTTCCGGGAGCCAAGGAATTTCAATGGACGCTGCAAACCGATCGTGGCCCGCGCCGTTTTGAAATCCGGGGGCCGTTTGAATCGGATGACGGCGACGTGCTGACCGCTTGGGCGCTGGACGGTGCCGGGATTGTGCTGAAACCCGTTTTCGAGGTGGCTGAACATCTGGCGCGGGGTGATCTGGTCCCCGTCGCCACGGCCACCCCACCGCTGCCCACGCAATTGGCTTCGCTGTCCCCCAGCCGCAAATTCCGCGACCCCAAAGTGCGGCTTTTTGCCGATTTCATCGCCGGGCGCTGCAAGGACGCACTAAGCGCCTTACATTCCGGTTACACAATGCGTTCAGACTGAACGCGCCTTACCCAATCAGGAGACCCCGAACATGAAAACCGAAACAGTTGACGGCGCGGTGCTAGAGACATGGACCGTGGACGAGGTTCAATCGGCCTTTGATCGCAACGAAATCGTGCTGATCGACGTGCGCACCCCGCAGGAATACATGTTTGAACATATCGACGGTGCCCTGTTGATGCCGATGGCCTTTTTCAAGGCGGGCAAACTGCCCGGCCAAAGCGAAAAGCGCATTGTATTCCATTGCGGTTCGGGCGTGCGCTCGGAACGGGTGGCCCGCGCAGCAATGGACGCAGGCATTGGCCTGATCGCCCATATGGAAGGCGGAATGGCGGGCTGGAAGGCCGCCCAAAAGCCATACATCGGCACCAATATGGCAACCGGCGCCCCGCAAAAAGTGGAAGCCGCCTGATTGTCCAGTATGGGGCCGCACCGTCCGGGTGCGGCCCCACCTTGGTCAACGCAGGAAAAACAGCACCGACATCCCCAGCCCGACAGCCGTCACGAAATGCCGCAACAAATCGGTGCGGGTGATCTTGCGGCTTTGATGCGCTCCGACATAGCCCCCCAGCGCGGCGCTGGCGGCCATGATCGCGGCTTGTTCCCACGCAATCAGCCCCGCCATGATGAAGGTCAGCGCAGAAACCAGCGATAACATGGCGGACAGAACATTTTTCAACCCGTTCATGCCATGCAGGTTCCGGTAGCCCAGCAACCCGAACGCCGCCAACAGCATAATCCCCAAACCGCCGTTGAAATAACCGCCATAAACGAACACCGCCAGAAGCACCGCCGCCGATACCAACGGTCCCGCAGTCTGCTCCTGTTGCTGCCGCAGGCGGCTTAACAGCCACGGCCCCAGCGCAAACATCCCCGTCGCCAACAACAACAACCACGGCACGATCCACAGAAACATATCCGAAGGCGTCACGATCAGCAAAATCGCCCCCGCGATACTGCCCAGTGCCGCCAGTATCAAAATGGCCCGCAAACGCAGACGCCCCTCAGCCTCCATGTCATGGCGAAAGGCCCACGCACTGCTGATATATCCGGGCAACGCGGTCAGTGTCGCCGTCGCGTTGGCACTTACCGGCGGCACCCCGACATAGATCAGCGCAGGCAGGCTTAGGAATGTGCCGCCCCCGGCGACAGCATTCAGCACCCCCGCCGCAAATCCCGCAACAGCCAGCAACATGATTTCAAACATTACGCCCCCTCCTTTGAGTATTCTGCGCACAAAGGCTGTTGCAGGATCGTCAATTGGTCTGCAAATTGGTCTAAAATCATCAGGATCACGATGCCCCGCCCCTCTGACGATTCCCTATTGGCCCGGTTGCGGCAGGTGCTTGCCACACAGGCCCCCAACATCGGCGACCGCCTGCCTGCCGAACGCGATCTGGCCGCGCAACTGGGCTGTAGCCGCGAAGCCCTGCGCAAACGGCTGACCCTGCTGGAAACAGAAGGCCAGATTTGGCGTCATGTCGGTCAAGGCACGTTTCGCGGCCCACGCCCCCGCAATCTGCCGGTCCGGGATACACTGCAGGTCGAAGGGGCCGCGCCCCCCGATCTGATGCGGGCGCGGTTTCTTTTGGAACCGATCATCGCAGCAGAAGCTGCCCGATCCGCCACCGCCACAGACGTGACGCTGCTACGGGTTCGGGTACAGGCTGGCCGCATCGCGCAAGACACCCAAGCCTGTGAAACCGCCGATGATGCCTTTCACCGGGCGCTGGCCCAAGTGTCCGGTAATCCGGTGCTGATTGGCGTGCTGGCCTACCTGTCAGACGCCCGACGCCGCGCAGCGTGGCAGCACGAATGGGGCCGTACCTATCGGCGGATTGGGGTGAATGAATTCCGGCACCTTCACAGCGATCAACATAGCCGGATCGTCGATGCCGTGGCACGGTCTGATCCCGACGCCGCCGCTTTGGCCATGACCCAACACCTGAATACAATCGGGTTAGCAATGGCCGGGCATGATCCCTCACATGTGCCATAATCCAACCGTTTTTCCCCATATTATTTTTTGTGCTGCGCTTGCAAAAAAACCGCGAAACGCGCGACGGAACAGCAATGGCCGGTCGTAAAATATATGTCTCCTGCCTCGAAGGGGGTCGGACAACTGGAGAGTGCCAGGTTAGTGCGTAAGGTCCGGCTTTCTTGAGCGCAGGGGACCGGGCGTGGGTTTCACCCCGCCCGTCACATTTCCCGGTTTGACCAAAGGTTACACTATGTCCACGTCTACTTTGCGCAAATATGCCACCCCACTGACCATCGGCAGCTTCATCCTGATGGCTGTGACCGGAACGCTGATGTTTTTCCATCTGAACACCACCTTCAACAAGGTCGCGCACGAATATCTGGGCATAGTGATGATCGCGGCGGTGGTGCTGCATCTGGTTCTGAACTGGCGGGCGTTCACCACCTATTTCAAACGCCCGCTGGCGATGTGCATCATGGGCATTTTCATTCTGGCACTGGGCCTGTCATTCATTCCGTCGTCGCAAAAGGGCGGGCGCCCGGAATTCGGGGCCGTGCGTATGGTCATCTCTGCGCCGGTGTCTACGCTGGCCCCGATGCTGGGGACAGATACGCAGGGCGTGATCGACCGTCTGGCCGCGCAGGATGTAGCCGCGACCCCCGATCAAAGCCTTAGCGATCTGACCGGCGGGGAAATGGGCAAGGCCGCCGCCTTGCTGGTCGCCCTAAAACAATAAGACCCACTACGCGCATGAAAACGCCCGCCAGCTCTCAGCTTGCGGGCGTTTTGCCATAGCGAAGCCCCCAAGACAGGGCGCTAACCGGATCAATGCAACGCGCAGCTTTCTTAGCTCTGCGCCAGTTGTTCCAGCAGATCCTTGTTGCGACAATAATCCGGGGTCGTATCAGAATGGGGATGTTCTGCCATCCACCCGGTACATTCGCCGTCATGTTTGCAATGACTGCACCGCATCACCGCCTCGCGGTAGGTGGCCGTCATGTTGGGATCCTGAGTGATCTTCTCGGCGAAATCCACACCCAGCGTTTCGGCCATCTTGCCCATCACGCCTGCGCGCTGGTCGATCTTGTTAAAAAGGCCCATTGGGCAACTCCTTCTGATGTCGGTCTTTTTTGTCTGATCAATGCCTTTGGCGCAGACTGTTCAACACGCCACTATTGGCGCAAATTTCAGGGGCTTCGGCCGCGCCGGGAACCGTATGCGCCAGCCAGTTTTCACATTCGGCGGTAAACGGGCATTTCCGGCAATCCGTCACCATCCGCGCATAACGCTGTGGGGACAGGCGGCCATCGCTCATGGCTTCGGACAGGCTGACGCCCAAGGACCGTGCGACTGAACGCGTCAGCCAGAAATGCCGCGCGGGATCGCCTAAGGACACGAAGATTCCCATATTCCGCCTCCTTTTCCTTACACCGCCTGAAGCGCCGCAAACCGATCACAATTCGGACAGCTTGCCGGTGCATCGCTGGCCTTGGGATTAGTGTGCAGCCATCGCTGACATCCTTCGGACCAATCACATTCCCGGCAGGTCTGAACCAAATTGGCCCAATCCGATTGCGCCAACCGCCCCGAGGCGTGCGCCCCAACGACATCGGCGCCAGTCGCCTTTGCCATTTGTTTCACCAACCAATAATGCTGTTTACGATCTCCTAAGGGTTTCACGAAACAGGCCCTCCGATTAGTTAACATTGTCCATTATTTGCGATCATACCATGATGCGCCTTGACCAAGATCAAATCGAAACCTGACCGCGCAAGTCGTCAAAAAGGCGGGTATTGCGGCAATAGCCCGGCGGATGGTCCGCCGTCCCTTGCTGCGCGTTCAACCAATGCTGGCAGGTGTCAGGGTCCACGCAAGAGGTGCAGCGCAGCACCGCATCGGCCAGTTCCTCGGGGTCCAGATGCCCCATCATCGTCTGCTCTTCCAGATCGACCCCCAGCGCGTCAGCCATATGGCTGATCAAAACGATGTGTTGTTTGATCTTTTCCCGGCTTTGCATGATCGGTTCCCCCTGTCGCAGGCATAAACAGCAATCGGGCAAAGGCTACGCCACATTGAGCGTTTGACATTGACTCAGGTCAATCTGCTGTAAAACCGGGGCAATTCGGCGCGATTACCCGGCGGCCAGCGCATCCAGATAGGCCCGCACACAGGTTTGCACATGGCGGAACCGATCACCGCCCAGATGTTTGCCGCCATACCAACGGGTCACAACCACGATATGATCTGTCAGCCCTTCGCGTTCCAGCATCCGCAGGATCACCATCCCCGCCCCAGATTCCCCGTCATCGTTTTTGACGGGCGTTCCGTCGCTATACAGCACGGCCCATGTGTTATGCGTCGCCTTGGCATAGCGTTTATTACGCTTCAGTTGTTTCAAAAACGCATCAACCTGTTCCGGACTGCTGACAGGTTCACCGGAAACAGCGTATCGCGATCCGCGATCACTCACGACATTTTCCAACTGAAGCATCAAAAGTCCGGGCAGTTTGGGCCACAAAAGCGGCGGTTCAGCGTCCACCCTAGGCATACGCGGCCCTGCCCGAAGGGTCAAACCCGCTGCTATCCGCCCACGGCCTGCCGGATCGCCTGCACCCGCTGCGCATTCGGCGGGTGGGTTCCCAAAAACTGATTCCCCGGATCGGGCATACGCGTAAAATAAACCACCCCGCGCAAGGGATCGAACCCGGCCTTGCGGGCAATCCGTGCGCCCAACTGATCGGCCTCGATTTCGTAATCCTTGGCATAGACGCGCGCGCCCACTGCGGCCCCCACATCCTGCATCTGACGAATTTCCGGCACAGAGGCCCCCGCCGCAGTCGCCAATTCGGTGAACAATTCCGCCCCGATGACCGCATCGACCTGCTGGCGCTCTATATGGCCCAAAATATGATGCGCAGCTTCATGCCCCATCACCAAAGCCAATTCATCGGCATTACCCACCTCTGCGATCAGGGAAACCGTAAACACCAGCACAGGCCGCCCACTGGGGCCTTCAAACTGAAACGCGTTCGGCGGCTGACGCATCCGGTCATCCACCGCGACCAGATAATCACAGTTTCGGGCCGGGGACTGTCGGCGGCATTCCGCTTCGGCCACGGGTTCCACGGCATCGACAACCTGTACAAACCGTTCCACGGCCTGCCGCGCCTGTTGCTGTGCCTCGGCGCGTTCGGCGGGTGCCAGCATAACCGGGGCCATGACCTCGGCACAGCCAGCAAGCCACAGTGCCATGCCCAATAACAGCAAAACCCTCATTTCACGCGGCCTTTCGTTTTCACCCTTTTGCGCTGCCCTGTCGCGTGGCACCATCACACAGGATATTCGCAGGCCGGGGAGAAAAGACAAATGTTTTCAATCGAACATGAATTCGACGCCACAGTGATCACTCTGATCGACGAAGGCGCCACCCATCTGCAAGAGGACATCACAATCAACGCCTTCGAAGATTGCATTGTTCTGGAACAGATGGACCCGCGTACCGAACGCGTAAACCAGATCACCCTGTCGATTTCACAGCTCAACGATCTGGCCGCTGCGCTGAATCTGCCCGAAGGGGTGTATCAGCGAGTTCGCACCGGACAAGACGGTTAGTCGACCCGAAACACCTTATCCCGACTGGTTTGGCCCCGTATCAGTTCCAGCCGCGATTTCGCAACGCCCACCGCCTTTGCCAGCAGTTTTTGAACTGCGGCCGTGGCTTTGCCATCTTCCGGCACCGTAGTAACATAAACACGGATTGCGCCATCCTCGTCTACAACAACCGCATTACGCGACGCTTTGGGGGTCACACGCACAGCAATTTCTGTTCCCGGTTCCGCCAAGCGGCTCAGATCGGTCTTCATGCTGCCCCCTTTTTCATCTTGCCCCAAATACTCTGGCCGAAGGCCTCCAACGGGGCCACCCTGCGCGGGCCTTCCGGGCCTTGCGCATTTACATCCCCCACAAGGCACTGAATAGTTAGCCGGAAAATGCGAGGGAGACCAGAATGACGACAGGGTTTTATTGGGACGAAAAATGTTTCTGGCACGCTGGCGGAAACTATGCGCTGACATTGCCGCTGGGCGATTTTGTGCAACCACTGGCCGCAGGCGGGTTGCCAGAAAGCCCGGAAACCAAGCGCCGCCTGAAAAACCTGATGGAAGTATCCGGCATCACCGAAGATCTGGCGATGCGCCACGCCCCCGCCGCCGCATGGGAAGATATGGCACGGGTCCATCCCGAAACCTACCTGTCCGCGTTCAAGGAAATGTCGGATGCGGGCGGCGGCGAACTGGGGCTACGCACCCCCTTTGCCAAGGGCGGGTTCGAGATTGCGGCCCTGTCTGCCGGGCTGGCCAAAGGGGCGTTATTTGCCGTGTTGCAGGGCGAATTGGACAATGCCTATGCCCTGTCGCGCCCGCCGGGGCATCATTGCCTGCCGGACTGGCCGAACGGGTTTTGCCTACTGAACAACATCGCCATCGCTATTGAGGCCGCCAAAGCCGCCGGATTGGCGCAGCGCTTTGCCGTGGTGGATTGGGACGTGCATCACGGCAACGGGACCGAGGGCATTTTCTATGATCGGGACGATGTGCTGACGATCAGCCTGCACGAGGCATTCAACTATCCGCTGGACAGTGGTGAAACCAGCGACCGGGGCAATGGTGCGGGCGCGGGTTACAACATGAATATCCCGCTGCCATCGGGCGTGGGACATGTCGGGTATCTGGAAGCAATGGACCGGCTGGTTCTGCCCGCGCTGCACCAGTTCAAGCCCGATGTCATCATCATCGCCTGTGGCTTTGACGCGGGTATTTTCGACCCGATCGCGCATCAGCTTTGTACTGCGGAAACCTATCGGTTGATGACACGGCAGGTCAAACAGGCAGCACAGGATCTGTGTGGCGGGAAACTGGTCATGGTTCACGAAGGCGGCTATTCCGAAGCCTATGTGCCATTTTGCGGCCATGCGGTGATGGAAGAACTGTCCGGCAGCACCAAAACCGCACCGGATCCAATGGCCCCCACAGTCGCCAAACGTCAGCCAAACGACCGCATGAACGCGGTGTTCAGCCAGCTTATTTCTGAAATGGTTGGGGAATTCGGGCTGGCGGGTTGACCCGGTGGCTCACAGCCCCGACATAAGGCCTGACCAAGGAAAAGAACACCTATGCCCGAAAAGAACCCCGCCGCGCTGGATTTTCTGCTGAACCGGCGTTCGCGTCCGCAAAAGACGCTAACCACCCCCGTGCCATCGCGGGACGATCTGTTGCCGATCCTGACCGCCGCAGCGCGCACGCCCGATCACGGCAAGCTGGAACCCTGGCGGTTCATCGTGTTGGAAAAACCTGCACTGACCCGGCTGGCAGCGGTTGCCCGCGACCGCGCTGCCGCATTGGGGCTGGATGACGAGAAAACCACCAAGGGCGCGGCCCAGTTCGACACCGGCGCAT
This sequence comes from Thalassovita litoralis, assembly GCF_900182725.1. GTDB lineage: Bacteria > Pseudomonadota > Alphaproteobacteria > Rhodobacterales > Rhodobacteraceae > Thalassobius > Thalassobius litoralis. Next base: position 43,282 of record NZ_FXTO01000001.1, read on the forward strand.
TGGCCGTGGCCGTGGTGGAAATCCAAAAAGACAGCGACAAAGTGCCGGGACTGGAAATGACCTATTCCGCCGGGGCGGCCTGTCTGGCGTTGCTGAACGCGGCGCTGGCGTCGGGTTGGGGGGCAAACTGGCTGAGCGGTTGGCCATCGCATGACCGCGGCTTTATGGCCGATGGGCTGGGTCTGGCCGATAACGAACGCATCGCGGGCTTTATCCATATCGGAACCGAAACTTCGGCCCCGCCGGATCGGCCCCGACCGGACTTGAACGCAATCGTGACATGGCAATCGGAATGATCTTTAGCGCGTTTCTGAAAACCCTGTCACAGATCGGGGATCGGCGCTTCCGCAAGGTGCTGTTTCTGGGCATCGCCCTGACAGTGGCCTTGCTGGTTGCGGTTTTCGCCGCCTTCTTGTGGTTCTTGCAGATCACCGTGGGGGATCAGGCGGTTATCCCGCTGGTAGGCGAAGTGACCTGGCTGGATGATCTGCTGTCATGGTCCAGCGTCTTTGTGATGATCGTGCTGTCGGTGTTCCTGATGGTGCCAGTGGCATCGGCCATCACCTCTATGTTTCTGGACGAGGTGGCGCAGGCCGTCGAAGACCGCCACTATCCCCACCTGCCCCCGGCCACTAAGGTGCCATTCGGCGAAGCGGTGAAAGATACCATCAACTTTCTGGGTATTCTGCTTGGGGCGAATATTCTGGCGATTATCCTGTATGCCATGTTCCCGCCCGCAGCGCTGTTTATCTTCTGGGGGATGAACGGCTATCTGCTGGGGATGGAATATTTCACGCTGGCCGCAATCCGCCGCGTCGGGCGCGAAGGCGCCAAAGACCTGCGCCGCCGCTACCGTGGCACGATCTGGCTGGCGGGAACCCTGATGGCGATGCCGCTGTCGCTGCCGCTGGTGAACCTTGTGATCCCAATCCTTGGGGCGGCAACATTTACCCATATCTATCATGGCCTGACCGGCGGACGCCGGTAACACCGCCGCAGATTTGAAAACAAAAAAGGGCAGCCCCAAAGCTGCCCTTTTGTACATGTCGCAGGCGCGATTACCGCCCCTGTTCCGTCAACGGCGCTGGCCCCATGCGGTTGAACCAATCAATGTCCCGCACCGAAATCCATCCCGACAGGATGATCCCCGAAATGATACACCACAGCACCACCGAAACGATGGTGGTGATAACCGCCTTTTTCTTTAGCTGGTGATCCTCGGGCGCACCGGCATGGGTGCCGGGGACAACCGTGCCCACATCGCCCTGTGTTTTCAGGCGGATCGGGATGGCGATTAGGAAAGACATGAACCAGATCACCGCAAACAGCACAATGGCCGAGGTAATGGTCATCAGACCTGCTCCAGTTCCACCAGCGTGCCGTTCATATCCTTGGGATGCAGGAACAGAACCGGCTTACCATGTGCGCCGATCTTCGGTTCTCCATTGCCCAGAACACGCAGGCCGCTGGCTTTCAGATGGTCGCGGGCGGCGATGATGTCGTCCACCTCGTAGCAGACATGGTGGATGCCGCCAGCGGGGTTCTTTTCCAGAAAACCCGCGATGGGGGAATTTTCGCCCAGCGGGTACAGCAATTCGATTTTGGTGTTCGGCAATTCGATAAACACCACGGTAACGCCGTGATCGGGTTCATCCTGCGGGGCGTTTACCTTCGCGCCCAATGCGGTGCGATACTGTTCGGATGCAGCTTCCAGATCGGGAACGGCGATAGCAACGTGGTTCAGGCGGCCAATCATGGCGGTCTCCTCTGACTCGGATATTTGCGCTGTTATGAATGTCACCCGCGATCAGCGCAAGCGACAGGGGGTCACATTCGACACAGCGTTAACCGGGGATTCACCGATCTTACCCCATCCTGCACCGGATCATCACGCAGGAGGAACCCCGTATGGACGACGCCCCGCTTTTTCAAAATGCCCGATACCCTACCCCCACCCGTCCGCTTTTGGGGCTGACTGTTTTGGTCGTCGAGGACAGCCGTTTCGCCAGCGAAGCGGTGCGCCTGCTGTCATTGCGATCCGGCGCCCGCATCCGCCGCGCCGACACGATCGAGGCTGCGGAACGGCATTTACAGATTTACCGCCCTTCGGTTTTGATCGTGGATATTGGCCTGCCCGATGGCGATGGCACCGATCTGATCCACACCGCCCACATGATGCGCCCCCGTATTCCCGTCATTCTGGGGACCAGCGGTGATGACATGGCCGGGGATGCCTGCCGCGCGGCAGGGGCGGACGGATTTTTGCCCAAACCCGCCAACGCACTGGCACAGTTTCAGGAACTGATCCTATCGCACCTGCCCGAAGATCAGCGCCCAATGGGGCCGCGTATTGTGAATGATACGATTGTCCACCCGGATCGGGCGGCATTCCGCGATGATCTGGCCCATGCCACGGATTTGCTATGTGATGGGCTGGACGATGAAATGCTGGACTATGTGGCGCAATTCGTCACCGGACTGGCGCACAGCGCCGGGGACACGCCGCTGCGCACCGCAGGCGAAGCACTGACCATCGCGCGTATGCGCGGCCAATCCTGTCAATCCGCCGTGGCCCAACTGGCGGGGTTGATGCAGGCCCGCCTGTCCGCGCCCATCGCCGTGTAGCCACACACTAGAAAACGCCGCGCATTCGGACGCGGCGTTTTCTGATATATCCAACAAATGCGCGACCTATCCGGCCAGCAACGGATCAGATGCCACACGGGCCAATCGGGTCAGATCGGACAGGCTTTCTTTTTGCCGCCCATCGGCCCCGAAATTTTCAGGCGACAACCAAACCGCATAAGCCTCTTTCAGCGCGGGCCAATCCTGGTCCGTTGCCGCAAACCACGCCGTATCCCGGTTATGCCCCTTCACCACCGCCGCCTGACGGAACACCCCTTCGTAGCTTAGCCCCAACCGCTGCGCCGCCCGGCGTGACAGTTTGTTCAGCGCGTCGCATTTCCATTCAAAGCGCCGGTAGCCCTGTGCAAAGCTCCAGTCCATCATCAGATAAAACGCTTCGGTCGCGGCGCAGGTGTGCTGCAGTATCGGTGACAGATTGATATGGCCCAGCTCGATCGTTCCCGCCGCCGGGGTGATCCGCAGGAAACTGGCGACACCGCCGTAACTGCGTTTTTCCTTGTCATAGATCGCATAAAACAACGGGTCCGCGCCTGCGGCGGCCTCTCTCATCCAGCGATGATATTGCGCAGCAGACGAAAACGGCCCGTAAGGCAAATAATCCCACAGCCAGTCATGCCCTTCGACCGCGCGGAACAGCAGCGCAGCGTGGGTATCGGCATCCAACTTTTCCAGCCGGGCATAGCGCCCTTCTAATCCCTGCCCATCCGGGGCGGGGGGCGGCGTCCATCCGGGAACCGGCGCACCGATTGGTCTGCTCTCACTCATTGCGGTTCTCCTGCACTTACAGGGCCAAGGCTAGTGCAGGCGATGCCCCGACAAAAGCCCGGATTTCTACGGAAACCGGGCAGCAGCCGCGCAAACGGACACACCCAAGCATCAAAGGATCAGGTTCGGGCGCGGCCCTAACTCCATCCCCGGAAAAATCGCCCGTTCCAATAGCGCCTTATCCAATCCGAAAAGGCCGCGCATCACCCATCCGACATAGGCACGGACATCGCGGGTCGGCAACAAATCACGCCCTTTGTACAAATCCCCCTGCGCCAGTCCCGGCCAATCGCCATAGACCTGCCCGCCCCGTAATGCCCCACCGGCCAGCACCATTGCGCCCCCGGTGCCATGATCGGTTCCCTTGGTGCCGTTTTCCCGCACGGTGCGGCCAAATTCCGTCACGGCCAACACCGCCGTCTTTGCCCATACATCGCCCAGCGTGGCCTGCAACACCAGCAGCGCATCCGACAGTTGTGCCAACGCACGCGGCAGCGCCGCCCCCTGCCCCCGATGCGTATCCCACCCCCCTATGGAAAAGGCCGCAATCCGGCTGTCCCCCCGCAGCTTTTCCCCGGTAAAGGCGGCGACCTGCCGAATGCCCCCACCTTTGGGGTTCAACCCGGCCATGCCATCCATCATCCCCATGTCAGCCGGGGTCGCGTTCAGCCCGGCGTCCTTGTCACCGCCCAGCAACAAAGCCGCCTCGGCAAAGGCGTCGGAAAACGCGGGGTCATCATGCAGCACCAGTTCAGCCAGTCTACGCCCCTGTGGGGAAAGGGCCAGTTCGACATCCGGGGACCAGTTTGCCACCGGGGCCGCGCCATCCAGCAGCAGCATATTTTCATGCCCAATCGCATAGGCCAGATCGGGCCGCAGCCCCGGCACCGTCTGCAACATCCGGTTCAGCCAGCCATCCCGCCCGGTGGCCGCCCCCAATGCCGGGGTTCCCGCCTCTAACAGATCCTGCCCATCAAAATGGCTGCGTTTGTCCCGATACGGGGTGGATACCGCATGGACGAACCCCAATTCCCCGGCGCGCCACATCGGCATCAATGCCTCTAAACCCGGATGAAGGGCGAAGAAGCCGTTCAAATCCTGTCCGCCCCCAGCTTCCCCACCCTTTAGCGTAGGGCGCGCGCTGGCATAGTTTGCATCCCCATACGGCTGCACCACATCCAACCCGTCCATCGCGCCGCGCAAGATAATGACCACCAGCCGATTATCCCACGGCGCAGCAGCAAAGCTAACCGGGGTCATCAACGGGCTGGCCGCCGCCGAACACCCTATTGCCAAGGATCGGGTCAGCAGCTTGCGGCGGGTCCAGTTTGCAGTCTGGTTCATCACAACGCTTCCTTCCTATCGGCGCTGAAAAGCAGGGGAAATCAACACCAGCGCGATGCCTTCGTGTCGGCTTTCGGCAGCGCGGGCGGCGAATTGTACCGCCTCGGGGACATTTCCCCCAATCGCCTGTTCGACAAACATGCGCGGATCGGGCAGGTCTGGCACCAACACCTGCGGCACCCGTAGCGCCCATTCCATGCGCGTGGCCACGCCTTGAGGGGTAATCCACATTTCATCCTGTTCCGGCCATCCATCTGGGCCTTGCGGCTCCTCCCACGGCTGCCCCATTCGGCGCAGGGGACGGATGAAGTGCTTTTTAATCCGCTGTTCCACATCGTTCGGACGGCCCCGAAACGGGTTTGGCGGCGCATTCAGCGCCCGCAAAGCAGAGGACATGAAGTCAAATGGCAGCTTCACATTGCGCCGCTCTGTCCGCCAGGCCTCGGAATGTCCCAGCATGGCGGCATATACCGCCAGCAGATCACCGCCCGTATCCAGCCACGCGGTTTCCATCGCACGGGTCAGCCCCGGATCAGGGACATCCCCCAGAAAATGTACAGCCAACTTGCCAGACAAATGCCGCGCCGTTGCCGGGTGGCGGGCCAGATCATCCATCACCGCACGAATATCCGCGAATTGTGCCGGATCACCACCATAGCTGCGCCCCAGAACGGTTTCCGCCCCCGGTTCGGCCCATTCAGGTCGAAACACCCGCGCATGATCCGAACCGATTCCCAGCCCTGTCAGCAATTCCGCCAGTTCCCGCACATCCCGCTGCGAATACGGGGCCTCCACGCCCAGCGTATGAAGTTCCATCACCTCGCGCGCCAGATTCTCGTTCAATCCACGATTAGGCGGCATTTTTTCCCGCGCAGGGGCGTTAGGCCCTACGGAAAACTGCTGATCCAGATAATTCACCATCGCCGGGCTGGTCACAGCGGCCAGCAACAAATCGCTGAACTGCCCCGTCAGATAGGGGCGAATGAAACTGTCAGTGGTGGGGCTTGCCACGCGGCGCATCACGCCGCCTTTGCCTATGACGGTGAAATGATCCGCCCAAAACGCGGCCAACCGCTCACGAAACCCATCCGCCGTAGTGCTGCGCCGGGCCAAAGTCTGCATCATCCACACCGATTGAGCGCGCCGCGCCTCTTGCTTCACGTGGTTATAGGCTTTCCGCAATTCTTCGACATTCTGCGCGCCCCGGTTCCGGCGAAATATCTTTCCCTTTTCCTGCGCCTCGGTCATCCGCTGGCGGAACTGATCATAGCTTTCGATCTGAAACTGATCCGCCGCGTGATCCGGCCCGGTCAACCACGCCAGCATGTCCTGTACCGAACGCGGCGCGTCCGCCACCGGCGACAGCCCCGTGCCAAAACGGGTTTCCGCAATCACTGGATCAAAGGACATGTCCGGCCTCTCTTTCGCCCCCAAAACATTTCGAGGAAACGCTTCATGCGGATAAGATAGGGCATATTCCACCCGGTTTCATCTGCGTTCAGGAACCACAAACACAAAACGGCAAAAGGGCGCCCGATTGGACGCCCTTTTAAACATGCTTAGCCCTGTTTGGCTCAATCCTGCGGGATGATCCGCAGCGACAGTTCCATCAACTGATCGCTGGAGGCCTCGGACGGGGCGTTCATCATCAGATCCTCGGCGCGCTGGTTCATCGGGAACATGATGACCTCGCGGATGTTCGACGTGCCAGCCAGCAACATCACGATCCGGTCGATACCAGCCGCGCAACCACCGTGCGGCGGGGCACCATACTGGAACGCCTGATACAGCGCACCGAAACGGTTCTTCACCTCGGCTTCGTCATAGCCCGCGATTTCAAAGGCTTTCAGCATCACCTCGGGCTTGTGGTTACGGATCGCGCCGGACACCAGCTCATAGCCGTTACAGGCCAGATCGTACTGATAGCCCAGCACTTCCAGCGGATCGCCATTCAGCGCCTCCAGCCCACCCTGCGGCATCGAGAACGGGTTGTGTTCAAAATCAATCTCGCCGCTTTCCTCGTCCTGTTCATAGATCGGGAAATCGACGATCCAGGCGAATGCGAAACGGTCCTGATCGGTCAAGCCCAGTTCCTCGCCGATCACATCACGCGCCTTGCCTGCAACCTTCTCAAAGGCTTTCGGCTTACCGCCAAGGAAGAACGCAGCATCGCCCACGCCCAGCCCCAATTGCTGACGGATCGCTTCGGTCCGTTCCGGGCCGATGTTTTTCGCCAGCGGACCAGCGGCTTCCATACCCTGCCCCTGATCACGCCAGAAGATATAGCCCATACCCGGCAGGCCCTCTTTCTGGGCAAAGGCGTTCATGCGGTCGCAGAATTTGCGGCTACCGCCCGTCGGTGCGGGAATGGCGCGGATTTCTGTGCCTTCCTGTTCCAGCAGCTTGGCAAAGATCGCAAAACCGGACCCGGCAAAATGTTCGCTGACCACCTGCATCTTGATCGGGTTGCGCAGGTCGGGCTTGTCGGTGCCATACCACAGCGCCGCGTCTTTATAGGAAATCTGCGGCCACTCGGCGGGATTGTCCACCTTTTTGCCGCCGCCGAATTCCTCGAACACACCGGCCAGAACGGGGCTGATCGTGTCGAAAACGTCCTGTTGTTCAACAAAGGACATTTCTAGGTCAAGCTGATAGAAATCGGTGGGCGAACGGTCCGCGCGCGGGTCTTCATCACGGAAACACGGCGCAATCTGGAAATACTTGTCGAAGCCCGACATCATGATCAACTGCTTGAACTGCTGCGGGGCCTGCGGCAGCGCATAGAACTTGCCCGGATGCAGACGCGACGGCACCAGAAAATCACGCGCGCCTTCGGGGCTGGATGCGGTGATGATCGGGGTCTGGTATTCGCGGAACCCTTTATCCCACATGCGGCGGCGCATCGAGGCCACAACATCCGACCGCAGCGTCATGCTGCGCTGCATGTTTTCGCGGCGCAGGTCCAGATAGCGATACCGCAGGCGGGTTTCCTCGGGGTATTCCTGATCGCCGAACACCATCAGCGGCAATTCCTTGGCCGCGCCCAGCACCTCGATCCCGCGCACGAAAACTTCGATCTCGCCGGTCGGCAGTTTGGGGTTCACCAGATCGTCAGCGCGGGCCTTCACCTCGCCATCGATGCGGATACACCATTCGCTGCGCACTTTCTCGACCTCGGCAAAGGCGGCCGAGTCGGGATCGCACAACACCTGCGTCACGCCGTAATGGTCGCGCAGGTCGATAAACAGGATGCCGCCGTGGTCGCGCACCCGATGGACCCAGCCCGACAGGCGGACGGTCTGGCCGACATTGTCCTTGTTCAGGTCTGCGCAGGTGTGGCTGCGATATGCGTGCATGATATGCTCCCTTTCACGGGCCGGAGGTTCAGCCGGAATTTCAGATTTGCGCCGATACACCTTGCCGCGCCCCGAAAGTCAAGGTGAACCCATCGAATGCCCCTAAAACACCGCTGATTTTGCCCTGACAGCAAGAGCAGAACCGCGCTTTTCATCTTGCTCCAAATACTCGCGCCGCAGGCATCCGGGCCTTCGGCTGGCGTGATCGTCGGTGTCTGACGCAACAGCCAAACCCAGAACTGATGTGGAACTGGTCCGCAAGGGGTTGCGCATGGCCGATCCATGACTATAACCCACGACAATTTGCGCGGGGTGAGTCACACCCCTGCCCGATGCTGCCCAACGCCCAGACACAGAGGTCCGCCATGCCTAAAAGAACCGATATCTCCTCCATCATGATCATCGGCGCGGGGCCAATTGTCATTGGGCAAGCCTGCGAATTCGACTATTCCGGCGCACAAGCCTGTAAGGCGCTGCGCGAGGAAGGGTATCGGGTTATTCTGGTCAACTCGAATCCGGCCACGATCATGACCGATCCGGGACTGGCCGATGCCACCTATATCGAACCGATCACCCCCGAAACCGTAGCCAAGATCATCGAAAAAGAACGCCCCGATGCGCTGCTGCCCACGATGGGCGGCCAGACCGGGCTGAACACCTCGCTGGCGCTGGCCGATATGGGCGTGCTGGAAAAATTCGGCGTGGAACTGATCGGTGCGAACCGCGAAGCCATTGAAATGGCCGAAGACCGGAAACTGTTCCGCGAAGCGATGGATCGCATCGGGCTGGAAAACCCCAAGGCCACCATCGTGTCCTCGCCCAAGGTTGATGGCAAATACGACATCAAGGCCGGTGTCGCGCTGGCAATGGACGCGCTGGAAGAAATCGGCCTGCCCGCCATTATCCGCCCTGCCTTTACGCTGGGTGGCACCGGCGGCGGCGTCGCCTATAACCGGGACGATTACGAACATTTCTGCCGCTCCGGTCTGGAAGCCTCGCCGGTCAGCCAGATTTTGGTGGATGAATCGCTGCTGGGCTGGAAAGAATATGAAATGGAGGTTGTCCGCGACAAAGCCGACAATGCCATTATCGTCTGCTCTATCGAAAACGTGGACCCGATGGGCGTTCACACCGGCGATTCCATCACCGTTGCCCCCGCGCTGACCCTGACCGACAAAGAATACCAGATCATGCGGAACGGCTCGATCGCTGTGCTGCGTGAAATCGGTGTGGAAACCGGCGGGTCCAACGTGCAATGGGCCATCAACCCCGCCGATGGCCGTATGGTCGTGATCGAAATGAACCCCCGCGTTTCGCGGTCGTCGGCGCTGGCGTCGAAAGCCACGGGTTTCCCGATTGCGAAAATCGCGGCCAAACTGGCGGTCGGCTATACGCTGGACGAGCTGGACAACGACATCACCAAAGTCACGCCCGCATCGTTCGAGCCGACCATTGACTATGTCGTCACCAAGATCCCGAAATTCGCGTTCGAAAAATTCCCCGGCTCTGAACCCTACCTGACCACCGCCATGAAATCCGTGGGCGAGGCAATGGCCATTGGCCGGACCATCCATGAATCGCTGCAAAAGGCACTCGCGTCGATGGAATCGGGCCTGACTGGGTTCGACGAGGTGGACATCCCCGGCGCACCGGATAAGGCGGCGGTGATCAAGGCGATCTCGAAAACCACGCCGGACCGGATGCGCACCATCGCGCAGGCCATGCGCCACGGCCTGACGGATGACGAAATCCACGCCACCACCATGTTCGACCCGTGGTTCCTGGCCCGTATCCGGGAAATCGTCGACGCCGAAGAAGACATTCGCAAAAACGGCCTGCCCGTCACCGAGGACGGATTGCGCAAGCTGAAAATGATGGGCTTCACCGATGCCCGTCTGGGCAAGCTGACAGGCCGGACCGAAGCAAACGTGCGCCGCGCCCGTCAGAATTTGGGTGTCACCGCCGTGTTCAAACGCATCGACACCTGCGCCGCCGAATTCGAGGCGCAAACCCCCTATATGTATTCCACCTACGAAGCCCCGATGATGGGCGAGGTCGAATGCGAGGCCCGCCCCAGCGACAAGAAGAAAGTCGTCATTCTGGGCGGTGGTCCAAACCGGATCGGTCAGGGGATCGAATTTGACTATTGCTGCTGTCACGCCTGTTTCGCGCTGACCGACGCTGGTTATGAAACCATCATGGTCAACTGCAACCCCGAAACCGTGTCGACCGACTACGACACCTCGGACCGTCTGTATTTTGAACCGCTGACCTTTGAACACGTCATGGAAATCCTGCGCGTGGAAAAAGAAAACGGCACCTTGCATGGCGTGATCGTACAATTCGGCGGCCAGACCCCGCTGAAGCTGGCGAATGCCCTGTTCGAGGAAGGCATCCCGATCCTTGGCACCACCCCGGACGCAATTGATTTGGCCGAAGACCGCGAGCGTTTCCAGCAGCTTGTCAACAAGCTAGAACTGAAGCAGCCGCATAATGGCATCGCATCCACCGACGCACAGGCCTTGGCGATTGCCGAAGACATCGGGTTCCCGCTGGTGATCCGTCCGTCCTATGTTCTGGGCGGTCGCGCAATGGAAATCGTACGCGACATGGCGCAACTGGAACGCTACATCGCCGAAGCGGTGGTCGTATCCGGTGACAGCCCGGTTCTGCTGGACAGCTATCTGTCCGGTGCAATCGAATGTGATGTGGACGCGCTGTCGGATGGCAAAACCGTTCATGTTGCCGGGATCATGCAGCACATCGAAGAAGCGGGCGTTCACTCGGGTGACTCGGCCTGTTCGCTGCCGCCCTATTCGCTGCCGCAGGACATCATTGACGAAATCAAACGCCAGACCGAAGCCTTGGCGCTTGCGCTGGGTGTTGTGGGCCTGATGAACGTGCAATTCGCGGTCAAAGATGGCGATATTTACCTGATCGAGGTAAACCCCCGCGCATCCCGCACCGTGCCTTTTGTCGCCAAAGCCACCGACAGCGCCATTGCGTCCATCGCGGCGCGCCTGATGGCGGGTGAACCGATGGAAAACTTCCCCTTCCGCGGCGAATATCCCAAAGGCGCAAAACCCGGCACGCAGCCGATGGCAGACCCGATGACGCTGGCCGATCCGAATATGCCTTGGTTCTCGGTCAAAGAAGCGGTTCTGCCCTTCGCCCGTTTCCCCGGCGTCGATACGATCCTTGGCCCGGAAATGCGCTCCACCGGCGAGGTCATGGGCTGGGATGTTTCCTTCCCGATGGCTTTCCTGAAAGCGCAGCTTGGCGCCGGAACCCATCTGCCGACCGAAGGCAAAGTGTTCCTGTCGATCAAGGACGCCGACAAGACCGCCGCGATGGCCGAAGCCGCGCAAACCCTGATCGAACTGGGCTTTGAACTGGTGGCGACCCGTGGCACGGCAACTTGGTTGAAAGAGAACGATCTGGCCTGTGAATTGGTAAACAAGGTCTACGAAGGCCGCCCGAATATCGTGGACATGTTGAAAGATGGCGCAATCAAGCTGGTCCTGAACACCACCGAAGGCGCGCAATCGGTACAGGACAGCCGCGCCATCCGTTCGGTCGCGCTGTATGACAAGATCCCGTATTTCACCACCGCAGCGGGCGCACAGGCCGCCGCGCAAGCGATGAAAGCCCGCGCTCAGGGCGATTTCGGGGTCATGGCGCTGCAAGGCTAATCGCCAAGTGATAAAAAATCCCGGCCAGTCCATGCCTGTGCGCTTGGGCTGGCCGTTTTCATTTTTGGCGAATGCCCTTGGGTGCGAACGCGTACAGAATCGGAACAGCTTTGCCCGCCTTACCGCGAATCATGGGGCAGGCCGAAAAGCATTTAAATTCACTTAAAAAGTGATCCAATAATCAAACATCTCCTAAAAATTGCAATTCCGACTTCACAAACCACCCAATCGGCATTTTTCCGCAACGCAGCGAAGCTTCTCTTCCGCAGGCAAAAAGATAGATTATAGTCTGTTTTCAATCATTTAGGATGCAGGCAAACACCCACACCACCACAGACTGTAAGTATTAACAGGCTCCGAATGCGATGCTTGTCACACATTTGACACGACAAACGATCAAAAGATGAACTATACTTTTGTATATGGGGCCGTACATCGACGTCAGATCCCCAACCGACGTCGATGGGGAGGGTTAAATTTAACCCGCTCTGGCCCCTGACAGGTGAAGTAACGTTGTCCTATGTCCCATACTATATGGGCAACGCTGAATTTCATAAGTCATTTCAGACCAGAACGGGGTCCTCCGCTATGCGGGGGCCCCTTATTTCTTGGAGGGCGTGGTCTGTGCTGACAGGCTTTGCATACGGGTTCCCGCCCCATCCATTTCGATCAGGAAATCAATCGTATCGGGATCGAACTGCGGATCAGGCAGCAACCCGGTACACATCGCCAAAGCTGCAATTTCCGCCCTATTTCTCAGTTCAGCCTTGACCATCAGGCTGTGCATCCTCTGGCGCAGGGCAGAAATGGAAATGCCCAACTCAGCCGCAATCTGTTTGTCCTGCAACCCACGCCCGACCATCTGCAACAATTCGCGCTGCTTCTCGGTGATCTCGTTCCGTTCGTAAAATTCGTCGGTGAAATGGGTCATATAACGTTGATGCGCCACCATTGCGGCGACATTCAGCGTCCAGCCATGTTCTTGTAAAATAGCCATCATATCGGCCCGTGAATGATCCCCCGAAAAGGTGATCAAGGCCGCCTGTGGGGGCGCATGAAGCCGCAACGGCACCGATAAACCCGCCCGAATTCCGCGCTCGGCAGCCATGCGCAGCACATCACGCCGCCGCTGGGGCAGATCATGATAGTCCTCGATAAACTCTTCCCCGATAACGATCGGCGTCAAATGATGCAGGGCATGGCTGCGAAAGTAAGACCACTTCTGAATATCGGGTTCTTTATTCAGTTCATTCAACCAAGTGGAATCGTATGACGTGCGAATAAACTGTGTCCGCCGCCAGTCCGAATAGCTGCTGGCCGCGATGAAGTCGATAAAGGGCAGCCCAACGCTGCGCCCCAATTCGACCAGCCGTTCCCACACTTGAACCGACCGCTCTGTTGTCTCCATATCCAGCAGAAAGCGGTGCAGCAATTTGGGCGTATAGGTTTCTGCCCCCAGCAAGTTCCTGTCTGAACGCTGTTGGGGCATGGGGTCAGGTCGCTTCTTCTTCCAGGTGCAATTTCATTTCGATCAGCACCTTCTGTAATTCCAGCGTTTCCTTCAGCAAGCGCTTGGCCTCGTTGATGGTTATAATACCGTCCTGAATTGACTGGTTATATTCCGCCATCAACATCGCAAAGCGGTGGCTTAACGCGATCACATCCGTATTAACCCCGCCCTTTTCGCCGGGATCATTCCGCCCCTCGTTATAGGACAAGGAAATCCCTTTCAGATCGGCCAGCGCGCTGGTCACGTGCGGAAAGGACGCCACCTTTTCCAAGGCCGCCACAGCATCCAGCGGCATGAAGCGATCCGCATGTTCCGGGTTATCCGAATAGTAGCGCCCCAATGTGGCCTTGGACTTGCCTGTGATCTCACATGCCGCCTCGATCCCGACATCTTTCACCAATGCTTCGGTGTGTTTCTTCAGATATCCGGCGATACCAGCCATTCAACGTCCTTTGCCAACACCCCCGTTCGGGGGGAAAACCCTCTACCCTTTCCCATTACCCACTTTGCCGCCCTATGTCATTGAATAACAAGCGTCCAACAAGTTTCCCGGACGTCACAGTGATTGGAAAGATACAAGTTGCCGGGGATTTTACCGGTGTGTGCAAGTTCCCGCCTTTGTGTGCAGGCAGGAACCAGCCGGGCAACCGGCGAAACTGGCGGGCCTGCCTTTGGCGTGGTACCGATCATCCCCAGGGCTTCGGCCCGTCAGTCCTGCGTGTCGGGCAGGTCCGCCAGACCTACATTTTGCTGACCTCAGATCACGCTTGAAACTGCGCTGGGACAAGGCCAAAACCCACGCATGGCCAAGCTCTATTTCAACTACTCCACCATGAATGCCGGAAAATCGACGGTGCTGTTACAGGCGTCGCATAACTACCGGGAACGCGGGATGGATACCTATCTGCTGACCGCGCAATTCGACAACCGCGCGGGCGACGGACGCATTGCATCGCGCATCGGCATCGGATCGGACGCGGATACATTTGCCCCCGGCGAGGATCTGTTCAGCAAAATTTCCGCCCGTCTGTCACAGGGGCCGGTTGCCTGCATCTTCATGGATGAAGCGCAGTTTTTGGACAAGGAACAGGTTTGGCAACTGGTCCGTGTCGTCGACGACCTGAAAGTGCCCGTCATGTGCTATGGCTTGCGCGTGGATTTTCAGGGTGAGCTCTTTCCCGGTTCTGCCGCCTTGCTGGCTTTGGCCGATGAAATGCGCGAGGTTCGCACGATCTGCCATTGCGGGAAAAAGGCCACGATGGTGGTACGCATGGGACCAGACGGCAAAGCCCTGCGCGAAGGGGCGCAGGTTCAGATTGGTGGGAATGAAACCTATGTCAGCCTGTGCAGACGCCACTGGCGCGAAGCGGTCGGGGACCGCGCTGCACCTTCTGCTTAACCCCAAATATGTTGCCCCCTGCTGCAATCCGCACCAAGGGGCATAGACCGATCAAGCCGCCTTCTGGGCCTGTATCGCAGCCAACAGCGTTTCGCGGCGCTTGCCTGCGGCTTCTGCGTGACGTTCCCGAACATGCCCGTAACCACGGATGTGTTCGGGAAGCTCCAGTAGCTCTGTCAACTTGCCTGCTTTTTCTGCGGACCAGTTGGTCAGGGCAAAGTCGATATCGGCCTCGTAATCCGTCAGCAATTGCCGCGCCAGTTTCGCCTCGTCCGTATTGCGGAACGGGTCCAGCGCCGTGCCGCGCAGGAACCGCAGCCGGTTCAGCACGCCAAAGAACCGCATCGCCGTTTTGCCACGCACCGCGCCTTTGACCATTTTGCCGGTTTTTTCATCCCGCCCGCCATAGGGCCACGCCCCGAAATAGAAGGTCAGGTCCAGATTGCCCTCGAACGCGTCATACAGCGATTTCTGGAAGGCGGGTTTGGAATACAGCCGCGCCACTTCCCATTCGTCCTTGACCGCCATCAGCTTGTACAGCCCCCGTGCCACGGCCTTGGCCGCTGCGTCAGGCAGGCCCGCGCGCTGCACCTGTGCCATCCGGTCGGCGTAGCGCCGGGTCAGGGCAGGTTTGCCGTAGGCCGTCAATTCCGTGGTCCGCTGGTCTATGATCTGAGCCAGACCTTGTTCCCGGTGCTGATCCAGCAAGACCGGCGCATTGCCGCCCATCATCCGCAGCGCCGCATCCGGGTCAGCATAGGCCAGCCGCCCCAGATCAAACGCCGTGCGGTTGCGGGCCACCGCCACACCGTTCAGTTCAATCGCGCGATGGATCGCTTCCAGTGACAGGGGGATGCCGCCCTGCTGCCATGCCGCGCCCATCAAAACCATGTTCGCAAACACCCGGTCGCCCATCACACGTTCGGCCAGCGTTTGGGCGTCCAGCCCCCGCGCCTTGTCACCCAATACGCGGGTCAGGCGCTGCAATTGTTCATCACCGTTCAGTTGCCAATCGGGGTTGGCCGAAAATTCTGATGTCGGCACAATCGTCATATCCGTGACCGCCACGGATTTGCCGGGGATCAGTTTCGAAAGGGCTTCGTCCCCTGCGGCCACCACCAGATCACAACCGATCAGCGCGTCAGCTTCGCCTGCGGCAATCCGGGTGGCCCGCATCTGTTCGGGGCTGGCGGCCAGCTTGATATGCGAATGCACCGCACCGTATTTCTGGGCCAGCCCGGTGATATCAAGGTTCGAGGCATAATACCCATCCGCATGGGCTGCCACGGCCAGCGTTTGGCCCACGGTCACAACCCCGGCCCCACCGATACCGGACACCAGAATGGACCAAGACCCATCGACCGGCGCCAGTTGGGGCATCGACAGGTGATCCACATCCACCCGTGCATCAGCCACCTGCACCTTGCGCGGTTGTGCGCCTGTAACGGTCACAAAGGACGGGCAGAACCCTTCGACACAGGAAAAATCCTTGTTGCAGGACGATTGGTTGATCACACGCTTACGGCCAAAATCCGTTTCCAGCGGTTCAATCGCCATACAGCCCGACACGGTGGAACAATCGCCACAGCCCTCGCAGACCTCGGGGTTGATGAAGGCGCGCTTATCCGGGTCCGCCCATTTGCCGCGCTTGCGCAGACGGCGGCGCTCGGTCGCACAGGGCTGATCATAGATGATCACCGTCACGCCGGGCAGTTGGCGCAGTTCCTTCTGAATCAGTTCCATTTCCGTGCGCGGATGGATCGTGACGCCAAACCCGAAATCCTTACCTTCGTATTTTTCCGGCTCATCCGCGACCAGCGCGATGCGTTCAATCCCTTCGGCCTTTAGCTGTTCCACCATCATCGGCGGCGAGATTTCACCGTCATGCGGTTGCCCACCTGTCATGGATACGAACCCGTTGTGCAGCAGTTTATAGGTCATCGTTGCCTTAGCAGCCACAGCCGCGCGGATCGCCATCAACCCGGAATGGAAATAGGTGCCATCCCCCATATTCGCAAAAACATGCTGTTCGTTGGTAAAGGGGAACTGGCCCAGCCACATCGCCCCTTCGCCGCCCATATGACTGACCGAATTGGTTTTCATCGGATCGCGCATCATTGCCATCGTGTGACACCCGATCCCGGCCAATGCCCGGCTACCATCCACCACCTGCGTTGAACGCCCATGCGGACAGCCCGCACAGAACGACGGCGGGCGGATGACACCACCGCCCAATGCGGGCGGCTGGTCAGACTGGTTCGGCATCGACAGGCCACAATCCGGGTCCGTTTCACGGGCCACGCGGACCAGAACGCTGCTGACCATATTCGGCGTGATTTCCCCAAAGCCGGGGAAGGCGCAATCGCCCGCATTGGCCGCAAAGGCCTGCCCGTCAAAGGTTTTCCCAACGATCCGGGGCGTGTGATCCGATCCGTACAGAATGGCGCGGATTTGATCTTCCAGCAGGGGGCGTTTTTCCTCGACCACCAGAATGACATCCAGCCCCTTGGCAAAGTCGCGGATCGCCACATCGTCCAGCGGCCAGACCATCCCCACCTTCAGGCGGCGTACCGGCATATCGCCAATCCGGCCATCCCGATAGCCCAGCCCGGCCAGCGATTGATTCAGATCCTGCCATGCCTTGCCTGCGGCCACGATCCCGATCCGGGCATTATCCGGGCCATCCATCTGGTTCAGCCCGTTGGCGCGGGCATAGGCCAGCACCTTCCTTAGCTTCAGATCCCACAGCACGCGTTCCTGTTCCATGATCGGAACAAAGGGCTTAATCGCGGTGTCCGGTCCCTTATCCTCGCGCAGGGTGATAACGGGGCTATCGGGGGCGACGTAAACGGACCCGCCGCCTTCCACCACATCTGTCACCAGCTTCATCCCGACAATGGTAGAGCTGTAGCGACTAAGGGCGATCCCGTGCAGGCCGTAATCCAGCACGTCCTGCGCATTAGCCGGGGCCAGCAGCGGCATCCCCAAAGAGGCAAAGTTCAGGTCGGAATAACACGCAAGGGTCGAAGATTTCGCCCCGTGGTCATCCCCCACCAACAAAAGGGTGCCGCCCTTGGCATTGGTTCCCGCCAGATTGGCGTGGCGCAGCGGGTCCATCGACCGATCCATCCCCGGTGCCTTGCCGTACCAGATGGAAAACACGCCTTCGACCGTCGCACCGGGGAATTTGCCCACCAGTTGCGATCCCCATGTGGCGGTTGCGGCCAGATCCTCGTTCACGCCGGGCTGGAAATGAATGTTGTGGGCTTTCAGTTCCTTTTCCGCCTGCCACAGGGACATGTCATATGTCCCCATAGGCGACCCGCGATACCCCGAGATATAGCCCCCCGTATTCAGCCCCGCCGCCGCGTCCCGCTTGCGCTGTTGGATCGGCAAACGCACCAGCGCCTGCATTCCGGTCATATAGACCCAGCCTTCGTCTTGGCTCAGGCGGTCCGCCAAAGTCATCTCTAGCCGCTTGGTCAACTGGTTCATTCCCTTGCTCCTCTGTCGCCCGCACATGGCCCCGATCCGAAACCAGCCGCCACGTCGTTCATTCCCAACCGCAACTGTTCCTGAAACCCGGCGGGAAAACCAGATCACTGACAGCAAAAAATTCTGAAAATTAATCAACGGCAAAACACCGTCTTACGTTGGAACAGGCGACGTCTTTTGATACAATTTCAACTTAAAGGCACCTATACCCCCCCCAAAGGGGCAGGCTATCGCGTCACACCTTGGGCCGAAGCCATCACACAAGGACGAAACCCGCGTTTCTGATGGTGCCTGACAGATACAGCCGCTAGACCTTTGGCCCCCAATGGTCCAATACATTGCAAACCACATCTGGTATCCAGTCTGATATGCGCCCTGACGATCTGAAAATCATTCAATCCTCTTTGCTGTTTTCCGGCCTGCCCGGAAACCTGCAAGAAGACATCGCCCGCTCTGCCAATTCGCGGGAATATGATCGTGGCGCGACCATATTCTTGCAGGGCGAACAAGCCAGCGCGATCTATATCGTCGCCGAAGGCTGGGTAAAACTGTACCGCATTACCCCCAACGGGTCCGAAGCTGTCGTGGGGGTTTTTACACGGGGCCGTAGCTTTGGCGAGGCCGTCGCCTTTCGCCATGATATTTATCCCGTGTCAGCCGAGGCCGCCACGCAGTGCCGCCTGATCCGCATTCAAACCGAAGATTTCCTGCGTGGCATTCGGGAAAACCCGGAAATCGCGGTATCGGTTCTGTCCGCGACCTATGCACATTTGCACAATCTGGTGGCCCAGGTCGAAGCCCTGAAAGCCCGGACCGGGGCGCAGCGCGTTGCAGAATTCCTGCTGGAACTGACCACCTGCGAAACCGGCCCCTGCGAAGTCGTCTTGCCCTATGACAAGGTATTGATTGCGGGCCGTTTGGGGATGAAACCCGAAAGCCTGAGCCGCGCCTTTGCCAAGCTGAAGGACCAAGGAGTCAAAATCGCTCAAAACCGCGCGGAGATTGACGATATTGGCTTGCTTCGTGATTACGCCGAAGAAGACCCCGCAAATTCATGGGCCAGATAATCAGGGAAGCGGACTGACGCCGATCACCGGCTGATGCAGGTGCCACAAAGCCGCCCATGCCAACACCACGATCAAGGACCGGATAACTGGCGGAAACCCTTGTGGTTTCCATCGCCCTGTTAACAGCGCCGCCCCCGGAACCAAAGACGTATGGGCAATCCCCGCCTTCCACTCGGTTTCCCCCATCACCTTGCGCCGCCTGCGTTCGACAATCAGCATTCCCATCACGGAAAACCCGGCAAAGGTGCCAAACAGGATCACATGCGCCAGATCCCCGTTCGCCCACAGATGCACACCAGACCACAGCAACAACGCCCATAACAACGGTTGACGGGTCAGCCCCACAATTCCCGGATGCTGTGGGTCAAACCCGCCTGAACGCCCCTCGAAAGCAAAAGGATTGGGGGCCGCCACGCCGAATGTGGCTAGGGCAATCACCAACGGCATCACCAGATTAACGGCCCATCGGGCGGTTTGGGTTTGGTCCCACAGCGCCACGAAAGGCGCACGCCCTGCGGCCCAGATCACCCAAAACAGCAACAATGTAGATAAGACGCTGAACAGGATCGTATAGCCACGCGCACCCAAAAGCCGCACCAGCCCGTCCTTTACGCCGATAGCGGCGGGAATGCGGTGCGATCCCATGAACAGCGCCATCGCGATTGCGAATTCGATCCAGCCCATTTCTGCCCCCGTCTTAGCCTGCCGCTGCCAGCCCCATCATGCCCAGCATATACAGCCCCAGCACAAGGGCAAAGCCCCGGCTCCAGCTTGGGGCCTGCGCCAGCCCCAGATAGCGGCGCAGGATGATCTGCGCCTTGATCCACGCCAATGCCAGAATGGCCAACGCCGCCCAACCGCCTGCCACGCCAGACCATGCCAAAACGGTGCTGCCCAACGACAGCGCGATCAGAAACAGCCATGCTTGCGTAATGGTCATGCTTACCCCAGCAAATACAGGATCGGGAACAGGATCACCCAAACCAGATCGACCATATGCCAAAAGGCCGTGCCTACCTCGGTATTGCGGGGGGTGGGGGCCAAGGCCACCAGCCCAAGGATGACAATCCCCGCCACCACATGAACCGCGTGGAACCCGGTCAGCAAATAGTAAAAGGTAAAAAACGAATGCGTTTCAAAGCTGATCCCCTGCGCCGCCTTATCCGCGTATTCGATGGCCTTAATCCACAGGAACACCACCCCCAGCAACGCCGCCCCGGCCAGAAACAGCCGCGTGCGGGCGGCGCGCCCGGCCTCGGCCGCCTGCACGGCCAGCGCCGCCAGCCACCCCGAGGTGACAAGCACCACCGTATTGATCCCCGCCGCCGCCCGGTGCAGGTGCGATTGCGCCTCGGCAAACCCTGCCACATCGGTCAGGCGCACCCCCATAAAAGCGGCCAGCCCCGCGCCGAACACCAGCAATTCGGACACGATCAGCAACCACATCATCAGATCACCCGGCAGGGCGTCCAACCCGGTCGCGGTGTCATCCTGCACCGTCATCCGCCAACCCCCACCAATTCGCGGTAGATACGGGGTAAGGCCGGAACCAGCTTGTCCGGGTCGGGGATCAACGCAAAGCCGCCCTGCCCGAAAATCCGTGGGAACCATGACTTGCCGTTGCGGTCCACCGTGATGCCGAACACCGCATGACCGGCGCGGCGGGCTTCTTGGACGGCCATGCGGCTGTCTTCGATCCCGTGGCGGCCTTCGTAATGGTCCAGATCGTTGGGCTTCCCATCGGTGATGACCAGCAGCAACCGCCGTTTACGCGCCTGCCGGGACAGATCGGCGGACACATGGCGCATCGCCGCCCCCAGCCGGGTATAGAACCCCGGACGCAAGGAACCGATCCGCGCCTCGATCCCCGCAGACATGGGTTCTGCAAAACCTTTGACCGACTGCACATAGACACGCTGCCGCTTGAGCGATGAAAACGCGTTGATCGCAAATTCATCCCCACAGGCATCCAGCCCCCACGCAAAGGCCGCCAAGGCCTCGCGTTCAATGTCAATCACCGAACGGCCTTCGTGACCGTGACCGGGAATGGCGGCTTCGGTGGATCGGGACACATCCAACAGAATGGACACGGCCAGATCACGTTTTTCAGACCGGGTTTGCCGCCAGATACGATCGGTTCCCTGTCCTGTCGCCAGAAATTCAACCCGCGCACGGACAGCGCGTTCCGTGTCCAGCTCGTCCCCGTCCGGGTGGCCCGGCGTGGCTATGCGCCCCGGTCGCAGGGCCTCGAACTGACGACGCACAGAACGGATACGCGCCACCGCACGCGGATCGTCCCGAAAGGCAGGCCCGTCTGTAGCTGGCTGCACCGTCGAGGACAGGACGCGAACATGCGACGGCAGATAGCTGGCTGTACGGACATCCCATTCGGGATAGGTGTGAACATCGGACAGGGCCTCTCGGTCCACGTCCTCGGGGGCTAAATCAAGGTGCAGTTTCAGCTTGGTCGCCGGGGCCTTGGAAATCTGCCCCAGCCCGATTTCGTCCTGATCGTCGGCAGCCTTGCGGGCGCTGTCGTCATCGTCATCTTCGACGCGACGGTTCAGGTTCACGAACTCGGCCCAGCTTAGGATCGCCTCGAACTTATGCAGGATAAAGCTGTCGTTGCGTTCGATCTGGTCCGATTTGCGCCGCCGTGCGCGGCGGGCGGGGCCATCGCTGCTTTCTTCGGGGCTGCCTTCGGTTTCTGCTGTTTCCACCGTGGTCGTTTCGGACCGCCCGGTTTCCCGCAGGTCGGGCCACAACGCAACAGGCCGGAACGGGCAATAGCCACGAGGGGCTTTGAAACCCGCCACCTGCCCGCTGCGCACCGCTGCAAACATCTGTTGGGCCATGTCGCCCTGCGGGGCATCCCCGCCCAGCAACGCCAAAATCACCTGCTCCAGCGCCGCTTCGACCGTGGGCAGGGCCGGGGTGCGGCGCAACAGGCGCGTGGCCTCGGACAGATCACGATAGAGCGCGGCAAACCCCGGTGCTTCGTCCAACGCGGCCTGAACCATGCGCTGCGCATCGGCCAGCGCCTTCAGATCGGCCTGCAAGGCATCTTCGGGGATGTCCCCCACGGGCTGCGCCTGCGCAACGGCAGCCGCCAGCCACAGATACAGCGCAGCGTTTGCTTCACGGGCAGGGAACACCGCCAGACTTTCGGGCAGGCGCAGCACGCCCCCGTCATAGCTGGCGCGCGGCACGGTTTCGCGCCATGTTCCCAGCTTGCGCCGCAAGGATAAACGATGGGGGCTAAGCTCGTCCGCGACGGGCTTGATTTCCGCCGACGGATTACCGCCCAGCCCCCGAAATAAGACTGCCAGCCGCCCGCCGACCTGAGACAGGTCGACACGGGCTCCTTCGTAGACGCTTGGCGCGTCCAGACGGCTGGCAAAATTGTGCCACAGTTTCCCGACGGTTTCTTCGGGTTCCCACGGCTCAATGTCGATCTTAACCACCACGCGCCTCACCCAAAAATTGCGGTAGTCAGATCGAGGAGCCCGCGTTTCACATCCGCATCATCGCTAAGCGGTTCGATCATCGCGGCAAGGATCGCGCGATCGACCGGCATTCCCTGCCGGATCAGCGTTGCGGCATAAATCACAAGGCGGGTCGAAACCCCTTCTTCCAAATCCTGTCCCTTCAGGTCGCGCAGCTTGTTCGCCAAACGGACCAGCGGCTTTACCCGATCTTCGGACAGGCCGGATTCCCGCGCGACCACGGTAATTTCAAACTCTTGCGAGGGGAAATCGAACTCCAGCGCCACGAAACGCTGCCGGGTCGACGGTTTCAGAGTTTTCAGGATGTTCTGGTAGCCGGGGTTATAAGAGGCCACCAACATAAAGCCCGGTGCGGCTTCCAGTTCTTCGCCGGTGCGGTCGATGGGCAGAAAGCGCCGGTCATCGGTCAGCGGGTGCAGGACCACGGTCACGTCTTTGCGGGCCTCAACCACCTCATCCAGATAACAGATTGCGCCTTCGCGCACCGCGCGGGTCAATGGGCCATCCACCCAGATCGTTTCCCCGCCTTTCAACAGATAGCGCCCGATCAGGTCCGCCGCCGACAGGTCATCATGGCAGGCCACGGTATACAGCGGACGCCCCAGCCGCGCGGCCATATGCGCCACAAACCGGGTTTTACCGCAGCCTGTCGGACCTTTCAGCAGGACCGGCAGATCGTTTTCGCTGGCCGCAGTAAAGATATCGCATTCATCGCCCTGCGGCAGATAGAAGGGGGCGTCAGCCGCCCCCTTCAGGGTGATATTTCCATCCATCGGTTTCACTCCGCCGGTGTCCGTGCTGCGGCACCGGGTTCAATCACCTCGCGGCGCGGGGCCAGCACGGCATAGATGAACAGGACAGCGCCCAGAACCACAGCCAGACCCGAGCCAAAGCGCATGACGTAGAAGATCCAAAGCTGATCCTGCACATCCATGTACATTTCACCGTTCACCCGTTGCAGGTGCGTCTGAACCGTCCCGGCAAAAGTCAGGGTAAAGGTCATGAAAGTCATCCCGCCCGACATCAGCCAGAAAGACGCCATGTTCAGCACTTGGTTATACGGATCGCGGCCTTTCAGAACCGGCATTGCATAGCTGATGATTGCAAGGTTCAGCGATACATAGGCCCCAAAGAACGCCAGGTGACCGTGTGCAGCGGTGATCTGCGTGCCGTGGGTATAGTAGTTCACCCCATGCAGCGTATGCAGGAAGCCCCAGACGCCCGCGCCAAAGAACGCCAGCGTGGCACACCCCAGCGCCCACAGCAGGGCCGCCTTGTTCGGGTGGTCGCGGCGGCCTTTCCAGACCATGACGAACGCAAAGGCCATCATCGCAAAGAACGGGATCACTTCGAGGCTGGAGAAAATCGAACCGATCCACTGCCAGTAGCCCGGCGTACCGATCCAGTAGTAATGGTGCCCGGTCCCAAGGATGCCCGAGAACAGCGCCAGCGCGGCAATGACATACAGCCATTTTTCCACAACCTCGCGGTCCACGCCCGTCAGTTTCAGCATCAGGAAGGCAAGGATCGACGCCATCACCAGTTCCCAAGTACCTTCCACCCACAGGTGAACAACGTACCACCAGTACATTTTGTCCAGACCCAGGTTATCAGGGTTCACAAAGGCGAACAGGAACAGCAGCGCCAGCCCCCACAGGCCCAGAAGCAGGATGTTGGTGATTGCAGTCTTTTTACCCTTCAGCACCGTCATCGAGATGTTGAACAGGAAGATCAGCGCAGCAACAACAATCCCGGCCTTGACCCATTTGGGTTGTTCAAGGAATTCGCGGCCTTCTTTACCCAGCAGGAAGTTGCCCTCGAACAGGTTAAAGAAATAGGTCAGCACAACGCCCGCCGTACCCAGTACGAAAATGGCCAGTTGCAGATAGGCCAGCGTGGGCGAATGAATCTCGCGTTCGGATTCTTCCGGCACCAGATAGTAGGCCGCGCCAAAGAAACCCAGCAGCAGCCACACGATCAGCGAATTGGTGTGCAGCATCCGGCCAATGTTGAACGGCAGAATTTCAGACAGGAAATTCCCATCTACATAAATCCAGCCAAGGATCAGCCCCATCGTCACCTGTACGGCAAACAGCGCCATAGCGACGACGAAATAGGCGTAAGCGATTTTTTGAGTTTGGTATTTCATCTCACTGTCTCCTTAGCCCGCATCGTTCGGGGGCCAGTCCTGTGCGCGGATCGCATCCGTCCACAGCAAGAAATCCGCCAGTCCGCGGTATTCTTCTTCGGTCAGGTCGAACCGGGGCATCTGACGGCGGCCTTCGATGCCCGTCGGCATGGATTGCATCCAGTTTTTCAGGGCGTCATAGCCCTCGTCCGAGGTTTCAACCCCCCAGCGGGTCATCACGTTTGCCAGTTCCGGGGCGAAATAAGCGCCTTCGCCCAGAATGGTGTGACAGTTGATGCAGGCGTGTTTTTCCCAGACGTGTTTGCCCAGTTTCACGCTTTCCGTCAGCCCAGCGACATCGGTGGATTGTGTAACGATATATCGGTGTGAATGGGCGGTTAAGCCCACGAAGATGAGTATGAAGAACAGGGAACCGCCATAAAAGATATTGCGGGCCATGCTCTTGGTCATGACTTCGCGCATTGCGCTGATCCTTCCCTAGAGTTGTCTGTGCGCTGATTGTCCCGGCTGCGCCCGAGTCGTTCCTTAACGAAAGTCAATCCTGCGTGAATTTCCCCGCTGGTTAGATCAGGGTTTCCAGACGGGCCTGTGGGAACTGTGCCAATGCCGTGTCAATCTGCGGGCGCGTCATCAAGCAGAACGCTGTAGACAGCGCATCCGCGACCGCTGCGCTGTCAGCAGACACCGCCACTGTTTGCCACAACGGTTTGCGCCCATCAGGATGCAGGATATGCGGCACAGCCTGCGGCCCCACCCGCGTTGCCGCTGGCGATGACGTGGCCAGCGCCCGATCCCGCAACCCGACATGTTGCAGCACGCCCCCATCCGGTCCCGCGATCTGCACCGGCCAGTTTTTCTGACCGTCTGGCGCACCAAGGGCCTGGACCTCTCCCATATCAATCAGGACATTGCCAAATCCACGCGCCCGCAGCAGGGCCGCCACCCGATCCGCCGCATATCCCTGCGCGATACCATTGAAGGTTAGCGCCATACCACGCGGCAGGCGCAGGCCATCCGCGTTGTGTTGCAGGTGCTGCCACCCTGTTTGTGCATCCTTCGGGTCCGTGCCTTCAGCGTGGGCCTGCCACAACGCCTGAACCGTGGGGTCGAACGCGCCTTTGGTTGCGCGGTACACCTGATCCGACAGCGTCACCAACTGGCGCATATCCGCACCGGGGTTCACCAATACCCCGGTCGTATTCAAACGTAGCACTTCAGACGCGCGATACAGGGATACTTGCCGCTCAATCGCCTCCAACTGTCGGGTGACCGCCCGCCACAGGGTTTGCGCCGCCGCAAAGGACGCCCCGGACAAACGGATTTCCAGATCCGCCCCAAAGGCCCGCCCCTGCCAATGTTGGATACTGCCCGCATGGGCCGGGGCTGCCAGCATCGCGGCGGATAATGTCAGAAAGCGGCGGCGCGTCAGGGTCATGTCCGGGCCTCCTGTCGGTCAGCTGGGGTGGGGCGTTGACGTTCGCCCCAAAACACCGGCCACAAGGCCGCGACATACAACGTAAAGGCAAAAATCCACAGCCCCCCCGAAATCAGGATGCCGGGAAAATAAAGCTCGGGGAACGCCGAGGCCACAAACCGCAGCACCGTTGCCGCCGGGATCACCGCATAAGCCAGCGCCACCGGGGTCGGCGCCACCAAAGCCCGCCCCGAATGCCCCAACGCCGCGCGTGACATCACCGACATGGTCATTCCGCCCACACCGCCGATACCCAACACATGCAGGGCGGCAATCTCTGATCCATAGCCCAGCAAAGCCGCACCAAACAGCAGCAGCCCCAGCGCATTCAGCCCATAGGACAAATGCAACGTCCACAGGATCGGCTGGCGCACCGTCCATCCCCCGCGCCACAGCGCCAACCGGGCCAGCCCAGCCCCGCCAGCCAGTAACGCAGCTATTGCCGCCACGGGTTCAAGGCCAAAAATCAGACTGAGCGGCACCAGCAATGCCCCGGCAATCGACACAACAGCCAAGGGCATCGGGGTTGCAGGCAACCCATCTTCCCGGCCCGTGCGGATCATGGCGTTACGGGTAAAGGCCGGGGTAACGCGCCCCCCCAGAATGGTAATCAATGCCACGATGGACAACAGCCCCACACGCAGCCCCGCAGCGGCACTGTCATCGGTCCAGCCCATCCATTCCAGATGCACCAGCAGATTGCCAACCCAGATCAATCCAATCACCGCCACGATAATGAACTGACGCGGCTTGAACCGTTTCAGCAGCAGTGCCGCAACAGACCCGCCCACCACCGGCAAAAATGCCAGATCGGCCAAGGCCACCACGGGCGCGGGTAAACTGCCGGACCACCAGATCGCCACCCGCCCCGCCAACCACAGGGCCGACGCAATCGCAAAGAACGGAACCGGCGCGGTGCGGGTGTTCGTCCAGTTGGGCGCAGCGGTCAGCAGGAAGCCCGCGATCGCCGCCGATCCATAGCCAAAGATCATTTCGTGCGCGTGCCACAGGTGCGGCGCGGGGGCAAAAGGCAGATCGTTCACCATGCCCCCGGCGGCATGGATGGCCAGATAGCCTTCCCATACCAGCATGGCCAAAACCGCGAACAGGCCCGCGGCCAGAAAAAACACCCGGTATCCCCCGGTAAACAGGACGGGAAAGCGGCTCATTATTCGGCTCCTTTCGCGGTACGCGCCCGGCGTTTCAGGATCGGGCATTGGGTGCCATCGTTCATGATGACCTGACAGCGCAGGCACAGGACGCATTCGTTGGGGTTGATCCGACCGACGGAATCAATGGCCCCCACGGTGCATTTCGTTTCACACATCCGGCATTCCCGTCCGCATTGCGGGCGGCGGTGCAGCCAGTCGAAGATTTTCAGCTTGGACGGTATCGCCAGACCGGCCCCCAGCGGGCACAGGTAACGGCAATAAAAGCGTTCGATAAACAGCCCTGCAAACAGCAACAGCAGCACGAACAAAACAAAGGGCCACGCCCGCATCATCCGCATGGAAATCGCGGTTTTGAAAGGCTCGACCTCGGCCAGAACCAGCGCATCGTGCATCGAATAGAACGACAGCGCCATAATCGCCATAAAGGCCGAATATTTCAGAATCCACATCCGCTCATGCAGCGCCTGCGGCACCGCGATCTGACGGATGCCCAGCGCCTGTGCGGCATCGTTCAGCAATTCCTGCAACGCCCCGAACGGACACAGCCAACCGCAATAGACACCCCGCCCCCAGAACAGCACGCCCAGCGCCACAAAGGACCACAGCATGAAAATGCCCGGCTCGATCAAAAAGGTTTCCCAGCGGAATCCCGACAGCAGCGAATGCGCAAAGGCCACCACCTGCACGATGGACAATTGACCATTCAGCCCCCAGCCCAGCACCAACAGCGTGACAGACAAAAATCCGATCCGTCCATAGCGCCACAGTTTCGGGCGGCGGGTAATCCATTCCTGCGCCAGAAAGATCACGAACAACACCGCCAGCATCGTTCCGATAATGCCAACCTTCAGGTGGCTACGCTGCCAGACAGATACCCAAAGCGGCGCATCCTCGGGCGGCGGGGCGGTTCGGAACGCCTGCGGCAAGGTATAATCTGCGGCGACAATCGCTGTCAGGTCCGGCCCGTTTGCTGCGGGACGGGTGGCTGTGACCTCGACCCGGAAAGGCTGCAACGGGTCAATCTGCCCCGGCACATGAAACAAGCTGATTTCCTTGACCTCGGGCGCACCGTCGATCCGCAGGCGTTTGACCATGTGATAGCTATCCGCCGCAGGAACCAGCCGGGTTTCGCCCTGGACAATGGCCAGCCGGTCAAATTCCCCCGAACGTTTCCAGTTTGTCCCGCGATGGGAATACAACCCCGAAGAAATCACCACCAAAGCGGTATCATCCGGCCCCAGATTACCGATTGCGCGAGTAAATTCCTGTTGCCCCAACAGGTTTTGCCCAACGGTGGGCGGGTCCACCAGACCGGCCCACAGATGCAGAAAATCACCCGGCCCAGCCGTAAGCGGCACCTTGGCCCCCGCGAATGCCGTGGCCGCTTGATCCATCGTCAGGACCGCTTCAGCCAACCCGCCCATTTCCATCACCTGCGCCCAATCAGCAGGGATATGCTGTAAGCGATCAATCCCCGCCCCCGACGCGATCAGCCCACGCCCGGCGGCCAAGGTGCGCGCTGTGCGCAAAATGCCATCCCGAATAACCCCCGTTGATACGGTGGCGCGGCTTATGACGGGCGGCAGGGTATCTGCCCGCTCGGAAAATGCGGCGCGCAGGTCATGCCCGGCGAAACCGCTGACATAGGCGGCGATGTCCTTGTCCGATATTCCCAACGTCAGCACAGGTTCGTTGTGGCGCACCAACAAAGCCCCTGCGACCACAGCATCGGGGGTGACGGCAACCAGCACTTCCAGCGGACGCCCGGAATAACCAACCGAGGCCGCAATTTCCCAGGTTGAACCGATATACCCAACCACATCGCCAGCCTGACGCACCGTCCAGCCCGGCACGCCCTGTTCCACGCGGTTCAGCACCACGGCATCAGAAACCGACAGCAAGTTTTGGGCCTGCGCAGCGGTTGGAACGGTCGGGCCTTCCCCCTCGTGCGACGCAAGAAGACCCTGCGCGGTCAACTCATCGCCAAGGCAGATCAGACAAAATGACAGTAAAAGCAGTAGTCGCGACATCGCCAAATCCCGGTCATCCGTGATGCAACAACACTCCTTCAGTTTCGCTAGGGCCTCCTTAACGAAAGTCAAGGAACACAAACGCGTGAGATGACAGACTCATAGGTGCCTCACTAGGGAACGGAGACATACCCATGACGATCCGATTCACTCAGGCACGTCGCGTCCTGATGTCCAGCGCAGCAATGGCTTTGACCATGCTGGCGGCCCCCGCGATGGCCGAGAAACCGAAAACCCACGCGGATGGACCTGCGGCGGCTTACCAGCCGTCCATGACGACGCTGGCTGAAATCAATGTTGAAATTCCGGGCCGCAAGGAAGGCGACCCGGTGATGACGCAGGAAGAGTTCCAGCAAGGGACCAAAATCTACTTTGAACGCTGCGCAGGTTGCCACGGCGTTCTGCGCAAAGGGGCCACCGGGAAACCGCTGACCACCGACATCACCCGCGAAAACGGGTATGAGTATCTGCACAGCTTCATCACCTACGGGTCGCCCGCCGGGATGCCGAACTGGGGAACCTCGGGTGAACTGAGCGAAGAACAGATCGACCTGATGGCGCGCTATCTGCTGCTGGAACCGCCGGCACCGCCAGAATTCGGTATGCCCGAAATGCGCAATAGCTGGAAAGTTCTGGTCAAGCCCGAAGATCGCCCGACCCAGAAAATGAACGACATCGACATCGAAAACCTGATGTCTGTCACCCTGCGCGATGCGGGTGAAATCGCCCTGATCGACGGCAACACCTATGAGGTGCGCGCCATCATCAAGACCGGCTACGCTGTACACATCAGCCGTATTTCGGCCTCGGGTCGTTACCTGTTCGTGATTGGCCGCGATGCCAAGGTCAACATGATCGACATGTGGATGGAAACCCCTGCGACCGTGGCCGAAATCAAGGTCGGCATGGAAGCGCGTTCCGTCGAAACGTCGAAAATGGAAGGCTGGGAAGACAAATACGCGATTGCCGGGTCTTACTGGCCGCCGCAATACGTCATCATGGATGGCGACACGCTGGAACCGAAAAAAATCGTGTCCACCCGTGGCAATATCTATGACGAACAGACCTATCACCCCGAACCGCGCGTGGCAGCGATTTTGGCCAGCCACTACCGGCCGGAATTCATCGTGAACGTCAAGGAAACCGGGAAAATTCTGCTGGTCGACTACACCGACCTGAAGAACCTGAAAACCACCGAGATCGAAGCCGAACGCTTCCTTCACGATGGCGGTCTGGACAGCACCCACCGCTATTTCATCACCGCCGCCAACGCGCGGAACAAACTGGTGGTGATCGACACCAAAGAGGGCAAGCTGACCGCGATCACCGACACCGGCGGGGCCACCCCCCACCCGGGCCGTGGCGCGAACTTCACGCACCCCGATCTTGGGCCAGTCTGGGCGACCTCGCACTTGGGTGATGAATCCGTTGCGCTGATCGGTACTGACCCCGAAGGCCATGCCGACAACGCTTGGAAAATCGTTCAAAGCTTCGAGGCACTGGGCGGCGGGTCGCTGTTCATCAAGACACACCCGGAATCGAACCACCTGTATGTCGATGCACCGCTGAACCCGGATGCCGAAACCTCGTCTTCGGTTGCCGTGTTCAAGATCAGCGACATGAAAGCTGGCGAAGCCCCGGAATACACCGTTCTGCCGATTGGCGAATGGGCCGGGATCGCCGACGGTCAACCGCGCGTGGTGCAGCCCGAATTCAACAAACAGGGCACCGAAGTGTGGTTCTCGGTCTGGAACTCGAAAGACAAAGAATCGGCCATTGTTGTCGTCGACGACAAAACGCTGGAGCTGAAAAAGGTCATCAAGGACAAGCGCCTGATCACCCCGACCGGCAAGTTCAACGTCTTTAACACGCGGGGCGACATCTACTGATGCCGCACCTTGGGAAGGGGGACTCCTGCCCCCTTCCCGCCTTTCTGATCCAGCCAGTGAAAGCCAGAGCAATGAAAGATCTGACCAAGGGCAAAGTCTTCCTCATCGGTGCCGGTCCCGGCGACCCCGAGCTTCTGACGCTCAAGGCGCTGCGCGTATTGCAAACCGCCGATGTGGTGGTCTTTGATCGGCTTGTGTCGCCTGAAATCATGGCGCTGGTGCCCGAAGCCACGCGCCGGATTGACGTGGGTAAAATGCCCAAGTTTCACAAAGTACCGCAGGAACAGATCAATGACATTCTGATCAGTGAAGCCCTGAAAGGACGCGCTGTCGCCCGCCTGAAAGGTGGCGATCCGCTGATCTTTGGGCGCGGCAGCGAAGAAGCCGCCGACCTGATGGACGCGGGTGTTTCGGTCGAATATGTCCCCGGCATCACATCTGCCCAAGGGGCGGCCTGTTCGACTGGCGTACCGCTTACCCACCGCGGGCTGGCAACAGGTGTGCGCTATGTCACCGGACACCGCGCAAAAGACGCCACTTTGGATTTGGACTGGGCCAGCCTTGCCAGCGCGGAAACCACGCTGGTCGTTTATATGGGCGCGATGAACATGCCCGAAATCGCCACGCAACTGATGGCGCACGGGCTGCCCGACACCATGCCAGTGATGGCAATCGCTTCGGCCACCACCCCCCGCGAAGCCCGCCTGATTTCAACGCTGGATGCAATTGCCACCGATCTGCAATCCAACACGTTGGAAGCACCCGTGCTGTTTGTGATTGGGCATGTGGTTTCACTATATCCGCAAACCGCCGCCGAAATTGCCGAAACACACAGGTTCGCGGCCTATGCGTGATATCCTTGCGCCCCTGATCCTTGCTGCGCTTTGCCTGCCCCAACCGGCAACGGCAGAGATCGGCAAGGATCGCGCAACGGAACTGGAACATATGGTCATTCAGGATTGCGGCTCGTGCCACGGGCTGACAATGCGCGGCGGATTGGGCAGCCCCCTGACGCCCGCCGCCTTGGACGGTGCCGATCCTGATGCTTTGGCCTCGATCATTCTGGATGGGGTGCCGGACACCGCCATGCCCCCGTGGCGTCCCCTTCTGACCGAAGAAGAGGCGCTGTGGATCGCGATTTATTTGCTGAATAGGGAACAGGACTAATGAAACGATTTCTGGCCGCCGCTGCCCTTGCTTTGTTGCCCGGTTTCGGGTTTTCGGAAACGCCCTGCTGTGCCACGGGTGATCTGGGGCTGATTATCGAACGCGCTACCGGGTCGCTTCTGGTGGTGGACCGTTCGGACCGCGCAGCCATTGGCCGGGTCGAAGGGCTGGGGGATCTGTCCCATGCGTCGATGACCTACAGCCCCGATGAACGCTTTGCCTATGTGTTCGGGCGCGATGGCGGCCTGACCAAGGTGGATATGCTGACGCATGAAATCGTGGCACGGACCATTCAGGCGGGCAATTCCATCGGCGGCGCGATTTCTGACGATGGCAAACTGGTGGCCGTTTCCAACTATACTCCCGGCGGGGTCAAAGTATTCGATGCCGACACGCTGGCGCTGGTCGCGGATATTCCCGCACCGGGCAAAACAATCGGGCTGGCCGATTTACCCGGTCGCCGCTTTATCTGGGCCGTCTGGGATTCGGGCGAGGCCTATCTGGGTGACTTTTCCGGCGCGGAACCCGTGATTACCAATCTGGGCCACATTGGCAAAAACCCGTTTGACGCCGTGGTGACGGATGACGCCCATACCTATCTGATCGGGTTGTTCGGTGAAAAAGGCGTCACCGCAATCGACCTGTGGGATGACACGCCCAAACCCACCCGGTTCCTGAACGACTATGGCAAAGACAAAGAGGATATGCCGGTCTACAAAATGCCCCACCTGCAAGGCTGGGCTTTTACCGAAGGGCAGTTTGTTCTGCCTGCCGTGGGCCAGTACGATCTGCTATGGGTCAACCGTGAAACCCTGGAACAGGTGGCAACCACCCCGGTTCATGGGCAGCCCGTTTTCATTATCGCGCAACCTGCCTCGCCCTATGTTTGGGTGAACTTCGCCACCCCGCGCAACGGCGTTGTGCAAGTCGTGGATTCGCGCACGCATCAGGTGGTCAAAACGCTGGAACCCGGCAAGGCGGTTCTGCATATGGAATTCGCCCCGCGCGGGGCCGAGGTTTGGGTTTCCGTCCGTGATGAAAACAAGATCGTGATCTACGACACCCGCACCTTTGAAAAGAAAGCGGAAATCGCGGCACAGGCACCTTCGGGCATCTTTTTTACGGCCCGCGCGCATCAGCCGGGGCTATAAATCATGCTGTCCGGCCTGCATCATCTTGACCGTCGCCTGTTAGACGATTTTCAGCGGGATTTCCCGCTGATCCCCCACCCTTTTGCGCAGATCGCAACGCAGATCGGCACAACCGAAACCGAGGTTCTGACACGCCTTCAGGCGCTACAGGCAGCGGGCCGGATTGCCCGCGTTGGTGGCACCGTGCGCCCAAACACCGCCGGAGCATCGACCTTGGCGGCGATGTCC
This sequence comes from Thalassovita litoralis, assembly GCF_900182725.1. GTDB lineage: Bacteria > Pseudomonadota > Alphaproteobacteria > Rhodobacterales > Rhodobacteraceae > Thalassobius > Thalassobius litoralis. Next base: position 77,322 of record NZ_FXTO01000001.1, read on the forward strand.
ATCCCCGAGGACCGTCTGGAACAGGTTGCCGCCCGCGTTGGGCAGGAAAGCGGGGTAAATCATTCCTATCTGCGGGAAAATGACTGGAACCTTTGGTTCGTCAACACCGCCCCCGATCAGACCGCACTGGAAGCATCGCTTCAGGCGATCCGCGACGATACCGGGCTGGCGGTGCTGGACCTGCGGCTTGTCCGCCCGTTCAACATCGACCTCGGGTTTTCACTGTCCGGGGATCACAAAGTCCCCCGCCGCCGTACCGCGCCGGATATGTCCACCCTACAGGAACAGGACCGCCCGATCCTTCATGCACTGGCCCAAGGGTTGCCGCTGACCCCTACCCCGTTTGCCGATCTGGCAACCGATTTGGATATGCCGGAAACCGCCGTTCTGGCGCGTATCCGGGCGCTATCGGATGGCGGTATCCTGACCCGGATTGGCGTGATCGTTCGCCACCGTGCCGTAGGCTGGTCCGCGAATGCGATGGTTGTCTGGCAGGTCCCCGAAGACCGCCTGATCCCCGCAGGCGAGGCATTGGCCGCCCATCCGGGAATCACGCTATGCTATCAGCGACGCACCGTACCGGGGGTTTGGGATTATAACCTGTATTCCATGATCCACGCCCGCAGCCGTCAGGAAGCACAGGACACTCTGGCAGCCGCCGCATCCCTGCCGGAACTGGTGGGCGTTCCACATCAACCCCTGTTTTCGGTCCATTGCTACAAACAAACGGGCGCTGAATTGCACCGTTCAAACAGAAAGGTCGCCTGACATGCGCCGCCAACCGCTTGCCCCCGATACGCTGGATGCCACCGACCGCGCCCTGCTGAATCGGTTGCAGGATGGGTTTCCGCTGACGTCGCACCCGTTTGCGGAAATTGGCGCTGAAATGGACCTGGCCGAAGATGACGTCATCAACCGCGTGTCCCGTCTGCGGGAACTGGGCGCGATCACACGATTTGGCCCGTTTCTGGATGCTGCCGCGATGGGCGGCGCATTTTGCCTGTGCGCCATCGCCGTTCCATCGGATCGTTTCGACGAAGTCATGACTTTGGTCAATGCACACCCCGAGGTGGCGCATAATTATGAACGTGTCCACCGCCTGAACATGTGGTTCGTGCTGGCCTGCGATCAGCCCAGCCAGATCAACAAGGTGGCGGACCGGATCGAGGCAGAAACCGGGCTGACCGTCCTGCGCTTTCCGAAACTCAAGGAATTCTTTATCGGCTTCAGAGTCACAGCATGAGCATCGACGCAACAGATCGGAAAATACTGGCCGCAACGCAAGCGGGACTGCCCTTGGTCGCCGCCCCCTATGCCGAGGTTGCTGGCTGGTTGGGTCTGGACGAAGCCGAAGTGATCAGCCGGTTAGACGCCATGCTATCCCGTGGCGTGATCCGCCGCATTGCGGTTGCGCCCAATCACTACGCCTTGGGGGTTGTTGCCAACGGCATGAGCGTCTGGGACGTGGACGACACCCACGCCGAGACGCTGGGCGCACAGGTTGGGGCGCTGGATTTTGTCAGTCATTGCTATCTGCGTCCCCGCGCCCTGCCCGACTGGCCTTATAACCTGTTTGCCATGCTACATGGCACTGATCGCAACGCGGTGGAAACCCACCGCACCGCCGTGCGTGACCTGCTGGGCGATGCCTGCCGGTCCGATGATATCTTGTATTCTTCCCGCATTCTGAAAAAAACCGGAATGCGCCTGTCCGAAGGAGCCTGACCCATGTTCCGCCTGACCCAATATATGAAAGAGCTGGTCCACCCCACCCCGATCCGCGCCCGACGCGGCAGCGGCCCGGTAAAGCCCGTGGTGATCTGGAACCTGACCCGGCGTTGCAATCTGAAATGCCGCCATTGCTATACCACGTCCGCCGATGTGGATTTTCCGGGGGAACTGAGCCACGAACAGGCAATGGGCGTTCTGGACGATCTGAACGGGTTCGGCATTCCCGCGCTGATCCTGTCGGGGGGCGAACCGCTGTCCCGTTTCGATTTCTTCGATCTGGCCGAACGCGCCCGCGCATTGAATTTTCGCTATCTGGCGCTGTCCACCAACGGCACGAAGCTGGTGGGTGACAACGTAGCCCGCGTGGCCGATCTGAATTTCGACTATGTGGGCATTTCGATCGACGGGCTAAAAGATTTCAACGACTGGTTCCGCGGGCAGGAAGGGGCCTTTGCCGAAGCCATGCAAGGCGTCCGCGAATGCAAAAAACGCGGCATCAAGGTTGGCCTGCGGTTCACCCTGACCGAACAAAACGCACATATGCTAGAGGATATGCTGGACCTGTGCGACGCCGAAGGCGTGGACAAGTTTTACCTGTCGCATCTGGTTTATGCGGGCCGGGGGGATAAAAACCGGGGCGACGACACCCACCATCTTCGAACCCGCAAGGCGATGGATATCCTGATTGATCGTGCATGGATTGCCGTGGCCGAAAACGAACCGCTGGAAATCGTCACCGGCAACAATGATGCCGATGCCGTCTATTTCCTGAAATGGGTGCGCAAGAATTTCGACGCAGATAAAGCCGCCCATGTCGAACGCCATCTGGAAGCATGGGGCGGCAATTCATCCGGGTTGGGTGTGGCGAATATCGGCCCGCTGGGAACCGTCCACCCGGATACCTATTGGTCGTCCTATACCGTCGGCAACGTCAAACAGACACCGTTCACGGACCTGTGGACCGGGGATGACCCGATGCTGGCCACCCTACGCCAACGCCCCCGCCCGCTGAAGGGACGCTGCGGCGACTGCGCTTTCAAACATGTCTGCGGCGGCAATACCCGCATTCGTGCGCTGCAAATTTCCGGCGATCCGTGGGCCGAAGATCCCGCCTGCTACTTCTCGAATGCTGAAATCGGGCTGGAAGATGCCGACCGCCTGACCGTGACCCCATTCCGAGGCAAAAGCCATGACCCCGCGCATCGTTTTTTCTGATCCGACATTCGCGCCTGTGATCGAGGCAAGGCCGGGGCGCTGCCCCGGACCCCGGAGTATTTTTGGCAAGATGAAATGGCTGGCGCCGGTCTTAGGGGCGGCGATAATTGCCGGATCATCCGTGCAGGCCGATCCTGATGGCCAAGAAATCTACATCGACCTTTGCGCGTCCTGCCACAGCGAAACCCGGCTGGGCGGCATTGGCCCGGCCCTGATCCCCGAGGCACTGGGGCGCTTGCGCGGGCAATCGTTAAGCGGGATCATCGCCAATGGCCGGGTCGCCACGCAAATGCCCGCCTTTGGGGCCACCCTGTCCGCCGCCGAGGTCGAGGCTGTTGCCCTCTTTATTTCCAGCCCCCTGCCGAACATCCCGCAATGGACCGCCGAGGAAATCACCGCGACCCGCGTTATGGCCGAGGACTACTTGCCCGCGCCTGCCCCGGTCTTTGATGCCGATCCGATGAATATCACGTTGGTCGTGGAAACTGGCGACCACCATATCAGCGTTCTGAATGGCGATACGTTCGAGGTTCTGGATCGTTTCCCCACCCCATTCGCCGTACATGGCGGGCCAAAGTTCAGCCCCGACGGGCGCTACGTATTTGTCATGTCGCGGGATGGCTGGGTGCAGAAATATGACATCTGGTCCCTGAAAGAAGTGGGGCGCATCCGCGCCGGGATCAACAGCCGCAACATCGCCATGAGCGCAGACGGCAAATGGCTGGCCGTTGCCAATTATCTGCCCCACAGCCTGACGATCCTGTCGACTGACGATCTGAGCGTTGCCGCAATTCGGGACATCACCGCGCGGGATGGCACATCCAGCCGCGTATCTGCGGTGTATCAGGCCCCCCAGCGCGAAAGCTTCATTCTGGCCCTGAAAGACGCGCCGGAGATCTGGGAAATCGGCACCACCGAAGATGCCGGGCCATTTCACGAAGGGTTTGTTCACAGGCACGAATCCGGGATGAAAGAGGCATTGGCCGAAGAACACGGCCTGTTCGCCCGCCGCCGGATCATGATTAACGAACCGCTGGACGATTTCTTCTTCACCTCGGATTACCGCAACCTGATCGGGGCCAGCCGCACCGGGGATAAGGGCGTGGTGGTCAATCTGGACGTAGGGCGCGAGGTCGCGGAACTGCCCCTGCCGGGGATGCCCCATCTGGGGTCTGGCATTTCGTGGCAACGGCGCGGACATACCGTCATGGCGACCCCGCACCTGAAAGAAGGCAAGCTAAGCGTCATCGACACGCGCGACTGGTCTATCGTCAAGGTAATCGACACGCTGGGACCGGGCTTTTTCCTGCGCAGTCACGAAAATACGCCCTATGTCTGGGCCGATGTGTTCTTTGGTCCCAACAAGGACAAGATGCACATCATCGACAAGGACACGCTGGAGATCGTAAAAACGCTGGACCCGGCACCGGGGAAAACCGTGGCCCATATCGAATTCACCAAGACCGGCAAATATGCGCTGGTGTCCATATGGGAAGACGACGGGGCCGTGATCGTCTATGACGCCGAAACGCTGGAGGAGGTTCGCCGCCTGCCAATGCGCAAACCTTCGGGGAAATATAATGTCTGGAACAAAATCACATTCTCGGACGGCACCAGCCACTAAGCGCGCACCGCTGAAATTGCAGCTTTTGCTGTATCCGTTTTCAGCGGCGGCGGTGGCGATCAACCTGTTCCTGCTTTTCCTGATGTTACAGGCCGTAGGGGTGCCAGCAATGCCGCCGCATATCGCCCTGTTGCTGGCAATTCCGCTGGGGGTTCCCGCGAATTGGCTGGCAACCCGCTGGGTACAAGGCCTGATCGACGAGGCCGAAGGCCGGTAAACCCTGCGGCTAGAGGCTGTGTATCTGGCGGTCCCGCAGAATGTCCCAATACAGGATGACCGCCGCGGCAACCGGAACCACCGCGCCCATCATCAACACCCACAGCATTGCGGCCGCCCCATAATGCTGAATCAGCAGCGCCCCCAACAGTGGCGCCACCGCCGACGCAACCAACACCGGCCCCGCCAGTCGCCCCATGATCAGCGCGTAATCCTCGGGCGCAAAGATCGACAAGGGCAAAGCCCCCCGCGCAATCGACCACAATCCGTTCCCCGCGCCATAGGCCACCAAAGCGGCACTGGCTGGAATTTCCAGCACCAACCCCAGAAACCCCAGCAAAACCAGCCCGGTCGAGGCCATCATCGTCCAAATCGGGTGATGCCTGCCCCGCCCCATCATTTCCAAAACACGCGCCCCGACCTGCGCGGGGCCGATCAGCGTTCCCAATGCGACGGCAGCCGCCAGCGCATAGCCCTGTGCCGTCATGATCGTGATCAGATGCACCGACCAGATCGACGACACCATCGCCAGCATTGCCCCTGCAATGGCCAGACACCAAAACCGCAGCCCATATTGGGATGCTGGCACAGGCAGGGCCGGGTCCGGTGTGGCCACCGTCAAAACAGGCGGAACACGCGGCAACACGATCCAGCACAGCGGCAGACAAACACCCAGATTTAGCGCAGCATAGGCGAAACATGTTCCTCGCCAGCCCACCAGTTCCACCAGAAAGGCCGAAACGGGCCAACACACCGTACTGGCAAACCCACCCCACAGGGTCAGCGTCGTGATCGCAGACCGCGCCTCGCGGCCATAGATACGCCCCAACGTGGAAAACGCCGCATCATACAGCGCCCCGGCCATACCCAGCCCGATCACGGCCCATGCAACCAGATAGACCGGCAGCGACCGGGACAGCCCCAGCAAGACCAGACCAGCGGCAATCAACGTGATGCCCCCCGCCAGAACCCGCCGCCCGCCATCACGCTGGATCAGTCGCCCAACCCAACCCGATGCAAGCCCCGACGCCAGCAACGCCAACGACACCCCTGCTGTCACCGCGCCAGCACCCCATCCGGTTTCCAACCGGATCGGTTCCGCCAAAACGGCCAGCAGATAAAAACTGCTGCCCCACGTCAGGATCATCACGATCCCAAGCGCAGAAATCACTTGTGACCGCTGTGACAGGATCATTGCAGACCTACGGTTTTGCCTGTCATTCAGCCACGCAATCGGCGAAATATTGGGCTTCGCCATGTTCCCCGATCTCTTGGACCAGACCGTGAATATCGGTTTCAAACCCCGGACATTCACGGGCAAATTCACGGTTAAACCGCAGGTATTCCACGATCTTGGCGTTAAAGACCTCTCCGGGGATCAGCAACGGAATACCCGGCGGATAGGGCGTGACCAAGCTGGTCGTAATCCGCCCTTCCAGATCATCAATCGGCACCCGTTCCGTTTTGCGCCGCGCGATATGGGAATACGCGTCGCTGGGCGTCATCGCGGGGTGGTGATCGGACAGATAGATTTCCGTCGACAGGCGCGCGACATCGTATTTCGCATACATCATATGCACATGCTGGCACAGATCGCGCAGGCCCATCCGTTCATATCGGGACTGTTTCGCGCTGAATTCCGGCATCACCCGCCACAGCGGTTGGTTTTTGTCGTAATCGTCCTTGAACTGCTGCAAGGCCGCCAACAGCGTATTCCACCGCCCCTTGGTGATCCCGATGGTGAACATGATGAAGAAGCTGTAAAGCCCGGTTTTTTCCACCACGACACCGTGTTCCGTCAGGTATTTCGACACGATCGAGGCAGGAATCCCCGTTTCTTCAAAACGACCGTCTATATTCAGGCCGGGCGTGATGATCGTGGCCTTGATCGGGTCCAGCATGTTGAACCCGCGCGCCATGTCGCCAAAGCCATGCCAAGCGTCCTCGCCCGAGCTTTCGACACCGTCGCGATCGGTCTTTTTCAGTTCCCAATCCTTAGCGCGGCCAATGCCTTCTTCCGCCAGCTCATCCGGTCCCCAGACCTGGAACCACCAGTCGTTGCCAAACTCTTCGTCCACCTTGCGCATGGCACGGCGGAAATCCAATGCCTCCATCAGGCTTTCTTCGACCAGTGCCGTACCGCCCGGCGGTTCCATCATGGCCGCCGCCACATCACAGCTTGCGATGATCGAATATTGCGGGCTGGTCGAGGTGTGCATCAGATACGCCTCGTTGAACAGGTGTCGGTCCAGTTTGGTTTCTTGCGAATCCTGCACCAACACATGACTGGCCTGACTGATCCCGGCCAGCAGTTTGTGAACCGATTGCGTGGCATAAGTCACCGAATGCTGCGTCCGCCCGCGTTTCCGCCCCATCGAGTGATAGGTGCCATAGAACGGGTGGAACGCCGCGTGGGGCAGCCATGCCTCGTCGAAATGCAGATTTTCGACATAGCCATCCAACAGGCATTTGATCTCTTCCGTATTGTACAGCACCCCGTCATATGTCGACTGGGTCAGCGTCATGATGCGCGGCTTAACGGTTTCGGGGTCCACCCCCTCTAGCAGCGGGTTAGCCTTGATCTTGGTCTTGATCATCTCCGGCTCAAACTCGGACCGCTGGATCGGACCGATAATACCCCAATGGTTGCGTGTCGGCTTCAAAAACACCGGAATCGCGCCGGTCATGATGATCGAATGCAAGATTGACTTGTGGCAATTGCGGTCCACCACAACGACATCCCCCGGCGCAACCGTGTGATGCCAGACCATCTTGTTACTGGTCGAGGTGCCATTGGTCACAAAGAAACAGTGATCCGCATTGAAAATCCGCGCCGCGTTGCGTTCGGACGCCCCGATGGCGCCGTTATGGTCCAGCAATTGCCCCAGTTCTTCGACGGCGTTACACACATCCGCCCGCAGCATATTTTCCCCATAGAACTGGTGATACATCTGGCCGATGGGCGATTTCAGGAACGCCACCCCACCAGAATGCCCCGGACAATGCCACGAATATGATCCGTCCTCGGCGTAATCCAGCAGCTCTTTGAAAAACGGCGGCTGGATACCCTCCAGATAGCTTTTCGCCTCGCGGATGATGTGCTTGGCCACAAAGTCCGGTGTATCCTCGAACATGTGGATAAAGCCGTGCAATTCCCGCAAGATGTCATTGGGCAGGTGGCGGCTGGTCTTGGTTTCCCCATAGACATAGATCGGCACATCGGCGTTTTTCCAACGCACTTCTTCGATGAAATTACGCAGATTCACCACTGCCGGGTCCAGATCGGGGCCGGGGCTGAATTCTTCGTCATCAATCGACAGCACAAAGGCCGAGGCCCGGCTTTGTTGCTGCGCGAATTGCGACAGGTCGCCATAGCTGGTGACGCCCAGCACCTCGAACCCCTCCCGCTCTATCGCGCCAGCCAAGGCACGAATCCCCAACCCCGAGGTATTCTCGGACCGGAAATCTTCGTCGATGATTACGATGGGGAACCGAAATTTCATGAATCTCTCCTAATGGCGGCGCAGACGACCTTGCCTATTCTTACGTACCCATCGCCCCCGTCAAGGCCCGGCAAACACACAAGCAACGCCGCGCCAAACCAAGCGCAACATCAAGTGCCCAAGCCAAACCAGACCGGATATAGAGCCAATTTTTGAAGGAAGTGTGACCACTTTTAAGAATAGTGGAATGGTAGCGGAGGAGGGACTTGAACCCCCGACACGCGGATTATGATTCCGCTGCTCTAACCAACTGAGCTACTCCGCCGAAGTGGGAGCGAATTACGAAAGCAGGGCGGCGGCGTCAAGGGAGAAATCGCAGGAAATTGCGGATTTTTCCGAATGGCGCCGAAACCGCTCAGACCGATACGGCCTGAACCAGTTCGTCCCGTGTCAATTCTGCTTTGGTTCCCTGTTTCAGCACCGCCCCCCGGCGCATCACCACGAATTTGTCCGCCAGACCATAGGCAAAGTCGAAATACTGTTCGACCAGCACAATCGCCATATTCCCCTGATCGCGCAGGTATTCGATCACCCGGCCAATCTGCTGAATGATATTGGGCTGGATGCCCTCGGTCGGTTCGTCCAGAAGCAGCAGCTTGGGTTTGGTGATCATGGCCCGCGCAATCGCAAGCTGCTGTTGCTGCCCGCCGGATAGATCGCCGCCGCGCCGGTGCAGGAAATCCTTCAGGATCGGGAACAGCTCGAACACCTCGTCTGGGATGAAATGTTCGGATCGCGGCAGACAGGCAAAGCCGGTTTCCAGATTTTCACGCACGGTCAGCAGCGGAAAAATATCGCGCCCCTGCGGCACATATCCCACCCCCTTGCGGGCAAGCGCATGGGCAGGCAAGCGCCCGATCTGTTCGCCATCCAGTTCGATCCCCCCGCCCGATCGCGGATGGGTGCCGGAAATCGCCTTTAGCAGGCTGGTTTTGCCCACGCCATTCGTTCCCATCACACAGGTGACTTCGCCCACCTGCGCATCCATGCTGATACCGTTCAGAATTTGCGAACTGCCATAATGCAGGGTCAGATTATCAGTTTTCAGCATTGCTTAGCGCCCCAGATATACATCAATCACATCCTGATTGGCCGTCACATGGTCCAATGATCCTTCGGCCAGAACGCTGCCTTCGTGCAACACCGTGACCTTGCAGTTCAGGCGGCGGACGAATTCCATGTCATGTTCCACCACCACCACCGCACGGGTTTTCGCCGCTTCGACCAGAATATCGGTGGTGTGTTCGCGTTCCGCCAGGGTCATCCCAGCAGCGGGTTCATCCACCAGCAACAGACGCGGTTCCTGCGCCAGCAGCATCCCGATTTCCAGCCATTGCTTTTGGCCGTGCGACAGCTCCCCGGCTTTGCGATGAATCTCATCCGACAGGCCGATTTCGCTGGCCAGTTCCTCGGCCTTGCCCAAATCCCTGAATTTCGGCTTGAACATCAACACCCGCCACGGCGAGCGATCATTTTTCAGCGCCATCAGCAGGTTGTCGAATACGGTTTGGTCCTCGAACACGGTCGGGCGCTGGAATTTGCGGCCCACACCCGCGCGGGCAATCTGCGCCTCGCTCATCTTTAGCAGGGACACGGATTTTTCACCCCAGATCACCCGGCCCTGATCGGGGCGGGTCTTTCCGGTGATGATGTCCATGAACGTAGTCTTGCCCGCCCCGTTCGGGCCAATGATGGCCCGCATCTCGGCATTGCCGATCTGAAAGGACAGATTGTTGATCGCCTTGAACCCGTCAAAGCTGACGGACACGCCGGACACTTCCAGAAGGGTGGTCATTCCTGTGCCTCCTTTTCCTGCAATGCGCCCTGACCGGGGCCAAGCGCCTGCCCGTGGCGGCGCGGCGCAACGATCCCCTGCGCCAGATCGAACAGTCCCCCGATGCCCTTGGGCGCGAATAGCGTGACCAGAACGAAGCTGCCCCCCAGCAACACCTGCCACCAATCCACCCATTTGATCGTATAGAACCCCAGCGGCACATCAGGCGCCTGCCCGCCGGTGAACCATGTCGACACCAGCGACACCAGCGCCGCGCCGATCACCGCGCCATACAACCGCCCGCGCCCGCCAATCGCCACCCACACCGCCAGATAGATCGAGGCAATCGGCGCGATTTCCGCCGGATTGATAATGCCCGCCTGCGGGTAATAGAGCGCCCCGGCCACCCCTGCGATCATCGCCGTCAGCACGAAAATGAACAGCTTGTAACCTTCGACCGAATAGCCAAGGAACCTGACCCGCTGTTCATCGTCCCGAATACCACGAATGACCGAACCGAACTTGCCCGACACCACCCACGCCGCCAGAACATAGCCCAGCCCCAGCGCCAGCGCCGATACCCAGAAGAACCAGATCGACACCACGCTTTGCGGCACTTCGTCCAGCCCCGGCAGGTTTTGCAACCCCGACAACCCGTTGTTGCCGCGCAAACCGCTATCATTTTGGAACAGGTACAGCGACAACGCCAGCGTCATCGCCTGCGTCAGGATTGACAGGTAAACCCCCGTCACCCGGCTGCGGAAGGCCAGCCAGCCGAACACCAGCGCCAGCAGACCGGGCACCAGAACCACCAGCGCCAACTGGATCGGCAGGCTGTCGGCAAAGGCCCAGACCAGCGGGAAATCACTGCTGCCGACCACGCCGAATATCTGCGTGCCGATGGCGTCCACCACCTCTTGCGGTGTTGGCGGGATCTGGGCCTGCGCCAACGAGGTTTCGACAATGCCCCGTGTGCGTTCATACATCAGCCACATCCCCACCATGTAGCCACCCAGCCCGAAGAACGCGAAATGCCCCAGCGAAAGGATGCCGCAATAGCCCCACACCAAATCCATCGCGATGGCGATCAGACACAGGCACAGCGTCTTGCCCAGCGTTTTCACGAAAGAGGTGGAAATCAGCGCCGCGCCTGTGGCTTCGGACAGCAACGTGACGGACAGGGTGAATAACGCCAGCACGCCCAGAAAAATCAACACCGAAGGGTTCCGCATAAGGAAGGTGTTTTTCATGTCAATCTCCTGCTGCGCGGCCCTTGAGGGCGATAATCCCACGGGGGCGGAACTGGATGAAAATAATGATGAAGATGATCATATAGGTTTGGGCCGCCAGCGTGTTCGACGGGTTCAGCCATTCGATGCCTTTTTGCAGGAATCCAATCATCGCGGCCCCGGCCAGCGTACCCCAGATATTGCCAACCCCACCCACAACCACGGTCATAAAGGACTGCACGATGTAATCACTGCCCAGTTCCGACGTGACCTTGGCAAACAGGCCGATGGCGACCCCGGCAATCCCGGCAATCCCAGACCCCAGCCCAAAGGTCAGCATGTTCACCCGGTCCTTGTTGATGCCCATGCTGGACGCCATGCGCGGGTTTTGCGTGACGGCGCGGGTTTCCAGACCCAGCCGCGTGCGTTTCATGATAAACAAAAAGACCCCCAGAAAGATCAGCGCCAGCACGAAAATCGCAATGCGGATATAGCTGATCCCGACCACGTCATTCAGCACCCATGCCCCATCCAGCCACGCGGGCGATGTCAGCGGCCGCGCCTGTGTGCCAAAGATGTTCTTGGCAATCTGTTGCAGGGCGATGGAAATCCCAAAGGTGGCCAGCAGCGTTTCCAGCGGTCGGTTGTACAGCCAGCGGATCACCAGCCGCTCCATCGCGACACCAGCGACGAAGGTCACGGCAAAAGCCATCGGGATCGCCACGATGATCGACAGGGTGTAATCGGGGATGATCTGCTGCACGACATAGCCGGTATAGGCGCCCATCATGATGAATTCGCCGTGAGCCATGTTGATCACCCCCATGACGCCGAACGTGATCGCCAGCCCGATCGCCGCCAGAAAATAAATCGAGGCCAGCGACAGCGCATCCAGCCCCAGATCCAGCGCCTGATTCAAGCCAACGCGCAACTGGATCGCGCGCAGCGCCTCTTGCGCGGCATCGGTCACGGCTTTGGCGGGTTCGTCATAGACATCGGCAAAGCTGTGGGATGCCAGTGCAGCATCCACATCGGCATCTGTCACGCTTGGGGGGGCTTTGCCCGCATCGGCCAGCGCAGCATAGGCGCGGGTGCGGGCCGCATCGGTGTTCAACTGTGCCAGCGGAACACCCCCCACCGCACCATCCGCAACATGCGCGGCCAGTGTATTGCGAATTTCAGCGGGTGACACACGCGGCATCGCCAGCCCCGCCGACACCAGCATGTCATAGGCCGCGTCCCTCGACAGCGCCTCGCTGCCCGGTTTCAGCACTGCGGCAATGTTCAGCGCCTTGTCTGGCTCGCCCGCGAACACACGGCGCTGGGTGGACAGCAGCGGGTTCAACGTCGCGCGGACATCTACGCCCAGATCAGTGCGGAACCCGTTAATCGCCACGATCCGCGACGACAGTTCCGGGTCAAAGGCAATGGTCAGCAACCGTTCCAAACGCCGCTTTTTGGCCTGAAGCGCAGCATCCGGTTCATTTGTAACGGCCTTGCGCAGCGGGGCCAGATGATCCGCCGCTGGGGCGCGTTCAATCGCCACCACAGCATCCCAGCGCCGGGCTGGATCCGGGTCTGACAGTTGGAACTGCACCAGCGCCGTGCCGATCAGCGCCCGGATGCCGCTGTTGGGTTTCAACTGGTCCAGATCGCCCTTGTCGGCCTGTCCCACGCTGTCGCCGGTATCGAAATCAATCAGATCATAGGCGCCGTTCCCCGCACTTCTGCCCAGAAAAAACAACCCATCGGATTTGCGCTGCCACATGTCCTTGGCCTGCCACGTTTCCAGCAAGGTCTGCGCCTGCGGCAAGCCGCTGTTGGCCAGCGCATCAATCGCGGGCTGGATCGTCTTGCGCGAGCTTTTCTCGATCAAGGCGCGGTGGGATTGCAGGATGTCCTGCACAGGACCAGCCGCCGCGCCCATCGGCAGGGCAAGCAGGGCCAGTGCAAGCAGGAAAGAAAGGAAATGCCGCATATGGGGAACCGGGATGTTGGATACGTCAGAGGGAGAGAGGCGCGCCCGCCTCTCTCGTCAGGCAGTCAGATCAGTAGTTCGATTTGATCTGCACACAGGTGTTGGTGTCGGTGTTGTACATACCGCAGCCAAGGCTTTCCCAATCCGATTTCAGCACAGCCGATTCCGGCAGGAAATCCGTCCACGCATCACCGGGAACTTCGGTGGTCTGGCTGATGATGTCGAACTGACCATCGGCCTGAATTTCCCCGATCAGCACCGGCTTGGTCAGGTGGTGGTTCGGCAGCATTTTCGCGGTGCCGCCGGTCAGATTTGGCACTTCGATGCCGTACATCTTGGCGCGCACAGCATCCACATCGGTGGTGCCAGCCGCTTCGACCGCTTTGACATACATGTTGAAGCCGATCACATGCGCTTCCATCGGGTCGTTGGTCACGCGGGCGTCACCCATGCGGGCTTTCCACGCTTTCACGAACTCGGCGTTGGTTTCCGATTCCGCCGACTGGAAATAATTCCACGCCGCCAGATGCCCCACCAAATTCGAAGTATCCAGTCCCGCCAGTTCTTCTTCCCCGACCGAGAAGGCCACCACGGGAATATCATCCGCCGACACACCCGCCGCGGCCAGTTCTTTGTAGAACCCGATATTGGCATCGCCGTTGATGGTGCTGATCACGCCCACCTTTTTACCATCCGCGCCCAGTGCCACCACGTCAGCCACGATCTTCGACCAGTCCGAATGCCCGAACGGGGTGTAGTTCACGAAAATGTCGTCCTTGGCGATCCCCTTGGACACCAGATAGCTTTCCAGAATGTTGTTCGTGGTGCGCGGGTACACATAATCCGTTCCCAGCAACGCGAATTTTTCGACCCCCAGTTCCTCCAGAAAATAATCCGTGGCCGGGATTGCCTGCTGGTTCGGGGCCGCGCCGGTGTAGAACACGTTTTTCGACGATTCCTCGCCCTCGTACTGCACCGGATAGAACATCAGCCCGTTCAGTTCTTCGATCACCGGCAGAACCGATTTGCGCGAAACGCTGGTCCAGCAGCCAAAGATCACATCCACGTCCTGCACTGTCAGCAACTCGCGCGCTTTTTCCGCGAACAGCGGCCAGTCCGAGGCCGGGTCAACGACCACCGCTTCCAGTTTCTTGCCCAGTACGCCGCCCTTGGCGTTCTGTTCGTCTATCAGCATCAGCATCGTGTCTTTCAGGGTGGTTTCCGAAATCGCCATCGTGCCGGACAGCGAATGCAGTACGCCCACCTTGATCGTGTCTTCGGCGGCAAAGGCCGGGGCAGTCAGGCTTAGCGACAGCGCGCCCGCCAGAGTGGCTTTGATAAAGTTCATTGTCATCCTCCTGACGCGGTTGCAGGCGTGGCCTTGCAACAGGCGGGGCAAATGCCTACCTGATCCGCGCAACATTGTTTTCGTTGCATCCGTGTGGCGGCTGGCGTGATTTTCTAGGTCTGGCCGGTCGTCCACACACCCCGGCGGTTGGTTGGCTGTCGTTTGGTGCAGACAACGCCACTTGGGCAGCTTCAGCAAAGTCAGGTTCGTGCTGCACCTGCAAACATCCCGTCCAAAGCTGATCCCCACTTCCCTCACTTTGCCCAATTCAAAGGCGAAACTGGCGTGATCTGATTATTTTTCATGCACTCAAGGCGCGAATCCCGTATCGAAGCCCGCTTTTTGAGCATCAAACTTCCTCGTGCTGCCTCTCTGTGCGACTCGTTGCACAACGAATGGAGGGGCCAATTACCGACCTGACACACATAAAGCCCGCCGCTTTGGCCTTTGGGCAGCCCCGTGCGCAGGGCCGCGCCCTGATCCGTGCAAAAGCACGCGATGGGCAATCGGTGCTGTCGGACCTGAAAACCTCGGGCTGTCTGAAAACCCTGTTTCCGCGCGGCGAACGCGACCGCCTGACCGGCGTTTTTCTGAATACTGCCGGGGGGATAACAGGTGGGGACAGTCTGCACTTCCATGCGACGGCCCGTGACGGTGCACGCCTGTGCCTGACCACGCAAGCCGCCGAACGCATCTATCGCGCCCAGCCGGGGGAAATCGGCCACGTTGAAAATCATCTGACGATCGAAACCGGGGCGCGGCTGGATTGGTTGCCACAGGAAACCATCCTGTTTGACCACGGCGCACTGGACCGCACCCTGTCTGTCGATATGGCGGCTGACGCCTGTTTTCTGGCGGTTGAATCGTTGATTCTGGGGCGCAGTGCGATGGGCGAAACTCTGACCCAAACGCATCTGACCGACCGGATTCGCATTCGGCGCGGTGGTCATCTGGTCTTTGCCGACACCCTGCGCCTGACCACGCAAACCCTGCCCCGCCTGACCGCCCCGGCCATGCTGGGCGACAACCGCGCGCTGGCCTCGGTCCTGTTTGTCGCGCCGAATGCTGACGCCCATCTAAGCGCCCTGCGTGATCTGATGCCCGCCACTGGTGGCGTATCCCTGATCCGCCCCGGCGTGTTGTTTGCCCGCCTTCTGGCAATTGACAGCTTTGCCCTGCGTCAATCGCTGATCCCCGTTCTGACCCATCTGAACGGCGCTAATCTTCCCCGAACATGGATGATCTGACATGAACCTGACCCCACGCGAAAAAGACAAACTGCTGATCGCCATGGCGGCCGAGGTCGCCCGCAAGCGGCTGGCCCGTGGCGTGAAACTAAACCACCCCGAAGCCATCGCCCTGATCACCGATACCGTTGTCGAAGGTGCCCGCGACGGGCGCAGCGTAGCCGACATGATGGAAGCCGGGGCGCAGGTGATCACCCGCGAACAGTGCATGGAAGGCATCCCCGAGATGATCCACGAAGTTCAGGTCGAAGCCACCTTTCCCGACGGCACCAAACTTGTGACCGTCCACAACCCGATCCGCTGAAAGGACCATATCATGAAATACTTTATCACTGTTCTTCTGGCCCTGACTGCTGCCCCCGCTTTGGCCCATGACGGGATGCACCTGCATCCCCATGCGGATCATTCCAGTTGGCTGCCCCTGATCGCCGGGTCTGTTGCGGTGGGATTGGTCGCGTTGCTGGCATGGGGCCGCAAATGATCCCCGGCGAATTGTTTCCCGCCGCTGGCACCCTGACGTTGAACGAGGGGCGTGACGCCATCACCCTGATGGTCGCCAATACCGGCGACCGTCCGGTTCAGGTGGGTTCGCACTATCATTTCTTTGAAACCAACCCTGCGCTGGATTTTGACCGCCCCGCCGCGCGCGGAATGCGGCTGGACATCGCCGCAGGCACCGCCGTGCGGTTTGAACCCGGCCAACGCCGAGAGGTCACGCTGGTCCCGATTTCAGGGGCGCGGGTAGTCTATGGCTTCAATCAGGCCGTCATGGGGGCGCTGTGATCTTTTATTTCGATCATCCCCAAGGCGTCCGCCCCGGCGCGTCCCCGCCCCACCTTCGGGTCGGGCGCGAACCGTATTTGAAACATTGAGTAAATAGAAAGCAGTCCCATGCCCACCCAAATCTCTCGTGCTGACTATGCCGCAATGTATGGCCCCACCACCGGCGACCGGCTGCGGCTGGCCGATACCGATCTGATCATTCAGGTCGAACGCGACCTGACCACCTATGGCGAGGAGGTGAAGTTCGGCGGAGGCAAGGTGATCCGCGACGGGATGGGCCAATCGCAGGCGACCCGCGCCGCTGGGGCCGTGGATACCGTGATCACCAACGCGCTGATCGTGGATCATACCGGCATCTACAAGGCTGACGTAGGGCTAAAGAATGGGCGCATTCACACCATTGGCAAGGCGGGCAACCCCGACACCCAGCCCGGCGTGGACATCATCGTTGGACCGGGAACCGAGGTGATCGCGGGCGAGGGGCGCATTCTGACCGCAGGCGGGTTTGACAGCCATATCCACTATATCTGTCCGCAACAGATACAGGACGCGCTGCATTCTGGCCTGACCACCATGTTGGGCGGTGGCACCGGCCCGGCGCATGGCACGCTGGCCACCACCTGCACCCCCGGACCGTGGCACATTGGGCGGATGCTGCAATCCGCCGATGCGTTTCCGATGAATCTGGCCTTTGCGGGGAAGGGCAACGCCAGCCTGCCCGCCGCGCTGGAAGAACAAGTTCGCGCCGGGGCCTGCGCCCTGAAGCTGCACGAGGATTGGGGAACAACCCCCGCCACGATTGATTGCTGCCTTGGCGTGGCCGATGCGATGGATGTGCAGGTGATGATCCACACAGACACGCTGAACGAATCCGGGTTTGTCGAACATACGGTAAAGGCCATGAAGGGCCGCACCATCCACGCGTTTCATACCGAAGGCGCAGGCGGCGGCCACGCCCCGGACATTATCAAAATTTGCGGCGAAAGCTTTGTTTTACCCTCCTCGACCAACCCGACACGGCCCTTCACCGTCAACACGGTAGACGAACATCTGGACATGCTGATGGTCTGTCACCATCTGGACAAATCCATCCCCGAAGACGTGGCATTCGCCGAAAGCCGCATCCGCCGGGAAACCATCGCGGCCGAGGATATCCTGCATGACATGGGTGCCTTTTCCATCATTGCCTCCGACAGTCAGGCGATGGGCCGCGTGGGCGAGGTGCTGATCCGCACATGGCAGACCGCCGACAAAATGAAAAAGCAACGCGGCCGCCTGCCCGAAGAAACCGGCGAGAACGATAATTTCCGCGTCCGCCGCTATATTGCGAAATACACGATCAACCCGGCCATCGCCCACGGTATCGCGCATGAAATCGGCAGCATCGACCCCGGCAAACGCGCCGATCTGGTGCTATGGAACCCGGCCTTTTTCGGGGTGAAGCCGGAAATGGTGCTGATGTCCGGCATGATCGTCATGGCACAAATGGGCGATCCCAATGCGTCAATCCCAACGCCGCAGCCCGTTTACAGCCGTCCGATGTTCGGTGCCTATGGCCGCGCGGTCGAACATTCTGCCGTCACCTTCGTGTCCGAAGCGGCGCAGGCGGACGGCATCCGCGAAAAACTGGGACTGGCAAAGCAAACCGTCGCCGTGCGCAACACCCGCGACATCGGCAAGGCCGACCTGAAACTGAACAACGCCCTGCCCCATATCGAGGTCCACCCCGAAACCTACGAGGTCCGCGCGGATGGCGAATTACTGACCTGTCAGCCCGCCGAAACCCTGCCGATGGCGCAACGCTATTTCATGTTCTAATGGCTGTGCTGCGTTGCCCCCTGTTTTACGCGTTGGATCGGCCAGCCGGGGCGCATCCCCGGCAGGGTGGTCCCATCGCGCGACGGCAGCGCCGCGCGCAACGCCGCTTCGCGGGCTGTCAGCCGCGCAATTTCCGCCCGTACTTTCATCAGTTCCTCTGCAATGCTCAACATCTGCCCCCTTACTGTGAATCATTCCGGTCAGGGGCAGGATCACGCCAAATATTTAAGAAAGCCTGAAGGACAAACCATGCCCCTTCCCACCGCCCACACCATCGCCCGCGCCGGAACCTGGACCGGCACCGCGCTGACCGTCACGCTGACCTATGACGACAGATTCCTGCGCCGCAAACGGCTGATTGCGGATGATGGCACCGCCTTTTTGGTTGACCTAGAACACACCGAAAACCTGAACGAAGGGGATGCGTTTATCTCTGGGCCACAGGGGGAACATAAAATCGCCGTGCGCCCGGCACCTGAAAATCTGCTACAGGTCACAGGGGTCGATCTGCCCCGGCTGGCATGGCATATCGGCAACCGCCACACCCCCTGTCAAATTGAACCGGGGCGTCTGCTGATCCAGCGCGATCATGTGATTATGGCGATGCTATCCCATCTGGGCGCGACCGTGACCGACGTTCACGAACCCTTCACCCCCGAAGGCGGCGCATATGGCCACGGTCGCACCCACGCGCATGAGCACGGCAAAACCTTGCATTCGCATTCGCATGACCATGCGCACGATCACGGCCACCATCATCATGATCACTAACAGCGCCCTTCTGACCTTGGCACAATGGCTGTCGCCTGCCTATCCGGTGGGCGCGTTCAGCTATAGTCACGGGTTGGAATGGGCCATCGAAGCACAACAGGTCACAAATGCCACCACGTTCCGCGATTGGCTTCGGGACATTCTGATCCACGGCACCGGGCGCAACGACGCGATCTTGCTCTGCCACGCGTACAGGGCCAACACACCCGATGACATTGACGAACTGGCCCGCGCGTTTGCCCCATCGGCAGAGCGGCTATTGGAAACAGAACAGCAAGGCGCGGCCTTTTGCCGGACCACTGCGGCGATCTGGGGCAATAGCCTGCCCGCGCTGACTTATCCCGTTGCGCTGGGATATGCGGCGGCCCGCCACGGCATTCCGCTGCCTCAAACAGTGGCGATGTATCTGCACGCCTTTGCCAGCAACCTCACGTCAGCCGCGATCCGTCTGGTGCCGCTGGGCCAGACCGAAGGCCAAACTGTGCTGACCGCGCTGGCCCCGCTGTGTGAAACGCTGGCACAGGACGCACCCCATCTGCCGCTGGATGCGCTTGGCGGCGCGGTCATGCTGGCCGATGTCGCATCCATGAAACACGAAACCCAATACACAAGGCTTTTTCGCTCATGACTTCTCCTCATGGTCCCCTTCGTATCGGCATCGGCGGCCCGGTGGGCGCCGGGAAAACCACGCTAACCGCCAACCTGTGCAAGGCGCTGTCACAGAAATATTCTATCGGCGCGATCACCAATGACATCTACACCCAAGAGGACGCCGAAGCCCTGATGCGGATGCAGGTGCTGCCACAAGACCGGATCATCGGCGTCGAAACCGGCGGCTGCCCGCATACTGCGATCCGCGAGGACGCCTCGATCAACCTTGCGGCGGTGGATGAAATGCGCAAACGCCACCCTGATCTGGAAATCGTCCTGATCGAATCCGGCGGCGATAACCTGTCAGCCACGTTCAGCCCGGAATTGGCGGATGTGACGCTGTATGTAATCGACGTTGCCGCAGGCGAAGAAATCCCCCGCAAGGGCGGCCCGGCGATCACCAAATCCGATCTGTTAATCATCAACAAAACCGATCTGGCCCCCTATGTCGGCGCGTCACTAGACGTCATGGACCGCGACGCCACGAAAATGCGGGCGGGGCGGCCCTTTGTTTTTGCGGCCCTGCGCCACGGCACCGGCGTTGATGACATCATCACCCATATCGAAGACATCGGCGGGTTGGTCCCGGTCGCCTGACTGGAAAAGCCTGAAATTTAACCCCTTTTCGCGGCGCGATGTACCAACCTATCCCGCCGCGAAAATTTCCGGTGAACCGGCGCGGCACCCGGTCCATACTGGGAACCAGACCACAGCAACGGGCATCCAATGGCCATTATCGCAAGCATCCACCACCTGACCCATTACAAATACGACCGCCCCGTGACGCTGGGCCCGCAGATCATCCGCCTGCGCCCGGCCCCGCATGGGCGAACGCGGGTCATTTCCCATTCGCTGAAGGTGGGGCCGCAACCGCATTTCGTGAACCACCAGCAAGACCCCTATGGCAACTGGATGGCCCGGTTCGTATTTCCCGAACCCGTGACGGAATTCAAAATCGAGGTCGACCTGACCGCCGATATGTCGGTCTATAACCCCTTCGATTTCTTTGTCGAAGAAAGCGCCGAACATTGGCCGTTTGAATACCCGTTGGATTTCGATCAGGATTTGACGATCTATCTGAAACCCGAACACACGGGGCAGCATTTCGATCAATTCATGCAGACCGTCCCACGCACGAAGCGGCAGATCGTCGATAAACTGGTCGAACTGAACCAGATGGTCGCCAATCGTGTCGATTACACGATCCGCATGGAACCGGGGGTGCAAACCCCGGATGAAACGCTGGAAAAAGGCAGCGGATCATGCCGCGATTCCAGTTGGCTTCTGGTGCAGGTGTTGCGCCATCTGGGGATCGCGGCGCGGTTTGTTTCCGGCTATCTGATCCAGCTGAAACCCGACCTGAAGGCGCTGGATGGCCCTTCGGGGACCGAGGTGGATTTCACCGACCTGCACGCTTGGGTCGAGGCATATATTCCCGGCGCGGGGTGGATCGGGCTGGACCCGACCAGCGGGCTTTTGGCGGGCGAAAGCCACATTCCGCTGGCCGCCACACCGCATTATCGCAACGCCGCCCCGATCGCGGGCATGGCCAGCTTTGCCGAGGTGGATTTCAATTTTGACATGCAGGTGAAACGTGTGGCCGAACACCCGCGCATCACCAAACCGTTTTCAGACGACGCATGGGATGACCTGCTGAAGCTGGGCCAAAAGGTCGACGACAGCTTGACCGAAGGCGATGTACGCCTGACGATGGGCGGGGAACCCACCTTTGTTTCCATCGACGATTTTGAAAGCGACGAATGGAATACTGCCGCCGTCGGCCCGCAAAAACGCGGGTTGGCCGATACGTTGATCCGCCGCTTGCGGGACCGCTTCGCCCCCGGTGGCTTCCTGCATTATGGGCAGGGCAAATGGTATCCGGGCGAAAGCCTGCCGCGCTGGACCTTCTCGCTATACTGGCGCAAGGACGGGATGCCGGTTTGGAAAAATCCCGATCTGATCGCACGCGAAACCGTGGATCACAAAGCCAGCGCATCAGAAGCCGGGCGCTTCCTGAAAACCTTTGCCGAAAAGCTGGGTGTCGATCCCGAATGCGCCCAGCCCGCCTATGAAGACCCCGGCGAATGGATCCTGCAAGAGGCGCAACTGCCGCCAAACGTGACGCCCGAAAATTCCAAACTGAAAGACCCCGAGGCGCGCGCCCGCTTTGCCCGCGTGTTTTCGCGTGGGTTAACCGAACCTGCGGGCTATATTTTGCCAGTTCAACGCTGGCAAACGCGGGCGTCCTCGCGGTGGTTATCCGAGGTCTGGAAGGCGCGGCGCGGCCATCTGTTCCTGATCCCCGGTGACAGCCCTGTCGGCTTCCGTTTACCTTTGGGGGCATTGCCGTTCATTCCGGCGTCGCAATACCCATACGTCTATGCGCCCGACCCGTCATTGCCGGTTGCTGCACTGCCAGATTTCCATGCGGCCCTGTCCGAAAAGCGGCGCAAAGCAGTGCAAGCGGAAATCGACCGCATTGCCGCCGAAGAGGCCGAAATCGCCCGCATGACCCCGGATGTGTCCAGCGACCATATCCAGCCCGAAACCATGACCGCGCAGGACGACACCGAACGTCAGCAGATAAACCAGCAAGGTGTCGACCCGGCCGACAGCCGCGTCCGCACGGCCATCGCCGTCGAACCCCGCGACGGGCGGTTATGCGTCTTTATGCCCCCCACCGAAACGCTGGAGGATTATCTGGAACTGCTGGCCACTGCCGAAGCAGCCGCCGAAGAAACCCGCCTGCCCGTCCATATCGAAGGGTACGCCCCACCCCATGACAGCCGCCTGAACGTGATACGCGTGGCCCCCGACCCCGGCGTGATCGAAGTGAACATTCATCCCGCAAGCAATTGGGACGATTGCGTTGCCACCACACAGGCCATCTATGAAGAAGCCCGCCAATCCCGGTTGGGCGCGGATAAGTTCATGATCGACGGGCGGCACACCGGCACAGGTGGCGGCAATCATGTGGTTGTGGGCGGCGATACACCGGGGGATTCCCCGTTCCTGCGGCGGCCTGATCTGCTGCGCTCTTTGATCCTGTACTGGCAGCGGCACCCGTGCTTGTCCTACCTGTTTTCGGGTCTGTTCATCGGCCCCACCAGCCAAGCCCCCCGCATTGACGAGGCCCGGCACGACAGCCTGTACGAGTTGGAAATCGCCCTGTCGCAAATCCCGAATCCGGGCGAAGGCACGACCCCGCCACCGTGGCTGGTGGACCGACTGTTGCGCAACATCCTGATTGATGTGACCGGCAACACCCACCGGGCGGAAATCTGTATCGACAAGCTGTATTCGCCAGACGGTCCCACCGGGCGGTTGGGGCTGGTGGAATTCCGCGGCTTCGAGATGCCACCGGATGCCCGCATGTCGCTGGCCCAGCAATTGCTGATCCGCGCCATCATCGCCCGCATGTGGAAATCCCCGCTGCACGGCAAACCCGTGCGCTGGGGGACTGTACTGCACGACCGCTATATGCTGCCACATTTCCTGTGGCAGGATCTGCTGGATGTGCTGCGCGATCTGGGCGACCACGGGTTTGACATGAACCCCGACTGGTTCAAGGCGCAGGCCGAATTCCGGTTCCCGTTCTGCGGCGCAGTCACCTACGAAGGCACGACGCTGGAAATCAAACAGGCGCTGGAACCGTGGCATGTGCTGGGCGAAACCGGGGCCATCGGCGGCACTGTGCGCTATACCGACAGTTCGGTGGAACGGCTTCAGGCCAAGCTGATCACCCCGAACCCGGACCGCTATATCGTCACCTGCAACCAACGCCGCGTTCCGCTGACCGCAACAGAGGAAGCGGGAACATTCGTGGGTGGGGTGCGGTTCAAGGCATGGCAACCCGCATCGGCCCTGCATCCGATTTTGCCAGTCAATGCGCCGCTGACCTTTGATATTTTCGATACATGGTCAAATCGGGCCATTGGTGGGTGTATCTACCATGTCGCCCACCCCGGCGGGCGGAATTACGACACCTTCCCAGTGAACGGAAACGAGGCCGAGGCCCGCAGGCTTGCACGGTTCCAGCCGAACGGGCATACATCGGGTTCGTATATTCCACCCATCGAAACGCCGCACCCCGAGTTCCCGTTAACCTTGGATTTGCGGCGCCCCACAGGGGTTTGACCCATGTCTGACGCATCCGCCGCGCCGGAACAATTGCCCGGCGCGGATATCCTCAGCGATTACACCGTACCCCCCGGCACGGCGGATGAGCTGTTCGATGCGGAAAACCGGATGCGCCCGGTTTGGGAACCGTTTCTATCCCGGCTGGCCGATCTGACACCGGATGAAATCAGCGAACGGATCGCGCGCGGGGATCAATATCTGCGTGACGCCGGGGTGTATTTCCGGCGCTATTCCGATCAGACCCCGGCAGAACGAGATTGGCCGCTTAGCCATATCCCCGTGCTATTCCCGGAACAGGAATGGGACCAGATCGCCGCCGCCCTGACCCAGCGGGCGGATATTCTGGAACGGATCGTGGCCGACATCTATGGCGATCAAACCCTGATCCGGGATGGCTATCTGCCTGCCAGCCTGTTGGCGGACAACCCCGAATGGCTGCGCCCGATGATGGGGGTGCGGCCCACCTCGGGGCATTTTCTGCATCATCTGGCGTTTGAAATCGGGCGCAACCCGGACGGAAGCTGGTTTGTCCTGGGCGACCGCACACAGGCCCCATCCGGCGCCGGATTCGCGCTGGAAAACCGACGCGCCACCAGCCGCGTGTTCCCCGGCCTGTTCGCCAATATCAACATTCACCGACTGGCCGGATTTTTCCGGGCGTTTCAGACGGCATTGGGGGCCGGTGGGCCACAGGGGCGGGACATTCCCGCAATCCTGACCCCCGGCCCCGGCACCGACACCTATTTTGAACATGTCTATATCGCCCGCTATCTGGGCCTGATGCTGCTGGAGGGCGAAGATCTGACCGTGGAAAACGGTCGTGCGATGGTGCGCACGGTGGACGGGTTGAAACCTGTCAGCCTGCTATGGCGGCGCATGGATGCACGTTTTGCCGATCCACTGGAACTGGACGAAGCATCACGGATCGGCACCCCCGGCCTGATCGGGGCAATCCGGGCGGGGCATTTGCGTATGGTGAACGCACTGGGGTCCGGGGTGCTGGAAACCCGCGCCCTGATGGCCTTTGTTCCACGCATCGCCGAAGCGGCGTTTGGCACGCCGCTGATGATGCCCAATATCGCAACATGGTGGTGCGGCACCGCCCCGGAACGTGACTATGTCATTCGCAACGCTGACCGCATGACCATTGGCCCGGCACTGACGACAAACCTGCCGTTTGACGCCAGCACAGTCTACGCCATTGCCGGAAAACTGGGCGATCCGGCGCAGGGTCTGCTGCCGGATTGGATCACCCGGAATGGCCCCCAACTGGTTGCCCAAGAGGCCGTAACGCTGTCCACCACGCCGGTCTATGACCAAGGCAAGCTGTACCCTCGTCCGATGACTGTCCGCGTGTTCATGGCCCGCACAGACCAAGGATGGTCCATCATGCCCGGCGGCTATGCCCGGATCGGGATGTCGGGTGAAAGCACCGCCCTGTCCATGCAGCGGGGCGGATTGGTGTCAGATGTATGGGTGGTCGCGGATGCCCCCGTTGCCAATGAAACCCTGACCCCGACAGAAACCCAGCAACGCCTGCCGGAAAACCCGCTACCCAGCCGCGCGGCGGATAACCTGTATTGGCTGGGCCGTTATGTGGAACGTACCGAAAACAAGATCCGCCTGCTACGGGCTTATCATTTGCGACTGGAAGAAACCGGCACCCCCGAAGATGCCCGCGTTTCCCATATCGCCGCTTATCTGCAAAGCTTTGGCGCGGATGTCGATCCCGCGACCCCGATCCCACCACGGCTGATGCTATTGATCGACACCGCGACAGGCTGCGCCTCGAAGGTGCGGGATCGGTTTTCGGTTGATGGATGGATTGCGCTGCGTGATTTGCGGCGGACCCTGACCACGCTGGAAAAAACCACCAAACCGGGGCAGGATTGCGCCAAGGCGATGGATGTGTTGCTGCGGATGTTGTCTGGCTTTGCCGGTCTGGTACAGGACAACATGTATCGCTCCTCTGGCTGGCGGTTTCTGGAATTCGGGCGGGCGCTGGAACGGGCCAGCAGCACGGCAAACATGTTGCGCAGCTTTACCAGCCCTGACGCCCCCGAGGGCAGCCTGGACATCGCGATTGAACTGGGCGACAGCGTGATCACGCACCAGCGTCACTATCTGGGCGACCCAACCCGGCAAAGCGTGGTGGATTTGCTGGCGCTGGACATCCACAATCCACGGTCAATTCTGTTCCAGTTGGATACGATACGCAATTTGCTGGACGGTCTGCCCCATCCCGACGCGCCCAACCAGATGCCCCCCCTTCAAAAAGAGGCCTTGCGCCTGCACACGGAACTGGCGGTCGCCACGCCCAACCACATGACACCCGATGCCCTGCACAGTCTGGAAAGGGCGCTTTTCGCGCTGTCTGTCGACCTTGGCGCGACCTATTTCAGGTAGACCCCGCGATGCTGTATGATTTGTCCCTGACCCTTGAAAACAACTATGCCAGCAGCACGGATAACGCCCGAAACGTGATCCGCATTTTGCCACCGACCTTGCCGGGACAGCAGCAATTGATCAGTGGTCAGATCGACATCAGCCCATCCCCGGATGAACGCATTGATCGCACTGATTTTTTTGGGAACTTCGTCACAGAAGTTGCGTTTCGCCACCCCCTGACGGCCCTGACCGTAACACTAAAGGCACGGGTCGCACGGGGGGCGCGGGCCTTGGTGATGGATTTATCGCCCCCCCTGAACGGACTGCGGCAAGAGCTGCAAAGCTCGACCGATCTGACCCCGGCATCGCCGCTGCATTACCTGACCGCATCACCCCGCGTCACGCTGGATCGGCCCTTTCGTGATTTTGCCGACGACACAGTGACAGCCACGATGACGGCCCTTCAGGCGGTGCAGGCCGTAGGGCTGCGCCTGCATCGGGAAATGACCTTTGACGCGACGGCCACAGACGTGGACACCCCCCCGGCGCAGGCGTTCAAAAACCGGCATGGGGTCTGTCAGGATTTCAGCCACATCATGATTGCCTGCCTGCGTAGCATGGGGATACCCGCCGGTTACGTCAGCGGCTTCCTGCGCACCACCCCCCCCGAAGGACAAGAGCGACTGGAAGGCGCAGACGCCATGCACGCATGGGTCCGGGCATGGTGCGGCAAAGAGGTGGGATGGGTGGAATACGACCCAACAAATGACCTGCTGGTGGGCGAAGATCATATCGTCGTGGGCTACGGACGGGATTATTCAGATGTGGCCCCGCTCAAAGGGGTGCTTCGCACATCGGGGGGGCAGACGGGAACGCATCGGGTGGATGTCATCCCGGTGAAAGAGCCGAGGGACGAACCGATGCCTCCCGACTGCACGTCAGATATATAAGCCCCCCGACGCTGCCCATATCATCGGGGCGGACATCCCCACAAAAGAAAAGCGCGCCCCGAAGGACGCGCAGGAGGGAGGAGGATGCATGATTGGTAACTTACCAGTCGTTCGGCCCCTTATCCGCGAATTTGTGAACAAGGAAGTCGATGAAAGCCCGAACTTTGGGCTGCGTGAAACGGCCCGGAGGATAGACCGCATAGATACCTTGCGTTTCCGTGGGCAGATCGGGAATGGCATCCAGAACCTGCCCCTTGGCCATCGCATCGGCGTAAAGGAACGAATGAAGATAGGCGATACCCAGCCCCGAAACGGCGGCGTTCAGCAGCGATTGCCCGTCATTCACGCTTAGCCAGCCAGCGGTGCGCACCTGCCGTTTTTCGCCCGATGGCGCGGTCAGTTTCCACATATTGCCCGCCGATTGGTTGGAATAATGCAGCAGCTTGTGGTCATTCAGATCGTCGATCTTCTGCGGGCGGCCATAGCGTTCAAAATAGGCCGGGCTGGCGATCATACGTTTGGTGGTTTCCGTCAGCTTGCGGGCGCGCAGGGTGCTGTCTTCCAGCTCGCCAATGCGGATGGCCATATCGAAGCCTTCGCTGATCAGTTCCACATAACGGTTATTCAGCACCATATTCACCGTAATATCCGGGAATTCAGCCAAAAACTCACCCAGAACCGGGCTAAGATGATTAACGCCGAAATCGGTGGCAACACTGATCCGCAACAGACCCGACGGGGCCGATTGCATGGATGTCACCAGCGCGTCAGCCTCGCCCGCGTCATTCAGAACACGGCGGGCGCGGTCGTAATAGGCCAGCCCGATTTCCGTAGGCGACACCCGCCGCGTGGTGCGATTCAACAGGCGGGCGCCCAGCCGCGCTTCCAGACTGGAAACATGCTTGGACACCGCAGATTTAGAGATACCCATCTTTTTGGCGGCATCGGTAAATCCACCCTGATCCACTACTGTGGCGAATGCTTCCATTTCGGTCAGGCGGTCCATGTTTGATACCCTTCAGTCGTCTTTTTCGTCAGGGTCAGGTATGCAAGCCAATTGGGGCGCGACTGGGGCAGAGGGCGGACAATATCGGGGTTTTATCCGGGATCGTTTGCGGCACAGAAACAGGGAAACAATCACACCGGAATGGGATCAGCGCGGAAACACCAGCTCGGCCAGCGTGATCCAGACCGGCAATGTCACCGTCGCCAGCAGCGTGGTTTGCGCCACCAGCGTCGCGGATAATTCCCGGTCCGCGCCAAACCCCGCCGCCAGAACATGCGCGGCGGATGCCGTGGGCAGGGCCGAAAACAGGATCAGCGTTGCCGCTATGGCGGGGTCCGCGTGAAACAGCAGGCAGGCGGCAAATGTTGCCGCGGGGGTTACGATCAGTTTGGTGGCAACGATGATGCCGCTGAACCTGTCCAGCCGCGCCAATGCCCCCCAGTTCATTGTGGCCCCCACGGAAATCAGCGCCACGGGAATCGCCGCACGGGACAGCATTTCCAGCGGGGCCATCACCGGGCCGGGTATCGTGATCCCCGACAGCCCCACAAGAACACCCGAAGACGAGGCCAAAAGAAACGGGTTGGTTGCCACCTTTTTCATTGTCTGGCGCAGGTCGCCACTGCCACGGGACAGGGCCGTTACAGCAAACACATTGGCCATCGGGATCGCCATGCCCACGGTTACGGCCAGAATGCCCACGGGCTTGCCAGACAGCGTTTCAATCGCCACAAACCCCAGCGCCGTATTGAACCGCCACGCGGTTTGCCATGCCCCGGCAAAATCGGTGAACCGGACAGGGCCGAAGCGCCGCGCCAGATACCCAACAGACAGCGACACCAGCAAAATCCCCCACGCCGCCGGGCCGATGCGCAGGATGTCCGCCACAGCAATCGGGCGGCTGGAGGCAGCAACAAAAATCAGCGTCGGGAACAGGATTTCAAAATTCAGCCGATCCAGCCCTTGCCACGCGCCCGCAGACAGCCTGTTGCGGATCAACCCGCCCAGACAGACCATCAAAAAGCTGGGCAGCAAACCCAGAAGGATCGTCAGAAAGACCATGATATTCCCCTTGCGCAGGCTTTCTTAGGCCCGCGCAAAGGGAAGGTACAAGCGAATTACAACCCCGCCGCCAACCGGGTGCCTTGATTGATGGCGCGTTTGGCATCCAGTTCCGCCGCCACATCCGCGCCGCCGATAACGTGGCAGGATATGCCTGCGGCCTGCAAGTCATCGGCCAGCGTCCGTTCGGGCAATTGACCGGCACACAGGATCACGGTGTCCACCTCGATCAGGGTTGGATTTTCACGTGCTTCGCCAAAGGTGATGTGCAGGCCTTGGTCGTCGATCTTTTCGTAATTCACGCCGCCGATCATTTTCACGTCTTTCATTTTCAGCGCGGCACGGTGAATCCAGCCTGTCGTTTTACCCAACCCTTTGCCCAGTGCGCGGGCTTTGCGTTGCAACAACGTGACCTCCCGCACGGGCGGTTCGGGTTGCGGGCCTTCGGGGGCCAGACCGCCGCGCACGGCTTCGGGATCGGCCACGCCCCATTCGCGCAGCCATTCCGGCAGGTCCAGCGTCGGGCTGTTCCCCGTCACCAGATATTCGGCAACATCAAACCCGATCCCGCCCGCACCAATCACGGCAACCCGCTGACCCACGGGTTTCTGATCGCGCAGCACGTCAATATAGCTCAGAACATTGTCACGATCCTGACCGGGAATACCGGGATCGCGGGGGGTGACGCCGGTGGCGATGATCACATGATCAAACCCTTTCAGCATGTCCACCGTGGCATCCGTCGCCAGTTTAACCGTGATGTCCATGGACGCGACCATGCGTTCGTACCAATCCACCAGCCCGTGAAATTCCTCTTTCCCCGGAATTTGCCGGGCCATGTTCAATTGCCCGCCAATCCGGTCCGCACGATCAAACAGGGTGACGGCAAAGCCACGCTCTGCCGCTGTCAGCGCCGCCGACAGACCCGCAGGCCCAGCCCCCACGACAGCCACAGATTCTGATGCCGCCGCCGGGGTGATCGCCAGTTCCGTTTCATGGCAGGCCAGCGGGTTCACAAGGCACGAGGTCAGCTTGCCGCCGAATGTGTGATCCAGACAGGCCTGATTACAGCCAATACAGGGCGCAATCAGCCCGGCCTGTCCGCGTTCCGCTTTGACCACGAAATCGGGATCAGCCAGAAAGGGCCGCGCCATAGACACCATATCGGCGCAGCCTTCGGCCAGAACCTGTTCGGCCACATCCGGCATATTGATCCGGTTCGAGGTCACAACCGGAATCCCCACCTTGCCCATCAGCTTCTTTGTCACCCATGCAAAGGCGCGGCGCGGCACAGATGTGGCGATAGTCGGCACCCGTGCTTCGTGCCAGCCGATGCCGGTATTGATGATCGTCGCACCGGCTTTTTCCACCTCTTGCGCCAGTTGCACCACTTCGTCAAAGGTGGACCCGTTCGGCACCAGATCAATCATCGACAAACGGTAGATGATGATGAAATCCGTCCCCACGGCCTGCCGGGTCCGGCGGACCACCTCTAGCGGCAGGCGCATCCGGTTTTCATAGGAACCACCCCAGCGATCCGTGCGTTTGTTGGTATGGGTCACAAGGAACTGGTTCAGGAAATACCCTTCGGACCCCATGATTTCCACACCATCATATCCGGCCTTTTGCGCCAGAACGGCAGCGTTCACGATGTCCCCAATTTGCTTTTCAATGCCGTCTTCATCCAGTTCCGCCGGGGCAAAGGGGGAAATGGGCGATTTCACCGGCGATGGGGCCACGCATTTGGGATTATAGGCATAGCGCCCGGCGTGCAGGATTTGCATGGCGATCTTACCGCCCGCGTCATGCACGGCCTTGGTGATGACGGTGTGATTGGCAACGTCCTGATCGTTCATCATACCGGACGCGCCGGGCAGAACGCCGCCTTCGAAATTGGGCGCAATGCCGCCCGTCACCATCAATGCCACCCCCCCACGGGCGCGGGCCGCGTAAAATTCGGCCACGCGGGGCCAGTCTTTGGTTTCTTCCAGCCCCGTGTGCATAGACCCCATAAGGGTACGGTTCTTCAGGGTGGTATGGCCCAGATCCAACGGGGCCAACAGGTGCGTATATGATGTCATTGCGTGCCTCCCAGCTTTGCACCATCTGGGCAAAGCGGCTGGGTTTTGTCACGCTCAACGCAGCGTCAGGCTGCGAAACAACGCCCCTGAAGCATCATGAATTTTCCACGCAATAGCGCCGGAACGCGCGTTTCAGCATATCCAGTTCTTCGCGCAGCAGCGTCACTTCGGCCCGGATGTCATCGGACAGGGCTTCGCCAGCCAGAATGGCGAAACTATCCAGCGCCTCGCCCGTGCGTTTGTCCCGGATCAGGAAGGTTTGCACACCATCCGACAACGCCTGAACCGGCACCGGAACGCGCACGACCCAATGGCCGTTTTCCCGGTCTTCCGTCATTTCCAGCCCCAAAACGGGTTCGTTCAGATGGGTGACTTCCAGTTCTGGCTGAAGATTATCCATCGAGGCCGACGTCAGGAACCCTTCCCATACGCCTTCGAACAGGCGGGTTTTGGTCAGTTTCAGGTCGCTCATCTACGGCTCCTACAATTCGGCGCGGGGGCGGCGGCTAAAGGTCAGATCGCGGATCGTGACCTGATTCATTTCCGGCCCTTCAAAAATCAGATCAATCCACGCCTTTTCGATCCGCTTTTCATTCAGGCGGGAATAGGCCAGATCGAATTCCACGGTCACTTCATCCTCGTGCAGCGGAAGTTCACGCACCAGTTGTTCGGTATTGGGACCGTGGCGAATGTTCAGCCGGGCAAAGATTTCCAGCGGCTTTTCCATTTCCACAATCGTATCCATACGGATCAGGTGACGTTTTTGCAGCCCATCCACAGCCGCCTGAGGCAGATCAACCACCAAGGACAGGAAGGAACCGTCGAATTTGAACACATCCAGCCGCAGCCCATAAGGGGCCAGATCGGATTCGCGGCTGTTGCGCAACTGGCGCAGGGTCAGTTCGGAAAAGCGGCAATCGTGGAACAGCGTCACCTCCTCCCCCAACGTGCTGCCGTTTTGAACCGACGACATGCCCGGCACTGGCAAGGGACCGCGCCACAGTTCCGGCCGCCAGGACCAATCCGATCCGTGTGGTTTACGGAATGCGGTATTGCCAATCAGCGGCAAGGCCAGCCTGTTGTCAGCTTCATGAATCAGCGCGTCCAGATGCAGGCGTAAATCCCGCGCCATGCTGCGTTGCTGCCGCAGGCGTGACAGGCTGGCATTGCCCGCCTCGCGCGCCAGCTTCGCCCAGCGGCTAACGACGCGGCGATGGACGATAGAATTCACAAGGCGACGGTTGATCAAAGGCATCAGGCGCAGTCCGGGCAAAGAATACCCCATCCTAATATGCGGAAAAGGATTAATTAAATAGCCGCTGGAACAGGTTTTTACGATTTTTCGGGGATGCAGCAGGCGTATCCGCTGCTGGACGGGGGGCAGCCACCGCAACGGTTGAGACACGGGCGGCCCTATTTGCGCTGGCGGTGCGGGTAGCAGTGGCCAGCGATTGCAGCAACGATTTACCCCCAGCGTCCGCAATATCGCCATTGCCATAGACAGCCAGCGCCAGAACTGCACCGTTCACGGCCATCGCACCGCGCCAATGCCGGGGGTCGCTGCCTTCGGGGACACGTTTGGCATCGGACACCCGGATCAGGCTAAGCCCATCCGATTGGCCGCGGTCCAGAATTTCACCTTCGCCCAACGCACGGGTAATCGCAGTGGCATCCGCGCCCTGCCCGTCCTGCGGCAGCAATGCCGAAACGGTCAGGATAGCAGGCGGCACCATCGTGCCGCTGGGCAACCCCATCAAGCCATCGCAGCCCGCCATCAAAACGAAACCCGCCTTCGCGTGATCGCGTGTGCTGGCATCATCGACGCAGTAACCTTCGGGCGCTTGCACCACCACAGCACCGCCCAGCAAGACGGCTTGCCGGTTTGGCATCCGGTCTTGCGTCTGGCCACCATCCGCAGGCAGGCATCCCGCCAGCGCCATCAGCGCCGCGCCGCACAGGACCAGCTTTTGTCTGGAACCCGGAATCTTCCCCATCCCCCAATCACTTGCCCGTAAAACCCGGACCAAACCACGTGTTACCGGATCGGGATAACGAAGCCCGCAGGGCCAGACAAGCCCGCGCCGGAACAAAGCAGTGTGACGGCGACGTGATCTGACAGGGGCCATCCCCCCTGTTGCCCCGCCGCAAAGCAGGGTAAAGCTGTTCTCGCGCCCGGTTCGGGTGCCTGATACCACGGACGGCCAGACCATGCCCCCAGCCTACGCCCCGCACGAACGGTTCATCCGCCCAGCCCGCCCGACGGCGGAATTATGGCGTCTGGCGCTGGGAATCGTGATGGGCACGGTCATTTTCGCCGGGCTGCAATGGGCGCTGTTGGCGCTGATGTTCGTGCTGCTTAGTCCCGATCAGATGATGACGCTGCAAACCGAAATCGCGCTGGGACATACCCAGATGGGCGCAGTAATGATGCTGGCCAGTTTCGGGTTGATGCTGATTGCCGTGGCTGCCGTGGTGAACCAATTGCACCGCCGCCCGGTATACAGCCTGTTTGGCAACAGGCGGCTGGTGATCTGGCAATTCGGGCTGTCGCTGGCGGCGCTGGCACTGTTGAATCTGGTGATCTGGATTTTATCCCCCTCCGAATTCCTGACGGCCCCACAGCCGGGTGTCCCGCTGACGGATTGGCTGCGCATCCTGCCGCTGGCCCTGCCTGCGCTGTTGATTCAGGTCAGCGCCGAAGAAGTGCTGTTTCGCGGCTATCTGCAACAACAACTGGCGGCGCGGTTCCAATCTCCGCTGATCTGGATGGTGGTCCCGTCTGTTTTGTTTGGTCTGCTGCATTACCGCCCGGATCTGGGCGGCACCGAATGGCTGCTGATCGGCTGGGCCGTGGTTTTCGGCCTGCTGGCCGCCGACCTGACCGCCCGCAGCGGAACGCTGGGTCCGGCAATTGCCCTACATCTGGCCACCAATGCCAGCGCAATCCTGTTTGTTTCCGCCGATGACATGCTGTCGGGGCTGGCGCTGTACCGGCTGCCGAACGCCTTGAACGACCCCGCGTTGTTGTGGCCCTATTTGTTGATCGACCTTGGGGTGATGCTGACCTCTTGGTTGGCGGTGCGACTGGCGCTGAAATGCTGAACCGCCTGCGCTATGCCCCGCATGATGGTTATGCCGCACCAGCGCGGCCCACAGCGGAACTGCCCCGTCTGGTTCTGGGCGTGATCCTGATCGAAGCGATGTATGCCACACTGCTGCATTTGCTGGATGCCGCGCTGACCCCACTGCCGCTGGATTGGACCGAAGGCTATTATTACGGCACCACGCGGCTGGGCCTGATCGCGCAATTGATCAGCTTCGGGCTGCTGGCCGGGGCGGTGATCCTGACCGCCCGCCTGCTGCATCAACGCGGCCCGCACAGCCTGCTGGGTGGGGGCTGGGGCATTCCGCAGCTTTGGATCACGCTAAAGGCCGTGCTGGGTGTGTTCCTGCTGATCGAACTGATCCCCCCCTATTGGAATGCAGACGGGATGGAAATGAACTCTCCCGTGACATGGCTGCTGCTGTTGCCGGTGTCGCTGTTTGCATTGCTGATGCAAACCGGGGCCGAGGAAATATTCTATCGTGGCTATATCCAGCAACAACTGGCCGCACGGTTCCGATCGCCGTGGATCTGGATGGTGGGGCCGAACCTGTTATTCGCCGCCGCACATTTCGACGACACCCAACCGCTGACCGATGCCATGCAATATGTCATCTGGGCCTTTTGCTTCGGGCTGGCGACATCTGATCTGACAGCGCGCACCGGATCGTTGGGCGCGGCTGTGGGGTTCCATCTGGCCAATAACGTCTATGCCTTTTTGCTGTTTGGGGACATGGACCAGCCCGATAGCGGGCTGGCACTGCTGCTGTTCCCTGCCCCAGAAACCGTGCTGCCCGATCCGACAACACCGCTATTCAGCCTTAGCTTTGGGGTGGAACTGGTGATTGTCGGCCTGATGTGGCTGGCAGCACGGGTTGCGCTGCGCCGCTGATTGCATTTCCCTTGCGTCCGCCTTATCTGACGGGGCAACACTTCTTAACAGGGGCCGTTCCGTATGAACTGGATCAACAACTACGTCCGCCCGCGCATTAACTCGATTTTCTCGCGCCGCGAGGTGCCGGAAAACCTTTGGACGAAATGCGACGAATGCGGAACGATGCTGTTCCACCGCGAACTGTCGGACAACCTGAATGTCTGCACCAACTGCGGGCATCACATGGCGATTTCCCCCCGCGAACGGTTCAAGGCGCTGTTCGACGGCGGCGTTTTCAACGAAATCAAAGTCCCCGAACCCGTCACTGACCCGCTGCATTTCCGCGATCAGAAAAAATACCCTGACCGGATGAAAGCCGCCCAGAAATCCACCGGCGAGCACGAGGCCATGCTGGTTGCGACTGGCGAAATCGGTCGCACGCCCATCGTGGCCGCAGCGCAGGATTTCAGCTTTATGGGCGGGTCGATGGGCATGTATGTCGGCAATGCCATCGTTGCCGCCGCAGAACGCGCGGTCGAACTGAACCGCCCGCTGGTGCTGTTTTCCGCCGCAGGGGGCGCCCGGATGCAAGAAGGCATCCTGTCCCTGATGCAAATGCCCCGCACCACTGTCGCCGTGCAAATGCTGAAAGAAGCGGGCCTGCCCTATATCGTTGTGCTGACCCACCCCACCACCGGCGGCGTCACCGCATCCTATGCGATGCTGGGCGATGTGCAGATCGCGGAACCCAACGCGCTGATCTGTTTTGCCGGGCCGCGCGTGATTGAACAAACGATCCGCGAAAAGCTGCCCGAAGGGTTCCAACGCGCCGAATACCTGCTGGATCACGGGATGCTGGACCGCGTAACCCCGCGCCCGCAAATGCGGGACGAACTGATTTCGATCACCCGGATGTTGCTGGGCCTGCCACAAGCAATTGCCGGTGAGCTACCCGAACCAAGTCCCGAAACCACCCCAGAAACGAAAGCGGCCCAACCCGCCAAGGATGACGCCAAGAAATGACGGCCCAAGGTTCGGACCTTATCCTTGAACGTATGATGGCGCTTCACCCAAAGGTGATAGACCTGACACTGGACCGGATGTGGCGGCTGCTGCACGCGCTGGACGATCCACAAGACCGCCTGCCGCCAGTGATCCATATCGCCGGAACGAATGGCAAAGGATCGACCCAAGCCATGATCCGCGCCGGGCTGGAAAGCGCCCAGAAAACGGTTCACGCCTATACCTCGCCACATCTGGCGCGGTTTCATGAGCGCATCAGGCTGGCCGGGGATTTGATTTCCGAAACTGCGCTGACGCAGATTTTGGACGAATGCTATGCCACCAACGAAGGTGGCAATATCACCTATTTTGAAATCACCACGGCGGCAGCTTTGCTGGCCTTTGCCCGCACCCCGGCGGATTACACCTTGTTAGAGGTGGGGCTGGGCGGGCGGCTGGATGCCACCAATGTGATCGCGCAACCGGCGCTGACGATCATCACCCCCGTTTCCATAGATCACGAGGCATTCCTGGGCGACACGCTGGCCAAGATTGCGGGCGAAAAGGCCGGGATCATCAAACGCGGCGTTCCCTGCATTGTCGGCCCCCAACCAGACGAGGCGCTGGAGGTGATCGAAGCCACCGCCGAACGGCTGGGCGCACCACTGATCGCCCACGGGCAACACTGGCACGTTTGGGAAGAACGCGGGCGGTTGATCTATCAGGATGAAACCGGCCTACTGGACCTGCCGCTGCCCAACCTGCCCGGCGCACATCAGTTGCAAAATGCCGGGGCAGCGCTGGCCGCCCTACGCCATCTGGGGTGCAGCGATACCGCCGCCGAAGCCGCCGTGACCAAGGCCCATTGGCCCGCCCGGATGCAACGCCTGCGCCAAGGCCCGCTGATTGATGCCGCCCCACAGGCCGATCTGTGGCTGGACGGCGGCCACAACCCCGCTGCGGGTCTGGCGCTGGCCGCCCATCTGGCCAGCCTGCCCAAGCGCCCCACCTATCTGATCTGCGGGATGCTGAACACCAAGGACATCACGGGCTACCTGTCCCCGATGGCCCCGCATGTCACGCGCCTGACTGCTGTCTCGATCCCCGGCGAAACCAATACCCTGCCCGCCGACACCACGGCCCAAGCCGCGCAAAAGTCAGGAATGCAGGCCGATACCGCCGCATCGGTGCTGGACGCCGTGCGCCAAATTGCGGCCAGCGACCCCCACGCGCGTATCCTGATTTGTGGCTCTCTTTATCTGGCTGGTGCCATTCTACGCGAAAATAGCTGAAAACACCGCCATCCCGCGCGGTTCGAATCAGATACGGTTGACTGATTCTCTATGATTCGCCTATGGTGTAGGCAGGTTTTCCCCGGTGGTTCACACCATCGGTCCGCCATGCCCTGTGATCGGGGTCGGCACACTCAGTTTGACAGGCAGGCAAAAGAGGGGTCGATTCAACGACCCCCTTTTTTTGGTCGCGGCGTTCCCCTCTGCACTCCGCAACCTGTTTCTTTCTGATCCCAAATACTCACTTGCCCACGTCAAACGGCCCGAAGCGCCCTGTGTGGCGCAACAACGCGCCTAATCGGATTAGCCCTCTGCCGCCCAATCTTCGGATTGCATTTCACGCAGGCGGCTGGCGGTGCGTTCAAATTCAAACACGCCTTCGCCTTCGATATACAGGCTTTCGGGTTCATCCGCGGCGGAACAGATCAGCCGCACCTTGGCTTCGTACAGCGCATCAATCAGGGTCACGAACCGCTTTGCTTCGTTGAAATTGCTGCGTCCCAACCGGGGCACGTTTTCCAGCACCAACACCTTCACCGCTTCGGCAATCGCCAGATAATCCCCCGGCCCCAGCATCTTGCCGCACAGATCGTAAAACGACGCCCGCGCCACCCCGTTGCGGAAGGCGGGCAATTCCACATCGCGGCCCTTGACCTTTAGCACCAGCGGCTCTGCTTCGCCGCCGGACAGATGTTCCCAAACCTCGCGCAGCTTTTGGCGGCTGTCATCGTTGATCGGTGCGAAATACACTGGCGCACCCTTTAGCCGGTCCTGCCGGTAATCGCGCGGGCTGATCATTTCCCAGACCACCATCCGGTCCTTGATGATGTCGATAAAGGGCAGGAAAAGTTGCCGGTTCAGCCCGTTTTTATACAGGTCATCCGGCACCCGGTTCGAGGTCGTGACAACCACCACCCCCTTTTCAAACAAGATCTGGAACAGCCGCCCCACGATCATTGCATCGGTAATGTCGGTGATCTGCATTTCGTCAAAGGCCAGCAGCTTCACCTTGGATGCAACATCATTGGCAACCGGGGCCAGCGCGTCCTCGATCCCCTGTTTGCGAGACTCGTGCATCGCGGCATGGATTTCCTGCATGAAGGCATGGAAATGCACCCGGCGGGCAGGCACGTCCAGATGTTCCACGAACAAATCCATCAGCATGGATTTCCCACGCCCCACACCGCCCCACAGATACAGCCCCTTTGGCGGGGGCGGCGCCTTGCGGAACAAGCCCTTTTTCACCGGCTTTGCCAGTTCTTCACGGATGCGGTCAAATTCGGGCAGGACGGCTTCTTGCGCGTCGTCGGCATGAAGCTCCTGCGTTGCCACACGTTGGCGGTATGTATCCTGAATGCGGGTCATGCCCCCGCATAGCGCGGCCCGCGACCTTAGAAAAGACCCAGCCCGCACCCCAGAACGAAATGTGATGCACATGCGTACAATTCCTGAATTGACGCGCCCCTGAATTGTCTTACATTCCGCCCGGCGTAACAGGAGTTTTCCCATGCAAGCCCGTGCCCCGCTTTTTAACCCAGTACTGATTGTTGGCTGCCTGATCATTCTGGTTGGCTTTTCCGTCCGGGCCAGTTTCGGTGTGTTCCAGATTCCGATCGCGCAGGAATTCAACTGGCCGCGTGCGGAATTTTCGCTGGCCATTGCGATTCAGAATTTAGCCTGGGGGATCGGCCAGCCGATTTTTGGGGCGCTGGCAGAAAAGATCGGGGATCGCAAGGCTATCGTGATGGGCGCGATCACCTATGCGGCGGGTCTGGTCCTGTCGTCCTTTGCTGTCACGCCCGAAGCGCATCAGCTTTATGAAATCCTTGTGGGTTTTGGCATTGCCGGAACCGGGTTTGGCGTCATTCTGGCCGTGGTGGGCCGCGCCGCATCGGATGAAAACCGTTCGATGTCTTTGGCGATCACCACCGCAGCCGGATCCGCCGGTCAGGTCTTCGGCGCGCCGGTGGCGGAATGGATGCTGGGCTTTTTGTCGTGGCAAGAGGTGTTCATGCTGTTCGCCGCCGCGCTGATCCTGATGCTCGCCTTCCTGCCGCTGATGCGCAGCCCCACCGGCCCCGCCAGCAAGGCCGAGCTGGAAGAAAGCATGGGTGCCATTCTGGGCAAGGCATTCCGCGACCCGTCCTATACCTTCATCTTTCTGGGGTTCTTTTCCTGTGGCTACCAACTGGCCTTTGTCACCGCGCATTTCCCGGCCTTCGTGACGGAAATGTGCGGCCCGATTGCGGCTGACGGGGTGCTGTCATCGCTTGGGATCGGATCTACATCGGCGCTGGGGGCGGCTGCGATTTCGCTGATCGGTCTGGCCAATATCGGTGGTTCGCTCATGGCCGGATGGCTGGGCAATCGGTTTTCCAAAAAATACCTGCTGGCCGGGATTTATGGGCTGCGCACGATTATTGCCGCCGCTTTCATCCTGACGCCAATGACCCCTGCCACCGTCATTCTGTTTTCCGTGACGATGGGGGCGCTGTGGCTGGCAACGGTTCCGCTGACCAGCGGGCTGATCGCGCATATCTATGGGCTGCGCTATATGGGAACGCTGTACGGGATCGTTTTCTTTTCGCACCAGTTGGGCAGCTTCTTGGGCGTCTGGCTGGGCGGGCGGATGTATGACGCCTATGGCGATTACACGATGGTGTGGTGGATCGGCGTGGGCGTCGGTGCATTCTCGGCGCTGATCAACCTGCCAATCCGGGAAAACCGGACCGCGCCGCAAACGGCCTAAGCCCCCTGCTGGCAAAGCCGCGCAATTACTGCGCGGCTTTCCACTGATCCAGAATATAGCGGCTGGTCATCAAATCCAGATGCGCCCCGCCACCGTTTTTGAACAGCGTTATGTCATCCGGGCTGTTGCGGGTGAATTTATCCAGCGTGTAATAATCCGACACCAGATCATCCCGCGTAATCACCCCCGATTGCAGCGGAATTTCAATTTCCCCGATATGGCCAATCGTGGTGTCGAAACTATCCACGAACACCCGCGCCCGCGTCAAAGCGGCATCGTCCGCTTCGCGCATATCCGGGCGATAAGCCCCAATCAGGTCGATATGCTGGCCCGGTTGCAGCCACTCGCCCTTGATATTCGGCTGGGTGCTCATGGTGGCACTGGTCACGATGTCCGCCGCCCGCACTGCGGTTTCCAGATCATCGGCCACCTGCATCCCCGGAAACTCTGCCGCCATGAGTTCGGCATTCGTCCGCGTGCGGTTCCAGACGGTAAATTCCGCATTCGGGAAAACCGCGCCATAGGCCTGCCGCAAGGACCGCCCCACGGTTCCCGCCCCAACGATAAGAATTTTACGGCTATCAGGCCGGGCCAGACGTGTCGCCGCCAACAGGCTGTCCCCGGCGGTTTTCCATTTCGTCACCAGATGGAAATCCACCAGCGCCTCTAACATGCCGTCCGTGTGGGCATACAGCGACACACCGCCATTCACCATCGGCTTACCCGCCGCCGGATTGCCGGGAAACACTGTGGCCGATTTCACCGCCAGCCCCAACCCGTCAATCCATGCCGCCCGGTTCAGCAACGTATCTTTGCCCCGGTACAGGAACGTATCCGCGATTTCCGCCTTGGGCCGTTGGTGGCCAGCGGCAAGGGCAGCCACAAACCCCATCCAATCCAGCAGCTTTTCGCCTTCGTCAAAAGAAATCATTGGAATAGTCACTGTGTTTCCTCCTTGGTCAGCAATCCGTGCCGGATCAGGCAATCGGCCCAGCCTGCGGGACCGTCGAACAGATGGGTCTGCCAGCCACGCGCCGCGGCGGCTTCGATATTTTCGGGGCGGTCATCGGTGAACAGCAACCCCTGTGGGTCAAAACCGCTGTCTTGCTCCAGCGCCGCATAAATACCCGCGTCGGGTTTGATCAGTCGCAACTGACCCGACACATAGCGCCGGTCGAACAAATCCAGAAACGGATAAGCCGCGCGGGCAATTTCAAAGGTTTCAACCCCGAAATTCGTCAGCCCCAGCAGCGGCACGCCCTTGGCCTTCAGCGCGGTCAGAATCCGTACCGAACGCGGGATGGCGGGGCTGGCCATGTCAATCCAACGATCATGCCACAGCATGATATCAGCCGCGAAATCAGGATGGGCGCGGGCTGCTGCCTGCCATGTGCCCAAAAACGGCTGACCACGATCCACATCCAGATTAAATTCGTGCAGATCGACCGCCGCGAACAACGCCTTGCGCCGTTCAACCCCAATGGCGCTGTCGTAAAACCGCTCTGGCTCCCATTCGATCAGCACGCGGCCAATATCCCAGACAACTGCCTGAATCAT
Organism: Thalassovita litoralis; assembly: GCF_900182725.1. Classification (GTDB taxonomy): domain Bacteria; phylum Pseudomonadota; class Alphaproteobacteria; order Rhodobacterales; family Rhodobacteraceae; genus Thalassobius; species Thalassobius litoralis. Next base: position 119,414 of record NZ_FXTO01000001.1, read on the forward strand.
GTCTTTGCCTTTCGCAAGACCCGTTCCAGCGCATCCAGAAACCGGGACCGATCCGCCTTGGAAAATCCCTTGCCGCCGCCCTGCCGGAACGGATCGGCAGCCCGCAGGTCATACATCAGATCCCGCATGGCCAGCGCATTGCCGATATTGGCTTGGGTCAGCGCCTCTCCGTCATGTTTCAGCACCAGCGCCCCGGCTTCGACGCATTTGGCCGCCAGCGGGATGTCGGCGGTAATCACCACATCCCCAACCCCGGCCCGTTCCGCGATCCACATATCGGCCACATCGGGACCTTCGGGAACGATCACGGTTTCCACCAGCGGATTGGCCGATGGCCGCAGCCCGCCATTGCACACCATTTTCAACGGCACACGATGGCGGGTCGCAACGCGCTCGGCCTCGGCCTTGACCGGGCAGGCATCGGCATCCACATACAGCGTGGTCACGAATACAGCGCCTCGGCATGGAAGGCGACGTGATCCTCCATGAAGGTCGAGACAAAGAAATAGCTGTGATCATAGCCCTTTTGCAGGCGCAAATTAGCGGGCAGGCGGCGGGTCATCACGGCCTCGGCCAAGGTTTCAGGCATCAGATAATCCAGAAACTGATCGTTGCTGCCCGTATCCACCAGCAGCGGAATATCCAGCCCCTCGGCCCGCATCATCAGGGTGGCATCATGCGGCACCCACATGTCTTCGTTCTGCCCCAGATAGGCGCCCAGTTGCTTGCGTCCCCAATCCCCGGCAGTGGGATGGCAGATCGGCGCAAAGGCAGACACAGACCGGAACCGCCCCGGCAGCCCCATCGCCAGCGTCAGCGCCCCATGCCCGCCCATCGAATGACCGGTGATGGATTGGCGATCTTCGTCCACGTTGAAATTCCCGGTGATAAGGCGCGGCAATTCTTCGGCCACATAATCCCACATCTGGTAATGCGCGGCCCACGGGGCTTGGGTGGCGTTCACATAGAACCCCGCGCCTTTGCCCAGATCGTAATTCGGATCATCCGCCACATCTTCGCCACGGGGCGAGGTGTCCGGAAACACCAGCGCGATCCCTTGTTCTGCGGCCCACGCCTGCGCCCCGGCCTTGACCATCGCGTTTTCATGGGTGCAGGTCAGCCCCGACAAATACCACAGCACCGGAACCGGGCCTTGTTCGGCTTCTTCGGGCAGGAACAACCCAAAGGTCATATCGCAATTGGTCACATGGGACGGATGCCGATACACCCCTTGTACGCCCCCGAAACAACGGTTTTCTGAAATCACGTCCATCGCGCCCTCCTGACTGGTTTGGCTTATGGCTAACCCAGTCCCCCGGCACGGGCAAGGATCACGGGACGTAGACCCAGGCGATTACTGCGGAAATCGTGAAAATGCTTAATGCCGTGGAAATCAGGATCGAGGCAGACACCCGATGCGGCGCAACCCCATAGTGTTGCGCCAGAATATAGACATTCCCCGCCACCGGCAGCGCTGCCGCCGCGATCATCACGCTCGCCGCGTAGGGTTCCACCGGAAACAGCAGCAATGCCGCCACGGCCACGGCACCGGGATGCAGCACCAGCTTGGCAAAGGACAGCCAGCCCGCCACCGCCAACCGTTCCGCCGATTTGGATGCCAGCGACGCCCCGATGGCAAACAACGCCCCCGGCGTGGCCGCAGCCCCCAGAATGCTGACAAATTCATTCAGCGGCGCCGGGATCGGAATGCGCAGCGCCGACCACGCCAACCCAACGGTGATGGACACGATCATCGGGTTTTTCAGCAGCCCCACCCCCACCGTGCGCAGGATCGCAGGCGACACGCGCCCATCCCGGCTCCCCGTGATCAGGATCACGATCAGACTGCCGAACACGATCAGGTCCACCGCCAGCACCAGCATAACCGGCCCAATGGCCGCCTCGCCCATCAGCAGCACCAGCATCGGAACGCCCAGAAACCCGACATTGCCGATCACAGCGCATTGCGCCTCGACTGCGGCTTCTTCGACCCCACGATGGCGGATCAGCGCCACCACGGTTGCCAGCACATAAATCACCGCCGTGCCGCTTAGATACGCCAGCACAAAGGACAGATCGAACACTTCTCCCAACGACAGGTTGGCGGAAAACCGGAAAAGCATCGCCGACAAGGCAAAGTAGAACACGAACTTGGTCAGCCAAGCCGTCGCCTCATCCGTAAAGAACCGCGTTCTGCCCGCGCCATAGCCCAGCCCGATCAGGGCAAAGAATGGCAAAGTCTTGAAAAATATCTCGATCATGCGTCCTGCCTATCAGCACGGTTTTCCCCGTCAATCAGATTACGACAGACTTAGGCTTCCTTGTGGGCAATGCCTCGTTTCATCTTGCAAAAAATACTCATCACACATCAGACAGGCCCGCCCGACGCAGATCGGACGCACAGCATCAGGTTCTTTCTTGGTACAAATATCCAATTCCGACCGGGCCACGAAATGCCCCGGTCGAAACAGAAACGCCTTAGCCCACCACGTTGAAATCCGGGCCATAGGGGTAGCCGGTGATATTTTCCGCCCCGGTTTCGGTGATCACCAGAATATCGTGTTCCCGATACCCACCCGCGCCGGGCTGCCCCTCTGCGATGGTCAGCATCGGTTCCATCGAAATCACCATGCCCGGTTCCAGCACCGTGTCGATATCCTCGCGCAGTTCCAGCCCCGCCTCGCGGCCATAGTAATGCGACAGCACCCCGAAGGAATGACCATAGCCAAAGGTCCGGTATTGCAGCAGATCGCGTTCCGCAAAGAAGTCGTTGATCTTCAGCGTGACATCGGCGCAGCTTACGCCGGGTTTCAGCAGGCTCATCCCGTATTCATGGGCTGCCACATTCGCCTGCCAGATCGCCAGCGACTCTGCGTCGACCTCTTGCACGAACATTGTGCGTTCCAGTGCGGTGTAATAGCCGCTGATCATCGGAAAGGTGTTCAGCGACAGGATATCGCCCCGTTCCAGAACCCGAGCCGTAACCGGGTTATGCGCCCCGTCCGTGTTCAGCCCCGACTGGAACCAAACCCAGGTGTCACGGTATTCCGCATCGGGGAAGGCGCGGGCGATTTCCGCCTCCATCGCGTCGCGGCCTGCCATTGCCACGTCGATTTCGCGCGCGCCCAGCTTTGCCGCGTCGCGGATCGCATAGCCGCCCACATCGGCCACCCGCGCACCTTCACGGATCAGCGCGATTTCCGCCGGGGATTTGTGCATACGCTGGCGCATGGTCGCATCGAACATATCCACCATACGGGACGGCGACAAAAAGCTTTCCAGCTTGGCCTTTTGCATCAGGGTCAGGTGATCGCCTTCGTAGCCGATCACCCGGCCTTCGCCGGAAACGGACCGAACCGCCCGCCAGAAATTATCCCGCTGCCAGTCGGTATAGGTGATATTGTCCCCATGACAGCGCCGCCACGGCTGCCCCGCGTCAATCCCGGCGCTGATGGTGACATCTGCACTGGCCGTCACCACCAGCCCATAGGGCCGCCCGAAAGAGCAATATAAAAACCCGCTGTAATACGCGATATTGTGCATCGAGGTCAGCACCACCGCGTCAACCCCGGCTTGCGCCATGCTGGCCCGCAAACCAGCCAGCCGCGCCTCATATTCCGCGGATGAAAACGGCAGCTTTGCCTTTTCCCCATTATGGAACCGATACATTTCAGGACGTGAAGTCATTTCGACCCTCCTAAGTGTTAGAAAGGTCCCGGCGTTCAGGACGGAAAGGGGCGCATGATGTCCCGCCTGTTGCGGATCATGTGGCGACGCCATCGCCCCGCCCCTGTGCCACCTTGCCCATACCGCGCAATCTGGCAAGATGGTTTGTGACAGCAAACAGGGAAATCCGACATCATGACCAGCACCCCAACCCCCGGCGCCCGCAATCTGATCACCGATGTAGCAGGGTTCCGCGTTGGCAACGCGCAGGACGACCATATTAAAACGGGCGTTACCGTGTTGCTGGCCGATCAGCCCTTTACTGCCGGTGTGCATGTGATGGGCGGCGCTCCCGGCACCCGCGAAACCGATCTGCTGGCCCCGGACAAAACGGTGGAACAGGTGGATGCGCTGGTATTGTCCGGCGGTTCGGCCTTTGGACTGGATGCGGCTTCGGGTGTAGCGGACGCGCTGCGCCAACAGGGCCGGGGTTTTGCCGTGGGCGATCAACTGGTGCCGATCGTGCCGGGCGCGATCCTGTTTGATCTGATCAATGGCGGGGATAAGAACTGGCCTGAAAACCCCTATAAACGACTGGGGTCCGAGGCGTTACGCAATGCCGCCACCGCATTCGATCTGGGCAGCATCGGGGCAGGCACCGGGGCAACCACCGCGAACTGGAAAGGCGGGTTGGGGTCTGCCTCGATCACCTTGCCATCCGGGCATACGGTTGGGGCGCTGGTGGCGGTGAATGCGCTGGGGTCCGCAACCGTGGGCGAAAGCGCCCATTTCTGGGCCGCACCCTTTGAGCAAAACGACGAATTCGGCAATCGCGGCATCGCCCAGCATTACCCGGACACCCATATTCCACCGACCAAACTGGCCGCCCATGCCAATACCACCATCGGCATCATCGCCACCGATGCGCAGCTAACGCAGGCGCAATGCACCCGGCTGGCGACGGCGGCGCATGATGGCTATGCCCGTGGACTGTTCCCGTCCCATACCCCGATGGATGGCGATCTGATCTTTGCCGCGTCATCCGGGGCAAAACTGCTGAACCATCCGCCCAGCGATACGCTGTATCTGGGCCATGCGGCGGCGACGGTCATGGCGCGGGCCATTGCCCGCGCGATTTTCCACGCCACCCCAGCCCCCGGCGATGCGCAACCCAGCTATCGCCAGCATCACGGCTAAGCTAAGGCTTATAACCCCGCCAGCAGGTGCCGCATCATGCGGCTGTCTGCATCGGTCAGCCCATCAATCACATCAAAGTGATGCCGCCCCGGATCAACCACACAGGCGCAGCCCCAGCTTTCGGCTAGGGCTGTGGCCTGTTCCAGAAACACCGGGCGTTCCTCGGCCCCGACCCAGACTTCGACCGCGATACCGGGTAAGGGGGCCATCAAAACCGGGCTTTCGGCCTCGGCCCCGGCCATGTCCAGCCGGAACGCATCATTCATGGATGTACGCAACATCGGGCGCAGATCGGCCACCGGCGAAATCGGCATGACCCGTGCCACACGGTTCGCCACGGGATCGGGCAACATACCCGGCACGCACATCCGCGCCACCAGATGCCCGCCTGCCGAATGCCCCGCCAACAGGATCGGCCCTGCCACCATATCCGCCGCCACCGGGATCATATGGGCGATCTGACGGGTAATATCGGCAATCCCCACATCGGGACACAGATCATAGGACGGCATTGCCACCGCCCACCCCTGTTCCAGCGCACCAATCGCCAGATGCGACCAATAGGATTTATCGAACCGCAGCCAATAGCCCCCATGCACAAAGACAAACAGCCCCTTTGCCGTTCCTTCGGGGCGGAACAGATCGAACCGTTGGCGCGGGCTATCGCCATAGGGAATATCCAGATCGGCCAACCCTTGTTCCAGCAGCCCTTCTCTTAGCCCGGCGGCCTGCGCGGCCCAGCGGTCAGGATAGGCATCCGACCCCGGAATATAAGCAGCATTGGCATAGGCGTCGTCCAGATTTTCTTGACTCATTTCATTAACACGTTAAGTTTCTGTTTGATCAAACTCTCTGGACAAGCCTAACGCCAAGTGTTTTCCCTGTGCCAGAACAAAAATTTAAAAAGGGGAGCCTCATGCTGGATACCAAAACCGATCTGCGCTCATTGCTGAAAGACCCGACCCTGCTGGCCGAACAGGCCTATGCCGGGGGTGAATGGGTTGATGGCGAAGGCGGCGCAACCTTTGCCGTGACCAACCCGGCGCGGGGGGATGTCATTGCCAATGTCGCGGACATGTCGCGCGCTCAGGTGGCCCACGCCATCGCCACCGCCGAAAAAGCGCAAAAAGAATGGGCACAATGGACCGGCAAGGAACGGGCCGCCGTGCTGCGTAAATGGTTCGATCTGATGATGGAAAATCAGGACGATCTGGGCATCATCCTGACCGCCGAACAGGGCAAACCCCTGCCCGAAGCCAAGGGCGAAATCGCCTATGGTGCGGCCTTCATCGAATTCTTCGGCGAAGAAGCCAAACGCATCTACGGCGAAACCATCCCCGGCCACCAGCGTGACAAGCGCATCACCGTGATCAAACAGCCGATTGGCGTGGCCGCGTCGATCACGCCCTGGAACTTCCCCAACGCGATGATCACCCGCAAAGCAGGCCCGGCATTGGCCGCTGGCTGTGCATTCGTGGCCCGTCCTGCGGCAGAAACCCCGCTGTCGGCAACGGTTCTGGCCGTGCTGGCCGAACGCGCGGGCATCCCCAAGGGCGTGTTCAATGTCGTCACCTCCTCGCGCAGCAGCGAAATCGGCAAGGAATTCTGCGAAAACCCCGCCGTGCGCAAGCTGACCTTCACCGGCTCGACCGAGGTGGGGCGCATCCTGCTGCGTCAGGCCGCCGATCAGGTGATGAAATGTTCGATGGAATTGGGCGGCAACGCGCCGTTCATTGTGTTCGATGATGCCGATCTGGACGCCGCCGTTCAGGGCGCAATCATGTGCAAATTCCGCAACAACGGCCAAACCTGCGTCTGTGCCAACCGGATTTACGTGCAGGAAGGGGTCTATGACGCCTTTGCCGCCAAGCTGAAAGCCGCCGTCGAACAAATGAAGGTGGGCGATGGTCTGGAAGACGGCACCGATCTGGGGCCGCTGATCAACACCGACGCGATTGCCAAGGTGCAGGAACATGTGGCCGACGCCACCGCCAAAGGGGCCAAGGTCATTCTGGGGGGCGGCGACCCACTGCAAGGCCCCGGCAACTTCCTGCCGCCGACCATCGTCACCGGGGCCACGCAGGACATGCAGTTTGCTACGGACGAAACCTTTGGCCCGCTGGCCCCGCTGTTTAGCTTCAAGGACGAAGACGACGTCATCGCGATGGCGAATGACACGATTTTCGGTCTGGCCTCGTATTTCTATGCCAAGGATCTGAGCCGCGTTTACAAAGTGGCCGAGGCGCTGGAATACGGCATCGTCGGCGTGAACACCGGCATCATTTCCACCGAGGTCGCCCCCTTTGGCGGCGTCAAACAATCCGGTCTGGGCCGCGAAGGCAGCCACCACGGGATCGAGGATTATCTGGAAATGAAATATATCTGCATGGCCGTCTGAGCCATCACAGGGCATCAAAAAACGCCCCGGTTCTGGCCGGGGCGTTTTGCATTTCACGGGGGGCGTTGCGCCGTTCAGCCCGGAACCAAGGCCGCCGTCAACACACGACCCAGCCGCGCGATCCCTTCGTCAATCGCCTGCTGCGACGGGCTGGAAAAATTCAGCCGCAGCGTATTCGCCCCGGACCCGTCCGCGAAAAACGCACCGCCCGGCACGAATGCCACCTTTTCCGTTTTCAGTGCTTGCTCCAACAGCTTTGCGCCATCCATCCCCTTGGGCAGCGTCACCCAAACGAACATCCCGCCTTCGGGTTTTGTCCATTCCACACCTGCGGGCATATGGGTTTCCAGCGCCGCCAGCATCCGGTCCCGGCGGGAACGGTACAGCCCCCGCAGCTTTTCCAGATGCTCGTCAAAATCACCATTCGCCACCTCGGCAATCGCCATCTGGTTCAGCGTCGCGGTGTGCAAATCGCCCGCCTGTTTCAGCAGAACCATCTGGTTCACCACCGATTTCGCGGCACAAACCCACCCGATCCGCAGGCCCGGCGACAGGGTTTTGGAAAACGACCCGCAATAGATGGTACGGCACGCGTTGATGTCGCCCTTGCGGGCCACCTCCAGCGCCAGAATGGGCGGGATTGATGCACCGTCATACCGCAGCGATTGATAGGCCGCGTCCTCGATCACCGCGCAATCCAGCCCTTCGGCCAGATCCAGCACCTGTTCGCGTTCTGTCTGGCTGAGCGTCACGCCGGTGGGGTTGGCGAAATCCACGGATAGATAGGCAAATTTCACCCGTCCCGGTGCAGCGGCGGCAGCGTAATCCTGCACCGATCTGTTTCCGCCCGGCTGCAACCTGTCATATCGCGGTTCATAGGCGTTGAACGCGCCCAACGCACCCAGATAGGTCGGCCAGCCCACCAGCGCCGTATCGCCCGGCGACAGGAACAGTTTCCCCAGATAGTCCAGCGCTTGCTGCGACCCGCTGGTGATCAGGATATTTCCCGCCTCGCACGGCACGCCCAGTTTGGCCATTTCCCCAACGATCCACTGACGCAGCGGCAAATACCCTTCGGACGCGGAATATTGCAGCGACAACGCATGATTGCCGCCGCCCAGTGCCTTGGCCATCGCGGCCTGAAACGCATCCACCGGAAACAGCGCAGGATCGGGAATCCCACCGGCAAAGGAAATAATATCCGGCTGATCCAGCAGTTTCAGCAGTTCCCGAATTTCCGAGGCTTTCATCCCCGAAATGCGCGAGGCGAAAAGATTTGGCAAGCTCATGAGGCCGACTCCGTAATTATGTTGCGACCATCACCGGAGTCGCGCAATAAGTCAATGTGTCTGACATAAATTGTGATCTGGCACCGACCTGTTCCCCAACCCCAAAAGAAAACCCGCCCTGTCACAACGGACAAGGCGGGCGCGCATGAAAGGAAGCGGGGGATTACGCGGATGATATTCCCGCGTAACCCGGATCGGTCAGTTGACTGCCTTGGCGTCAACCACGTCCTTTTGGACGCTCTGGCCATTGGCAATTTCAATCCGGCGGGGTTTCAACGTTTCAGGCATTTCCCGGATCAGATCAATATGCAGCATCCCGTCCGCATGGGTCGCGCCGGTGACTTTCACATGATCGGCCAGCGTAAACCGACGTTCAAAGGCGCGGGTGGCAATGCCACGATGCAGATAGGTGCGCGCGTTATCGTCTTCGGCTTTCTTTGCCGATACGACCAGCGCGTTTTCTTTCACTTCGACGGACAGATCGTCAGCCGAAAACCCGGCCACAGCGATCGAAATGCGATAGGCGTTTTCGTCGGTCTTTTCGATATTATACGGCGGATAGCTGGGTTGTGCGACGTCGCTGGCAAAAGCGCGATCCATCAGATCGGCAAGCTGGTCAAAGCCAACGGTGGCACGGTACAGGGGGGCAAGATCAAAGCTGCGCATGGGTAATCCTCCTTCATGAGCGATACCAGATATGGGTGCCTTCCCATTCGGAACAGGCGGTTCTGGGGAACCCGATTGCGGCGTTCCCATATCGCTCAGGTGGGGATGATTTCGGCCCGTTTCAAGGGCCGCGCCATGCGATCAGGGGCGGACGAACTTGGCCCCGCCCGCGTTGCGCGTACTGACCGAGGTTGCCCCCTTGATCCGCGGCATGAAATCCTGCGTCACGCCCACGCCGCTTTGTAACTGCGTTTTCAGCAGTTCCACCGCGCCGTCCAGTTGCGCCCCCAGCGCCACCTGATCTCCATCCAACTGCGCCTTGGCCGAAATGATGGACACAATTTCCGCCTGCCCATCCTGTATGCGAAACACCGGCGCGCCAGACGATCCGAAATTCACGTCACAGCTCATGACCACCACGCCCTTTTGCCGGTGCATCACGGAACAGGCTTCCTGAAACGATGGCGCTTCGGCCCGATCCAGCGCATAGGACACCACGCCCACCTGTTCCCCTGAACGGACGTCCACCCCGGTTTCAAACGGGATAACCGTGGTGTTCTGAATCGGCCGCAACAGTTCCAGCAGCGCCAAATCATTGCGCACCCGGTCCGCAGAAATTGTCCCGTCATAGCGATAGGACGGATGGATCACGACCCGCTTCACCCGGCGATAGGCTTCGGCCCGACCGTTGCGCAGCCCCGCCAGAAATTCGATCTTGCCGAAATCCACGCGGGTCTTTGTGGCCGGATCAAACAGGCAATGCGCCGCTGTCAAAACCAAATTCGGCGCAATCAGCGACCCGGTGCAAAACCCGGTGCCCCCCAATTCCAGCCGCCCCACCGCTTCCCAGCCTTTGGAGTCGTCCCCCGTGTTCAAACGGCGTAGGGGTGCATCATCGGCCCAAACCGTTGATACACTGGACAAAACCAATAGCGCCGCCACGAATGCCCGAAACATCCTGCCTCCGAAACCTGTTTACGCGACAGTAGTCATACCGGGGGGATTTGGCAAAATTGGGGCAAAGTCAGCGCAAGATCGGCACCCCATCATCCCGCCGCGCCTGTCCGTTCAGCGCAGGCGGCACCGGCCCGCCCGTCGCCCAATCCAGCAATTCGACCGTATGCACCACCGGCACCTGTGTCCCGGAACCGATCTGCACCATGCAACCGATGTTACCCGCCGCAATGATATCCGGTTTCACCGCCTCCAGCGTGCGCACCTTGCGTTCTTTCAGCTTGGCGGAAATCTCGGGCTGCATCAGGTTATAGGTGCCTGCACTGCCACAGCACAAATGGCTGTCCGCCGGTTCTGCCACTTTGAACCCAGCCCGTTTCAACAGATCCTTGGGAAAGGTTTTCACCTTCTGCCCGTGTTGCAATGAACAGGCCGCATGATAGCCCACGGTCAGCTTCTTATCCTCGCCCTGTGGCAGGTCCAGCTTCATCAGCAGTTCCGACACATCCATCGCAATCGACGACACCCGCGCCGCATCCGCCGCCAGCGCATCGTTGCGGAACATATGCCCGTAATCTTTCACGGTGGTGCCGCAACCGCTGGTGTTGATCACAATGGCATCCAACCCTGCGCCATCCATTTCCGACACCCAAGCGCGGATATTCTTTGCCGCAGCCGCATGGGATTCATCCTCGCGGCCCATGTGATGCGTCAACGCCCCACAGCATCCCGCGCCCTTAGCGATCACCACCTCGCAACCCAGCCGTTTCAACAGGCGGATCGTGGCATCGTTGATGTCGGTATTCAGCGCCCGCTGCGCACAGCCCGTCATCAGCGCCACACGCATCTTTTTCACGCCTTCCGGCGCAAAACTTTGCGGGTCGTCATTACGGCTGACCGGGGGAATATGCTTCGGTGCCATTTTCAGCATCGCCTTCAGCCGCGCGTCCGGCATCAGAAACGCAAAAGGCCGCCCGATTTTCGCCCCCAGCAACGCCAACCGGAACCGCCCCGGATAGGGCAAAATCCGCGCCAGCACCCAGCGCAAGGCCCGGTCGCTGAACGGGCGTTTATAGTTCTTTTCGATATAAGCGCGGGCATGATCCACCAGATGCATGTAATGCACACCGCTGGGGCAGGTCGTCATACAGGCCAGACAAGACAGGCAGCGGTCAATATGCTTGACCGTCTTTTCATCCGGCACACGCTCGTTTTCCAGCATGTCCTTGATCAGGTAAATCCGCCCCCGCGGGCTGTCCAGCTCATCCCCCAATACCTGATAGGTGGGACAGGTCGCGGTACAAAATCCACAATGCACACAGGCCCGCAGAATTTCATTGGCCCGCTGAATGCCGGGATCTTTCAACTGGTCTTCGGTAAATGTCGTCTGCATCAGCCCATCAGCCCCGGATTAAGAATACCACGCGGATCGAATTTTGCCCGCAGCCCGACGGACAGCGCCGCCAAGGGCGCGGGTTCGGGCTGAAATACAGGCACGGCGCGGCGCAATGCCTCGTTCCCCCGGATCAGCGTTGCATGGCCCCCCAGCGTCGCCATTTGCCCCCGGATCAACGCAGCCCCGGCATCCCCTGCTGCATCCACCAGCAGCCAAATCAACCCGCCGCCCCAATCGAATATCGCCTTGTGATCCAACCCTTGCGCCTTCAGCGCCGCGCTCAGCACCGGCCCGTCCGACGGTTTGACAGACAGTCGCCACACCGCCCCCGGCACCCCGGCAAAGGGAAGCACATCCCGCACCTCTTGCCACAGGGCCGCGCTTTCAGCACCTTCAACCACGTCAAACCCCGGCAACCGCGCCTGCAACTGTGCCACGCGATAGGCCACCGATCCGGCCAGCCCTTCGATCCGCACCTGTGTCCGCGCCGCACCCGCAGCCCCGTCCCCCAGATGCGCCGCACCGCTGACATCAAAGGGCGACCCCAATGCCGCGCTCAGCGCCGCCACACCATCGGCATCGCTGCGCCCCCGCGCGACCAGCGTCGCCTCGGCCTGTGGTATCGCCAAAACCTTAAAGCTCACCTCGGTCAGAACGCCCAATGTCCCCCAGCTTCCGGCCATCAGCTTCACCAGATCATAGCCAGTGACATTCTTCATCACCCGCCCGCCGTTTTTCAGCACACGCCCGGCCCCGTCGATAAACCGCACCCCCAAAAGGAAATCCCGGCACGCCCCGCCTTGTACCCGGCGCGGCCCGCTGACATTGGCCGCCACCATCCCGCCCAGCGTCGGCGTACCCACCGTTCCCAGCAACGCGCGGTGATCCATCGGCTCGAACGGCAGGCGCTGCCCCTCGTCGGCCAGAACCGCCTCAACCTCGGCCACCGGCGTGCCCGCCTGTGCCACCAGCGTCAGCGCACCGGGTTCATGCAGTACCACACCGGACAGGCCGGACATATCCAACACCTGCCCCGTGACAGGCGCCCCAATCGTGCGCGTGCCCCCCCCTTGCACCCGCAACGGCCCATTGGCCCCTGCCACCATCGCGGCCAGTTCTGCCTCTGTCTCGGGTCTCATATCGTCTTCTTTCTGGTTCAAAATACTCTGGGGGTGAATGCGCATCGCGCAGAGGGGGCAACGCCCCCTTAGCCCGCCCGCCGCAGGCGTGATACCTCTAGCGGGAACACTTTCGCCGGGTTCAGCAGCCACTTGGGATCGAACACATCCTTCACCGCCATCTGAATATCCATATCCTCGGGCGCGAACTGATCCACCATCAGATCCCGCTTTTCGATCCCCACGCCATGTTCGCCGGTCAGACAGCCCCCCACCTCGACACACAGGCGCAAGATGTCAGCCCCGAATGCCTCGCACCGTTCCAGATCGCCGGGTTTGTTGGCATTGAACAGGATCAGCGGGTGCATATTACCATCCCCGGCATGGAACACGTTGCCCACGCCCAGCCCGTATTCCTGGCTCATCTCCCCGATGCGGCGCAGCACATAGGGCAGTTGCGACACCGGGATGGTTCCGTCCAGACACATATAATCGTTGATCTGCCCCATCGCGCCAAAGGCGGATTTGCGGCCCAGCCAGATTTTCGCGCTTTCCTCGGCACTGGTGCTTTCGCGCAGTTCCACCGGATTGTGGGATCGGGCGATTTCCAAAATCAGGTCCAACTGCTCCTTGATCTCGGCATCCGATCCCTCAACCTCGACGATCAGCAAGGCCTCGCAATCGGGATATCCCGCCCCGGCAAAGGCTTCGGTCGCGCGGATACAGGGGCGGTCCATGAATTCGATGGCAACCGGCAACACACCCGCCTTGATGATGTCGGACACGCATTGGCCCGCCACCTCGTTACTGTCGAACCCCATCAACACGGGCCGCGCCCCTTCGGGTTTGTGCAGGATGCGCAGGGTGGCTTCGGTCACAACCCCCAACTGCCCCTCGGACCCACAGATCACGCCCAGCAGGTCCAGCCCCCCGGCATCCAGGTGTGCGCCGCCGATTTCCAGCACCGTGCCGTCCATCGTCACCAGCGTCACCCCCAGCAGGTTATTCGTCGTCACGCCATATTTCAGGCAATGCGCCCCGCCGGAATTCATCGCGATATTCCCAGCAATCGCACAGGCCAATTGCGAGGACGGATCGGGCGCATAGAAAAAATCGTCCTGCTCGACCGCGCCGGTCACGCTCAGGTTCGTGCGGCCGGTCTGTACCCGGATGAATCGGTTTTCATAATCGGTTTCCAGAACCGCATTCATCCGCGCCACGCCCAAGATCACCGAATCCGCCGTAGGCAACGCCCCGCCTGCCAGCGACGTTCCTGATCCGCGCGGCACCACAGGCACGCCCATGTCGTGGCAAATTCGCAGCACCGCCGCCACTTCGACGGTCGAGGACGGCAATACCGCGCACAGTGGCGGACAGCGATAGGCCGTCAGCGCATCGCATTCATAGGCGCGGGTTTCTGCTTCCTCGTGGATCACGGCATCGGTCGGCAGCACCTCTTGCAAGCGCTTCACCAGTTGCGGCTTTTTCGCCATCACCTGCGGGTCGGGTTTGGGCATTTCCACGGGGCATACTCCTAAAATTGGTAAAATAATATAACCAAAACCACCGTATGCGCAATTCTTTTTGCCGCGGGCTCATGCGGCATCTTGCGCTTTGCCCCGGACAAAGGCCAGTAAGAGGGCATGGAATGGGTCAAGATCATACATATTCTCTGCGTGATGGGCTGGATGACCAGCATCTTCGCAGTGCCGCGCGCGCTGATCTATTGGAAGCGCGAATATGACCGCTTGGGCGAATTCGGGCCGCTGGGCGACCTGACGGTTCGTTTATATCGGTTTTCCGCCGGTCTGGCCGTGATCGCCATCGCCACTGGGCTGTGGCTGGCGCATGATCTGGGCTGGCCCGCATGGGTTCACCTGAAACTGACGCTGGTCGCGCTGCTGGCGGGGCATTACATCTGGACCGGCAAGCTGGTCATACGCGCCAAACGGGGCGAATTCCGCGATTCGGAACTGTTCTTGCGGATTTTCAACGAAATCAGCGTCTTCGTCGCCATTGCCATTCTGTGGGCCGTGGTCGCCAAACCGTTCTGACGCATGAGCTGGGCCGAACGCCTGACCCTGTTCACCGCGCTGGATTATGTCGCGCTGGCGGGCCTGTTGATTGCATGGCTGGGTATTGGCTGGCTGATCGAACACCCCAGCGCCCGCCGCCCGTCCGTGTCGCGCCTGATGGCCGAATATCGCCGCGAGTGGATGCGCCAGATGGTCACGCGCGAACCGCGCATTTTTGACGCCCAAACCCTTTCGACCCTGCGACAAAGCACATCTTTCTTTGCCTCTGCCGCGATGCTGGCCATCGGTGGGGTGCTGGCGGCGATTGGCAATGCCGAACAGCTGGTCGGCGTGGCACAGGATCTGTCCATTTCCCGTGATCCGAAATTCGTATGGGAAATGAAGCTGCTGGTCATCATGTTCTTTCTGACCAACGCATTTTTGAAATTCGTGTGGTCGCATCGGCTGTTTGGATATTGCGCCGTGCTGATGGGGGCCGTCCCCAATAACCCGGCAGACCCGGTTGCCCTGCCCCGCGCGGCCAAGGCCGGGGAACTGAACATCACCGCCGCCCGCAGCTATAACCAAGGGCTGCGATCCGTCTATTTCGCGCTTGGCTCAACGGCGTGGCTCTTGGGACCATCGGCATTGCTGGCGGCTGTCGCTGTCACGGTCTGGGTATTGTGGCGCCGCGAATTTGCGTCGCGCTCGCGTCAATTCCTGATTGGGAACGCGGATGGGATGGGCCACACGGGAACGTCATCCAACAAGCATTCTAAACCGTGATACGGTAACTTTATGACTCGCACCCTGATTTTTCTTCTTGGCATTCTGGCCGCAACCCCCATCTTTGCCGATCCCCCACAGGTGGAAAACGTCACGACCGAACGGGCCGGTATGGGCTGGCGCATTAATGTCACCCTGTCGCACCCAGACAGGGGATGGAACCATTTTGCCGATGGCTGGGAAGTACTGGATGCTGATGGCCGCAGGCTGGGTTATCGGGAACTGATGCACCCCCATGATCACGAACAACCCTTTACCCGGTCGCTGTTCAACGTGATGATCCCCGATGGCACGCGCACGTTTTTTATCCGCGCCCATTGTTCCCAAAGCGGTTGGGCTGAAACGCTGACCAAGGTCGCGCTGCGCCACTGACCTGTGCCTTATCGGCGGCCTTCGCGCAGCCAACCGATCAGCGTCAACCCCAGCACCAGAACCAGCACCAACCACGCAGGCAACAGCGGCACCTGCGTCACCGCCAGCGTTTCATAGGCCTCGCGCGGGGTCAGCCCGATCCAGCCCCGCCCCGCCGCCGGACGCCCGGCCCGCACATCGCGGATGCTTGGCAACCCATCGCTAAGCCGTAGCACACCGCCCCGCAGCGCATCCACCGCCGGTTCCATCACATCGCCACTGGCAATGGTTGCCTCGAACTCCTTAGGGGCGGACGGGCCAAGACCGATCACCGCATCTTTGTCGCCATTTGCCAGCGTATACAGGCCAATTTCCGGGCCTTCATACTCCGCCTCGAACCGGCCCGGTGAAACTTCGGTCATGGGCAGAACCACCTGTTCACCCGATGGCGTGGTCACGGTCACGGCTCCGACATCCCCCGTCAGCGACCGGCGCACGATCTTCATCCGCTGCCCCACGGGTTCGGCCCACAGCGCCTCTTCTTCCAGCTCGGGTTCTTTCATCATCCAATGGGCCAGACGGCGCAGCAGTTCCAACTGCGGGCCGCCACCTTCGAAACCGCGATCCCACAGCCACGCTTGATCCGAGGCCAGCAACGCCACGCGCCCTTCGCCCACCCGATCCAGAATCAGCAGCGGCTTATCTTCGTACCCGGACATAACCACATTGCCCGCGCTTGGCTCTACCTCGACCTGCCGCAACCAGCGGCCCCAATCACCACCACCCTGCGGGGCCAACCCTGCTGTGACCGGATGGCGCTGCCCCAGGTCCGTCACCGCCGGGCGATACCCCTGTTCGATCACCCGCGCCGATGGCCGCGCCGGAACAATTGCAGACAGCGGGGAACGGTAAATGGAATCCGCGCTAGCAAAATCCGGCCCCGCCGCGATCAGCACCGCGCCACCCTTTTGGACGTAGTTCACCACGTTATCCAAGTAGATCGAGGGCAAAATCCCCCGCCGTTTGTACCGATCAAAAATGATCAGGTCGAAATCGTCGATCTTTTCCAGAAACAGTTCCCGTGTTGGAAAGGCGATCAGCGACAATTCCGCCACCGGCACCCCGTCCTGTTTTTCCGGCGGGCGCAAAATCGTGAAATGCACCAGATCAACGGAACTGTCGGATTTCAGCAGGTTGCGCCATGTCCGCCCCCCCGGATGCGGCTCGCCACTGACCAGCAGCACCCGCAACCGATCCCGCACGCCATTGATCTGCACCACGGCGCTGTTATTGCGATCCGTCAATTCGCCCTCTGCCAAGGGCAGCGAAAACCGGATCACGTTCATCCCGCCATGATCCAGCGTCAGCGGCAATTCGATGGGCCGCCCGACAGGCACCGAAAACGGCCCCATTTCCCGCCCATCCACAGAAACCTCCATCAAGGTTTCCGACACGCCGGGCGGAAAGGCACCCATATCTTCGATCCGCAGTTTCAGCGTGATCGGTTCGCCCAGAATGGCAAAGGCCGGGGCATTTTCCACGATCAGGCGGCGGTCCCAATCCTGTGGCTGGCCCGACAACAGCACATGCAGCGGCGCGGGCAGATCGGGGGCGCGATCCAGATCATGCACCTGCCCATCGGTCAGCGCCACGATCCCGGCAATCCGTCCATTGGGTTCTTCGGCCAATGCCTCGGCCAGTTTGCTGAACAACAAGGTGCCACTGTCGTCGGGACCGTCGCCCACCGCGATCCGGCGCACCTCGGTCCCCGGACGGGCGCGCAATTGCGCCTCCAGCGTATCGGCGGCTGTCGCCACCTGCGCGGGCCGATCTGCCAACCGCTGACTGGCCGATCCATCCACCAGCATCAGCACGATATCAGACAACGCCCCGCGTTCTTCGGTCCGCAGGGATGGGCCGGACAGGGCCGCCAGCACCACCAGCCCGGCCAGACCGCGCCAGACCCAGCCCGCCAAACCGCGCCACAGCGCCAGCCCGGCCATCACCAGAACCAGCCCGGCCAATACCCCCCAGACAACCCAGGGCAAAAGCGGATCAAAGATAACCGAACTCATTGTCCCAACCTGTCCAGCAGCGCAGGCACATGGACCTGATCGGATTTGTAATTGCCGGTCAGCACATGCATCACCAGATTCACCCCAAAGCGATAGGCCAGTTCCCGCTGCCGTTCCCCGGTATAGCCACGCCCCACAGGATACAGCGGATTGCCCCGTTCATCCGTGGCCCATGCCGCCGCCCAGTCATTGCCGCCAATCACCACCGGCGTCACCCCGTCATTCAGATTGCGGAATGGCATCCCATCCACCTTTTCCGCACCGGGCGGTGCCGCTTCGACCCAGACATCGCGGCTGTTGAACCGCCCCGGAAAATCCTGCAACAGGTAAAACGCCCGCGTCACCACATGATCCTGCGGCACGGGTTCCAACGGCGGAATATCCAGCGGGGCCGCCAGTTGCCGCAGTTTCCGCCCATTCGGGCTGGAAGCACCATACCGGGCAATATCAGCGTCCCGCGTGTCAAACAGGATCATCCCCCCCGACCGTAAATAGCGGTTCAAACGGGCATAGGCCGCATCCGACGGCATCGTCTGTGCCGCCGTAATCGGCCAGTAAATCACCGGAAAGAACCCCAATTCATCCCTTTCCAAATCCACGCCGATCGGGGCATCGGGTTCAACCGTCGTGCGAAAAAACAGCACATCCGAAAGCCCCATCAAACCCGCCTGTGAAATCCGGTCCTGTTCGGCGTCACCCGTTTTCACATAGGCCAGCACCACCTCGTGCGTGGCTGTGATTGCGCGGGTATCATCCACGGGCCGATCCTGCGCATATGCCGGATGCGGCTGCGCGGGGATCAGCAGCGCCATCAGAACCAGTGCCGCCGCCCGCGCCCCGATCAACCGCCCCGACAGCGCCAGCGATGCCAGCACATCCGCCAACAGCAGCACAATCGCAGCGGCCAACAGATAGCCTCCCAACGGCATTTCATCTGCGCGGGCCATACCTGTCACCGGAATCCGCGCAGGCCAGTCAAAGGCCCGCAATTCCCGGTCCGCCGCCATCGCGTTCACCGCCAGCCTGCGATCATCGTTCTGATAAACACCGGGGCGCAGATCCGGCCCCAGCCGTGCCTGCGCCAATTCCGCGCCATCCACCCCCGGCAGATTGCCCGCATCGGCCACACGCCCGAACCCGTCCATCACCTGCAAGGGTTTCCAAACCGTTCCGGCCAGATCACCCACTTCGGGCTGCGCCATCGCAGAGGAGACAGAAAGCCGTTCCAACATCTGAACGAACAGGCCGGACAGGGGCAGGCTGCTCCATTCCGCGTTGGCGGTGACGTGGAACAGCACCGCTTGGCCCTGTCCGACTTTCTTGCGCGTCACCAGCGGCGTGCCATCGCTAAGCTGCGCGATCACCCGATCCGCCAATGTGGGATCAGGCTGCGCCATCACCTGCGCCGACACCTGCACGTCCGCCGGGATGGGCAGGCCATAAAACGGGCTGTTTTCAGCAAAAGGCGCCAGCGTCTTGGGTTCGCCCCAACTCATTGCGCCGCCCACTGTGCGCCCGCCTGTGCGCAACCGCACCGGCATCAACGGGTCTTCGTTATCCCGGCTCACCTTGCTGGCGGCCAGTCGCGGCCCAGCGAAACGCACCAGAATGCCGCCCTGTTCAACCC
The DNA here is from genome assembly GCF_900182725.1 of Thalassovita litoralis. GTDB lineage: Bacteria > Pseudomonadota > Alphaproteobacteria > Rhodobacterales > Rhodobacteraceae > Thalassobius > Thalassobius litoralis. The sequence goes on from NZ_FXTO01000001.1 coordinate 138,952, forward strand.
AATCCAGAACGGCCTGTTCCTCGCCCTCGGCTAGGGTGGCGACATCGGCCAGAACGATCACATCGGGATTGGCCGGGATCACATCCATCAACGGCCCGGTCAGCAAATCAGCCGACGGACCCAAGGCCTGCGTCAGGTAATGCAGCGGGGCCAACAGCTCCAACCCTTCGCGGTCGTCCCGCCCCGCAATCAGTGCCACTTCGCGGCGGCGCAAGCTGTCATCGGTCAGCGCCACCGCCCCGGCAGAGCGCACGCCTTCCAGTTCAAACCGCGTGACACGGGCGCGCATTTCCGCAGGCAGGATCAGCGTTCCGCTGGCCTGTTCGGCCCCATCCTCGAACCGCAGCGGCAACCGCGCCAGCACCCGCTGCACCCCATTCGGATCGCGCCCATGCGCCGCAACCGTCACGTCCCGCGCCGGGCCGGGAGCAGACCGCAGCGCCGTCAGCGCAATACCGCCATCCGCGAATTGCGCCGGGCGCAGGCCAATCACCGCCCGCCAGCTTTCATAGACACTGACCGGCCCGTGATCCTCTAGCGCGGCCAAAACATCCGCCTGCCCCGGCCACGCCACGCCATCAGACAGCCACAGCGTTTCAAACGTGTCCCCGCCCAGCGCCGCAATCGCCCGTTCCGCATCGGGTTCCCACGGCAGCGGTCCCATCCCGGTCAGCCGCCCGCGCCATGCCTGTGCAGTCTGGAACTGCACCGGCTGCGGATCGCTCAGCCGCAGCACCGCCACAGGCCGCCCGCTGCGCCCGGCATCCATCAGCAATTGCGCCGCCTGTTCAGACCGCAAGGCCCAGTCCTGCGCCCCGGTCCAGCCGCCATCCATCACGATCAGCATCGGGCCAGTTCCGGCCCCACGATCCGTTTCAGGGTTCAGCACTGGCCCTGCCAATCCCACAATCACCGCCGCTGCCGCCAGCATCCGCAGCAACAGCAACCACCACGGAGTTCGATCCGTGACCGTATCGTCGTCCTTTAGCCCCAACAGCAGCGCCACACCCGGAAAGCGCCGCCGGATCGGTGCAGGCGGCACCGCCCGCAAAATCAGCCATAGCACCGGCAACACGGCCAATGCCCACAATAGCCACGGCGCGGCAAATCCGATCGGCCCCAGCATCATGCCCCTGTCCCCCGGTTCAAGGCCTGCCACAACCACAACAACGCCACCTGTGCGCTGTCATTGGTGTGGTGGGTCTGAAACTGCCAGCCCGTTGCCCGGCACAGGTTGGCCAGCTCATCCTTGCGCACGGCCAACCGACGCAGATACCGATCCCGCAGATCTCCCGCTTTCAGGGTTTCATGCACCACCGTGCCGCCCATGCTTTCAAAAATCGTGCGTCCCGTAAATGGAAACGCTTCTTCGGACGGGTCCAACACCTGCAACAACACGCCCCGCACCCCACGATCCGCCGCCTTGGTCAGCGCCGCTGTCACCGCTGACAGATCGCCCATGAAATCGGACATGAATACCGCCCGCGCATGAGGGATCATCGCACGGGATTCGGGTTCGGCGTAATCTTCGGGGGCGTCTATGCTGAAAAATTCGGCCAGACGCAGAATTTGGTTATTCCCCCGGCGCGGCGGCAGGCTGGTGCCGGTCAACCCCACCCGTTCGCCCCCACGCACCAGCAGGATTGCCACCGCCAGCGCCAAAACACGGGCGCGATCCACTTTTTCCGGCAGGGTTTGCCCAGACGCAAACCGCATCGAAGCGGACTGATCCACCCATAGCATCACGCTTTGGGCAATCTGCCATTCGCGTTCACGCACATATTGCGCATCCCCCCGCGCGGACCGGCGCCAGTCGATCATGCGACGGCTATCGCCCGGCTGCACCGGACGGTATTGCCAAAAATCATCGCCCAGCCCTGCACGGCGGCGGCCATGTTCCCCCAACAGAACAGTCCCCGCCAAATGTTCGGCCCGTGCCAGAAGCGGCGGCAAATGCGCCGCCTGTTCTTCGGCCCGAACACGCAAGGGGGACGGATCGCTCACGCTGCCACCTCGATCCGGGTGACGCGGGCGGCGGTGGTGTCGATCAGATCAGACAGGCTGTCGCCCCGCGCCCGCGCGGCAAAGTTCAGCGCCATCCGGTGACTTAGCACCGGGCGGGCCATCGCCACCACATCTTCGACCGAGGGGGCAAGCCGCCCCTGCAACATCGCCCGCGCCCGCACCGTTAGCATCAACGCCTGTGCCGCTCGTGGCCCCGGTCCCCAGGCCACGGTTTGTTTCACCCGTTCATCGGCGCTGTCATCCTGCGGGCGGAACGCGCGCACCAGATCCAAAATCGCCTCGACCACGCTATCGCCCACGGGCATCCGCCGCAGCAAGGTTTGCGCGGCCAGCAATTCAGCGGCGGTGAATACCTCGTGCGCTTCGTCCTCGCTCACGCCGGTGGTGGCCAACAGAATGTCCCTCTCGGTCTGTCGGTCAGGATAGGCCACGTCGATCTGCACCAGAAAACGGTCCAACTGCGCTTCGGGCAGGGGATAGGTGCCTTCCTGTTCAATCGGGTTCTGTGTTGCCAACACATGAAACGGCACGCCCAACACCCGGTCTTCGCCTGCAACAGTCACGCGCTTTTCCTGCATCGCCTGCAACAGTGCCGATTGGGTGCGCGGGCTGGCGCGGTTGATTTCATCCGCCATCAGCAATTGGCAAAACACCGGCCCCGGCACGAACCGGAACGCCCGCCGCCCGTCCGCATCGGCATCCAGCACCTCGGACCCCAGAATATCCGCTGGCATCAGGTCCGGCGTAAACTGGATGCGGTTGCCATGCAGGCCCATCACGGTGCTTAACGTATCCACCAGCCGGGTTTTACCCAACCCCGGCAAACCGATCAGCAACCCATGTCCACCGCACAGCAGTGCCGACAGGGTCAGGTCCACCACCTGCGCCTGACCGATAAACCTGCGCATGATCGAGGCTTTCGCCTCGGCCAGCTTTTCCTCGACGCTTTCGATCCGGGAAACCAGATCGTCCTGATCGGTCATGGTCAAACTCCTGCTCAAACACTATCTTATGTCAGAGTGTATCGCGCCCGACGCAAATGGCAAAAACAATGAGCGGACAAATGATTGTGAAACCCTCGGCAGATGGCATTGCCGCTGCGGCCCGCGCCGCAGCCAAAGGCAAAGGCCTACCGCCTGTGCATAAATGGAACCCGCCCTTTTGTGGTGATCTGGATATCCGCATCGCGCGGGATGGCATGTGGTATTATCTGGGAACGCCCTTTGGCAGACCCGAACTGGTGCGGCTATTTTCCACGATCCTGCGCAAGGACGGGGATGAATATTTCCTTGTCACCCCGGTGGAAAAAGTCCGCATTCAGGTCGAAGACGCCCCATTTTTGGCGGTCGATTTCGACGTGACCGGCACCGGCCCGGATCAATCCCTGACGTTTCACACCTCTGTCGGGGATCAAACCACCGCCGGGACAAACGCCCCGATCCGCGTGGTGCGTGATCCCGAAACCGGCGAACCGTCGCCCTATGTGCTGGTGCGCGCGAATCTTGAAGCACTGATTGACCGCAAAAGTTTCTATCGGCTGGTCGAGATCGGCGCCCACCATGACGTAGACGGCCAAAGCTGGTTTGGCTTGTGGTCTGGCGGGCAGTTCTTTCCGATCATCCCCTCTGCCGAATTGCCGTAACACCGCCGCCGCCACCCCATCGCCCCCAAGGGCAACAGGGGTGGGCGGGCGTTGCCCTTGGAGCGTTCCACGACCACAGAACCAATATGCCGAAATTCGCCGCCAATCTGACCCTGCTGTTCACCGAATACCCGCTAACGGACCGTTTCGACGCCGCCCGCCGCGCCGGGTTCGGCGGTGTGGAATTGCTGATCCCCTATGACACCCCAGCCCCCGAGCTGGCCCGCGCCCTGCGCGACAGTGGGCTGTCTATGGTGCTGATCAACACCCCCGCCCCGGACTGGGCTGCCGGGGATCGCGGATTGGCCGCCCTACCGGGGCGCGAGGCTGCCTTTCGGGACAGTTTTGAACTGTCGCTGGACTATGCCGCGCATCTGTCCCCCGATCACATTCATATCATGGCCGGGTTGGCCAGCGGAGCAGAGGCCCACGCCACATATCTGCGCAACCTGTCGTGGGCGACCACCCGCGCCCCGCAACAATCCCTGACGATCGAGCCGATCAACTCAATCGACATGCCGGGCTTTTTCCTGAACGATTTTGATCAGGCCGCTGATATTCTGGACCAGTTCAAAGCCCCGAACCTGTCGCTGCAATTCGATGCCTATCACGCCCACCGCATCACGGGCGACATGCCCGCAACATGGGCCAGACATCGCCACCGCACCCGCCACATACAGATTGCCGGAACCGAAGGCCGCCATGAACCCACCGGCGGGGCCATCGACTACCCCACCTTTTTCGCGCTGCTGGACGCGCAGGGCTACACCGGACACGTCAGCGCCGAATACCTGCCCGCCGCCAAAACCGAAGACGGGCTTGGCTGGCTCTGGCCGTATTCCGCGCCTGCAATGCCTTAGGAAAGCGTTACGTTCCGCACCAGACCTTCTTGTGCGGTCGAGGCCACCAACCGCCCGTCCTGCGTGAAAATCTGCCCACGGTTGAACCCGCGCGCACCGCCCGCCCACGGGCTGTCCATCGAGTACAAAAGCCATTCATCCATGCGGAAATCATCATGGAACCAAACCGCATGGTCCAGACTGGCGAATTGCATATCGCGGTCGGAAAACCCTTTGCCAAAGGGCAGCATACACGTTCCCAGAAGCCCGAAATCCGAAGTATAGGCCAGCGCGGCGCGGTGCATTTCCAGGTCATCCCCCAGATTACCGCGTACCCGCATCCACATCGCCTGTGCCGGTTCACGCGGTTCGCGCGAAAACGGCGGACGCACCGAAACCGGACGCATTTCAATCGGGCGCGGCGTCCGCAGCCATTGCAGGAATTCCTCGGGCAGTTCATCCGCCCGCTCCTCGCCCAGTTGTTCTTCGTTCATCAGCCCCTCGGGGCCGGGAACATCGGGCATTTGGTATTGATGCGACAGGCCCGGTTCGGTCACATGGAACGACGCGGCAAGGTTCAGGATCGGCTTGCCCGCCTGCACGGCCACCACGCGCCGGGTGGCAAAACTGCGCCCGTCCCGGTCCCGTTCGACCTGAAACAACACGGGCTGCGTGGCATCACCGGGCCGCATGAAATAGGCGTGCAAAGAATGCACCGGACGTTCCGGCCCCACGGTGCGGATGGCCGACATCAACGCCTGCCCCACCACCTGACCGCCAAACGACCGCCCACGCCCCTGCGGCGTTGCAATCCCGCGGAAATAATCCTGCTCGACCTGTTCCAGATCCAGCACATCATGCAGCCATTGGCCCAAGGCCGTGTCGTCTGTTTCGCTCATCCTACGTCCCACATTTTGTCCTCGCCCGCCTAATCAGGGGCAATCGCGCCCGAAGTGCAAGCGAAAACAGGGGAATATCGCAGCGTCGCAACCGCGTTTCGCAACATCACGGCTTGGGTTTTGCCCCAAACGCTTTAATGCCCGACCACGCGCAGATCGGCACAAACGGCGCCCGGCTCTTCCAGTTCCAGCACCGAATGCGCAATACCGAAACGGTCGCGCAGATGTCCCTTGACCACCTGTTTCACCTGTTCGGCCCTGCCGGAGCCATCCAGCACAACATGGGCTTCCAGCGCAGTTTCGTGTTCCTGCATCCGCCACAGGTGGACGTGGTGAACGCTGTCCACACCGTCCAGCCCGCGCAATGCCTCTAGCACCTCGTCCAGATCGGTATCTTCGGGGCTGCCCAGCATCAGGATACGGATCACCGGAACGATCCCTTGCCATGAATGCCACAGGATATACCCCGAAATCATCAGCGTCACGATCGGGTCCACCAGACGCCAGTCATACAGCAGGATCAGGCTACCCCCGACAATCACCGCCACAGACCCCAAAGCATCCGCCACGTTATGCAAAAACGCTGCCCGCATATTGGCGCTGTCTTTGCTAAGCTGCATGACCAGAAGCGCGGTTATCGTATCAATCACCAGCGCCACACCCGCCACGATGACAACGATCCAGCCTTCTACCTCTTGGGGATTGAACAGGCGTTGTACACCTTCGGCGGCGAGATAAAACGCTACCACGATCAGCGTGGTATAATTGATCAATGCCGCCACCACCTCGGCCCGGCCATAGCCAAAGGTCATGGACGCGTCCGCAGGCCGCTTGCCAATCCGCCGCGCGACAAAGGCAATGACCAGCGACAGCGCGTCAGACAGGTTGTGAATCGCATCTGCGATCAGCGCCAAAGACCCCGAAAAGACCCCCGCCACGATCTGCGCAAAGGTCAACAGGATATTCACCGCCACCGCTGCCGCCACGCGCTTATCGCCGGAATCCAGATCCGGGGGATGGTGATGATGCCCATGATGATGGTCGTGATGATCGTGTGCCATGATGCCCCCTTAGCGGCTGCGGGTCAGTTCAAGGAAAACATCCTGCAAATCGGCTTCTTCCGTCTTTACATCACGAATGCGGATACCTGCATTGCGCACGACCTCCAACACCTGCTCGGCACTGGTTTCCTTGGCGTGATAGCTCAGCGCCAGCGACCCGTCCGGGCGAGTTGACACCTCGATCCCTGCCGCCTGCGGCAAAACCGATCCGGGTGTTTCAGGCTGGATCACCATCGTTTTGGCGTCAATCCGCCCCAACAGGTTCGCCGTGGAATCCCGCGCGACCACTTCGCCCTGATTGATGATGGCGATCTCGTCGCACATTTCCTCGGCTTCTTCCAGATAGTGAGTGGTCAGGATGATCGTCATGCCCTGCTGGTTCAGCATCCGCACGTTTTCCCACAACATCTGGCGCAATTCGATATCCACCCCCGCCGTGGGTTCATCCAGCACCAGAACATGCGGATGATGCACCAGCGCCTTGCCCAGCAATAACCGCCGCCGCATCCCGCCAGACAGGGTGCGAGCATAAGCGTCGGCCTTATCCTCCAGCCCGACCAGACGCAGGATTTCATCACTGCGCCGCTGTGATTTCGGCACGCCATACAGGCCCGCCTGCACCTCCAGCGCGCCGCGCGGGCTGAAAAACGGGTCCAGATTCAATTCCTGCGGCATGACGCCAATGGACGCCCGCGCCTGACGCGGATTTACATCCTGATCGAAGCCCCAGATCGTGACCTTCCCGGCGGTTTTCACCACCAGCCCGGCCAGAATGTTGATTAGCGTGGATTTCCCCGCCCCGTTCGGCCCCAAAAGGCCGAAAACCGACCCGCGCGGAATATCCAGATCAATGCCTTTCAGCGCCTCTTTGCGCGGTTGGCCCTTTGATCCGCCATAAACCTTGCGCAAACCCCGGATTTCGATTGCATTGCCGCTCATGGCCCACTTGCCCCTGCCCGTTTCATCGCTCATAACAGACCTAGTTCTTTTGCAGCCAAAAGGAAACGGCCCGGATGACGACGCAAGCGCCCGAAACCAAGATTGTCGAAAAATCCAAAATCGCCTGTGACGGCGGCGAAGGTGCGTTGGGTCATCCCCGCGTCTGGCTGCACATCTCCGAAGAAGACGGCTATGTCGAATGCCCGTATTGCGACGCGAAATATGTGCTGAAAGGCCGCGAAGCCGCCTGAACGGGATAGGACGGCACCTGTTGCATGTGCCGGAATTGAGTATTTTTTATCAGAAAGAAGCAGCAGGGCGGGACCAAGATACTGGCCGCGCCCTATTTGGCATGGCACAAACGCCATAGATCACGGGATAGAAAAGGGAAGTGTCATGCAATTCGGAAAAGGATGCCACCTGCACCTGATTGACGGCTCGGCCTTTATTTTCCGGGCCTATCACGCCCTGCCGCCGCTGACACGGAAATCCGACGGGCTGCCGATTGGCGCCGTCAGTGGTTTCTGCAACATGCTGTATAAATATGTCGAGGCCAATACAGGCCCGGATGCGCCCACTCATGTCGCCGTGATTTTCGACAAGGGCAGCCACACCTTTCGCAATGACCTGTATGACCTGTACAAGGCCAACCGCGAAGCCATGCCCGAAGACCTGCGCCCGCAAATCCCCCTGACGCGCGAGGCGACCATTGCCTTTAACATCGCGTGCAAGGAACTGGCAGGGTACGAGGCCGATGACATCATCGCCACCCTGTCCGTACAGGCCCGCGATGCAGGAGGGCGCGTCACGATCATTTCATCCGACAAGGATCTGATGCAGCTTGTCGGCGATGGCGTGGAAATGCTGGACGCCATGAAAAACAAGCGGATTGACCGCGACGGTGTGATCGAAAAATTCGGCGTTGGCCCCGAACGGGTGGTGGACGTGCAGGCGCTGGCCGGGGATTCTGTGGATAACGTGCCCGGCGCGCCCGGTATCGGCATCAAAACCGCTGCCCTGCTGATCAACGAATATGGCTCGCTCGAGGAACTTCTGGATCGCGCCGGGGAAATCAAGCAACCCAAGCGCCGCCAGACGTTGATTGAAAAACGCGACCAGATCGAACTGTCCAAGAAACTGGTGCAACTGGACTGCAACACGCCGCTGGATTTCACGCTGGACGATCTGGAGGTCCGCGACCCCGATCCCGAAACCCTGCTGGAGTTCCTGTCGGGAATGGAATTCCGCACCCTAACCAAACGGATTTCCGATCAACTGGGCGTTGACGCCCCCGCGATCAAAGACACGGACCCGCGCGGGGCGGAACCCGAAGCCGCCGATGCGCCTGCCGATCTGCCCTTTGCCCCCGAAACCTACGCGTGCATCCGCGATGCACAGGCCTTGGAGCCGTGGATCGCCCGCGCCCGCGAACGCGGCTATGTGGCAGTGGATACCGAAACCACCGGATTGGATGAAATGCGCGTGGATCTGGTGGGGATTTCCCTGTGCATTGATTCGGGCAAGGCCTGCTATATCCCGCTGGGTCACAAGGATGGCTCGGACGATCTGTTCGGCAGCGACAATCTGGCCGAAGGACAAATGCCGCTGGAACAGGCGCTGGACATGCTGCGCCCCCTGCTGGCCGATCCATCCGTGATGAAAATCGGCCAGAACATGAAATACGATGCCAAGATTTTCGCGCGCTATGGCGTGACCGTCACGCCCTATGACGACACGATGCTGATGTCCTATGCGATGAATGCGGGGCTGCACGGGCATGGCATGGATGCGCTGGCCGAACGCTATCTGTCGCACGCGCCGATCCCGATCAAATCGCTGCTGGGGAGCGGGAAATCCGCGATCACCTTTGACCGGGTGCCGATTGACGATGCCGTGAAATACGCCGCCGAAGACGCGGACATTACCCTGCGCCTGTGGGAGCTGTTCAAGCCGCAACTGCACCAGACCCGCGTGACCACTGTTTATGAAACGCTGGAACGCCCCCTGTCGCCGGTTCTGGCCCGGATGGAAATGCACGGTATCAAGGTGGACCGCGATACCCTGTCGCGCATGTCCAACGCCTTCGCTCAGAAAATGGCTGGATACGAATCCGAACTGTTTGAACTGGCCGGGCATGAATTCAACGTGCAATCCCCCGCGCAGGTTGGCGCCATTCTGTTCGAGGAAATGGGGCTGGACGGCGGCAAAAAAACCAAAACCGGCCAATGGTCCACCCCCGCCGATGTGCTGGAGGATCTGGCGACAGAGCATGATTTCGCCGCCCGCGTGCTGGATTACCGCCAGTTGCAAAAACTGAAATCCACCTACACGGATGCGCTTCAGGACCATATCAATCCCGATACGGGCCGGGTGCATACATCCTATGTACAGACCGGGGCGAATACGGGGCGGCTGGCCTCGACCGACCCGAACCTGCAAAACATCCCCGTCCGCAGCGAGGAAGGTCGCCGCATCCGCGAGGCATTCGTGGCAGAGGAAGGCAAGGTGCTGCTGTCGCTGGACTATAGCCAGATCGAACTGCGCATCCTGGCGGAAATGGCCGATATTCCGGCGCTGAAACAGGCGTTCAAGGACGGGCTGGACATCCACGCCATGACCGCCAGCGAAATGTTCGATGTGCCGCTGGATCAAATGACCCCGGACATCCGCCGCCGCGCCAAGGCAATCAACTTCGGCGTGATCTACGGCATTTCCGGCTTCGGTCTGGCCCGCAACCTGCGCATCCCGCGGGCCGAGGCACAGGGCTTTATCGACCGTTATTTTGAACGCTTCCCCGGTATCCGCAGCTACATGGACGCAACCACGCAGTTCGCCAAAGATCATGGCTATGTGCAAACCATGTTTGGCCGGAAAATCCACACGCCGGAAATCAACGCCAAAGGCCCCGGCGCGGGCTTTGCCAAACGCGCGGCCATCAACGCCCCGATCCAAGGCACCGCCGCCGATGTGATCCGCCGCGCCATGATCCGCATGGAAGACGCCATTGCCGGTCTGCCCGCGAAAATGCTGCTACAAGTCCACGATGAATTGCTGTTCGAGGTCGACGCCGACCGCGCCGATGACGTGATTGCCCGCGCCCGCGACGTGATGGAAACCGCCGCCGCCCCTGCGTTACACCTGAGCGTTCCGCTAACCGTGGACGCAGGCCAAGGCCAGAACTGGGCCGAAGCGCATTAACCCAAATGCCGCGCCGGGACGCCCGGTTCAGCATTGAGTATTTGGCATCAGAAAGAAGCAACAGGCTTCGCCCCGTTCCCCCGCCGTTTCCGGGTTGGGAACGGGGCGGCTTCTTCCTGATACGGTCATCGGCTCTCCAGCCTGTACCGCATTCCGATCGTGTCACGACGGGATGAACAAAACCTTATCGCTTCTTTCTGATCAAAAATACTCAGACCGTGACAGGCGAAACAGGCGCTCAGGTGCCGGGATCGCGCAGCATCCGGCCCAGCAATCGACCACCCAGAATATGCACATGCAGATGCGGCACATCCTGAATCGCCGCCTCGCCGGAATTAGCCACCATACGGTAGCCGCCCCCACCCATGCCGGGCTGAACCTCTGTCATCGCGCAGATTTCGCCCACCATGCGGGTGAAATCCACGATCTCGTCCTCGGACGCCTCCAGTGCGAAATGGTCATAGGTCACATACGGCCCTTTTGGGATCACCAACACATGCACCGGCGCTTGTGGGGCAATGTCATGAAAAGCCAGCGCATGAGTGCTTTCCCTGACCTTCTTGCAAGGAATTTCCCCCCGCAAAATCCGCGCGAAAACATTCTGGTCGTCGTAGCGATACGCCATCATTTCATTCCTTAGTCCGAAAACAGATAGTCGATCCCGCAAATTTCTTCGGCCTGATCCTGCGGGATCGACAGGAACCGGGCCAACGCAACAGCATTTTCAGCAGACCCCGCACCATCGCGGATGCGGTTGTAATTTTCGAACTCCGAATCCCGGATCACGTCCCCTTCGTACACGATATCCTGCCGAATGGTGGGCAACAGACGTTCCCAGGTTTCATCCGAGGTGTGTTCCCCCGCCAACCCGATCCGCATCGCGTGGCCCACAAGGAAATCATCGTCGTACTGGCACTCGACCTCCAGCAACCGCGTGACAGACCGATCTCCGACAAAATCGCGGATCAGGTCGATATTGCCCGGATCGACACAGATGATCAGCCGGTCAGTGGCGAAGTAATCGAACAGCATCCGCATCAGCGCCCGCTGGTGGCGCATCCGTTTCGGCAGACTGGCCTGAATCCCCCCCAGATCGGGCAGCGGCGTGTCCTCCTCGTTGAACAGGTATTCGATTGTCGGGATGTCCGTTTTTTGCTTGATGAAGGCCAGCAACCGTTTTGCGACATGCCATTTCTTGCAGATCACAATCAGCAATTCACGTTCACGCCCCAGCGTGCTTTCGGTTTCCCAGAACCGCATCCCGAACCGCCGCCCGATCCGGCCCCGCCCTGTCAGAAAGCTGTACAGGCTGCGCCCTTCGTTGGACACTTTGAACTGCACCCCCTGCGCCGCGTACAAATCCCCCAGCCGCGCCTTCAGTTCTTGGGCTTCGGGGCTGATTTTACGGGCGAACAGGAAATCCTGACTCAGCAACAAATCATAATGATCATTGTAGAATGTCACCGGCATTCCGTAGTCAGAAAACATCAGAAAGGTCAGCGTCCGGCTGCGGATTTCCGTTTCCGGCACCAAGTGGCGCACTAACGTCTGGAAAAATGTTTCATCGGGAATCCATGTCCTGCGGAAAAACCGCATCACATCGCGGCGCTGGCGCGTGAAATCCAATATCCATTCAATCGTGCGACGACGCAGGCACCACCACTGGCTGCCGATCATGATTTGCAAATCTTCGGGGATGGCGCGTTTCAGACCCAGTTTGCGCTGTGCCTGCAACATGCCATAGAACAGCCGCTTGTGGTTTCGTTCGTTCAGGTAGTGGCGATAAACCAGCCGGTCCTCTTTCATGCCGGTCTTGATCCAGTCGCTTTCAAAGAAATCAAAGCTTTCGATGTAGTCGCAGGATTCGGCATCCAGAAATTCATGCGCGTATTCTGCGGATTTGATCGCCATACAATCGCCCGACACCATCATGAAATGTGTGGCGCGAGGAAAGGCCTGAACCGCGCTTTCCACCGCGTTCAGGGTGGCCTGTACCAAGCTCCATTCCCCCCAGCCGCATTTGATCCGCCTATGTGCGAATGTGACGGCAGAATTGTCCTTGAGCGCTGCGCGGATTTTTTCATAATCTGCGGACGAGGCATTTCCATCGAAATGAATCGACATGTAATCGCCCGCAGCGGTCAGCCGCTGGGCCTGCTGAATAATAGCGTCCGGGTCTTTGTGACACAAAAGGATAAAGGCAATCGTCGCCATGAAACAGGCCAATGCTCCGGGTCAGTCGTAACAGGGGCATACTAGGCCGCATTTGCGAAAGGGGAAACAGGGCAGTCCGTTTTTTAAATCAACCCAAGGATGATTTTGGTCGCCCGAAAGTTGACCAGAGCGCAACAGGCTTTTAACACCGTATCAAGACATATAATACAGGCACGTAGTATGTTAATAGCCTGATATTGGAGGCAGTTTCTATGGGTTTTCCTGGCACCTGGATGACAGAAAGCGAAAGCGTCATCTATCGCGTCGTACCAAAATGCGCCTGTTCGACGATCGGACAGATCATGTATTATTCCGATCATGGCACGTTCTATGATGGCGACATTCACGATGCGCAGGACGGCATGCACAAATGGGCGTTCGAGGCCAGCCAGCCCTTGATCCAGAAAGCTGTGACCGATCACGGGGCTTATGCCTTTACCTGCGTGCGCAACCCTTACAGCCGTGTGCTATCGTCCTTTTTCGACAAAATCTGCGGCATTCAGCGGAACGGAAAACGCTATCGCGGCAATATGGTGCCGCTGCTGATTCAAAAATATGGGATCGAGGTGGGCGGCCCCGACGGCAAGGACGAATTTGACCAAATCCGCAGTTTCCGCCGCTTTCTGCTATTCGTGCGCGATACCATCCGGTTTGGCAAACCGATGGGACCGGACATTCATTGGTCATCGGTGTCGGGACATGTATCGACCTATATCGCCAACGGCGGGACATACGATCACATCGTTTGGACAGAAAAATTCAATGACGGGATGCAGGTCGTGCTGGATCATATCGACACCCGGCATCCGGTTGTGTTGTCCGACATTCCCCGCTTCAATGAATCCGAAGGCCACGGCCCCAAGCGCCTACACCCGGTAGAAGCGTATTTCGACGATCTGTCGATGCATCTGGTCTATGAGATCTACAAATCGGATTTCGATCTGTTCGGCTATGACTTTGAAAATCCGGCCAACAAATTGCCGATCCGGGACATTGATCTGGCCGAGGTCCACGCCAAATTGGGTGACTAACCCCAGACCACGGGGCAAAGGGGGCCAGCCCCTCTTGGCTGCGCCAATTCACCCCGGAGTATTTTTCAATCAGAAAGAAGCAGATTGGTTTCTTTCTGATGGCAAATACTCTGGGGTTTGGGGCAGCGCCCCAAGAAACCGGCAAGCGCAATATTTCAGTTTCTTGGGCACACGGTAAATCAGCCCTTCTGCGCCACGTTCACAGGTTGAGCGCGGGAATTCCAAGTGCGTGACACTTCGCCTTCCATCACCATTGCCTCGCCCATCGGCATGTCATAGCCCCGATCCACAACCCGTTTCATTTCACGCATGATCACCGGGTCATGGGCGGCAAAGCTTTCGGCCAGTTCCATCGCCAGCGGCATCAGGTCGGCCTGCGGCACCACGCGATTGACCAGCCCCCAATCCAGAGCGGTCTGGGCATCAATGCGTTTGCAGCCGAAATGCATTTCCTTGGCCCGTGACGGGCCAACGATCCGTGACAAACGTTGCGACAAACCCCATCCCGGCATCACCCCTACCGCTGCGTGGGTATCCCCAAAACTGGCGTTTTCCGAAGCGATCAAGACATCGCAGGCCATTGCCAGTTCCAGCCCGCCGGTAATAGCAAACCCGTTCACCGCTGCGATGATCGGGCAACGGCAATCCATCAGCGCGTTGGCCGGGTTATCGGCAACCTCTGCGGTACTGGCACCGCGCAATTTGCTGGGATCGCTGGAAATCTCTTTCAGATCCAGCCCGGCGGAAAAGGCCCGGTCCCCCGCCCCGGTCAACACAATGACGCGCACGCTGTCATCTGCCTCGGCGGTGCGCAGGGCGGCGGCCAGTTCGGCCCGCAGTTGCACAGACAACGCATTCATCGCCTGCGGGCGATTCAGCGTGATAACCATCACCCCCCCGGTTTGTTCGCACAAAACGGTGGCTTCTTCTGAATTGGACATGATTTTAACTCCCTCCTCCAATAGCTGTAGTGAACCGCTACGTGACGTCACTGTCAATTTCTTGCGTTGTTCCGGGGCGGGGGCGATCAGTACGGTTAAATCGGGAAAGAGGAGGACTAAGACATGACAAAGACACATCCGTTTGACCTAAGCGGTCGCGTGGTCGTCGTGACCGGGGGAAACGGCGGTTTGGGGCTGGGCATGGCCGATACGCTGGCCGAGCTGGGGGCCAAGGTGGCGATCTGGGGCCGCAATCCAGATAAAAACGCCACGGCACTGGACCGGATCAACCGCCACGGCGGCGATCATATCGCGCTGGCCTGTGACGTCTGCAACTGGGATCAGATCGACGCGGCAATGGCGCAAACGCTGGACCATTATGGCCGGGTCGACGGCATGTTCGCCAATGCCGGCGTGGGCGGCGGGCCGAAGCCCTTTACCGAGCGCAGCGTGCAGGAATGGCGCGACTTGATGGCCGCCAATCTGGATGGGGTCGTGCGCAGCTTTCAGGTGGCGGCGAAGCACATGATCGAACGCGGCGCGAATGGCGATGCCTTTGGGCGGCTGGTCTGCACGTCCTCGGTTGCGTCCATCGACGGGGCGGCCTTCAACGAACATTACGGCGCATCCAAGGGCGCATTAAATTCGCTGGTTCGCGCCACGGCGGTCGAATTGGCACGGCATGGCATCACCGTGAACGCGATCCTGCCCGGCTATGCGGAATCCGACATGACGGCGGGATTGATGGATAACGAAAAATTCGTCCGCAACGTTATGCCCCGTATCCCCGTTCGCCGCTTTGGCACACCGCAGGATTTTGGCGGCATCGCCAGCTACCTGATGAGCGACCTGTCCGCCTATCACACCGGGCAATGTTTCGTCATCGACGGTGGGTATACGATATTCTGACACCCAACAAAAAACGGCGGGCCGCACAGCCCGCCGTTTTCTTTGTCAAATCTGCTTCGATCAATAGATCACAACGGACCGGATGGATTCCCCGGCGTGCATCAGATCGAACGCCTTGTTGATGTCTTCCAGCGGCATGGTGTGGGTGATCATGGGGTCGATCTCGATCTTGCCATCCATGTACCAGTCCACGAATTTCGGCACGTCGGTGCGCCCTTTGGCGCCACCGAATGCCGTACCTTTCCAGACCCGGCCAGTGACCAGTTGGAACGGACGGGTGGAAATTTCCGCACCCGCAGGGGCCACGCCGATCACCACCGACACGCCCCAGCCACGGTGCGAACATTCCAGCGCGTCGCGCATCACTTTTACGTTGCCGGTGGCATCGAACGAGTAATCCACCCCGCCGATCTGATCCGCGCCGCGTTTGGTCAGGTTCACGATTTCTTCGACCACGGTGCCGTCGATTTTGGACGGGTTCACGAAATGGGTCATGCCGAATTTGCGGGCCATTTCGGCCTTGTCGTCGTTCAGGTCCACACCGATGATCATATCGGCACCAGCCATGCGCAGGCCCTGAATGACGTTCAGGCCGATACCGCCCAGACCGAACACCGCAGCGGTTGATCCGATTTCCACGCCCGCCGTGTTGATCACCGCGCCGATCCCGGTGGTGACGCCACAGCCAATGTAGCAAATCTTGTCAAAGGGCGCGTCGTCCCGCACCTTTGCCAGCGCGATTTCGGGCATTACCGTGTGATTGGCAAAGGTCGAACAGCCCATGTAGTGATAGATCGGGGTGCCATCCAGCATTTTGAACCGGGTGGTGCCATCGGGCATCAAGCCCTGCCCTTGCGTGTTGCGGATCGCGGTACACAGGTTGGTTTTGCCCGACAGGCAAGATGGGCATTCACGGCATTCCGGGGTGTATAGCGGAATAACGTGATCGCCGGGTTTCAGCGTGGTCACGCCTTCGCCCACTTCGATCACGACGCCCGCGCCTTCGTGGCCCAGAATGCTGGGAAAAAGCCCCTCGGGGTCGGCACCCGACAGGGTGAATTCATCCGTGTGGCAAATGCCGGTGGCTTTGATTTCAATCAGAACTTCGCCCGCCTTGGGGCCTTCCAGTTCGACTTCCATGATTTGCAGCGGCTTGCCCGCTTCAACGGCGACGGCGGCTTTGGTGCGCATTCCTTATCCTTCCCCGGCTTCTGGCCCCGCATTCAACACAAGGCATTCAGCGCGTTCAATATACATGCAACATGACAGACAGAGCGGCCAAACCGCCGCCCCTTGGTTATTTGTCCATACGATACATTTCGTGGCAAGTACCACAGGTTTGTCCGAAAGACTTGGGCGCAGTTTGCCCCCTGTCAAAGGGCAGACATCTACAGAAACGACACGTTGCGCCACTCCTGCGGCCTATGGGGTGGAATTGCGTTGTTTTCACGATCCCGTGAACGCCCGCCGTTACAGCGCCCGCAATCCACCCAAGGCAAAATCCGTTGCCAAATCGGCATAGGCCGCGCGGTCCATATCCCGCCCCGGACGGTGCCACATATAGAACCAGTTCAGGACGGCAAAAACTGACATCGTGGCTGCCCGCAATCGCGCGCCATCCTGTGCCAGATCGGGCTGCACCAGCAAAACGGCATCCGACATGATCTGCACCAACCGTTTTTGCGTTTCGATCAACGGTTTTTGTCGATCCGCAGGCAAGACGCCCAACGCGTCGATCTGCAACTTATGTTCGGCATCGGCATCTTCGTATTGTGTCAGGATCGCCCGGATCAGTCCCCTGATACCCGCATTTCTGGACGTTTCGACCACATCCAGCAACGCACCCAGATGATCGTCCAGAATGTCGAACAGCAAATCCTCTTTCGAGGACCAGTAGTGATAGATCAGCGCCTTTGACACCCCACAGGATTTTGCCGCCCCTGTCATCGACGCCCGGTCAAACCCATGCGCAGCAAAATAGGTGGCGGCCCCTTTGCGCAGGGCCGCCCGTTTTTCATCGTGATCGCGTGCCAGTCCGCGGGCCATTACTTCTCCTTCGGGCGGTTATCCACGATCCGCACGGCCTTGCCTTCGGATCGGGCCACCTTGCCCGTCCCGGCGACATTCACCCTCACGCTGATGCCCACGTTGGATTTCACCTTGCCCGACAGATCACGGGCCGCCGCCTCTGTCATATCGACAGAAACACCCTCGGCCAACTCTACATGTACGGTCATAACGTCCATCCGGTCAGGCCGGGACAGTTCGATCTGGAAATGCGGCGCAAGGCTGGGGATTTCCATCAACTGTTCTTCAATCTGGGTCGGGAACACGTTCACCCCGCGCAGAATAATCATGTCATCGCTGCGGCCCGTGATCTTTTCCATCCGCCGCATACTGCGCGCCGTTCCCGGCAGCAGGCGGGTCAGGTCGCGGGTGCGATAGCGGATGATCGGGAACCCTTCCTTGGTCAAAGAGGTAAAGACCAGTTCGCCCAATTCGCCATCGGGCAGCACTTCGCCCGTCACCGGATCAATCACCTCTGGGTAAAAATGGTCTTCCCAGATGTGCAGGCCATCCTTGGTTTCCACGCATTCATTGGCCACGCCGGGGCCGATCACTTCGGACAGGCCGTAAATATCAACCGCGTGCATATCGAAAGCATCTTCGATTTCCTTGCGCATGGCGTTGGTCCAAGGCTCGGCCCCGAAAATCCCCACCTTCAACGGCGATTTGCGCGGGTCCAGCCCTTGTTTGGCGTATTCATCCAGAATGGACAGCGCATAGGACGGCGTCACGGTAATCCCATCCGCGCCGAAATCCTCGATCAGGCGTACCTGCCGTTGTGTCATGCCACCGGATACCGGCACCACCGTCAGGCCCAGCTTTTCCGCCCCGCCATGCACACCCAGACCGCCCGTGAACAACCCATAACCATAGGCATTGTGCAACACATCACCGGGTCGCAAACCGGACGCCCGCATACACCGCGCAACCACATCGGCCCACATATCCAGATCGTTTTTCGTATAGCCCACCACCGTCGGCTGCCCGGTCGTCCCCGAGGACGCATGAAGCCGTGCGATCCGTTCACGCGGCACAGCAAACAGGCCAAAGGGGTAATTATCCCGCAAATCCTGTTTGACCGTGAACGGGAATTTTGCCAGATCCGCCAGCGATGTCAGGTCATCCGGGTGAACACCTGCCTCGTCAAATTTCCGTTTGTAGAACGGCACATTGTCATAGGCATGTTTCAGCGACCATTTCATCCGCTGCAATTGCAGCGATGAAATCTCGTCGCGGCTGGCAATCTCGATCGGGTCCAGATCGCCGGGTCTGGGTGACAGGTCTTTCATTGGGTTCCTCCCGTTAATCCTTGCACAAAGGGACGCGGCTCAGGCGTCACCCTCGTCGAAATGCTGGCCCTTGATCTGGCGTGACAGGCCACGGAACAGCGCAACCTTGCGCCCGTCTTCGCCCAGAACCACCACGTCATAGACACCAGACCGCCCGGTCAGCGACATTTCCTCGGCCACGGCGGTCAGCAGCTCGCCCTTTTTGCCGGGGGCCAGAAAGGTGATGGTGTTTTCCTGCGCCACCACCAGATTGTTATGGCTGTTGCAGGCATAGGCGAACGCGGTGTCCGCCAGCGTAAAGATATACCCACCGTGGCACATGGCATGGCCATTCAGCATGTCATCACGCACCGGCATTGTCATTTCCGCCTGACCGGGGGCAATTCTGGTCAAAACCATGCCCGCCGCCTGTGCGGCCACATCCTTGGCCCACATCGTTGCGGCGCTGCGCTCTGCGCGTTCCTGTGGTGTCATTTGGCCCTTCCTCCCTGTCGCCTGCAAAAGCTTGCACAAAACCGACCACACGGTCAATAGTATTGAAACGGGAAATATTTTGCCCCATACTTCGCCCAACCTTTGGAGGAGAGCCAATGCTGAAACCTGAAAGCTTCGTTGCCGGTGCATGGATCGCGCCGGGCGCTACCGCGACCCCTGTGATTGGTCCCGTCACCGACACCGAAATCGCACTGGTCGGGGGCGCGGCGCTGGATACCGATGCCATGCTGGCCCATGCCCGCAAAGTCGGCGGCCCCGCCCTGCGCGCCATGACATTCCATGACCGTGCCAAGATCCTGAAGAAACTGGCGCTTTACATCGACAGCCGCAAGGAAGAGCTTTACGCCATCAACGGCCTGACTGGGGCCACCCGCCGCGATGGGGCCGTTGACATCGAAGGCGGCATTGGCACCATGTTCGTCTATGCCGCCAAGGGCCGCCGCGAAATGCCTGATGCGCAGGTCTATGTCGATGGTGACATTGAACAGCTGGGCCGGTCCGGTGCCTTCCTTGGGCAACATATTGCAACGCCACTACAGGGCGTGGCCGTACATATTAACGCCTTCAACTTCCCGGTCTGGGGCATGTTGGAAAAACTGGCCCCCACACTGCTGGCCGGAGTTCCCGCCATCGTCAAACCCGCCACCCAGACCTGTTACCTGACCGAGGCATGTTTCCGCATGATCGTCGACTCGGGCCTGCTGCCCGATGGCGCGGTGCAACTGATCATTGGCCGCACCGGCGATTTGCTGGATAAAATGGGGCCGCAGGATGTGGTCAGCTTCACCGGGTCCGCCGACACCGCGCAAATGCTGCGTACCACCCCGGCACTGATCCGCAATTCCACCCGGTTTCTGGCGGAACAAGACAGCCTAAACGCTGCCATCCTTGGTCCCGATGCCGACGCTGACAGCCCAGAATTCGCACTGTTTTTAAAAGAGGCCGTGGCCGAAATCACCACCAAAGCGGGGCAAAAATGCACGGCCATGCGCCGCCTGCTGGTCCCGGCCCATCTGGCCGATACTGTGGCCGCCGCCCTGTCTGACCGTCTGGGCCAGATCACGGTGGGCCACCCCGATGCCGATGGTGTCCGCATGGGGGCGCTGGCCTCTTTGGCGCAAAAATCCGACGTGCTGGCAAAGATCGCCCAAATCGGAACCGAGGCGAAAATGATCTGCGGCTCTCTGGACGGGTTTGCCCCGGTTGATGCGGATGCCGATGCGGCCTTTATCCCGCCCACCCTGTTCCAATGCGATGACCCGGACGCGGCACAGATCATCCACTCGGTCGAAGCCTTCGGCCCGGTTTCCACCATCCTGCCCTATCATGATGTGGCCCACGCCGCCGAACTGGCCAATCGCGGCGAAGGTTCGCTTGTCGCCTCGGTCTTTACCCATGACCCGGCTGTGGCCCGCGACATCACCCTGTCATCGGCGGCGTGGCATGGGCGTCTGTACATCAACAACCGCGATACAGGACGCGATGCCACCGGCCACGGTTCCCCCATGCCCCACATGATCCACGGCGGCCCCGGTCGCGCAGGTGGCGGCGAGGAACTGGGCGGTGTGCGCGGTGTCATGCACTACATGCAGCGCACCGCCATTCAGGGCACACCGGAAATCCTGTCCGCCATCACCGGCCAATGGATCAAGGGCGCGCCCATCAGCGAAAACCCGACCCACCCGTTCCAGCGCACCTTCACCGAAATCGCAATTGGCGAAACCATCCACACCGCCCCGCGCACCGTGTCGATGGAGGACATCGAACATTTCGCCCATTTCACCGGCGACACGTTCTATGCCCAC
Source organism: Thalassovita litoralis (assembly GCF_900182725.1). GTDB lineage: Bacteria > Pseudomonadota > Alphaproteobacteria > Rhodobacterales > Rhodobacteraceae > Thalassobius > Thalassobius litoralis. The sequence goes on from NZ_FXTO01000001.1 coordinate 160,306, forward strand.
ATGGATGAAGAGGCCGCAAAGCGGAACCCCTTCTTCCCCGGTCGCGTGGCGCATGGCTACCTGCTGCTGTCCTTTGCCGCCGGGCTGTTCGTAGAACCGAACGAAGGCCCGGTTTTGGCCAACACCGGCCTGAATGGCCTGTCCTTCCAGAAACCCGTCAGCGCAGGTGACAGCATAAAGGTCATCCTGACCTGCAAACGCAAAACCAAACGCACCGACACCTATGGCGAAGTCGCGTGGAACGTCATTCTGACCAATCAGGACGATGAACAGGTTGCGGAATATGAGCTGCTGACGATGGTGGCCTATACCCGCTAAGGCTTCTTTCTGATCGCAAATACTCCTGCCGGAGGCATCCAAGCTTGCCTCTGGCACCCACTTCCCCACGGGCAAAAGCCCGTGTATCAACCGGGTTATGGACCCGTTACAGCCCCTTATCACCGCCCTTCATGACGAAGGCCGCCTGCGCGTCTGGTCGCTGGTTATCACCGTTTTCGGTGACAGCGTACAATATCGCGGCGGGCGGATCTCCAATGTCCGGCTTCAGGCGCTTCTGGGGCGGCTGGGCGTGGAACCCGGCACCATCCGCACCGCCCTGTCCCGGCTAGGCCGCGATGGCTGGCTGACCTCGGAACGCGAGGGGCGTAACAGCTTTTATCAACTGACCCCCGAAGGGCAGGCGCGGTTCACCGATGCCACCAGCCGCATTTATGCGCCACCCCGTCTGGCCCCTGTCGCCGAATGGACATTGGCATTCGGCCCCGGCCTGTCGGGTATTCCGATCGGTCCCGGCATGGTGCTGCGCCCCGCCGATCAGACCGACAAAACCAAACCCGATGCGGCTGTCACCGGCACCCTGTCCGCCTTATCGCCCCACCTGCGGGACACGTTACTGTCCCCGGCCCACCGCGCCGCGCTGACCGCGCTATTTCATGACATCGACGCGCTGAAACCCGCGCAACTGGACCCGCTGGACGCTGCCGCCGCCCGTACCCTGCTGATTCACCGCTGGCGGCGCATCGTGTTGCGCCACCCGGAACCGCCCACCGAATTGCTGCCCCCTGCCCTTGGCAAGCGCAACCCCCGCGCGCTGGTCGCCGCCACCTATGCCGCCCTGTCCCCCGCGACTGAGGCATGGCTGGACAGCCCCCTGAACGACATCGCACCGATGCCCAAAGCCCACGCACTTTTCGCCACGCGCTTTGCCCCAACCACACAGCACGCTTGATTTACACGGCGATTGGCGCAAATCTGACGGTATGAATATGCAAACCCCTACCCCCCTTTCCCGGCCGGGCGTGCCTGAACAGGTCGCTTTTGATCGCAAGGAACTGGGGGTAATCCTTGGGCTGTACGGGCGGATGGTGGCCGCCGGGGAATGGCGTGATTACGGCATATCTCATCTGCGCGATTACGCGGTGTTCGCCGTTTTCCGCCGCACCGCCGAAAACCCGCTTTACCGGATTGAAAAACACCCCAAGCTGCGCAACCGACAAGGCATGTATGCCGTGTTCGGCATAGACGGGCAGGTGTTGAAACGCGGCCATGACCTGCGCACCGTGCTGCGGGTGTTAGAGCGTAAACTGATCCGTCCGGTTGACTAACCGGGGCCAGAACGCCCCTTGCCAGTGTCAGCCCTTACCGCGCGTTTTCGTGTCACCCAGTCGGGCATTTTTTTCGATGAATTCGATGATTTTACCCGCAATGTCGATGCCCGTGGCTTTTTCCACCCCTTCCAACCCTGGCGAGGAGTTCACCTCCATCACCACAGGACCATGATTGGAGCGCAGCATATCCACGCCGCAGACATTCAGACCCAGCGTTTTAGCCGCGCGAACAGCGGTCGAGCGTTCCTCGGGGCTGATTTTCACCGGCTGAGCGGAACCGCCCCGGTGCAGGTTTGAACGGAACTCGCCCTCGGCCCCGTTGCGCTGCATGGCCGCGACGACCTTGCCGCCAATCACCAGCGCGCGAATATCGGTGCCGCCAGCTTCCTTGATGAATTCCTGCACCAGAATGTTCACGTCAGCCCCGCGAAACGCCTCGATCACGGATTTGGCAGAACGGTCGGTGTCGGCCAGAACCACGCCGATGCCTTGGGTGCCTTCCAGCAGCTTGATCACCACCGGCGCACCGCCTGCCATTTTCACCACTTGTTCCGTCTGTTTCGGATCATGGGCAAAGGTCGTCACCGGCAGCCCGATCCCGGCGCGGGCCAGCAATTGCATCGACCGCAGCTTATCTCGCGACCGCCCGATGGCGACGGATTCGTTCAGCGGATAGACTCCCATCATTTCAAACTGCCGCAGCACCGCCAGCCCGTAGAACGTGATGGATGCCCCAATCCGGGGGATGACCGCATCGTAATCCGGCAATTTCCGCGATTCATACCAGATTTCCGGCCTGCGTGATGCAATGTTCATCGTACACCGCAAGGTGTTGATCATATCCAGACTATGACCGCGCTCCTCGGCCGCCTGTTTCAGGCGTTGGTGCGAATACAGGCTGGGGCTACGGGTCAGCATCGCAAGTTTCATTCGGATGAACCTTTCAGAAAGGGCCGGAACAGGGCGTTTGCCATCATTCACACGGCGCGTATGTCAATCGGATGACCAGCCAAAAAGGACCGGCCTGCATCCACCAAAATCCCGTGCCGCCGGATTGCAGTACGGCCCAAAATCAACGGCAGGCTCATGTTGGACCGATCCGCCAGCGATACTTCGACCCGCCAGCGGCGGCGGCCCAGATGCAGGGTGGTTTCAATAATCAGCCGCTCTTCGGGGATGCCGGATGTGTTCTTGATGTCCCGTGCCTCGATCAGTGGCGCTTCGACATCACGGGCTTTCACGCCGGAACAGTGCGGAATGTGAAACCGCACCCACCGGCCCCCGTCCCGGTCGATATGCCGGATGCGTGTCGCATGTAAGGCAGAGGTCCGCGCGCCTGTGTCAATCTTGGCCTGCATCAACGGAATGCCCAGATCCGGCAGGGCCACGCGTTCCCGCCAGCCAATCACCAGAGGCGGACGTTTAACCGGCTGCTTTTGCATAGCGGTGATCCTTTGGACGACAAACAAGATGGGATAGGGCAGGCGATTCGCCCCATCAGGACGGATTGCGCCAGTCTTTAGCTGCCCGTAGCGCCGGAATGCGGACTTGTCTATCTGCAAAAGAAAACCCCCGCAGAAATCTGCGGGGGCAAAAGATATAGGTTTTCAAAACCAATCAGGCGGAATATTTCGCCGTGCGCAGATAGGGCAATTTCACGTCGATTTCGCCGAACTTTTCGCGGGCCTGATCGTCGTTCAGCGACAGGGCCACAATCACGTCTTGCCCTGCGGTCCAGTTGGCCGGGGTGGCGATGGGGGTGCCAAAGGTGGCTTGCAGACCGTCCAGCGCGCGCAGCACTTCGGCAAAGTTGCGGCCCACCGACATCGGATAGGTCATGATCAGTTGTACTTTTTTATCCGGCGAAATGATGAACACCGAACGAACCGAAGCCGAATCGGCAGCGGTGCGGCCATCGGGCAGATAAGCCTCGGCGGGCAGCATATCGAACGCTTTGGACACGGCCAGATCTTCGTCTGCGATGATCGGGAAACCAGCCGGAGCGCCCGAGAACCCTTCGATATCTGCTTTCCATTGTTTGTGTTCGTCCACACCGTCCACGGACAGGCCGATCACCTTGGTGTTGCGCTTTTCCCATTCAGCGGCCAGTTGCGCCACGGCACCGAATTCGGTGGTACAAACCGGGGTGAAATCCTTGGGGTGCGAAAACAGGATCGCCCAGCTATCGCCGATCCAGTCATGAAAGGTGATGGTCCCCTGGTCGGTTTCCGCAGTGAAATTCGGCACAATGTCGTTGATACGCAGTCCCATTCGCTTTTCCTCTGTAAAATGGTCAGGATTACATTCTGAAGTTTAGATACGTTCTAATCCTACTGATTACATCCTCTAATTGGCACAGATTTTACGAAAGTGACAGTGTGTCGCGGTGCCCTGCTTCACCGCACGCCACGGCAATTTGATCAAATTATTTACACGAACCAAGAGTAACCCTTGCAGCGGATTTAAACCCCTGACAAACTGCGCCGCAACGCTGCACCGATAAATTCCGCATAACGGAAACGATGCGCAGGACGGGAAACGCTTTTGGAGGTCTGACAATGATCGAGAAACGTCAATTCTATATCAACGGCGAATGGGTGAACCCCGTTGAGCCACGCGATCACGAAGTGATCGACCCTTCCACCGAAGACGCTTGCGCTATCATTTCGCTGGGCAGTCAGGCAGACGCGGACAAGGCCGTGGCCGCCGCCAAGGCCGCTTTCCCGGCATGGATGGCCACCCCGCCCGAAGACCGCATTGCGCTGGTTGAAAAGCTGCTGGAGGTCTACAAACGCCGCAGCGGTGAAATGGGTGCCGCGATTTCGCTGGAAATGGGTGCGCCCATCGACATGGCGAATACAGCGCAGGTTGGCGCTGGGATCTGGCACATCAGCAATTTCCTGAAAGCGGCGAAGGCATTCAAATTCATCCGCCCGCTGAATGACAAATCCCCCGAGGATCGGATCATCTATGAACCGATCGGCGTTTGCGCACTGATCACGCCTTGGAACTGGCCGATGAATCAGGTCACGCTGAAGGTGGTGGCCGCCGCCATCGCAGGCTGCACCATGGTTCTGAAACCGTCCGAAGAAAGCCCGCTGGACGCGCTTCTGTTCGCTGAAATGATGGACGAGGCCGGGTTCCCCAAAGGCGTCTTTAACCTTGTGAACGGTGATGGCGTGGGCGTTGGCAGCGCACTGTCAGGCCACAAAGATGTGGACATGGTCAGCTTCACCGGCTCGACCCGCGCGGGGATCGCGATTTCGCAAAACGCGGCGCTGACCCTGAAACGCGTGCATCTGGAACTGGGCGGCAAGGGTGCCAACATCATCTTCAACGATGCAGATGAAAAGGCCGTGAAACGCGGCGTGCTGCATATGATGAATAACACCGGCCAGTCCTGCAACGCACCCAGCCGGATGCTGGTGCAAAAAGGCATCTACGAACAGGCAGTCGAAACCGCCGCCGAAGTGGCCAGTGCCGTCACCGTTGGCCCCGCCAGCGAATCCGGCAAACACATCGGCCCGGTGGTGAACGAAGCCCAGTGGAACAAGATTCAAGGCCTGATCCAAAAGGGCATCGACGAAGGCGCGCGGCTGGTTGCTGGCGGTCTGGGTCGCCCAGACGGGTTGAACAAAGGCTTCTTTGTCCGCCCCACCGTGTTCGCCGATGTGAACAACGAAATGACCATCGCCCGCGAAGAAATCTTTGGGCCGGTCCTGTCGATCATCCCGTTTGAAACCGAAGAAGAAGCGGTGCAAATCGCCAATGACACGGTTTATGGTCTAACCAACTATGTTCAGACCACCGATGGCACGCGCGCTAATCGTCTGGCGCAACAACTGCGGTCGGGCATGGTGGAAATGAACGGCAAATCCCGCAGCGCAGGTGCGCCGTTCGGTGGCATGAAGCAATCCGGCAATGGCCGCGAAGGCGGCGTTTGGGGCATCGAAGACTTCCTGGAGGTCAAATCGGTCGCAGGCTGGGCCGCAGAATAAGCCCAATCCCATTGCAAGACAGGTTAATCCGGGGCTATCACGGCCCCGGATTTCTTTTTCTGGGGGCCGCGTGGCAACATACCGATCAATCCAGCGTTTCGTACCGGACACGGTGCTGAAACGTGATGTGTTTTCGGAAACCATCATGGGCCATCTGGCCGATGATCCCGAAACAAAGGTGGTGTTGCGCCGTCTGGATGGTGTGCCTGCGTGGGCGCGTCCACTGTCACAATGGCTGGCCCGCAAAGAAGCCCGTGGCCTGCAAGCTGTTCAGGGCATCGAAGGTGTCCCCGTATTGCTGGAGGCGGACAAGGGCGGCATCCTGCGCGTCTGGTCCGAAGGCACCCCGCTGCATCTGGCTAAGCCGTCCGATCCGGCATGGTTCCGCGATGCCCGCCGCCTGCTGCGCGACATGCGGCGCCGGGGCGTGTGCCACAATGACATCGCCAAACCGCAAAACTGGCTGATGACACCGGATGGACGGGCGGCCGTGATTGATTTCCAACTTGCGTCTGTCCACCGGCGCAAGGGCAAACTGTTCCGCATCGCCGCCCGCGAAGACCTGCGCCACATGCTGAAGCAAAAGCGCAGCTTTGCCCGCGACCTGCTGACTCCGGCGGAAAAAAACATACTGGCACGAAAATCCCTGCCCTCGCGGATTTGGATGGCCACCGGCAAAAAGCTGTATAATTTCGTCACCCGGCGTCTGATGAACTGGTCCGATGGTGAAGGCACCGAAAACCGCATCGCCGAGGACGGCCCTGCCATCCGCGACGCCCTGCTGGCACAGGGGGCGCGGGATGTGGCCTTTGCCGCCTATGCCCTGCCCGCCGGGGGCGTCGGGCTTTATGCCTTTGTCGAGACTGTTTCAGACCCTGACATTGCCGAAAATGGCCCGAAACCGAACCTTCTACAGGTCGTCGCCGCGCTGCCACGCGATGCAGACGGCATGGTGCGCACGGACCTTCTGGACCTGATTGCCACCAACCGGCTGGACGAGCTGGACCAATTGCGCGGTGATGATCCGGCGCTGGCGCAGGTGTTGCACCCTATCGTAGCCGGACGGCTGAACCTAACAGATCGGTCGATGAAATAGCCTAGAACGGGGTCTTGGCGCGGAACCTCATGCCTTCGCCGCTGTCGGGATGATTGATCCGCAACTCTTCGGAATGCAGCATCAGCCGGGGAAATTCCGCAGCGGCCCCGGTGGCATATAGCGGGTCGCCCAAAATCGGATGCCCCAGCGCCAGCATATGCACCCGCAACTGATGGCTGCGCCCGGTCCGGGGCATCAGTCGCACCCGCGTTTCGCTGTCGTCCCCCCGCAACACCCGCCAATCGGTAATCGCGGGTTTACCGTTTTCATGATCGACCATCTGGCGCGGACGGTTCGGCCAATCCACGATCAGCGGCAGGTCTACCGTGCCTGTTTTCGGCTCTAACCTGCCCCAAACCCGCGCGACATAGGTTTTCTTTGTACTGCGTTTCTCAAACTGCATGGACAGGTTGCGCTGCGCGTGGGGCGTCAGGGCAAACACCATCACCCCCGATGTGTCCCGGTCCAGCCGATGCACCAAAAGCACCTCGGGGAACACGGCCTGAATGCGCGACAGCAGGCAATCGGCCAGATGCTCCCCACGCCCCGGCACGGATAGCAATCCAGCCGGTTTATTCACAGCAATGATCTGGTGATCCTGATGCAGAATCTCCAGCGGGTCGGTCGGGGGGGTATAATCACTGCTCAGCGTCATGGCTGCTGATTACGCCCGCGCCCGGCGCTGCGCAACCCAGCGTCATGCTTGCCCAGTTCCCACCACTGGGACAGGCTGCGGGACAGGAGGATCACAAAATGCACCCCACAATCCAACGTATGACCGAAATCGTCGCTTCGGGCGAAGATGAAAAGATAGCTGAAATTCTGGCCCCGGACGTGAAATTCCTGCCGCCAACCTATTGGAAAACATGGACCGGACGCGATGCCGTGGCGGCGGTTTTGGGCCATGTCGGACAGGTGTTTTCCGATTTCCGCTATCGCCGCATCATCGGCGACGGCAACGATTGGGCGCTGGAATTTCAATGCAAGATCGGCGACCGCGATGCCGTGGGGGTGGATTTGATCACCTTGGGCGAAAACGGCCTGATCGACACGTTCGAAGTGGTGATGCGCCCGCATTCGTCCGTCGGCGCGCTACGCGAAGCGATGAACGCCCGCGTTGCCACCGATGCGCGGTTCCTGAAATTCCGCGAAGCACTAAGCTAAAGCTAATGCTGCGCCCCGATTATGGGACGCAGCCACCTGTTGCGCCTGTTCAATAGCCCAATGCGCAACCATCCTTGCGCGGGTCAGACGCGCCCTCTAGCACGCCATCCGCGTGAATGCGGATGGTTTGCGCACCGCCAATCGGACCGTCCGGGATCACGACATTGTGGCCCTTATCGGCCAATGCCTGCCGTACCGCATCGGAATACCCCCGTTCGACCCGCAATTCCCCTGCATCAGCAAAACAGCGCGGGGCGTCGATGGCTGTTTGCGGATCCATTCCGAAATCCACGATATTAGACACAAACCGCGCGTGACCATTGGGCTGATACGCCCCGCCCATCACACCGAACGGCATGGTGACGCGCCCATCCTGTTTCAGCAAACCGGGAATGATCGTGTGCATCGGGCGTTTTCCGCCCCTCATTTCATTGGCATGCCCCTGTTGCAGGCTGAACCCCGCCCCGCGATTCTGGAGCAGCAGGCCAAATTTGGACGTTGCAATGCCAGACCCAAAGCCGTGGAAGATAGAATAAATCAGCGACACCGCCATGCGATCCTTATCCACCACGGTGATATAGATCGTGTCCTTATGCACCGCCTCGGAAACAGGTGCCGCCGCAGCCATAGCGCGGTTCGGATCAATCAGCGCCGCAAGTTTTTGCGCAGTTTCCGGGGCCAGCATGTGATCCAGCCGCGTGGTATAATCGGCATCCGCAATGAAACGGTTTCGGGCATCATAAGCCAGCTTTGCCGCCTCTGCCTCGATATGGGCGCGTTCGGCCCCGAACGGGTCCATCGCGGCAATGTCGAACTGCGCCAGAATATTCAGCATCAGGATCGCAGTCGCGCCCTGACCGTTCGGCGGATGCTCGAACAGGTCCATATGCTTATAGGGGCCACTGACTGGCACGGTCGGACTACAGGCGGTGGCGGCAAAATCCTCCGCCGTGTGAACCCCGCCCAATGCCGTCAGGGCGTTCACCATATCCTCGGCGACTTCGCCTTCGTAAAAACCACTGCGCCCGTCCTTGGCAATCCGGCGCAGGACTTCGGCCTGACCGGGGGCGCGGAACATCTGCCCGACACGAGGCACAGCGCCATTGATCAGATAATGATGACGCCCCTGTTCATTCAGGCATTTCGCCGCTGTCGGCCAGTCAAACGCCACGCGCGGCGCAACCGGAACACCGTTTTCCGCATAGTGAATCGCTGGGGCCAAAAGCGCATCCAATCCCAGTTTTCCGTGCGTTTCAGACAGGTGGCAAAACGCATCGACGGCACCGGGGATCGTTACCGCATCGGGGCCTGTCAGTGGCACCGTTTGCAGCCCGCGCGCGCGCAGATCGGCAGCATCAGCCGCCGCCGGGGCGCGGCCCGACCCGTTCAGGGCCATCACCTCCTCGGACCCGGCAGGCGAATACAGCACGAAACAGTCGCCGCCGATGCCCGTCATCTGCGGTTCGCAGATCCCCAGCAGAACAGCCCCGGCAATTGCCGCATCCATCGCATTGCCGCCCTGTTTCAGTATATCCAAGGCCGCCTGTGCCGCCAGCGGGTGTGACGTGGCACAGACACCATTCGTTGCAAAAACCGCGGATCGCCCCGGTTGATGAAAATCGCGCATTGGAAATCTCCCCTCATTTCACGGCAAACCATGACCGGGGTATTTGCCAAAGTCCATGCCTGACAGGTCTTTGCCTGCCTTAGGGTTTATCATGTGCTGGGAAAATGGCCTCGGTGCCGCGCACTGGGTGGGGGCTGTAAAACACGCGGCACCGAGGGAAGCTCTTGCAGCTACATGTAATGGTATGGCGGCGATTTCGGGCGGGGATATGGGCGGAATGAGGCAATTCTGCGGCTTTTGCATTTTTCACCCGTTCCCCCCGCGCAGCACAGCAAAGCACAGGCAATTTGTCCCCCCAACCCGCTGATAGTGCAGATAACAGGTCATTTTCTGAATCAGCATCCAGCCAAACCCGCCTTCTGGCAGGTCATTCAACGGAACGTCTGTGTCCGGCCCGGTGCGTTGGGCAAAAACATGCGCCGGAACCGGCCCGCCCTGATCCAGAATGGTCATATCAATCTGATCTGACCCGACCCGGCACCGCAGTTCGATCCGCCCCGCCCCGGTATTGCAATAGGCATGTTCCACCACGTTATTCAGCGCCTCTGCCAATACGATTTCAGCCTGACCCGCATCACAATCCGACACGCCCGCCTGCTGCCAGAACTGGCGCACCCGGCTTAGCGCGCGGCGCACGGCTTGTTCGCTTGCATCGAATTGGAATTCTATCGCCTGTGGCGGTGTCATTACGCGGCCCGATCTGGCTATTGCTGTCTGCTCAGGCTCTGTCAGCATGAAGATCAATAACCCCGTCAACCGTATCATGAATGGTAAACACCATATCCATACGCGTCAGACGAAAAACCTTGGCGACATTGGGCATTAGTCCGGCCAGATGCAATTGCCGATCCTTCCCCAGTTGTTTCATGGCCGCGACGATCGCGCCCAATCCGCTGGAATCAATAAAAGATACAGCCCCAAGATCCAGCACAACCGGCCCGGCGCGGCCTTCGGTCAGATTGCGCATCCTGTCCTTAAAGGCGATGGCCACAGCGGCATCAATCCGGTTTTCATCAACCAGAACGATCTGATACCCGCCGCGGTCTGTACTGGACATCTGCATAGAAACTCCTTTCAATTCAGCCAACAGCCGCAAACTATGGGCAATTCGTTACCAATCGGTATGCACGCCCCGGATCAGGAGGAAACCGGATGAAATCAGTCGTTATCGCAGGCGCATCGCGCACCCCTATGGGGGGCTTTCAGGGCGTGTTTGACGGGGTCGAAGCCGCAACGCTGGGCGGTGCAGCAATCCGCGCGGCGCTGGCCGATGCCAAAACCACAACCGTGGACGAGGTCTTGATGGGCTGCGTCCTGCCCGCCGGTCAGGGGCAGGCGCCCGCACGACAGGCGCTATTTGCTGGCGGCTTAGGCGAGGACGTCCCGGCCACCACGTTGAACAAAATGTGCGGATCGGGGATGAAGGCCGCAATGGTGGCCTTTGATCAGATCGCATTGGGACATGCCGAAACGATGATCGCGGGCGGCATGGAAAGCATGACCAACGCCCCGTATTTGCTGCCCAAAATGCGCGGCGGCGCACGGGTCGGCCACCAGCAGGTGCAGGACCACATGTTCCTTGACGGGCTGGAGGACGCCTATGACAAGGGCCGCCTGATGGGCACCTTTGCCGAGGACTGCGCCGAAGCGTTCCAGTTCACCCGCGAAGCACAGGACCAATACGCGCTGGGATCGCTGTCCAACGCGCTGGAAGCCGAGCGCAGTGGGGCATTTGACGGGGAAATCTGCGCCGTAACCCTGCACGCCCGCACGGGCGAAGAAGTCATCACCCGCGACGAACAGCCCGCCAAGGCCCGCCCCGAAAAAATTCCGATGCTGAAGCCCGCTTTCCGCAAGGGCGGCACGGTGACGGCGGCCAATTCCTCGTCTATCTCGGACGGGGCGGCGGCGCTGGTTCTGGCCTCGCAGGATGCGGCAGAGGCCAAAGGATTGAACATCCGCGCCCGCATTCTGGGCCATGCCAGCCACGCACAGGCCCCGTCGCAATTCCCCACCGCCCCCGTCCCTGCCGCCCGCAAGCTGCTGGATCGTTTGGGCTGGTCGGTCAGTGACGTCGACCTGTGGGAAGTGAACGAGGCCTTTGCCGTGGTTCCGATGGCCTTTATGTCTGAAATGGGTATCCCCCGCGACATCATGAACGTGAATGGCGGGGCCTGTGCACTGGGGCATCCCATTGGCGCATCCGGCGCACGAATCATGGTTACGCTGTTGAACGCATTGGAAAAACGGGGGCTGAAACGCGGTATCGCTGCCATTTGCATCGGCGGCGGCGAAGGTACGGCCATCGCCATCGAACGGGTTTAATCCCATCCCCCCGATCTGAGACAGGATCGGGGGTTTTTATTTGCCTTCTCAGTATATCCTTGATTGCATCTCCATAGCCCAAAAGGGGGGGTATCATGTCAAAACTGGGTTTAATCTGGGGGCTGGTCCGTGTGTTTCTGCCCGAACCGCTGGTGCGGTGGATTTATGCCGGGCACCTGACGACCATCGCAGGACGCAGGATAGACCCCAAAGCGCAAGCCGCAACCGATCTGGTCAACCTTCTGCGTGATCCGAACCAACCGCCGAGTGTCGAACTCAGCCGTGCGCAAATTCAAACCCTTGCCGCAAAATTTGAACGGCCCTGCCCTGCATCCGTGCAAAAAACCGACATCACCCTACCCGGTGCAGCTGGCGACCGCCCCGCGCGCCTTTATGTTCCCGCCGGTCGCGATTCGAATGCCGCACAGCCCACATTGTTGTATCTGCATGGCGGCGGCTGGGTCCAAGGCGGGATAGACACCCATGACGGGTTATGCGGTGCATTATGCGAACAGGCAGGCATCCGGGTCATTTCATTTGATTACCGGCTGGCCCCGGAACACCCCTTTCCGGCTGCGCCGAACGATGTATTGGCCTGCTATCGCGGATTGCTGGCAGACGCGGCCAATCTGCATATCCGCCCCGATCAACTGGCCGTGGGTGGCGACAGCGCAGGCGGCAACCTAACCGCCTGTCTGATGCACGATCTGATCGAGGCAAAGCTGCCCCTGCCTGCCGCACAAGTGCTGATCTACCCCGGTGTGGACGGGCGGCTGACCTCGCAATCCATGCGGGATTTACGCGATCAACCCCTGCTGCCCGTCAGTCGGATTGATTGGTATCTGTCGCTGTATCTACCCACCGGGCAAGACCGCAACGATCCACGCGTTTCCCCGCTGCTGTCCCAAAATCTGGCAAGCCAGCCGCCTGCGCTGATCATCGGTGGCGGGCATGATCCGCTATGGGATGATGCCCTGTCCTATGCCCAAGCCCTGCAAGACGCCGGGGTACAAACCGACCTGCTGACCTATCCGGGGCAGGTTCATGCCTTCGTATCCCTGACCAAGGTCATCCCTCAAGGCCGCGACGCAATTCAGAAAACCGCGCGTTGGCTGAAAGCTGCATTGGGTTGACCACACCGGCATTCCCCTGTTTCCTGATCATAGGAGAGAGGAATAAACCATGCTGACCGGAAGCTGCGCTTGCGGGGCTGTGCATTTTGCCACACGCACCCCGCCCCGAAACCCGTCCGTGTGCCATTGCACCCAATGCCGCAAGATGTCGGGACATCAATGGGCTTCGGCGCAGGTGCCGGAACCAGAATTAACCATCACCGGCCCCGTCAGTTGGATCGCCCTGACACATCACGCCAAACGGGGCATTTGCGCGACCTGCGGCGCATTCCTGTTTTGGCAGGGCAATGGCGAAACCGAAATCAGCTTTGCCTTGGGTGCTGTCGATGGTCCGACCGGGCTACAGTTGGAAAAACACATTTTTACGGCGGACCAGGGCGATTACTACAGCATCGCGGACGGTCTGCCCCAGCACCCCTGACGGGACCATAACCGCCACCCCCGCAATCGCACGGTCTTTCACCATACCTTTCACCGGGTTAACAGGAACCGGATCAAAAGGAATCACCCACATGCCCACCCCGCAGCCCGAAAACACCGACAACCCGCGCGGGCTGGCTTTTGCCATCGCGGCCTATCTGATGTGGGGGTTTATGCCGCTTTACATGAAAGCCGTCGCCCATATCCCTGCCGCTGAAATCGTGGCCCATCGGGTGATCTGGGCGATACCTGTGGCTGGGGCGCTGTTGCTGTGGTTGCGGCGCACCCGCGATTTGGTCACGGCGTTGAAATCCCCCAAGACACTGGCAATGGGCTGCGTGACTGCCGCGCTGATTTCCGTCAACTGGGGCATTTATGTCTGGTCCATCGCCACCAACCGTGCGCTGGATGCGGCGCTGGGATATTATATCAACCCGCTGTTCAGTGTGTTGCTGGGGGCAATCCTGCTGCGGGAAAAGCTGGGGCGTGCGCAAATAGCTGCGGTGGTTCTGGCTGCGGGCGCGGTGCTTGTGCTGTGGTATGATGCTGGTTCCCTGCCGTGGCCTGCGATTGGTATGACCGTCAGTTGGGGCTTTTACGCTTTTTTCAAAAAATGGCTCCCCATCGGCCCGAACCAAGGTTTCCTGTTGGAGGTGCTGATCCTGCTGCCCCCGGCGTTGGGGTATCTGGCCTATCTTGCGACGACCGGACAGGGCCATTTCACCGACAGCCCCGGCAATACATGGCTGCTGATCGGGACAGGCGTTATCACCGCGGTGCCGTTGATCACCTATGCCAACGGGGCCAAACTGCTGCGTCTGTCAACGATTGGCATCCTGCAATATATCGCGCCAACGCTGATCTTTCTGGTGGCCGTTTTCGTATTCGACGAACCCTTCGGTCAGGCGCGCATGATCGCCTTCCCGATGATCTGGGCAGCACTTGTGATCTATTCCGTTGCCCTGTGGCGACAGCTACGGCGCCCTAAGCCCTGATCAGGCGGCCAAAATCGCAGGACATTCACCGCAGGAATGCGGATGAACGCGGCACGCTTTAGTTCAACTGAAATTGTAGCGGGTAATGCCCGTCTTCAAAGGGGCCGAACAGGTCTGGAATATCCGGGTGGCTGACGGGTTCCCCCGAATAATCGGCCACAAGGTTCTGTTCCGATACATAAGCCACGTAATAGCTTTGCTCGTTTTCCGCCAGCAGGTGATAAAATGGCTGCTCTCTGGATGGGCGGCTTTCTTCGGGGATGGAGTGATACCATTCCTCGGTATTATTGAAGCGCGGGTCAACGTCAAAGACCACCCCCCGAAAAGGATGCTTCTTGTGCCGGACAACCTGGCCCAGATGATATTTCGCACGCGTCTTCAGCATAATAGTTACAACCCCTTAACGGCAGAAATAGACGCAAACACCCCATCTTGTCCATGAAATCACCGGAAAACATGGGAAACAGTCTGTGAACCTTGGATTTACAGTGCATTTGGCAAAAATCCCGATCTTTCCGTCCGGCAGCCCCAAACTAAAGGAATTGTCATTTCCTCTGGCCGCAAATTTCGCTAAAATGGCACAAAACAAAGAAAGCGAGAGGCAGATGAGCAGAACTCTTCGCGCATTGATCATGTTTGTGCTGCTGGCATCCTGTGGTGGCGGCGATTTCAGTGCGCCCCGAAATCTGGACAACGCATGCTCCATCCTGAGCCAACGACCGAAATACGGCAAAGCCTTCCGTGCCACTGAACGCCGTTGGGGGGTTCCGGTACATGTGCAGATGGCCACGATTTATCAGGAAAGCAAGTTCATCGGAAACGCCCGCACACCATATCGGTTTGTGCTGGGGGTCATCCCGATGGGGCGGCAAAGTTCGGCCTATGGTTACGCACAAGCGATTGATGGCACTTGGGAAGATTACCAACGCGCAACCGGAAGCTGGGGCGCCCGCCGCGACCGTATTCGCGATGCGACAGATTTCATGGGTTGGTATATGAATCAGACCCGTGACAAGACCGGGGTCGAACTCAGCAACGCGCAGCATCAATATCTGGCGTATCACGAAGGGCATACAGGCTATTTGCGGAAAAACTATACCCGCAAAAGCTGGCTGATGCGTATTTCTGCCGAGGTGGACGCCCGCGCCGATATGTATGAACGCCAACTTGCCACATGTCCCCGTCGGCTGCGCTAAAAAGCCCGGCAATCATCTGATTGAATATCGGCGCTGCAACTTCAGCAGCGCCGATTACTTACTTTCCGCCCGGCTGCAAGCGTTCCGAAGTAGCGCGAATATCGAACAGTGAATCGCTCAGCTTTGTCTCGAACTGCATTTGCCCCAGAATCACAGTCGTGGCGCTGCCGGACTGATCGTTGATCACCCATTGCCGCAACTGCACGGGGTTATCAGTGAACACCAGTTGGATATTGCCGTACTCCGGGCTGTCCGGGTCCATCGCAGTCACCGTGGTGGCGGTGCCATCATACACCTTGCCTGCCACCATTTTCGATCCAGCCAGATCCACATCCCGGCGCAGCACGATATTCAGCGGCGTTTGTTTCAACGGATAAGTTTCAGGCCCGGTGTTGCTTTTGGGGTCAAAGATCGCAACCGCCCCCTGCCCCGCCATAACCAACGCCGGATTGGGTGGCCCATATTCAAACCGCGCCCGCCCCGGTCGTTTCAACCAGATTTTCCCGGTCGACATCGAACCATCGTCGTTGATCTGGGTGAAATCGCCCTGCGCCGTGGCAAAGCTGTTCAGATAATCGGAAATCTGGCGCAGGCTGAGTTCCTCAGCCGCGACCGGAACCGCCAGCGCCATGCAAACGGGCGCAAGGATAAAGCGAAGCATTTTCATAGCCCATAAATAACCCTGCAAGGGGCGGGTTACACCTGAATTCCGCCTCACATCTGCGCGAGGGGCGAACTGGTTCCCGTTATTGTTCGGGAACCAGAATTTCGCGTTTGCCGACATGGTTAGCCGGGGACACAATCCCCTGTTCTTCCATCTGCTCGACCAGCCTTGCGGCCTTGTTATAGCCAATGGCCAATTTCCGCTGGATGTAAGAGGTCGAGCATTTACGATCCTTGATCACAATCGCCACCGCCGTATCGTACAGCGCGTCCTCGCCATCCGTGTTGCCGCCAGTATTCAGGCCCAGCACCGCGTCGATGTTGTCGGCTTTATCCTCATCGGGGCCTTCGACCACACCGCCCACATATTCGGGCGGGCCAAAAGATTTCAGATGGGTCACGATTTCCTCGACTTCCTCATCTGAAACAAAGGGGCCATGACAGCGGGTAATCCGGGCGCCGCCAGCCATATACAGCATATCGCCCATACCCAGCAGTTGTTCGGCACCCATTTCACCCAGAATGGTGCGGCTGTCGATTTTCGATGTCACCTGAAACGAAATCCGGGTGGGGAAGTTCGCCTTGATCGTGCCGGTGATCACGTCAACCGAAGGCCGCTGCGTGGCCATGATCAGGTGAATCCCCGACGCCCGCGCCATCTGCGCAAGGCGCTGAATGCAGGCTTCGATCTCTTTACCCGCGACCATCATCAGGTCGGCCATTTCGTCGACGATAACCACGATATAGGGCATCTTCACCGGGGTGATTTCCTCGGTCTCGAAAATGGGATCGCCGGTTTCATCGTCAAACCCGGTCTGCACCGTCCGGCTAAAGGTTTCGCCCTTGGACAGGGCATCCTCGACCCGGCTGTTATAGCCATCAATGTTGCGGACGCCCATTTTGGACATCTTGCGATAGCGATCTTCCATTTCGCCCACGACCCATTTCAGGGCCACAACCGCCTTTTTGGGATCGGTCACAACAGGCGACAGAAGATGGGGAATGCCATCATATACGGACAATTCCAGCATCTTCGGGTCGATCATGATCAGGCGGCATTCATCCGGGGTCAGCCGGTACAAAAGCGACAGAATCATCGTGTTGATTGCCACGGATTTCCCCGAACCCGTGGTCCCCGCAATCAGAAGGTGGGGCATCTTTGCAAGGTTCGCCACAATGGGTTCGCCGCCAATATCCTTGCCCAAGGCCAGCGGCAGTTTCATGTTGGCATCGCCAAAGGACCGCGCGGCCAAGATTTCGCGCAGCACCACCTTTTCGCGGTTTTCGTTCGGCAATTCGATCCCGATCACGCTGCGGCCCGGCACGGTGGACACACGGGCAGACAGTGCAGACATGGACCGTGCGATGTCATCGGCCAGACCGATCACACGGCTGGCCTTCAGGCCCGGTGCCGGTTCCAGTTCGTACATAGTGACAACGGGACCAGGGCGGACGCTGACGATTTCACCCTTCACGCCATAATCATCCAGCACGTTTTCCAGCATCCGGGCGTTTTCTTCCAATGCCTCATCACTCAGATGATGGCGTTGGATATTGGCCGGGTTCGCCAACAGATTAAGCGGCGGTAATTCATAAACGTGCGCGCTCTCCTCGAACGCCAGCGACGGCTGGGCCTCGGTCCGGGCGCGGGTCGAAGGCTGGATCGGTTTCCGGTTCAGTGGCTGCACAACCACCTTGCGCGGGGCCTGTACCGGAATGGCGGGCTGCATCTGCGGCTTTGGCGCGGGGGCCGGGGTGGCGACCTGTGCAACCGGCTTCGGGGCGGCATAGGTTTCAGACGGCACCGCATCATAGGACATATCAAAAATATTCTCGTCCTGATCCTCTGCCAGCGTGTCTGTCAGACTGTTGGGATCATTCCAGAAATCCGGGTTCACATCCGCATAATCCTGCGTGAACTCAGTCTCGAAATGCGCTTCGGGCGCTTCATATGCTGCGGGTTGCGCATATTGTTCCGGCTCTGGCATCGGATCGAAATGGTTCACAGACGCAACGCGCCCGATTTCCACAGGATCAGACGCGGGGCGGATTGCCGTAATCGGCGGCTCAGCCGGAAGGGTCGCACGCGATGCCGTCAGCGGCGGCTCGGGTGGCAAACCTTTTTGCGGCTGCGGCGCGGCAGGGCGGTGTGACGGATCGAACACCAGCGCAGCAGGGCCACGACCACGGCCCTTGGTCAGCGGGGCGGCCACTTCGGGCGCGGCGACGGTACGGTTGCGGATCACATCGGCAATCTTGGCCTTGATACGATCCCCGCCGGGCGCATCATTACAATCCTCCGCCAGTTCAGGCTCTATCAATTCCGGCTCTGGCATTGGATCAGGGCGGCGGATCAAACCCGGCACCCGTTTCAGAAGACCGGGTTTCGGCGCAGGTTCGGCAACAGGGGCGACTGCGGGCGCCGGAACAGGATCTTGCGTCCAATCGTCTTCGGCAAAGACGTTGGCTTCATAGGGCTCCACCCATTCTTCTTGCACGTCCGGCGCATAGTTTTCATAGCTGGCCGCCGTGGCCTGACGCTCTAACCGCGCAGCGCGGCGTTCCCGCTGACGCGCCTGCATCCCCTGAGCCGCCGTAACGGCCCCCGAAGCGCCTCGCCCCAGCAACGTCAGCGACAGCGCATAAACCATCACCACGCCCACCACCATGAAACGGAACAGACGACGCAATTCGTTCATCGAAAAGCCCAGAACATAGGTTCCCATCGCCAGCAGTCCCAACGCAAAAAGCAGCGTCATCAGCTTGATCCCGAAGGCCATGCTGACCGGCAAAATACCCAGCAACACGCCCAAAACAGTATCGCCAAAATGCCCGCCAAGCCCGAATCCCTGCCCCCAATCCGGCCCCGGCACCAAGGTTGAAGCATAGACAGAAATCACAGCCATCCAGATCGGGGTCAGCAGCGCACGGGACAGCGCACGATCTTCGCCCTGATGGAACCCAAAACGGAATCCCCAGACCAGCAGCGAAATCGCCAGCCCCCACGATCCCATCCCCAGAATCATAAACAAAGGCGCTGCAAACGAGGCACCCAAACGCCCAAGCGCATTCTGCACCGGCGCATCGGTGGCCAGCATGAACGACGGATCGTCGGCGCTATATGATGCCATCATCGCCACGGCCGCCAGCCCCACAACAGCCAGCGCGATACCGATCAGTTCCTTGCCGCGTTTTTCGATCGCTGCCTGCATGTCACTGTCGAACAGCGGGTCCCGTCCCCTTGTCTGAAATGCCATTCCTGCCTCGTTCTATTATGATTCTTTGTATTTTTGTTATTCAGCGGTAGATGCAGTCGCGCAGGCGGATCAGCCCTTGCCGCATCTCCTCGGTCGGGGCCACCATTGCGACCCTGATATATCCCTTGCCGGGGTTATCCCCGTTCACATCTTTGCTCAGATACGCGCCCGGCAGCACCCGCACCCCGGTTTCGCGCCACGCTTTCAGCGCCGCTTCTTCGCCATCGTCGACAGGCAGCCACAAAAAGAACCCGGCTTCGGGCGCTTTGTAGCCCTGAATGCTGGCGAACACCTCGTCCGCGGCCACATATTTTTCGCCGTACAGGCGGCGGTTTTCGATGACATGGGCCTCGTCCTCCCACACCATTTGGGAAACATGCTGAATCGGCAACGGTAGCGGTGCCCCTGCATAGGCCCGCAACTGGCGCACATGCTTCAGGGTTTCGACCCCGCCAGCCACAAACCCAGACCGCAACCCCGGCAGGTTTGACCGTTTCGACAGCGAATGAAAAATCACCACCCGTTCCGGATCAGCGCCCAATTCCTGCGCGACCTGCATAGCCCCCACAGGTGCATCCTGCCGATAGATTTCCGAATAACATTCGTCCGCGAAAATCTGGAAATCATATTGTTCCGCCAAACGGATCAGCGCCGCCCAATAGTCGCGGCTGGCAACGGACCCCTGCGGATTGGCAGGCGAACAGATATAGGCCGCGGCGACACGGTTCAGCACCTCGGGCGGCAGGGCAGTATAATCCGGCAGATACCCGTTTGCGCGGGTGGCCGAAACGAACACAGGTTCAGCCCGGACGGAAATCGCCCCAATCATATAGACCTGATAAAACGGGTTCGGGATCAGCACCACGGGGCGCTTTCCGGCTTTTTCCTCGGGGATCAGGGCCATCGCTGCGTTATATAGCCCTTCGCGTGTCCCATTCAGCGGCATGATTTGGGTGTCCGGGTCCACCGTCACACCATACCGGCGGTCCAGAAACCCGGCAATTGCCCCGCGCAATCCGGGCGTTCCGTCATTCGGCGGATACTGCCCAAAGCCTGCGATATTATCGGCCATGATCTGCCCCACCCAATCGGGAAAGGCATGTTTTGGCTCTCCGATTGTCATGTGCATGACGGGACCACCCGCTTCGTGCGCGTCCAACAGGGCGCGCAAACGCGGGAAAGCATAAGCCGGTAGGTTGGCAAACCGCTCGGGAAACATATCACACTGCCTCAAATGTTTCGGGATCATAGCGCCCCGTTTGCGGTCAGAGTACCGAACGGCGCGCCTTTCGTCCAGATAAAGCAGTGTAACGTGTTTGTCCTGTGTCGTTTTTGACAGCCTGTCCCCAGCGATCACCCCGCCCGTAGCGCAGTTTCCGCCGCCGCTGCGATCCGCAAAAGCCGTTCTTCCTGCATTGGCAGCCCATTAAAGGTGATCCCGCAAGACGGCGTTCCCGTCGGCATCGCAATCCCACATCCACCCATCAGATTGCCCACACGGGTATTCTGCAAGGCCAGCAGATTTTCCGAAACATAGTAATCGTCGTCATTCATCAGCCGATCAGCATTCGGCGGCAGAATCGGAGAGGTCGGACACAGCACCGCATCAAACCGCGCGACACGGGCGTTCCATTCGGCCCGGCATTCCTCCAGCTCTTGCCAGGCCTGCACATAATCCGGTGCGCTGAACTTTGCCCCGCCCCGGAACCTGTCCAGAATGCGATCAAACATCAGATGGGGATTTGCCTCGATCACATCGCGCCACAGGCCATAGGCTTCGGTCGGATACAGCGGCCCAGCCAGATCCATCGCGCGGGCCACTTCGGGGGCGTCTATGTCTTCGATCACGGCCCCGGCATCGCGCAGTTTGTCCAGGGCGCTTAGATATGCCGCCAATGGTTCGGGGCGCAGATGATCCATCACCACCGTTTGCAGTGCCGCAAAACGCCGCCCCTTCAGTGTCGCCCCACGCAGATCGGCAGCGGTCCCACCTTCCAGAACCCCCAACATCAAAGCTGCATCTTCAACGGTACGGCACAGCGGGCCAATCGTATCGAATTTCAGGCAAAGCGGCACCACGCCATCCAGCGGTATACGGCCCGACGTGGTTTTCAGCCCCACCAGATCGTTCCATGCCGATGGGATACGCACAGACCCGCCGGTATCCGACCCAATGCCACACGCCGCCAAACCAAACGCCACCGATGCAGCCGCCCCCGAGGACGACCCCCCCGGAACCGCATCGTGATCATTCACACAGGGCGGCGTCGCTGTCACCGGATTCAGCCCCAACCCGGAAAAGGCCAGTTCGCTCATGTGGGTTTTGCCCAGACACACCAACCCCTGTGCTGTCGCATTGCGCAACACCCATGCATCACGGTCCGGCACGCGGTCCTTTAGCAGGGCCGACCCGGCTTCGGTTGCAACACCAGCCGAATCAAACAGGTCTTTCCAACTGATCGGCACCCCATCCAGCAGGGACAACCGATGCCCGGCTTTGGCACGCTCGGCGGCGGCCTTTGCCTCGGCCCGTGCGCGATCTGCGGTCACACGGGCATAAATACGATCCCGAAACGGATTGGCGTCTATCGCTTCCAGATAGGTTTCTGTCAGCGCAACGGGATCAATCGCCCCTTCGCCAATGCCACGCCCCAGATCACCCGCGCTTTTCCATAGCCAGTCCTGCATACCCATCGCTCCTGTCAGATTTTTCTGAACGGTAGCGGCAGTGCGGCACATGGACAATCCCGCATCCACCACCATATTTGCCGCATGAGTAATGAAAGCGATATCCTGATCGTCGGCGGCGGGCTGAATGGCCCCGCGCTGGCGCTGGCCTTGGCGCAGGCAGGGCTACGTTCAACCGTGATCGACGCGTTGCCGCGCGGCGTTCAGACCGACGATAACTTTGACGGACGCGGTTACGCGCTGGCGCTGGCGTCTAAGCGGCTATTGGCGGGTATTGGTGTCTGGTCCGAAGTGGCCCCACAATCGCAGCCCATGCTGGACATCAAAGTGACCGATGGCCGCGCGGGCGAAGGGCCGCTTTCCCCTTTCTTTCTGCATTTCGACCATACCGAAATCGAAGAAGGCCCGATGGGCTTCATGCTGGAGGACCGCTTTCTGCGCCGCGCCCTGTCCGACGCAATGGACAAAACCCCGCTGATTACAGTGCTGGACGGTGAAACCGTCACAGCACAGGCTGCGGATGCAACAGGGGTGACGCTAACGCTGGCCTCTGGGAAAACGCTGCGGGGGAAATTGTTGGTCGGGGCCGATGGCCGCCGGTCCGGCACAGCAGAACGCGCCGGGATCAAACGGTCTGGTTGGGATTACGGCCAAACCGCGCTGGTCTGCGCCATTGAACACGACTTGCCCCACCACGGTATTGCGCATCAGTTCTTCATGCCCCCCGGCCCGTTGGCGATTCTGCCGCTGCCCGGCAATATGTCCTCGGTCGTGTGGTCCGAAACCCACGAAAACGCGGCGGCCTTTCAGGCACTATCGGACGAAGACTATATGCAAGTCCTGCGCCCCCGGTTTGGCGATTTTCTGGGGCAAATCCGGTTGGTCGGCAAACGCTTCACCTATCCGTTGAACCTGACCGTCGCCAACAGCTTTGTCGGGGATCGTCTGGCCCTGATCGGCGATGCCGCCCACGGGATGCACCCCATCGCAGGCCAGGGGCTGAATGCCGGTCTGCGCGATGTGGGCGCATTGGCGCATGTACTGACCCACGCCAAACGCCGGGGCGAAGATATTGCCGCGCCACTGGTGCTGGATCGCTATCAGGAATGGCGTCGGTTTGACACAGCAACACTGGCGCTGACCACGGACCTGACGAACAAGCTATTTTCCAACGACAACCCGCTGCTGCGACTGGGCCGGGATATCGGCATGGGTGTCGTGAGTGCCCTGCCGGGGCTGCGCCGGACGTTCATCCGCGAAGCGGCTGGGCTGAATGGTGAACTGCCCGATTTGATGCGCTAAACGTCACCCAGCGCTACTCTGGCAAGCAAGGTTCTGCCGGGTTCTTTCTTGGCTAAAATATCCCCGCCGGAGGCATCCGTCAGCGCGGCAAGCATCGCCTTTATACGGTAGCATCACCTCTCTACCCTTCCGAAGAGCCTGCGTGCGCGTCAGCGCCCCCCCCAAAAAAACAAAAAAGCCCCGCCAATCTGGCGGGGCTTTCTGTATCATAAAGGCGCTATATCAGGCCTTTTTCGCGGCTTTCTTGACCGGCGCCCAGATGCGTTTGTTGGTCAGGTACAGCAGCACCGACAACAGCGTCAGGAACAGCACAGCTACAAAACCAGCCTGCTGACGTGCCATCATCTTCGGCTCTGCCGTCCACATCAGGAAAGCAGCCACATCCTCGGCCTCGTGGTGCAGTTCGTTCGAATGTTCGTCTGCGAATTCCACATCTTCACCGGACAACGGCGGGGCCATTGCAATCCAACCACCGGGGAACGCGGTGTTTTCATAGAAAGTGGTGCCTGCTTCCTCTTTCTCCTCGCCGGTGTAGCCGGTCAGGATCGAGACGATGTATTCGGGACCACCGATACCGTTGAACAGCTGGCTCATACCCGTGCCATACGGGCCGTGGAAGCCCGAACGAGCCTTCGCCATCAGGGACAGGTCAGGTGCCTTAGGGTCGCCGCCAACAGGGAACTTGTCAGCAGGGGTCCGCGGACGCGTATCATCCAGCTCTGGGTCGAAAATATCCAGTTGGGCTGCATAGGCACGCACCTGATCCTCGGGCAATTGCGGGCCACCTTCATCGGCCAGCGTCCGGATCGGAACGAACTTCAGACCATGACACGCCGAGCAAACTTCGGTGTACACCTGAAGGCCGCGCTGAAGCTGCATCTGGTCGTATTTACCGAACGGCCCTTCAAAGGAGAAGTCGACGTCATGAACGTGGCCGTTTGCTCCGGCCGCCAGCGCGCCACCTGCCGAAAGGGTCAGGGCGGCAACTGCGGAGATCGCGAGTTTCTTAAGCATTATCCCGTTTCCTTACTTATTCGGCAGGTTTGCCGTAATGGTTGTTGAAGTCTTCCTCGATCGTGGCCGGCGCAGCGGTCGGCTTTTCGATCACACCCAGCAGCGGCAGGATGACCAGGAAGTACGCGAACCAATAGGTGGCGCCGATCAGCGAGATGGTCGAGTACGGCGGTTCCGCAGGCATTGCACCGGCCCACATCAGGACCATGAAATCAACGGCCAGCAGCCAGAACCACCATTTGAACATCGGACGATAGCGACCCGAACGCACACGCGAGGTATCCAGCCACGGCACCAGCGCCATGACAGCGATTGCACCGAACATTGCCAACACGCCGAAGAATTTAGCGTCGATAATGCCGCCGGTGATCCAGCTTGCGAACATCACAACCCAAACGTCAGCGGTGAAGGCACGCAGGATCGCGTAGAACGGCAGGAAGTACCATTCAGGAACGATGTGTGCAGGCGTCGCCAGCGGGTTTGCCTCGATATAGTTATCGGGGTGGCCCAGATAGTTCGGCATGAAGCCGACGATGGCAAAGAAGACCAGCAGCACAACGGCCAGCGCGAACACGTCTTTGATCACGAAGTAGGGCCAGAACGGAACGGTGTCTTTTTCTGCTTCGGCTTTCGACCCGCGGCGCACGTCAACACCCGTGGGGTTGTTGTTGCCGGTGGTGTGGAAGGCCCAGATGTGAACCGCGACCAGCGCAGCAATCACGAAAGGCAGCAGATAGTGCAGCGAGAAGAAGCGGTTCAGCGTGGCGTTGTCCACAGCCGGTCCGCCCAGCAGCCATGTCTGGATCGGTTCACCGACGAACGGGATCGCGCCAAACAGGCCGGTGATCACGGTCGCACCCCAGAAGGACATCTGCCCCCAAGGCAGAACGTAACCCATGAATGCGGTGCCCATCATGCACAGGTAGATCAGCATACCGATGATCCATGTGATTTCACGCGGGGCCTTGTACGACCCGTAGTACAGACCACGGAAGATGTGCAGGTAGACAGCAACAAAGAACAGCGAAGCGCCGTTTGCGTGCAGATACCGCAGCATATGGCCGCCGTTCACGTCGCGCATGATGTGTTCAACCGACGCAAAGGCCAGCGAAACATGCGGGGTGTAGTGCATCACAAGAACGATGCCGGTGACGATCTGCAAAGCAAGGCAGAAAGTCAGAATGATGCCCCAGATCCACATCCAGTTCAGGTTCTTGGGCGTGGGGATCATGATGGTGTCATAGAGAAGGCCCACGATGGGAAGGCGCGAATGCAGCCACTTCTCGGCGCCCGTTTTGGGCTCGTAATGATCGTGCGGAATGCCGGACATGTGCGCGTTTCCTTATCCCAGTTTGATCGTGGTTTCGTCTTCGAACGCCGCGACGGGAATGTCGAGGTTCCGAGGGGCGGGGCCTTTGCGGATGCGACCGGCTTCGTCGTAGTGAGAGCCGTGGCAGGGGCAGAACCACCCGCCGAAATCACCCGCGCCGTTGCCGATTGGCACACAGCCCAAGTGTGTACACACACCGATCATCACCAGCCATTCGCCAGCTTCGTCCAGCGTGCGGTTTTCATCCGATGCGTCGGCATCCGGCTTGTTCGCATTTTCCGATTTCGGGTCGATCAGGTCGCCGATGGCGACGGAACGGCCCGCTGTGATTTCTTCCTCGGTCCGGCGACGAATGAAGACCGGCTTGCCCAGCCATTTCACGGTCAGCTGCGTGCCGACCTCGACGCCCGAAACGTCAACGCGAATCGAGGACAACGCCTGCACATCCGCGGAGGGGTTCATCTGATTAACAAGCGGCCAAACTGCGGCACCCGTCGCCACGGCACCTGCGCCGGCGGTGGCGTAATACAGGAAATCCCTGCGGGTGCCTTCGTGATCTTCTGCGTGGGACACGAGGTTTTCTCCATTCTTCGGCCGAAACCGGCCTATACGATGTGGGGCCACGGGTTGCGCAGCCTTTCCGTGGCGCTATTTAGCCGGGGATTTCCGCCCAGTCCAGCAGACAATGCCGCGCAGGGGTGGCGGAAAAGCAACAGGTGCGAATCTGTCGCGCTTGTTCTGGTGTTTTTCGGGCCGTAAACTCGGTACACATTCACGTTTTGAAAAGTGTGACGCGTTCGCGACTCGCTTTTCGCGTATCGCACCGCAAACGGACAGAACCATGTTCAAGAAACTAATCCTCGCACTGGCAGCCTCCACCGCATTGGCTGCCCCGGCTGCCGCCGAAATCGAAATCAACCTGTATATGGGGACAGAAGCCCCCGACAGCAGCCGCATCAGCGGCACAGATGTTACCGCAGGCGCATTCGACACCACAATCGACTGGGAAGGCAAATCTGACGCGATGCCCCCCTATTATGGTGCCCGCGCAACGTGGTGGACCAATTCAAATATCGGTTGGGCTTTTGAATTCAGCCATAACAAGGCCTACGCCCCCGCTGCACAAATGGCCGCAGTCGGCTTTGACCGGATGGAATTCACCGATGGCCACAACATCCTGACGCTGAACGTCATGAAACGTTGGCCCGGCGCATGGGGCAACAAGGTCACGCCCTATATCGGTGCGGGTTATGGTGCCGCGATTCCCCATGTCGATATCCGCCCTGTGGGTGGCGCACATACCTTTGGCTATCAGGTCACTGGCCCCGCCTATCGCCTGCTGGCCGGTGCCAGCTACAAAATCAACGACCGTTGGTCGGTTTACGGTGAATATCAGTTCACCCATTCCGACAACAAAGTTGATCTGGAAGGCAGCGGAACCTTGGAAACCAAGATCACCTCGAATGCCTTCAACTTCGGTGTTGGTATCCACTTCTGATTCGGCAACACCAATGCCGTCCTCAAAAGGGCCAGATCGGAACCCCCGGTCTGGCCCTTTAATTTTGCCCTTCCCCCTCGCTCAGGCGGGGGCGGTCGCTTTCATACTCTCACGCTCGGAAAATACGGCATACCAATCGTCCAGCGCCCCACGGCCCGCACGCCAATTGCGGGCATCATGCCGGAAATCCAGATACCCCAGCGCACAGGCCACGGCGATTTGCCCCATGTTCAGCGGCCCATTCAGGGAATCCATCCAGCGGGTTTCCAAGGCATCCAACGCGCCTGAAACCTTGCCCCATTGCGCTTCGACCCAATCCTCGCTGACCAAATGATCCGGGCGCACCCGTCTTTCGTAGACCATCAGCACAGCCGCATCCATGATCCCGTCAGCCGTCGCTTCCAGTGTCAGAATCTCCCACAGGGTATCGTCCGGGTACAGCCCGCCCTTGCCGCGATCATCCAGATAGCGGCAAATCACCCGGCTATCATACAGCGCCGGACCGTCATCGCGAATCAGGGCTGGTATCTTGCCCATCGGGTTTGCTGCGCGCACCTCGGGCGGGGTGGAAACCGGCGTCGTCATCACCGGCATCAATTCTACCTGATCAACCTGCCCGGTTTCATACATCAGCGCCATCACCTTACGCACAAAGGGCGAGGCCGAGGCGTATACGAGTTTCATGGAAAACCTCCCTATTGCTCCGCCACAAAGCTTAGGAGTGGCGCGTCCGCCTGTCCATCTTTGGTTCTTAATCCTGCATCGGGGGTGTGCGCATCAGATCGGCCAATGCGGTCAGCTCTGCACCGATCCCACCCACAGCCACGGCTTCAGCCGCTGCCAGCCGCGCGGATTCGGGTTTGTTTTGCGCCAGCTTCCATGTTCCCTGCACATCGCTGATCGTCAAAACGCACGGCACGATCTGGCGCATCATACGCTCCAGCAGATCATCCGGCATCTTACCCATCTTCCAGATCGGTTTGGGGGCCAGTTGTTCCTCGAACCTGTCAGACAGTTTGTCTAACACCTCGCGCATCCTGTCCTGCGGCAGCAATTCGGCCATGCCGCTTAGATGAACGGCAACGTAATTCCATGTCGGCACCTGATCTTCGGCCTGATACCAATCCGGCGAGATATAGGAATCCGGTCCAGACACCGCCAGTTTGACTGGCGCAGCCACCCGCAAACGCCGGGCAACTGGATTGCTTCGGACCAGATGGAACAGCGCCCTATCCCCCTCCAGAACAAAGGGGACATGGCTGATCAGGGGCATTCCATCCTCGTCCGCAACGGCCAGCACGCCAAAGCCACGGTTTGCCGCAAAGCGCAGGTTTTGATCTTCGGAAATGTAACGGAATGCGGGGTTCGGGTGCATGGTGATCCTTTCGCGGTTCCCCGCAGATTACACCAGCAAATGCGCCCCGTCCCGCCCGGAAATTACGGCATCCACAATCGCACCTTCGGTTTGATCCGTGCCGAACTGCACCTCGGTGAACTGTTCCGTCCGCCCCATACGCGGATTTTCCATCAAAATCCGGTGGCCCTGCCCCACTTGCCCTGCAAGATGCAGATCAACCCGCCGCGCCCCCGCATCCCGCAGGGCGGCTGCCCGCACCTTGATTGCCCGGCCATCCACCTGCGGCATCCGCGCGGCAGGGGTGCCGGGGCGGGGGCTGTAGGGGAACACATGCAGCCATGTCAGTGGGCATTCTTCGACCAGTTTCAGCGAGTTTTCAAAATGCGCGTCCGTTTCCGTTGGGAATCCGGCAATAATATCCGCGCCAAAGGTCATGTTCGGGCGCAGCTTTAGCGCCTCCTCGCAGAACCGAATCGCATCGTCGCGCAGATGGCGGCGCTTCATCCGCTTCAGGATCAGATTATCGCCGTGCTGAAGCGACAAATGCAAATGCGGCATCAGGCGTGGTTCGGTGGCAATCGCCTGCATCAGGTTTTCGTCCACCTCGATCGAATCGATCGACGAAATCCGCAACCGCGGCAAATCCGGCACCAGCTTCAGGATGCGCATCACCAGATCGCCCAGCTTTGGTTCCCCCGGCAGGTCCGCCCCCCACGAGGTCAGATCAACCCCCGTCAGCACGACCTCGTTAAACCCCTTATCGACCAGCCGCTTGATCTGATCCACCACCACACCGGCAGGCACAGACCGCGAATTGCCCCGGCCATAGGGAATGATGCAGAAGGTACAGCGGTGATCGCATCCATTCTGCACCTGAACATAGGCGCGGCTGCGCGTTCCGAATCCATCAATCAGATGCCCAGCGGTTTCAGTGACCGACATGATGTCATCCACCTGAACACGTTCGGTATCCCCAATGAAATTCGGCCCCATCGCAGCCCATGTTTCCGGCTGCATCTTTTCGGAATTGCCGATCACCACATCCACCTCGGCCATCGCGGCAAAGGTTTCCGGTTCAGTCTGCGCGGCGCAGCCGGTGACAATCAGCTTTGCCGTCGGGTTTTCACGCCGCAGCTTACGAATCTCTTGCCGGGCTTTGCGCACAGCCTCGGAGGTGACAGCGCAGGTATTCACCACCACCGCGCCTTCGATCCCGGCCTGCGCCGCCAGATCGCGCATCGCCTCGGTCTCATATGCGTTCAGACGACAGCCCAGAGTCGCAAAAATCGGTGGTTTCGTTGTCATAGCTGCGCCAGAAATTGCGGGGTCAGTTCCGCCGTAAAGACATGCATGGTTTCCCCGGTCATCCACACGCCATCGTCCCGCCAGTCAACCCACAGCGTTCCACCATCCAGATCAATCCGCACCTTGCGCCCTGTCAGCCCGCGCCGCGCCGCCGCCACCGCCGTCGCACAAGAGGACGAGCCAGACGCCAGCGTGATGCCAACACCGCGTTCCCACACCCGCATCCGCAAATGATCCGGGCCAACAAGCTGGGCAAACTGCACATTGGTCCGTTGCGGGTAAAGCGGGTGATGCTCGATCTCTGCGCCCCGTGCGGCCAGATCCACCGCCCCGACATCCCCCACGAAAAAGGTACAATGCGGATTGCCCATGCCGGTCGCCACAGGCGCCCCGTCAATCGGCAGCTCCAGTGTATCCATTTCATATGCCAGCGGAATTTCATCCCATCGCAATTGCGGCTGCCCCATATTGACCGAGGTCAGCCCGTTCCCCGCATCCACCGCATACAGATCCCCCCGATCCGTGGTCAGATGCAGCCGGTCCTTGCCTGTCTCCTCGAACAGATAGCGGGCAATGCAGCGTGTCGCGTTCCCGCAGGCCGCCGATGTCGACCCATCCGCGTTATAGAACACCAAATGCGCGTCCCCGGTTCCGTTTTCGATCACGGCCAACTGGTCATAACCCACGCCCTTGTGCCGGTCCGCGATGGCGATCACCAGGGCCGAGGGCAGCGGAACAGGATTCGCGCGAGCGTCCACGACCACAAAGTCATTTCCCAACCCGTGCATTTTCATAAACGGCAAAGATGTCTGCGCAATATTTTCCATCGCGCCGATATACGCCCGTTCCGGGGCCGTTTCCAGCCTTTGACCCCAAGTTTATTGGGCTTTACGCCACGCCGCCAACGCCCACCACATGCCATCCTGACAGGCCGTGATG
The DNA here is from genome assembly GCF_900182725.1 of Thalassovita litoralis. GTDB lineage: Bacteria > Pseudomonadota > Alphaproteobacteria > Rhodobacterales > Rhodobacteraceae > Thalassobius > Thalassobius litoralis. Next base: position 191,220 of record NZ_FXTO01000001.1, read on the forward strand.
AAAAGAATTTGAAAAACTTTGAAATTCTCTGCTTTTTTGGGTTGACCCTACCCCCGACTATTTCTAGAAGCGCCCCCACAGTGGGCCGTTAGCTCAGTTGGTAGAGCAACTGACTTTTAATCAGTGGGTCGCAGGTTCGAATCCTGCACGGCTCACCACTGAAATCAATGACTTAGACGATTTTCAATCAAAGCCACGTTTCGCGTGGCTACCACCGGGCTACCACCGATTAAGATTTCGCGGTGAATCGGGCGGATAGAGGCGCTGGGCGAAAGGCGTGATCCGGTGGGCGTGTTGGCATCATTCGTGATGTGGCCGCGCCTCAGGCTATCCGGGGCGGCGCTGGGTCTGGGGTGGTCATACATAGAATCTATCCCACCGCGCGCCCTCGGGGCGCAGACGGGGCACCCGTCGCGCAAAATTTGCCATTTTGGGCATTTCCTCGAATTGCGGGGGCGGAGGCGGGCAAAACCCCAAAAACAGCTATGCTTAAAACGCAGGTCATTAAATTTTGCTGTAACTCTGTAACTTTGTTACCAATATATGTAAGTTATTGTTATTACTTACTTATTTACCTCTATTTTGGTAACAGAAAAAGTTACAGAAAAATCGGGCTGTTACACGTAAGTCTTTGATATTATTTAATTCGCACATTTTTTACGCAGAAAATGCAGATCGATAATACCCCAGTTTTTGTGCATTTTCGCACCCAAAGCCAAGAAAAACGGGGCTTGGGCGGCAGTGTGTCAGTTGATCGGCAACCGCGATATTCTCATGGGGCAAGCCCTATGTTTGGTTCATTCTTGCACAGCCTAAACCAACGCCCCTTAGTTTAGGCTTCGCGTTTTGTTAAGTGATTGAAAACCCACACCCTCTGGCGCACCGTATACATTCTAAACCACCAAAGGACCCGCGATTTGTTTAACGCTTGATCAAAGCGCGGCAGCGCGGACGCGCATATGAGAAGGTGGCCAAGCGCCCAAGCCGAACAACGCCATTATGATCACGCTCAGCAATTCATGGGTGTGTGATCATAATGCGGGCGACAAATGCCCATACAAAATGGGGCGTGGGGAAATGAAAAGCCCCGCGCTGGGCGGGGCTGTTGGTGCATCTGGCGGGCCGGAAACGATGGTTTCGTGGCCTTCATATGGCACCCTCAACCAAGGTGCAGGCTTCCACCCAGAAAGACCCGGCTGGGGTTAGTAGCCGGGTCTTTGCGTTGATGTTTGATCTGATTCCCAAGCTATGCAGTGAAGGTGGGAACCCCGGTTTTGCCTGACGCGGCTTTCCATATTGCGCCAATCAGCTTGTTAGGTATGGTCTCACATTGGCTTTGATATTCCTCGTGATCGGGGCGCAATACAGGGCCAGCCTCAGCCCAGAGAACATGGGCTAGCGCGGCAATACCCGCTGTGCTGGCCGGAACTATTTCCAACATTCTTTCCAAGGCTGCGTCTTTGCGATCCCACAGAGATTGCATTGGCTCACCGTCCCAATCATCAAAATCAGCAAGGCGTAGCCATTCCGCGCTGGCGTGATGCCACTCGTGATAAAGCGGCATGATCGGGTCAACGGGTTCTGCCGACACCGGAAAGGCCAGCGCTACGCCAGAGGCGGGCAAGGCGGTTAGAAGGGTGCGGCGGGACAGGGGGCTTGCGGTGTTGCGGGGGCGTTCGTTTGTCATGCTGCCACCCCGTTCGCTGCGTGATTAGCGGCCCGCAATTCACCCCGAAGCATATCAAGGCGGTGCCAGTCCGAACCGGAAAGCCGATCCTTGCATTCAAGCGCCTGAATGTCCGAGCGGACTTCTGTAGCGGGGCGGGCGTTGGCATGGGCCTTGCGCTGGGCGGCACGATACGCGGCACGGCGTTTCAATTCCGCCCACGCATCAGACAGGGCTTCGGGGAACAGGCTGCGCAGGCGGGACGCGGGCAGGCGCAACACCCACAGTTGCTTGCGGGCAAGCTGCCAAGCAAAGCGGAACAGTTCGGCGCGGTCTATGGTCATGTCTGTTGTCCTTTTGGGTATCTTTGTTATACCTAGGGTATATAAAGCAACGCATAGGGCGTTACAATACCTGAGGTATAACAAAGTATCCAATGGGTCTTAAAACTGTCGAACAATTGAGACAGGCAAGGGCGGCGCTGGGCTGGACCCAAGCCAAGGTTGCCGAAGCGGCAGGGGTATCCTTGCCAACAATCAAACGCCTTGAGAATGGAGCGGGCAATTTAGCAATCAGACTGGAAACCCTTACGAACCTTGAAACCGCGCTCAAATCTCAAGGCATCCAATTCCTTGAAAGCGGTGACGTAGCCACGGGGCCGGGGGTAGCGCTGAGGGTGCAGGAATGACGGAACGGGACGCGCTGGCGATTCACAACGAACGAATGAAGCTGTTGGCGGGCTTTGTGAACGCTATCGGGCTGGGGCTTATCGGCTTTGCCATTTTGCGCCCGCTGACCGACAATATCGTAAACGGGGCTTCATGGGCGTTCTGGGGCTGGGCTATCGTCGGACTCGCAATGCACGGGCTTTCGCACTATATTATGGGCAATATCAGAAAGCAGGTGATGCAATGACGGCTTTTGACATACTTGTTCCCCTTGTGGCGATTGTCTTCGCGTTGGGGGCCGCATGGGTGGCACGTCAGGCAACAAAGCGCTTTGACGAAAAGCACGGCCACCACCACCCGGCAGAGTGATACGGCGCGGCCATTGGGCTTTGAGCGCTTCCCGAAAGAGACATAGAGGCAAAGGGGTGGCTAGTCCGCCCCTTTGTTTTGCGCCCCTACCCGTCCAATCCCTTGGCCGCTTCGCGCTGGGCATCCGCGCGGCTCAACCCCCCGTCATATTCTTGGATAGCGGCCCGTTTCTGTATCAGGTCACGGGCCAGCAATTTCGGAACGGGTTTCCCCAGATAGGTCACACAATCACCGCCTGAGGCGCTGGGCGGCGCTGTGGGGACATCTGGTGGCGCTGGTGGGGCGAAGGGGTTGGGCTGGGCGAACAACGCGCCCAGCGCGTCCCAATCGGACTTAGGCGGCGGTTGCAGCGGAACCGGATGGTGGGTCGGTTTGAATTTTACATCAGGCGATTTCGTTCAGCCCACATTTTATTCAAGCGGGATTGGTGCCTCAGGGGTGTTGGGGTTTGTTAGGTATCTGGCCGTGAAATCAGCTTGTATGTCGGGATGTTTGAGCCATTCCATTCGTCCAAGCGTTTTCCGCAAACGCTACAGTCAAAATGATCCTTATCGCGCACAGGCAACTTCATATTGCCTTTCTCGTACACGGCTCCGCAATCGCATGTCACTTTATTTGTCATGCCCCTAAGATAGGTATTGCCTGCGCTGAAGGCAAATGGAACCCCACTTGAAACCGTGTTCGGTTTACCTGTCCAGCCCCTTGGCCGCTTCGCGCTGGGCATCCGCGCGGCTCAAACCCCCGTCATATTCTTGGATAGCAGCCCGTTCCTGTATCAGGTCACGGGCCAGCCATTTCGGAACGGGTTTCCCCAGATAGGTCACGCATTCACCGCCTGAGGCGCTGGGCGGCGCTGTGGGGGCATCTGGTGGCGCAGGTGGGGCGAAGGGGTTGGGCTGGGCGAACAACGCGCCCAGCGCGTCCCAATCGGACTTAGGCGGCATCTTGGCCCCCGCCCACCGTGTCCAGAATGTCCCGGTTGATCTGATACAGGCGGTGTTTGCCGCCCCCGCTGGACACATGGAAGACCTTGTTGGGCTTGCCGCTGTGATCGACAATGACGCCTTCCGCCTGCAACTCAGCGATGACACTACGGAAATCCAAGCCCGCCAAGATTTCCTTGAGCGGTTCCACCATGAAAAAGTAGGTGCTTTCGGTTTCGCCAATGTCCGGGTCGCCCTCGATCTTTACGAAGCCCATCCGATTCGTAATCACCATCCGGTCGGAACTTGACTTGGCCCAGCGCTGGAAACGGCTGGACCCGTGTAATTGTAAGGTTTCGGCAATGCGGCGGCGGGCCTCTGCAACCTCAGAGGACCCCACGCCGCCGCGTTCTGCCAGCCAATCCGCAAAGCAGCGCTGGGCGGCACTCAGGGCCGCGCCCGCAGGCCATCCCGTCAGGTTCAGCGCCGTAGCAATCTCCCCAGCCGCCGCCACAAGGGCGAACCGATCCGCCACCCTGCGCACCTGTCCATCAGCCCCCGGCGGCAAGCTGCCCTCCACAAACCCTTTGCGAAGCCCGGTCAGGCGTTCGCGGTATTCTGCCAAGTCATTCACCAAAGCGGCCACAAAGGCCCGCCCAGCGCTTCCATAGCAGATGTTTGCCGCCTTCTTCAGGCGCTGGGCAAAACTGGCAGGATCAACTGCGCCGTGGGTATCCTCGAAAATACCCATGCCCGCGCCTGCATCGGCCCGCAGATCAATCACGCGCACTTCCATACCCGCAGCAATGCGGCCCCCGCCTTCCTTGATCTTATCAGCCAGGGCGATTTCACCATTCGATAGGAACAGCACCCGCCATTCCAACACCTTGCGGGCCTGCCCTTCGCGCCCAGCGCGGATTTTACCTTTGCCGTTTGCCAGCATGTAGGCGGCTGAGCCAGCGGCCTTAGCATCCACCTGTGACAGTTCATCCAGACACAGCAGGCTATCGCAGGACATGCCCGCCACGCTTTCCAGCGCGTTATCCGTGGCCCGCCACTGGCGCACAAAGCCGCGCGTGCCGCCGCCGCCCCAGACCGATCCGGCCACCGTCAGGGCCGTGGACTTACCCGAGGATGACGCCCCCCGAAAATGAAAGCCGCCACCCTCATCGCCCGCCAGCGCCAGCAGTGGGGCGGCAAACCCAGCAGCGATTGCCAGAACCAAACGGGAATTGCCCAGCGCCGGGGCGGCAACTTCGGTCTGCCAGTCTTGCAAGGTGCCAGACACGCTAAACGCATGGTCCGGCTTCTCAGCCGTTTGCAATATGACCTGTTCGCCGCCTTCTTTGGATCCGATAGGACCGTCTGGAAGTACAAAAGCTTCGCCGTGCCAACCGACACGGGACACGCAGCGGGCGCGGTCTTCGGGGTCCGAGGTAATCAGGTATTCCAGCAGCCAAGCCTTGGCGTCCCGGCGGGGTTCCAATTCAAACCCGAGCCGGAATAGTTCACTGCGCAGCGGATCACCGGACCCGGCCAGCAAGGCGGAAGGCATAGCCCAAGTATGTGTTACGCCATCCCGATCGACAACGCTTAGCAAGCGGCCCCAATCTTCACCCTCATCATTTCGGGTCAGGGCCATCACGTGCAATTCACTGCCGAAGCGCACCCAGCTTTTCTTGACGCCGCCAGCATCATCTTCGCGCTCTACCTGACGATATACCCCAGTTTCATCTACTTTGAACGGAAACGGGCGCTTGGTCTTCCGGCGCTGGGCGTTTCCGTTCGGCCCAGCGCCACCAGTGGCTTTATTCTTGGCGCTTTCCACAGCGCCGCTAACCGCCTGTTCGATTTTTTTCTTACTCATGAGCCGCACCCCGCAGCACGTCATTGAAATCCGCGCCTTCGGATTGAGGAGCAATCACGGAAACCGCGCGGCCCTCAGCCTCAAACCGCGCTGCCGCATCCTCAGCCGCCGCCAATCCTGCCGGGTCATTGTCAGCCGCGATAACAATCACCTCAGCCACCGGGGGCGGGGGCAGGATCAGCCCCTTTAGCCCGCTTGTGCTGAGGGTGGCCCAGACCGTCAGGCGGGACGCAACACCGATGCTGAGGGCTGTTTCAATGCCCTCGGCTAGAGCGATCACAGGCCGATCCGGCCCAAACCGCACGGCCCCGCCACCACACGCGCCCAGCATCATCTTTGCGCCGCCCTGCAAGTTTGCCTTGCCGGAACCATCGGGCCGTAGATAGGTGCGATGTAAGCCCATTGCTTGACCGTGGGGGCCGCGCAGGCGGGCCACCATTGCCGGGTGATATTCGCCCGTTCCTGAGTGCTTAAGGTTCGGATGGAAGCGCAGGGTGTTGCGCAGCTTGCGGCCCTGCACCTTGATACCCCGGCCTTCCAGATAGGTTTCCGCCGGGGTTCCGGTGATTGGCACCGCCCGCGAAAACAGATCGTCACAATAGCGCTGGGTTTTGGCGCGTTTCTGGCGGCGGGTTTCCCGGTCATGTTCGATTTCCGCCGGGGTGCGTTGCAGGTGGACGCCGTGGCCCTGTACGATATTCCGCGCCCGCAATTCCGTGAAGATGTCAGAGGCGGGACACCCAGCCTTGTGACAGGTCAGCAGGGTGCGGCCCCCGGAATCTTTGACAGACAATCCCCTTTGATCCCGCCGCCCTTCGGCTTGGCATATCGGGCAGGGGGTCAGGCCGTAGTTACCACGCCATTCACCGCCCAGCGCTTGCACAATGTCCTTTGCCTCACTCATCACGCGGCCCCCCGAGAGGTAGGCCCGTGGCCTTCTCATATTCGCAGATAAGCCCTTCGGAACGTGCCTTTGCGGCGAACAGGCGAATTATAGAGTGTAGCGCCAACCCAAAGTCAGAAATTGCGGTTTCTCGACCGCACATCTTATCATATTCCGCAAAAATCTCAGGTTGGGTGAGGGCGTATATCAGGCTGGCAATTTGTTCTAAATCATCAGCCCACATGTCCTTTTCAGTCTTCATTGCCCCACCTCCTGCGAAGTGGCCCCATGAGGGGCAGGCGCTGGGCAAGTGCTCAACGTGTCCAGAATATCCCGGTTGATCTGATACAGGAGGTGTTTGCCGCCCCCGCTGGACACATGGAACACCTTGTTCGGCTTGCCGCCGTGATCGACAATGACGCCTTCCGCCTGCAACTCAGTGACCACACTACGGAAATCCAAGCCTGCCAAGATTTCCTTGAGCGGTTCCACCATGAAAAAGTAGGTGCTTTCGGTTTCGCCAATGTCCGGGTCGCCCTCGATCTTTACGAAGCCCATCCGGTTCGTAATCACCATCCGATCAGAACTGGACTTGGCCCAGCGCTGGAAACGGCTGGACCCGTGTAGCTGCAAGGTTTCGGCAATGCGCCGCTTGGCCTCTGCAACCTCACTGGACCCCACGCCGCCGCGTTCTGCCAGCGCTTCAAGCTGCGCTTCCAGATCGTCAACACGTTCTTGCAATTCGGCTATAGCCTGCATGGCATCGCCCGCCGCCGTGGCTGCATCTTCGATATGGGCGCGGAGCGATTGGCCGTCCCATCCTTCTGCACCGCGCATCATTGCCCCACCTCCTGCGAAGTGGAAGCCACCTTGCGGGCTTCAATCCATTCGCGCAAATCGCCCACGCGATAACGGACGGCGCGGCCAAGCTTGACCATCGGCGGGCCGTCACCGCGCACCGCTGCCACCTCAAGGAAACGCTGGGTCAGCCCGAAGTGGATATGAACCTCAGGCCGCGAAAGCAGTCTGTCATTGGGTAAATTCTCTTGCATTGGTGTTGCTCCTGTTTGCTTGGAAACAGCACCAATTGCGCCTATCCAGCGCTGTTTAGGCAATTCATCTAAAAGGCCCAATAATCCCCAACAAAAGCTATACTGGCCTAAACGTATTCTGGGCGGGGCTATGGGGCATCTGGTGGCGCTGGTGGGGCGGAACGGGTTGGGCTGGGCGAACAACGCGCCCAGCGCGTCCAGATCGAACCTATGAAGCGGGGCGACGAAACCGTATCGGTTTACCTGTCCAGCCCTTTGACCGCTTCACGCTGGGCATCTGCGCGGCTCAAATCCCCGTCATATTCTTGGATAGCGTCCCGTTCCTGTATCAGGTCACGGGCCAGCCACTCCGGAACGTCGGAGGCAGGAATTTCAGGAACTCTCCCCCGAACCGCCGCTTGGGCGGCCTCTTGAGAATTCGCCACAATCGACCTTCGCTTTTGATACTGCGACAAGCTGTTGAATTTATCTGCACTAACGATTTCATATTTCATCAGCACCCCCCTAATCGCTGCCTCAAGCACAAATTCTTTGTCACAGGCGCTGGCATCGTGGCGCAGACGGGCAACTTCACATGCAGCTTCCGTGCGTCCATCTTGCCAGCGTTGACGCGGTGGAGCACCCCGTTGGGGAGGCGTACAAAATTCGCATACAGTCAGAAAAAACATTTCCTCATCATGGTTTTTAGGATCACTCACAAGCTGAGGCTCAGGCCCCAGAAGGCGGGAACATTCAGAGTGAAATATTTTCAACAGCAGGCCGGGCAATGGGTCGCTGGCCGCCCTCAATACAATTGGGGTTTCCTGATCCCATTCAATCGGCAGGCCGGGTTTCACAAAGCCAATCAGAGTTTTGAAGTTTAGGTAGTGGTCCCAGCGAAACCAGAAATCTAGCCCGCGCAATTCATCAAGTGGATAGCTTATAGGCGCAACATCAGGATTAAGCCTGCCTGTAAGGTACTTGATTTCACCCAAATGGTGGTAGCTTTCACTGTTGTTCGCCCAGCGCCTTAAACACTCACCAAGTATAGCCACACCATCCTTGTCAAACTCTATCCATCGGCGGGATGTCGAACCAGCACTCATATTCGCCCTCGCGTGGCGGTCGCACAGTGTCATGTGGGCGGCGGGCCGGGTGCGAAATCCGGCATTCAGCCGCTAAGCCTAGCCGCCCGCTGCGACTATACGCCCAGCGCTGGGCGCGAAGCAAGCACACAACATCTTGTGTTTTGAGTTATGCAAAAAACAGCGATTTTTCGGGTTTTTTGGCAGGTTTTGGCGGATTTTCAGGGGCGGCAAAATCAAGGGTGATATTGCTCTGGGGCTGCACTGAATTGCACAGAGGCGCAAATGCAGGCCGAAAAACGTAACAGCCCGAAATTTCTGTTACTCGTTACGTTCCATTTTGTAACCAGAATTATGATTTAAAATCAGTAACTTGCGGCGAAAAGTAACAGAGTTACAAAGTTACAGGAATTTTGGGTATATATAGAGGTGTGAAAGGAACTAAATGTGCCATCAAACGGCACCATATATTGTGTCCTGCATCCTACCTGTTTTTGCGCAAAGTCACCACCTCAGCGCCGCTTTCCGGCCCGCGCATCGCGTCCGAAATCCGGCCTGCGATCTGGTCAGCAGCGGCCCGTTGCGGATCGTCTGAAAGGTGTGCATAGCGCTGCGTGGTTTTGGTTTCCCGGTGGCCCAGTAGCGCCCCAATCATCGGCAAAGAAAACCCGCCAGCTACCGCGATGGAAGCGAAGGCATGGCGCAGGTCATGCAAGCGCAGACCTTCCAGCCCAGCAGCTTGCCGAATTACGCCCCACGGCCCTTTGATATTCACAAGCGGAACCTCTGGGTCAGAACCATTCCCGCCCCGGATCACATATCCCTTGCCGTCCTCGGGGCATTCAGCAGCCGCCAGAATCTCAAGCGCCGGGGCAGGAAGCTGGATCACCTTCTTACCTGTCTTGGAGTCCGGCAGGCTCGCACGGCCATTGCCTGCGTCGATGTATTCCCACCGAAGCCCAAGGATTTCCCCGACCCGTGCACCCGTGAAAATCAGCAGGCGGATTGCGCGGATTGCCTGATGGTTCACCTGCGCCAGACGTTCCTTGCCATCAGCCGCAGCTATGCGCAGCGGTTCCCGTTCGGCCTGCGCCAATATATCGCCCAGCCGTTGGAACTCAGCCCCGGTCAAAAAGCGTTCGCGTGACTGTTCTTTGAAGCGTTCAACATTCTTGCACGGGTTTGAGCCATCCGGGCGCATCCCCCAGACCTCTGCAAGCCCAAAGGCTTTGGAGAGAACCGCAAGCGCCCGATTGGCTTGGTATGGTGTTTTCGCGTTCGCATTGTGAAATCGCGCCACATCGCCAACGGTCACATCTGCAACCTTAATCTTGCCCAGCGCTGGGCGAATGACATTGTTCACCAACAAAGCCGCATTCTTGGCCGTGCTGCCCTTGTTCTTTTTCCCCACGTGGTCAGACAAATACAGGTCTAGCAAATCACCAACCGTAGGCGCGTTGCGTAAGTCAGCTTTTGCGCCCGCCGGATCACCCCCGGCGGCTACGTCAGACGCCCAGCGCCGCGCAGCTTCTCGGGCTTGATCTGGGGTCAGTGTTCCATGAGCGCCGATCACCGCCCAGCGCACCCGGCCCGAACGCCCACCGCCAACGCGGTATTTCAAAACGTAGGTTTTGCGCCCGGAAGGGGCCACGCGAACGCCAAAGCCTGAAATCTCAGCATCCCACACTACAAAGCGATTATCGCGGGGTTTGAGCGCATCCACGGCCCGCTTTGTCAGCTTCACCTTGTCAGTCATAACTTCCCCCATCTTGGCTACCACCGGGCTACCACCGATTGCCGTTTGGCTACCACCGGGCTACCACGCGGGATGCAACCCGGTGCAACCCCATGCAACTCAAATAGCCATTTCACGCTTTAAAAACAAGGTTATATGCAAGCCCATGCAACTCAGTGCAACACCAAGGAAATAGTGAACCCACAGACTTTTAATCAGTGGGTCGCAGGTTCGAATCCTGCACGGCTCACCACTTTATCCTTGAAGTTCAATGGATTACGCACCGCGCCTTCGGGCGCGGTTCGCGTTTGTGCATTTGCCGGAAGCAATACGGAAGCAATGTGACAAGGAAAAATCGGCGGTGGGCATGATGCAAACGCACCACACCCGAATCGACGCATGGTTTTAGCAGCGGCAGTTCAGGCCCAAGTTGTCGTTGCTGCCGCATAGACGGGTATTGCTCGGTCTGGTCAAACCCGCACGGGCGCGAATGCGACGCCAAGGCTTTTGCAGGTTCACCAAGGGCTGGCCCGCAACGTCGCCAAGGATCACGTAGGGGTTCCCCTCTTCGCGGGGCAGGTCCAGCAGAATGTCATAGGCTTCACGGGGCAGAGGAATGCGGCGACGCCCGGTCTTACTGTCGGGTAATTCCAAATGGTGGCTTGTCACATAGCCCCAGCGCAGCGTCAGAATCTCGTTGAGGCGGCATCCCGTGTAAATCAGCAAGAGGATAGCGGAAACCACGTAAAGGCTCTCTGTACCCTCTTCCAGCGATTCTGCGAGGACTTCGCCAAGGCGGATTTGCTCGTCGTTCGAGAGATAGCGTTTCTTCTCTTCCTCGCGGAACTTCTTGATACGGCGCGCCGGGTTCGATCCGGCCTGACGCAATCCCCAATCCTCCGCCAAGTTGAACAACTTCGACAACATGCTAGCCGCACGGTTGGCTTGATAGGGCGTGCTGCGTAACCCGTGGTGAAACGCCACCACATCGGCGCGGGTCACTTCTGCAATCGCGATAGGGCCGAGCTTGGGCCGGATGAAACGGCGAATGATGCTCTGGTAGTCTTTCGCAGTGGTCGGCTTGCAATGTTGATCGACATATTCTTCCAAGAACCGATCACAGAGGCCCCCGACCGTAGGGGCGTGGCGCTTGGCTTGTCTTTGGGCCGAGGGATCGTCACCGCGCGCGACGGAGGCGAGAAGCTGCTTTGCCTCGCGTCGGGCTTCGTCGGTGGTGAGGACGCCATGTTGACCGATGGTAACGCGCCGTGTGCGCCGCCCGGCCCGATACTGCACGAGGTAGGTCTTCTTGCCGGAAGGATAGATTCGCACGCCAAAGCCGCGCACTTCACGATCCCAAATGAGATAGTCCTTCCCTTCGATTTCAAACCCCTCGACGGACCTCTTGGTCAGCTTGAACATTTCCAGAACACCCCTTGCTTCCGTTTTGCTTCCGGAAGCTATACGGAAGCAAATTGCAGTGACTTATGGCGTAACTGATGAAACGCGGGCGCGCATGAATGCAAGACAAATAATTGATTACAATGTATTTTTCGTAATACAGAGAAATTTGGCGAAATGTGTAAAAATCGACCTGACCGTTCTTTTAATCAGTGGGTCGCAGGTTCGAATCCTGCACGGCTCACCACTGTTTCTCTAAAGAGATCAAGATGATGAAGGCCGCCCGACAGGGCGGCCATCGTCTTACTTGATGACTTCCCCAATTCCAATTCACGTCTTGCTTCAGGTATGCGGATGCAGCAGCAACCGCCCGGCACAACCACTATCGTGCAAATCACGCGTAGCCAGTTTCGCCGTTTCATGAATGACATATCAGTGCCGCGGGCAGCCCCGGCATTAGTAGCATAATCCTGCATCGCCTTTGAACAGCGTGACTACCAGACCGCAGCCCTGCCCAATGCCAATTGGAGGCGCATGGATTTTCCCGCGCCCCAACACAGCCATTTCCGCCGCTTTCAAAACCCCGAAAATTCTGCCTGAAAACAACAAAGGCGCCCGAAGGCGCCTTGTTTTATTGGTCGGAGTGAGAGGATTCGAACCTCCGGCCCCTGCCTCCCGAAGACAGTGCTCTACCAGGCTGAGCTACACTCCGACACTGAGGACGCCGATTATACTTCGCGCCGGGTATTTGCAAGGGGATAAAATGGATTTTCCCCGGAAACCCGGCACTTGTTTCCCCGACAGCAAGCGCGCATCTTTCGCGGCGGAGGGATCATGACCACGACAACCGATCTTCTGGCCGCTCTTGGCGGCATTGGCATGTTTCTGTTGGGGATGGAAACCATGACGGCGGCGCTGCGGGCGCTGGCCGGTGGGCAATTGCGCAATCTGCTGGCGCGCGTCACCACCTCGTCCCTGCGCGGGGTGCTGACCGGGGCGGGGGTTACGGCGGTGATACAATCCTCTAGTGCGACCACGGTGATGACCGTGGGGTTTGTCGGGGCCGGGTTATTAAGCCTGCATCAGGCCGTGGGTATCCTGCTGGGCGCAAATATCGGCACCACGGCAACCGGCTGGCTGGTGACGCTGCTGGGGTTCAAGCTGGCCTTGGGCAAAGTCGCCATGATGGCGCTGTTGCCTGCGGCTTTGGCGATGCTGTTAGGACAAGGCACAATCGAACGGGTTGGGCGGTTGCTGGCCGGGTTGTGCCTGCTGCTGATTGGCTTGGAAATGATGCAGGACGGGGTTGGCAACGCCACCGACCTGTTGACCCCGGATATGATCCCGTCGGGCGGCATCTGGGGGAATGTCCTGCTGATCGGAATCGGACTGGCAGTAACCGTGGTGATCCAATCCTCCAGCGCGGCGGTGGCACTGGCGTTGGTTTTTCTGTCGTCGGGGACGATCAGCGTGATGCAGGCCGCGATGATGGTGGTGGGGATGAATATCGGCACCACATTCACGGCCATTCTGGCATCCCTGGGCGGGTCGCGTGTAATGCGGCAGGCGGCGGTGGCAAATCTGGTGTTCAACTTGGGGACTGCTGCGCTGGCGGTTCCGTTGTTGCTGTTTGTGAAAAGTGGCTTGGAACAAATCAGCCTTAGCGCCGGGCCATTAACGGCGCTTTTGCTTTTTCACACCGGGTTCAACATATTTGGGACGGCGCTGTTTTTGCCGATCACACGCCAATTGGTGACATTGGTACGCCGTTGGGTGCCAGACCCGGATGGCGCAGACAGCTTGCGGCCTGATCCTGCGCTGCTCAAAGACAGGGCAATGGCGCTGATGGCGGCACATCAATCCGCCCGACAGATTGCCGAGCATTTGTTTACCGCGTTAGGCAAGGCGTTGGATGATGCACCGGATTATCGCCCAATCTCTACGCTGGCGTTCTCTCTGCCACCGGCCTTGGATGATTTGGGCGATTTTCTGGCCCGCCTTCCGGGCGCAAAAGATGATAAAGCTGACGCTTATTCAGCGCTACTGCATGAAACCGATCACCTGCGGCGCTTGGTCATCCGGGCGCAACAGACATCAGCCATGCCCATTTTGCTGTCTGACAAAGTTTTACGGCGCCCCACGCGATTGCTGGCCGCGCTATTATGCCAAGCCGGGCAGGATGGGTTGAAATCGCTGGACCCGGCGCGCCTGAATCGGCTGGAACGCCTGCTGGAAACGCGCACGAACCGGCACCGGCGCGCAATGCTGCTGGGCGAACATGTGGGTTTGTATTCAGTTCGGGATGTTTTCCAGCACACGGATGCAATGCGGTGGCTGCAACGGGTGCTGCATCATACGCAGCGGATCGGGGATTACGACCGGATAGCCGACCCCGCAAAGCGGGACCGGGCCGCGAAGCCCGATCCCAACGTGTGATTACAGGCTGGCGTCAGCGCTGCGACGATTGCATCGCCCATTTCCGAGGTCGAAACCGGCTGCACGCCTTCTTCGCCCAACAGGTCGGCGGTGCGAACACCATCGGCCAGCACTTTTTCCACGGCCTTTTCCAGACGATCCGCTTCGGCACCCTGATCAAAGGAATAGCGCAGCGCCATTGCAAAGCTCAGCACACAAGCAATCGGGTTTGCCTTGCCCTGACCGGCAATATCCGGGGCGGAACCGTGTACCGGCTCGTACAGGGCTTTGGGGCGACCATTGGACATCGGTGCGCCCAAGCTGGCCGAGGGCAGCATCCCCAGCGATCCGGTCAGCATCGCAGCCGCATCCGACAGCAGGTCGCCAAACAGGTTATCGGTCACGATCACATCAAACTGTTTGGGCCAGCGGCAAAGCTGCATCGCGCCCGCGTCAGCATACATGTGCGACAGTTCCACGTCCGCGTATTCTTCGTCATGCACCTTTTGGACGACTTCGCGCCACAGGATGCCCGATTCCATCACATTGGCCTTCTCCATCGAGCAGACCTTGTTGCCGCGACGACGGGCCAGTTCAAAGGCCGAGCGCGCAACACGTTCGATTTCCGATTCCGTGTAACGCTGGGTGTTGATGCCCACGCGTTCGTTACCTTCTTCGAAAATACCGCGCGGTTCACCGAAATAGATGCCCGAGGTCAGTTCGCGCACGATCATGATATCCAGACCGGCCACCACGTCCTTTTTCAGCGACGAGAAGTCAGCCAGTGCATCAAAGCACTGTGCCGGACGCAAGTTGGCGTACAGGTCCATTTCCTTGCGCAGGCGCAGCAGGCCGCGTTCGGGTTTTACGCTGAAATCCAGATTGTCGTAGGCCGGGCCGCCCACAGCACCCAGCAGAACCGCATCCACCGATTGCGCCTGTTCCATCGTTTCATCGGTCAGCGGGGTGCCATGCGCATCATAGCTGCACCCACCAACCAGCCCCTCGCTGACATCAAAGGTCAGATCGCGCTTTGCACCGTACCAGTCGATGATTTTGCGCACTTCGGCCATGACTTCGGGGCCGATCCCGTCACCGGGCAGAATAAGAAGCGAAGGGTTGGTCATGATGGCTGTCCTTACGTGAAAAAACGTTGACCAATCGCCTATCGTCTGACGCGCGAAGGGTCAAGAAATGAAGGGGGCCAGCCATTGTTCCAGCGCCGTCCAAACCAGCGCCACACGCGGGGTATGCCGGGTTGCGGATGGGGCTGCCAGCCACACTGGCAGCGGCGGTATGTCAAATCCCAAATCCAGCGTCCGGATCATCGGATCGCGCCGGATCAGCATTTCCTGCATGAATCCAATCCCACATCCCGCCCGCACCAGTTCAAGGTAGGTTGGCTGATCGTCGCATCGCGTTGCAAACCATTCCGGGCTGGCGGTCACGCCCAACGCCTGCATACCCTGCAATATCAGATCACTTTGATCGTACCCCACCAGCGCGTGATCCCTCAGATCATCCACAGATTGCGGCACGCCATGCCGATCCAGATAGGACTGCGCGGCGCACACAGCAATCCTGATCCCGCCCAGATGGCGCGTGACAATATCCAACTGCTGGGGCCGGTACATGCGCACGGCGATGTCCGCCTCTCGGAACAGCAGGTTATCGGTGCTGTCGGTGGCAACCAGTTCAATCGCAATCGTCGGATAATCCTGCCGAAGTGCGGCAATCACAGACGGCAGGATATACTGTGCCACGACCTGACTGGCCGTGATCCGCACAGTCCCCGACAGGTCTGCATCCCGCCCCGCCACTGTCAGGTCAATGTCACGCATCGCGGCCTGCATCTTACGCGCGTGTGGTAGAATGGCCTGCCCATGCGCTGACAACGCCAAACCGCGGGCATGACGTGTAAACAGGCTGGCATTCAGGTTTTGCTCTAACTGGCGAATCTGACGCCCCAGCGTGGGCTGGCTTTGCCCGGTCCGGCGTGCCGCAGCAGACAATGACCCACAATCAGCCACAGCCAGAAATGCCTGTATCAATGCCCAGTCAGAAGCAAAAGACTTATCCATTCAAAAATGAATACATAATACTTATTTTTAGGCAATATCCATTCATATCAGTCAGTCATAGCTTGTACCTCACAACACAGGTGAAGGAGGTGGTTATGCCGAAAACAGTTTTGATTCTTGGGGCATCAGGCCGGTTCGGGCGCAACTGTGCCGATGCTTTCGCGGCCTCTGGCTGGCAGGTGCGTCGGTTTGATCGAGCGCGGGACAATTTGATGCAAAAAGCACAAGACGCAGATGTGATCGTGGCCGGGTGGAACCCGGCATATCCCGACTGGGCCGATCAGGTTCCCAAGCTACACGATCAGATCATTCAGGCCGCGCTGACTGCTGATGCCACGGTAATCCTGCCCGGTAATGTTTATGTCTTTGGGGCGGATACCCCCGCACCGTGGGGCGCAGATACCCCACATCAGGCGCATAACCCGCTGGGCATGATCCGCCGCAGGATGGAAGCCGCCTATCGCAAGGCCGGAGTGAAAACCATCCTTCTGCGGGCTGGGGATTATCTGGATACCACCCCGTCAGGCAACTGGTTCGACATGATGATGGCAAAAACCCTGCCCAAAGGGGCGCTGACCTATCCCGGCAATCCCGATCTGGATCATGCTTGGGCTTTTCTGCCAGATCTGGCCCGCGCCGCTGTTGCGCTGTCAGAACAGCGGGATCAGCTTCGCCGGTACGAGGACATTCCATTCCCCGGCTATACGTTGTCCGGGCGGCAAATAACCACGCTGTTGACCGAAACGCTGCAACGCCCGGTGAAAATCCGCAAAATGGCGTGGTTGCCCCTGCATTTTCTGCGGCCCTTCATGCGACTAATTCCGCCCCTGTTCGAGATGCGATACCTATGGAACACCCCGCACAGCCTGACCGGCACACGTTTCAATGAACTGTTGCCCGACTTTCACCCAACCCCACCAAAGCAGGCATTGGCGGCGGCGGTTGCGCATTTGCACCTAACATAAGATCAACCCAGACCAGCCGGTGACGGCTGGCCTGTTCGGCGCGGGGCGTATCGGCCACCCCCGCCCCGGTCACAGCCAAATCACGCGATGGCAGCGCATAATCCACCCGCATCCACCCCAGTCCCAAATCTTGCCAATCCACCGTGGGCCGGTCCGGCAGCGGGTCTGTCAGACGCGGGTGGGTCAACAAGGCACGAATCGCAGCCTTGCGCCCGTCGCCCTTGGCGGGGTCGTTGTTCGCATCCCCCAACAGAACCAGCGGACCCGCCATTTGGGCGATCTTATGCGCCCAGAATAGCAACTGATCCTGATTGCGCAGACCATTCCGATCTTCCGGCCCGTCAAAAACCGGCGGCGCGGCGTGAAACGCCAGTACGGTCAACGGCCCTGCTCCCGTGCGAACCCGCACCCGCCACGCCCCGACAGCGGCCAGACGCAGCCCTGCCACATCACCCCATGCCTGTGTGATCGCAGCCGGGTCCGTCCACGCCATATCCCGCCATAAAAGCGGCGAATAATCCTCTGTTTCCTCGAACGGGTAGCGGGACAGCAAAAGCATCCCCCCTTGCCCGGCAAAACGGCCAAAACCCTGCGCATCGGCTGGTCCCCAACGGCGTCCGTCGGCATTCAAATCATACCCGGTGGGCAACCCGGCATTCGGCGCAAAGGCAAGCATATGCGGAAAGACATGCCCGGCATCCGCAATCAGGGCGCTCAGCGCTTTGGCCGTGGCAAGCCGTCTGTCGTAATCAATGTTTTGCAGCAGCAGAATATCGGGATGCGCTGCGGCAATCACTTGCGCCACGGCCAACGCCTGCGAATCGCCCCGCCGGATGTCACGCAGCAACAAACCGGGACCATCACGCGATAATTCAGTATTGTATGTCGCCACCCGGATCGACCCCGCCCAAACAGGTAGGGCCGCGAACACAAGGACAATCAGGTAGCCTGCAAGCCCTGTTCCTCTGCCTCGGCATAGGCGCGGCGGCGTTTTTCTTCGATCATGTCCGCCACACGCCCAATGGCGATGCCGCGCATGATCATAGAGGCGGGAACCAAGGCCCATGCTGTCATTGTCCAAATCAGCGTTTGCGAATGGGCCAATGAAATCGGATCAACCAGCGTCGATGCCAGTTTGACAATGGCCGGGATCAAGAATGGCAGCAAAAACCCTAATGCAATGTTAACGCGTGCGTCCCGATACAGGCGCGACAGCACATCCCCCCTTGTCGGATCGAACACTGGCAAATTGATCCAGACATTGAACGCCCCGTTCCGGGCAGGCCATCCCAGAAAACGCACATACAAGATAAAGATGAACATCATCACCAAAGACACAAAATAGGCCAATCCAGCGGCACTGCGCACGTCTGAAATCAGTTCCTTGGGGGCATTGACCGGCATCATCAGCACAATCAGACGAACCGGCGAATACGGGAAATCAATCGTATTCCCCAACAGTCGCCCGATTGCAGTCAGACCTTGGCTCAGCTCTGTCGGATGAATCTTGCCACGGGCGATGATCGTCAGGACCATAACCAACAAAAACACAGCCCCGAACCGCAGCCGATTAAATGGCGGCGCATAGCGGAACTCAACCATCGATGGGAATTCGCTGTTGTATTCCAAGAAGGTAAGGATCGCAGCCGCCGATGTCAGGATCATCAGCAGCGCCAACGAATCCGACAGCGTTCCGGGCAGGAACACCGATGGCAAAGCCACCAGAACAGCCACAAGGAACGCGCGAAACACCGCGCCTACAAATCGTTCGATCACTGTCTCGATCCCTTCAAACTGGCCGGTCGCGATACGATGCCGCGCCCTGTGTCCAACTTGATCCCGCTCTTTATGGCGGTATGCCTCAATATTGCCCAAATGTTGCCTTCTTTCGAATCCTGAGACAAGCGATAGAGCAGTAAAAACCAACGATTGAGGCTAAAACGTGGCAAATGTGGTGCGAGTTTGCATCAAGCCCGCGAAGCGCCGCCACAAGGTTTTCGACACACCGCAAGATATTGCGATCTGCCATACCCCCTATACCAGAGCCGCTTTTGCTAATTCATCAGTTTCAGCAACGCCGACAAAGGGTTAGCGCTGTTTTCCAACCCTAAAAACGCAAAAGGCCGCCCAAAAGGCGGCCCCTGCCATAGCAATGGACAAACCCGGATCAGGCCCGGATCAGACCCAGGGACGTTCTGCCGCCATACGATTTTCAAAGGTCGCAATCGACGCCGCTTTTTCCATCGTCAGGCCGATGTCATCCAGACCGTTCAGAAGGCAATGTTTCTTGAACGCGTCGACGTCAAACTTGATCACCTCACCATCCGAAGCGGTGATTTCCTGCGCGTCCAGATCAACGGTCACACGGGCGTTTTCACCCTTTTCCGCGTCCTTCATCAACAGGTCGACCTGTTCTTGCGGCAGCACAATCGGCAACATCCCGTTCTTAAAACAGTTGTTAAAGAAGATGTCCGCGAAAGAGGTCGAGATCACGACCTTGATGCCGAAATCAGCCAGCGCCCAAGGGGCATGTTCACGGGACGACCCGCAACCGAAGTTATCCCCAGCAACCAGAATTTCCGACTTGCGATACGCCGGTTTATTCAGCACGAAATCGGGGTTTTCGCTGCCATCGGTGTTATAGCGCATCTCGTCAAAGGCGTGAACGCCCAGACCCGTCCGCTTGATGGTTTTCAAAAACCCCTTGGGGATGATCATATCGGTGTCGATATTCACCAAAGGCATGGGCGCAGCGATGCCGGTAAACTTGGTAAACTTTTCCATTTTAGTCTCTCCTATCGCACAACACTTGTAGCTTTCGGGGCCTTCGGCGGACAAAGCACCGTATCTGAATGTGGTACAAACACAGCTTTGCGCCAGACAAGCGTTAATAACGATCTTTTACCTTTCGTTCATCAGAACGGGCATAGGGTGGGCAAAACGCCCACCCGTCCCGATCACATCAGATCACGCACGTCGGTCAGATGACCCGTGATCGCGGCAGCGGCGGCCATTGCGGGGCTAACCAAATGGGTCCGCCCCTTGTAGCCCTGACGCCCTTCGAAGTTGCGGTTCGAGGTCGAAGCGCAACGCTCCCCCTCGGACAACTGGTCGGGGTTCATCGCCAGACACATCGAACAGCCCGCCATGCGCCATTCAAACCCAGCCTCTTTGAAGATATCGGCCAAGCCTTCTTCTTCGGCCTGCGCACGGACCAGACCGGACCCCGGCACGACCATTGCACGCATACCGTCCTTGATCTTCTTGCCTTTCAGGATTTCGGCAGCAGCGCGAAGATCCTCAATCCGGCCATTGGTGCAAGACCCGATGAACACGGTGTCAATCTGGATGTCTGTCAGTTTCTGACCTGCGGTCAGACCCATGTATTCGATCGCGCGCTTGGCGGCTTCGACCTTGCCGCCCTTGAACGATTCCGGTGCCGGAACGACGCCCGAAATCGGCAGCACGTCCTCGGGCGAGGTGCCCCAGGTCACAACAGGTTCGATTTCTTCACCCTTCAGGGTCACGACCTTATCGAAATGCGCGCCTTCGTCGGTGAACAGGGTTTTCCACCACTCCATCGCCTGTTCCCATTGACCGGCTTTCGGCGCGTGGGGGCGGCCCTTGATATATTCAAAGGTGGTTTCGTCCGGTGCAATCAGGCCAGCGCGGGCGCCGCCTTCGATGGCCATGTTACAAACGGTCATGCGGCCTTCCATCGACAGATCGCGGATCGCTTCGCCGCAATATTCGATGACATAGCCGGTGCCGCCACCCGTGCCGGTTTCACCGATCACGGCCAGCGTGATGTCCTTGGCAGTCACGCCCGGCTTCAGCTTGCCGGTGATTTCCACCTTCATGTTCTTGGATTTCTTCTGGATCAGCGTTTGGGTCGCCAGAACGTGTTCCACTTCGGACGTGCCGATACCGTGGGCCAGCGCACCGAATGCGCCGTGGGTTGCTGTATGGCTGTCACCACAAACAACGGTCATGCCCGGCAGGGTCCAGCCCTGTTCGGGGCCAACGATGTGAACGATGCCCTGACGCACATCGGACACCGGGTAATAATGCACGCCGAATTCGCGGGCGTTCTTATCCAGCGCCTCGACCTGAATGCGGGATTCCTCGGTCATCTGGCTGGGGTCTTCACGGCCTGCGGTGGTCGGCACGTTATGGTCCGGCACGGCGATGGTTTTTTCCGGCGAATGCACCTTGCGGCCCGCCATGCGCAGCCCCTCAAAGGCCTGCGGGCTGGTCACTTCGTGAACCAGATGGCGGTCGATATACAGAAGGCAGGTGCCGTCTTCGGATTCGTGGGCAACGTGTGCGTCCCAGATTTTATCATAGAGTGTCTTCGGGGCGGTCATGGTCCTCTCCCGTGGATTGTCTGCATTAAGGTAGATTCAGGGTGTGACAGGGATGGGCGCGCCTTATAGGCGGGCCAGTACGGTGTGCGATGCGCCGTAGAACCGCCAAGGCAGCCGCGCGCGATCATCCATGTCGAAAATCCGTGTCATACTTAGCCAGATACTCTTTCGTTGGGATTCTATCAAGAGGGCGTGAAACCCCCACCGCCGCTTGCCCCCACACAGCCCGTCATGCCAAGCTGAACGAAAGAGGAGACACCATTGGACCCATCGACCCTGCCCGCCCTGCTGCAAACCCTGCTGAACGAAGGACAGGATTTACTGAATCAGGCGCTGCGGAAATGGAACGCCTATCAGTTACTGATCGCATTGGGGCTTTGGGGGATTGCCCATCTGGCCGCGTATCTGCTGGCGCCACGGTTTCAGGACTGGATGCGCCACCGCGAAGGCTGGCCCATGTGGCGGATGCGGTTTCTGGTCCTGATCCACCGCCGGATGCGGCTGATCCTGTTTGTGGCCCTGATCTGGCCAACAATCTGGATCATGCGCGAAATGACATGGCCATCGCGGTCCTATCTGCTGGGAATCATCGGCCAGTTAGCGTTTGCGTGGCTGGTGATCGCAATTGTCACCCGTTTGATCACGAACACCGCGCTGCGGCAAACCGTGCGCTATGCCGGGTGGATTTGGGTCACACTGTCGATCCTGAACCTGACCGGCGATACGCAGGCGCTGCTGGACAGCTTCGCACTGCATATCGGGGACACGCGGATTTCGCTGTGGCTGACGGTGCAGGCGGTGGCATGGGTTGCCGTCCTGATGACAGGGGCGCGTTTCCTGTCAGGGTCGGCGTCATCCACGATTCGGAAGAATCAGGACATCAGCCCATCGATGCAAGTTCTGGCGATCAAGTTCCTTCAGGTGATGCTATACGGCGCGGCCTTCTTTATCGGGCTGCGCACGGTAGGCGTGGATCTGACGGGGCTGGCGGTATTATCCGGGGCCATCGGCGTGGGGCTGGGTTTTGGCCTGCAAAAGGTGGTGTCTAATCTGGTTTCGGGCATCATCATCCTGCTGGATAAATCCATCAAACCGGGGGATGTGATCAGCTTGGGCGATACGTTCGGCTGGATCAATTCGCTGGGTGCCCGTTATGTCAGCGTGGTCACACGGGACGGCAAGGAATACCTGATCCCGAACGAAGACCTGATCACCGGGCAGGTGGTCAACTGGTCCCATTCCAACGATTTCGTGCGGCTGGATATCTATTTCGGCACCGCCTATCACGACGATCCCCATAAGGTCCGCGCCATCGCAATCGACGCCGCGAAAAACGTCGAAAGGGTGCTTAGCTTCAAACCGCCCGTCTGCCATATCGTGGGGTTTGGTGACAGTAGCGTTGACTATATCTTGCGGTTTTGGATTCAAGACCCAACCGCAGGTCTGACCAATATTCGCGGCAACGTCTATCTGGCCCTATGGGATGCGTTCCGGGAAAACGACATCTCGATTCCGTTCCCGCAACGCGAAGTCAAAATGCTGCCCGGCTCGGAACTAAAAACCCAAACCGATTGAGCGCCTCGCGGCGCACAGGATACCTCGTCACCGGCCTTTGGCCGCTTCCTCGTGTCTTGGGGCGTTGCCCCAAACCCCAGAGTACTGACCATCAGAAAGAAACCAATTCTCTTCTTTCTGATCTGAAATACTCGGGGGTGAGGGCGCAGCCCGAGGGGGCAAAGCCCCCTGCCCTGCAATCCGCGCAACCAACGGCAAAGCGCAAGGCATCACGCTCACCGCAAGACGCACCATGCCACAGGACGACGGATAGGCACTTGAACCATGCGTTGAGATTTTACATATGCGGTGCTAGCCTGAACACGTCCAGCGCCGGGACATTGGCGGCGCAAGAACCTTAGGAGGACAATGTCCTGTCTTTACCTTCCAGCGCGGCGGATGCCGCGGAAACGGGGGCTGTGATGACCGCAACCCCCAAAGACGTCACCAGCGAAGAGCTTCTGGCGCGTATTCTTGCATCCCTTAATGACGACAAGGCCGAAGACATCGTGCAGATAGACCTGCGCGGGAAATCGTCCATTGGCGACTTCATGGTGGTCTGCTCGGGGCGGTCGTCCCGGCAAGTGGCGGCAATCTCGGAAAAGCTGGTCGAGCGCCTGAAACAGGATTGCGGTCGTCAGTCCCGTGTCGAAGGCAAGGAAACCGGCGATTGGGTATTGATCGACACCGGCGACGTGATCGTTCATGTATTCCGCCCCGAAGTGCGCGAATTCTATCAGATTGAAAAGATGTGGCTGCCTGCGGGGGCCACGCCCGCCAGCGTCTGATGCGCGTTCATATCTGCGCCGTGGGCCGGTTGCGTGCTGGCCCTGAAAAGGCACTGATTGACGATTATGTGACGCGGTTCGACCGAACGGGCCGCGCACTGGGCCTTGGGCCGCTTTCCCTGCACGAGGTTGAGGACAAGAAAGGCGGCGGCATGAGCGCCGAGGCCGCCTTGCTGGACCGCGCCCTGCCCAAGGGGGCGGTTGTTTGCGTCATGGACGAACGCGGCTCTGTTATGACTTCGCCACAGTTCGCGGACAAAATCGCGGGCTGGCGCGATGCCGGGCGGGGCGATCTGGCCTTTGTCATCGGTGGGGCCGATGGGATTGATCCCGCATTACGGGCGCAAGCAGATTTCGCGCTGTCCTTCGGTCAGATGGTCTGGCCGCATATGTTGGCGCGTGCGATGCTGACCGAACAATTGTACCGTGCCGCCTCAATTCTGGCGGGATCGCCGTATCACCGGGTTTAAGCCCTGCCTTTTGGCCGGAAAAATGCCCTGTGGCGGTTTGGGTGGTTCACCCCGCTGAACGAAGCCGTTAGAAGCAGCTCAAATTTCAGGAGCATTTGAGACATGACCACGCCAAAACCTGTTGTTCTGTGCATTCTGGATGGCTGGGGCCTGAGCGCCGACACCAAAGCCAACGCGCCCTATCTGGCGGCGACCCCCACCTTTGACCGGCTGATGTCGGACTGTCCCAATAATACGCTGATCACGCATGGGCGCGATGTGGGCCTGCCCACCGGGCAGATGGGCAATTCCGAAGTGGGTCACACCAATATCGGCGCAGGCCGGGTGGTGGCGATGGATCTGGGCCAGATTGATTTGGCCATCGAAGAAGGCACTTTTCAGCAAAATGCCGCGCTTTTGGCATTCATCGACCGCCTGAAAGCCACGGGTGGCACGGCGCATCTGATGGGTTTGGTATCGGATGGCGGGGTGCATGGGCATCTGACCCATATCATTGCTGCAATCCGGGCGATTGCAGCCGCAGGCGTGCCGGTGGTGTTGCACGCCATCACCGATGGACGGGATGTGGCACCGAAATCGGCCTTTACCTATGTCCGCGAACTGACCGAGGCATTGCCCGAAGGTGCAACCGTTGGCACCGTCACCGGGCGATATTACGCGATGGACCGGGACAACCGTTGGGAACGTGTCCGCGAGGCCTATGACGCGATGATCCATGCCAAGGGAAACAAGGCCATCAGTGCGCACAAGGCAGTGGACAGCGCCTATCAGCGCGAAGAAACCGACGAATTTATCAGCGCCACGGTGATTGGCGATTATGCCGGGGCGCGGAATGGCGATGGATTTTTCTGCCTGAATTTCCGGGCGGACCGGGCGCGTGAAATTCTGCGGGCGATTGGCGAGCCGGGGTTTGACGCGTTTGACACCGGGGTTCGGCCTGAATGGGCAGCCTTGCTGGGGATGGTAGAATATTCCGAAGGGCATAACGCCTATATGAAAACGGTGTTCCCGCCCCGCGACATTCGCAACACGCTGGGCGAATGGGTGGCCAAGCAGGGTAAGACCCAGTTCCATCTGGCCGAAACCGAAAAATACCCGCACGTCACCTTTTTCCTGAATGGCGGCAAGGAAGACCCCGAAGTGGGCGAAGATCGCTATATGGCGGCGTCGCCCAAGGTGGCGACCTATGACCTGCAACCGGAAATGAGCGCGGGCGAGGTGACAGACGCCTTTGTGAAGGCGATCGAGGACGGATATGACCTGATCGTGACCAACTATGCCAACCCGGACATGGTAGGCCATACTGGCGATCTGAAAGCGGCGATGAAAGCGTGCGAAGCAGTGGATCAGGGTTTGACGCGGGTTGTCGCCGCGCTGGAGAGGGTGGGCGGGGCGATGATCGTCACCGCAGACCACGGCAATTGCGAAACTATGGTGGACCCGGTAACGGGCGGACCACACACGGCGCACACCACAAACCCGGTGCCGGTTATTCTGGTGGGTGGCCCTGTGGGGGCGCAGCTTCGCAGCGGCGGGCGGTTGGCCGATCTGGCCCCGACCCTGTTGCAACTGATGAACCTGCCGCAACCCGACGAAATGACCGGGCAAAGCCTGCTGGAATGATCAGGGGGCTGGCTGCATCTTTGGCGTTGTGCCTGTGGCCGCTGATGCTGGCGGCGCAGCCCGTTGACCCTGCGCAGGCGGCGCGGGCAGCGGCCAAAGCGTTAGAGGCGGCGGCGGTTGATCTGTCCAAGGCGGACAGCGCCCGAGACCGGGTGAAGGCGCTGACCATTACGCTAAAGGCCTATGAGGATGGGCTGGAGGCCATGCGCGACGGATTGCGCCGCGTCGCCCTGCGCGAGGCACGACTGACGCAGGATTTACACTCGCGCGAAGCCGAAGTGGCCCGCCTGCTGGGCGTCTTGCAAAGCATCGGCGCGGCGCCTGCCCCGGTGGCAATGCTGCACCCGGATGGCCCGACAGGCACGGCACGGGCCGGAATGCTGCTGGCGGACGTCACCCCGGCGCTGAACACCAAAGCCGCCGAATTGCGGGTAAAGCTGGAAGAGGTGAAAACCCTGCGCACGCTTCAGGAAAGCGCCGCCGACACGCTGCGCCGGGGGCTGGACGGGGTGCAAAAAGCGCGCGCCGACCTAAGTCAGGCATTGGCCGACCGCACGAACCTGCCGAAACGATTCACCGAAGACCCGGTGAAAACCGCGATCCTGATTTCCTCGACCGAGACACTGGAAGGGTTCGCCAGCGGGTTGTACGACATCACCGAGGACGAAGCCGCAGGCAGCCTGCCCGATATTTCCCACCGCAAGGGCGAATTGCCATTGCCGGTGCAGGGGCGTGTTCTGTTGCGGGCGGATGAAAGCGATGCGGCGGGCATTGCGCGGCCCGGCGTCGTGCTGGCGACCCGACCCCGTGCATTGGTGACGACACCCACCGCCGCAACGATCCGCTATCTTGGGCCGCTGCTGGATTACGGCAACGTGATGATCCTTGAACCGCAGGCCGGGTTATTGTTCGTGTTGGCTGGATTAGACACGGTATATGGCCACGCCGGAGAGGTCCTGCCATCGGGCAGCCCGGTGGGGTTGATGGGCGGCGCAGATGCCGGACCGGGAACAATTCTGTCACAGGCGGGTGATGGGGCTGGAACTCAGGCCTCGGAAACGCTTTACATAGAGGTCAGACAGGACAACGCCACCGTAGACCCGGCGGTGTGGTTCAAAATGAAAAAGGAAGAGTGATCCATGAAGAAATTCGTCATGGCTGCGATCAGCGGGACACTGGCGGGTGTGTTGGTGACAACGCAGGTGGCCGGGCCGCTGCTGGCGCAGGAAAGCACACAGAAGAGCAACGTCTATGAGCAGCTTGATCTGTTTGGCGATATCTTCGAACGGATCCGCGCCCAATATGTCGAGGACGTGGACGACAAAAAACTGATCGAGGCCGCAATCAACGGAATGCTGACCTCGCTGGACCCGCATAGCAGCTATTTGCCGCCGCAGGATGCCGCAGACATGCGGATGCAAACGCGGGGCGAATTTGGCGGTCTGGGAATCGAAGTCACGCAAGAAGAAGGTTTCGTCAAGGTTGTGTCCCCGATGGACGGCACCCCGGCGCAGGCCGCTGGCGTGGAAGCGGGCGATTTCATCACCCATGTGAACGGCGAAAGCCTGCTGGGCCTGACGCTGGATCAGGCGGTGGATATGATGCGCGGCCCGGTGGGTAGCGAAATCATCATCACCATCGTCCGCGAAGGCGAGAGCGAGCCGTTCGATGTGTCGATCATTCGTGACACGATCAAGCTGACCGCCGCGCGGACCCGCCGCGAGGGTGACTCTGTCGTGGTTCGGATCACCACCTTTAACGACCAAACCTATGCCAATGTCGAAGACGGCCTGAAAAAGGCAATCGAGGATGCTGGCGGTCTGGACAAGATCAACGGTATCGTCGTGGATCTGCGCAACAACCCCGGCGGTCTGCTGACGCAGGCGATCCGGGTATCAGACGCGTTCCTGGACTCGGGCGAGATCGTTTCGACCCGTGGGCGCAACCCGGACGATGGCGAACGGTTCAATGCGACCCCCGGCGATCTGATCGAAGGCAAGCCTATGGTCGTTCTGATCAATGGCGGCTCGGCCTCGGCTTCTGAAATCGTGTCGGGGGCGTTGAAGGATCACCATCGCGCCATCGTGGTTGGCACCAAAAGCTTTGGCAAAGGATCTGTTCAAACGGTGATGCCATTGCGGGGCGACGGGGCGATGCGCCTGACCACTGCGCGCTATTACACGCCATCGGGACGGTCGATTCAAAATCTGGGCGTATCGCCTGACATCGTGGTGGAACAACCACGCCGCACCCCCACCACCGAGGAGGACGAGGCCAAGTCATCGGCACGCCGCACCCGGTCCGAGGCGGACCTGCGCGGAACGCTGGCCAACGACAGCCTAACCGAGGACGAAATCAAGCAAATCGAGGAAGACCGCGCCAAGGCTGAAGCAGCCGCAAAGCTGCGCGAGGAAGATTTCCAACTGGCTTATGCGCTGGACCTGCTAAAAGGCCTGTCTGCCGTCACACAGAAATAACACGGGGATTATCCCAAATAACAATCGGGGGCCGCAGGCGGGAAACCGCTGCGGCCCCTTTGCTTTGCGGTCCCAAAATGCGGCATTCTTGCGCTTGCACAAGGCGGCTTCTCGGGGCAATCTAAATGTCAGACATTTGAATCGGGTAAACAAAACCCACCCCGGAGGAGAAGACCATGACCGCTCACCCCATCAGCCGCTACCCTGTGCCGGACGTGAATGACCTGCCTGACGATCTGAAGCAAATGATGCTGGGCGTGCAGGAAAAGGCCGGGTTCATCCCCAACGTCTTTCTGACACTGGCCCACCGCCCCGAAGAATTGCGCGCCTTCATCGCCTATCACGATGCGCTGATGGAAAAGGACAGCGGCCTGACCAAGGCGGACCGCGAAATGATCGTGGTTGTGACGTCATCGGACAACAACTGTCAGTATTGCGTCGTGGCGCATGGCGCGATCCTGCGCATCCGCGCCAAGCATTCCACCATCGCAGATCAGGTGGCCGCCAACTATCGCAAGGCGGATATTACCCCCCGGCAAATGGCCATGCTGGATTTCGCCCTGAAGGTTTCGCAGGATGCCAAATCCATCTGTGACGCTGATTTTGAAATCCTGCGCAGCCACGGTTTCAACGACGAAGACATCTGGGATATCGCGGGTGTTACCGCCTTTTTCGGCCTGTCCAATCGCATGGCGAATTTCACCTCGATGCGGCCGAACGACGAATTTTACATGATGGGGCGTAAGTAACCACGGAACGCATTGGGATGTGGACCTTGCCCGGCCCACATCCTAATGTCGCGCAGAACGGAACAAGGGCAATACCAATGACACCCGAGGAAATCGCGAAACTTCCCTATCGCCGCAACGTGGGCGTCATGTTGATGAACGCCGATGGGCATGTCTTTGTGGGCCAGCGTTTGGATAATCCCGGCCCAGCGTGGCAAATGCCCCAAGGCGGGATCGACAAGGGCGAAACCCCACAAGATGCCGCCCTGCGCGAGCTGGAAGAGGAAACCGGCGTTCCCGCCCATCTGGTGACAGTGGCGGCGGAAACGGCGGATTGGCTGCCCTATGATCTGCCGCACGATCTGGTGCCGCGCATCTGGAAAGGCCGCTATCGCGGGCAGGAACAAAAATGGTTCCTGCTGCGGTTCACCGGCACGGATGCGGATGTGAATATCCAAACCGATCACCCCGAATTTTCCGAATGGCGCTGGCTGCCCCCTGCGGATCTGGTGGACAATATCGTGCCGTTCAAACGCGAAGTATATCAGCGGGTGCTAAGCGCCTTTGCCCAACATCTGTAGGGCACGCTTCGTCCACCTGTGACGGAAAGCCGTCGGCGCGGTCAATGTCAGGCTGCTGCGCAATCTGATAGGGCCGCGACCCATCCGGGCGGATCAGCCGAATGCGTGGGTCCATCAGGCACAGGCTATGGGTCCATGCGGATTCAGCGGCAAAATCATGCGGCACCTGCCCTGCCTGCCGCCCCCCGGATAACGAGCGGCTGGCGAAGAAATCGAACCCATAAAGCAACAGGCTGGCATGGGGCATCGCAGCCAGCAACGCCATGACCATGATCCCGGTCGAAGGCCGTGCGCCCAACGTAGCGGACAGCCCCCCGGACAATTCCGGTGGGGTCAGAAAAAACCGGGAATCACGGGCCAGCGCATAGGACAGATTTTTGCGTTTCGGGGTCATCCATAACAACCGCGACGGGGCCGTTCGCGCCAGCGTGGCCGCATCGGGGCGGATCGACATGGCCAGCCAATCGGTACGCGTGCCATGTGTAAACGGCGCAAGCATCGGCGCCCGGTTCAGCCGCACGATCAGATCGGCGCTTTCAATCTCGGCACCGTGATCCGCCAGCGACAGGGACCGGGCATTGCCAACCAGCGCCACGTTTTTCCCGCGTATATCATCGTTCAACCGGGCCAGCGGCGCGGAAAACGCGGCCAGCATGGCTTCGTTCCGGCGCAGTTTCGCGATCAGGAAACTCAGACGATCAAGGGACATTTCCGGGTCAGCCGTTGCCAGATAAAGACGCGGCAGACCTGCACCCGGCAGGCAACAATGAGATGACGACAGCGCGAATTTTTCGTGTCAGGAAGTCCCGCGCAAAGCCGCAAATTCACGCGCCAAAACATCGGCATCGTATTCGGTAGCGATCCAGTCCGTGATGCTGATCGGGCTTTGGGCGTTGCGGGCGGCATACATATCCAGCATGTGATCCAGCACCCCGGCCTTGGACGATTTGACATGCAGATGCCGCAAACCCAATTGTTTGCGGGCCTGTTCCAGCGGCTGCCCCATTTGCGTCATCAGATACAGGACCGAGGCCAGACCAGCCCGATCCGCCCCGGATTTGCAATGCATCAGAAACGGGCGTTCCAACGTGGGAAACAGCGCGATCAGACGCAGCATTTCATCCCGCTCACATGGTTTTTTGGCGTGCAGACTGACAGGGATCAGGGTGATTCCGTGGCGTTTGCAGGCTTCTTCCTCGAACAGGTAATGGGCGCGTTGAGCGGTGCCGCGCAGAGTAACAATGGTTTTGATTCCATCACGGGCATAGCGGGCCACACGGGCCGGTCCCGGTTGGTTGGACCGGAACACCCCCGGCGCGATTTGCGCCTGATTGGTCCACAAATGGCGCAACAGCGCGTGGTCGAACAATTCAAAATGCACCGAGGACAGCAACCGCTGACCGGGCGTATCAATACGATCCCCAAAAGAGGTGCGGAACCGTCGTTCCCAATCTGCGATGCGTTGCGTCAGCTTCATCCTGCGCCCGTTCGTTGGTTGCCTGCCGCGGTGATGCGGCGGGCAACCTGTGCTGTCAACCGTTGGCGCGGGGCAAAATCTGTTCGGCGGGGCGGATCATGCCGGTTTCGATGCCACGCCAGTTACGGATGACCGCATTCATCCGTTTACGGGTTGCCGGGTGTTCCGCATCCAGCAGGCCATGCCTGACCAGCAGCGCCGCAATCGCGCATTCCGCGCCGCGCGTCGTACCGTCCGCCACTTTTAGCGCAATACCCCAGCCTTTTTCAGGGATAATGGCGATAAAGAATGCCTCGGCCCCGGTTTTCAGGGCAACACGTCCGTCCATCGCCCGCATCAGTTCAGTACAAGCGCGGCCTTCACCGGCGACCAATTCGGGATAGGCCACCATTGCATCCCGCAGGCGGGCGGCGGCACTGGCACGAACGCCCTGCCCCTCTTTGGCATTGGCATAAAAGGCCATCGCGCGGGCCATACCCAGCAGCGAGGTGGCAAAATTCGGGGCAGAACAGCCATCAATCCCAAAACCGGGGCTGGCTTCCTGTGTCAAATCCTCGAACCCGTCCAAGACGGCCCTTTGAATGGGGTGGTCGGTTTGCACATATTCGGGATCACCGCCGATATGTTTGTTCAAGGTCAGAAACCCCGAATGTTTGCCCGAACAGTTGTTGTGATACTGGCAAGGCGCATCATGGGCGCAGATCAGCGCATCGCGGGCTTCCTTGTCACCGGGTTCCTGCGGGCCACAGCGGAAATCATCGTCCGTCATGCCGATATGATCCAGCCACGCCCGAACCCGATCCGTATGGATGGCCGCCCCATTATGCGACGCACAGGCCAGCGCCAGTTGTTCCTGCCCCAACCCAAAGGCATCAGCGGCACCACTTTCGATCAACGGCAAAGCCTGAAGCATTTTGGATGAGCTGCGCGGCAGCACAGTCACACTGGGATCGCCCCATGCTTCAACGATCTGGCCGGTGCCGTCCACGATGACCGCATGACCCAAATGGACGCTTTCCAAAAACGGACCACGCCAGATTTCAGCAAGGGGAACAGGCTGCACCATGATCGTTTCCTTCTACTTTCGAGTTCAACTCTGTGCGAAATTCCGCCAATGGCTCTTTCGTCGATGGCGAATTTCGGGCTAATATTGCATTGTCGAGACGAAAATGACGCGTCAGCCAAGAATGTCCATAACAGAAAGCGGCGCGTCGGACAGCATATTGAGGCAATTCACAGCTTGGAGGCTGGAAGAATGGGATCACCTTTTGTTGGCGCATTGGCCGGGGCTGTAATGGCACTGGCGGCAACAGGTGTTTGGGCGCAAGAGTCGAGCGATAACCAAGTGGCCGCGAAAACCGACTGGAGCGTTTTTGAAGACAAAGACCCCAAGGAATGCTGGGCGGTATCGTCGCCCAAGGAAACCGTGAACACCAAGGACGGGCGCGTGGTCGCCGTGCGCCGGGGGGATATTTTGCTGATGGCATTCTATCGCCCGGCAGCCGGGGTAAAGGGGCAACTGACCTTTACCGGCGGCTATCCCTTCGCGCCCAGCGTGCCGGTCACGCTGGATGTGGATGGCGACGTGTTTGAACTGTTCAGCGAAGGGGAATGGGCCTGGCCCGCCTCGGCCGGGGATGATGCCAAAATCATCGCATCCCTGAAACGTGGCACCAAGGCGGTTTTGACCGCCCGTTCGGCACGCGGAACGCAGACCAAGGACACCTTCAGCCTGCTGGGTTTCACCGCGGCTGTGGAAGAGGCGGAAAAGCGCTGTAACTGATCCGATTTCGGTTCGGTGTAGATGCGGCCCCCGCTGTGGGGCCGTTTTTGCATTTGCAACTTATCTTTTGGCTTTCGCCGAAGAATCCTATATGTGGCCTGTTCATCCCGAAAAAGGACATGTGCGATGTCGGCCTCGACCCCGATTACCCAAGACGTAATGACCATTCCCCGCAAGCTGCCCGAAGGGCCAGTGAATCTTGTGGGGTTGACGCGCGACCAGTTGCGGCAGGCGTTGCTGGACATGGGAACACCTGAAAAGCAGGTGAAGATGCGGGTCAATCAGGTCTGGCAATGGATTTACCAGTGGGGCGTGCGCGATTTCGACGCGATGACTAATCTGGCAAAAACCTATCGGGCGCAACTGGCCGAACATTTCGTGGTCGACATCCCGGAAATGGTTTCAAAGCAGGTATCGGCGGACGGGACACGGAAATACCTGGTGCGGATTGCAGGGGGGCACGAGGTTGAGGTCGTGTATATCCCCGAAACCGATCGCGGAACGCTGTGTGTCAGTTCACAGGTGGGTTGCACCCTGACCTGTTCGTTCTGCCATACCGGCACGCAAAAGCTGGTGCGCAACCTGACCGCCGGGGAAATCGTGGGGCAGATCATGATGGCCCGCGACGATCTGGACGAATGGCCCGAACCGGGCGTGGGAACGGGCGACGCAGGTCCGCGCCTGCTGTCCAACGTGGTGCTGATGGGCATGGGCGAACCGCTGTATAATTTCGACAACGTGCGCAATGCGATGAAAATCGCTATGGATGGCGAAGGCATTTCCCTGTCGCGCCGCCGCATCACCCTGTCCACCAGCGGCGTTGTGCCGGAAATCGCCAAATGCGCCGAAGAAATCGGCTGTATGCTGGCGGTATCGTTCCACGCCACCACGGACGAGGTGCGCGATAAACTGGTGCCGATCAACAAACGCTGGAATATCAAGGAACTGCTGGACGCACTGCGGGCCTATCCGAAACTGTCCAACAGCGAACGGATCACGTTTGAATATGTGATGCTGAAAGACGTGAATGACAGCGACGACGATGCCCGCCGTCTGGTGAAACTGATTCAGGGCATTCCGGCCAAGATCAACCTGATCCCGTTCAACGAATGGCCCGGCAGCCCCTATCAGCGGTCGGACTGGGCGCGGATCGAAAAATTCGCCGACATCATTTACAAGGCCGGATATGCCAGCCCGATCCGCACCCCGCGCGGCGAAGATATCATGGCCGCCTGTGGTCAGTTGAAATCGGCCACCGAACGCGCCCGCAAATCCCGCGCCCAGATCGAGGCCGAGGCGGGGCTGTCGCAACAATAACCGTCTTTGGCGGCGACTGTTTCAAATTTCACATAAATGCCCCATTTCGGGGCATTTTGCGCCCGAATCCAGCAACAGACTGTTTCCAGTAACAAGTTCCACTGGAGACAGAACAATGCAGAAAATCGAAACGATCACCCCCGCCATCAGCAACAGCGTGCTGGAATTGGTCCGTCAGGAACGGATGAAATCGGTATCCGTGCGCGAATGGAAATTCCGGCTGATGGGCTACGGCTATCGCGTGATGGACACCGACCACGGCGAAGTGATTGCCAACCTGCGCAAACAGGAAATCTGCGCGGTTCCGGCGGACCTGCTGCACTGAACTGAACACATCACGGTCCCGCGCGGAATCAAGGCCCAAGGCCGCCGCGCGACCCCGTTCCCAGCGGTCAGCGACCGGGAATAACGTCGCGTTTCTGACCAGCGCCTTCCCAGTTGTGCAATGCCTCGAACGCCTCCTCGGCGGTTTCGACATAACGGAACAGGTCCAGATCTTCGGGGCTGATGGTTCCGGCATCGGCCAATGCCTGCCAGTTGATGATGTTGCACCAGAAATCACAGCCAAACAGCAGGAACGGCACCCGCTTCATGCGTCCGGTCTGGATCAGGGTCAGCGCCTCGAACATCTCATCCAAAGTACCGAACCCACCGGGGAACACACAGATCGCATTCGCCCGCATCAGGAAATGCATTTTGCGGATCGCGAAATAGTGGAAATTGAAACACAGGTCCGGCGTCACATGGGCGTTGGGGGCTTGTTCGTGTGGCAGCACGATATTCAACCCGATGGAAATCCCCCCGGCCTGCGCCGCACCTTGGTTCCCGGCCTCCATCACACCGGGGCCGCCGCCGGTGCAAATGATGTTATCATGCTTGCCCGTGGACAAAGATTCCTGCGTGACCATATAGGCGAATTTGCGGGCTTCTTCGTGATATTTGGACAACCCCGCCAACGTTTCGGTTTTCGCCGTATGCTTTTGATCCGGCGCAGGAACACGCGCACCGCCGAACAGGACCACGGTGCTTTCAACCCCGTATTCATCCAGCATCAGTTGCGGTTTCAGCAGTTCCAGTTGCAGCCGCACCGGGCGCAATTCATCGCGGCACATGAAATCGAAATCATCGAACGCCAGCCTGTAGGAAGGCGCGCGCGTCTGCGCGGTGTCCGGCACCTCTCGGGCGGTGGTGCGGTCGATATGAGCATCGCGGAACGGGCTGGTGCGGTCGTCTTTCATCTGGGTTTCCCTGCTTGCGCCTGTCCCTCAGACCTATAGGTTTGGCCCGGACTTTGCCAGTCACGGTTTGGACAGAAGGGGCCTGCGATGGAATGGAAACCGGCAATTGAAACGGCGATGCAACGCATCCGCCCGCATGTCACCCGCACCCCGGTGTTGGCATTCAACGGCTTTGGACTGGGTTATCCGATCCAGATGAAACTGGAACAGATGCAGCATACCGGCAGTTTCAAGGCACGGGGCGCGTTCAACACGCTGCTAAAAGGTGACGTACCGGCGGCCGGTTTGGTGGCGGCATCCGGCGGCAATCACGGTGCGGCGGTGGCCTATGCGGCGGCGCAACTGGGGCATAAGGCGCGGATTTATGTACCGGAAATTGCCGGGCCATCGAAAATTGCGCTGATCCGCGATCAGGGGGCTGATCTGGTGGTGGTGCCGGGGGCCTATGCCAATGCGTTGGAGCAGGCACAGGCCTACGAACGGGACACTGGCGCGATGCAAATCCACGCCTATGACGCCCCCGGCACGCTGGAAGGCCAAGGCACCGTGATGCTGGA
Organism: Thalassovita litoralis; assembly: GCF_900182725.1. Taxonomy (GTDB): domain Bacteria; phylum Pseudomonadota; class Alphaproteobacteria; order Rhodobacterales; family Rhodobacteraceae; genus Thalassobius; species Thalassobius litoralis. The sequence continues at coordinate 227,269 of NZ_FXTO01000001.1, forward strand.
ATGGGAAGAACAAGGACTGGATGCCGATACGGTGCTGATCGCCGTGGGTGGCGGCGGTTTGATCGGCGGGGCGCTGGCTTGGCTGAACGGACGGCGCAAGGTGGTGGCGGTAGAACCCGAACAGGCAGCGACCCTGCATAACGCGCTGGCGCATGGCCCGGATACCGCAACCGACGTGTCGGGCGTCGCCGCAAATGCGCTGGGGGCGCGGGTGATTGGGCGGATGTGTTACGATCTGGCGCAATCGGTGGGCGTGCAGTCCGTGCTGGTGCCGGATCAGGCCATTGTTACGGCGCAACGCGCCTTGTGGCGCGAGGCCCGGCAATTGGTGGAACCGGCAGGTGCGGCAGCCCTGTCGGCGCTGATCAGCGGGGCGTATCGGCCCGAACCCGGCGAACGCGTGGCAGTGCTGGTGTGCGGTGCCAATATCGCACCCGATCCATTTACCGGATAACGGAACCAGCAAGACAAACGGTGTACCCGTGCATACCCACAGGCGCATTGCGCGGGGGGGCGCGGGGCCTTATAGGCTATGCCAAGTTTGAATTGCCTATTAAGGGAGAGACCCATGTCGAACGCCCAGTTGGAAGCTGCGATCGAAGCCGCGTGGGACGCGCGCGATACCATTACCCCCGCCACCACCGGCGAAACCCGCGATGCCATCGAAGCCACGCTGAACGCGCTGGATTCGGGATCGTTGCGCGTGGCGGAAAAGCAGGCGGACGGCAACTGGCATGTGAACCAGTGGGCGAAAAAGGCCGTGTTGCTGGGCTTCCGGCTGAAGGACATGGAAATCCAATCGGGCGGCCCGCAAGGCGGCGGCTGGTGGGACAAGGTGGACAGCAAGTTCCTGAACTGGGACGAAGCACAGTGGAAATCCGCCGGGTTCCGCGCCGTGCCGAACTGCATTGTTCGCAAATCCGCCTTTATCGCGCCGGGCGTGGTGCTGATGCCGTCCTTTGTGAACCTTGGTGCCTATGTGGACAGCGGCACGATGGTGGACACCTGGGCCACGGTGGGTAGCTGCGCCCAGATCGGTAAAAACGTCCACCTGTCGGGTGGCGTTGGCATTGGCGGCGTGCTGGAACCGATGCAGGCCGGACCGACCATCATCGAAGATAACTGCTTTATCGGGGCACGCTCCGAGGTGGTCGAAGGCGTGATCGTCCGCGAAGGGTCCGTGCTGGGCATGGGCGTGTATATCGGCCAGTCGACCAAGATCGTGGACCGCGAAACCGGCGAAGTGATGTACGGCGAAGTCCCCGCCGGATCGGTTGTGGTATCCGGGTCGATGCCCTCGAAAAACGGTGTGCATCTGTATTGCGCCGTAATCGTGAAACGGGTGGACGCGAAAACGCGCTCGAAAACCTCGATCAACGATTTGCTGCGCGACTGATCCGATTGGTCATGACTGATGATGAAACGCGCCCTAATCGGGGCGCGTTTTTTATTGCGGTTTCACGCGCTGCGCAAAAGCACACGTGTTTCATAAGGGCGCAATGACAAGCGCGCAGCCGGACCATAGCCAACCCCGGATATATCGACCAGCCCCGGCATCAACCGCAGGATTTCACAACGCGTATCTGGATCGAAACTGCCCAGCGTTTCGTTCCCCGGATGATAGCTTTCACTGAACAATCCATTCGCGGTAACGATTTCATGCTGATCAAACAGCAAATGAACATAGGTCACGGGCCGACCATCCTGTCGCCGGGAAACCCCCGGACGCCCCAGCAAATCCTGCGCTTTAATCAGAAGTTCCGTTTCCCCAAACAACAAAGCGGCCCGCGGCCCATGCCACAGAATGCGGTGGTTTGGTGAAAACTCGACATTCCCATGCGGACCCAAAACCCCCGCCGCGAAACGCACGGGCGCATCCACACCAGCAGCAAAGCGTTTACTGGTGCCAATCCAGCGCAGGGGTTGTAGCCCGTTATCACGGGTCCGCACCAGATCACCGGGGCGCAAGGTTTCCACCGGCACCGCCCCGCGCGGCGTATCAATCAGCGTGCCAGCGGTAAAACAGGGCGTCGTTTGCAGCGCCACATAGCCAATATCGGTATTTCCGTCGACGTCTGTTACCTCGTAGGTAAAGGTTGTAGTCCCGATGTCGCTATCTGCCAAAAGCGTAATCGTACCATCGGCATTCAGGGTAATCACTTCCCCGGTCGCAAGCGTGACAGTATCGCCTGCTATCACTGGTTGCCCATTGATCATGGTAATTGTCAGCGATGGCCCAATGACCGATACATCATTTCCCAGAAGATCGAATTCCCCGGCTCCATCCATGGTGATCGTCAGTTCATCATCCCCGGCAATCATCGCGCATTGCACCGAATCTCCGGCGATCATCAGGTTGCTATCATAAAATTCATCACCAGCATCCGCGATGCCGATACGAATGGTATTCACCTCACCAGCAATAACGGGGGCGTCCAGAGACAGGGTGATCGTGAACCCATCCATTTCCGTATTCGCCACTTCGGAATCAGCGGGGTTATCGACATACAGGTTTTCGTTTGAACTATCGTTGATGTTGTCGATGGTAATATCACCTTCGCCCACCCGAAGTTCGGCCTGCACCCCATTCACCCAAATCCCGACGACATCGTTGAACCCTGATCCGACATATTCCAGATATTCCTCGGACGAGAAGGTGATCTGCATCGTCAGCATCGTGCCATCAGGGATGAACGATGCCTCAAATACTGCGGCGTCGAAGGTAGAGGTTCCCGCGATCCCGCTTAGCCCAATATCACCTACAGTATTCATCACACCCGATGTATCCGCAGATATATTGGCGTCACCCGTGCTGTTGGTGATGGATGTGGCGTATCCCGTGGACAGAATAACCCCGGTGTCAGACGGCGTAACACCGGGCGCCACGCTATCGCCATTGCTAAAAATCCCCGAAGAATCTGCCGCGCCGGTATAGCTGGCTGAAACGATCTGCACGCCCGTGCCAAACATTTCTTCGGCCATATCCATCGCCGTGGCAGTGGTATCAATCGGCAATTCTGCGGCTGTGGTCACGCTTGTCCCCTTCCTTACTCTTTGCGCAGGGGATAATGGCAAAGGGTTCACGAACCCTTTCAGCCCAACGGTATTTCCCAACAATTCAAGGCAAATACGAAACGTCTGCTTGACCGGACAGAAGCGGGCGCGTAAGGCGCACAGCATGAGCAAGGAAGCAAAAGTATCGCGCCAGAAGGTTTATACCTTGCTGGTTCAGGTCGGCCGCAAAGACGGCGACGGGCTGCCCAAAGGATCATCCGGGGCGGCGCTGATGTGCTATGCCAGCGGCGTGGACGAGGCAGAAGCGGTGCGCGAAACCGTGGCAATCCTGAAACAGGCCGATCTGGCCCCGCTGGATGTGACCGGCTACGGCACGCTGGACGAACGGCTGGACCAAGGTCATGACGTGGACGAGGACGAACGCACGCTGATGCAGCGGGCGCTGGATGAAAATTCTGTCATCGTGGCCCAGATGACCCCGTTTTTCGGCGATGATGGCGGCGACACGCCGAAACATTAAACCCGGTTCGGATCAGACAACCACATCCATGCGCTGTTGCTGCCCGACATCGAAAACCCGTTTGTAGCGGTCGATTTCGTCTTGTGGCCCCATCGCCTTGTTCGGGTTATCGGACAGTTTCACAGTGGGTCGGCCATTGGCGCTGACGGCCTTGCAAACCAGTGAAAACGGCGCAAGCGCATCATCAGGCGTCAGGCCGCGGAAATCATTCGTCAGCAACGTTCCCCACCCAAAGGACGGACGGCAACGCCCTGCGAACTGCGCCTGTAATTCAGCGATTTTATCCACGTCCAGCCCGTCCGAGAAGATGATCATCTTGCGCGTCGGGTCTTCGCCACGGTCCTGCCACCAACGGATTGCAGCCTCGGCCCCGGCAGCGGGATCGCCGCTATCAATACGGATACCCGTCCAGCCAGCCAGCCAATCGGGCGCGTGCTTCAGGAACCCTTCGGTGCCATAGGTATCAGGCAAAATGATCCGCAGGTTGCCAGAGTGTTCTTCATGCCAATCGGCCAAGACCTGATAGGGGGCCTGCGCCAATTCAGCATCGGTTTCGGCTAACGCAGCATAAACCATTGGCAATTCATGCGCATTGGTGCCGATGGCTTCGATATCGCGCTTCATGGCGATCAGGCAATTCGAGGTGCCAACGAATTTTTCCCCCAGACCTTCGATCATGGCCTGCACACACCAATCCTGCCACAAATAGGAATGCCGCCGCCGGGTGCCGAAATCGGCGATCCGCAGGTTATCAATCTGGCGCAGGGCTTCGACTTTTTGCCACAGCTTTGTCATGGCGCGGGCATACAAAACCTGTAGCTCAAATTTTGCCATATGATTCAGCACTGCCCGCCCCCGCAGTTCCATCAGAACCGCCAGCGCGGGAACTTCCCACATCATCACCTCGGGCCAGCTTCCCTCAAAGGTCAGTTCGTATTGCCCATCGCGTTTTTCCAGATGGTAATCGGGCAGGCGCAACCCCTCGAACCACTCCATGAAATCCGGGCGAAACATCTGGCGCTTACCATAAAAGGTGTTGCCGCGCAGCCAGGTGCTTTCGCCGCGCGTCAGCGACAGGGACCGGATATGATCCAGTTGTTCACGCAATTCGCCTTCGTCGATCAGATCGGCCAACCTGATGGATTTGCTGCGGTTGATCAGGCTGAACGTAACCTGCGTATCCGGCTTATTCCGGAAAACAGACTGACACATCAGCAACTTATAGAAATCCGTGTCAATCAGGGACCGAACAATCGGGTCAATCCGCCACTTGTGGTTCCAGACTCGGGTCGCGATGTCCACGGGTGTATTCCTTTCGTGCTGCCTGTCGTTGATACGTCAGCGCCTCGGTTGCTCCAAGCCCTAGAGGCCGGAAATCTGCACCCCGGCCTGTTGCATCCCCTGAACCGCTGCGGCCAGCGATCCGTCCAGATCAATAGCCCGGCACAGATCGGCCCGGACCTGCACCTGAAACCCCAGCTTTGCCGCATCCACCGCCGAATAATTCACGCAAAAATCCGTGGCCAGCCCCACCATCACCAGACGGTCAACGCCACGGCTGCGCAAATACCCCTCTAACCCGGTTGGGGTGGTGTGATCGTTTTCAAAAAAGGCTGAATAGCTGTCGATCCCACGGCGGAACCCCTTGCGGATGATCAGTTCCGCCCGGTCCACGGCCAGATCAGGATGAAACCCCGCCCCATCCGTGCCCTGAATGCAATGATCCGGCCACAACACCTGTGGGCCATAGGGCATGTCGATCAGCGAAAACGGCGCGGCCCCGTCATGCTGCGACGCAAAGGATGAATGATTTGCCGGGTGCCAATCCTGCGTCAGCACCACGGCATCCGCCTGCGCCATCAGCGCATTGATCCCCGGCACGATCTGATCGCCCCCGGCCACGGCAAGCGCCCCGCCGGGGCAGAAATCAGTTTGGACATCAATCACGATCAGGGCTTCGGACATGGTAATTCTCCTTTACTCAAAGGGGTAGGGCGCGCTTCCGTCCACGTCAATGATCGCACTTGCGACATCGCCCGCACATGCGTAAATCGCGTTATATGTATATCGTCTGCGCTCTGTATCACTTCACCCCGTTCCCGGATCACGCTGCATTGCGCGACCCGCTGCTGAGCCTTGCCAAATCCAACGGCGTGACCGGCACACTGCTATTGGCCAAGGAAGGGATCAATGGCACCATCGCGGGATCGCGTCAGGGGATTGATGCGATGCTGGCCCATATCCGCGCCCTGCCCGGCTGTGCCGATCTGGACTGGAAAGAAAGCACCGCCGCCGATCAGCCCTTTGCCCGGATGAAGGTAAAGCTGAAAAAGGAAATCGTGACGCTGGGCCAGCCCGACGTGGACCCCCGCGCCAAAGTGGGCCATTACGTAGAGCCGCAGGATTGGAACGATCTGATCCGCAGCCCCGATGTGGCGCTGATCGACACCCGCAACGAATATGAAATTGCTATCGGCACATTCGAAGGCGCGATTGATCCCGAAACCACCAGCTTTCGTGAATTCCCCGCATGGTGGGAAGCCAACAAAGAGCGGTTCCACAATAAACGTATCGCCATGTTCTGCACCGGCGGCATCCGTTGTGAAAAATCCACCAACTACCTGTTGGGGCTGGGGGTCGAAGATGTGTACCACCTCAAGGGCGGTATCCTGAAATATCTGGAAGAGGTGCCGCAGGATGACAGCACTTGGCAGGGCGAATGCTTTGTCTTTGACGGGCGTGTATCGGTGGGGCACGGCCTGACCGAAGGCCCCCATATCCTGTGCCACGCCTGCCGCCGCCCGATCCTGCCGGAAGACACCAAACGCCCCGAATACGAAAAGGGCGTATCCTGCCATCATTGCATTACGGAAACCACGGATCAGGACAAAGCGCGCTTTCGCGAACGCGAAAAACAAATCGCATTGGCCAAAACCCGTGGCGAAACCCATCTGGGTGGGGAAACCGGCGTCTAATCCCCCGGCATAAGGGTCATGCGCCGCCCTGCTGGCTCTTTCTTGGTAAAAATATCCACTGCGGGCGCTGTCCACGCAGAAAACGCCGATGGGGTGCGTTAATCCCCGCTGATCCGGCCGCGCAACGCCTTGACCTCGCCGCGCTGTTTCTTGGCTTCGATCCGGCGGCGCTGGCTGGCCTTGGTGGGTTTGGTCGGGATGCGGCGCTTGGGTTTGTGGGTCGCCTGTTCGATCAGCTCGGCCAATCGCTGCCGCACGATTTCCCGGTTGCGAGACTGGCTGCGGGTTTCATCGCATTGCAGGATAATCGCGCCCTCTTTGGTCCAGCGGCGACCGGCCAGACGTTTCAGCCGGGCCTTTACCGGACCGGACAACGATGGGCTGCGCTCCGCCTCGAACCGCAATTCAACGGCGGTGCTGACCTTGTTCACGTTCTGCCCGCCGGGGCCAGAGGCGCGAATGAACTGCTCGGTCAATTCCCAGTCCTGAATGGTGATGTCGTCGGTGATACGCATGGCGGTTGTCTTTGGTCGGCTGGCCCTGTTTGGCACGATACCCCGAACACATCGGGGGCAAAATCCAAAAGGGCCGCCCTTTCGGTGCGGCCCTCAGAGATTTAAGGAGGTGGCCCGGTTAGATGGTCACCAATCAAGAGTTTTCCTGCCCAAGGGCTGCCTCAGGCGGTTATCCTCCGGACTGTCCCAACACCATTCTCCATGATCCCATTAGACACTAGAGCACCTCCTTTCTGATGTTTCGATAGCATCAGGTTTGCACAGAAATGCCGAATGTCAAAACAAAATCATGTGGTGCGCGGGATAAGTGCCCCCACGATGATGCGGAACGGCAAAAGTGCCACCAAAGCGAGCGAAAGTTTCACCAGCCAGTCCGCAAAGCCAAGCGAAACCCAAAGCGGCACCATCGGGCCAGCGCCCAGCAGCGGCAGCGCCTCGGTTGCCCAGGACACATCGTTGGACGGCTCCAGCCCGGTCAGCACGGCAGAAAAAGCGATGGTGAAAAAGATCGCTGTATCCAGCGAGGACCCAACCAAGGTAGAGGCCAGCGGCGCACGCCACCATGATCCATCACGCAGGCGGTCGAACACGGCGATGTCCACCAGTTGCGCGGTCAGGAACGCCAAACCAGAGCCAAGCGCGATGCGCAGCGTGACTGCCGGATAGGTGTAACCGTCGCCTTGCAGCATGATTTGCGTGCCGATCAGCGAACAGATGACGCCAACGACAAAACCAGCCACAACCACCTTGCGGGCGGGGCCAGCGCCATAGACGCGGTTCATCACATCCGTGACCAAAAAGGCGAAGGGATAGGTAAATGCCCCCCATGTCAGCCATTGGCCGAACAGGAACTGGACAAGGATATTAGAGGCCACCACAACAGCGGCCATGGCAATAATGCCGGGTATATGAGTGCGGTTCATTTCTCTTGATCCGTTTTTACATGGTAGCGGCGACATGGTTCCCGACCATCGGGAACGGGCGGCGTTTAGTCCTTTGCGCCCTTGTTGGCAAGGATTTTCGGCACCACGTATTCGACAACCTGATTGGGCAGAACCGGCAGGAAATTGTCGTCAGACACCATCGTCAGCCGGATCGCGCCCTGCCCATCGCGCCAAACGGACAGCCCCTCCAGATTACCGTGACGCCCCTGACGGGTGGTCAGGATGATCAGCGGATCATACAGCGCATCGGGTCCGATAGCATAGGATCGGATGCGACTGGCAAAGCCTAAGCCCTTGAAATGGCGTTCCAGAATATATAGCCGCCGATCGGGACCAACATCCGCCCCAACCGGCAGGAAGCCCCGATTTCGGGCATAACCCGGCAAGGCGGTCCAACCCTGCGCATCCAGCCGATAAACCGGCGTTGGCTGACGCCGCCGCCAGATCCGTTCCGGCAGGGCGTAGAGCGTCCCGGCGGCGTCAATCGCCAATGCCTCCATCCCGCCATTGCTGGGAAAAGAAACAAACAGGTCCGAGGTAAAGCGACGTTGGGCAACGGGTTTCCCCGCCGCATAGCTCAGGATTCTGTTCTGCCCCTCGAAGCTGACGTAAAGCGTACCATCCGGGGCCAGCGCCGCGCCTTCGGCATCGTTGCCTTTGCCGCGCACCGGGGTGCCGCCTGTCGTCAGCAATGGGCGCACCGGGTCTGTTTGCACACCCGCCAGATGCCCGTCAGCACGCAACAACCGCCCGCGCAGAACATACCCACGATCTGAAATCGCCAAAAAGACAGCGCCATTTTCCGAAACCTCGACCCCGGAAAAGCCCCCTGAATTGCTGCGGTTGGCAGGCAGATCAATCGCCCGGTCAAACTGCGCCGGGCCGATTTCATCCAATGGCGCAAACTGTAACCACGCGCCCCCTGCCAGCGCCGCTATTGCGATTGCAAAACGTTGACGCATTGGCCCGGCAGGTCGTTCATTGTCAGCTCGCGGCGCGGTTTCGGCTTGGGCGCGTTTGGATCACGCGGTTTGGGGTGCAGGATGTCATAGACCCATTGTTCCGCATCCGCACAACCATCACCGGGCGGCGGCGCGGGCTGGTTCGTGCAAGTACTGGCCCCAGCCGGACAATTCAGCCGAACATGGAAATGGTAATGATGCCCCCACCAAGGGCGGACCTTGCGCAGCCAGGACCGATCCCCGGTTTCATCCTTGCACATCTGCACCTTTGCGCCGGGAAAGATAAAGATGCGGGACACGCGGGGGTCTTGGGCAGCGGCTTTGATCAGGTCGTGATGCTGGTGGGTCCAGCCATCGTTCACATAAGCCCCATTCGAGCGGCGCAGGGATATGGATGACAGGCTTTCACGTTCCGCGCGGGACAGGTTCAGCCGTTTGGGTGGCAACAGCCAGATATCCGCATCCATACCGATCTGGTGGCTGGCATGTCCGGTCAGCATCGGGCCACCGCGCGGTTGGCTAAGATCACCAACATACAGACCCTTCCACCCTGGCAGGCGGGCAGCCTTGGCAGACAGGTCTGTGACGAAATCCACTGTTTCCGGGTAGGCCCAGTTGCGGTTGCGGCCCAGCCGCATCGCCTGCCATGTAGGGCCGGTTTCCGGCAGTTGCATACCACCTGCCATGCACCCCTTGGCATAGCTGCCAAAAGGTTCCGCTGGTTGTGCGGACCCGCGATCCTGCGCCCCGAACAGGGACTTGGCCGTAACCCCGCGCATCGCTTTGGGAATTTCCTGTTGCGACGACAGCCGCAATTCCTTGGTCGCTGTGGGGGCGGAATCCCCCCCACAAGCAGCCAGCAAGGCAGTAACGAAAATCAGGCAGAACTGTCGGACCATTGCGCGCGGTTCCCTTCGGGTTTGACCCAGCGTAGCAGGATCAGCCCAATAAGGAAAAGCACGATAAGCGGGGTTACGCCCAACTGTTGGCTTTGTGTCACCGCTGTCATCACCCCGATGGACAGGGGGGCGATAAATGATGTCGCCTTGCCCGCCAGCGCATAAAGACCAAAGGCTTCGGTCATTTTTTCGGGGTTGGCCTGACGCACCATCATTGTCCGGCTGGCGGATTGAATGACACCCCCCGCCGCACCGATCAGCGCCCCAAGGATATAGAACGTAATATCCGGCAGCCGAGATTCAGGACCGACCGGGATGCCATACACGCTGTCACGAGCCACGAACACGATAGAAACCGCGACAAAGGCCAATACCAGAATGCAGATGGTAATCACCGGCTTGGGGCCGAATTTTTCATCGGCACGCCCGCCTAACCATGCAAAAATCGCCCCCGAAATGATAGCCAATATGCCGAAAATCCCGGTGTCAACGACGCTCCACCCCAGAACACCGGCGGCGTAGATGCCACCGAACACATACATCCCATTCAGCGCATCGCGATAAAACATCGACGATGCCAGATAGGCGAACAAAGACGGCGTTTTCGGCAGGTTTTTTAGGGTCTTTCCCACCTCTTTCAGGGCTTTGGAAACGGCCCCTTTGGGTGGTTTTGCCGGTTTCGGATCACGCACCCACAGAAAGAAGGGGATCATGAAAACGGCATACCAGATCGCAGTCAACGGCCCCACGAAACGCGTGCCTTCGCGGGCGGCAGGGTCCAGCCCCAGCGCCGGGGATAACCCGACAAAGGTTTTCCCGGTGGTCGCGCTTTCGGCAAAAAACACCAGCATGATCACCAGCGCGAACAACCCACCAACATAGCCAAAGGCCCAGCCATTGCCGGAAATGCGGCCGATCTCTTCCTCGGTCCCCAGATCGGGCAGCATCGAATTGGTGAAAATCGTGGCAAATTCCATCCCGATCATGCCGATGGCGAACAGCAGCAAGGTCAGGGTCAGGTTGAAATGCCCCGGCGCGGCCCACCACAGGCCAAAAGCCCCAACGACATACAGCCCCGAAAACAGCCAAATCCAGCGCAGGCGATTGCCCGAAGTATCCGCCATTGCGCCCAGAATGGGGGCCAGAATGGCAATCACGAACCCGGCGGCCCCGATCCCGAAGCCCCATGCCGATTGCGCCGCCGTGCCATCGCCCAGCAATTCCTTGATATAAGGAGCAAAGATAAAAGTGATCAGCAGTGTGTTATAGGGCTGGCTTGCCCAGTCAAAGAAAAACCAACCCCAAATGCGCTTGCGCATGTTCTGCCTCGTCCAGTACTCATCCCGTTAAGGTGGTTATGACAGGCGAATTGTAACGCTGGCAAGTCAATCCTGCATTGGGGGCCACGGGCGCATGTCTTCACCCTCGATCCATTTGGCGATCCATGCGGGTGTTTCCACCTGCGGCACCTGCCCCATAATATCCAGCACCACGGTATCCGGCGCGACAATCCCGGATTTTCCGGTAACAGCAGTGCGATAGACAATATGGTTGGCGCATTCGCCATCCTTTTTCCACATCGACTGTTCGATATATATAAACCGATTGTCCCAGCACACCGCACGGGACCGCATTTCGATCACTTCAAACACCCGAATGCGACGGCGATACCGCACACAAGCCCCCGCCATCGTCATGCCCCAGCCATTGCGCTTCATCGCGGCCAACAGTCCCGCGCGTTTGGCCAAAATCATGCGGCCCAGATCATACAATGTCAGCGTGCGCCCATTGTTCAGTTCCATCCACAAATCAATATCCCACGGCATACACATATGATGGGACACATGGGTGCCGTTGAAGGGCAGTTTCGGGGCATTGCGGAATTTGGTGAATTCTTTGACGAACCGGGCGATTGGGTACATAAAAAGCTCCTTTCCTATTCGGATGTCGCCCCGGTTAAAAACCGTCAAGGTAAACCACACGTCAAACGCTTGCCCTTTTGGGTTCAGGTGCTTACCTGTGAGGCGATCAAAGGAAAGGCCTTGCTTATGTTGTCGCTGTTTCAAATCCTGATGATGGTGCTGGATGTCGTGTGGTACATCATTCTGGCGCATGTCATCATGAGCTGGTTGATCAATTTTCAGGTGTTGAATCTGCGGCAACAGTTCGTGGCCCAAATCTGGTACGGCCTGAACCGCATTCTGGAACCGCTTTATGGCCCGATCCGCCGTATCCTGCCGCCGATGGGTGGCATGGATCTGGCCCCGCTGGTGGTGATGCTGGGCGTCTTTGCGCTGCGGATCATTCTGGTGAATAATATGGCGATGTTCTATTGATCCTGCCCTTGCCCCACTAGCATTGGTGTGGGAAAACCTCTGACAAAGCAAATGTAGCCAAGCAGAGGCAAATGACAGGCGCCCAGCACTATCTGAAAGAGGTCTTTGGCTTCGATGCCTTCCGTGATGGACAGGCCGAGGTGGTGCAGGCCGTGGCCGAGGGCCAGAACGTGCTGGCCATCATGCCAACGGGCGGCGGCAAATCGCTGTGCTATCAACTGCCCGCGCTGATGCGGGATGGGGTGACGGTGGTGATTTCGCCGCTGATTGCCCTGATGCGCGATCAGGTCCGGGCGCTGCGCGAAGCCGGGGTCGAAGCCGGGGCGCTGACCAGCGGCAACACCCCCGAAGAAACCGAAGCCGTATGGGACGCGCTAGAGGCCGGGCGGCTGAAGATGCTGTATATCGCGCCGGAACGGTTATCCGCCGGGTCCGCGCTGGGAATGTTACGGCGGATCGGCGTCAGCATGATCGCCGTGGACGAGGCCCATTGCGTCAGCCAGTGGGGCCATGATTTCCGGCCCGATTATCTGCGGATCGGGGAATTGCGGCGGGCGCTAAACGTGCCTTTGGCGGCGTTTACCGCAACAGCAGATGCCGAAACCCGCGCTGAAATCGTGGAACGCCTGTTTGACGGGCAAGCACCGCAAACCTTTTTGCGGGGGTTTGATCGGCCCAATATCCATCTGGCCTTTGCCGCGAAAAACGCCCCCCGGCAGCAGATTTTGAACTTTGCCGCCGCCCGCAAGGGGCAATCCGGGATCGTGTATTGCGGCACCCGGTCGAAAACCGAAACGCTGGCGCGGGCGCTGCGCGAGGCGGGGCATTCCGCCTGTCATTACCACGGTGGCATGGACCCGGATGACCGCCGCCACACCGAAACCCGGTTCCAGCAAGAGGACGGGCTGATCGTTGTTGCCACGGTTGCCTTTGGCATGGGGGTGGATAAGCCCGATATTCGTTGGGTGGCCCATGCCGATCTGCCCAAATCCATCGAAGCCTATTATCAGGAAATCGGTCGCGCTGGCCGCGATGGTGCGCCCGCCGAAACACTGACGCTGTTCGGACCCGACGACATCCGCCTGCGCCGCGCCCAGATTGACGAAGGATTGGCCCCGCCTGAACGCCGGATTGCCGATCACGCCCGCCTGAATGCGCTGCTGGGGCTGGCCGAGGCGCTGAAATGCCGCCGGGCCACTTTGCTGCGGTATTTCGGGGAAACCGATGTAACCTGTGGCAACTGTGATCTGTGCGACACCCCGCCCGAGGTTTTCGACGGCACTCAGCCCGTGCGCATGGCGTTGTCTGCGATCCTGCGGACCGACGAATGGTATGGGTCAGGCCATCTGATCGACATTTTACTGGGCAACCTGACGGACCGTATCCGCGAAAAGGGGCATGATACGCTGCCCACCTTTGGCGTTGGGCGCGAGTATGATAAACGTCAATGGCAAGCGATTTTCCGGCAGATGATGGGGCATGACCTGATCCGCCCCAACCCTGATCGGCTTGGTGCGCTGACCATGACAGAAACCGCCCGCCCGATCCTGCGCGGCGAGGAAGAGATTGACCTGCGGCGCGACACCATCCGCGATGCCCCCCGCCGCCCGGCGGTGAAGGCGCTGGTTTCCGACGAAGATGCACCGCTGCTATCGGCGCTAAAAGCCAAACGCCGGGCGCTGGCCGAGGCCGCGAATGTCCCCGCCTATGTGATTTTCAACGACCGCACGCTGATTGAAATGGCGGAAAACCGTCCCGCCACGCTGGACCAGATGGCCGGGATCAGCGGCGTGGGTGCGAAGAAGCTGGAACGCTACGGCGATACATTTCTGGCGGTGATCACTGGCGCGGCCGAGGCCGTTCACCCGATGCGCCGGAAACTAGCCGGGCGCGATGCGGGCGGGGTTTATGATCGCTTGCTAGAGGTGCAGGCCGAATTGTCCCGCGGTCAGGACGGGGTGGAAAAACCGCTGTCGTGTTCCGCGTCGCTACTGGCGAAAGTCGCGCAAATTCGGCCACAGGATCAGGGCGCGATGGCCCGGTTGCTGGGCGACCGGCGGGCGGATCGGTTTGGCGCGGCCTTTCTGGACGTTCTGCGCGAAGCGGGTTAGAAGCATTCTAAACCATAATGTCAGGAGCTGCCCCGATGCTGATCGTCGTTTCCCCGGCCAAGAAGATGGATATGAAACCCGTTGACGGGATCACCCCAACCCAACCGGATTTCGCGGATCGGGCGGCGGAATTGGCGGGCGTGGCGCGGGATTTGTCAGTGGGCGATTTGCAAAAGCTGATGCACATCAGCGAAAATCTGGCGAAGCTGAATTATGACCGTTTCCGTGATTTCGGGGACATGGAAAAAAAGCCCGCCGCGCTGGCCTTTGCCGGGGATACCTATGTCGGGCTAGAGGCGGGAACGCTGGAACCCGAGGAAATGGAATGGGCGCAGCGCCATTTCCGTATCCTGTCCGGGTTGTATGGCCTGCTGCGTCCGCTGGATGAAATTCAGCCCTATCGGCTGGAAATGGGCAGCCGCCTGAAAACACCGCGCGGCAAATCGCTGTATGACTATTGGGGCAGCGATATTGCCAAGGCGCTGAATGCGCAGGGGGACGCGATTGGGGCGAATGTTCTGGTGAATTGCGCCAGTCAGGAATATTTCGGGGCCGTCGATCTGGCCGCGCTGAACCTACGCGTCATCACCCCGGTTTTCATGGAAGAAAAAGCCGGGGAACCGAAAATCGTCAGCTTCTACGCTAAACGGGCGCGGGGGGCGATGGCGCGGTATATCATCCAACGCCGCCTGACTGACCCCGCCAGCCTGACCGAGTTTGACACAGGCGGGTATCGATTCAGCGCCGATCTGTCCGAAGCGGATAAGCTGGTCTTTGTCCGGCCTGCTCAGGTCGCTAACGCGGCCTGATCTTCCGGCGGGAGGTGCGGCGCAAGCGCGCCATCAGGGCGATGATCTGTCAGGGCTTGTAAAATCTCTGCCTTGCGTAGGGGTTTCGTCAGGTAAAAATCCAGCCCCGCCTGCAAGATACCTTCGCTGTCACCATCCATCGCATGTGCTGTCATGGCAAAGATCGGGACATGGTGGCCCGTGGTTTTTTCAAGCTGCCGAATGGCGCGGGTTGCTTCCTTACCATCCATGCCCGGCATGGAAATATCCATGAACACCAGATCGGGGGCAAAATCGCGGTAAAGCGTCACCGCCTCTTCCCCGTTTTCGGCGAACCGCAGGTCAATCTGTGCATCCTTGACCATTTTGCTGAAAACCAGCCGGTTGGTCCGGTTATCTTCGGCGGCCAGAACGCGCATCAAACGGTCATCGGGCAAAACCGTGGGGGTTAGTTCGGCTTCCGGGGCGTCGATATCCGCCCCCAGCGCCTGCAACCGGGCGAAAAGTTCACGCCGGGGGGTGGGTTTTTGCAGGATAGCTTGCAGATATTGTTTACCTGCTTCCATTTCCGCATAGGTGGAATTGGAACTGAACAGCAGGATTGGCACGTCTGATCCGGTTTCACGAATGGCGCAGGCCAGTTCAATCCCATCCATGCCCGGCATGTTATGGTCCGTCAGCACAACGTCAAACGTATCGTCCAATACGCTCAGCGCCTCGGCTCCGCTGGCACAGCATTGGGTTTCAATGCCCAGAATTTCCATCTGTTTTGCCAGAATTTCCCGGTTCACCGACAGGTCATCCACGATCAACGCTTTTTTCAACCGTTCCGGCAGGATCGGGGCGACATCGGAAATCGTTTCCGTTGCGGGCAGGGTGATACGGAACCCAAAGCTGGAACCGACCCCATATTCGGAATCGACCCAGATATTCCCATCCATCAGATTAATCAGGCGCTGGGTGATCGCCAGCCCCAACCCAGTGCCTTCAAATTTGCGGTTTCGTTCATCTTCAACCTGATTGAATTCACCAAAAATATGATCGACCTTGTCCGCAGGAATGCCAATGCCCGTGTCTTCGATCGTGACATGGATATGGGTGTCAGGGCTGTCACCCGGCTGCACCCCGACGACACGCACCAGAACGTGACCCTCTTGGGTGAACTTCACCGCGTTGCCCAAAAGATTGGTCAGCACTTGGCGAATACGGCCCGGATCGCCCACAAACATCGTGGGCAGGAACAGATCATAGTCCACAAGCAGGTCGATTTTTTTATCCCGCGCCAACGGTTGCAACAGCATCACGATTTCATGGATACAGCGTTCCAGATCAAACGGTTCGGGGTGCAGGACCAGCTTTTTCGCCTCGATCTTGGAATAATCCAGCACATCGTTGATGATGACCAGCAGCGCCTCGCCCGAGTTTTTGATGGTGTTGACGAAAAGCTGCTGTTCGCGTGACAGCGGCGTATCGGCCAACAGTTCAGCCATGCCCACCACGCCATTCATCGGGGTGCGGATTTCGTGGCTCATATTCGCCAAAAAGGCAGATTTAGCGCGGCTTGCAGCTTCGGCTTTGGCGCGGGCTTCTTTCAATTCCTTTTCGTAGCGAACGGTTTCCGTGATATCCAGCGCCAGACTGACCACATCACCCCCATGCCCCCGCTGGTCGATCAGCTTGATATAGGTATTGTTCCACAACCGGATCACCACCGCAGGCGGCGACGGCGTTTCCCAGCGTTTCTGCATCATCGCCCGCCAGTTCGCGGGATCGTATTCACCGATATTGATGATCCCCTCCTCGGTCATCAATTGCAGGATACGCGTATAATGAACGCCGGGGGCCACCTCCTCCAGCCCGTCAAAAACAGACAGGTATGCGCGATTGGCAGCAATCATACGGCTGTCCACGTCGAAAAAGGCAAAACCGTCCTGAATGGTTTCGATGGAATGCCACAAACGGCGTTCGGCGATTTCCACCTTCTGATGCGCCACGTTCAGGTCCGATTTGACCTGTTGATTTTCATTGCGGATCGTTTCCACCTGCGCACGGGTGGAAACGATTTCTTCGGACAAGGCACGCGCATGACGCCCCAGCTTTTGATTGGCCGCGAACAGTTCTGCCTGTTTCAGTTCCAGCAACCGTTCAGCGGCCAGTCTGGCGCGTCTTTCTTCGGCCAGCTTTTGCGCAAGGCTCATGGTTCAACCCCAGAGATTCAGAATCGCTTTGCCTCAGATTTGGCGGCAGAGCGTGAACATACGCTTAAAAAACGTGATCGCGCCGTGACGGCTGAATCATTGATTTCACGCGCCCCCCCATGCCACCATCCCCCCATTGTTGAAGGAGAAAATTCATGCGCCGCATTTTTCTGGCCGCTTTGACGGCATTGATTGGCATCGCCCCGGCCTTTGCTGCGGATGAAATGCCGGACAAACGCCTGATTGTCACAAGCAACGTGGATTTCTACGGCGCTGATCTGAATTCGTTGTTCGACACGACCTATCAGGCCTGTGTGAATCTGTGCCTGTCGAACGATCAGTGCCGGGCCTTTACGTTCAACAACCGTTCCAAATCCTGTTTTGCAAAATCCTCGGTCAGCGAAAAGAAACCCTATGATGGCGCATGGTCCGCCGAGGTGGTGCCAGTTTCCGATACGGCCAAGAAACTGGCCGCAAAACGGGCGAAGGATCTGGGGTTCTTCAATGATTATGACATCAAGACCGCCCGCGATCAGGCGCAACAGATCGGCGGCACGCATCCCTCGGGGCAATATACGCCGGACATGTTGATCGACGCCGCCGCATCCAGCAGGGCCGCGCAGGATTGGCTAAACGCGATGCGTTGGACCGGCGCGGCGGTATCCCATCTGGACCGCAGCGATTTGTGGGCGGAATATGCCCGGCTGAATCTGCTGATTGACACAAAAAACAGCTCTGAGCGGCGCAAATACACAGCACGCGCGCGACTGGCATCCATCAACGCCTATCTGCGGGCTGACAGCGTGGCGCAACAGGTCAGTGCCTTGCAGGTGATGGCCGATGCGCTGGAACGCTATGGCGCGGGGCGCGATATGGTGCGTGCGTTGCGATTGGCCGAAGGGCTGCAACCGAACCGACAGGATATTCAGGACGCGCTCGATGCCGCGATTGCCAAATACGGGTTCCGCATCACCGAACATCAGGTAGAAAACGATCTGGCCACGCCGCGCATCTGTGCGGAATTTTCCGAAGATCTGGTCAAAACCGGCGTGGATTACAGCACCTATGTGCGCCTGCCTGCCGCCGATATGGCCGTGCAGGCCAGCGGCACCCGGCTGTGCCTCGAAGGGGTGGAACATGGCAGCCGTTACCGCGTGACCTTCCGCGAGGGACTGCCAGCGCAAAGCGGTGAAAAGCTGATCAAGGATGTAGAGCTGAACCTGTACGTCCGGGATCGCACGCCATCGGTAAAATTCCCCGGTCGCGGCTATGTTCTGCCGCGTAGTGATGACGCGGGCCTGCCGATTGAAACGGTGAACCTGTCCTCGGTCGATCTGAAACTACGCCGCGTCAGCGACCGCAACTTGCTGCGCGCCATTCAGGACAGCTATTTCGGGCGCCCGCTGAGCAGTTGGGAAGAACGCAATTTTTCCGAAGAAATCGCCGAAGATGTATGGCAAGGCACTGGTCAGGTACAGCAAGAGCTGAACCGCGACATGACCACCCGCCTGCCGATGGGTGACATCATTCGCGACCTGCCCGCCGGGATTTACGCACTGTCCGCCGCCGTGCCGGGGGCCGATCCCTATGACAATCCGGGGGCAACACAATGGTTCGTGCTGTCTGATCTGGGTATCAGCAGCCTGTCCGGTGTGGACGGGTTGCATGTGTTTGTCCGGTCGCTGCAATCCGCTGCGGCCAAGGATGGGGTACAGGTGTCGCTGCTGTCCGCAGCCAACCGGGTGTTGGGCACCGTCCAAACCGATGCAGATGGCCACGCTGTATTCGCCGGGGGGCTGACCCGTGGCACGGGCGGGGCCGCACCCGCGCTGTTGGTGGTGGAACAGGGTGATCAGGACATTGCCTTTTTGTCCCTGAAAGACCCGGCTTTTGATTTGTCGGATCGTGGGGTCGAAGGGCGTGAACCCAGCCCGCCGATTGACGTTTTCCTAACCACGGATCGCGGGGCATACCGGGCGGGCGAAACCGTCTATGCCACGGCGCTGGCGCGTGATGGCGTGGCCAAGGCATTGCCGGGCCTGCCGCTGACCGCAATCCTGACCCGCCCCGATGGGGTGGAATATGCCCGCCACCTGTCTGCTCAGGATACCGTTGGGGGCCATGTGTTCCAAATGCCATTAGGCAGCACCGTCCCACGCGGCACATGGAAGCTGGAAGTAAAGGCCGATATCGAAGCCGCTCCGCTGACCACCGCCAAGTTTCTGGTCGAGGATTTCCTGCCCGAGCGGATTGATTTTGACCTGACCCTGCCCGAGGGCACACTGCGCCTGTCGGATGCACCAGATATTCAGGTATCGGCCCGCTATCTGTTCGGTGCCCCCGGCGCGGGGCTAAAGGCCGAAGGGCTGATCACCCTGTCAGAAACCGATACGCTGGACGGGTTCCCCGGCTACCAATTCGGGCGCTATGACACGCGGTTCAGCCCGCGCACGGAATATTCCGACGGTGGCACCACAGACGCGCAGGGCAATACCACGATCCCGATTGCGGTAGGCGATATAACCGGGGCAGACGGCCCCCTGACCGCCCGCATCACCGTGAACATGTACGAAGGATCGGGCCGCCCGGTGCAGCGCAACATCACCCGCACCGTTGCCCCGGACAAACCGCTGATCGGGATCAAGCCGTTGTTTGATGGCGTGATCCCCGAAGGCACCGAAGCTACGCTTCAGGTATTGGCGCTGTCCCCCGCCCTGACCCCAACCGCGATGAATGTCCGCTGGACCGTGAACCGGGTGGAACGCCGTTACCAGTGGTATCAGCAATATGGCAACTGGGACTGGGAACCGATCACGACCCGCAAACGCATTGCCAGCGGCGATGCAACGCTGGGCGCGGAACCGCTGCCGCTAAGCGCCGATGTGGATTGGGGGAACTATGAACTGGTGGTCGAAAGTCTGGACGATCCCAGCGTTTCGGCGTCGGCCAGTTTTTATGCCGGTTGGTATGCCCCTGCCGATGTGACCACCACACCCGACACTCTGGAATTGTCACTGGACCGGCCCGATTACCGTTCGGGCGATACGGCGCAACTGCGGCTGGTGCCACGCTATGCCGGAACCGCGCTAATCACCGTATTGTCCAACCGCGTGATCGCCATGAAAACCGTCGAGGTCAGCGAAGGTGAAAACCTGATCCCGCTGGCGGTAACGGATGAATGGGGGGCGGGGGCTTATGTTACCGCATCTGTCATTCGGCCAATGGATGTGGCGGCGGGGCATAACCCGGCGCGGTCGATGGGACTGTCCTATGCCAAGATCGACCCGGCGGAAAAGCAACTGAACGTCAGCTTTGACGCCCCGGCGGAATCCGATCCGCGCGGCACATTGTCGGCTGCGGTACAGGTGGATGGCATTGCGCCGGGCGAAACCGCTTATGTCACCGTGGCGGCTGTGGATCTGGGCATTCTGAACCTGACCGGGTTCCAATCGCCCGCCCCGTCAGACCACTATTTCGGGCAGCGCCGTCTGGGCGTGGAAATCCGCGATGTTTATGGTCGCCTGATTGATGGCATGAATGGCGCGATGGGACAGGTGCGATCCGGTGGCGACGGATCGTCGGGCGCACGGTTCCAATCGCCCCCCCCGACCGAAGAATTGGTGGCCTTCTTTTCCGGACCTGTGCAAGTCGGCCCGGATGGCCGCGCCAACGTGGTCTTTGAGATGCCCGCCTTTAACGGCACCGTCCGCCTGATGGCCGTAGCATGGAGCAATACCGCCGTCGGACAGGCCGAAGCAGATGTTCTGGTGCGTGATCCGGTTGTGGTTACGGCCAGTCTGCCGCGTTTCCTGTCGCCCGACGACACATCCCGCCTG
Source organism: Thalassovita litoralis (assembly GCF_900182725.1). Lineage (GTDB taxonomy): Bacteria > Pseudomonadota > Alphaproteobacteria > Rhodobacterales > Rhodobacteraceae > Thalassobius > Thalassobius litoralis. The sequence continues at coordinate 248,368 of NZ_FXTO01000001.1, forward strand.
CTGCTGGAAGTGGTCCACGCCACCGGCCCGGCGGGCCGCATGGGGCTGGATGTTTCGGCTGATGGTGTCACCCTGACAGGGATGGTGCCATCGGGGCTGGATCTGGCGGACAAGGGCAAACAGGTACTAAGCCTGCCCATCACTGCGGGCGCTGTGGGTGATCACACGATCCGCATCGCACTGACCACCCCCGCCGGACGACAGTTGGTCAAAGACCTGATCGTGCCAGTGCGCCAGAACGATCCCGCGATTTCCACCACGCGGCGGTTCGATCTGGCCGCTGGGGATACGTTTACGCTGGATGATAACGTATTCGCCGAATTGCGGGCAGGCACCGGGCAGGCCACCTTTACCGCCGGTCCGCTGGCGGCGCTGAACACACCGGCCCTGCTGGCGGCGTTGAACCGCTATCCCTATGGCTGCACCGAACAAGTCACCAGTCAGGCGATGCCGCTGCTGTATCTGTCCTCGGTCGCGCAGGCGATGGGGCTGGGGAACCGGATCGACATCGACAAACGCGTTGATCAGGCGATCGAACGGGTGCTGACCCGACAATCCTCGGGCGGTGGGTTTGGTCTGTGGTCAGCGGATTCGGGTGATTTATGGCTGGATGCCTATGTGTCGGACTTCCTGTCCCGCGCCCGCGCCGAAGGGCATCCTGTGCCTGATCTGGCTTTCCGTCTGGCGATGGATAACCTGCGGAACCGGATTAACTATGCCTCGGATTTCGATAGCGGCGGACAGGAACTGGCCTATGCGCTGATGGTGCTGGCCCGCGAAGGCGCCGCCTCCATGAGCGATCTGCGCTATTATGCGGATGTGAAGGGCGACGCCTTTGCCACGCCGATGGCAGCGGCACAACTGGGCGCGGCGCTGGCGTTTTATGGCGATCAGACCCGCGCGGATGCGATGTTTACCCGCGCGGCCCGGATGATACAGCCGGATGAACAAACCCCGGTCTGGCGGGCGGATTACGGCACCCACCTGCGTGACGCCGCCGCCGTTCTGTCACTGGCGGTCGAGGCTGGCAGCACCGCCGTAAACCCCGCCGCGCTGGCCGGGCGGATCGGCAGCGCCGGGCGCAACCTGTCCACACAGGAAAGCGTCTGGGCGCTGATGGCCGCTCATGCGATGGTTCAGGACCCCGGTGTGTCCGGGCTGGAAATTGACGGCGAACCCGCCACCGGCCCATTGGTCCGCATGTTTGACGCACAGGTGGGCCAACCCGTTGCCGTGCGCAATACCCGCGCCACCCCGGTTCAGATCACCCTGACCACCACCGGCGTTCCCGACACCCCGACACAGGCGGGCGGGTATGGCTATGCGATCAAGCGGGATTACTATACCCCCGATGGCACGCCGCGCACACTGGATCAGGTGAAAACCGGCGACCGGATCGTGGTTGTTCTGACCGTCACCCCTTTTGAAAAGGCGGGGGCGCGGCTGATGGTCAATGACCCGCTGCCAGCGGGGCTGGAGATTGACAACCCGAACCTGCTACGGTCCGGCGATATTCGGGAAATGGCGTGGCTGGACCCGGCCTATACCGAAACCGCTGAATTCCGGGCGGATCGGTTTATGGCTGCGGTGAACTGGACCTCGGACAAGCCATTCCAACTGGCCTATATCGTGCGGGCGATTTCACCGGGGCAGTTCCACCACCCGGCGGCCACGGTCGAAGATATGTACCGCCCACAATATGCGGCCAATACCGCAGCCGGTCAGGTGGTCATCGCGGAATGAGGCGCTTTGCCCCCTTTGTCATCGTCGCGGTCCTTTTGGTGGGGGCCGCGGCACGGGATGCGCTGGACGATTGGGTGAACCGCACCGATCTGCCCGTTACCGCCGTGGCGCATTCCGCCGAAATCCGGGATCGGAACGGAACACTGCTGCGGGCCTATACGGTGGCGGATGGGTTGTGGCGCTTGCCTGTCACGATGGATCAGGTCGACCCGCAATTCCTGCGGATGCTGGTCGCATACGAGGACGGACGGTTTTATGACCATCCCGGCGTGGATGGCTGGGCCGTAGCGCGGGCGGCGGGGCAGGCAATCCTGAACGGGCGTATCGTTTCGGGGGGATCGACCCTGACGATGCAGGTGGCCCGCCTGCTGGAAAACGGTCCCACTGGGGCATGGTCCGGCAAGCTGCGGCAGCTTCGGCTGGCGCTGGCGCTGGAACGGCGCTTCAGCAAAACCGACATCCTGAACCTGTACCTGTCCCTTGCCCCCTATGGCGGCAATATCGAAGGCATCCGCGCCGCCACGCTAACGTGGTTTGGCAAGGAACCCGCCCGCCTGACCCCGGCGCAATCCGCGCTGTTGGTTGCCTTGCCACAATCCCCCGAAGCCCGCCGCCCGGATCGGCCCGGCAACACGGCGCTTGCCGCGCGGGATCGGGTGCTGGACCGGATGCACCGCGCCGGGGTTTTGACCGATGAAGCCCTGCACACGGCCCGGATGGCCCCCGTGCCGACAGTACGCCGCCCCTTTCCTGCGCTGGCCCCGCATCTGTCAGACCGCGTATTGGCCGACGCCCCGGATCGACAACGCCATGACGTGACACTGGACGCCACGCTTCAGGCGAAACTGGAAAGGCTGGCCAGCGATGCGTTGCGCGGGAAGCAGGCTGAATTATCCATTGGTATTCTGGCGGCTGAAATAGCGACAGGCGATATTCTGGCCTCGGTCGGATCGGGGGGATATGCGCCCGGACAGGGGCAGGGTTTCGTGGATATGACGCGGGCGCTGCGGTCCCCTGGATCGACGCTGAAACCGCTGGTGTATGCGATGGCCTTCGATCAGGGTTTGGCCCATCCTGAAACGCTGATTGACGACCGTCCCGTTAGCTTTGGGGCCTATGCCCCGCAGAATTTCGACGGGCATTTCCGGGGGGAAATCAAGGTTGCCGACGCCCTGCGCCAATCGCTGAACATTCCTGTGGTGCTGCTGACAGACCAGATCGGCCCCTTGCGCCTGATGGCAGCACTGCGACGGTCGGGGGCATCCCCTGCTCTGCCCGGTGGCAAACCGGGGCTGGCGGTGGCCTTGGGCGGTGTTGGTGTCACGCTTGCCGATCTGGTGCAGCTTTATGCTGGTCTGGCAAATAACGGACAGGCCGTCACGCTGCACGCACAGGGCGGCCCTGTTCCCGGCCCGCGAATCGTCAGCCGGTCAGCGGCGTGGCAAGTAGGGCATATCCTGTCTGGCATGACCCCACCGCCCGGCGCCCCGGCGAACCGACTGGCCTATAAAACCGGAACGTCCTATGGGCACCGCGATGCCTGGGCGATTGGGTTTGACGGCAAACATGTGATTGGCGTCTGGATTGGCCGCCCCGATGGCACCCCGGTTCCCGGCGCATTCGGGGGTGATATTGCCGCCCCTGTCCTGTTTGACGCATTCCAGCGGTTGAAACCGCAATTGGATGCGCTGGCCCCGCCGCCGCCTGAAACCTTGCTGGTCAGCGCCGCGCTGCTGCCGCAACCGCTGAAACGGTTCCGGGGGCGGAACGCGGTATTCGCACAGGAACCAGATGCCCCAAAACTGGCCTTTCCCCCCGATGGGGCGCGGCTGCCGTTGAATGATACCGGGCTGGTCGTCAAACTGCGCGATGGTATTCCGCCCTTTACCGTTCTGGCAGATGGCAAGCCCCTGCTGACCGGCAACCGTACCCGAGAGGTCGCCCTGTATGGGATCGGCAAGGGGTTTGTCACCCTGTCCGTGATTGACGCAAAAGGCCGGTCCGACAGGGTGAATATCCGGGTCGATTAAACGGAAAAAGGGCGGGGAAATCCCCGCCCTTTCCGCATATATTACCGTATGGATCAGATACGTTCGATCGCTAGCGCGATACCCTGACCGCCACCGATGCACATGGTGATCAGCGCCTTGGACCCGCCAATCCGTTCCAGTTCGTACAAGGCTTTGACAGTGACCAAAGACCCGGTTGCGCCAATCGGGTGCCCAAGGGCGATTGCGCCGCCGTTCGGGTTTACCTTGGCCACATCCAGACCCAGACCGTTGTTCACGGCAATCGCCTGCGCGGCGAAGGCTTCGTTGGATTCGATCACGTCGAAATCGCTGATGCTCAGGCCGGTTTTCGCCAGCAGTTTTTCCACTGCGGGAACCGGACCAATGCCCATGACCTCGGGGCGGACACCGGCATGGGCGTAGCCCAGAATACGCGCCTTGGGTTTCAGGCCCGCTTTTTCAGCGGCATCGGCTCGCGCCAGAACAATAGCCGACGCCCCGTCATTCAGACCCGAGGCATTCCCTGCCGTCACCAAACCGTCCTTGCGGAAGGCGGGGCGCAGTTTTGCCAGACCTTCGGCTGTGGTGGGCTTGGGGTGTTCGTCCGTGTCAAAGGCAACCATGTCGCGCTTGACCTTCACCTGCACGGGAACGATCTGCGATTTGAAATGCCCGGCGGCAATGGCGGCGGCGGCGCGGTTCTGGCTTTCCAGCGCAAAGGCATCCATCTGGTCGCGGGTCACGTTATGTTCACAGGCCACGTTTTCAGCGGTGACGCCCATGTGACCAGTGCCAAACGGGCAGTGCAGCGCGCCCAGCATCATGTCGATGGTGTTCACGTCGCCCATTTTCTGACCCCAACGCTGGGCCGGAACGATATAGGGGGCGCGGCTCATGCTTTCGGCACCACCGGCAACGGCGAAATCCGCATCACCCAGCATCAGCGATTGTGCCGCCGAAACGATGGCCTGCGCACCGGACCCGCACAGGCGGTTCACGTTCATGGCAGGGGTGCTGTCGGGGATGCCTGCCTCGATGGCGGCAACGCGGGACACATACATGTCACGGGGCTCGGTGTTGATCACATGGCCAAACACCACATGACCAATCTGGCCCGGTTCGACCCCGGCGCGGGACAGCGCCTCTTTGGTGACGATGGCGCCCAGTTCAGTCGGAGCAACGCCAGCCAGCGCCCCCCCGAAGGTTCCGATTGCGGTGCGCACACCGTCCAGAATTACGATATCTGACATAAGTCCTCTCCCTCAGTTAGCGGATTTGCGCGAAGCCTAACCGATGCTGCACTGCAACAACAGAAAAACGTATCGTCACATCGTCTGGCGATCTATTGGTTCCAGCGGCATCCGCCCAAAGGCATCCAGCGTCCAGACCCCGCCATTTTCAAAAACCGCCGCCGTAATCGGGCGATCATAGCCCGCCCCACTGTCCAGATTAACCCGGTTGCCGCGATGTTCAGCGATTTCAACCGCGGAATGACCATGCACCACCAGCCACGGGTACGGGCGCGGGTCTTCCAGAAATTCGCCCCTGATCCACATCATATCATCGCGGTTTTGTTGCTCCAGCGGCAGGCCGGGGCGGATACCCGCGTGAACGAACAACAGATCCCCCAACAGCAGATGGCTGGGCAGCTCGCGCAGAAATTCCACATGTTCGGGTGGCACCGCACGGCGGGCATCGTCCCACAGCGCAGCAGGATCACGATCCAGCCCCCCGATCCCGTAAGACGCCAGCGTGGGCAAGCCACCAATGCGCGGCCCGTGCCACGGAACCCCGGATTTCACGCGCGGGTCATGCACCGCCCCGCTGTCCATGAACCCAACAAACAAATCGTCGTGGTTGCCGGTCAGAACGGTCCAATCCCGGCCTTGTGCCTGACCTTCGATCAGGCATTCAATCACCTGACGGCTGCCTGTCCCACGATCCACCAAATCGCCCAGAAATACGATCTTCGCATCTGTGCCGCCGTCTTTTTCGATCTGCCGAAGCGCCCTTTGCAACATGTCGAACTGGCCGTGAATATCGCCAACGGCGTAAACGGGTGGGGTGGTCATCGGGCGCTCCTTTCCGGGTTTGGCCGCACCCTAGGAGCAGGCGTGACGGATTGTCCATCCCATGTCCGGCATTTCGAATGCCCCACAGGACGCGATCGGTTTTACCCCCAAACAGATTTTCCGAAATTAAAGGGGTCAACAAACACAGATCAATTGATACATTTCGAATATCAAATTTTTAATGAAGCTTCGTCCAACGAAGCCCCGCTTGGTTCGTAACGATTGCAAAGCAGTTTTATCAATCCCCCGTCAGTCGATGGCTGGCGGGACGGTTACACCAACAAGGAGAATAATAAATGAAGGGTATTGCGTTTTACTTCATGGTATTGGCGGTTGTTTCCGTTGTGTTGGGTATGGTCTGGGGTATCCAGATGTCCGCCACCCAAAACCACAGCCTGTCCCCGGCACATGCGCACCTGAACCTGATCGGCTGGGTGTCTATGGCGCTGTTTGCGATTTACTATCATCTGGTCCCCAGCGCGGCCCAAGGTATGTTGCCCAAGCTTCACCTGCTGGTCGCGGTTGTGGGGCTGGGAACAATCGTTCCCGGCATCGTCATGGCCCTGACACAACAGGGCGAGACCCTGGCCAAGATCGGCTCAATCCTGACGCTGGTTTCGATGCTGATGTTTCTGGCGGTTGTTGTCACCAGCCGGGGCCGCGCCTGACACCCGATCAAACGAAAACCCCGCCCGGCAAAACCGGACGGGGTGAAATTCAATCAGATCGAAGGGATCAAACCGCGTCGAATTCCAGCGGTTTGATCTGCTTGAACAGACCAGTGGCCGCCAGTTCCGCCTGAACGTTTTGGTCAAGCGAGCCATCCAGATACAGGATAGCAATCGCTTCACCGCCCGCTTTGGCCCGGCCCAGCGTGAAGTTGGCGATGTTCACGCCATGTTTGCCCAGCACGCCGCCCAGCGTCCCGATGATACCCGGCACGTCTTCGTTCGTGGTGTACAGCATGTGTTCGCCCACTTCGGCGTCAATGTTGATGCCCTTGATCTGGATGAAGCGCGGCTTACCATCGCTGAACACGGTGCCAGCAATGGAACGTTCACGTTTGTCGGTCACAACGGTGACTTTGACATACCCCTCGAACGCGCCCGATTTGTCCTGATTGGTGGTGCTGATCTGGATGCCGCGCTCTTTGGCGACAACCGGGGCCGACACCATGTTCACGTCGGGGTTGGATTTCTTCATGATCCCCGCCACGACCGAACAGTTCAGCGCGGGCAGGTTCATGTCAGCAACAATACCGTCATACAGGATGTTGATGGCTTTGATCGGCTCATCCGTCAACTGACCGATGAAGCTGCCCAGATTGCCCGCCAGTTTCACCCACGGCCCCATGACCTTGGCTTCTTCGGCAGTCATCGACGGCAGGTTCAGCGCGTTTTCAACGGCACCGTCCAGCAGATAGTTCGACATCTGTTCAGCCACTTGCAGGGCCACGTTTTCCTGCGCTTCGGTGGTCGACGCGCCCAAGTGCGGGGTGCAAACCACGTTCGGCAGGTTGAACAGGACGTTTTCGGTGGCGGGTTCCACAGCGAACACATCGAACGCCGCACCGGCGACGTGGCCGGATTTCAGCAGTTCTGCCAAGGCTTCTTCGTCCACCAGACCACCACGGGCGCAGTTGATGATGCGAACACCCTTCTTGGTTTTCAGCAGGTTTTCTTTCGACAGAATGTTGCGGGTGCCATCGGTCAGCGGCACGTGCAGGGTGATGAAATCAGAACGCTTCAGCAGATCGTCCAGTTCTACCTTTTCCACGCCCATCTTGTCGGCCTTTTCTTCCGACAGGAAGGGGTCAAACGCGATGACCTTCATTTTCAGACCCTTGGCGCGGTCGCAAACGATACCGCCAATGTTCCCGGCACCGATCACGCCCAGCGTTTTCGCGGTCAGCTCAACGCCCATGAACTTGGACTTTTCCCACTTGCCCGCATGGGTCGAAGCCGATGCTTCGGGGATCTGGCGGGCCACGGCGAACATCATCGCAATCGCATGTTCTGCGGTGGTGATCATGTTGCCAAACGGTGTGTTCATGACGATCACACCTTTTTTCGACGCGGCTTCCTTGTCCACGTTGTCGGTGCCGATCCCGGCGCGGCCCACCACTTTCAGGCGGGTGGCTTTTTCCAGCAGGCTGGGGGTCACTTTGGTGGCGGAACGGATCGCCAGACCATCATATTCACCGATTGCTTCGGCCAGTGCATCTTTGTCTTTGCCCAGCTCGGGGCGGAAATCCACCTCGATCCCGCGGTCGCGGAAAATCTGAACGGCGGTTTCGGACAGTTTGTCAGAGACGAGAACTTTGGGAGCCATGATTTTGGTCCTTCAAGAATAAAGAGAGGGAAGGAAGGTGCGCCACAACGCGCACCTTTCGCTGTCATTTCCGGGGGAACGGGTGCGCGTTACCACGCACCGCGCGGGCCTTAGGCTTGTTCTTCCAAACAGGCCTCGAACGCCCATTTCAGCCACAGGGTCAGCATTTCCACATCGGCTGCTTCGATGGTGGCACCGCACCACACGCGCAGACCCGCAGGGGCATCACGATAGGCACCGATGTCATATGCAGCGTTGTAGTTTTCCAGCTTCTTCGCCACAGCCTTGGCAAAGGCGGCACCGTCCTTGATCCGGTCGTCCGTGAATTTCAGACAAACCGAAGTATTCGAACGGGTCGCGTCATCTTCGGCCAGATTTGCGATCCAGTCGTGACGGTCGCAGAAATCCCACAGCACCTTGGCGTTGGTGGTCGAGCGTTTGATCAGCGCGTCCAGACCGCCGATTTCGCGCGCCCAGTCCAGCGCAATCAGGTAATCTTCGACCGCCAGCATTGACGGGGTGTTGATGGTTTCACCCTTGAAGATACCGTCGATCAGCTTGCCGCCTTTGGTCATGCGGAAGATTTTCGGCAGCGGCCATGCCGGGGTGTAGCTTTCCAGCCGTTCCACCGCGCGGGGCGACAGGATGATCATGCCGTGAGCCGCTTCGCCACCCATCACCTTCTGCCAAGAGAACGTGGTGACATCCAGTTTATCCCACGGCAGGTCCATCGCAAACGCGGCGCTGGTGGCGTCGCAAATGGTCAGACCTTCGCGGTCCGCCGGGATCGCATCGCCATTGGCAACGCGCACGCCCGAGGTGGTGCCGTTCCAGGTGAACACGACATCATTATTAAAATCGACAGTGGCGAAATCAACGATCTGACCATAGTCAGCGGTTTTCACCGTAGCGTCGATTTTAAGCTGTTTCACAACATCCGTGACCCAGCCAGAGCCAAAGGATTCCCAAGCCAGCATTTCAACGCCACGGGCGCCCAGCATCGACCACAGGGCCATTTCAACCGCGCCAGTATCGGACGCAGGAACGATCCCGATCTTGTAATCGGCGGGAATGCCCAGAATTTCACGCGTGCCTTCGATGGCCGCTTTCAGCTTTTCCTTGCCCACGGCGGCGCGATGCGACCGGCCCAATGCGGCGTCGGACAGTTTGTCCATCGAAAAAGTGGGGATTTTGGCACAGGGGCCAGAAGAAAACCGCGGATTTGCCGGCCGCGATGCCGGATGTGCAATAGCCATGTAGCTACCCTTCCAGATAAGCGCCTCTCGTTGGGGAGAGGTGTCCCACTGACGCAATTAGTGCGCTTCGAATGCTTTCACAACGGTAAAAATGACGCTATAGCGCCGCTTGAGCGCATATTTGCGACCCCTAACAGCTACGATCGGAAACTTTTCCTATGTCCGCGCCTTCTTCCCCTGCTTTTGTCGCCACCCTTTTGACCAACCCCAAGACCCCAAAACTGGATGCTGCGCTGCTTGATTCGCTGCGCAATGCGTGGGGCGGTGGGGATGTGCAGTGGCTGGCTGCGGATGAAGCGGCTGAATTCACGCTGTCCGTGCTGCCGAAAAACCGCTGGGCCGTCTGGGAAGATGTGCAAAAGCTGGGCGTCGATCTGGTGATTCAGCCCACTGCAGGCCGCCGGAAAAAGATGCTGCTGGCCGATATGGACAGCACTATGATCCAGCAGGAATGTATTGACGAACTGGCAGACGAGGCAGGCGTGGGCGCACGCGTTGCCGACATCACCGCCCGCGCCATGAATGGCGAACTGGATTTCGAAGGCGCGTTGCTGGAACGGGTTGGCCTGCTCAAAGGGCTGGACGAAGCGATCATCGCCAAGGTTCTGGCCGAGCGGATCACTTTCATGCCCGGCGGGCGTGAACTGGTGGCGACAATGCGGGCGGGCGGCGGCTATGCCGCGCTGGTGTCCGGCGGATTCACAGCATTTACAGCCAAGGTGGCGGCGGAACTGGGTTTTGATGAAAACCACGCCAACACATTGTTGATCGAAGATAGCAAACTGTCCGGCGATGTGGGCCGTCCGATTCTGGGCCGTCAAGCCAAGGTAGACGCGCTGGAACGCATCACCGCAAAGCTGGGCATCGCGGAAACGGATGTGATTGCCGTGGGCGATGGCGCGAATGATCTGGGGATGCTGGGCCGGGCGGGAACGGGTGTGGCGCTACATGCCAAACCATCGGTCGCCGCCCAATGCGATGTGCGGATCAACCACGGCGATCTGACCGCGCTGTTGTATGTGCAGGGCTATGCCAAGTCCGAGTTCGTCACAGGATAATCTGACCGTGGTGCGGATTGCTCCGGCTGGATTTGAGTATTTTTGGCAAGATGAAACAGGCGGTTTCGCCAAATCGTGACGGGCGATCCTTGGGGAAAGGCCCGTCACAGCGTTAATGGATCAGGCAGCCAGCGCGGCGCGGGTTTTTCCAATCATAAGGGCCGCTTGCGCCGCTTCGCGGCCTTTTTCCACGAAATGCACCCGGTAAATCGCATTATGGTGCGGCGTGTCCTGATAGTGATGCGGCGTCAGGGATACCGACAGGACCGGAATACCGCTGTCCAGACCGGCCCGCATCAGCCCATCCACCACCGCTTGCGCCACGAAATCATGACGATAGATGCCGCCATCCACCACCAGCGCCGCCGCAGCCACGGCGGCGTAACGCCCGGATTGGGCCAGATCGCGGGCCAACAGGGGCATTTCAAATGCGCCCGGCACATCGTAGACATCCACCTGATCGCGCGGGATCAATTCACAAAATCCAGATAGCGCCTGATCGACGATATCTGAATGCCAATTCGCCTTGATAAAGGCATAGCGGGTGTGTGTCATCGGGGTCTCCTTTCCTTGTCCGACACGTCACCCAGAGCGTGCAAACGACAAGAAAAGGGGCGCGGATTGCGCACCTTCCCGGTCGTTCTCTTCCATCCGGACTATGACCGTCGGCTCTGGAGTTGCACCAGATCTGCTGACCCCCGGATTGGCCGGGGCGCTCGCGGGCTTGGGGCGCGTGGCCCCTTACCGCCGGTGGGGAATTTCACCCCGCCCTGAGAACACGCCGACAGTAGGCGCGAAGTATCGGGCGTGGCAATCCCTTATCGGGCCATTATCGCCCCTGATCGCGCAGACGTTGCAGCAATCGCAGCGATGGGTAGCCATCAGGGGCCAAGCCCTGCGCCCGCTGATAATCGCGCACGGCATCAATCGTTAGCGGCCCGATCCGGCCATCCACGCCTTTGGTGTCAAACCCCCGGCGGGTCAGCAGGCGTTGCATTTCCTTGCGTTCGGAAAACGTCAGCGCCCGGTCGCCGCGCGGCCAGTTGGCCTGAATTTTCGGGCCACCTTTCAATCGGTCGCTCAGGTGGCCAACCCCGATCACATAGGCATCCGCCGTATTGTAGCGCTCAATGACCGAGAAGTTTTTGAAGATCAGGAACGCCGCCCCCTGCGCCCCCGCAGGCAACAGCAAGGATGCGCTGCCATAGTTCCGCACCGCACGACCGTTCATATCCGTCACGCCCAGACGCGCCCATTCGGACGGCATTTTCTGAATCTTCCGGTTCGCCAGCGCATAGTTGAATTGGCGCGGCAGCTTCACCTCGACCCCCCAGGGCTGACCTTTGACCCAGCCATGCCGGGCCAGATACGCAGCGGTCGAGGCCAGCGCGTCAGATGGATCATCCGACCAGATATCGCGCCGCCCGTCGCCGGTGAAATCCACGGCAAACGACAGGTACGATGTTGGGATAAATTGCGTATGCCCCATCGCCCCGGCCCATGATCCGGTCATATTGCGCGGGGTCGTGTCACCGTTTTCCAGAATTTTCAGCGCAGCAATCAGTTGTTGTTCAAAGAATTTTCCCCGCCGCCCATCATAGGCCAGCGTTGCCATCGCTTCGATCACATCGGTTTTGCCGCGATAGGTGCCATAGGCGCTTTCCAGCCCCCAGACTGCGGCAACCACCTCTTTGTCCACGCCGTATTTTGCTTCGATCGCGCGCAGGGTGCGGCCATGATCGCGCAGCGCCTGTTTACCGTTGCTTACGCGTGTATCCGAGGCGGCACTGTCCAGATACTCCCACAGCGTCTTGGTGAATTCGGATTGGTTGCGGTCGCGCTGGATCACATCGGCATCATAGCGCACCCCGTCAAAGGCACGGTCAAAGGTCCGGTTGGAAATCCCCGCCGCATTGGCGCGGGCGCGGAACCGTTTAATCCAACGCTGGAACCCCAGATTCGACGAAGAAACGCGCGGTTCTTCCGGCTGGATTGCCGCCTCGCCCCGCGCCTCGATCCGGGCGGGGCGAGGATGAGGGCGCAAGGATCGCCCAACGGCGTGCCGGGTTGGGGTGGAAGACACGGCAGACCCCGAAGCAGGCCGCCCCACAGGCCGCAGGGATTCCCCCACAGCGCGGGCAAAAGCCCCCGCAGGTTCGATCATCAGCAGCGCCATAGCTGCCAAAATTATGGATAGTCGCATTGCCCGGCCTCTTTGATTTTTATGACCTTGGGCACGATGCTATCGCGAAATCGGGCACCGCGAAAGCACCCAAATCAGAAGATCGGAAAATCCGCGCGGTTCCGCCGGATCGCCCCCTACCCGCGCCGTGTGCGTTCGACCTTGCGCTTTGTCTTGGCCGCTTTTGCCTTGGCCTTTGCCAGTTTACGCTTAGGTGGCTTACCCCGTCCCCGGCCCCCCGATGGCCCGCGCGGCATGTCCTTGCCATCCAGACTGATCAGTTCCAGCGCAATGCCGCCCGTAACCGGCAAGGCCTCGGTCAGCTTGACCGTCACGCGCTGCCCGATGCCAATGGTCAGCCCCGTATCGGCCCCCATCAGCGTGTTGCTATCGCGGTCATAATGGAAATATTCGCGCCCCAGCGACCGGATCGGGATCAACCCATCCGCGCCGGTTTCATCCATCCGCACGAATACCCCGAATTTCGCCACGCCGCTGATCCGGCCGGTAAATTCATTCCCCACCCGTTCGGACAGGAACGCCGCCAGATATCGGTCCGTTGTGTCGCGTTCGGCCATCATGGACCGGCGTTCGGTTTCGGAAATATGGGTCGCGGTGTTTTCCAGCCGCTCGATATCCTCGGCGCTCAGCCCGTCCTCGCCCCATTGATGAGAGGAGATCAGCGCCCGATGCACAATCAGGTCCGAATAGCGCCGGATGGGCGAGGTGAAATGCGCATAGTTTTGCAGCGCCAGCCCGAAATGCCCGAAATTCATCGGGCTGTAATAGGCCTGCGTCATCGCCCGCAGCGTGGATATGTTGATCAGTTCGTCCTGATCCGTGCCTTCGGCAGCATTCAACAAGGCATTCAGATGCCGGGTTTGCAACACCTGCCCCTTGGCCAGCCGCAACCCCGCCGATTGCGCGGTTTCGCGCAGCGCCTCCAGCTTTTCGGGGCTGGGTTCTTCGTGGACGCGAAACAGCAATGGGGACCGTTTGGAAACCAAGGTTTCCGCCGCCGCCACATTCGCCAGAATCATGAATTCTTCGATCAGCTTATGCGCGTCCAGCCGATCGCGGAAATTGACGGATTGCACCTGCCCCACATCATCCAGAACGATCTTGCGTTCCGGCAGGTCCAGATCCAGTGGCTGACGTTCGGCCCGCGCCTTTACCAGCGCGGCATAGGCGTCATACAGCGGATGAATCACATCCTGCATCAAAGGTTCGCATTTTTCGTTGATGTCGCCATCACGCGCGGCCTGCACCTCTTCGTAGTTCAGCGACGCAACAGACCGCATCAGCCCCCGCTGGAACCGATGCCCGATTTTACGGCCCTTGGCATCAATCTGCATCCGCACGGCGATACAGGCGCGCGGCACACCTTCGTGCAGGGAACACAAATCACCAGACAGCCGATCCGGCAGCATCGGCACCACCCGATCCGGGAAATAGCTGGAATTGCCACGTTTCTTTGCCTCGCGGTCCAGCGCAGAACCAGAGGGGACGTAATGAGCCACATCCGCAATGGCGACCCAGATAACATGGCCGCCTTCGTTTTTGGGATCGTCGTCTTCATGCGCCCAACAGGCGTCATCGTGATCACGGGCATCCGCCGGGTCGATCGTGACCAGCGGCATATCGCGCATATCCACCCGGCCTTTCAGACCGGCAGGTTTCATACGGTCGGCTTCTTCGATCACCGCATCGGGGAAATCATCGGGAATGCCATGCTGGTGAATGGCAATCAGCGACACCGCTTTGGGTGCGGTGGGATCGCCCAGTCGATTGACAATGCGTGCCCGCGGCAGCCCCATGCGGCCACGCGGACCGCTTTGTTCCGCCTCGACCAGCTCGCCGTCTTTTGCGCCGCCCGTAGCACCATCGGGAACCAGCCATTCCTTGCCGTCGCCCTTGTCGATGGGCAGGATGCGCCCACCTTCGGCGCCTTTGCGGAAAACTCCCAGCACCTTATGCGGATTATGCCCGATGCGACGGATCAGCCGAGCGGTGTAATGGTGATCTGCGGCCTTGACCTCTTGTACGCGGGCCAAAATCCGATCACCCACACCCAGCGCGGGATCACTGTCGCGCGGGATCACCAGAACCGTGGGTTCCACGCCTTCGCCCTGCCATTCCATCGGCTGCGCAAACAGATCCCCATCCGGGCCAATCTCTCGGATGCGCAACACACTGACCGGCGGCAGGCGATCCGGGTCACGATAGGTCTTCCTGCGCTTTTCAAGATGGCCTTCGGCTTCCAGCTCTTTCAGCAGGCGCTTCAGATCAATCCGCGCAGCACCTTTGATGCCAAAAGCCTTGGCAATATCACGTTTCGCGGTAAGGGTCGGGTTATCTTCGATCCACTGAAGGATGTCGGATTTCGAAGGCAATTGGCTCATATCACTGCCGTATCACAGGTCTGATACGCCGTCATGACGAAATCGCAGTATGGCTTGGCGAAAGGCGTGGGATCAGTGACGCGGGTTTCCCCCGCGGGCAATGGCCAGATGATGCGCCTGATGATGCATCCCCGTAGCCATGATGCCGAAGAACCCCAGCGCCTTGATCTTTACCTCGTCCCCTTTGACATCCAGCACTGCGCCATTGGGCTGCACCGCAGCCCGCATATACAGCCCGTCAACGCCATCCATCACCGCCGCATGAGCCAGCACCATCCGCTGAATCGACGCACTAACCGCCTCTTGCTCGGACGACACTAGGAACGTCATTCCGCCCTTGATCGGCTGGTTTTTGACAACCGCCCGCAGCGTGACATTATCCATATCCACCAGATGCTGCCGCAGGGCATCAATATCAACCTTGGACCAATCGGTATCGGGGTCCGCCTGCAATAGCCCGACAATTTCCTGAATGGCGGCAAAGGCGGATTGCCCGGTTTCCTGCGCCTGTTGCTGGGTCTGCTGCTGTGCTGCGTCATGCATCGTATGATTGCCATGCGCGGCATGATCCATCTGCTGCCCGGCCACCGGCCCGGCCAGAACCAGCGCCAACCCAATAAATCCTATACGCATTTTACCCCCCAATTGTACGATTTGCCCCATCTTGCCCGGCCTCTGTACCCCGGCCAAGTTGCTTTTGCGTCAACACGTTCTTTCTTGGGGTAAATATCCCGGGGGTCCGGGGGCAGCGCCCCCGGTCTACCCTCATAAATCCGCCGCCCGATCCACATCAGCCAGCACATCCACGAACGCCACCGAACAGCCCCCCAAACTGGCGACACTGTCGGCCAAGGCGGTTTCCGTGGACCAGCGCACGCCCTGAAACAGCCCCGCCGGAACCGCCCCCACGCGTTTCAGCCCGACCAACCAATAGCCCCCATCGGGGGCGGGGCCAAAAACCGCCTGATGATTGCCCAGCGCCCGAAAGGCCCGCGCGACATGAGCGCGGGTTACGCCGGGAATGTCGCCGCCGATGATACAGACCGGGCCGGGTGGCATGGACCGCAACAAACGCCCCATTCTGTCACCCAGATCACCCGCGCCTTGTGGCACCCGGATAAACCGGATGGGCCATGCGTGGCTGGTCATAGCGCGATCAGGGGCCACAGCCAGCACCACGCGCCAGCGCGGGTCTTCGATCCGGCGCAGCAGGCGCGCGACCTGATGCCGGAACCACCATGCCGCAGGCACCATGCCGATGTCCCGCCCCAGCCGGGTTTTCACCCGACCGGCGCGTGGCTCTTTCAGCATGATCACCAGCGTCGGTGTCACAGGGTCAGTTCCATTTCGTGATGGGGAATGCCCGCATCGTCATATTCGGGACCGCACACCACGAAACCCAGTTTTTCATAGAACCCGGTTGCGTAAACCTGTGCGCCCAGACGGATTGCCGTGATACCGGGACGGGCGGACAGGCGGGCGATGCCGTCGCGCACCAGATCAGCCCCCAGCCCGGTGCCGCGCTGGGGCTTGGCAACGCAAATGCGCCCAATGCGCCCCACTGGCCCGTTCTGCAACAGCCGCGCGGTGCCAACAGGAACCCCATCCAGCGTGGCCAGAACATGCACGGCAACACTGTCCAGATCGTCCCATTCGTCAGCCTCGGATATGCCCTGTTCTTCGATGAACACGGCGCGGCGCAGGGCGTGAACCTGTTCCAGCGTGTCCACCGCAGTAATGACAAGCGTCATGCGAAGTAATCCCGCAAAATCCGGCTGTAGATGGATTTCAGTTGGTGAATCTGATCAATCGGCACGTTTTCATCAACCTGGTGCATGGTTTTGCCAACCAGCCCGAATTCCACCACCGGGCAATGATGCTGCACAAACCGCGCGTCCGAGGTGCCGCCGCTGGTGGACAGAACCGGCGTTACCCCTGTCTCAGCCTGCACTGCCGCCGACACCAGATCAGACAGCGCCCCCGGCGGGGTCAGGAAGCTTTCGCCGGTTACTTTGATCGTCATATCAACGGTCACGCCAAATTCAGTGGCGATCTTATCCGCCTCGGCCCGCAACCAATCCGTCAGGCTGGCGCTGGAATGGGCATCGTTGAACCGGATATTAACCGCAGCCTTGCATTGCGCCGGGATCACGTTGGTGGCGGGGTTTCCAGTGTCAAACGTCACGACCGCTAGCGTCGAAGGGTCGAAATGATCCGTCCCTCGATCCAGTTCATGACTGGACATCCGATCCACCAGACGCGCCAGCGCCGGGATCGGGTTATTCGCGCGATGCGGATAGGCGGAATGCCCCTGAACCCCTTTGACCGTGAAAAACGCGGTCATTGATCCACGCCGCCCGATTTTCATCATCTCGCCCATTTCATTGGGACAGGTGGGTTCGCCCACAAGGCAGACGCTCATCGCTTCGCCCTGTTCGTTCATCCAGTCCAACAAGGCGGTGGTGCCATCCACGGCTTCGGCTTCTTCGTCGCCGGTGATGGCCAGCACCACCGCACCGTCCGGCGGGGTTTGTGTCACGAAATCCACAGCCGCCGCAGCAAAGGCCGCAACACCGGATTTCATATCAGTGGCCCCACGTCCCCACAGGATGCCGTCCTTTATTTCCGCGCCGAACGGGTCCACCGTCCACGCCGCTTCGTCACCGACCGGCACCACATCGGTATGGCCGTTGAACCCAAAGATCCGCGCCGCGCCTTTGGCGCCCCAACGGGCATACAGGTTCGATACCTTGCCCCGGTCCACACGGGTGCAATCGAACCCCGCGCTTTCCAGCAAGTCCTGAAGCAGCACCAAAGCACCGCCTTCGACCGGCGTAACCGAGGGGCAGCGGATCAACCGGGCTGTCAGCTCGGCGGCATCAATCGGGGTTTTAAAAGTATTGGCCATCGTGGTTCCTTTGGTTCGTTGCACAAGGGCTATCGCGGATCGCAGCATTTCGCAAACCCCCTGCGGGGTGCAGCCCGCAAGAGGGATTCACCCCCCGCCCGCATTGTGTTAGAAGGGTCGAAACAAGCGGGCAAACCGCAACCGGGACACCGGACCCCAGAGGCAAAGCAGGACCACCCCATGAGCTGGATCGGCCTGACGGATAAAAATACCGCGCTGTTTCATATGGCGGGGCTGGATAGTAGCGCCGCGCCACACCGCGCCTGTGCGCCTGCACAGCTATTGCCGCGCGGTACGCTGATGCTGGAAACCGGCATTCCCGCGCATGATCGCCCGCAAACGCTACTGCGATTTCACCATCTGCACCCGTGGGAACGTGGGCTAAGCCTGCAATCGTTGCCGGATGGGGCGATGGTTTTGGTGATCACACAGGGCGATACGGTATCCCATACAGTCCTGCATCACGGCCTGATCGGTCAGGGGCATCGGCTGCGCGTGACCTATGTCTGGGATGCCCCAGCACGGGCCGGACATTTATCCATCAAGGCGATTGGCACAGGGCAGCACTATCTCAAAGCGGTCCATATGCCAGTACCGCTTAGTCTGGGGGATCTTCAGGCGGTATTCCAGTCATCACGAAACGTCGAAAATTGGGGGGCGCTAGACCCCGAGGTAACGTTTCTGGCACTATCCGACCGCCCCCAACCTGTTGGCCCCATGCCCACGCTGGCCCCGGACCTGCCGATCCTGACCTCGCAAGGCTACCGCCCATTGGATCACGTAGAACGTGGCGATCTGATCGTGACCCCGACAAGGGAACAGGTGCCTGTTCTGGCAAACCTGCGCTTTCGCGCCCCGGCGCGGGGCAGCTTCCGGCCGGTCCGCCTGCGCGCGCCTTATTTCGGGTTGCAGCGCAATATCACCGTGGCCCCGGATCAGCGGCTTTGCGCATCCGGTTCTGATGTCGAATTTCTGTTTGGCAGCCCTTGTGTACTGGTCCCGGCCCGGCATCTGGTGAATGGCGTATCGGCAAGCTATGCCGATAGCGGGCCGCTGGCGACATGGCATCAACTGTTACTGCCCGGATCGCACGCGATGATCGGGGCGGGCGCAAAACTGCAATCGCTGTATCTGGGCCGGATGCGCCGCCACGCGCCCAAAGTAGCGGTCAGCCTGTTGGCGGGCTATGACAGATCACGCCTGCCGGAACATGCCAGCCCCCCCTATCCGGTGCTTCGCCCGTTCGAGGCTGTGACTCTGGTGCAGCATCGCGCAGCGTAATCCCTGTATTTTTTGGTATTTCTTGACCGTTGCCGTGCTTCTGCCCTATGCGGTGCGAAAGTTGGGGATACTGCATTCATGTCGCGCATAATACTGGCGCTGGTGACAATCATTGCATTGTGGCCGGTCAAATCTATGTCTCAGGATCTGGTCGTGGGGACCGTAACCCGACCACCGTTCTCGATGTCGCTGGCCGGGGCCGATCTGGGGTTTTCCATAGACCTGTGGGATGCGCTGGCCAAGACGATGAACCACAGCTACCGCATTGAACGCTTCGACAGTTTTGCCGGAATGCTGGGGGCTGTGGAAAACGGGCAGGTCGATCTGGCGATTGCGAATATTTCCATCACCGCCGCCCGCGAAGAGGTGCTGGATTTCAGCCAGCCCATTTTTTCCGCCGGGTTGCAGATCATGACCCCCGTGGACAATGACGGGCCGTCTATTTTCGCCACACTGATCAACAAAGAACTGGTGCTGTCCGTGTTGCTGGCCTTTGCCGCGCTGTTGGGGGTCGGAATGCTGATGTGGTGGCTAGAGCGCCGCCATCAGGATTATTTCGACCGCCCGGCCAAACAGGCTATTTTCCCGGCCTTCTGGTGGGCGCTGAATCTGGTGGTCAATGGCGGGTTCGAGGAGCGCGTGCCCCGCACCATCCTGGGCCGCCTGATGGGGGTGGCGCTGGTCATCATATCGCTGTTTTTCGTGTCGGTCTTCGTGGCCTATGTCACATCCGTCATGACGATCGAGGCGATCACATCCAACGTCAATTCCGTGAACGATCTGTATGGCAGACGGGTGGGTACGGTTGCCGGGTCTACCGCTGCGGGCTTCATGGATAACCGCGATCTGGATTACCGGGAATTTGCAGGTCTGGATCAGATGATAACCAGTTTTGAAAATGGCAATCTGGATGCGGTGGTCTTTGACGCGCCTATTCTGGCCTATTACGTCAAGACTCGTGCCGATGGGCAGGCACAAATGAACGGGCCGATTTTTCTGCGGGAAAACTATGGGATTGCGTCCCCCACCGGCAGCCCCCTGACCGAGGAAATCAACCGCGCCCTGCTGGGGCTGCGGGAAAACGGCAAGTATCAGGAAATCTATGAAAGCTGGTTCGGGCTGGAACCGCAGTGATGTGAAAGCGGGCGACTGTCGCCCGCTTTCGGTATCATATGTTACAGACCTTGGGCCGCCGCCTTGATGATGTTGCGGGCGATGATGATCTGCTGAATCTGGCTGGTGCCTTCGTAGATGCGCAGCAAGCGGGCATCGCGGTACAGCCGTTCGATGGGATATTCCGCCATATAGCCCGCGCCGCCATGCACCTGCACCGCACGATCCGCCACACGGCCCGCCATTTCGGTGCAGAAGTATTTCGCGCAGGACGCTTCCAACGCCGCCGCGCCGGTGGCGTCATATTTGCGGGCGGTTTCGCGGACCAACGCGCGACCGGCGGCCAATTCGGCCTGACTGTCGGCCAGCAACCCCTGCACAAGCTGGTGATCACAGATCGGCACACCGAACTGTTTGCGTTCCATCGCATAGCCCAAGGCTTCGTCCAGCATCCGCTGTGCGGTGCCAACCGCCATCGAGGACACGTGAATCCGCCCGCGATCCAACACTTTCATCGCGGTGCGGAATCCCCGGTTCAGGTTCTGCGGGCCGCCGACGATGAATTCTTCGGGGATGCGCACATCTTCCAGAATGACGTCCGAGGTTTTGGTGCCCTTCTGACCCATCTTCTTATCCGGGGTGGCGATGGTGATGCCGGGGGTGTCCGCTGGCAACAAGAAGGCCGAAACCCCACCCGCGCCCGGATCGTCGGGGTTGGTGCGGGCGAACAGGGTAAACACATTCGCGCGGATGGCGTTGGTGATATACCGCTTTGTGCCATTGATCACAAAATCCGACCCATCGCGCCGCGCCGAGGTCCGGATATGCGACGCATCCGAACCGTTATCGGGTTCGGTCAGCGCGAAAGAGGCAATCAGATCACCAGACGCCAAACCGGGCAGATATTGCTGTTTCTGGGCCTCAGTGCCTTCCATCACGATGCCTTGCGCGCCGATGCCAACATTCGTCCCCACCAAGGAACGGAAAGACATGGCGGCATAGCACAGCGATTCCACGACCTGCGATTCCTGAAGGGTCGTCAGCGCCAGACCGCCGTATTCTTCGGGGATCGACAGGCCAAACAGCCCCAGATCACGCATTTCCTGCACGATGTCTTCGGGGATGTCATCCAGTTGTTCAACCTGCGTTTCCGCCGGGATCAGCCGTTCGCGCGCGAAACGACGCACGGTATCCAGCACTTGTTCAAATGTCTGATCGTCCATTCCGATCGCCATGACGTTCTCCCTTATATAGTCAAGTAGCTAACTGTTCATATGCTATCTAAATGTCTGCCCGCACAAAGTACAGCAGAAACACTGGACGCCGGGCCGCCTGCGCTGTTTGATTGGAAATCGCTATCATTCTGCGTGAGATCGAAAGGCAATCATGATCGGAAAGCTGGAAATGCTGATCGCGCTGGCAAAAGAGCGCCATTTTGGACGCGCTGCGGAAACGCTTGGGATCACGCAACCCACGCTGTCCACCGGCATCAAACAGCTAGAGGAACATCTGGGCGTCAAACTGGTGCTGCGGGGATCACGATTCGGCGGACTGACCCCCGAAGGTGAACGGGCGCTGGAACTGGCGCGGGGGATCGTGCGGGAAACCCGGCGCTTGCAGGATGAAATGCGGTTTTCCCGCAAGGGACTGTCTGGACAAATTCGGTTGGCAGTCATCCCGACAGCGCTGACATGGGCATCGGGGCTGGCGACACGTTTCAATGCGGCGCACCCAAATGTGGGTTTTTTAATCCTGTCCCGGACCTCTGCCGAAGTGTTGGAAATGATCGGCAATCTGGAGGTGGACGCAGGCATTTCCTATCTGGACAACGAACCGCTGGGTCGCATGGCGGTTCAGCCATTGTACCGCGAAAAATACACGCTGGTCTGCCACAAAAACCACGCATTAGCCGGGCGGGACAGCGTCCATTGGCGCGATCTGGCCGGGTTGAACCTGTGCCTGCTGTCACCGGACATGCAAAACCGCCGGATCATCAACCGCAACTTTCACGACGCGGGACTAACCCCAAACGCTATGATCGAGTCGAACTCGACAGTGGTGTTGGTGTCCAATGTCGTCAGCGGCGATTGGGTCACTGTTTTGCCAACCGATCTGGCGCGGTTCTTATCCACCGGGCATCCGCTGCGCATGGTGCCACTGGACGGCGGCGTGACCGCGCATTCGGTTGGATTGCTGGCCCCGCATCAGGAACCGCAGACCCCGGTTTTGGCCGCGCTGTATCAGGCGGCACGAGGGCTGGCCGAATGATTGATATTCTCTATCGCCTAACGGTTTTACGATATTGATTGAAAATCAATCGGGGCTTAGCTGGGGGCAGACTCTGTCCACCCGAGGCCACGAATGACACAGACCACGCCAGCGCCAAGCCAAGACGATATTCTTGCGCTGATCGGCAGCCAGCTTCACCTGGAAGGGCCATTGCTGCCCATCTTGCACCTGATCCAACAAAGCTATGGCCATGTGCCGCAAATAGCGGTGCCGTTGATTGCGGACGCGCTGAATATCGGCAAGGCCGAAGTGCACGGGGTTTTGTCCTTCTATCACGATTTTCGTGACATCCCCGCCGGGCGGCATGTGGTGAAAATCTGCCGTGCCGAGGCCTGTCAGGCGATGGGCGGCACGGCGGTAGCGGACCATGCCTTGCAACGGCTGGGCGTAGAATGGCACGGCACCACCGCAAATGGCGCGGTCACGGTGGAACCTGTGTACTGTCTGGGCCTCTGCGCCTGTGCGCCTGCCGCAATGGTAGACGGGCGCGTGGTGGGCCGGGTGGATACCGCCCGGATGGATGACCTTCTATCGGGAGTGGGCGCATGAAGATTTACGTTCCCGGTGACAGCGCGGCCAAGGCGGTTGGCGCGGATGCGGTGGCAGCAGCCCTAACTGCCGAAGCGAAACAGCGCGGGCTGGATGTACAGATCATCCGCAACGGATCGCGCGGCATGATCTGGCTGGAACCGCTGGTCGAGGTGGATCGCGGCAAGGGGCGCGTGGGATATGGCACCGTCAGCACGGCGGATGTTCCAGCGCTGCTGGATGGAACATTGGCCGATCTGGGTCCGGTCGAGGACATCCCGTTTTTCGCACGGCAAACGCGGCTGACCTTTGCCCGCTGCGGCGTGATCGACCCACTGTCATTAACCGATTTCGAGGCACATGGCGGGTTGGTCGGATTGCGCCGCGCACTGACGATGGACGCGGCGGCACTGGTAGACGGGGTGAAAGCATCCGGCCTGCGGGGCCGTGGTGGGGCCGGTTTCCCCACCGGGATCAAATGGGACACCGTGCGGCAGGCACAAGCCGATCAGAAATACATCGTCTGCAACGCGGACGAAGGCGACAGCGGCACCTTTGCCGACCGCATGATCATGGAAGGCGACCCCTTTACCCTGATCGAAGGAATGGCGATTGCCGGGCTGGCCGTGGGCGCAACACGCGGGTTCGTCTATATCCGCAGCGAATACCCGGACGCGATTCATGTGATGGAAAGCGCCGTGCGCATTGCGCGGGATGCCGGGGTTCTGGGGCAGGATGTGCTGGGATCGGGCCGCGCGTTCGACATGGAAACTCGCGTGGGTGCCGGGGCCTATGTCTGCGGCGAGGAAACCAGTTTGCTGAATTCGCTGGAAGGCAAGCGCGGGATCGTGCGGGCCAAGCCGCCCCTGCCCGCGCTGGAAGGTTTCATGGGCAAGCCCACCGTGGTGAACAACGTGCTGTCGCTGGCGACGGTTCCGGTGATCTTTGAAAAAGGGGCGGAACATTACGCGGGCTTTGGATTGGGTCGTTCGCGTGGTACAATGCCAATCCAACTGGCCGGAAATATCCGGCAGGGTGGGCTGTTTGAAACCGCGTTCGGGATGCCTTTGGGCGAACTGGTGAATGACATCGGCGGCGGCACTGCATCGGGGCGGCCTGTGAAGGCCGTGCAGGTGGGTGGACCGCTGGGGGCTTATATGCCGGTCAGCAAATTCGACACGCCATTCGGATACGAGGATTTCGACAGTCAGGGCGGCCTGATCGGCCATGCCGGTGTGGTGGTGTTCGACGACAGCGCGGACATGCTGAAAATGGCGCGGTTCGCAATGGAGTTTTGCGCAGTAGAAAGCTGCGGCAAATGCACCCCCTGCCGGATCGGCGCGGTGCGCGGCGTGGAAACGCTGGACCGGATCGGCGCAGGCGATGCGGCAGCGGTCGAGGTACTGACCGACCTGTGCGAGGTGATGAAAGAGGGATCATTATGCGCCTTGGGCGGCTTCACGCCCTATCCGGTGATGTCGGCGTTAACGGAATTCCCCGAGGATTTCCCCGTGGCACGAGAGGCGGCAGAATGATGGGTTGCGCATTTGGATACAGCGGCGGCGAGGGGCCAGCCCCTCGCGCTCCCCGGAGTATTTTTGGCAAGATGAAAGGGGTTTGGGCATGAAGGATTTTATCATTCCCTGGGATGACCGCGACATGGGCACCCCTGCGAAAACCGGCGCGGCGGTCACGCTGACGATTGACGGGTTTGACATTACAGTCCCCGAAGGCACCAGCGTCATGCGGGCCGCGGCGGAAGCAGGCATTTCCGTACCCAAGCTGTGCGCAACCGACAGCGTGGAGGCATTTGGCTCCTGCCGCTTGTGCGTTGTGGAAATCGAAGGGCGGCGTGGCACGCCTGCGTCCTGTACAACCCCGGTGGCACCGGGAATGGTGGTGCATACCCAATCCAGCAAGGTGCGCAAAATCCGCAAGGGCGTGATGGAGCTGTATATCAGCGATCACCCGCTGGATTGCCTGACCTGTGCGGCCAATGGCGATTGCGAATTACAGGACATGGCCGGGGCGGTGGGGCTGCGGGACGTCCGGTACGAACCGGGCCGCAACCATTTTGAACAGCGTGCCGTGGTGGGGGATAATCCTGAATACATCCCGGCAGATTGCTCCAACCCGTATTTCACCTATGACCCACAGAAATGTATCGTCTGTTCGCGCTGCGTCCGTGCCTGCGAAGAGGTGCAGGGAACTTTTGCCCTGACGATCGAAGGGCGCGGGTTTGACAGCCGCGTGAAGGCGGGGATGGCGGGGGATGATTTCCTGTCTTCGGATTGCGTCAGTTGTGGTGCCTGTGTGCAGGCCTGCCCGACCGCCACCTTGCAGGAAAAATCCGTGATCGAACTGGGGACACCAGACCGATCCGTGGTCACGACCTGCGCTTATTGCGGGGTTGGCTGTTCGTTCAAGGCCGAAATGCAGGGCGATCAACTGGTGCGGATGGTGCCGCATAAACAAGGCAAGGCCAACCGGGGCCATTCCTGCGTGAAGGGACGGTTCGCGTGGGGCTATGCCACCCACAAAGAACGCATCCTGCACCCGATGATCCGCGACAGCATCGAAGAGCCGTGGCGCGAAGTATCGTGGGACGAGGCAATCGGATTTGCCGCCAATCGTATGCGCGGGCTACAGGAAAAATACGGGCGGCGCTCGGTCGGGGTGATTACGTCCAGCCGATGCACGAACGAGGAAACCTTCCTTGTGCAAAAACTGACCCGCGCGGTGTTTGGCAACAACAACACCGACACCTGCGCCCGCGTGTGCCATTCGCCCACCGGATACGGGTTGGGGCAGACATTTGGCACCAGCGCCGGAACGCAGGATTTCGACAGCGTGGAACATACTGATGTGGTGATCATCATCGGGGCCAACCCCACCGATGGGCATCCGGTTTTCGCCAGCCGCCTGAAAAAGCGCCTGCGGGCAGGGGCCAAGCTGATCGTGATCGACCCGCGCCGCACCAACATGGTGAAATCGGCGCACATCAAGGCCGCGCATCATCTGGCGTTGCGTCCCGGCACCAACGTGGCGGTTGTGACCGCGCTGGCCCATGTCATCGTGACCGAGGGGCTGGCGGACGAGCAATATATCCGCGAACGCTGTGACTGGGATGAATTCCGCGAATACGCCGAATTCGTCAGCGACCCGCGCCACGC
Organism: Thalassovita litoralis; assembly: GCF_900182725.1. GTDB lineage: Bacteria > Pseudomonadota > Alphaproteobacteria > Rhodobacterales > Rhodobacteraceae > Thalassobius > Thalassobius litoralis. The sequence goes on from NZ_FXTO01000001.1 coordinate 274,713, forward strand.
CCCCGAGGCCGTGGAGGAACTGACCGGGGTTCCTGCGGCAGAGCTGCGGGCGGCGGCCCGGCTATTCGCCACTGGTGGCAACGGTGCAATCTATTACGGGCTGGGCGTGACCGAACATTCCCAAGGGTCTACCACGGTAATCGGCATTGCCAATCTGGCGATGATGACGGGCAACGTGGGCCGCACGGGTGTGGGCGTGAACCCGCTGCGCGGGCAGAACAACGTGCAGGGGTCGTGTGACATGGGCAGTTTCCCGCATGAATTGCCGGGGTATCGCCATGTCAAACTGCCCGAAGTCCGCGCGATTTTTGAAAACGCGTGGGGCGTGGCAATTGACCCGGAACCGGGCCTGCGGATTCCCAACATGCTGGATGCTGCCGTGGATGGCAGCTTCAAGGGGCTGTATTGTCAGGGCGAGGACATCCTGCAATCGGACCCGGACACCAAACATGTTGCCGCTGGTCTGGCCGCGATGGAATGCGTGATCGTGCATGACCTGTTCCTGAACGAAACCGCCAACTACGCGCATGTGTTCCTGCCCGGCAGCACGTTCTTGGAAAAGAACGGCACCTTCACCAACGCCGAGCGCCGCATCAACATGGTGCGCAAGGTGATGGCCCCCATGAATGGCTACGAGGATTGGGAAGTCACCCAAATGCTGGCCAATGCGATGGGCGCGGGGTGGACCTATACCCACCCGTCGCAAATCATGGCGGAAATCGCGGCAACTACGCCGTCCTTTGCCGGTGTGACCTATGACAAGATCGAGGCAATGGGCAGCGTGCAATGGCCCTGCAACGACGCCAACCCTGACGGCACGCCGCTGATGCATGTGGATGGGTTCGTGCGCGGCAAGGGGCGGTTTATCGTCACCGAATATGTGCCAACGCTGGAAAAAACCGGGCCACGGTTCCCGCTGTTGCTGACAACCGGGCGTATCCTGTCACAGTATAACGTCGGGGCGCAGACACGGCGCACGGCGAATGTGGTCTGGCACGATCAGGACGTGCTGGAAATCCACCCGCATGACGCGGAAACCCGTGGTGTGAAGGATGGGGATTTCATCAAACTAGCCTCGCGGTCGGGGGAAATCACCCTGCGAGCGCAGATCACGGACCGGGTGTCCCCCGGCGTGGTTTACACGACCTTCCACCACCCGGATACGCAGGCCAATGTCGTAACCACCGATTTCAGCGACTGGGCCACGAATTGCCCGGAATACAAGGTCACGGCGGTGCAGGTCAGCCCGTCAAACGGACCAACCGACTGGCAAGAGGAATACGCCGAACAGGCGGCCCGCTCGCGTCGGATTCAGGCTGCGGAATGACACGCGCCGCCACATCCCTGCCCGGTCTGTCCGTCCATCTCGACGGGCAGCGCCGGATCCTGCGCACACTGCCAGAGGAGGTGCCGGTTGCGCTGGTGTTTAACGGGGAAACGCAGGCGGTGATGATGGCCAGCCCGCAAGAACTGAGGGATTTTGCCACGGGTTTTGCCTTGGGCGAGGGGATCATCACCCACCCTGACCAGATCGAAAGGCTAGAGATCGTCACGCATGACGCAGGGATCGAGGCGCGGATGGAGCTGAACAGCGCCGCCAGCCGCACCCTGACGCAGCGCCGCCGCGCGATGACCGGGCCGGTGGGGTGCGGGTTGTGCGGGATCGACAGTCTGGAACAGGCGGTGCGCCCCCTGCCCCGCGTGACCGCCGACCTGCGCCTGACCCGCACCGAGGTGGCCCATGCAGGCGATGCCCTGCGCGCCCACCAACCCCTGCATGACCAGACCCATGCCGTTCACGCGGCGGGGTTCCTGATGCCCGGTCAGGGGATCGTTCTGACGCGCGAGGATGTGGGCCGCCACAATGCACTGGATAAGCTGATCGGAGCCTTACACCACGCCGGGATCACTCCAGCGCAAGGCGCCTTTGTCATGACCAGCCGCATCTCGGTAGAATTGGTGCAGAAATCCGCACTGGCAGGCTGTCCAGTCCTGATCGCGGTATCCGCCCCCACCGTCCTTGCCCTGCGCAGCGCCGAAGCGGCGGGCATCACGCTGGTCGCGTTTGCCCGCAGGGGCGGGTTCGATCTTTATTCCCATCCCGACCGTATCGAAACCGGAGCTTCCGATGTCGCCTGAAAAAATGATCATGATGGCCAACCAGATCGCCACATTTTTCCATTCACAGCCGGGGGCGGATCAGGCCCAGCGTGTAGCGGATCACCTGAACGATTTCTGGGATCCCCGGATGCGCCGCCAATTGGCCCGTCTGATGGAAGACGGCAGCACAGGTTTCGATCCGTTGGTGACAGCAGCCTTTCCGTTGGTACGGGTGCCGGTCGAGTAAAATTGCCCGGCCCGGTTTTCCTGCGTGATCAGGACCGTTCTTTGACTGCGTCCCAGGTCAAACCGAATTTCCCAAGGTATTTCTTCAGCCGATCAGCGTCATTCGTGCTGGTTCGCTTTGCCCGAGATGCCGCAAACAAGCTGCGCCCGGCAGCGCTGAGGCTGGGGGATACCCGGCAAACGCGGATGACTTCGGCCAACTGAACCTGATCGAACAGATCAAGGTCCGCCGATGCGTCCCCAAGCACCTTGGCGACCAATCGAAAGTCATCTTCTGACCGTGCGCTTTGCCAATTGTCGCGCAAACGGTCAATTTCTTCGTCCACCATCGTGCGCGTGATCCGTCCGCGCGGCGCAAGGGTGCAAAGACGCCTGATAGAACCGCCCAAATCCCGAAAATTGCCAAGCCACAGCGTCGCCGGGTCCGTGGCAAAGCGCAGGTATTGCTCTCGGGCGTCCGTGTTAAAACCAGTCTGCACACCCAGTTCACGTTCCGCCTGCGCCAGTTCAAAGGCGATATTCGGCGCAAGGTCGCCTGAACGGTTGCGCAAGGGCGGCAAGGTAAAACTCCACATGCTCAGGCACGCCAACAGATCGGGACGAAAGCATCCTTCGGCGCTCAGCCGACGCAGATCGCGCCCTGCCCCCGCGATAACGTGAAAGCGGCAGGATACCTGATGGTCCGACCCAACCGGATAGAATGTGCCGCTCTCGATCGCGTGCAGCAGGACCGCTTGCACGTTCAGATCCAACGAGTCGATTTCATCCAGAAACAAGGTGCCGCCGTCCGCTTCGCGCAGCAATCCGCTGCGCTCGGTCCCCGCAACCCCGGTGTGACTGCGCCGCTGACCAAAAAGCGTAGACAGCGCATCCGGCCCATTCAACGTGGCACAGTTCACATGCACCATCCGCCCCTTCACGCGGCGCCGGTCCAGTTTGAGGTTATGAATCCGCCCTGCCAGTTCGGTCTTGCCTGTTCCTGTCTCTCCCAAAAGCAGGATCGGCGCATCAGACTTGCTGGCCACCAGTTCGATCTGATCAATCAGCCCGTTATAAGCCGGGTTGCGTGTTTCGATACCACCGCGCAGTTGATCGGAATATTCGCGCGAAAGCTGATCAAACCGCTGTTGCAGGGCGTTATAGCGCGACAGGTCCAAGTCGATGACATCAAACTTGCCTTTTCCGCCCTCTTCCTTTGGCGGCCCCGTCTGAATCAGGCGGGCAGGCACATGGCGGCTTTCGGTCAGCAGGAACCAACAAATCTGCGCCACATGAGTGCCGGTGGTCAGGTGAACGTGATATCGCTCTCTGTCCTCATCGAAACCATAGCCACGCGCAAAATCGAACAGCTTGCCGTAGACCTCTTGAAAATCCCACGGATCGTCAAGGTCCAGACGCCGCAACAGAACTTCTGTATCTGGTGACGTGTCACGCAGCTCCGCAGCCACACCATGCGCCAAACGGGCGAATTTGTGATCATAAAGCAGCTCCAGCCGGGCAACATCAAACCCATCCTGCTGCAAAAGCTCGCGGGTTGGCTTCCACCTGCGTTTTTTGCCCACGTCAAGTTGCGTTCCAAGAAAGCCGATAACCACATTTTTCAATGCACTATCCAAACATATAAATCACGATATTTTTGGATCATATCTCTTTGCATCAAAACTTGAAATCACGAAGTTTCAAAAGCAAATTCAACGCCTTAATCCCATCACGCATTTTCGACGGCCTTTCGACTGCGGCATGACATAACAAACGCACCAGAAAGCAGGAAAAGAGCAATGGCAGATAAATCCGCGTTTGCATCCGCAAAAGACCACTTCGCCAAGCCGGACACACTACCCGCAGCAGGCACTCAGATTGTCGTGACCGGCGCGCATCTCAAGGACTGGGGACACCGCCCCGGCAAACAATTCCGGCATCTGTTGGACCGCGCCAATACGTTGCACGCCGCAGGCCATACACTGACGGAAATCCGCACCGTTCTGGAAGGCGAGTTTCCCCCTGCACCGGCCCAGCTTGCGCTGCACGCACCGGGCACAGTGGAATTCCACGAAAACATCCAGATCGGCGACCCCGACGAGGCCCACAATGTCAACATGGTACGCGAAACCATGACCGCGCTGATGCGGACCCCAACCATCGAAGCCGGGGCCATCATGCCCGATGCCTGCCCCTCTGGCCCGGTCGGGACGATCCCGGTGGGGGGCGTGGCAGCAGCCCGCAACGCAATCCATCCCGGAATGCATTCGGCTGATATCTGCTGTTCGGTTATGATCACCGACCTTGGTTTTGTTGATCCAAAGAAAGTGCTGGATGCAGCGCAAAGCATCACACATTTCGGCCCCGGCGGACAGCGAAACGGTCAGCGGTTTACCATGTCGTTAAAACTACTGGACGCATTCCGCGAAAACCCGTTCCTGAACACCCAGAAAAGCCTCCAATTGGCGCAGGAACACATGGGAACACAAGGCGATGGCAACCATTTCCTGTTCGTCGGACGCTCGCGCAAAACGGGGCGGACAGCGATAGTCACGCACCACGGCTCGCGCGGGCCGGGGGCTGTGCTGTACAAGAACGGCATGACAGTGGCAGAGCGGTTCCGCAAAGAGCTGTCGCCAAAAACGCTGAAGCAGAATGCTTGGATTCCAGCCGATACCGACGAAGGTCAAGCCTATTGGCAGGCGTTGCAACTGATCCGTGAATGGACCAAGGACAATCATACGGCCATTCATCAAGCCACGGTGGAGGCCATGAACGCAGAGGTAGGCGACCGCTACTGGAACGAGCATAATTTTGTGTTCAAGCGTGGTGATCTATATTTGCACGGCAAGGGCGCCACGCCAGCCTGGGCAGATTACGCTGCGGATGCAACCGGGCTGACGCTCATTCCCCTGAACATGTCGGAACCCGTGCTAGTGACCCGAGGCAAGGATGCTGCACATGGTCTTGGCTTCAGCCCGCATGGCGCAGGGCGCAACTTCTCGCGTTCCGAACACAAGCGCCGCATGGGCGATGTGACGCCTGAACAGATGCTCAAGGCAGAAACAGAAGGGCTGGATGTGCGCTTTTATGCAGGCGGCATCGACACCACCGAACTCCCCTCGAGCTACAAAAGGGCGGCTAACGTCGTCCGCCAGATCGAAACCTACGGCCTTGCAGAAATCGAGGACTACATCGACCCCTACGGCTGCATCATGGCCGGCGACATCCCACCGTTCTGGAAGAACAAGAAAAAGACCAGACAGGCCTGAACGGCCCGCCTGTCCAACGGAAACCTTTGATCGAAAGCACACCGACCGAAAATTAGCCCCCAACGAACAGAAGACCGTTCACGACACGACAACGGACACGCTCTCGAACCGTTTGGAAAAAATGCTAACGCACACATACTTAAGAAGGTTCTGGTGACCCCGGCAGGATTCGAACCTGCAACCTGCCCCTTAGGAGGGGGCTGCTCTATCCAGTTGAGCCACGGGGCCACGCGCAAGTGTCTTAGCCCGATGCAATCCCTTGAACAAGGGCTGGGGTTCGCGCTAACACTTGGGAACTGGTATTTTTCAGGACCCGCAATTTGAGCCGCAAAGACCACCGCCCCTTAACCCTGCGCGATGTTTCCGAAGCCTCGGGCGTTTCGGAAATGACCGTCAGCCGTGTGCTGCGCAATCGCAGCGATGTCAGTCAGGCAACACGGGAAAAGGTGCTACGTGCAGCCAAGCAACTGGGCTATGTTCCCAATAAGATCGCAGGCGCATTGGCCAGCCAGCGGGTGAATTTGGTGGCGGTCATCATCCCGTCCATGTCGAACATGGTATTTCCCGAAGTGATGGCAGGCATCAGCCGCACATTGGAAGATACCGGCCTGCAACCTGTTGTCGGCGTCACCAATTACAATCCCGAAAAAGAAGAAAAGGTGCTGTACGAGATGCTCTCGTGGCGACCATCGGGGGTGATTATCGCGGGGCTGGAACATTCCGATGCCGCGCGGGCCATGCTGCGGGCTGCGGGTATCCCCGTGGTCGAGATCATGGACGTGGATGGCGACCCCGTGGACACTTGCGTAGGCATTTCACACCGCCGGGCCGGGCGCGAGATTGGCAAGGCCATCGTCGCCGCCGGATATAAACGGATCGGCTTTTTGGGAACCAAAATGCCGATGGACCACAGGGCACGAAAGCGGTTCGAGGGGCTGACGCAAGCCTTGGCCAAAGGTGGGATCGAAGTCGCGGATCAGGCTTTCTATTCGGGTGGATCGGCCTTGGCCAAAGGCCGCGAAATGACCGAAGCCCTGCTCAACCGCACCCCTGATCTGGATTTTCTGTATTACTCCAACGACATGATCGGGGCCGGTGGGCTGCTGTACCTGCTGGAAAAAGGCTATGATATTCCCGGTCAGTTCGGCCTTGCGGGCTTCAATGGCGTCGAATTGCTTCAGGGTTTACCACGCAAACTGGCCACGATGGATGCCTGCCGCGCTGAAATCGGCTGCAAGGCTGCGGAAATCATCCTGACGCGCATATCCAACCCGGATGCAGATTTACCTGATCGCGTGGAACTGACCCCGACCCTTTCGCGCGGTGACACATTGCGGGACGGCTGATGGTCGTTCCCGTCCTGTCCAACACCCCGGCCCGGCGCCTGTTTTTACAAAAACACCTTTTGTCAGGGTTGGAACCGGGGACCGGACGGGGGGATGACCTTCTTTCGGTTATTCAACGGTTGGGGTTCGTACAAATCGACAGCATCAACACCGTCGCGCGGGCGCATGACCTGATCCTGTTTTCCCGCAGGCCCAGCTATCGGCCCCGCGCATTGGAATTGCTGCTGGAACGGGATCGCACGGTGTTTGAACATTGGACACATGACGCCGCCCTTATTCCTGTCGCCTTTCGCCCCTACTGGACGCTGAAATGCACCCATGATGCTGCCCGGCTGCGTGATCAGTGGAAACGATGGCAGCAGCATGAATTTGAACACCTGCTGGATCAGGTCATAACCCGCGTTACGGACGAAGGCCCGCTATGTTCCGCCGATCTGGATGATGGATCACGCCGCAAATCCGAAGGCTGGTGGGATTGGCACCCCGGCAAAACCGCGCTGGAATATCTGTGGCGCAGCGGGCGGCTGGCGGTGGATCGGCGCGTGTCCTTTCAGAAATACTATGACCTGAGCGAACGCATCCTGCCGAAAACCGCCCTGACGCCCCCTGATGCGGATATTATCGACTGGGCCTGTTCCAACGCGCTGGACAGATTAGGCTTTGCCACACCGGGCGAATTGGCCGCGTTCTGGGATATGATCCCTCCCGCCACGGCAAAAACATGGGTGGACCGCGCCTTGCGCGGCGGCACGCTGACCCCCGTAGACATCGAAGGGCATGATGGCCGCCTGCGCCGCGCCTTTGCCCGCCCCGACATTCTGCAAACCGCACAGGATGCCCCCGCCCCACCGGGTAAACTCCGCATCCTCAGCCCGTTTGACCCGGCCCTACGGGATCGGGCGCGAGCGGAACGGCTGTTCGGCTTTCACTACCGGATCGAAATTTTCGTCCCCGCCGCGAAACGCCGTTATGGCTATTACGTCTTTCCCCTACTGGAAGGCGACAGGCTGGTGGGCCGGATCGACATGAAGACCGACCGTGCCAATGCCACGCTGAACGTAACCCGGCTATGGCCCGAGCCTGCCAGCCCCTTTGGCAAGGGACGGATAGCGCGGCTGATCGCAGAACTGGACCGCGTTGCCCGCTTTGCGGGCTGCACAACCATCCAGTTCGCACCGGATTGGCACCACTCCTGAACCCGGTTCTTTCTTGGTCAAAATATCCTCGGGGGGAGCCTGCAAAGGCGGGGGGCAGACAGCCCCCCTTCCCGCTCGCCGCAGGCGCATCAGATCATCTTGATCACGTCCTTATCGACCGCCAGCATATAGCCTTTGCGGGCGATGTTCTTTACCAACAGTTCGGAAATCATCTGGTTGCCTAATGTATCGCGCAACCGTTTGATCCGGGTCGCCCCGGCAGCTTCGTCGCAATCGGCAGCGGACCGGCCAGACACCATCGCTTCGATCTCGGCCCCCGATAGCACATCTTCGTCCATCCGCGCTTCGGCCAGAACGGACAGGGTTTCCATCGCCGCGGCGGTCAGTTTGAACCCCATATTATTCAGATAGACCGTATTTTCATCGCGTGAAATCAGCAGGGACGACACCTGAATCCCGGCGTGTTCAATCTGCGCGATCCGGCGGTTCAGCGTCACCAGCATCACCAGAAACACCAGCGCCGCCACCAACATGGCCGTTGCAAAAATCAGCAACACAAAAATCACCATGCGGTAGCTGGCCAGCGTGTCGGAAAACGCGGTGCCGGATTGGGCCAGAATTTCCAGCAGCTTGATTTCGGCCTGCCCGGTCAGCAGATCGTTTTCAATGAATATCCGTTCCACCCGCGCGTTGAACGCATTGGCATCTGGCAAGGTGACAAACAGCACAACCGCTGCCGCCAGCAAAATACCGACAATGGCGACGATTCCCACCGTCACGATCCGCCCGCCAGATCGGCGCATCTCAGAAGCGGAGGAAATACCGTCCTGCACTGTCTTTCCTTTCTTTCAGCCCGTCCTTGCCGAAAACCGACAGCACATTTAGCAAAACCCATCCTTCGCGCGACAGGCGCGCCGCCACCTCGGACCGGGCCGAGGATGTATCGCACCCCCCGTTCAACTGCATCACACCGTAATGCAGGCGCAGAGGATTATCCTGCTTGGCCTTGTAATCGGCATAGCATTTTTCACTGGCCGCAGCCGGAACAGCAAGGGCCAGAAGGGACGCAGACAGCGTTATGGCAAGGATCTGTTTCATGCCGCTCAGAATGCGCAGAAGCCCCGCGTTATTCAATAACCAAAAGGGGTTGCGCGGATCGTTATCTAATAACAAGGGGGTGTTATTGAGCGACTTTGCCGGGTGGGGTCAGGGTGATCCTACACCGCCCGGCCAACATGGTGCGGGTCCACAGAATCGCAACTCTTGTAAAAGGAGGACACACCATGTCCCGCAAATTTATCGCTTCTGTTCTGGCTGCATCGCTGGCAATCACCTCGGTTTCCGCCATGCCCGCACGGGCGGACGGGGATGATCTGGTAAAATTCCTGGCTGGCGCAACAGCGCTGGTGATCATCGGCAACGCATTGGACAACGACAAGAATCGCAGCCGCCGGGACGACCGCCGCTATGATGATCGGCACGGGCGCCACGATGACCGCAGCGGACGCGTTAGCCGCGATCATGATGACCGCTATCGCCACGGCTATGGCCGGGATGAAAGACCGAATGTCTATTTCGACCGTCGTCACGACGACCGCGCCACCCGCGATGCCGACAAACGGTTCCGTCGCAATGTCCTGCCCAGCCAGTGCAAAGACAGCTTTTGGACCCCGGAAGGAAAGCGCAGCTACATGGAAGGCCGCTGTCTGAACCGGAATTACAGCTACTCTGGCGAACTGCCGAAGCAATGCCGCATTACCGTGCTGGACAAGAACCACAAGAAAGCAGGCTATTCGATCAGCTGTCTGCAAAATCGTGGCTATCGCGTCGCAGGACGCTAACCGCTTGCCTTGTTCCGCCGGTTCAGGTTGAACCAAGGGCATGAGCAAACCGGATTTTACACTAGAGCAGTCCATTCACGCGCAGGGTTTTCTGCGCGTGGCTGGCGTTGATGAAGTGGGGCGCGGGCCTCTGGCAGGCCCAGTAACCGCTGCGGCTGTGATTCTGAATCCCGCCCATATCCCCGAAGGTCTGAACGATTCCAAGAAGCTGACCCCAAAGCGCCGTGCGGCCCTGCTGGATGCGTTACTGGAAACCGCCGAAGTATCGGTCGCCCATGCCTCGGTCGAAGAAATCGACACCCACAACATCTTGCGTGCCAGCCATATCGCGATGCTGCGCGCCATTGAAGGGCTGCCAACGCCGCCGGATTATGCGCTGATTGACGGTAGCATGATTCCCAATGGCATGACGATTCCGGCGCAGGCCGTGGTGAAGGGCGATGCCCTGTCTTTATCCATTGCCGCCGCGTCTATTGCGGCCAAAATCACCCGTGATCTGCTTATGGTGGAGTTAGCGCAACAGTTTCCCGGATATGGATGGGACCGAAACGCCGGTTATCCATCGAAACAACACCGCGAGGCGCTTCAAAATTTGGGGGTTACCCCACATCATAGACGTTCGTTCAAACCAGTACACAATATCTTGTATCAAGATTAAATTGTAACCCACTGATTCAAAAAAGAATTTGACGCGAAGCGGGGTTTGACTCATCTTTGTCGGCAACCAAAGAGCGCAACAATGCGCCGTGGACCTGAGGCAGAGAATGACAATGACCAATCGCAAGGGCGCTTCGGCGCTCCCTTTGAACACGATTCTGGCTGGCGACTGTATCGAGATAATGAACAGTCTGCCCGAGAATTCGATCGACCTGATTTTCGCAGACCCGCCCTATAACCTGCAATTGAAGGGTGAATTGCATCGCCCCGACAATTCGCGCGTGGATGCGGTTGACGATCATTGGGATCAGTTTTCTTCTTTCGCGGCCTATGACAGATTTACCCAAGACTGGCTGGCCGCGGCGCGCCGATTGCTCAAGCCCAATGGGGCAATTTGGGTGATCGGCAGCTATCACAACATCTTTCGGGTGGGCGCGTCCCTTCAGAACCAAGGGTTCTGGATTCTGAACGATGTGATCTGGCGCAAATCGAACCCGATGCCAAATTTCCGTGGCAAGCGGTTCACCAACGCGCATGAAACGATGATCTGGGCCTCGAAATCCGAAGGCGCGAAATACACGTTCAATTATGAGGCGCTAAAAGCCCTGAACGAAGGCATTCAGATGCGTTCGGATTGGGTACTGCCGATCTGCAACGGTGGCGAACGTCTGAAAGACGATAACGGCGACAAGGCCCACCCGACCCAGAAACCCGAAAGCCTGCTGCATCGCGTGCTGGTCGGATCGACCAATCCGGGTGATGTGGTACTGGACCCGTTCTTTGGCACTGGCACCACCGGGGCCGTGGCCAAGATGCTGGGCCGTGATTTCATCGGGATCGAACGCGAAGCGGCATATCGTAAAGTCGCGCAAAAGCGGCTGGATGGCGTGCGTAAATTCGACCGCGAAGCGTTGCAGGTCAGCGCCTCGAAACGGGCAGAACCGCGTATTCCGTTCGGGCAACTGGTGGAACGCGGGATGTTGCGACCGGGCGAAGAACTGTATTCCATGAATGGCCGGTTCAAGGCCAAGGTCCGCGCCGACGGCACGTTGGTGGGCAATGACGTAAAAGGGTCCATCCATCAGGTTGGCGCCGCAATGGAAGGCGCACCCAGCTGCAATGGCTGGACCTACTGGGCCTATAAACAGGGCGACCAGATGGTTCCGATTGACCTGCTGCGCCAAAAGATCCGGGCCGAACTGGCCAACTGATCGGTTTCAAGAAAAATCAAGAACACCGCCGGTGCCTGTGATCTGACACATGGCACCACACCTGCCCCGCCTGCCTTGTGCATTGGCGGGGTTTTTTTATGGGTAGACGCGCCACACAGCGTAGTTATGTTATAGTATAACCAATTCTGACAGAAGCGGATCGCATGACTGAGCGCCGAAATCTGGGGCAAACCACCCTACCCCGCCGTCGGCGGGCTGATCCGATGCGTAGCTATGATGCCCTGCCCGCCCCATTGCGGCAGTGGTTGGCGAATGCGGCGCTGGCATGGTCGCCCGCATCCTGCCTACGTGTCTGGCGCAAAGCGCGGACCAAAGGGGCCACCCCCCAAGAGGCATTGGCCCTACTGGACCGCGTAGAACAAGCAACGCTGGCGCGGGATCGCGTTACAGCCGGGGCAGCGGATTCGTACCCCGCGTATAGGGCTGCCAATCCGTGACCTGCGGATAATAATGCCGCCGCCATTCCCGCACACGCGGGTTCATCCGCCGCCGCCACAACGGCGGGATCGTCGCAATCGCCGCCATCAACGGATAGCCAAAGGGCAATTGCGGGGCCTGATCCTGCCCATAGGTTTGCAGCAGGGGAAACCGCCGGTCAGGTTTGTAATGGTGGTCTGAATGGCGTTGCAAATTGATCAGCAGCCAATTCGTTGCAGTATGCGAGGCATTCCAACTGTGATGGGGTTTGACATGTTCGTATTTGCCATCCCCCAAATGTTCACGGGTCAGCCCGTAATGTTCGACATAATTGGTCAGCTCCAACTGCCAGACCGCGCTAAAGGCCTGCACCACAAACAGCCCCAATCCCAGCCACCCGCCCAGCAGAAACGCCAGCGCCATAGCAGACAGTTGCAGCACGCCATAGCGCCAGAACGGGTTGCGCAGGCTTGTCACCGGCAAATCCCGGCGGGCCAGCATGGCTTTTTCGGCATTCCACGCCGAACGGGGACATTCATGCAGCACCCGGAAAAAGAAGCGGTGGAAATTTTCATTATACCGCGCCGTAACTGCATCGCGCGGCGTGCCGACATGGCGATGATGCACCAGCAAATGTTCCGTGCGGAAATGCGAATACAGCACCGTCGCCAGCAGCAAATCCCCCAACCAGCGTTCTAGCTTGTTTTTTTGGTGCAGCAATTCATGGCTGTAAACGATGCCAATGGTGCCCGTCAGCACCCCCACCCCAAAAAACAGCGCAATCAGTTCCAGCGTCCCCAGATGCTCGGTATGGGTCACATACCAGATCAGCCCGAACAGGGTTATCGCCTGCACCGGAAACCAGATCATCGTAATCAGACGATACCAAAAAAGCTGTGCATCATCCGTTTGTGGGTCCGGGTTTTCAAGGTTCAACCCCAGCGCCGCATCCAGCCCGGTGAAAATCCACCAGCCCGTCAACGGCAGCAACAGCACCGTCCAGCCGCCATAAATCGCACCAATCCACGCCAAAGGCACCAGCCCCAATGACATCCAGAATGGCGCAGCGCGGCGGAACGAGGCGATAGGGACAACAGACATAAGAAGGTTCCGGTTATCTGAGCGCGTTCACGGGGTATTGTCGAACTCGGGCCGGGCAAGGTCAAACGCCTTTCGCATCACCGTTGGCAAATCGGACGGGCGAAATGTCGCGTGGGGCAGGAATGCGCCCTGTTGTGGCTGGGCCTGTGCGCCAACGGTGGCAATCATCACGGTCAGACGCAAATGGAAATGGGTAAAGGTATGCAACGCCTGCGCCGGAAGTTCCCGCCAATCAGCATCCAGCGGTGGGGCGGGCTGCGGAGCGTCGTTCCAATCCGATCCGGGCCAGCCCAGCATTCCCCCCAACAGCCCCTTGTCCGGGCGGCGTTCCAGTAAAAACGCCCCGTCATCGCGCCGCGCCACATAGACGATCCCATGCCGGGTGGGCTTGGGCTTTTTCGGTTCTTTCTTCGGCAAGGTGGCGGCGGTCCCTGCGGTTCGCGCAACGCATGGATCACGCCAAGGGCAAATGCCACAGGCCGGGCTGCGTGGGGTGCAGATCGTGGCCCCCAGATCCATCACCGCCTGCGCATAATCGCCGGGCCGGTTCTGCGGGGTCAGCGCGGCGGCCAATGCGGTCAGTTCCGGCTTGGCGCGGGGCAAGGGCGTGTGAACATCGTAAAGCCGCGCCATGACCCGTTCCACATTGCCATCCACCACGGTTTCAGGCTGGTTAAACGCGATCGAGGCAATGGCAGACGCCGTATATGGCCCGATCCCCGGCAAAGCCATCAACCCATCCCGCGTATCGGGAAACACCCCGCCCAGATCATGCGCCACCACGCGGGCGCATTTCAGCAGGTTCCGGGCGCGGGCGTAATACCCCAGACCGGCCCATTCGCCCATCACATCCGCATCATCGGCCCCGGCCAAATCCGCGACCGTGGGCCAACGCGCGGTGAAACGGTGGAAATAATCGCGCACAGCGGCAACAGTGGTCTGTTGCAGCATCACCTCGGACAACCAGACGCGATAAGGGTCGGGGCGCACGCCCTGCGCACGGTCCTGCGGCCCCACCCGCCACGGCATCACACGCGCGTGCCTGTCATACCAGTTCAGCAAATCGGCGGCCTGTGCCTGTGTCATGTCACGCAATCTTTATTCCCCGTCAGGTCGCAATCTTCTGGTGTCTGTTTGTCGTGTCACTAGAATAGCGCAAAGAAGAAGGATGCAAGTCATGGCCACGCGCTACAGCACGACCAAAGGGTTCGCCCGCACGTCCAGCCTGTTGCAAACGCGAATCCGCAAGGCGGGGGAATCGCGTGGCTTTGCCGTGACCCGGTTGCTGACCCACTGGCCCGAGGTGGTGGGCGACGACATCGCCGCCATCGCCCGCCCCGTCGATGTGAAATACGGACGCCAAGGCGGGTTCGGGGCGACGCTGACGGTGCTGACCACCGGCGCACAGGCCCCGATGCTGGAAATGCAAAAGGAACGCATCCGCGAAAAGGTGAACGGCGTGTATGGCTATAACGCCATTGCACGCATCCGCATCACGCAAACCGCCCCCACCGGATTTTCCGAAGGGCAAGCCACGTTCGCCTATCGCCAAAAACAAACACCGCCCCCGCCGGACCCACAGGTTTTGGCCGAAGCGCAGGGATTGGCGCAGGATGTAGGGGATAGCGGGCTAAGACAGGCGCTTGAAGCGCTGGCCCGGAACGTTTTATCCAAGTCGAAACGCGAAGAAAGGTTTTGAAGATGGACCGCAGATACGCATTGGGCGTGATTGGTGCCGCCGCAGTCATGGGTGGCGCATGGAGCTTGACCCGCCGTAACGATGATTTCCCGCCACTGGCCGCATTTGCCGAAGGCGCGGCGGGGGATACCTCGTCTGTCGTGGAAATGGTGATGGGATCACCAGACGCAAAGGTGGTGCTGAAGGAATACGCCTCTTTCACCTGCCCGCATTGCGCGACCTTCCACAACGGCCCGCTGAAAAAGGTGAAGGTCGAATATGTCGAAACCGGCAAGGTGAAATTCGTCTACCGCGATGTCTATTTCGACCGCCCCGGCCTGTGGGCCGGTTTGGTGGCCCGCTGCGACCCCGCCAAATTCTTTGGCATCTCTGACCTGCTGTATGCCGATCAAAAAGCATGGATCGGATCGGGCGACCCGGCAGGCATCGTGCAAAACCTACGCAAAATCGGCCGTATTGCGGGCCTGACCGAAGACCAGTTGGACACCTGCCTGAGCGATGGCGAACGCGCCCAAACGCTGTACACATGGTATCAGGACAATGCCAAGGCAGACGAGATTGACAGCACGCCGACGCTGTTCATCAATGACGTGAAACATTCCAACATGTCCTATGACGACCTGAAAGCCCTGCTGGACAAAGCGCTGGACGAAGCATGAGCGCACCGCTGGAAGGACTGAAAGTCGTTGAACTGGCACGCATTCTGGCCGGTCCCTGGGCCGGTCAGGCGCTTTCGGATCTGGGCGCCGAAGTGATCAAGGTCGAAAGCCCCGATGGCGATGACACCCGCCAATGGGGACCGCCCTTCATCGAACGCGAAGGTGACAAAACCGCCGCCTATTTCCATTCCTGCAACCGTGGGAAACATTCGATCACCGTGGATTTCCGCACCCCCGAAGGGCAGGAAAAAATCCGCGAACTGGTGCGGGATGCCGACATCCTGATCGAGAATTTCAAACTGGGCGGGCTGAAAAAATATGGGCTGGACTATGACAGCCTGAAACAGGTCAACCCGCGGCTGATCTACTGCTCGATCACCGGGTTCGGGCAGACCGGCCCCTATGCGCACCGGGCCGGGTATGATTACATCATTCAGGGCATGTCCGGGCTGATGTCGATCACCGGCGACCCGGACGGGCAACCACAACGGGCTGGCGTGGCGATCACCGATATTTTCACCGGCATGTATTCCGTCACCGGCATTCTGTCGGCGCTGTATCAGCGGGAACGCACTGGCACGGGCCAACATATCGACATGGCGCTGTTGGATTGCGCCGTGGCTGTCACCGCCAATCAGGCGATGAATTACCTAAGCACCGGAACACCGCCGGGGCGGACCGGGAATTATCACCCGAATCTGGCCCCCTATCAGGTATTCGATTGTGCGGACGGGTTTATCATCATCGCCACCGGCAATGACGCGCAATATCAACGCTTGTGCGGACTGCTGGGGCTGGGCTGGATGACCGAAGCACCCGAATTCCTGAAAAACGCGGATCGTGTGGCCAATCGGGACCGGATGATTGGCCTGCTGATGGAAGAAACCCGCAAATGGACCAAAGCCGATCTGCTGGCCGGGTGCGAGGAACAGGGCATTCCCGCCGGGCCGATCAACGATATGGCCGAGGTATTCGCCGACCCCCACATTCAGGCGCGGGGTATGCGCATAGAACTGGACGGCGTGCCGGGTGTGCGGATGCCCATCGTGTTTTCCGATGCGGAACTGAAACTGAACCGCCCCTCGCCCAAGCTGGGTGAAGACAACTAAGCGGTCAGGGGGGCGTTGCCCCCCGGCCTGCGGCCTTCCCCCCAGAGTATTTTGGGCAAGATGAAATCAGCCGTAATCGCGTGCGCCGAAAATGGCAGACCCAACGCGAACATGCGTCGCGCCTTGGGCGATGGCTTTTTCAAAATCATCCGACATGCCCATTGAAAGCTGATCCAGCCCGTTGCGGGCGGCGATCTTGTTCAGCAGGGCGAAATGCAGACTGGGTTCTTCGTCCACCGGGGGGATGCACATCAGGCCGCGCACCGGCAAATCCAGCCCACGACATTCAGCAATGAAATCATCCGCTTCGGTCGGCAGGATACCGGCCTTTTGCGGTTCCTCGCCTGTGTTGACCTGAACAAACAGATCGGGGCAGGCACCCAGTTCCTGCGCCAGACGGGCCAGCGTATGCGCCAGTTTCGGGCGATCCAGCGAATGAATAGCCTCGAACAGTTGCATGGCCTGACGGGCTTTGTTGGTTTGCAGCGGGCCGATCAGGTGAACCTGTACCCCATCGTATTGCGCACGAAAGTCCGGCCATTTTCCGGCGGCTTCCTGCACCTTGTTTTCCCCGAACAGGCGCTGACCTTCGTCCAGAACCGCCTGTACGCGTTCGTTGGGCTGTACCTTGGATACAGCGATCAATTCGACGCTGCCGGGCGCGCGGCCTGCGGCGGTTTCGGCTTTGGCGATACGGTCTTTGATTTGGGAAAGGGACATGGGCGCTCCTGACTCTGGTCTGGCCCCCATCAACCATGTTTTGCGAACGCAGTCAAAACACCCTGTCGCAGAAAAGAAAAGAGCGGGCGCAAGGCCCGCTCTTCCTTAGACAATTCTTCCGGTTCGATTAGAACGCGAAGAAGAAGCCTGCCGACACCAGAGTGCGGTCCAGGATGTCGTTCTGGGTCACGCCAGCTTCGATCGAAGCGCCGCCCAGGTCGTGGCTGACGCCCAGACCGTATGCTTCGCCCAGATCTTCCGACGAAACGAAGCCGTAGACGTAGGTTGCTGCGCCAACGTTTGCGCCGCCTTTGATGGCCCACTTTTCAACGCCGTCGTTGTCTGCATAGGCCAGAGTGAAGTCAGCTGCGCCCAGTTTGCCGCCAACGGTGACAACGGTTTTGTCGCCCAGGATGGTCGAGTCTTGGCCAGCAACTGCAACGGTGTAGTCACCGAATTTGTACGACACACCCAGAGCGTCCGAGTTATCCGACGACGATGCGTGTACGGTGAAACCGTTTGCCGAGTAGATTACTTCAACGCCGTTGGTGGCGCCAACGCCGCCCGACGAGTATGCGTCCCAGCCGAAGTAGCCAGCGCCCGAGGTGTTGGTGACCAGGCTGTCAAAGCCGTTGCCTTCCAGACCAACACCAGCGGATTTGGTGTTCAGGTACAGGCCGGGCATTGCTTCGATCACACCCAGGATGTTACCGCCAGCAACGGTCAGGCCACCGGTGGTCATGTAGAAGCGAACGCCGTTGCCTGCGCCCATGCCGTTTTCTTCGGTCTGGATGCGCTGACGAGCACCGAATTTCACGCCCGACTGGGTTTCAGCCGATACGTCGATCTGGATACGCAGACGCGAAACGAAGTTGGTGTCGTCGGTTACGTCGTTGTACAGGGCGCCAAAACGGCCATAGCCCGACAGTTTGATATCTGCTGCTGCCATGCCTGCGGTGGCGATCAGGGCAGTCGTAGCGAAGAGAACTTTTTTCATAGTTTTTCCCTCGGTTTTCCAATCATGCGCCCAAGACGGGGAATCCGAATTGGGTATGGCGGTTGTGTCGCTCTTTTGAGGGGCAGTTTGCAAGCATTCGAACAATACGCTGTCACATTGTCCCCTCAGATGGTGCAGCTTTGCCACAGTCCGCCAAACCGGCCCAAACCCGCGCCGGGGAATCGGCCCTATGACTAAGGCCTTGCCCGGAACCGGGCGGTTGGATAGGAAAGGAGCAGTATTCCAAGGAGCTGTGCGCAGGTATGACCTTCACCAATATCAAGATGACAGCGCTCGGTTTGGCACTGGCCACGGCACTGGCCGGTTGCGGCGGCGGTGCGCCGAATGAAGATTCGGAACTCGTCAACCTTGCGCCGGATGAACGCGTTGCGCGTACACAAGGCACAACATTGTGGGATGCGTTCCGCCGCAAGAATTCCGATGTGAACGTGGCCGTGAATCGATTCATCTGGAATGCGTCGCTGGAAGTGCTGAATTTCCTGCCGGTCGAATCCGTTGATCCGTTCACAGGCGTGATCGTCATGGGCTATGGCACCCCGCCGGGTGGCGGCACCGCTTATCGTGCGACGGTCTATGTCAAAGACCCCGCATTGGAAGCCCGGTCGCTGGTTGTGGCCATGCAAACGCGGGGCGGTCGCCCCATCAGCGCCAGCACCCAGCGCGCAGTCGAGGATGCAATCCTGTCGCGGGCGCGGGAACTTAGAATCGCAGACAAGAAATTCTGAGGTCCGGCAAAAGCCAGTCCAAGACCAGATTTCAAAGACCCCCAAGCGCCCGGCGTTTGGGGGGCTTTTTGCAATGCCCCCTTAGGATCAGTCGTGGACGCGCCCCGGCGTGGTGTCGTGCAGGCGCTGAATCCAATCCAGTTGCCGGGGCAGACAGACCGTTTGCAGATCATAATTGCCCCGCACGTATTCCCGCGCCGCGATTCCCAGACGTTCCCGTGCATCGGCATCGTCCAGCAGATCGCAAACCTCGGACACCAGCGCATCCCCATCAAAGAAATCGACCAGCCGCCCGGTTTCATCGTGGCGAATGGCTTCGACCACGGGGGCGGTGGAACTGGCAACGATGGCGGCTTGGGCACTCATTGCCTCGAACAAGGACCAGCTTAGGACAAAGGGATAGGTCAGGTAGACGTGAACGCGGCTGACCTGAAGCAGCGACACGAATTGATCATAGGGAATACGCCCCAGAAAATGCACCCGGTCCCATGACGGTGTGGGGATACGACCGCGCACTTCGTCGATGAATATTTGTTTCCAGCTTTGGCCCTTGGTCTTGGGGGGGCGGGCACCATAGGACACCTCGTCCCCGCCGACGATCAGCACCTTGGCGTTGGGACGTTCCTTTAGCAGCCGTGGCAGCGCCCGCATAAAGATGTGATACCCGCGATAGGGTTCAAGGTTACGATTGACGAAGGTAATCACCTCATCCTCGCGGGTCAGGGTGGACCCATCCGGCAGGGTCAATTGCGCGGCGGGATTGCGGATCAGGTGATCGGTGTCGATTCCATCGTGAATGACGCTGATTTTCTGCCGCCACTCATCCGGAAAGGTGCTGGCCTGAAACTGGGTGGGGCTGATGCCCATATCCGCCACATCGAAATGCACTAGGTTATTCAGGTTCTTCAACCGAATGCGCAGTTTTTCAGCCTCGCCGGTTTTGGACTGAAATTCGGGGTCAAATCCGGTGTGGTCTGCGCCGGACAGGTGATACAATTCACAATACAGGCCAATCCGGGCGGTCGGCCAGACATCGCGCAGGAACATGGTTTCGCCCCAACCGTGATGCCCCACGATAATATCAGGGGTGAATCCCCGGTCACGCAGGGCGCAGGCAGCGACATGGCAGGCTTCGGCGCGGATCACCTTGGTGTCGAAATCCTGCACCCACGGATGGACCCCCTGCCCCTGTTTGCGCTGGATGCCATAGGGAATCACGCGCACGCCTTTCCATGTGGTCGGTTCCTTAACCCGCAATGTCAGCGCCACGCATTGATGCCCCTGCGCAGCCAGCGTTGGGGCCAGATGTTTATACTGTCCGGGGAAATTCTGATGGATAAAGAGGATTTTCATGTTCAAATCTGCCTGTGTTTTTCCCGTTATACCCCGGCTTTTCGCATTGAACAGGGCCGGATTTCATGACTTCCCCCTAGACCACGGGCCTTTGCGGGCCTATCACCCGTTCCGATGTTGAACTGATGCAAGCGAAGGGGCAGCCCGTCATGACGCGCTATTCTGCCGGCGAAATCGAAGCCAAATGGCAAGAGGCCTGGGACACGGCCGAAATCTTCAAGGCCGTGCGCAGCGCGGATAAGCCGAAATATTACGTGCTGGAAATGTTCCCCTATCCGTCGGGCCGTATCCATATCGGCCACGTGCGCAACTACACGATGGGCGACGTGATCGCGCGGTATAAACGGGCAACCGGGCATAATGTGCTACACCCGATGGGGTTTGACGCCTTCGGGATGCCTGCGGAAAACGCGGCGATGGCATCCGGCGGCCACCCTAAGGAATGGACCTATAACAACATCGACACGATGGTCGGCCAGATGAAACCGCTGGGGTTCGCGCTGGACTGGACCCGGATGTTCGCCACCTGCGACCCTGAATATTACGGCCAACAACAATCCATGTTCATCGACTTTATCGAACAGGGCTTGGTGTATCGCAAAAACGCCGTGGTCAACTGGGACCCGGTGGATATGACCGTGCTGGCCAACGAACAGGTGATCGACGGCAAGGGCTGGCGCTCGGGCGCGGATGTGGAACGGCGTGAACTGACGCAATGGTTCTTCAAGATCAGCGACTTTTCCGAGGAATTGCTGGATGCGCTGGACGGGCTGGATGACTGGCCCGCCAAGGTAAAGCTGATGCAGGCCAACTGGATCGGGAAATCGCGCGGCTTGCAGTTTGCGTTCAGCGTGATTGACGGCCCGGTGGACCGGATCGAGGTATACACGACCCGCCCCGACACGCTGATGGGCGCGTCTTTCGTGGGGATTTCCCCCGATCACCCGCTGGCAAAACAGTTGGAACGTGAGCGCGAAGACGTGGCCGCCTTCTGTGCCGAGGCCCGCAAAGGCGGCACCACCGCCGAAGCCATTGAAACCGCTGAAAAGCTGGGCTTTGACACCGGATTGCGCGTGCGCCATCCGTTCGATACGTCGTGGGAGCTGCCCGTCTATATCGCCAACTTCATCCTGATGGATTACGGCACAGGCGCGATTTTCGGCTGCCCGGCGCATGATCAGCGCGATTTCGATTTCGCCACCAAATACAGCCTGCCAATCACCCCGGTTTTCGTGGCCGAAGGCGATGACGAAACCACGCTGACCGAAGCCTATGTGCCGTTGAAAACCGAAAAAGTCCGCTATGTGCGCGGGTTCGCAGGGGACGAGGTGCAAACCGGCGACGACGCTGTGAACACCGCTGTCGATTTCTGCGAATCGAACGGTGTGGGCCAAGGCGTGACCAAATTCCGCCTGCGCGACTGGGGCCTGTCGCGTCAACGCTATTGGGGCTGTCCGATCCCCGTGGTGCATTGCGACACCTGCGGCGTGGTGCCCGAAAAGAAAGAAAACCTGCCGGTTCGCCTGCCTGACGATGTCACCTTTGACGTGCCGGGCAACCCGCTGGACCGTCACCCGACATGGCGCAACTGCACCTGTCCGAAATGCGGCGCCCCGGCGCAGCGCGAAACCGACACGATGGACACGTTCGTGGATTCGTCATGGTATTTCGCCCGCTTCACCGCGCCGCGGGCAGACACGCCCACGGTGATGGAAGATGCGGATTACTGGATGAACGTGGATCAGTATATCGGTGGCATCGAACATGCGATTCTGCACCTGCTGTATTCACGCTTCTTTGCCCGCGCGATGAACATCTGCGGCCACCTGCCCGAGAAATCCAAGGAACCGTTCAACGCCCTGTTCACGCAAGGCATGGTGACTCATGCGATTTACAAAACGACCGGCGAAGATGGCCGCCCGGTCTATCACTACCCCGAGGAGGTAGAGCTGCGCGACGGCAAGGGCTTCCTGAAAGATGGAACCGAAGTAACCATTGTGCCCTCGGCCAAGATGTCCAAATCCAAGAACAACGTGGTGGACCCGGTCCAGATCATCCAGCAATACGGCGCGGATACCGCCCGCTGGTTCGTGCTGTCCGACAGCCCGCCCGAACGGGATGTGGAATGGACCGCCGCCGGGGCCGAAGCAGCCGCGAAACACTTGGCGCGGGTGTACCGGATTGCGGCAGATATTGCCGACAGCCCCATTTCCCCCAACCCGTCCGAGGACGAAGCCCTACTGCGCGCAATGCACAAATGTATCCACGACGTTACAGGCGGCGTGGAAAGCTTTGGCTTCAACGCATCCATCGCAAAGCTGTATGCCTTCACCAACACTTTGGCGAAATCCAAGGCGGGCAAGGACGCCAAAGCGCAAGCCGCCAAGGTGCTGGCCCAACTGATGTCCCCGATGACCCCCCACCTGTCCGAAGAAATCTGGGAAATGCTGGGCGGCGACGGGCTGATCGCCAGCGCCGCATGGCCGCAGGCGGACGAGGCGATGCTGGTCGATGACACCGTCACGCTGCCGATCCAGATCAACGGCAAACGCCGCGCGGAAATCAGCGTACCCAAAGATATGACCAAGGAAGAGGTTGAAAAGCTGGTTCTGGCGCATGATGCTGTGGTGAAGGCCCTGGATGGGGGCCAACCGAAAAAGCTGATTGTCGTGCCGGGGCGTATCGTGAATGTGGTTGTCTGACCGCCGAACCTTTTTGATAGCAATCGCCGCAGCCCTGTCGGGCTGTGGTTTTACCCCTGCCTATGGCCCATCTGGCCCCGCCCGAAAGCTGCTGGGCCAGATCACCGTGGACGCGCCGGAAAACCGGGATGAACAATTGCTGGTTCAAAATCTGGAAACCCGGTTGGGCCGCACGCTGACCGGGCGGTACGAACTGGGCTATACTCTGAGCTTCATCGAAGAACGGATGGCGGTTTCCGGCGATAACATCACCTCGCGGTTCAATATCGTGGGCAGCGTCGCCTATACCCTGCGCGATGTAGCGACGGAAAAGGTGCTGACCAGCGGCAAGGTGAACAGCTTTACCGGATATTCCACCACCTCCAGCACGGTGGCGACACTGGCATCGGAACGGGATGCGCGGGAACGACTGGCGGTGATCCTGTCCGATCAAATTGTCACACGGCTGATCGCGGCCTCTGTGGATTTGCCGGAATGAAACTGGCAGGCCGCGAAGCCGCACGCTATTTCGCCAAGCCCGATCCGGGCAAAGCCGGGTTGCTGATCTACGGCAAGGATACGATGCGCATTGCATTGAAGCGGCAAGAAGTCATCGCCGCCCTGATCGGCCCCGCAGGCGAAGAAGAAATGCGCCTGACCCGCATCGCGGCGGGCGATCTGCGCAAAGACCCGGCGATGCTGCTGGATGCCATCAAGGCAATTTCGTTCTTTCCCGGCCCCCGCGTCGCCTTTGTCGAAGACGCCAACGATACCGTGGCACAGGCGGTTCTGACCGCCTTGGGGGACTGGGCGGCAGGGGATGCACAGATCATCGTGACGGGCGGGGATTTGAAACCCACATCAAAGCTGCGCAAAGCGTTCGAATCCCATCCCGGTGCCTTTGCCGCCGGGCTGTATGACGATCCCCCCACCCGCGAAGAGATCGAGGCCGATCTGGCCAAGGCCGGATTGGGCCAACTGGCAAATGGCGCATTACAAGACCTGCTGGATTTGGGGCGTGACCTGCCGCCCGGCGATTTCCGGCAAACGCTGGAAAAGCTAAGCCTGTACAAACGCGGCGACGATACGCCGGTCACAGCGGCGGATATCACGGCCTGCGCCCCCGCCTCGACCGAGGCCGCGCTGGATGGCCTGATGAATATCGTGGCCGAAGGTCGCGCGGGCGAATTGGACCCGATGCTGAAAAAAATGCAGGCACAGGGGGCCAATGCGGTATCCCTGTGTATCGGGGCCACCCGGCATTTCCGCACATTGTTTGCCGTAGCCGCCAATCCGGGGGGGCGGGTGTTCATCCCCGGTAATTACAAGCAAAAAGAGCGGACCACCCGGCAGGCACAAAACTGGGGACCGGCCAAGCTGGAAACCGCGCTGACAATGTTGACCGATACGGATTTGCTGCTGCGATCCGCCGGGCAAAACGCCCCCGCGATGGCGCTGGTGGAACGGATGCTGATCCGACTGGCCATGCTGAGCCGCAAATAAATTCTCCCTTACGTTCCTCTGGTATTTCCTACGGTCTTGCGGTTTTCTGTCCGCCGGAGACCTGCGCATTTCGCGCAAACAGGGAGTGAGAGAATGTATCAAGTTATCGGCGACACCCAAAGCCGCGCCTTCCGCGTGACATGGATGCTGGAAGAACTGGGCCTGCCCTATGAGCAGATCAAGGTAAAACCCCATACCCCCGAGGCACTGGCCTGCAACCCATCCGGCAAAATCCCCGCACTGAAAGATGGCGACACGATCCTGACCGATTCCACCGCAATCCTGACCTATCTGGCGGATAAGCACGGCGGACTGACCTACCCGGCAGGCACCGTGGAACGCGCCAAACAGGATGGGTTGACGCATATGGTGCTGGATGAACTGGACGCGGTGCTGTGGACCGGCGCGCGGCATACCTTTGCCCTGCCCGAAGACAAGCGCGTTCCCGCCGTGAAGGACAGCCTGAAATGGGAATTCGCCCGCAATTCCGCCCGTCTGGCGAATTGCATCAAAGGGCCGTTCCTGATGGGGGACAAGATGACCATCGCGGACATCATCGCCACGCATTGCCTGAACTGGGCATTTTCCGCCAAATTCCCCATCGAGGACGAACGCCTGCTGGCCTATGCCAAGGAAATGCGCGGACGGGACGCGTTCAAGCGGGCCGTAGCGAATTAATCCCCCTGAATGGGATCGCCTGCGGCGGGCGGGTTGGGGGGCGCTGCCCCCCGTCACCTATCGGTGCCTCCCCCCGAAGTACTTGTAATCAGAAAGAAGCAGGGGTGGTGAGGAAGCGAGACGCGCTTTCGCCAGCCCATTTGCCGGTGGCAAGACAGGCCGTCAGAAGATAGCCGCCTGTGGGCGCTTCCCAATCCAGCATTTCCCCCGCAGCAAAAACGCCGGGGTGGGTTTTCAGCATTAACCCGTCATCCAAAGCCGCAAAGCGCAGCCCCCCGGCGGTCGAGATCGCCTCGTCCAGTGGATAGGGGCTTGTCAGCGGCAGCGGCAACGCCTTCAGCAGCGGGGCGGGATCATCGGGCAGCGGGCGGGCGCATTCCATCACCAGTGCTTGTTTCACCGGATCGCGCAGCACTTTGCGCAGGCGATTGGACAGCGATTGTTTGCGCGGGGCATTGGCCAGACGGCTGCGAATCTGATCCGTGGTCAGGTCCGGCATCAAGTCCACTGTCAGCATAGCCCCATCACGCAGGGCACGGGACACGGCATAGATACCTCCCCCTTCGACGCCGCGATGGGACAGCACGAACTCAGCGCGAATCTGGTCAGGCCCGGCGGACAGGATCACGTTTTTCACCGGCTGTCCGAAATGCGGCTGCATATGTGCCGACCACGCAACATGAAACCCCATATTGGCGGGCTGAAACGGGGCAATCTGATCCGGTGCCATGTAACAGGCCCAGTCCCCATCTGACCCCAGTCTGGCCCAGCTTGCACCGCCACACGCCAACACCACGACATCAGCGGCAGGCATCATTTCACCTTGGGGCGTGGCAAATCGGGGGGACTGCAAGCCCCCGGTCCAACGCCAGCGGGTGCGCATTTCCACCCCTTGCGCGACCAAACGCGCCAACCACGCCCGCAACAACGGAGAGGCCTTCATCGCCACCGGAAACACTCGCCCGGACGATCCCGTGAACATCTGCTGCCCCAGCGCCTCGGCCCAACCCTGCACCTGTTGGGGGCCGAATTGTTCCAACATCGGGCGCAGCATGGGCGCGGCCTCGGCATAGGCGAACAGGAAAACGTCGAACGGTTCGTCCTTGGTCAGGTTCAGGCCGGATTTACCCGCCATCAGGAATTTCCGCGCGACCGATGGTTTCGCATCAGCCAGAAGCACGGCATGACCGGCAGCCGATAACACATCTGCCGCCATCAACCCCGCCGGGCCTGCGCCGATCACCACGGCCCTTGCTTTTGCGCGTTCAGCGGCCATCATGCCCCCTTATGTCCGATCCGATCTGCCCCCTGTGCCTGCGCCCGATCCCGCCAGACGCAAAACAAAGCCTGCACCACCTTGTCCCAAAACTCAAAGGCGGCAAGGGTGGCCCGGCGGTTCTGTTACACCAAATCTGCCATAACGAAATCCACGCCACCCTGACCGAGGCCGAACTGGCCCGCAGCTATCACACGATAGACGCCCTGCGCCACCACCCCCGGCTGGCGAAATTTATTGGCTGGATTGCGAAACGTCCGCCGGGGTTTCAATCCAAAACCCCCGGCCCCCGGCGCAAACGCTGATCGGTTCTTTCTTGGCAAAATATCCTGGGGGAGTCGCCAAAGGCGACGGGGGCAACGCCCCCACCACCCCGAGGCCGTCAAGCCAAGACAGCCTGTATGCGCGACAGCGCACACATTCGGATCAAACCACCCTTGCCGATCAGCGGCACATGTCCTTGATCCCCGCAGCGATTTCGGATTTCGCAGCCAAGGTATCAGCCGCGATTTCCCGTGCCGCGGCCACCACATCGCCCTCGATCACGCGATCCACCAGACCGAAGGACAGCGCTTCCTCGACCGGGATTTTCTGACCGCCCATCAGGATCAGTTTGGTCCGTGACGGGCCAATCAACGCGGCCATGCGAACCGGGTCAGACGGTTGCGGCAGATAGCCCAGCTTCATCACCGGATAAAAGAATTTCGCCCCCGGAACCGCCAGACGGATATCGCAAGCCAGCACCATGCCGTTCGATCCCCCCGCAAGCGTGCCATTCAGCGCCGCGATGGTCAGCCCCGGCAGTGCCGCAACAGCGCTGGACAGACGTTCCCACAGCGGCGATACGGCCAGCCCGGCGCGCGCTTCGTCCAGATCGGCACCGGCGCTGAACACCCGGCCCGTGCCGGTCAGGATCACCGCCCGCGCCTCGGTCGCGCTTTCAAAAATCTCGCACAGGCGCTCCAGCATCCCCGAGGTCAGCGAATTCGCCTTGTCCGGGCGGTTGATGGTGACGATCCACAGGCCGCCATCTTTTTCCAGATCAATCATACCAACCCCACCTGTTTACGAACCTCTTCGTCGCGCAGCGATACCTCTTGCCCGCGCAGGGTGTCCCCGGCGGGGCCGCACATCCACATCAGGCAGCGGGCGGGCCAGTCGGCGGGAATGTGATCTTCCCAGTTCAGGGTCGATACCGGATTGATGCCGCTGGCCTTGATTTCGCGCTGCATCTGGGTGGCGACAGTCCCCGGCGACAGCCCCATGATCCGCAGCCCCGCGCCGCGCAGTTCCAGATCCGCGCAGCGGGTCAGCATCGACGCCCCCGCCTTGCCGCTGCAATAGTGGCTCCAGCCTTCCAGCGGGTTATGCGCGGCACCGGAACTGATGGTGATAATCGTGCCGCCGCCTGCGGCTTTCATCACCGGGGCCGCTGCACGAATGCCGTAAAACGGGCCTTTCAGGTTGATGTCCATCGCTGCACCCCAACCGGCGGGATCGGCGCTGATCAGCGGGGAAATCGGTTCGATCACACCGGCGTTGTTGATCAGAATATCCAGCCCGCCGAAGCTTTGGACACAGGCCTGAACCGCGCGCTCCACATCGCCCCATTTGCTGACGTCGCCGGTGATCGTCATCGCATTGGCCCCGATTTCCGCCGCGATATTGCGAATGCGATCCCCCGAGCGCGCCATCAGCGCCACATTTGCCCCGGCCTTAGCGAACAACCGCGCCGCAGATTCCCCAATCCCCCGGCTGGCGCCGGTGATCAGAACCGTTTTTCCCTGAAACTCTGTCATGTTACCTCCGCTTCCTGCGTCTGTGGTAAACTGCCGGTGCGGCGTGGTCCAGCGGCTTGACCCTTGACCACGGCAGGTAATGGTCAGAAGCTACGGGAAATTTCCAAGGAAGGGTTCATTATGAAACATTGGACTGCATTGAAAACATCCGCCGCGCTGGCGATTTGTATGACGGGATCGGCGGGTTTTGCCGATGTGACGGCCAGCGATGTCTGGACCAACTGGCGGGACCAGATGGTGCAATTCGGCTATCAGATCAGCGCGGACGAAGCTGCGTCGGGCGGGGTGCTGGCGCTGTCGAATATCAAGCTGCATATCGACCTGCCCGAAAACGAAGGCACGGTAGACGTCACGCTGGACGGAATGGAATTCCGGGAAGCTGGCGATGGTACAGTGCAGATTATGATGCCTGCGACAATGCCGGTACGCATTCACGTTGCCCCCAAGGATGAAAAGGTGGTGGATGCCACCGTCAACTATGACACGCAGGGATTGCTGGCGGTGGCGTCTGGCAGCCCCGACAACCTGACCTTTACCTATTCGGCGGACAGCGCGGCGCTGGTTCTGGCCGGGCTGGTGGTGGACGGCAAAGCCATTGATCTGGGCGGGCCGGTTCAGATGACCATGACCAACATCAGCGGCAGCTCCACCGCGCAAAAAGGTGCGGTGATCAATGCCCAACAAAGCTTTGCCACCGGAACGCTGGATTACATTCTGGACGTGAACGACCCCAAGGGAACGGGCGAACACATGTTCATGAAGGGCAGTCTGAAAGATCTGAAAGGTGGCGGTAGCTCTGCCATGCCAGAAGGGGCCGAGATGGCCGATTTGCCCGCCGCGCTGAAGGCGGGAATGTCCTTTGATGGCAATTTCACCTATGCGGGCGGTGCCAACCAGATCGAATTCAAGGGCAAGGACGAACAGTTCACCGCCAACACCAGTTCCACCGGCGGGGCGATCCGCGTTGCCATGTCAGCCGGTCAGTTGATCTATGACGTGATGGCTCAGGGCAGCAGCGTGAACCTGATGGGATCCGATATTCCGCTGCCAGTGTCGTTTGACATGGCACAGGCCGGGTTCAAGCTGATGATGCCGCTGATGTCCGGCGATGATTTGCAGGATTTCCAGGTCTCCGTGACGCTGGGCGATTTCACGATGGCCGATATGCTGTGGGGCATTTTTGACCCGACCGGGCAATTGCCGCGCGATCCGGCCACCGTGGCCTTTGACGTGACGGGGCAGGTGAAGCTGACCAAGGATCTGCTGGACGAAAAACAAATGGCCGAAATAGGCGCAGCGGCACCGGGGGAAATCCACGCCGCCAGCATCAACGGGCTGACCGTCCGGGCAGCGGGTGCGGAACTGACCGGCGCGGGTGCGTTCACCTTTGACAACACCGACCTGACCAGTTTTGACGGAATGCCCCGCCCCCAAGGGGCACTGAACCTGAAACTGGTGGGCGGCAACGGTCTGCTGGATAAACTGGTGGCAATGGGCTTCGTCCCCGAAGATCAGGCAATGGGCGCCCGGATGATGATGGGTCTGTTCGCCATTCCGGGCGAGGGCGAAGACACGCTGAACTCGACCATCGAAGTGAACGAACAGGGGCATGTGCTGGCCAACGGGCAGCGCCTGAAATAAGCGCTTCAAATGCACAGGGCCGCAGGCAGGACAGCTTGCGGCCCTTTTTGCGCCATTCCGGGCCTTGCGCTTGCGCCGGGGCTGTGGCGCGATTACCTGAAAGAAACCCTTTCGGGACAGATGAATAATGAACGGCACCGCATGACACATTCCCTTGACGCCCTGACCCACGCCCTGATTGATGCCGCCCGCAAGGCTGGCGCGGATGCCGCCGACGCCATTGCCGTGACGGGAACATCGGTTTCCATCGACGTGCGTAACGGGGCGCTGGAACAGGCGGAACGGTCCGAAGGCACGGATATTGGCCTGCGGGTATTTGTGGGGCAGCGGCAGGCGAATGTATCGGCCTCGGACACCCGCGCGGATACGTTGCGCGAAATGGCAGAACGCGCGGTGGCGATGGCCCGCGAAGCCCCCGAAGACCCGCATATCGGGCTGGCCGACCCGGCGCAGTACGCGAAAGATTGGGACATTGACGCGCTGCAACTGGCCGACCCTACGGCAGAACCCGACCCTGCCGCGCTGCAACAAGATGCCCAACAGGCCGAGGCAGCCGCCCTGGCCGTGACGGGTGTGACCAACGTCAGCGCCGCCAGCGCGGCCTATGGGCAGCGGGCGATCCATATCGCCACGTCGAACGGGTTTTCCGGCGGCTATGCCCGCACCGACCGCGCCGTAAGCTGCGTTGCCATTGCCGGGGAAGGCACCGGGATGGAACGTGATTACGATGGCGATACGCGGATTTTCCAATCCGATCTGCGCAGCCCGCAGGATGTAGGCCAAAGCGCCGGGGAACGGGCCGTGGCACGGCTGGGCGCCCGCAAACCGAAAACCGGCAGCTATCCGGTGCTGTTCGATGAACGGATTTCGTCGTCTTTGATCGGGCATTTACTGGCAGCAATCAACGGCAGCGCGATAGCGCGCGGATCGTCGTGGTTGCTGGACGGGCTGGGGCAGCAGGTCTTGCCCGACACGCTGTCGCTGATCGAAGACCCGCATCGGGTGCGGGTATCCGCGTCCCGTCCGTTCGATGCCGAAGGGCTGCCAACGCAGCGCCGGGCGATTGTGGACCGGGGCGTGCTGACCGGCTGGACGCTGGATTTGGCAACCGGGCGCAAGCTGGGGATGCCATCGACCGGAAACGCAGCGCGGGGGACATCGGCCCCGCCGTCGCCTACGGTCTGGAACGTAGCACTGACGCAGGGCGCGGCCACACGGGCCGATCTGTTGCGCGACATGGGAACCGGGCTGTTGGTCACATCAATGATCGGGGCCACCATCAACCCCAACACCGGCGATTATTCGCGGGGGGCCGCGGGATTCTGGGTGGAGGATGGCGAAATCCAGTATCCCGTGAATGAATGCACCATCGCGGGAAATCTGCGCGATATGTTGCGCCGGATCATCCCCGCCAACGATGCCCGCACACATTTGTCGCGGGTCGTGCCTTCGCTGCTGATCGAAGGGATGACACTTGCCGGTAACTGATCTGACGCTGTTGACCGAAGCCGCCCGCGAAGCGGGCCGGGTGGCCACGCGCTATTCCGGCAAAACCGCAAAGATGTGGCACAAACCGGGCGACCAAGGCCCGGTGACAGAGGCCGATCTGGCAGTGAACACCATGCTGCATCAGGTGCTGGGGCAGGCCCGGCCCGCCTATGGCTGGCTGTCCGAAGAAACCGAGGATGACCCCGCCCGCCTGCGCCGGGAACGGGTGTTTATCGTGGATCCGATCGACGGCACCCGCAGCTTTATCGAAGGCGCGGATACATGGGCGCATTCGCTGGCGATTGCGGAAAACGGCGTGGTCACGGCAGCGGCGATATATCTGCCGCTAAAGGACAAGCTGTATACAGCAGCAGCAGGCGCGGGCGCGTTCCTGAACGGCGCACGGATCGGGGCATCAGGGCGCACCGATCTGACAGGCGCGACAGTCATCGCTGCCAAGCCGAATTTCGACCCGTCAAATTGGCGGGGCGGTCGGGTGCCGGATGTGAAGCGGACATTCCGGCCATCTTTGGCCTATCGGCTGTCACTGGTTGCCGAAGGGCGCTATGACGCGATGATGACCCTGCGCGACAGTTGGGAATGGGACATCGCAGCAGGCGATCTGATCCTGCGCGAAGCGGGCGCAACCACCAGCGACAAACGCGGCCATCCGCTGCGATTCAACAATGCCCACCCACAAGTCAAAGGCGTGGTCGCAGCGGCCCCCGCGCTGCACGCAGACCTGACCGCGCGCTTAGCACAATGGCCTGATTGACACCCACCCCCTTCCATCCAACCGAAAGCCCCGTTACCCTGCCCTCCGGACGCGAGGGAGGATGCGCATATGGCCTTGGGCTACAAAGATTTGTTGGCGAATGCCGACGCCGAAGTAAAATCATACGAAACCGCCGATGCACCGGCGTTGCAGGATAATCCAAATGTCGTTCTGGTCGATATCCGCGACCCGCGAGAGCTGGAACGCGATGGGATGATCCCCGGCGCACGGCACGCCCCACGCGGGATGCTGGAATTCTGGATCGACCCGGACAGCCCCTATCACAAACCCTATTTCGCCGAGGATAAAGAATTTGTGTTCTACTGTGCCTCGGGGTGGCGGTCTTTGCTGGCGGCACAGGTCGCACAGGTGATGGGCTTGCGCAGCGCCAGCCTGCGGGGTGGGTTTGGCGATTACCGGCGGGCCGGTCATCCGGTCATGCAGCGCGAACAGAAATAAACGCGCCAACACCGGACATGCCAAAATGCAGGGCGGTTCGCCGCCTTGCAGCGTCACCCAGTCGGGCGTAAACTTGGCCCTTGTTGTGACAGGAGCGCCCGCGTGACCCAATTCCCCACGGCCCAGTGCCAGCCAAAAGCAAAACAGGGCTAACCCGCAGATATGGCGCGATCACTTGGCTTGGCCGCCTATCTGGCACTGGCGCGACGCGCCCCACGCAGCCCGGTGCAGTTCCCCTGCGACCGACCACAGGGACATGTGATCTGGGGTCATGCCTCGACCCTGTCCAAGGCGGCGGCGCTGTTGCAACTGGCCCAAAGATTGCAGGCGCAGGGCGTGGAATTTACCTTATTGCTGACCACCCCGCAGGATGTCCCCCGCCCTGATCATATGAAATCCCACGTGATCTGGCAGCACAACCCAGAGGAAGCGATCAGCGATATTCGCCGTTTTCTGTCTCATTGGCGGCCCGACTTGCTGCTGTGGACGGGCGGGCAACTGCAACCGGCGCTGATCCACGGTACATCCCGCGCTGGGGTGCCGATGTTTCTGGTGGATGCCGAAGAAGATGGATTTGACGCAGGCCGCCTGCCGTGGCTGCCCGATGTCAACCGTCAGGTTTTGGCGCTGTTCGATCAGATCATGGCCAGCGATGCCGCCGCCGCGCAACGTATGCGCAAACTGGGGGTGGCCACATCGCGCATTGCCATCACAGGACGGCTGCAAGAGGCGGCAACCGCCCTGCCCTGCGACGAGGAAACCCGCGATGATCTGGCTGAAACGCTGGCGGGGCGCTCTTTGTGGCTGGCAGCGATGGTTCAACCCGAAGAACTGGATACCATCCTGCGGGCGCATCGGGCTTCGCTGCGGTATTCACACCGGCAATTGCTGATTATCGTGCCGGATGACGAAACCCGCGGCCCGAATTTTCAGGCCCGGCTGGAAGACGAAGGCTGGCGCATCGCGGTCTGGTCACATGGCGACACCCCCGAAGAAACCACACAGATTTTGCTAGCGGATACGCGGGGTGAAATGGGGCTGTGGTATCGACTGGCCCCGATCACATTTATGGGGTCATCCCTGACATCCGGGCATGGCGGGCGCGATCCGTGGGAACCGGCGGCGCTGGGATCAGCCATTTTGTATGGTCCGAATGTCAGCCGCTATTTGCCTGCCTATTCGCGGCTGGCCGGGGCCGGGGCCGCGCGGATCGTGCGGGATGCAGAAACGCTGTCTGGGGCGATTACCCGCTTGTCGGCCCCCGATCAGGCCGCCATCATGGCCCATGCCGCGTGGGAGGTATCCTCGGAAGGGGCAGAAGCCACCGACCGGCTGATGACGCTGGTGCAGGATATATTGGACCTGAAGGACGCGATGTAATGCAACCGCCCCGTTTTTGGTACAGAACGCCGGACAGGCCCGGATGGGCGGCGCGGCTATTGGCCCCGCTGGGTGCGCTTTACGCGGCAGCAACGCGGCGGCGGCTGGCTGGCGGGGACGGCTATCGCGCCGGGGTGCCGGTGATTTGCGTGGGCAACCTGAACGCAGGCGGCACCGGGAAAACCCCCACCACGATTGATCTGGTCGCGCGGTTGCAGGGGATGGGCGCAGTGCCCTGCGTGGTCTCGCGCGGCTATGGCGGATCGCTAAACGGCCCGGTCGAGGTAGATCCCCGCAAGCACAGCGCCGCCGATGTTGGCGATGAACCGCTGTTGATGGCGGCGTTTGGCCCGGTGATCGTCGCCAAGGATCGCGCCGCAGGGGCGCGGCTGGCGGAACAGATGGGGGCCAGTGTGATCGTGATGGATGACGGGTTTCAAAATCCGTCTTTGGTCAAAGATCTGTCTGTCATCGTCGTGGATGCCGCCAAGGGGTTTGGCAACGGACGCTGTATGCCCGCCGGACCGCTGCGCGAACCCGTGCCGGTGGGGCTGCAACGGGCCAATCTGGTGCTGTCCATTGGTGATGCCGAAGCACAGGCAAGTTTCGCCGCCATCTGGGGCAAGGCGCTGAACCTGCCGCATCTGACCGGCCATCTGGCACCGCTGGAAACCGGGATGGACTGGACCGACACCCCGTTTCTGGCCTTTGCCGGGATCGGCCACCCCGAGAAATTTTTTCGCACGCTGCGCGGGTTAGGGGCAAACGTAATCCGGGCCGAGGCACTGGACGATCACCAAGACCTGACGCCCGCGCTGCTGAACCGCTTGGAAACCGAGGCCAAACTGCGCGGGGCGCAATTGGTGACAACCGAAAAGGACGCGGTGCGCCTGCCTTCCAGCTTCCAGCAAAAGGTGATCACCCTGCCCGTGCGGTTGCAGGTGGATCAGGCAGACACCCTGAACGCACTGCTGCGGCCACTTGTGCAATAACGTGAACCGTTCGGACGGATGCCGCTTTCTTACAAAGAAAGCGAGCCGAAATCTTTGCAAGATTTCGAAACGCGTTATCGAATGATCAAACGGCTGTGCGGGGTCAGGCGTTCCGCGATAAAGCGCAGATGATCCCGGCGAAAGGCCACGCATCCCGCCGTGGGCCAGCCCGGACGCCGCCATTGATGCACAAAGATCGCCGATCCTTTGCCCGGTGTTGCATCCGGGTAATTCCAATCGGTCACAAGGATCAGATCATACATCGGATCGGCCCGGCGCAGGGTTTCATGGCTTGGGCCATAGGGCGCATGAACCAGATGGTTATATGCAGGATCATCCGGCGCGTCGGACCACAGATCATTCGGGCCGATGGGTCGCGCCCAGTCATTCGGCGGGGTGATCCTGTCCGCGCGATACAGCATACCGACGACACAATGCACCCCGCGCGGGGTGGCACCGTCGCCTTCGCGTTTGGCTGCGGCATCCACGATCCCACCCCGCCCGATGCTGCGGGGAAACCGACGGTTCAGGAACCGCACATGGGTGGGCATCAGGACCAGATCGGCCGCGTTCATAGCAGGTGGCCGGATTTTTTGGCCTTCGTCGCCAGATAGCCGCGATTGTGATGGGTTTCCCCTACTTTCAGCGGCACGCGTTCGGTGACGGTAACACCGTTCTTTTCCATCATGGCAATCTTGCGCGGGTTGTTCGTCAGCAAACGCACCGATTTGAACCCCATAGATTTCAGGATTTGCGCACCCAGTTTGAAATCGCGTTCGTCATCCTCGAACCCCAGACGGTGATTGGCCTCGACCGTGTCGAACCCCTGATCCTGCAAGGAATAGGCTCGCATTTTATTGGCCAACCCGATGCCCCGGCCTTCTTGGTTCAGATACAACAGCACGCCAGCGCCTTCTTCGCCCATCTGGGCTAATGCGCCGCGCAATTGCGGGCCGCAATCGCATTTCAGCGACCCCATGACATCGCCGGTGAAACAGGCGGAATGCAGCCGCGCCAGCACGGGTTTGTCACGCGGGGGCGATCCGATTTCAAAGGCGTAATGTTCTTCGCCGCCGTCTTCGGGGCGGAAGATGTGCAGGCGTCCCTTTTCATGCGCTTCGACCGGCAAGCGGGCGCTGACCACCGGATGCGGAATGGGCGAGGCAGCCAACAACGGCGCAGCCAGCGCGGCATTTACCAATGTCAGCGCGTTTTCCACGGCAAAACCCGCCGGATCAGGCAGGGCCAGAAGTACAGCGGCGGGCAGCAGATGCGCCGATTTCGCCAGATTGATCGCAAGCCGATGCAAATCGGCCCCGCCGTCGCGCTGGCTGTTCAGCGGCCCTTTCATCGGTTTCATCAGATCGTCAGCCGGATCGGCCACGCCCATGATCCAGCCCAGCGCCACATCGGGCGGCAGGATCACGCGGGCGACATCGCCATCATAGGCCCGCGCCTTCAGTGTTTCAGCGCGGCGCGCGGTAATCGCCAAAACGGGTTCACCGCCCAGCGCCCGCAAATCGGCCAATCGCTGCGGTTCCAGCGTTTCGGCTGCCATCACCAGCGCCCCGTTTTGCGGCCCTGACAGCACCACGGGGACACCCATTCGCAGGTCAGCCCGCGCCCGAGCCAGGATTTCTGTTACATCTGGGGCAAAACTCATGTGCCACTATCCGCCTGTTTTCCCGAACATGTACGTCTTTTTCATGTGATTTGAAACATTTCCCCCGCGATAAACACGAGGCCGTGAGAGTTTTCCCCTATAACTTGCGGGAACGAAAGCGTGACCTCATGTTTTTGTCATGAACGAAGGAGGCCCAATCATGGGACAACTCAAGAAAATTCTGCTTGTCGACGATGACGAAGACCTGCGCGAGGCGCTGAGCGAGCAATTGATCATGACCGAGGATTTCGACGTGTTCGAAGCCGGGAACGGGTCCGAGGCGATGAAAAAAGCCAAAGAAGGCCTGTATGATCTGGTCATTCTGGACGTGGGCCTGCCCGACACCGATGGGCGTGAACTGTGCCGCCTGATGCGCAAGCAGGGGGTCAAAAGCCCCATCCTGATGCTGACCGGCCACGACACCGACGCGGATACTATTCTGGGGCTGGATGCTGGCGCGAACGACTATGTAACCAAACCGTTCAAATTCCCGGTTCTGCTGGCCCGCATCCGGGCGCAGTTGCGCCAGCATGAACAATCCGAAGACGCCGTATTCCAGTTGGGGCCGTACAGTTTCCGCCCGGCGATGAAAATGTTGGTGACAGAGGATGAAAAGAAAATCCGCCTGACCGAGAAGGAAACCAACATCCTGAAATTCCTGTATCGGTCGACCGAAGGCGTGGTTCCGCGCGATGTGCTGCTGCACGAGGTATGGGGCTATAACGCCGGGGTCACGACGCATACGCTGGAAACGCATATCTATCGCCTGCGCCAAAAGATCGAACCCGATCCGTCCAATGCGCGCCTGTTGGTGACAGAAAGCGGTGGGTATAAACTGGTTGCCTGAGACTTGAGCCAGATCAAAGAGAGTTCTAAAACGAATCTTTAAGGCTCTTTGTATACCGTCGCATATGCGGTTTATCATATGCACCTCCCTGTTGGACTGACCCAGGTTTTTGCCTGGGTCTTTTTTTGCGTGATACCGCCCATGTGATTCCCCCCGTGTGATTACGATTGTCAGGCAGGCCCGGTTTCAGTAAGTCAAACTCGTTACGTTATAACATAATGATTCGTAAAGGCGCCTCACCCGTGCCACGCGATAAAGGAAGGACAGGCTTATGAAACAATCATCCCTTGTGCTGGGTAAACTGTTGGCGGCAACAATGCTGATGGCGCAGCCCGCACTGGCCGAAGATAAATCCAAGGCCCATGATCACGCGCACCAACACGCAGAACCCAATCAGGCTGAAATCTACAAAGGGTATTTTGAAGATCACCAAATCCAAAACCGCCCCCTGTCGGATTGGGCCGGGGATTGGCAATCGGTCTTTCCATTTCTGATGGATGGCACACTGGACCCGGTGATGGCGGACAAGGCCAAGCACGGCACCCAAAGCGCGGCGGAATACCGGGCGTATTACGAAACCGGATACCGGACCGATGTGGATCAAATCCTGATCCACGGGGACCGCGTTAGCTTTGTCAGCGGCGAAACCACCGTAACCGGGCAATATGCCAGTGATGGATACGAGGTTCTGACCTATAAGAAGGGCAACCGTGGTGTGCGCTTTATCTTTGCCAAGCAAAGCGGCGATGCGGACGCACCGCAATTCATCCAGTTCAGCGACCACAAGATCGCCCCGAAAGTATCGGATCATTATCACCTGTATTGGGGCAATGACCGCGCCGCGCTGTTGCAGGAAGTCACCAATTGGCCCACCTATTACCCTGCCGAACTGACCCCGGCGCAGATTGTTCATGAAATGCTGGCGCATTAACTGAACCTGCACCTTGCCTGATCCTGCTCAAAGGGTCAGGCTTGGGAACGATCCGTGGCGGCGTGATCCAACCATGCCGCCACTTCTGTTTTACGGTGACGGGACAACGGAATTTCGGTTCCATCCTTTAAAATCAGAACGGCATTCCCGTCGCGGCGGCCCAGACGGCTGATTTCGCGGCGACTGACCCAATAGGACCGATGCGGCTGAATCCCATCCTCTGCCCCGGTCTGCGCCACCAGATCGCGCAGGGTGCAACGCTCTGTCAGCACCTCGGTATCCAGCACAAATTCCACATAATGTTCCACGGATTTCATATAACGCAGCGCATTTAGCGGAATGCGCCGACCATTCACAGTCAGATCGCTGATACGCGGCTTTTCCGGTGTGACCGCCAAAGGCGGTTCCGGGGTGTCGGCTGGGGGAAGCGGTGCCGGGGTGTCGTGTGGGCGCAACCTGTCGAACCGGACATATCGGAACCCCGGCAGAACCATCGCCGATATAAAGACATCCATCATCACGGCCATGACCGTATAGCGCAACACTTCGGCCCAGATCACATGGGCCGCAAGCGGTTTGCCAATCCCCAGCCACAGGCCAAACCAATAGGTCAGCCATAGCATCGCCGCTAATCCGCAAAAGCACATAACCCCTGAATGGGCGGGAATCCTGCGGCGAGAGGTAAAGTTCAGCCCTGCAAGCATACGGAATTGCAGCACCCAAAAAAAATTCACCAGATAAAGCGAGCCAAGCCAATATGTGACGCGTGGGACAATAGGCAAAATCACATGATGCAGCGGTTGGCTGAACAGCGATAACATTAGGCTAAACAGCAGCAACGTCAAAAACATAAGGCGGGAACATGCAACTTTTGCAACGCCTTTGAAACTAACGTGAAACGACCTGCCATTCGTGGCAATTATCCGCATTTCATGACTTGCGGCTTTACCGAACAGGGGTGCGAAAACAGAATAAATCACCCGACGAAGATAACGGTCCCCGTGGTGGTCGGCAAGTGCATGTCCCAGATGCGTAGCTGCTGACCGACGTTATTGAGTGCAGTCTGTGTCGGATAGAATACCCGCGGCCCAACGGCAGCGGGTATTCGGCTTTGTGCGGCTTTCAGCTTGCCTTGCCCCGTCGGTGGCCCCAATCTGTGCGCACGCGCAAAATGGGACGGGGGACACGTTGGCTATCGCGATTGTGCTGATTTCAATCGCCTCGGCGGTATTTTTCGCGCTGGGGATCGTGCTAACGCGCTTTGGCCTGCGGGGATTAAGCCCGATCCAAGGGGCATCCATCAGTGTGCCAACCAGTGCGGCCATGTTTCTGCTCATGTCGCCAGTTACGGTGGATTATGGCAACTGGCACCCGCAAAGCGCCCTGTTCTTCTTCGCGGCGGGGCTGATTTACCCGGCGGCGGTGACGTTACTGAATTTCGTGTCCAATCAGCGTTTAGGTCCGAATTTGACGGCGGCGGCGGGCAATTTGACGCCGCTTTTTGCCATCGGACTGGCAATCCTGTTGCTGGGCGATTGGCCCGGACCGATGCAGGCCATCGGTGTAACCACAGTGATCATAGGGCTGTTTCTGGCAACCACGGCGCAGGTC
Organism: Thalassovita litoralis; assembly: GCF_900182725.1. Taxonomy (GTDB): domain Bacteria; phylum Pseudomonadota; class Alphaproteobacteria; order Rhodobacterales; family Rhodobacteraceae; genus Thalassobius; species Thalassobius litoralis. The sequence continues at coordinate 315,068 of NZ_FXTO01000001.1, forward strand.
CGTCATTTCCCACGCCATCATTTGTGGCTGCTGCTGATCCCGGTTCTGGCCGCGTTCTTCCGGGGCGCTGCGCAACCGCTGGTGAAAATCGGGCTGGCTGATTGGCCAAACGCCTTTGCGGCCTCCACGCTGGCCTATTGCGGGTCAACCGTGGTGATCTGGGCCGTTCGGCTGATCCTGCGTACCCCCACCGCCCCACCGGACCGCGCCGCCCGGTTCTGGTTCGCTGTCGTCGGCATGTCCAACGGCATGGCCCTGCTGACGTTATACACCGCGCTGACATTGGGATCGGTCACGACAGTGGCCCCTATTGTTGCGGCCTACCCTCTGATTACAATGGGCCTGACATGGCTGCTGCATGGGCGCGAACCAATGCCAATACGGGCGGTTTTAGGTATGGTGATTTCCGTTGTGGGCGTGGTGTTGGTGCTGCGGGGATAACGCCCATCCACCCAAACAGTTGTGATCGGCGTCAGGGCATGGTTCAAAGGACCCGACCAAACCCGGAGACACCTATGCCCTTCACGCTTGCCACATGGAACATCAACTCGGTCCGTTTGCGCGAACCCATCGTTTGCAAGCTGCTAGCGGAAGAAGGCCCCGATGTCCTGTGTTTGCAGGAATGCAAAAGCCCGGTGGACAAAATCCCGATGGAGCAGTTCCGCGAACTGGGATACCACCACATGATTGCACGCGGGCAAAAGGGCTATAACGGCGTGGCGATCCTGTCCAAACTGCCGATCGAAGATATGGGCGATCAGGATTTCGCCAGTCTGGGCCATGCCCGCCATGTAGCGGGGCGGTTGGAAAACGGGGTGACGATCCACAATTTCTATGTCCCTGCCGGTGGGGATGTGCCTGACCGTGATGTAAATGAAAAATTCGGTCAAAAGCTGGATTACCTGACAGAAATGCGCGACTGGTTCCACGCAGAAGCCCCAGAAAAAGCGATCCTTGTCGGCGATCTGAATATCGCCCCGCGCGAAGATGACGTTTGGAACCATAAGCAACTGCTGAAAATCGTGTCACACACCCCGATCGAGGTGGAACACCTGACCGATGTAATGGACGCCGGGAAATGGGTGGACATCACCCGACAGGACATCCCCGAAGGGCTGCTGTATTCGTGGTGGTCCTACCGCGCAAAGGATTGGGACACCGCCGACAAGGGCCGCCGTCTGGATCACGTCTGGGCCACGCCGGATATTTCCAACGCGGGCCACGGCAGCCGCGTTCTGCGCGCTGCCCGCGGATGGGAAAAACCATCCGATCACGCCCCGGTCTTTGCCAGTTTTGATGTGTAAAGCCGGGCAAGACGGGTTGTTCGCCTCTCTTTCACGCTCCATATAAGGGGCAACATATTCTGTTTCCGTAGGGACACACTGACATGCTGGAATTTGGACAAAACACTGCCGCCCCGGCCACCGACCTGATCAAGGACGTAACCGAAGCGAACTTCATGGCCGATGTGATCGACGCCTCGAACGAGGTGCCGGTGATCGTGGATTTCTGGGCCACATGGTGCGGCCCGTGCCGGACGCTTGGCCCGATGCTGGAAGACGCCGTGACCAAGGCCAAGGGTGCCGTGAAAATGGCAAAAATCGACGTGGATCAAAACCAGCGGCTTGCACAAGCGCTGGCACAGCAAGGGCTGCCGCTGCAATCCATCCCCACGGTCGTCGCATTTGTCAAAGGTCGCCCGGTGGACATGTTCCAAGGCGCTGTTCCGGCCTCGGAAATTGATGCGTTCATCAAACGGGCCATCGAACAGGGCGGCGGCGATCCCAGCGGCGGGCTGGACGATGCCATTGCCGCAGCCGAAGAAATGCTGACCGAAGGCAACGCCGCCGATGCCGCACAAGTGTTTGGCGCGGTAATTCAGGAAGACCCCGAAAATGCCGAAGCCTTTGCTGGCATGGCCCGCTGCCATCTGGCGATGGACGATCCCGATCAGGCCGAGGCCGTGCTGAACGGCGTCCCTGCTGCCATCGCCCACGCCGCCCCCATCGAAGCGGTCCGCGCACAGGTGGAACTGGCACGCCAAGCCGCCAATACCGGCCCGCTGGATGAATTGCGCGCCGCACTAGAGGCCGACCCGACCAACCTTCAGGCGCGTTTCGATCTGGCGCAGGCGCTTCATGCTGCCGGGCAGGTACAGGACGCCGTTGACGAATTGCTGAACCTGTTCCGCCGGGATCGCGAATGGAACGACGGCGCAGCCAAGGCGCAGCTTTTCACCATTTTCGATGCGTTGAAGGCGAATGACCCCATTATGCTGAACGGGCGGCGCAAGCTTAGCTCGATGATATTTGCCTGAGCGGCGGGACGGGCTATTTCCCCGATCATGGCACCGAAATTCGACCTACCGCAGATCATTCCGGTTTTCCCGCTGACCGGGGCGCTGTTGTTGCCCCGGTCGCGGTTGCCCCTGCATATTTTTGAACCGCGTTATCTGGCGATGCTGGACGATGCGCTGAAATCCCCGGCGCGGATGATTGGTATGGTTCAGCCATGCCACGATTGCAGCCCATCCGCCAAACAGGGCGACCGGCTGCACCGGATCGGTTGCGCCGGTCGGGTCACGCAGTTTTCAGAAACCGAAGACGGGCGATACATGATCACCCTGACCGGGATTTCCCGGTTCCGGATCGTGGACGAGGTCGAAGGCTTCACCCCCTATCGGCGCTGCCATGTATCATGGGATGGATTTGACCGCGATTTGGGCAATGAAGAACACGACGAAGGATTTGACAGACAGCCTTTCCTGAACGCGCTGTGCCGGTATTTCACCCAACGCGGGCTGGAAACCGATTGGGACACGCTGGAAGGTGCGGATGACGAATTGCTGATCAATTCGCTGTCGATGCTGTTGGATCTGGACCCCGAGGACAAACAGGCCTTGCTGGAAGCGCCCTGCCTGTGTACGCGGCGCGAAACGCTTGTTACCCTGATTGAATACGCCCTGCGCGGGGGCAACGACGGAGAGGAGATCATGCAATGACCGATACGCCCAGTCAAACCGCCCCCACCCCCGAAGCGGCATTTGATCGCCGGATGCTGGAAGCGCTGATTTGCCCGTTGACCCACGGACCGCTGGAATATGATGCTGACGCGCAAGAGCTGATCAGCAAGGGCGCGAAACTGGCCTTTCCGATCCGCAACGGTATCCCCGTCATGCTGGTGGATGAAGCACGCGAACTGGCCTGACGTACCGGGGCACCACTTTCTTCAAAAGAAAGCGGACCGAAATCTTTTAAAGATTTCGGGGCAAATCTACACTATCCCCCAAATACGCCCGCAACGCCGCAGGCGGTGCCGCGAATAAGGCAGCAGTCTGCACCGGGGCTTGCGCCATACCATCCGCCACCAGCATCGTCAGCGGGGCAATGCGCTTTGCATCTTCGGGGTCATGCGTGACCAGCAACAGCGTTGCCCCGGTCCCGTCCAACACTTGCGCCAGCAGATCCAGCATTTCCATTTTCAATGCTGGTCCCAAGGCCGCGAAAGGTTCATCCAGTAGCACCAAGCCACGCCGCTGCACCAACACCCGCGCCAATGCCACCCGGCTTTGCTGCCCCCCGGACAGTTGCGCGGGCTTCCTGTCGCCCATGCCCCCCAACCCAACCTGCACCAACGCGGCCCGAACCTGATCCTGTTGCGTGGTCGTCAGGCGCAGATCAGGCCGCAGCCCCAGCCCGACATTCTGCGCCACGCTCAGATGCGGGAACAGGTTGTTATCCTGAAACAGCATCGACACCCCGCGTTGTCCCGGTGACAGATCGGTAATGTCCTGCCCATTCAGCCAAACCCGACCCGCAGTCAATGGCTGAAACCCGGCAATCACGTTCAACAGGGTGGATTTTCCCGCCCCGGACGGGCCGATCACCGCCACCCGCGCCCCGCGATCTATGGTGAAATCGGCGTTCAGGGTGAAATCGTCCTGCGCCACCTGCACATTTTCAAGCCTTAGCATCTCCGCGCCCCCATCGGTCGAATATCCAGAACAGGGCCAGACTGCCCCCCAGCAGGATCAGCGCCGCACCCGCTGCCGCCTCCATCCGGTAGGCCCCCATCAGGCGGTACATTTGCAAGGGCAATGTCGCCTGATGTGGATCGGCAAACAGCGCGATAACCCCCAGATCGCCCATCGACATCGCCGCCGCAAGTCCCGCCGCAAACCCCAGCCCCCGCCGGGCGCGGGGCAGGATCAGCAGGCGCATCCGCGCCCAGCCGGTCAGCCCCAGAATGTCGGCCTGCCTGCCATAATCCGCCTCGATCGCACGCAGGGCCGGGGCAATCACCCGCAGGGCAAAGGGGATCAGCATCACCGCATTCACCAAAGCCGTCACCGCAAACGCCAGCCGCGCGGGATTGATCCACGGGTTCACCATCAGGAACAACCCCGTTCCCAACACCAGCGGCGACACGGACAAGCCCAGTGTCGCCAATACCTCGGTCCAGCCCCAGCGCAGGGCGGCGATGGCCACCCAAAGCGACACCACGACCGCCAGCACCGTAGAGACCAGCGCCACCGAAACCGACGCCCCGAACGCGCCCCAGACGCTGGGCGGCACATCAGCCAATCCAACCACACCACGCAGCACGACCGCCCCCAGCGGCACCAGCAAAAACAGCGCCGCCAGCACGATCAGCAACGTATCCTGCAACCTTAACCAACGCGAACCCGCCCCCCAGATATGGCGGGGGCGATCCATCCCCGCCCCCTGCCCGTCAAGCCGGGTAAAGCGCAGCGCGATCCAAACGACGCCCCCCACCAAAAGCGCCTGAATGGCCGCCAATGTGGCAGCGCGGCCCAGATCGAAATCGAACCGGAACGCCTGATAAATCGCCAATTCCAGCGTAGTGGATTTCGGCCCACCACCCAGCATCAGCACCACGGCAAAGCTGTTCAGACACATGCCAAACACCGCCAGCAGGGCAGCCGGGGCCGTTGCCCGCAGCATCGGCCATTCCAAAAACCGCTGTATCTGTGCCGGTCCCATGCCCAGCGTTGCCGCCAGCCGGAACCGTTCCGCCGGAATATCCTGCCAGCCCTGCAACAGAATACGCGTGGCCAGCGGCAGGTTCAAAAACACATGGGCCAAAAGCACCCCATGCAGCCCGTAAATGCTCAGCTTCGGCAGGCCCAGCAATGCCAGAAAATCGCTGACGATCCCGCTACGCCCGAACACCGTCAACAGCCCCATCACCGCCACGATCACCGGCAGGATAAACGGCGCGCCTAACAACACGATCAGCGCCCCGCGCAAGGGAAAGCTGCGCCGCGCCAAGGCCCGCGCGACCGGGATCGCCAGGGTCACGCTGAACACAGCCGACAGCCCCGCCTGCATCACGGTAAACCGCAGCGCCGCCCAATCCGCAGCATCCGGCCAACCGCCGCCGCCCGCAAACCACAACACTGCCCCCAGCGCAGACGCAACAAAGGCCGCGACACAGGCCGCGGCCAACGCACCGGGCAGCGCCCGTCTTATTGCGACAGGGCGGTTAGCCATTCTTCCAATGCCTGCGCACGCACCGCATCGGCCATATCCACCGGAACGATCAGCGATTTCGCCGGGTGGATCAGGGTTTCAAACCCCTTCGGCAATCCGTCCGCAGGGATCACAGCCGGATACATCCAGTTCGTCGTGGGAATGATCGACTGAAACGCATCCGACACCATGAAGGCCAGAAACTTATCCGCCAATTCGGGCTGATCGGTTGCAGCAACTTTGCCCGCAACTTCGATCTGCATATAATGACCTTCATCAAAGGCAGCGGCAGCCTTGCTGTCATCCTGTTCGGCAATCAGGTGATACGCCGGGGACGTGGTGTAAGACAGCACCATGTCCGCCTCACCCTCTAGGAACAGGCCATAAGCTTCGGACCAGCCTTTGGTCACGGTCACGATATTGTCGGCCAAGCCCTGCCAAATGGCTGGCGCCTGATCCCCATAGGCGGCTTTCACCCACATCAGCAGCCCCAGACCGGGAGTAGAACTGCGCGGGTCCTGAATCACGATTTTCAACGGGCTGTCGGCCAATTCCCGGAAATTCGACGGCCCATCCTGATCGGCGTTTTTGACAAAGGCGAAATATCCCCAGTCATAAGGCACGAAATAGGCATCATCCCATGTAACCGGCAGGTCATAGCTGGCGCTGACCGAATGAGGCGCAAACAGCCCGGTTGCGATGGCGTCATGGGTCAGGGTGGTGTCCAGCCCCAGTACAATATCCGCCTGCGTCCGCGCGCCTTCCAGTTTCAGGCGTCCCAGCAGCGCCGCACCATCGCCCGCGCCCACGAATTGCAGATCACAGGCACATTCCGCCTCGAACGCCTTTTCCACGGCAGGCCCCGGCCCCCAATCGGAAATAAAGCTGTCATAGGTGTAAATCGTCAGAACGGGCGTATCGGCCACAGCGGCGGTGGCGGCGATCAGTCCCGAAGCAAGTGCAAGATACTTCACGGTATCCTCCTAACTGCGACGGGCGGAGCAGTCGGGAAAACCCCAAACCTTCCCTCCGCCGGTCTTAACCGGATCAGGTTCAACGGGTTCGCAATTTGCATCTCAGCCACGCAGGCACCCCGAGGTGCGATGACACCTAGCGCCCACCCCGACCCCGATCAAGGCAAAACCGCTTGAGAAGCCCCCCGCGCCCCGCTATTCCAACCAGCAAAGGAGCGCCCCAATGAGCATGAACACATTCGGTCATCTTTTCCGCGTCACCACTTGGGGCGAAAGCCACGGTCCCGCGCTTGGGGCTACGGTGGACGGCTGCCCGCCGGGCGTGACGCTGGACCCTGCGATGCTTCAGGAATGGCTGGACCGGCGCAAACCGGGGCAGAACAAATACACCACCCAGCGGCGCGAACCCGACGCGGTAAAAATCCTGTCTGGCGTGTTCGAGGGCGTATCCACCGGCACCCCCATTCAGTTGATGATCGAAAACACCGATCAGCGATCCAAGGATTACGGCGACATCGCCGAAAAATTCCGCCCCGGCCATGCCGATATTACCTATTGGCAGAAATACGGCATCCGTGACTATCGCGGGGGCGGTCGTTCCTCGGCCCGCGAAACAGCGGCACGGGTGGCTGCCGGGGGTGTCGCACGCGAGGCGCTTAAATCGCTGATACCCGGTGTGGAAATCAAGGGCTACATGACCCAGATCGGCCCGCATAAAATTGACCGTGATCGGTTCGACTGGGATCAGATCGAACAGAACCCGTTCTGGTGCCCTGATGCTACGGCGGCGGATGAATGGGCCACTTACATGGATGCGCTACGCAAATCCGGCAATTCCGTCGGGGCCGTGGTCGAGGTTGTGGCCCGTGGCGTTCCCGCCGGGCTGGGCGCTCCGATCTATGGCAAGCTGGACACCGATCTGGCCGCCGCGATGATGTCGATCAACGCCGTGAAGGGCGTGGAAATCGGCGAGGGCATGAACGCCGCCTGCCTGACCGGCGAAGATAACGCTGACGAAATTTTCATGGGCAATGACGGGCAGCCCGTCTATTCGTCAAACCACGCGGGCGGCATTCTGGGCGGCATTTCCACCGGACAGGATCTGGTGGTGCGCTTTGCGGTGAAACCCACCAGTTCCATCCTGAAAACCCGCCAGACCATCACCAAATCCGGTCAGGCCGCCGAAATCATCACCAAGGGCCGCCACGATCCTTGTGTCGGCATCCGCGCCGTCCCGGTGGGCGAGGCGATGATGGCTTGCATTATTCTGGATCATTTGCTGCTACATCGCGGCCAGATCGGGGAAAATCGCGGAAAGATCGGGTAATGCACACTTTGCGCCACGCCCTGCGCCAGATTGCGCAACGGGACATGGCGCAGGATGCCGCCCATGATCTGCCGCATCTGGATCGGGTTTGGGAAAACTGCCGGATCATTGCGGCGGATATGGGTGGCACATCCCGCCCGCTATTGGCCGCCGCCTATCTGCACGATCTGGTCAACCTGCCCAAAAACGCACCGAACCGTGCGCAGGCCTCGGCCCTGTCCGCACAGGCTGCCGTGTCGCATTTGCAGGCGCTGGGTTTTCCTGAAAATGAAATCGCAGAAACCACCCACGCCATTGCCGCACACAGCTTTTCCGCTGGAATAGAGCCTGAAACAGACACGGCCCGCATTCTGCGCGATGCGGATCGACTGGATGCGCTGGGGGCAATCGGGATCGCCCGTGCCTTTGCCGTATCTGGCGCGCTGAACCGTCCGCTTTATGATGCCGACGATCCCTTTGCCCGGACGCGAGACGCGAATGACACCCAATTCGCGTTGGATCACTGGCCGCGGAAACTGCTGCGCCTGCCCGATGACATGCAAACCGAAACAGGCCGCCGGATCGCACAGAAAAGGCTGGCAACCATGCACCGTTTTCTGACCGATCTGGCCGATGAAATCGGCACCCAAGCCCCGACCCACTGGATTTGATATGCTGGATATTCTGACCATCACCTTTCCGATTTTCGCAGCCATCGCCCTTGGCTACGGCACCACCCGCGCCGGGGTTTTTGCGGCATCGGATATGCGTGTTCTTGGGAAATACGTCCTGAACATCGCCCTGCCCGCACTGCTGTTTTCCGCCGTGGGCAAGCGTGATCTGTCCGAGGTGCTGAATATCGGCTACATGTCCGCCTTTCTGGCAGGCGGGCTGGCGACCATTGCCATCAGCTATCTGGTCTTTGCCGCGCAGGGGATTGGCCCCGCCCGCCGCGCGATTGGCGCAATGGGATCAAGCTGCCCCAATTCCGGCTATGTCGGTTTTCCGGTGATGCTGCTGCTGTTTCAGGACAAGGCAGGCGTTATCCTTGCCCTGAATTTCGTGATCGAAAATTTCTTTCTGATCCCGGTCTGCCTGGTCCTGCTGGAACTGTCCCGCAAGGAAGACCACCATTCAATCGGCAAAATGCTACGCGGCCTGTTCCTGTCCGTTCTGAAACGCCCGATGGTCATCGGACTAATCGCAGGATTTGCACTGATGCTGTCCGGGCTGGAATTGCCCGATGCGGCCAACCGGCTGCTGGATATGCTGGCGGCGTCATCATCGGCCTTGGCCCTGTTTGTGATCGGTGGGTCGCTGGTCGGCCTGCCGATGAAGGGCAATACAGGACTGGCCACTCAAATCACACTGGGCAAGCTGGTGCTGCACCCCGCGCTGGTTTTCGGCGCAGCGATCCTGCTGCCGATGCTGGGCCTGCCCGCCGTAACGGGTGATATGCACACTGCATTGATCCTGTCCGCCGCGATGCCAATGTTTGGCATCTACACGGTGCTGGCCCAGGAATACGGACACGAAGGCTTGGCCTCTATCGCGCTGCTAAGCGCCACAACAGCCGCATTCTTCACCCTGTCCGCCTTGCTGGGTTGGCTGACCTGATACAAACGGGCTTCTTTCTGATCCCAAATACTCCTGCCGGAGGCCCGGAAAATTGCAAATTTTCCGGTCAAAATTCTTTCCAAGAATTTTGCGGCACCCTCAGCCCTTCGGCGTTTGCCGAGACAGTTGCACCGCCAGAATCCCTGCCGCAATGATCACCACACCGACAACATCCAATACCCCCAAGGTTTCCCCCAGCAACACCGCCGCAATGGCAACACCGAAAAACGGGTTCAGAAAGTGGAAGGTTGCCGCCTTGATCGCGCCAATGTGGTTCACCAGCGTGAACCAAACCCATGTCGCAGCCAAACCCGGCACCAGCGTGGTGTACAGGAACGCCACCACCAACTGCCAGTTCCAGGTCACATGTATCGTTTCAAACACCGCCGAAGCCAGAGCCAGACAGACAGCGCCGACCATCATCTGCAAACCCACGATCATCATCACGTTCCCGCCCGAAGATGCCCCGCGCACCGATAGCGTGGCGACAGTCAGCGCCGCCGCGCCCATGAAGCACAGCGCCAATCCGGTGCGGTCAACGCCACCTTCCAGACGAGCCCCCATGATCAGCACAACGCCGATAATGCCCAACCCCAAACCGATCACACCCATCAGGGGCAGTTTATCCCGGAACACCACCCAACCGGCCAGCGCCACCATCAGCGGCATGGTCGACGCCACGATAGAAGCCAACCCTGCCTCGACCGTTTGCATGGCAATGAAATTCAGGCCCAGATACAACGCGTTCTGGCATACCCCAAAAATAATCGTGGCCCGCCATTGCGCCCGTGTCAGCCGAAACGTCTGACCCAAGGCCAACGCAATCGCCACGCCCAATATCCCTGACACCAAAAACCGCAACGACAGGGATGCCATCGGTGGCGCATAGGCCACGATCACCCGAGCCGAGGTAAAGGCCGAAGACCACATCAGGGCAAAGGCCAGCCCCATACCGATCGCGCGAATATCCACCCATAACCTCCGAATGCAAAAAGGGCCGCCTGTTCGGGGCGACCCTTTCGTAAACTCACGTCAGATGCAAGCTTAGCCGTTCACGCTGTCTTTCAGCGCTTTTGCGATCGTCATTTTCACGACCTTGTCGGCTTCTTTCTTGATCTGTTCGTTGGTGGCGGGGTTGCGCACCATACGCTCGGGGCGTTCGCGGCAATAGATTTTACCAATGCCCGGCAGGGTCACGGCACCGCCACCGGCGACTTCGCGGGTGATGATCGCAGTGATTGCATCCAGCGCAGCCGAAGCCGCTTTCTTCTCGCTGCCCATTTCCTCGGCCAGAGCAGCAACCAGCTGAGTCTTGGTCATCGGTTTGGTCATTTTTTTATTCTCCTTACATTGCCCGATTTCTTGGGCCTCATTGGCGCGTATTTAACTGTATGTCGTGGGGGAACACAACGAATTGTGGTCCGAAACCCCATAAAAACATGCCCTATGGGCGGATTGACGCGAAGTCACAGAAACGCTGTCTCGTCGAAGCTACGCAGTTTCCGACTGTGAATACGTTCCAGCGGCATGTCTCTTAACCGCTCCATCGACCGAATGCCAATCAGCAAATGCCGCGATACCTGTGTTTTATAAAAATCGCTGGCCATACCGGGCAGTTTCAGTTCGCCATGCAGCGGCTTATCGCTGACACATAGCAACGTGCCGTATGGAACCCGGAACCGGAATCCATTGGCGGCGATGGTGGCGCTTTCCATGTCCAGCGCCACGGCGCGACTTTGGCTTAGGCGTTGCACCGGGCCGGTATGGTCCCGCAATTCCCAGTTGCGATTGTCCAGACTGGCCACGGTGCCAGTACGCATGACCCGTTTCAGGTCATACCCTTCCAGCGCGGTTTCTTCAGCTACGGCAGTTTCCAGCGCGATCTGAATTTCCGCCAGCGCCGGAACAGGCACCCACACCGGAAGATCGTCATCCAGCACCTTGTCCTCGCGCAGATAGGCATGGGCGAGCACGAAATCCCCCAGCGATTGCGATGCCCGCAACCCGGCGCAATGCCCCACCATAATCCACGCATGGGGCCGCAACACCGCAATATGATCCGTCGCGGTTTTCGCGTTGGACGGACCCACCCCGATATTCACCAGCGTGATTCCGGCCCCATGCCGACGTTTCAGGTGATAGGCTGGCATTTGCGGCATCTTTTCCGACGGCGGCAGCGGATCATCCGGTCCTGTGATCTGGGCATTTCCAGTGGACACAAACGCCGTATACCCGCTGTCCGGGTCCGCCAGCATCCGCCGGGCATAGGCCTCGAATTCAGACACATAGAACTGGTAATTGGTGAACAGAACATGGTTCTGGAAATGCTTTGGGTCGGTCGCGGTGTAATGCGCCAGACGGGCCAGAGAATAATCCACCCGTTGCGCGGTAAACGGGGCCAAGGGCCGGGTGCCGTCGGCAGGCACCTGATAGGTGCCATTCACGATGTCATCGTTTGTTGTGGTCAGGTCTGGCACATCGAACACATCGCGCAGGGTAAAGGACGCGGCACCTTCCTGTGGCACGGTCGCCGCCTCGTTCGCCATGGCGAAATGAACCGGCATTGGCGTATCGGACACGCCCACGATCACAGGAACCCCATGATTATGAATCAACAGACCAATCTGCTGTTCCAGATAATAGCGAAACAAATCCGGGCGCGTGACGGTCGTGGCATAGGTGCCGGGTTCAGCGACATGGCCAAAGCTAAGCCGGGAATCGACCTTGGCAAAGCTGGTCGTGGTAATCCGCACCTCGGGGTAATAGGCGCGGTATCGGGCATCGGCATCCCCCGCCGCCATCGCCGCATTAAAACGGTCCGACAAAAAGGCCACTGCGCCGTTATACAGCGCCTCCAGACGATCCACGGCAGCCTTGGCATCGGTAAAGGCTTCGGGTGCGGGCAAATCCGGTGTTTCGATCCGGGGATTTTGCAGGCAGGGCGTCATCAAGGCTGTCCTTTTTTATCAGACGTTGGCACGGGTTCGGGCCGGGTTCAACCATGACCGGCACCGCACCACAAATGGATGAAGAAACCGTGTCTGGCAATCAGCCCATTCTATATGCAAAGCGACATCCACCACTCATAAAGCCGCCGCAAACTGTGGCCCGATGGTTCGCCCTGTGCCACAGTGCGCCAAACCCCAACAGAAAGGCCAGACCATGAGCGTGACCCAACTTCAGCCCAATATCGAAAACTGGCAGGAACGGGTGGATCTGGCTGCGGCGTTCCGCTGGACCGCCCGCCTGAACATGCACGAGTCGGTGGCAAACCATTTCAGCCTTGCCATCAATGACGACGGCACCCGGTTCCTGATGAACCCCAACCAAATGCATTTTGCCCGCATCCGGGCCAGTGACCTGATCGTGGTGGATGCCAACGACCCAGACACGCTGAAAGGTCCGAATGCCCCCGATCCAACCGCTTGGGGGCTGCATGGCGGGTTGCATCGGCTATGTTCCCATGCCCGCTGCGCCATGCACGTGCATTCGATCCACGCCACGGTTTTGGCATCACTGGCCGACAGCCGCCTGCCCCCGATTGATCAGAACTGTGCGACCTTCTTTAACCGCTATGTGATTGATGACAATTACGGCGGTCTGGCGTTCGAGGACGAAGGCGCGCGTTGTGCGACCCTGCTGGCGGACCCAAAGAAAAAAGTGCTGATCATGGGCAATCACGGCGTCATGGTGATCGGCGATACTGTGGCCGAAACCTTTAACCGGCTGTATTATTTTGAGCGGGCGGCAGAAACCTATATCCGCGCCCTGCAAACCGGCCAGCCCCTGCGGGTTTTGTCGGATGATGTGGCCGAAAAAACCGCGCAAGAACTGGAAACCTATCCAGAACAGGACATCCGCCATCTGGCCGAACTAAAAGCTATCCTTGACGAAGAAGGATCGAACTACGCCACATGAGCCTGCCAGCCCCAGACGACCTGCATCGGTTTATACTGGCGCAGTCCCGCAACTATGCAGATGCCGAGCGTGAAATTCGGCAGGGCAAGAAAACAAGCCATTGGATGTGGTATGTTTTTCCGCAACTGCGTGGGCTGGGCCAGTCGAATTTTGCTCAGCTTTACGGGTTGGACGGTATCGGGGAAGCAGCGGCCTATCTGGCTGATCCGGTTCTGGGGCCGCGACTGATCCATATGTGTGATCTGATGCTGACCCATACGGGTATTCCGGCCCAGAACATCCTTGGGCCGATTGACGCCAGAAAGCTGCGCAGTTGCGCCACGCTATTCGCCCGGCTGCCTGATGCCCCCTTGGTTTTCGCGCAGGTGTTGGACCAGTTTTATGATGGTCAGCCCTGCCCGAAAACACTGGCGCTTCTGGATCAGGGCTTGCACGGCTGACGGGGGCGGTCCACTCTGCCCGGCAAGAGCAGACTGCGGAGACCCCGATGGATTACATGAACCTGATCTGGCTGTTTATCCTGTTCACCGCACTGCAACCGGCACTGATGAAGCGGCTTCAGGAAACCCTGCGCCAGCGCAAGATCGAAGAAATCCAGAAAAAACGCGGCAGCCGTGTGATCGTGCTGGTTCACCGGCAGGAAACCATGAGCCTGCTGGGCTTTCCGCTGGTCCGCTATATCGACGTGCAGGACAGCGAACAAATCCTGCGGGTGATCGACAACACCGATGATAGCACCCCGATTGATCTGGTGCTGCACACCCCCGGCGGGATGGTTCTGGCCGCCACGCAAATCAGCCGCGCCCTGCGCAAACACAAATCCGATGTACGCGTTCTGGTCCCGCATTACGCCATGTCCGGCGGTACGCTGATGGCGCTGGCGGCGGATCAGATCATCATGAACCGCCACGCCGTTCTTGGCCCGATTGACCCACAATTAGGGGACCGCCCCGCCGCGTCGATCCTGTCCGTCGTGGTGCAAAAATCCCCTGAAAAGGTCGAGGATGAAACCCTGCTGATGGCCGATATGGCACAAAAGGCGCTGAATCAGGTCTGGGACGAGGCGGTTTCGCTGCTGACCAGCCATATGCCCAAGGACAAGGCCGAAAAGGTGGCCGAACAATTATCGTCAGGGCAATGGACCCATGATTACCCAATTTCCGCCGAGGAAGCGCAGGACATGGGCCTGCCTGTCAGCACGGATATGCCTGTCGAAGTGATGGACCTGATGAAATTATATCCGCAACCCGCCAACAAACAGGGCGGCGTGGAATATCTACCACGAAAATAAAGGGGGGCTGTCTGCCCCCCTCGGCCTTCGGCCTCTCCCCCCGAGGATATTTTCCCCAAGAAAGAGCCTGTTTGTATCGCAACAGGCTCAGGCCGCGTCGAAATCCAGAACCAGCTTTTCACTGGTCGGTCGTGCCTGACAGCCAAGGGTAAAACCTGCCTCCAGCTCCCACGGTTCCAGCGAATAGTTCACCGCCATTTCGGCGCTGCCTTCTTCGACTTTGCAGCGGCAGGTGCAGCACATACCGCCCTTGCAGGAATAAGGAAGCTCCAAGCCATGACGCGCCGCAGCATCCAGAACCGTGTCATCCTGTGCATCGAATTCAAACACGCGGCGGGTGCCGTCCAGAATAACCTCGACCGTGACGCCATTTTCAGCGGCGGCTTCGGCAGCGGCGGATTTGGGCGCACGCGGTTGTTCACCGTCTTGGAAGAACCGTTCAAAATGGATCGCCTCTTTCGCGACGCCTTCGGCTTCCAATGTTGCGGCCACGTCGTCGATCATGTCGCCCGGCCCACACAGATACACCCCGTTCGCACCCGCCAGATCAATCGCGCCGGCACGGCCCAAAGCCGCCACCTTTTCCCCGGTGATCCGCCCGTTCAGCAGGTCCACATCCTGCGGTTCACGGCTTAGGATATGGATCAGCGTAAACCGATCTGTGTAGCGGTCTTTGAACGCATCCAACGCATCGCGGAACATGATACTGCCAGTGGCGCGATTGCCATAGACCAGCGTGACCTCGTGTCCCTGCTCCAGCGCGTTCGCCGCAATCGACACCATCGGCGTGATGCCCGATCCCGCGGCGATCAACACCAGTTGCGCCTCGTCACGCGGGCAAAACCGGCCTTCGGGTGGCATGACCTGAATAACATCGCCAGCCTTCAATCCCTGGGCAAAGGTGGAAAACACCCCATCGTCGACCTTCTTCACCCCTACGCTCAGCGGTTTACCCGGCAAGCTGGCGATAGAATAGGATCGGCGCAAATCTTCGCCCCCGATTTCTGTACGCAGGGTCAGGTATTGCCCCGGCTTCCAGTCAAACGCCCCGTTCAATTCGCCCGGCACGTCAAAGGTGATCGCCACGGAATCCGGCGTTTCCTGCCGCACGTCTTGGATGGTCAACTGATGAAACATTTCGCCAGTCCTCTCAGATACATTTGAAATAGTCGAAGGGTTCGGCGCAGGCGCGGCAACGATAGTGTGCCTTGCACGCGGTCGAGCCGAACTCGCTTAGTTTTTCGGTGTCATCCGACCCGCAGCGCGGGCAGGTAACGCTGGTTTCCCCAAACAGGGCCAGCGCTTTGCCGCTTTGGCCTTGGGGTGGGGCAATACCATAGTCGCGCAGCTTGGCCCGGCCTTCGTCGGTGATCCAATCCGTCGTCCACGCCGGGGAAAGCACCCGTTCGATCTGAACCCCCTGCACCCCGGCCCCCAGAATTGCCGTTTCAATCGCCAATTCAATCGCCAGCGTTGCCGGACACCCCGAATAGGTCGGCGTCACCCCCACCCGGCAGACCCCGTTTTCGACCCGAACCCAGCGCAAAATGCCCAGATCAGCCACCGTGACACAGGGAACTTCGGGATCGGGAACCTGCGCGGCAGCGGCCCAAGCGCGCGCCTCCTCCTGCGCGGCAAGGGACATTACCAGCGCGCCCCCGGATGCGCCCGATACAGCGATTGCATTTCAGCCAGCATATGCCCCAGACCTTCGCCATGACGCCCGTCGCGCCCGCCGGTTTGCGGGTAGTCCACGCTGGGCGCTTCCAGCAAGGCTTCGGTGAACACCTGCGCAATCACCGCATCAAAGGCCGGGCGCATGTCCGCCCGTTTGGGCAACACGCCTGCGGCCTCGGCCTCTGCCGCAGCGGCGGAGCTTTCGAACAGTTCATCCACATAGATCGACAGGGCAAATACCGCATCCCGCATCCGCGCGGCGCTTTCATCGGTCCCATCGCCCAGACGGATCACCCATTCCCCGGCGTGGCGAATGTGATAGGCCATTTCCTTTGCCGCCTTGCCCGCAACCCCGCGCACCACCTCGTCCGTGCCGTTCAGCGCCGCATCCCAAAACGGTTTCATGAAAGCCGCGAAATACAGTTGCCGCAGCATGGTCTGGGCGAAATCCTCGTTCGGGCGTTCGACCAGCAGACAATTGCGGTATTCCCGTTCGCCGCGCAGGAATGCCATGTCATCTTCGGACTGGCCCTTGCCTTCCAGCGCGGCTGCCCGATCATACAGCACCCGTGCCGTCCCGATCAGATCCAGCGCCATGTTCGGCATAGCCAGGTCTTCCTCCAACATCGGGGCATGGCCGCACCATTCCGATAACCGATGCCCCAGCACCAGATTATCGTCGGCCAGTTCCAGCAAAGCCTGATAAACAGCCATTACATATGCCCCACTTCTTCGGGGATGTCATAGAATGTCGGGTGGCGATAAATCTTGTCTGCGGTCGGCTCGAAATTCTCGGCTGCCTGATCGGGATCGCTGGCCACGATATCGGCAGAACGCACCACCCAGATCGAGGTGCCTTCGCCCCGGCGGGTATACACGTCCCGCGCCGCTTGCAGCGCCAGAACCTCGTCCGCGGCGTGGATCGAACCCACATGTTTATGCGACAGCCCGTTGCGGGGCCGAATGAACACTTCCCAAAGCGGGGTCGTCGTGACCATCTCGCTCTCCTCTTTCATCTTGCAAAAAATACTCCGGGGGGTCCGGGGGGCTGGCCCCCCGGTGCTACGGGAAACCCGCCCGCTTTATTCCGCCGCCATTTTCCGGGCGCGGCGCTTTTCGGCATGGGCCAGCGCGGCCTCGCGCACCCAAGCGCCGTTATCCCACGCCGCCTTGCGGTCCTTGATCCGATCCCGCGCCATCGGGCCGTGGCCTTTGACAACGCGCCAGAATTCGGACCAATCAATCGGCCCGTGATCGTAGCCGCCTTTTTCCTCGTTCCATTTCAGATCGGGATCGGGGATTTTCAGACCCAGATATTCCGCTTGCGGCACGGTTGCGTCGATGAATTTTTGACGCAGTTCATCGTTGCTGAAGCGTTTGATTTTCCACGCCATCGACTGATCCGAATGCTGGCTGTCTGCATCATGCGGGCCAAACATCATGATCGAGGGCCACCACCAGCGGTTCAGACTGTCCTGCGCCATTTCCTTTTGTTCCGGTGTCCCCTGCGCCAGCGTCATCACGATTTCATACCCTTGGCGCTGGTGGAACGACTCTTCCTTGCAGACGCGGATCATCGCGCGGGCATAGGGGCCGAACGAACAACGGCACAGCGGAATCTGGTTCATGATCGCCGCACCATCCACCAGCCAGCCGATAGTGCCGATATCGGCCCAGCTTAGCGTGGGATAGTTGAAGATCGACGAATACTTGGCCTTACCCGAAAGCAGTTCTTCGGTCATTTCCTCGCGGCTGACGCCCAGCGTTTCGGCGGCTGAATACAGATACAGCCCATGCCCGCCTTCGTCCTGTACCTTGGCCAGCAGCGCGGCCTTGCGGCGCAACGTGGGCGCACGGGTGATCCAGTTCCCTTCGGGCAGCATCCCCACGATTTCCGAATGCGCGTGCTGGCCGATCTGGCGGACCAGCGTCCGGCGATAGCCTTCGGGCATGGCGTCGGTCGGTTCAATCTTCTGCTCGGCATCAATCCGCGCCTGAAACCGATCCAGGAATTCCTGTGTTTCGTGGGTCGATCCATCGGCCCCAATCAAACCTTGCGAATACATTGGCTAGGTCTCCTCCTGTCGCTTAACCTGTTATATGTTACGAAAATTACAAAATAAAGAATTTTCGTAACACTTGCTGTTGAATTTCTTTCAGCGCACAACTGGCGCATGGCTAAGACATTGATCTCTTTCGGACATGGATATTCAGCTTCGGCGCTTGCAAAGCTGCTGATTCCGCTGGGTTGGACGGTTTACGGCACCACACGCAGCGCGGACCGCGCAGAATCACTCGCCCGGACCGGCGTCATTCCTGTCCTTTGGGAACAGGATAACATGGACAGCGTTTTTGCGCAGGCCAGTCATCTGTTGATTGCGGCAGGCCCGGATGCCGAAGGCGACCCCACATTGCGCCTGTATCGCGACCAGATCACCACGCTGGCGCCGCAACTGGAATGGGCGGGCTATCTGTCTACCACCGGCGTATACGGCGATCATCAGGGCGGCTGGGTGGATGAAAACACGCCGCTGACCCCCTCAACCCGCCGGGGGCAATGGCGTGTGGCGGCGGAATCTGAATGGCGCTCCATTCCCAATCTACCGCTGCATATTTTCCGGCTTGCTGGTATTTATGGCCCCGGTCGTGGCCCCTTTGCCAAGGTTCGCAACGGAACAGCCCGCCGCATTATCAAGGAAAATCAGGTGTTTTCCCGCATCCATGTGGACGACATCGCTCAGATCTTACTGGCATCCATCACCCGGCCCAATCCCGGCGCGGTTTATAATGTCTGCGATGATCTGGCTGCCCCGCCCGAGGATGTCATCGCACATGCCGCCGATTTGCTGGGCCTGCCGATCCCCCTGGCAGAACCGTTCGAGTCAGCGGACATGACGCCGATGGCCCGCAGTTTCTATGCGGAATCCAAACGGGTACGGAATGACCGGATCAAACAAGATTTGGGTGTGACGCTGAAATACCCCGACTATCGCGCGGGGCTGGCGGCACTATTGGGCGCGGAATAATTCACGCCCATCCATGCGGAACAGCAGCGCCCCAACCGGGGCGCCTGTCAAAAATCAATCTGCGGCAATCAAAATTGCAATAAGCAGACCCAGCCCCATCACGGACCCACCCGAGCTGGACGAGGATGCTTCGTCAGCGACCACAACAGGTTCCATAACAGCCGGTTCAGGCGAACCGGCAAAGGCGGGGGCTGCGGCCAACAACAACGCGGCGGGCAGGACGATCAGCGATTTCATGCTGTTTTCTCTCCAATTTGGGCGATTCCCAGAACTGCCAAAACCTTTGCGCGGATATCCGCCGCATTCAAGCCAGCCACAGCATACATGTCATGCTGTGTTGCCTGATCGACAAAAATATCGGGCAAAACCATCGACCGGAACTTCAATCCGTGATCGAACGCGCCCTCATCTGCCAGCAATTGCGCCACATGGCTGCCGAATCCGCCTACGGCCCCTTCTTCGATGGTGATCAGCGCCTCGTGATCTGCTGCCAGCTTGAGAAGCAAATCACGGTCCAACGGCTTTGCGAAACGCGCATCTGCGACGGTCGGGGTAATGCCCTGCGCTGCCAAAGCCTCGCAGGCGGTCAGAACCTCGCTCAACCGGGTGCCAAAGGACAGGATCGCCACGCGTTTGCCCTGTTGGATCATGCGGCCCTTGCCGATTTCCAGCACCTCGCCACGCTCGGGCATGTCGACGCCCACACCTTCGCCACGCGGATAACGGAAGGCAATCGGCCCCTCGTCATGCGCGGCGGCGGTGGCCACCATATGCACCAGTTCCGCCTCGTCAGCCGGGGCCATCACCACCATACCCGGAAGGTTCGCCAGATACGCAATGTCATAACTGCCCGCATGGGTGGCCCCATCGGCCCCCACCAGCCCGGCCCGGTCAATCGCAAACCGCACCGGCAAGCGCTGGATTGCCACGTCATGCACAACCTGATCGTAGCCGCGCTGCAAGAACGTGGAATACATCGCGCAGAACGGTTTCAGCCCCCCCGCCGCCAAACCGGCGCTGAAGGTCACACCATGCTGTTCCGCGATCCCCACATCGAAACACCGGCTGGGATAGCGTTCGGCAAACAGGTTCAGCCCAGTTCCATCCGGCATGGCCGCCGTGACCGCGCAAATCTTATCGTCCTGCGCGGCATGGGCCAGCAACGCATCGGCAAACACCTTGGTATAGGACGGGGCATTGCTAGGGGCTTTTTTCTGCTCGCCCGTTACCACATCGAATTTCGCAGTCGCATGACCCCGGTCGCGGGCGCGTTCGGCGGGGGCATAGCCCTTGCCCTTTTTCGTCAGGACATGAATCAGGATTGGCCCCGTTGCCCGTGCTTTGATCGTGCGCAACACCGGCAGCAATTGCCCCATGTCATGCCCATCAATCGGCCCGACATAGGAAAAGCCCAATTCCTCGAACAGGGTGCCGCCAACGGCCATACCTTTTAGCATTTCCTTGGCGCGTTTTGCACCTTCGCGGAACGGTTCCGGCAGCAGTGAAACCGCACCCTTGGCAGCGGCCTTGAATTCCTGAAATGGTTCCCCGGCATATAGCCGCGACAGATAGGACGACAGCGCCCCAACCGGCGGCGCGATGCTCATTTCGTTGTCGTTCAGAATGACGATCAGCCGCTTTTTCAAATGACCGGCGTTGTTCATGGCCTCGAACGCCATACCCGCGCTCATGGAACCGTCCCCGATCACGGCGATCGCGTCACCCAATCCTTCGGGGGTGACGCCGCCCAGATCACGCGCCACGGCAAACCCCAAAGCCGCAGAAATCGAGGTCGAAGAATGCGCCGCGCCAAACGGATCATAGGGCGATTCCGACCGTTTGGTGAAACCGCTAAGCCCATCCTTCTGACGCAGGGTACGAATCCGATCCCGCCGCCCGGTGATGATCTTGTGCGGATAGCACTGGTGCGACACATCCCAGATCAATTTGTCCTTGGGCGCATCGAAAACCGCGTGCAGCGCCACGGTCAATTCCACCACGCCCAACCCGGCCCCCAAATGGCCGCCCGTGACGGAAACCGCACTGATCGTTTCCGCACGCAATTCATCAGCGACCTGCCGCAATTGCGCATCGCTGAACCGTTTCAAATCTGCCGGAACATGTACCTGATCCAGCAGCGGGGTCTTGGGTCGGTCTGGCATCGCCGCCTCCGGGAATTAGCTTTGACGCGAGATAACGAACCGCGCCGCCTCCCGCAAGGTTTGGGCCTGATCACCATAGGGGCCAAGCGCCGCATGGGCCTGTTCAATCAGTTCAGCCGCCCGCGCTTTGGCGCCATCCAGCCCCAGCAGGGATACAAAAGTGGCTTTTCCGGCATCGGCATCCTTGCCCACGGCCTTGCCCACTGTGGCGGCATCGCCTTCTACGTCCAAAATGTCATCTGCGATCTGAAAAGCAAGCCCCAGCGCCCGCGCATAATCGCGCAACGGCGCAGGATCGGCCCCGGCCATGACCGGGCCAGCCGTTGCCGCCCATTCAATCAAAGCCCCGGTCTTTCCGGCCTGCAAATGGGTGATCTGATCCAATGTCAGCGGCTGCGGTGCCGTTTCGGCGGCAATATCCAACGCCTGCCCCAAAACCATGCCCTGCGCCCCCACGGCCCGCGCCATGCCCAGCACCAGATCGGCCCGCACCTGCGCACCGCCACATTCCGGGTGCGCCAACAGCTCGAACGCCAATGACTGCAAGGCGTCCCCAGCCAAAACAGCGGTCGCCTGATCCCATTTCACATGAACCGTGGGCAAACCTCGGCGCATATCGTCATCGTCCATGCACGGCAAATCGTCATGCACCAGCGAATAGGCATGTAATGCCTCCACCGCCGCAGCGGCCCAAATCGCCCGATCCACTGGGACACCATGCAGCCGCGCCGATTCCAGGACCAGAAAGGCCCGCAATCGCTTGCCACCGGCGCTGGCATAGCGCATCGCCTGAACCACCGGCAAATCACCCATCGGGGTCATCACCGTATCCAGATGCGCCTGCACCCGGTCTGCAGCATCCTTTAAACGGTTCGGAAACACTTACAGCCCATCCACCGGCTTCAGGCCTGCGGCATTGCCATCACCATCCAGCGTGATCGCGGCCACTTTTTCTTCGGCCTCTTTCAGCTTGGCTTCGCAGCGTTTTTTCAATTCGGCCCCGCGTTCATACAGCTTGATCGAATCCTCCAGCGCGACATCGCCGCGTTCCAATGCCCCCACGACCTTTTCCAGTTCGGTCATGGCTTCTTCGAACGACATTTCAGATACGGGGCGGTCTGTCATCTGACACTCCTTGGGTCGGTTGCCGCGCCACCATATCCGCGCCCGCAGGCAGGTTCAATTCAGTTGACGCCCGCCCCGCCCTGCCGGATGCTGCCCCTGACATGAGCATTGTAACAACCGACAACACCCAAGCCTTTCCCGAACAAGCCGCCGCCGCCCGCACCCGCGCCGAACAGGCCGCGCAAGCGGCGGGGCTGGTGGTGACGTTGGACGATATTTTGCGCTTTGTTCCCGGCAACCGGGTCATCCTGCGCGGTCGGCTTGCAGACAGCCCTGCTGTGTTTCGCCTGCCCCTAAACCCCGAAAGCCACGAACATATCGCCCGCGAATGGGCCGAACTGACCCGCAGTTATGCCTATATGGCCACCGGCCCCAATCGCGTCGCCAAGCCGTTGTGTTTCGACGAAACAAGCGGCCTGATGGCGATGTCTCTGATCGACGGCACGCCGCTGATGCGCCACCTGTGGTCATTGGATATGGAACAGCGCAACGCGCCCTATGCACATGCAGGGGCGTGGCTATCCGCCTATACCGCCCCCAGCCAAACCACCCGCCCCGCCAACAACCGCCACTGGCTGCGCCGCGCCAAAGAGGCGGTCGCCCAGCAACCCCACCCCGCACTGGCAGAAATCGAACGGCGGATTTTCCGCAATATGCGCCATCTGGCGAAACACATAGAACCTCAGGAATGGCGTGTGGCCATTACGCATGGCGATTTTCACCCCAACAATCTGATCCTGTCCGGTGATGTTCTGACAGGGATTGATACAGGTGGGTCATCCATCGCCCCGATCTACAAGGATATTGCCCGGTCGCTGACACATATGGCCCGCCGCGGGTTGTATTTTGGCCCCAAGCGGCACTTTGGCATGGATGCGCTGGCCTTTGGCGCGATGGCCGATGCCATGCACCTGAATGAAACAGAGCGCACCCTGTTCCTGCCCTATCTGATTTGTTTTGAAACCTTGTTCCGCGTGGAACACCCAGAGATGCCGCCCCACCGTGTTCAACACGCAATAGACATGGCGCAAAACCTGCTGCGCGACCTGCGCCAGATCACTTGACCGCCGCACAGGCGGAAAGGTCGGTTTTTGAGTATTTTTGGCAAGATGAAAGGCGCGTGAACACCCTTAATCCGGTGCCAGCATATACCCGGCGCCGCGCACCGTTTGCAGATAACGGGGTTGCTTCGGGTCTGCCTCGATCTTTCGGCGCAGGCGGGTGATTTGCACATCTACCGCGCGTTCCTGCGCCTGCCCACGGTCACGCCCCAGATCTTCGACCAGTTTTGTGCGACTGATCGCTTCATTCGGGCGGGCCGCGAAAATTTTCATCAACTGGCTTTCCGTGGCGGTCAGGCGGATCAGGTGATCGCCCTCCCACATCTCGCCCCGGTCAATATCATAGCGAATTGGACCAAGCATCAGAACCTTTGGCCCGGTATCCAAGGACACGACTTCGGGCATACGGCGCAGAATGGCATTGATCCGCAGCAGCAATTCCTTTGGCTCGAACGGTTTTGCCAGATAATCATCTGCCCCGGCTTCCAACCCTGCGATCCGATCTTCGGTTTCGCCGCGTGCGGTCAGCAACAGAATCGGCGTGGTCAGTTCAGATCGCAGGCTGCGCGTCAGCGTTACGCCATCTTCGCCCGGCATCATCACGTCCATCACGATCAGGTCAAATTCCAGCCCGGACAGCAACCGCCGCGCATGGGCCGCGTCCCGCGCCGCCGATACCAGAAACCCGTTCCGCATCAGGTATTTTTGCAACAACCCGCGAATCCGCTCGTCATCATCGACAATCAGAAGATGGGGGGCGACGTCGCTCATGCCCCGTTCTCCCGCAGGGCATGATATTTGCGGCGCATTTCCGGGTCCATCATCGCCTCTAGCACCTGTCGGAACCCAGCCACCGCCTGCGGCCCTGCCGCGCGATAGGCCGCCCGCATACGCGCACGCTGCGCATCCGACAGTTTACGTTCCAATGCCTCGCCGTCTTCGGTCAAATACAGGTGGCGTTCCCGCTTATCCGTTTGCCCCACGCGGCTTTCGACCAAACCATCCTCGATCAGCGTCCGCAGCACCCGGTTCAGGGATTGCTTAGTCACGCCCAGCAACACCAGCAGGTTATTCACCGTCGTTCCCGGCGCACGGTTGATAAAGTGAATCGCCCGGTGATGCGCCCGACCATAGGCCATCCCGGCCAAGATCCGATCCGGGTCTGCCGTGAAACCGCGGTATGCAAAGAACATCGCCTCGATTCCCTGACGCAGTTGTTCGTCCGTCAGGAACAGAAGACTTTCGCCGGTGGTAACGTCAGACATGGCGGCCCCTTTGTTTGAAAGTTTATAAAATGTCCGCTTTTCCAGCAGCTTAAGTCAGTCTTATTGACATTCCAAGTCCGAACTGTTAGCGAATCGCAGCTTTGACGCAAGAAAATGTCCACTACGGACCAATACCACGCAACTTTCGCAAAGCTTCACGGTGCAGGAGGGATAGATGGCTGGATATGATGATCGCGACGGAAAAATCTGGATGGATGGGGAAATGGTGGACTGGCGCGACGCCAAGGTTCACATTCTGACCCACGCGCTGCATTACGCGTCTTCCGTGTTCGAGGGCGAGCGGTGCTATAACGGTAAGATTTTCCTAAGCCGGAAACATTCCGAACGTCTGCTGAATTCTGGCAAGATGATGGACATGCCGATCCCCTATACTGTCGACGAAATCGAAGCAGCCAAGAAAGCTGTGCTGGAAGCCAACGGTTTCACCGATGCCTATGTGCGCGTGGTCGCATGGCGCGGCGCAGGCGAAGATATGGGCGTATCTGCGGCCCGTAACCCGGTGCGTATGGCCGTGACTGCGTGGGAATGGGGCAGCTACTATGGCGACGCCAAATTCAAGGGCGCCAAACTGGACGTGGCCAAGTGGAAACGCCCCAGCCCCGACACCATCCCGACCGCAGCCAAGGCCGCTGGCCTGTATATGATCTGCACCATGTCCAAACACGCCGCCGAAGCCAAAGGCTGTTCGGACGCGATGTTCATGGATTATCGCGGTTATGTGGCCGAAGCGACCGGCGCGAATATCTTCTTTGTCAAAGATGGCGAAGTCCACACCCCGCTGCCCGATGCCATCCTGAATGGCCTGACCCGCCAAACCGTGATTGGCCTGCTGAAAGATCGCGGCATCACCGTCCATGAACGCCACATCCTGCCGAAAGAGCTGGACGGGTTTGAACAGTGCTGGCTGACAGGCTCCGCCGCCGAAGTCACCCCCGTGGGCCAAATCGGTGACTGGACATTCGAGGTGGGCGACCTGACCCGTGAAATCTCGGACGCGTATGAAAAACTGGTCCGCAGCTAAGACAGCCCTGAAATCACACAAGCGCCGGTCATCGACCGGCGCTTTTTTGTTTGTGGCTCAGAAATCGACCCCACGCTGCGCTTTAATGCCCGCCTTATAGGGGTGCTTCACCTCGGTCATTTCCGTCACCAAATCGGCATAATCACACAGCAACGCGGGCGCATCCCGGCCCGTCAGAATCACGCTGGTGCGATCGGAACGGCGCTTCAGCCCGTCCAGAACCTGCTCTGGGCTTAGATATTCATACCGCAGCGCAATGTTGATTTCGTCCAGCACAATCAGATCGTAATCGCCGCTTTCCATCATTTCACAGGCACGATCAAACGCCGCCACCGCGGCCGCAATATCGCGTTCCCGGTCTTGGGTGTCCCATGTGAAACCTTCGCCCATCGTGTGCCAGTCAATCCCACCAAGCCGCTGGAAAAACTGGCGTTCGCCCGTGATCCAGCTTCCCTTGATGAATTGGACCACCCCCACGGTTTTCTTCCATCCCAGCGCCCGGACAATCACCCCAAAGGCCGAAGACGACTTGCCCTTACCGTTGCCGGTGTGGATCAGAACCAGACCCCGCCCCGGATCCTGTGCTTCGGCCACTTTTTCACGGTGGGCCTTTTGCATCGCCTGCATTTTCGTCTTGTGATCGTCAGTCATGTCGCGCCTCCTGTTTGCTGACGCTGCATACAAGAAAGGCCAGAGTTTTCCACCCCGGCCTTTCATCAATAATCACGGATCAACGCGTCACCCCGGACTCATTCCGCGTAGGCGTTCTGACCGACGGCGCAGCAGTTCAACAGTCGTCAACAGCGCGATGGAAATCAGAACAAGGATGGTTGCCACCGACAGGATCGCCGGGCTGATCTGTTCCCGGATACCGTTCCACATCTGGCGCGGGATCGTTTGTTCATCCAAACCACCGACAAACAGCACCACCACCACTTCGTCGAATGAGGTCACAAAGGCGAACAACGCACCCGAAATCACCCCCGGCAAGATCAGCGGCATCTGCACCCGGCGGAAGGTGGTGATCGGGTCAGCCCCCATATTCGCCGCCGCGCGGGTCAGCGAATGATCGAAGCCCACCAACGTGGCTGTCACGGTGATGATGACAAAGGGAATGCCCAAAGTCGCGTGCGCCAAAATGACCCCCAGATAGGGAATCCCCCAATTCTGGATCGAAATGGCCGAGTAGAAGAAGAACAACCCTGTGGCCACGATGATGATCGGCACGATCATCGGGGAAATCAGGATCGCCATAATCACCCGGCGGGCGGGCATTTCAGGGCGCGACAGACCCAGCGCTGCCACGGTTCCCAACCCGGTTGCCAGAATGGTGGAAAAGAAACCGATGATAACCGAATTCTTTGCCGCATTGATCCACGCCGCATTCGTCCAGGCGTCTGCCCACCAGCTTGTATCGCGGGGGGCATCGGGGGCCAACATCCCAAAGGTCAGCAGCATATCGTACCACCGCGTTGAATACCCCGTGGGATCGAAGTTCAGCATCTTGTCGGTAAAGGTGAAATACGGCTCTGCGTTAAAGCTTAGCGGCATCACCACAAGGATCGGCGCGATCAGGAACAGGAAGATCAGCGTACAGATCACCAGGTAAGTATAATGCCAGGCTTTTTCTAACGGATCAGCATAGGACGGAAGTGCCATGTTCGTATCTCCCCTTAGCCCAATTTCAGATTGTCGATGCCGATCAGGCGGTCATACAGCCAGTACAGGATCATGACCCCGCCCAGCAGCAGCGCGGCCAATGCGGCAGCCAGCGACCAGTTCAGCGATTTTTGCATATGGAACGCAATCAGGTTGGAAATCAGCTGACCATCAGCTCCCCCCACCAGCGCCGGGGTGATGTAGTAGCCAACTGCCAGAATGAACACCAGCAGCGCACCAGCACCGATCCCCGGCACGGTTTGCGGGAAATAAATCCGGCGGAACGCGGTCCAGCTTGTTGCGCCCAATGAACGTGCGGCACGTACATAAGACGGGTTAATCGGGCGCATCACGGAATACAGCGGCAACACCATAAAGGGCAGCAGGATATGCGTCATCGCAATGACCGTACCCAGTTGGTTGTACATCATTTGTAGCCGGTTTTCATCGCCCAGCAGCCCCATACCCACAAGCGAGTCATTGATAACCCCCTGCGATTGCAGCAACACCATCCAGCTTGTCGTCCGCACCAGAAGCGAAGTCCAGAATGGCAGCAGCACAAGGATCATCAACAGGTTGGAATGGCGCAGCGGCAACGTGGCCAGCAAATGCGCAATCGGATAGGCCAGCACAAAGGTCAGGAACGTGATCAACAGCGACAGGAACAACGTGCGCTGGAACAGCTTCACATAGACCTGACGGTTTTCATCGACCATCACCACATTGCCATTCACGTCTTTGGTGCGATCCACCGCCGCCAGATAGAAATTGCCAGTATAAGAAGAGCTTGCATCGCGCATCACGCGCCACAATTCCGGGTCTGCCCAATCCTTATCCAGATCCAGAATGGCCTCTTTGAACGGGGGTTCCAGCTTGTCGGCCTTCCGCGCGGCTTTGGTAAACATCGACCGCGAACCGGATTTTTCATAGTTAATCCGCGTACCAGCCTGACCGGCGGCGCGCAGATCTTTCAGAACCACCAAATCCGCCGCCAACGCAGCATAGGCCGTTTCATTCGGTTCTGTTCCCAGCGGGTTTTCATCAAACCACGCCGCCAAATTTGTCATGATCGGGGTGCGCACACCGGAACCGATTTCTTCGTGAACGGTAAAACCTTCGTTATAGAAAGATTTGTGAAGCATCTGGCCAATCGGAATCACAAACGTGATCAAAATAAAGGCCAGCAACGGCAGCACCAGAAAAAACGCTTTGCGTTTTGCCCGCGACTGTGCCCGTGCCAACGCCTGTTTCAGCGGTTTACCATCCGCTGTTGTCAGTTGCCCGGTCTGTCCGTTCGCTGTTGCGTCGGTCATGTGGATTGCACCTTTTCCCCGTGGTGGGTCGGGCCTTTTGCGGCCCGTACCCGTTAGTTCAGGAAACGCCCCCGTTCCGCACGGGGGCGCCGAAGCGAATGCTTAGTTCGCCAACCAAGCGTTGAAACGCTCGTTCAGCTCGGCATCTTTATCGACCCAGAACTCAAAGTTGTTGACCAACGCGTTTTCCAGATTGGCGGCAGCGGTGGGCATATGCGGTGCCATCTGGGTTTTGCCGTCCGAGTACAGGCCAACCAATGCGCCCGAAGATTTACGCGCCGGGCCGTAGGAAATCCACGATGCCTGATCTGCCAGCGGCTTGGTGCCGGTCGAGAACGCGATGAATTTCTTCGCGTTTTCCAGATTCGGTGCGCCTTTGGGGATCACAAACAGGTCGAAGTCCAGAATTTGGCCGTCCCACATAACCACCAGCGGCTGATTTTCTGCGACTGCCGCGTTGAAGATACGGCCGTTATATGCGGTCGACATTACAACTTCGCCATCTGCCAACAATTGCGGCGGCTGTGCGCCAGCTTCCCACCAGACGATATCGCCTTTGATGCGGTCCAGAACGGCGAATGCGCGGTCTACGCCTTCGTCAGTATCCAGCATGTCATACACTTCGCCAGCCGGAACGCCATCGCCCATCAGAGCCATTTCCAGCGTTGCCTTGGCCGACTTACGCAGGCCACGTTTGCCAGGGAATTTTGCGGTGTCAAAGAAATCGGCGATCGTGGTCGGCGTACCCGAAACGTTTTTCGAGTTATACGACACAACGGTCGACCACACGATGTTGGCCACCGCGCAATCCTGCAATGCGCCTTCGATGAAATCATCGGCGGCCGGGGTACCATCGGGGGCAGCGGGTAGCATCGACTGGTCGATGGGTTCCAGCAGACCTTCGTCACACAGGCGCACAGCATCCGAGAATTCAACGTCAGCCACATCCACCGATACGTTACCGGCTTCGACCTGCGCCTTGATCGGGGTTGCGGGGTTATCCGCGTCGATCGAATTCACCTTGATGCCGAATTCAGCGGTGAAGGGCTTGTGATACGCTTCGACCTGGCTTTTGGCATACGAGCCGCCCCAGGACATCACGTTGACTTCTTGTGCCTGAGCCGCGAACGCTGCGCTGGTCAGGACCGAAGCCAGAAGTGCTGTTTTGAGTTTCATTATCCATAACTCCCATTGATGCCCGTTATTTTGAGGGTTCAGAGGCGGGGAACGGGCATACAGTCCACCCCTCCTTGGCCATCGAAGGTCCGGCCCGTAAGCCGGGCCTCCGAGAATTTAGTTAAGCATCCAATGCGCGGCAATCGCCGGGCAACCACCCGATTTCGATTTGCTGGCCGGGGGTCAGGCGCACCTGATCGGGGGCATTCCGCGTCTTTACCACGAAGTCTTCATTGCCAGCGACGCGCAGACGGGTGCGGAAAATATCGCCCATGTAGATGAACTCCAGCACCTCTGCTTTCAGCAGATGCGCACCGGGTTGCAGGCGCTCCTTGTTGAATTCCACCCGCTCGGGGCGGATCGAAACGCGGGTACGTTCGCCCGCTTTGGACACGTTCACCGGCTTGGCGTCGATCAGTTCGCCGTCGTCCAATTGGACGACGCACAGATCGCTGCCTTTCATTTCTTTTACCACGCCTTCCAGCGTGTTGTTTTCACCAATGAACTGCGCAACAAAGCTGTTCTGCGGCTCTTCGTACAGAACATCTGGCGGCGCAAGCTGCTGAATACGCCCATCGTCAAACACCGCCACGCGGTCCGACATGGTCAGCGCTTCGGTCTGGTCGTGGGTCACGTAAACCGTGGTAATCCCCAGCTCATGTGCCAAGCGCGTGATTTCAAACTGCATATGTTCGCGCAATTGTTTGTCCAGCGCGCCCAGCGGTTCGTCCATCAGCACCAGTTCCGGTTCAAACACCAGCGCCCGCGACAATGCGATACGCTGCTGCTGACCACCAGAAAGCTGCGCAGGGCGGCGCCCGCCGAATTGCCCCATCTGCACCATATCCAAGGCGCGTTTGATTTTTTCTTCCCGCTCGGATTTGCCGATCCCGCGCACTTCCAGCGGGAAGGACAGGTTTTCGGCCACAGTCATATGCGGAAACAGCGCGTAGTTCTGGAACACCATGCCAATCCCGCGCTTATGCGGCGGAATGTTGTTGATTGGCCTTCCATCCAAAAGAATTTCGCCGTGGGTGGCGGTTTCAAACCCCGCCAACATCATCAGGCAGGTGGTTTTCCCGGAACCAGACGGCCCCAGCATCGTCAGGAACTCGCCCTTAGGCATGCTCAGGTTCAGGTCTTTGACGACAAGAGTTTCACCGTCATAGCTTTTTTGCACCCGGTCAAACTTGACGAATGCGTCTTTGGTCTGTGTTTCAGCCAAAATCTGGTTCCCCGTTATTTTCCGTGCGGTTTACCCCGCGTCTTGTTTCCAAACTAAAACGCGGGATGCGCTGGGTTGCAACCGGAACACGGCATTTTTTGAGCAAATTACGACATTCGCCACCGGAATATGCACATATTCATACGAATTCGGGCATCAGAACGGGCAATAGCCTTCGTGCTGCGCATTCGCCTTCTGGAAAATCGCCCAAGAAACAGGCAGCCGCTTGCCGTGGCCAGCACAGGGCAGTCGCAAACATTTGTTATATATACAACTTATGCCTCGTGCGCCTTTGCCGGATAATATATCAGTGCAAGCGCGAAGGGCGTGACCCAATGGCATTGGGCGCCCGTCATCCGCTCGTCAAACAGCCCAGACATGCCGATCTGACCATTTTTTACACGCCCAAAGCTTTGGCACGATTCGCCCCCTGCAAATTGGCTGTTTCGCAGGAATTTCCACCGTCTGCCCCCTTGTTCACTCCCTTGGCTGTATACATCAGCGCATAAATTCACGCCTTTCAGGGGCCGATAATTCTGAAATCTTGGCTATTTATTTCAAAAACGACCCGTTTGTTCGTTTTTGGAATGGACCAGTTGTACACAAATTTGCCCCCCTGAGCAGAAACACCAACATCGCGGAGACTGCCATGCCCCCTGTTTCTGTTCCTTTCTCGGCTTCGGAATATGATCGTCGGCTTGCCCTGACCCGTGCGGAAATGATCCGCCGTGGTTTGGATGTGCTGTTTATCGAAGACCCATCAAACATGTCTTGGCTTACCGGCTACGATGGCTGGTCCTTCTATGTCCACCAAGGCGTGATCGTAACCTTAGAAGGCGATCCCGTTTGGTGGGGCCGCAACATGGACGCCAACGGCGCACGCCGGACATCGTGGCTGCAAGAGGATCACCTGCGCCCCTATGGCGACGAATATGTGCAATCCACCGAACGCCACCCGATGCAGCACCTTTCCGCCCTGCTAAAAGAGCTGGGCTTTGAAAAGGCCCGCATCGGCGTTGAAATGGAAAACTACTATTTCTCGGCCAAGGCCTATATCACCATGTTGGCCGAACTGCCCGATGCACAGATCATGGACGCGACCGCGCTGGTGAACTGGCAACGCGCCGTCAAATCCCCCGAAGAAATCCAATTCATGCGCCGCGCCGCCCGTATTGCGGAAAAAATGGTGGACGGGGCCATTGAACGGGCCGAACCGGGCCTGCGGAAAAACGATCTTGTCGCGGCGATCTATCACGATGCCCTAACCGGCGTGGACGAAGATTGGGGCGATTACCCCGCCATCGTGCCGATGTGCCCGTCGGGTGCCGATGCCTCGGCCCCGCATCTGACATGGGACGGATCGGAACTGTTTCAGGGGCAATGTACCTTCTTTGAACTGGCGGGCGTCTATCGCCGCTATCACACCCCGTTTTGCCGCACCGTATTTTTGGGAACGCCCCCGGATGACATGCTGCGCGCCGAAGGGGCGCTGGTCGAGGGGCTAGAGGCCGGGCTAAACGCCGCCCGCGCCGGGAACCGTGCCTGTGACATCGCCAACGCGCTGGCGGTCCCGCTGGAAAAGGCCGGGATCGAACGTGGCGCACGCTGCGGCTATCCCATCGGCCTGTCTTATCCGCCGGATTGGGGCGAACGCACCATCAGCCTGCGCCCCGAGGATGAAACCATTCTGGAACCCGGCATGACCTTTCACTTCATGCCCGGTCTATGGATGCCGGACTGGGGGCTGGAAATCACCGAATCCATCCTGATCACCGCCGACGGCCCGGCTGAAACCTTCTGCGACCGCCCCCGAAAACTGTTCGTAAAGAAATGACCCTGCTGGAGCGCACCCAACAAATCCTGGCGGACCTGATCGCCTTTCCCACCGTGTCGGCAGACAGCAATCTGGCGATGATCGTGCATATGGCGCAAATCCTGTCCGAAGCCGGGGCGCGGGTGGATTTGTTACATGACGAAACCGGAACCAAAGCGAACCTGTTCGCCACCATCGGCCCGGACCGGGACGGCGGGATTGTCCTGTCCGGCCATTCCGATGTGGTTCCCGTCACCGATCAGGATTGGGCAACCGATCCGTTCAAAATGGTGCAGCGCGACGGCAAACTATACGGGCGCGGCACCTGTGACATGAAAGGCTTCATCGCCTGCGCACTGGCTTTGGCACAGGACTACGCCAACCGCGACCTGATCCGCCCCATCCATTTCGCCTTCACCCATGACGAAGAAGTGGGGTGCCTTGGGGCGCGGGCCTTGGTGCCGGAACTGGCGGCGCGGGGGATTAAACCCGCGATGGCGCTGATCGGGGAACCCACCGAAATGCGCATCATCGAAGGACACAAAGGCTGCTGCGAATACACAGTGGAATTCACCGGCCTGCCCGGCCACGGTTCCGATCCGGCGCGGGGGGTGAATGCGGTAGAATATGCCACGCGCTACGTGTCACGCCTGCTGGACCTGCGCGACACGCTACACCACCGCGCCCCCGCTGGCAGCCGCTTTGAACCACCGTGGACCACCATCAACATCGGGCGGCTGTCCGGTGGAACGGTGCATAATGTCATCGCCTCGCGGGCGGAACTGGATTGGGAAATGCGGCCCGTACAGCAATCGGACATGGATTTCGTCAAGCAGCAGATCACCAGCTATTGCAACGATGTGCTGATCCCGCAAATGCAGGCAGTCCACCCCAATGCAGGCATATCCACCTATGTGGTCGGCGAAGTGGACGGGCTGCACCCCATGCCGGAAAACGAAATCCGCGATCTGGTGGCCGAACTGACCGGAGCCAACGGTGCCGATCTGGTGGCCTTCAGCACCGAAGCCGGGCTGTTTCAGCAATTGGGCCTGTCTGCCGTGGTCTGCGGGCCGGGCAGCATTGAGCAGGCGCATAAGGCAGACGAATATATCGAAATCAGCCAACTTACCGCCTGTCTGGATATGCTGCAACGGTTGGGCGATCGGATAACCCGACATGTCTGACACCCCGCGCGACCGGCTGAACCGCCTGCATCAGGTGTTACGCGAACGCATTTGCCTGCTGGATTATCCCCCCGGCACCCGCCTGTCCGAGGAAGCTTTGGCCGCTGAATTCGGCACATCCCGCACCCCGCTGCGCCGCGCCCTTGCCCGGTTAGAGGACGAAGGGCTGGTTTCTTCAGTCCACGGTGTTGGTACGCTGGTCACGGATGTAGACATCGGCGAAATGACCCGCACCTATGAGTTTCGCCGCGAATTGGCCGGGCTGGTGGGGCGGCTGACCCCTGCGCCGATCACACCCGATATTATCGCGCAGGCCCGCCATTTTGAACAATGCGCAACGCAGCTTCGCCACGCCCCCGATGCCCGCGAATTTGCCCGCCTGAATATGGAGTTTTTCCATTTCGGCACATCGCTGACCGAAAACGAGGCCCTGCGCGATACCTCGGAACGGCTGTATTATAAAACGGCCCGTATCTGGCTGAAATCCATCCCTCGCATGGACCTGTCCGCCGAGGTTGCCATTTTCGCCGATGAAATCCGCGACATCCGCGCGGCATTGGAATCTGGCGACACGATGGGCGCGGCATTGATCCGACAGGCCCATATTTCGATGTGCTTTGCCCGCCTGCACGCGCAGGCTTAACCCATTCAGGGCCGCAGCACACCAAGCCGCGTTTCGGTCAACGATGACACAAACACGCTGCCGTCCTGTGCCGTCACCGCGCCTGTCGTCAACGCATAGGACCCGCTGGGGTCTTGCAGCGTTTCCAGCACCTTACCTTGTGCATCCATCCGCAACACAAACCCATAGCGCGTGGGTGCGGGTTTCATCGAGGCGGGCAAGCGCAATACCGCGCGGCGCAATGCAGGGCTATCCGACAGCTTGTCCATAATCGCATTGCGCGGGCTGACCAGCCCCACCCAGAACGTGCCGTCCGGCCCCTTGTTAATATTGTCCGGGAAACCCGGCAGGTTCGCCAAAATCACCTGCCCCGGCCCGCCATCCGCCGGAAACCGCCAAACCGCATAATCGCCAGTTTCTACGACATAAACCGCCCCATCCGGCCCCACGGCAACCCCGTTGGGAAAACTAAGCCCATCCGCGAAAACCGTGGTCTTCCGTGTGATGGGATCGTATTTCAGCACGCGGCCATTGTCGGAATGTTCGATCAGGTCCAGAACCGAGGCTGGCAACGTGCCGCCGCTGGCTTCGGCCCCGAACCGGGTAGAGGCATCGGTGAAATAAACCATACCATCCACCCCGACATCCACATCATCAGCGTACAGGATCGGCACCCCAGCCGCGTGATCGGCAAGCAAAACCACACCGCCGTCAGGGTCAACAGACACCAAACCGCGATAGGCATCCGCGACATACAGCATTCCGTCAGGGCCAAATTCTATGCCTAGCGGACGCCCCCCTGTTTGGGCAAACACCTGCGCCTTGCCCCCTGATTGGGGCAAACGCATAATTTCACCGTCATGCGTGGCGACGTAAACCATCCCGTCAGGACCGATAGCCACATCTTCGGGGCCGGAACGCCCGGCAAGATCCAGAAATTCCAACCTTTGCAATCGCGCATTCGGGGCAAAAATCCCGGTATATCCGGGGTTTTCCGGGGCGTCCCAGGCTTTGGGTGTTACAGGCACCGGCCAAAGGGCCATATACCCAACACAGACAACCGCAATAATGGCCCAAAGACCCAAGACAGACCGCATAACCACTCCCTCAAATCGGGGTGGCGCATAAAATCAAGAGGCAGCCACCCAAAGACCCGCATCCTTGGCGCGAGCCATACCTTCATCGAGCGACCTTACCGCGCGTTCGATCAGGATATCAACCTCCTCGCGGGAAATCACCAATGGCGGGCTGATAATCATGCGGTCCCCCACATGACGCATGATCAAATCATTGGCAAAACACCGTTCGCGGCACAAATACCCCACCGTTCCCGCATCCGCAGCAAAGGCCGCGCGGCTTTCCTTGTGCGGGGTCAGCGCAATGGACCCCATCATGCCAACGATCTTGGCTTCACCCACCATCGGGTGATCCACCAACGCTTCCCATTTCTGCTTCAGATAGGGGGCAATATCATCGCGGACATAGTCCACGATCTTTTCTTCCTGCATGATGTTGATGTTTTCCAACGCCACCGCAGCAGCCACCGGATGCGCGTTGTAGGTATAGCCGTGGTTGAATTCACAGGCACCGATCACGCTGGCCACTTCGTCGCTCACGATCGACCCACCAATCGGCTGATAGCCCGACGACAAGCCCTTGGCGATGGTCATGATATCCGGGGTCCAGCCCACGGTTTCGCTGCCGAACCAGTTCCCGGTGCGGCCGAAACCACAGATCACCTCGTCCGCGATCAGCAGAATTTCGTATTTATCGCAGATGCGCTTAATTTCCGGCCAATAGGTTTCCGGCGGCACGATCACCCCGCCAGCGCCCTGCACGGGTTCCGCGATAAAGGCGGCTACGTTATCTTCGCCCAGATCGTGAATTGCCTGCTCCAACTGCCGCGCACGTTCCAGACCGAATTCTTCGGGGGACATGTCGCCGCCTTCGGCCCACCAGTTCGGCTGGTCGATATGGTGAATATCCGGGATCGGCAGGCCACCCTGCGCGTGCATCCCACCCATTCCACCCAGACTGGCACCGCCCATCGTGGACCCGTGATAGGCATTTTTACGGCTGATGATGATCCGCTTGGACGGTTTGCCCTTTTCCGCCCAATAGGTGCGCACCATGCGGATATTAGTATCGTTCGCTTCAGACCCGGACCCGGCATAGAACACATGGTTCAGATCCCCCGGCGCCACTTCGGCCAGTTTCTGACTCAGGGCAATCGCAGGCACGTGGGTCGTCATGAAAAACGTGTTGTAATAGGGCAGTTCCGCCATCTGACGCGCGGCCACTTCGGCCAAACGGTCCCGGCCATAGCCGACATTCACGCACCACAACCCGGCCATGCCGTCGATAATCCGGTTGCCTTCGCTGTCGCGAATCCAAACCCCATCGGCGCTGGTGATCACCCGCGCACCTTTGGCCGCCAGTTCGGTCTGGGTCGAAAACGGGTGGATATGATGCGCCGCATCCAGCGCCTGCAACTCTGCCGTGGGCATGTGGTTGGTGATTTTCGTCATCATCGGGCCTCGTCTGTTCGGAAAAGCGAATCCGGCACGATCCCGGCCGATTCGTCACGCCCCTCTCAAAATATGATCAAATTAATCAGTGTCAATCGAATCAGTTTGCAGCCCCCGGCGGGTCTAACATGTCCCGCACCTGCTCCATCCCTTGCAGCATATCCTCGCGGCAGGCACGCGCGGCCCCTTCGGCGTCACCCGTTCGCATGGCGTGCAGCAGATCCTTGTGACGGTCGGGCAAATTCTGGGTTCCAATGCGCCCACAAACCACCCGCAGCGACGGGCCAAAGCGCAGCCACAACCCTTCGGCCATAGCGGCTAGAATGGGGGCTTGTGCCAGCTCATAAATCTTAGCGTGGAAACGGTAGTTATATTCCAGATAGCCCTGCAAATCCCCACGTGCGATTGCCTTGTCCAGCGCATCATCCAAACGGGTCAGTTCCGTCAAATCCGCAGGTTCTGCACGTTCTGTCGCACGCAACCCCAAATGGGACTCAAGCCATTGTCGTGCATAAATAATCTCTGCAATATTTTCGGCGGTCAGTTGCGGCACAATCACCCGGCGGTTGCCCTGAAACTCCAGCGCCCCTTCCGAAGTCAGACGCCGGATTGCCTCGCGCACGGGGGTCATCCCGGCATTCAGCCTGTCGGTCAGGCCTTGAATCGTTACCGGCTGGCCCGGTGCGATCTCTCCGAACAGGATTTGTTCGCGCAGTTTCCGATAGATCGTTTCATGCGCCGGAAGCTGCGCTTTTGCGGCCTCCTTGCCGGTCACTTTTTGGGCGTTTCCGTCCATGCTGCCACTTTTCTCCGCATCTGTGCCAAACCACTCCTTGCGAGTTTAATTGACCCGTGGAAACATTACCATATTGCCTTGACGGGCAATTTTTGATCAAATTTGGATAAACGGGTAAAACAAGCCCGGCATCCAAGGGGAGATATGACATGAAGAAACGCCTGCTGACCATGACGGCCATCGCTGCGCTGTGCGCCGGGGCCGCCACCGCCGAGGAAGTGCGTGTCTACAACTGGTCCGATTACATCGACGAAGAGCTGCTGACCAAATTCGAAGCCGAAACCGGGATCAAGCTGATCTACGACGTGTTCGACAGCAACGAAGTGCTGGAAACCAAAATGCTGGCTGGCAGCTCTGGCTATGACGTGGTGGTGCCAACCGGCACCTTCCTGCAACGCCAAATTACTGCGGGTGCGTTCCAAAAGCTGGACAAAACCAAGCTGTCCAACATGGGTAACATGTGGGACGTGGTTGAAAAGCGGACCGCGAAATACGACCCCGACAACGCCTATTCGATCAACTACATGTGGGGCACCACCGGGATCGGTGTGAACGTCGGCAAGGTCAAAGAAGTGCTGGGCGAAGACGCCCCCATTGATAGCTGGGATCTGGTATTCAAACCGGAAAATATGGAAAAACTGGCGTCCTGCGGCGTGTTCTTCCTGGACGCCCCTGCGGAAATGATCCCCGCGGCGCTGAAATACATCGGCGAAGACCCGGACAGCCACGATCCTGACGTGATTGCCAAGGCCGAACCGATCTATATGGCGATCCGCCCCTATATCCAGAAATTCAACAGCTCGGAATATATCAACGCGCTGGCCAACGGCGACATCTGTGTGGCTGTGGGCTGGTCCGGTGACATCCTGCAATCGCGCGACCGCGCAGCCGAGGCCGATAATGGTGTCGAAATCGCCTATAACGCGCCCAAGGAAGGCGCACAGATGTGGTTTGACCAGATGGCCATTCCGGTCGATGCGCCGAACCCCGATGCCGCGCATAAGTTCCTGAACTTCATCATGGACGCGCAGAACATGGCCGCAGCATCGAACTATGTCTACTACGCCAACGGCAACAAAGCGTCACAGGAATTCCTGGTCGAGGATGTGATCGGCGATCCGGCGATCTACCCCTCGGCGGCAGCGCTGGACAACCTGTTCACCACCACGCCGTACAACGCCAAGGTACAGCGTGTCGTGACCCGCATGTGGACCAAAATCAAATCGGGCACATAAGACCCGAAACCACGATCAGCCCGCGCATGACCTGCGCGGGCTTCTTTATTGACAGGGACAGGTATGGCACAGACAGTATTCGCACCCTGGGAAGACCCGAACGAAAAACCGCTTATCCAGTTCAAGAACGTCACCAAGCGGTTCGGCGACTTCACCGCGATCGACAACCTTTCGCAAGACATCTACACACGCGAATTTTTCGCCCTTTTGGGGCCGTCCGGCTGTGGCAAAACCACGATGATGCGGATGCTTGCCGGATTTGAAAACCCGACCGAGGGGCAAATCCTGATTGCAGGGCAAGACATGGCGCATGTTCCGCCCAACGAACGCGCCGTGAACATGATGTTCCAGTCCTACGCTTTGTTCCCGCATCTGTCTGTCTGGGAAAATATCGCCTTTGGTCTGAAGCGGATGAAAATGCCCACCGACCAGTTGACCAATCGGGTCGAGGAAATGCTGCGCCTGACCCGGCTGACCAAATTCGCCAAGCGCAAACCGCACCAGATTTCCGGCGGGCAACGTCAGCGTGTTGCGCTGGCCCGGTCACTGGCCCGTGCGCCGAAACTGCTGCTGCTGGACGAACCGCTGGGTGCGCTGGACAAAAAGCTACGCGAAGAAACCCAGTTTGAGCTGATGGATATTCAGGAAAAAACCGGCACCACCTTTGTGATCGTCACCCACGATCAGGAAGAAGCGATGACCGTCGCCAGCCGCGTTGCCGTGATGGACGAAGGCCGCATTATGCAGGTCGCCACCCCAGCCAAAATCTACGAAGAACCCAATTCCGTTTATGTCGCGGATTTCATCGGGGACGTGAACATCATTCAGGGCAAGGCCCAGAAAACCAGCGCCGATGGGTATGACATCCATTGGGCCGATGGACATGAACCGTTCCACGCAAAAACCTCTTTGGGACTGGCAGATGGCCAAACCGGGTTCATTGCGATCCGCCCCGAAAAAATCACGGTATCAGCGGACAAACCCGAAGGCGCGATGAACGCCGTCAAAGGGCAGATCGTGGATATTGCTTATTTGGGCAATATGTCGACCTATCACGTCAAAATCCCCGGCGGGCTGGTGATCAAGGCACAGGCCGCCAACACCCGCCGATTGTCACGCCGCGCATTCACATGGGAGGACGAGGTTTGGCTTAGCTGGACGCTGACCGCTGGCTCGGTCCTGAGTGAATAAGATGCGGCGTCTGTTCCTGATCTCTGTCCCTTATCTGTGGCTTCTGGCGCTGTTTGTGGTGCCGTTCCTGATCGTTTTGAAAATCTCATTGTCGGACACGGCACTGGCGATCCCCCCCTATATGCCCACGCTGGGTTTCTCCGAAGGCTGGGCCGGGATCAAACAGTTCTTTGCCGATCTGGATTTTGAAAACTTCGTCTTCCTGACCGAAGACGATCTGTATTGGAAAGCCTACCTGTCCAGCCTGCAAATCGCAGCGATTTCCACATTGCTGACGCTGCTGGTCGGGTATCCCGTTGCCTATGGCATGGCGATGGCCCCGGACGAATGGCGTCCGACGCTGATGATGCTGGTGATCCTGCCATTCTGGACCAGCTTCCTGATCCGGGTCTATTCGTGGATCGGCATCCTGTCACAAGAGGGTTTCCTGAACCAATTCCTGCTGTGGACCGGGCTGATTTCCGAACCCCTGATGATCCTGAACACCAAAATCGCGGTCTATATCGGGATTATCTACACCTACCTGCCCTTCATGATCCTGCCGATCTATGCCGCGCTGGAAAAGCTGGATGGATCACTTCTGGAAGCCGCCGAGGATTTGGGATGTTCCCGCCTGTCCGCCTTCTGGCTGGTCACGATCCCACTGTCCAAAAGCGGTATCATCGCCGGGTCGTTTCTGGTGTTCATCCCCGCGCTGGGGGAATTTGTGATCCCGTCGCTACTGGGTGGATCGGGCACGTTGATGATTGGCAAGGTGCTGTGGGAAGAATTCTTTAGCAACCGGGACTGGCCCGTGGCGTCCGCCGTGGCTGTTGTCCTGCTGCTGATCCTGATTATCCCCATCATCCTGTTCCAACGCAACGAACAGAAAGAGCGGGAGAAAGACCAATGAGACGCTTCACTTGGTTTAATGCCACCGCGCTGACGCTGGGCTTTGCGTTTCTGTACCTGCCGATGCTGATCCTTGTGATCTACAGCTTCAACGCGTCCAAGCTGGTGACGGTCTGGGCTGGGTTCAGTACCAAATGGTATGGAGAGCTGATCAACAATGACGCGTTCCTTGATGCCGCTTGGGTGACGGTTCAGGTGGGGGTCGTCAGTTCCACCTTTGCCACGGTTCTGGGGACGATGGCCGCCTATGTGCTGGTGCGCGTCGGGCGTTTCCCCGGCCGCACGCTGTTTTCCGGCATGATCTATGCCCCGCTGGTCATGCCCGAGGTGATCACCGGCCTGTCCCTGCTGCTGCTGTTCATCGGCATCGGGCTGGACCGTGGGATTTTCACCATCATTCTGGCACATACCACGTTTTCCATGTGCTACGTGTCGGTCGTGGTATCTTCGCGCCTCGTCAGCTTTGACAAATCACTGGAAGAAGCCGCACTGGATCTGGGCTGTTCCCCTTTCACGGCCTTCCGGTTGGTGACGCTGCCCATTATCGCGCCTGCGGTGATTTCGGGCTGGTTGCTGGCCTTTACCCTGTCACTGGATGATCTGGTCATTGCGTCGTTCACCGCTGGCCCATCGGCCACCACCCTGCCGATCAAAATCTTTTCGGCGGTGCGGTTGGGGGTCAGTCCGGAAATCAACGCGCTGTCCACCATCATGATCGGGATCGTTGCGGTTGGGGTTATCACGGCATCCATCGTGTCCAAACGCGCCGCCGTCAAACAACAGCAGGACGAACAGGCAGCAGCCCGCGCAACATGAAACGTATCCTGAACGATTTTGCCTATGGCAGCGGTCCCAATGCCGCCTGCTATTGGGGGCCAACAACCTTGGCCACCGAACAAACCCCTGCGGCCAGCGGCCCTGTGCGCACCCGCATTGCCGTTGTCGGGGCCGGGTTCACTGGCCTGTCTGCGGCCCTGCATCTGGCCGAACAAGGCGAAGATGTCACCGTATTCGACGCCGAAAGCCCCGGTTGGGGGGCATCGGCCCGAAACGGCGGCTTCTGCTGTCTGGGGGGCACCGCCCTGCCCGGCAGCATGATCCGCAAACGCCACGGCGATGATGGGCTGCGCCACTGGCGGCAAACCGAAATCGCCGCGATTG
Organism: Thalassovita litoralis; assembly: GCF_900182725.1. Lineage (GTDB taxonomy): Bacteria > Pseudomonadota > Alphaproteobacteria > Rhodobacterales > Rhodobacteraceae > Thalassobius > Thalassobius litoralis. Next base: position 357,818 of record NZ_FXTO01000001.1, read on the forward strand.
AATTGGTGCGCAATCTGCTGATCCGCCACGGGATCGACGCGGAAACCCATTCACAGGGCGAAACCATTATGGCCCACAGCCCCCGCGCCATGCGATCCCTGCGCCACGAACAGGTGGAAATGGATGCGGACTATGGCTTTGCCACCACCCTGCATGAACCCGAAGACCTGACTGCCCTTGGGATGCGTGGCGCGTATCATGGTGCGCTGACCATGCCGCACGGGTTCGGCGTTAACCCACGTCGCCTGTCCGATGGTCTGGCCCGTGCCGCGCTGTCTGCCGGGGCGCGTATTCATGCCCACAGCCCGGTTTTGTCGGTGACGCGCAGCGGTAACGGGTATCACCTGACCACACCCAAGGCGCAGATCACTGCGGATCGCGTGATTTTCGCCACCAATGGCTATTCTTCCGAGGACGTGCCGGATTGGATGCGCGCCCGGTTCATGCCGCTGCAATCCAACGTCATCGTCACCCGCCCGCTGACCGATCAGGAAATCGCTGACGGGTGGAGCAGCGACCAGATGGCCTATACTCATCAAACGCTGTTGCACTATTTTCGGCTGATGCCGAACGGCCAATTCCTGTTCGGAATGCGCGGCGGGCTGATGTCCGGGCCGGGGGCTTTTGCCAGCCTGCAAAAACGTATCCGCAAACAGTTTGAGCGCGCCTTTCCGTTCTGGAAACATGTGGAAACACCCCATAGCTGGAACGGTGCGCTGGCCTTTAACGCCAAATTGGCCCCCTACGTCGGGCCTGTGCCGGAAATGCCGGGGGCTTTCACCGGGTTTGCCTATCACGGCAACGGCGTGGCGATGGGAACACATGCAGGGGCGGTGCTGGCGCGTCTGGTGCTGGATCAGGACGCCGGGCCGCATTACCCGGCCCTGATGCAAAGCACACCCAAACGGTTCCCGCTGGGCCGCTATCGCCGTTTGCTGATGACACCGGCCTATATCGCCGCCGCCATCAGCGGGCAGTAAACAGTCACCCCTGCGGGGTCATCCCCGACCGGGCCTTGGACCGTTTCAGTCCCAAACGGCTTTCGCGCCAGATGATCAGCACCCCCGCCAAAATCACAATGGCCGACCCCAGCAACATCCGCCCTGTTGGCACTTCGGAAAACACGAAATAGCCGATCAAAATGGCAAAAATCATCGAAGCATAATCGAATGGTGCCACCACAGACGCCCCGGCAAACCGATAGGCCGAAGTCAGGAAAATCTGCCCCGCACCGCCCAATAACCCAGCCGCGACCAGCAACAGCGCCTCTTGCCCGTTCGGCACCACCCAGCCAAACGGCAGCGTCAGCAGCGAAAGCAAGGTCGAGGTCAGCGAAAAATAAAACACGATGGCCGAGGTCTGTTCGGTCTGTACCAGCTTGCGCACATAAATCTGCGCCAGCGCCGCACAAACCGCCCCCATCAGCACCAGAATGGCCCCCACGGCCTCGGTTGTTTGGACGGTTTCACCGGATAGCACCGTCAGGCGCGGGGCCAGAATGATCAGCACCCCCATCAGCCCCAGCGCAACAGATGACAGGCGGAACACCCCCACCTGTTCGCCCAGAAACATCGCCGCAAAAATCACCACCAGCAGCGGCGCGGCATAGCCGATCGCCGTCACCTCGGGCAGGGGCAGCAAGCCAAGACCGGCAAACATCAACCCCATGGCCCCGGTTCCCACGAACCCGCGCCAGAAATGCGACAGGCGCGATTCCACCTTTAGCCCGGTCGACAGATCACCGCGTAATGCCAGCCATGTGAAAATCACGGGGATTGCAAACAAAGACCGGAAAAACACCGCCTGCCCCGGCGGGACATGCGGGGCCGTGGCCTTGATCAGCGATGACATGATGATGAACAACAGCACTGAACACAGTTTCAGTGCAATCCCTTTGACCGGCTGCATTGGGTTTCCTTTCGCGCGTGACCGGATGCTGCGCTGCCCCGCCGCCAAGGTCAATCCGGCCATTCCCCTTGATCTTGGGAAAATCCATGCCAAAACGGACTGGCCGCTTTGCAGGCCATGCAACCCGGACAAAACCGCACCACCAGATCAGACCGAAAGGGCCGCCCATGTATCCGACGAACTATCTTGTCAGCCGCCTGTCCCATGCCGCCGATTCCACCCCGGACAAGGTATTTGCCACGCGCCCCGGCCTGTCAGATGTGACCTATGCGCAATTGTTTGCAGGGGCGCAGCAGATTGCCCAGAAACTTCTGTCATCTGGCCTACAACCCGGCGACCGCGTTGCCGTTCAGGTGGAAAAAACGCTGGAGGCCGTTCAGCTTTATCTTGGCACCGTGCTGGCGGGCGGGATTTTCCTGCCGCTGAACACCGCCTACACCGGGGCCGAGGTGGGCTATTTCCTGTCAGATGCTACCCCGCGCGTTCTGGTCTGCGATCCGACCCGCCACGCCGAACTGACCCCGCTGGCAGGCAACGCCACCGTGTTCACGCTGGACAAGAACGGCGCGGGTTCGCTGACCGATGACCTACCCCCGCTGGACCCCGCATTCCAGCCTGTCACGCGCGGCGCCGATGATCTGGCCGCGATCCTATACACCTCGGGAACGACGGGCCGATCCAAGGGCGCGATGCTGTCGCATAAAAACCTTGCCTCCAACTCGGAAAGCCTGCGTGATCTGTGGCGCTTTACGGCAGATGACGTGCTGATCCATGCCTTGCCCATCTTCCACACCCACGGCCTGTTCGTGGCCACCAATGTTTCGCTGCTGGCCGGTGGATCGGTGGTGTTCCTGCCGAAATTCGACGCACAGGCCATTCTGGACGCCATGCCCGCCGCCACCGCGCTGATGGGGGTTCCCACGTTCTATACCCGCCTGCTGGACGACCCGCGCCTGACGCTGGAACAGGCGAAAAACATGCGCCTGTTCATTTCCGGTTCCGCCCCCCTGCTGGTGGATACGCATGAAAAATGGGAACAGCGCACCGGCCACCGCATTCTGGAACGGTACGGGATGACAGAAACCAACATGTCCACGTCAAACCCCTATGACGGCGAACGCCGCGCTGGCACCGTGGGTTTCCCACTACCCGGCGTGGAACTGCGCATCATGGACGATGGTGCCAAAGTGGCACAGGGCGACATCGGCGTGATCGAAGTGCGCGGCGACAACGTGTTTCAGGGCTATTGGCAAATGCCAGAAAAAACCGCCGAGGAACTGCGCCCCGATGGCTGGTTCATCACCGGCGATCTGGCCACCCGCGACGCCGATGGCTATGTCACCATCGTTGGCCGCGCCAAGGATCTGATCATCACCGGCGGGTTCAACGTCTACCCCAAAGAGCTGGAATCGCTGATTGACGACATCCCCGGCGTGTTGGAAAGCGCCGTCATCGGCGTGCCGCACAAAGATTTCGGTGAAGCCGTCGTTGCCGTCGTAGTCCCCGAAACGCCCGATCTGACATTGGACCAGATCGAAGCCATCACCACGACCCAGTTGGCGAAATTCAAGCAACCGAAACAGATCATCCTGTTGCCCGAACTGCCCCGCAACACGATGGGCAAAGTCCAGAAAAAAGCCCTGCGCGAAGAATACGCCACCCTGTTCGCCTGATCGCTCACGCGTATGTGACGGCCCGCGCCCGGCGTGACGCCGGGTGATAAGCTAATCCTTGCCACCCTTCCTATGGGTCATCGGCAACCCCATGCCGATCCCTTTGGCCTGCCTTGTTTCCGGCAACGGAACTCCAATCTTTTGCGTTGGAATAACAACGGGGCGCATATCGCGACCCCGGAGGCAGAAAGAAAGGAAACAATATGTCCATCAAAACCCTGATGCTGGGAACCCTTGGTGCAACACTGATCGCCGCCCCCGTGCTGGCTGGTTCCCCCACACCGGCAGCCGTTGAACCCGCCGTTCAGGTTCCCGTAGCAGTACCGCTGACCGGCGACTGGACCGGCGGCTATGTCGGTGGCCAGATCGGTTTCGGCAAGGTTGACGGCGACATCTCGGGCGACGATGTGATCGGCGGCCTGACGATGGGCTATGACTATGATTTCGGGCAGTGGGTGCTGGGTGCCGGTCTGGACTATGACTGGGCCAATATCGACGCTGGCGGCAACACGCTGGAAAATGTCGCCCGCCTGAAGCTGCGCGCAGGCTATGATATGGGTCCGGGCCTGATCTATGCCACCGCTGGGGCCGCCCGCGCGGATATCGACACGCTGGGCAGCGACGACGGCTATTTTGCCGGTATCGGTTATGAACACATGGTATCTGGCAACATGTCGATTGGCGGCGAAGTGCTGTATCACGACTTCGGCGATTTCAACGGATCGGGCATCAATGTGGATGCAACAACGGCACAGGTCCGCGCGACCTTCCGCTTCTGATCTCAAGCCTTGGAAGCGCCCTATCACTGGGGCGCTTCCCTTTCATCCGGCGCACGCTTTCTTGAAAAGAAAGCGGTCCGAAATCTTTTCAAGATTTCGGCACCCTACATATCCGGCAGGTCCAATGCGGATAGGAATTTCCCAGCATCCAGCCGAAAATCGTTATAGATCACTTCGCCTTCGGGGCTGATCACAATGAACCACGGCGTCCCCGCCGTATGATAATCCGCCATCACCGTCGGCTGATCCTCCCCATCCGGCACAGGATCGTACCCGAACGGAATGTTCAGCCGATACATGGCCTGATTTTTCGCGGTTTGATCGCCAACATCCTTTTTGGCGCTGGACCGGAACGCCGTCTGGATTGCGGCAAATCCCGCGCCTTGCCCGACCAGCCGATCCACCAGCACCCGCAACGTGGGAAACCCGCGACTGTGACACCCCGGACACCAGTCCTGAAAACAAAACAGGATTCTCATCCCGTCGCCCAGATCATTCAGGCGCAACGGTGAAACCGGCCCGCCATCCGCACCGATCCAGACAGGCACCCGCAATTCGGGGGCCTGTTCGTGGTTGATCCCGATTTTCATCCGCGTTTCGGCAGCACCCAATCCGGGCGCGGGAAATGGCAGGTATAGCCGTTGGGCAGCCGTTGCAGATAATCCTGATGTTCCGGCTCGGCCTGCCAGAAATCGCCCACGGGTTCGATCTCTGTCACCACTTTGCCGGGCCACAGCCCTGACGCCTCGACATCCTTGATCGTATCCAGTGCGCAGTCTTTTTGCGCCGCATCCACGTAATAGATCGCACTGCGATAGCTCATCCCCAGATCGTTGCCCTGCCGGTTCACCGTGGTCGGATCATGGATTTGAAAGAAAAACTCCAGCAGCGCCCGATAACTTGTCTTGGCGGGATCAAACCAAATCTCGATCCCTTCGGCATGGGTGCCGTGGTTGCGATAGGTCGCATTGGGAACATCCCCGCCAGTATAGCCCACCCGTGTGCGCAAAACACCGGGCAGCTGCCGGATCAATTCCTGCATCCCCCAGAAACAGCCTCCCGCCAGAACCGCGCGTTCTTCGGTCATCATAGGTCCTCCACCTGATTCAGATAGTCGCCATAGCCTTCGGCCTCCATGTCGTCACGATGGACAAACCGCAAACTGGCCGAATTGATGCAATACCGCAGCCCACCCCGATCCAGCGGCCCATCCGGGAACACATGGCCCAAATGGCTGTCCCCAAAGGTGCTGCGCACCTCGACACGCACCATGCCGTGACTCAGGTCGCGTTTTTCGGCAACATGCGCGGGCTCGATTGGCTTCGTAAAACTGGGCCAACCACAGCCCGATTCATATTTATCGGACGAGGCAAACAACGGCTCGCCGCTGACCACATCCACATAAATCCCCGGCTCCTTGTTATACAACAATTGCCCGCTTCCGGGGCGTTCAGTCCCGTTTTCCTGCGTCACCCAATGCTGTTCGGGCGTCAACGCAGCAATCACATCCGGGTTGCGCTCATATTTCGGCATGGCGTTCCTCTTTCCTGTTCTGCGCTATTAAATGCGCTTTTATGCGCCCAAGGAAAGGGGGAACGCCTCACCTTTGCGTGGCAGACAACTGCCCCACGGCCCAACGCGCCGCGTCGGCCACGGTGACATCCTCGTCCTCGCACAAACCTTGCGCGATGGCCAAAAGCGCCACATCGCCACTGTTTCCAATCGCGTACAACACGTTGCGCACGAATCTGTTGCGCCCAATCCGCTTGATCGGTGATCCACTGAAAAACGCCCGGAACCCTGCATCGTCCAGCACGGCCAATTCGGCCAGTTTCGGGGCCACCAGTTCCGGGCGCGCATGATACCGGATTTCCCGCGCCTCGACCGCGAATTTGTTCCACGGGCAGGCCGCCAGACAATCGTCGCAGCCATAAATCCGGTTGCCCAGCAACCCGCGCAATTCCACATCAACCGGGCCATGATGCTCGATCGTCAAATAGGAAATGCACCGCCGCGCATCCAATTGATACGGCGCGGGAAAGGCCGCAGTCGGACAAGCCACCTGACAGGCCGTACATGATCCGCAATGGTCCCGTTCAGTCGCATCCACCGGCAAGTCCAGCGTTGTGAACACCGATCCGATGAAAAACCAGCTTCCCAATTCCCGGCTGACCAGATTGGTATGCTTCCCCTGCCATCCCAGCCCTGCCGCCTGCCCCAGCGGTTTTTCAGCCACCGGCGCGGTATCCACGAACACCTTTACCTCGCCGCCACCTTCGGCAATCAGCCATCGCGCCAGACGTTTCAGCCGCTTTTTCACCAGATCATGATAATCGCGGTTCTGCGCATAAACCGAAATCGCCCCGCAGTCGGGTTGCCCCAAAACCGCCAGCGGATCATGTGCCGGTGTATAGCTTTCGCCCAGCATGATCACCGAGCGCGCCTCGGGCCACAACGCCGCGGGGTTCCCCCGCCAGCCTGCGCGCTCTTCCATCCAACGCATCTGCCCGTGCCGCCCGGCATCCAAAAACGCCGTCAACCGATCCGGCACCTGCCCGATTGCATCCGGCGCACAAATCCGACAGGCATCGAACCCCTCGGCCCGTGCCTGTGCCAGCAGCTTATCCTTCAGCGCCTGTTCCATTTCATCTTGCCCAAAATACTCTGGGGGAGTCGCGCAGCGACGGGGGCAACGCCCCCCATATCCGCTGCCGATCAGAAATCCAGATCAGCATAATGCGGCGGCTGCGGAAAGCCGGGGATTTGATCCGCCAGAATAGACCGGAACGCCGGGCGGGATTTGATTTTCGCGTACCAGTCTTTCACCACCTCGGACCGGTTCCAATCCACATCGCTGATATAATCCAGCGCGGACAGATGTGCAGCAGCAGCGAAATCCGCCAGCGTCATCACATCCCCGGCCAGCCAGCGCCGCTGATCCAGCAGCCATGCCATGTAGTCCAGATGGTATTTGATCGCCCGCGCCCCGGCCTTCACATTACCGCTGTCGGGGAAACCGCGCCCCATCACCTTTTTGTTGACCCGCTCATACAATAGCTTCGAGGTCACTTCGCTGTGGAACTTGTCATCGAACCAACTGACCAGCCGCCGCACCTCGTACCGCCCTTCGGGATCGCGTGGCATCAGGGACGGTTCGGGATAAATCTCTTCCAGATATTCGCAAATTGCGGCGCTTTCGGTCAGCAGTTTGCCGTCAATCCGCAGAACCGGCACCTTGCCCGCCGGATTGCGTCGCAGGAATTCGGGATCTTGTTCCCAATACCGTTCTTCTTCCAGCTTCACCTCGATCCGCTTCTCGGCCAGACTCAGCCGAACCTTGCGGCAAAAAGGGGATAACGGGAAATGATAGAGTTGCGCCATGATGCCAGACTGCTCGGGTTTATTGGGGGTTTCCCCCTGAATGCCTGCTTAGAAGCGGATTTTCAATCCTCGAAACAGGCTGACCGCCCATCCGCGCCAATCGTTGCCGCCCCGTCCATGATGGCTGCTGTCCGCCGCCGCATCAATTCATTGGGGCGCGACGCTGACCGGACCTTGGGCGATGGCAGCACAGCCGCCAAGCGGGCCGCCTGTAATGCGCTCAACTCCTCGGGGCCGACATCGAAATAATGCCGTGCTGCGGCCTCTACTCCGAACACGCCATCATCGAATTCGGCCACGTTCAGGTAAACTTCCAGTATCCGCTCTTTGGACCAGACCAGTTCAACCATCGGCGTCATCATCGCTTCCAGCGCCTTACGCAGCCAACTGCGGCCATGCCACAGGAACACGTTTTTCACGACCTGCTGCGTCAGGGTCGATGCGCCCCGGTTCGCCCCGGATTCGATGGCTGCACGAATCGCGGCAATGTCAAACCCACCATGACGGCAAAAATTCGCATCCTCTGCCGCGACAACAGACCGTTTCATGACCGGGACAATGCCGGACATCGGCACCCATTGCTGATCCACTTCGCCCAGACGCGCGCGTTCACGCCAGATGTAAAAGGTGCTGGGCGGGTTCAATATGGAATACACCACGACCCACAGAAACATTGCCACCAGCATCATCAAAAACCCCCGCGCCAACCACCGCAGCAGGCGCAGGGCCGGGCGTACCGGCAGCACCTCGCGCGGGGGGGATGCCGGTTTCTTTTCCGCTTTTTTCGCGGGGGCCTTTCGGGCCGGGGGGGATTTCTTTTTCTGCGCCACGGATCAGCTATAGGCCCGCCATGCGCTTCGGAAAACCCCTAACCATACGCCTCTCTCTGCTGCGAAAAAGAAAAGGCACCCGCGAAGGTGCCTTTCCTAAATCGTTCTGACGAAACCCGCTTATTCCGCAGGAACCGCCTTTTCTTCGATGCTCAGCGGATGCGCGATGTGGATCAGCATTTCTTTCGGGCAAACCTGCACGAAATTCGCTTTCTCGACGTCCCAATGTTGCAGGATATCCGCGGCCTTGCGGCTTCCGGTTTCGCGCGCGTGGCGTTCGATCAGGTCTTTCAACTGGGTTTCCCAATGTTCGACCGTCACGGGGCAAGTCACCAGCGTTTCCATGTTCATCATGTCAGCCGCCAACCCTTCGGGATCGTACAGATAGGCCATACCGCCCGTCATGCCCGCACCAAAGTTCGCACCGATAGACCCAAGGATCACAGCAATACCGCCGGTCATGTATTCACAACCGTTGGAACCGCAGCCCTCGATCACCACTTTCGCGCCCGAGTTACGCACAGCGAAACGTTCGCCCGCGCGACCAGCCGCAAACAGGTAGCCATCGGTCGCGCCGTACAGCACAGTGTTGCCGATGATGGTGTTTTCCGAGGCCGTCAGCGGGCTGGCCATCGGCGGGCGCACCACCACGGTGCCGCCCGACAGACCCTTGCCGACATAGTCGTTCGCGTCGCCCGAAACTTCGATCTTCAGGCCCGGCGCGGCAAAGGCACCCAGCGACTGCCCGGCGCTGCCGGTAAGTTTGACATGCAGGTGATCCGGTTGCAGCGCGTTGCGCATCCCGAAATTCTTCACGATATGCGAAGACGTCCGGGTACCAACCGTCCGGTGCGTGTTTTGCACGGCATAGGACAGTTGCATCTTCTCGCCGTCCTCTAGGAAGCGATGCGCATCCCGCACGATTTCCGCGTCCAGCGTATCCGGCACCACGTTCCGATCCTTGTAACGGTCGTAAACGATGTCTTTTGCGCCATCCACAGTCAGCAGCAGCGGGTTCAGGTCCAGATCGTCCAAATGCGCGTTACCACGGCTGACCTGGCTCAGCAGGTCGGCACGCCCGATCACGTCATCCAGCGACCGTGCGCCGATGCTTGCCAGAATTTCCCGCACTTCCTGCGCGTAGAAGGTGATCAGGTTCACCACCTTTTCCGCGCTGCCCGAGAACTTGTCACGCAGGCTTTGGTCCTGCGTACACACGCCCACGGGGCAGGTGTTAGACTGGCACTGACGCACCATGATACAGCCCATTGCGATCAGCGCGGCGGTGCCGATGCCGTATTCTTCGGCACCCATCATGGCAGCCATCACGATATCGCGACCCGTGCGCAAACCACCATCGGTCCGCAGGGTGACGCGATCACGCAGGTTGTTCATCGACAACACCTGATGCGCTTCGGTCAGGCCCATTTCCCACGGCAGACCCGCATATTTGATCGAGGTCGCAGGCGATGCCCCGGTGCCACCATTGTGACCCGAAATCAGGATAATGTCGGCCTTTGCCTTGGCCACACCGGCCGCGATAGTGCCAACACCGGACGATGCCACCAGCTTCACCGTGACCTTGGCGCGTGGGTTGATCTGTTTCAGGTCATAGATGAGCTGCGCCAGATCCTCGATCGAGTAAATATCGTGGTGCGGCGGCGGCGAAATCAGCGTCACGCCTTTGGTCGAATGGCGCAGTTTGGCAATCAGGTCCGTAACCTTCATGCCGGGCAACTGACCACCCTCGCCGGGCTTGGCGCCTTGGGCGACTTTGATTTCCAGCTCTTCGCAATGCAGCAGATATTCTGCGGTCACGCCGAAACGCCCCGAAGCCACCTGCTTGATCTTGGCGCTGGCGTTGTCGCCATTGGGTTCCGGCGTGAAATCATCGGGGCTTTCGCCACCTTCACCGGAATCCGATTTTGCGCCGATACGGTTCATCGCGATGGACAGCGTGCGGTGTGCCTCGGGCGACAATGCCCCCAGCGACATGCCCGGCGTCACGAACCGTTTGCGGATTGCGGTGATGCTTTCCACGTCCTCGATCGGGATCGCCTTGCCCAGCGGTTTGATGGCCAGCAAGTCACGCAAATGGATCGGCGGGTTCGATTGCATCTTCTTCGAGTACTGCTTCCACAGCTCGAACGACGCCCGGTTACACGCCTGCTGCATCAGGTGCATGGTCTGCGCTTCCCACGCGTGGGTTTCCCCGGATTTCCGCGCTTTGTAGAAGCCACCAATCGGCATCACATCTCGGCCACCCAGCCAACCCTGCTGGTGAACCTCTTCTACCTTTTTCTGGATACCGTGGACACCGATCCCGGAAATCCGGCTGGTCATGCCGGGGAAATATTCGGCGCACATTGCACGGGACAGGCCCACCGCCTCGAAGTTCAGACCGCCGCGATAGGACGAGATCACAGAGATCCCCATCTTCGCCATGATCTTCAACAAGCCCTGATCAATCGCTTCGCGGTAGCGCTTCACGTTTTCCGTCAGCGTCCCGTCCAGCAGACCACGGTCGATACGGTCAGACAGCGAATCTTCGGCCAGATAGGCGTTCACCACAGTGGCACCACAGCCGATCAGAACCGCGAAATAATGCGGGTCGATACATTCCGCCGACCGCACGTTCAGCGAACAGAAGGTGCGCAATCCCTTGCGAGTCAGATGCGAATGCACGGCACTGGTTGCCAGAATCATCGGCATTGCCACCTTGGCGTCGCCCTGATGCTCGTCCGTCAGCACGATATGCCCGGCCCCCGAACGCACAGCATCTTCGGCTTCGGCGCGGATACGCTCCAGCCCGATGCGCAGTGCCTCGTCATCGGCATTCGCCGGGAAGGTACAGTCGATCTCGACCAGTTCGGCGTTAAACTGGCGGGTCAGTTCGTCCCACATCGCGTTGCCCACGAACGGGCTGTCCAGAACCAAAATCTCGGTCTGGGCGCTGCTTTCATCCAGCACGTTCTTCAGGTTGCCGAACCGGGTCTTCAGGCTCATCACGCGATATTCGCGCAGACTGTCGATGGGCGGGTTCGTCACCTGGCTAAAGTTCTGCCGGAAGAAATGGCTGAGCGGGCGATATTTGGACGACAGAACCGCCGCCGGGGTATCATCTCCCATCGAGGCAATCGCCTCTTTCCCATCTTCGGCCATCGGAGCCAGAATCTGTTCCAGTTCTTCAATGGTATAGCCCGCCGCAATCTGCCGCTTACGCAGTTCTGCGCCGCTGAACATCGGCTTTTCGGTCAGACCTTCCAGCGCCTCGTCCAGATCATTGATCTTGCCGACCCATTCACCAAAGGGCTGGCTGGAAGCCATTTTATCTTTGATTTCAGTGTCGTGATACAGTTTGCCTTCGGCCATATCCACGGCCAGCAATTGCCCCGGCCCCAAGGCGCCTTTTTCTTTTACCGTGGCTTCGTTGGTGGGCACCATGCCCGCCTCGGACCCGGCAATCAGCAACCCTTCGCCAGTCACGACATACCGCATCGGGCGCAGGCCGTTCCGGTCCAGACCGGCACAGACCCAGCGGCCATCGGTCATGGCCAGCGCGGCGGGGCCGTCCCACGGTTCCATTACGCTGTTGCAATAGCTGTACATGTCGCGCCATGCCTCGGGCAGTTCTACCGCTTGCTTGGACCACGATTCAGGCACCAGCATGGTTTTCGCCATCGGCGCGTTACGGCCTGCGCGAACCAGCACCTCGAACACCGAATCCAGCGCCGCCGAATCCGACGAACCCGGCTGAATGATCGGCTTGATATCCTCGGCCAGATCGCCAAACGCGCTCGAAGCCATACGGATTTCGTGCGACTTCATCCAGTTGACGTTGCCCTTCAGCGTGTTGATTTCGCCGTTATGCGCCAACATGCGGAACGGTTGCGCCAGCCACCACTGCGGGAAGGTGTTGGTCGAATACCGCTGGTGATAGATCGCAAAGGCGCTTTCGAAGCGTTCGTCTTGCAGATCCGGGTAAAATTCCGAAACCTGCTCGGCCAGCATCATGCCCTTGTAGATGATCGAACGGCACGATAGCGACGCGATATACAACTGCCCCACACCAGCGGCGGCAGCGGCTTTTTCGATCCGGCGGCGGATCACATACAATTCGCGCTCGAACGCTTCTTCGTCGATATCCTTGGCGTTGGAAATCAGGATTTGTTCGATCTCGGGGCGAGTCGCGTTTGCTTTTTCACCCAGGCATCCGATTTCCACCGGAACGTGGCGCCAGCCATAAATGTAGTGGCCCATCCGCAGCACTTCGGTTTCCACGATGGTCCGGCAGGTTTCCTGCGCCCCAAAATTGGTACGCGGCAGGAACACCTGACCCACGGCCATCAGCCTGTCCTGATGCGGTTCGTGGCCCGTGCGCTTGATCTGGTCATAGAAGAAGGGAACCGGAATCTGCACATGGATGCCCGCACCGTCGCCGGTTTTTCCGTCGGCATCCACGGCACCGCGGTGCCAGATCGCTTTCAGCGCGGTGATCCCGCTTTCAACAACCTTGCGGCTGGGTTTGCCGTCCAGTGACACCACCAGACCCACCCCACACGAGGAATGCTCTTCCTCGTGTGAATACATGCCGTTTTCGGCCAGCCATTGACGCTTGGCTTCTTCGGCGGCTACCCAGTTTTCGTCGTAGACAGTCATTGTCTTCTCCTTACTCAAGACCTGCGCCGCGCCGGGGTCGCTGTCGAAAGATTCCTTCCCGGTCGGGGAACCCACAAATCGGGCGGTCATCTTTTCTGTGCTTCAGCGAAACTGGATCAGGCGATCCGGGCGGTCAGGTCAGCATCCTTGCCCTTGTCCGATCTGTATTGCGGCGCGGGCTGGGTTCATCAGTCAAAAGGGGTGATGGGGGCATTTGCCCCCGAAACTCCGGTTATTCGGCGGCGACGGCGCGGGCTTCGTTCAGATAGGTCAGAACCGCATCTGCACAGTCCCGCCCGTCCTTGATCGCCCAGACCACCAAGGACGCGCCGCGCACGATGTCACCCACCGCGAACACGCCATCCAAGCTGGTTTTGCCGGTCTTGAATTCGGCCTTTACGGTGCCCCAGCGGGTCACTTCCAGCCCGTCAACACCCCAAAGTTTCGGCAAATCTTCCGGCTCGAAGCCCAGCGCCTTGATCACCAGATCGGCGGCTTCGTTATAATCCGCACCTTCGATCACCTCGGGGCTTTGACGGCCCGACGCATCCGGCGCGCCCAACCGCATTTTTTGCACCTGAACCGCGTTCACCGGATCACCGGCAAACCCTTTGGGGGCGGCCAGCCATTCAAAGATCACGCCTTCTTCTTCGGCATTCTGCACTTCGCGCTGGCTGCCCGGCATATTCGCACGGTCACGGCGATACAGGCATTTCACCGATTCAGCGCCTTGGCGGATTGCAGTCCGCACGCAGTCCATCGCGGTATCACCGCCACCGATCACGACGACCTTCTTACCCTTGGCGTTCAGGCTGCCGTCTTCGTATTCCGGCACTTCGTCACCAAAGCTCAGCTTGTTGGAAACGGTCAGATAGTCGATGGCGCGCACGATCCCGTCCGCATCGGCCCCCGGCCCTTCCAAATCCCGCGTTTTGTAGACACCCGTAGCGATAACCACAGCGTCGTGCTTGCCGCGGATTGCGTCAAAAGACAAATCTTCGCCCACGTTGCAATTCATCACAAACTCGACGCCCGACTGTTCCAACTGGTCGATCCGGCGCATAACCACATCTTTTTCCAGTTTGAAACCGGGGATACCATAGGTCAGCAATCCGCCTGCGCGGTCATAACGATCATAAACCGTCACCTGCAAACCGGCCCGGCGCAGCATATCCGCCGCGGCCAAACCGCCAGGACCGGCACCGATCACACCAACCGACTGATCACGCTCTGCCATCACGGAAATCGGTTTGACCCAACCATTTTCCCAAGCGGTATCAGTGATGTATTTTTCGACCGAGCCAATCGTCACGGTGCCGTGGCCCGACTGTTCAATCACACAGTTGCCTTCGCACAGGCGATCCTGAGGACAGATCCGGCCACAGATTTCCGGGAAAGTATTGGTTGCCTGACTGATGGCATATGCTTCTTCCAGACGGCCCATCGCGGTCATGCGCAGCCAGTCGGGAATATTGTTATGCAGCGGGCAATGCGCCTGACAATAAGGCACACCGCACTGGCTGCACCGGCTGGCCTGTTCCTTGGCCTTTGCGTCAGCATATTCGGCGTAGATTTCGTTGAAATCCTTATTGCGCAGGTTCGCATCCCGCTTCGAGGGCATGTCGCGCTCGATATTCACGAATTTCAGCATCGGTTGCTTAGCCACGTCGCTGCCTTTCTGCTAGGTATAAACGGTTGGGGCTTCTTTAATTCAGGTCTGAAACAAATAAAAGTCAGAACAGTTGACCTTTATTGATAAATTCGCCTCTGAAATTTGAGCGTGGCACTGCAAATGCGCAAAATTTAGGTCCGAAACGGATTTAAATCCGATCTTTCCTTTTATTCTCAATCATTTATACCTACACATAAAATTCCAACGGACGACAGACTATGACCCTCCTGCATCTGTTTATTATCGCCGTTATTCAGGGCATTACCGAGTTTCTTCCCATTTCTTCCTCGGGACACCTGATTCTCTTGCCGAATCTTACAGGCATGGCGGATCAAGGTCAGGTGATTGACGTCGCCGTTCACATTGGAACCTTGGCCGCTGTGGTTCTGTATTTCTGGTCAGACGTCCGCGAAGGACTGGCCGGAACCCCGCGCATGCTGACCGGAAAGATTGATACCCCCGGATCAAAGCTGGCCTTCCTGCTGATGATGGCAACGATCCCGGTAATTGTGGTGGGGCTGATCCTGAAGCTGACGGGGCTGGACGACGCAATGCGTGGCATCACCGTCATTGGCTGGACCATGCTGCTTTTTGGGTTGCTGCTATACTGGGTCGACCAACGCGGCCCGGTAGATCGGACTGAAAAGGACTGGTCATTATCCCACGCACTGATCATGGGGCTATGGCAAGCGGTGGCGCTGATTCCCGGCACCTCACGTTCCGGCATCACCATCACCGCCGCGCGGCAATTGGGCTATACCCGCCATGACGCGGCAAAGCTGTCCATGCTGATGTCCATCCCGACGATTTTCGCCAGCGGTGTATTGCTATCCGCGCAGGTGATCCGTGACGCAGACGTTACCGCCGCCAAGGATGGTGCAATCGCAGCGGGCTTCGCGTTTCTGTCCGCCCTACTGGCGCTGAGCCTGATGATGCGGCTTCTGCGTTCGGTCAGCTTTACCCCGTATGTGATTTATCGCGTCATTCTGGGCGTCATTCTGCTGGCAATCGCCTATACGTAAAAGGGCGAGCCAAAGGCCCGCCCCCTAAATTCAATCTGTATCGGCGGATTAACTGACGCGCAGGTTTTTCGCCGATTCCTTGATCGCCGCGTACTGACCCGACGGGCGGAAACGCCACAGGTAATCCGGCAAAACAACTTCGGGCGCGACGGGTTTGATCCCCAGATCCGCGAACCCCTTGGCCCCTTCGGACACCACATTATCCGACTTCAGCAGCTTCACCTGATCGCGGGTCAGCATACTTTTGAACAGGCCGCCGGTCAGCTTCTGGCCCAGATCAAAGAAAAACGCCATGAAGGACGCTGCGAAATACGGCAGGTTTACAATCGCCTTACGGCGACGGATCACGGTCAGCATATCCTGCATCAGTTCGCGGAAGGTCCGGGTTTCCGGCCCACCCAATTCATAGATGCCTGCAGGAACTTTGCCTTCGACAGCCATGACAGCCGCCTGCGCCACATCATCCACATAAACCGGCTGGAATTTCACATCAGCGCCAACGACCGGCAGAACCGGCCCCATCATCCCGGCGAAGCGGTTAAAGAAATCGTCCTCGGGACCAAAGATCACCGAAGGGCGCAGGATCACAGCACCGGGCATGGCGGCAAGCACGGCTTCTTCGCCCTGCGCTTTGGTGCGGGCGTAATCGCTTGCGCTGTCCTTATCCGCACCGATGGCCGAGATATGGACCATCGAACCGATTCCCTGCTCTGCCGCGATACGCGCGATACGGCCAGCGCCTTCGGCCTGCACGGCATCAAAGGTATTCTTACCCTGCTGGTTCATCAGACCAACGCAGTTCACAACAGCATCCGCCCCCTGCATCACCGAACGCACGCTGGCGTCATCGCGGATATTACACAGGACGGGTTCAACCTGACCCGGAACACCATAGGGTTTGACGTGCATGGCTGCGTTCGGGTGACGTACCGCGACACGAACCCGCCAGCCGTCCTTGGCCAACCGCCGCGCGATGTAACGGCCAACAAAGCCTGCCCCGCCGTAGATGGTCACGAGTTTCGACATGAGATGACTCCGGCTTGAAAAATCTATCCCGTTCCTACTGCTACAAGGGGTTTTCCACAAGAAGATATGCCGTCGCAGAAAAAAGTTGAAAAACGTCGTTGACACCACCCGATAGCATCTGTAAATCGCCCCTCACGACACCTGCCCAGGTGGCGGAATTGGTAGACGCGCTAGCTTCAGGTGCTAGTTTCCGTATGGAAGTGGAGGTTCGAGTCCTCTCCTGGGCACCATTCCCTCCGCAAGGGGAATGACATGACTAACTTCTTATATAAGAACGATATTCCGGCAGATTTGGACCTTGGTCCAATCGTCGCAATTGACTGTGAAACGATGGGGTTGAATCCCCATCGGGATCGTTTGTGCGTGATCCAGATGTCTGGTGGCGACGGCAATGCACATATCCTGCAAATTGCCCAAGGCCAGACCGAAGCCCCCAATCTGTGCGCGATGCTGGAAAACCCCGAAGTGCTGAAATTGTTTCATTTCGGGCGATTCGACGTTGCTGCAATGTACAATGCCTTTGGCGCTCTGGCCGCACCGGTTTATTGCACCAAAATCGCCTCCAAGCTGGTGCGGACCTATACGGACCGGCACGGGCTGAAAAACCTGCTTCAGGAATTGCTGAACACCGACATTTCCAAACAACAACAAAGCAGCGACTGGGGCGCGCCGGAACTTACCAAGGCGCAATTGGATTATGCTGCCTCGGACGTGCTGTACCTACATCGGCTGAAATCTGAACTTGATCGGATGCTGAATCGCGAAGGTCGCGCAGACCTCGCACAAGCGTGTTTTGATTTTTTGCCCACCCGCGCCAAATTGGATCTGGCTGGCTGGCCGGAAATTGACATCTTCGCCCACTAAAGCAACGCCCGACTGCAAGGATCGTCATGGCTTGGCGCGAAACCCTTTATTCCCGGATCATAAGCTGGCTGAAAGTTATCTTTCCGCTGGCTGCGTTGGCGATTCTATCCACACTGTTCCTGTTGTCGCGCGGACGGGATTCGACCAATGCCATTCCGTATTCGCGCGTCGACCTGCAAGAGCGGATGAAAGAAGGCATGGTAAACAAGCCGCATTTTTCAGGCGCCACTTCGGGCGGGGATCTGATCACGTTTACCGCCGAAACGGCCAAGCCCGACCCGCAGGATGACAGCAAGGCGCTGGCAGAAAAGCTGTCGGCACAGATTGATCTGACCAGCGGGACGAAAATCACCTTTGCCTCTGATACCGCTTTACTGGATACCAAGCAGGAAACCGCACGATTGACGGGGGGCGTGGTTGTGGTCAGTTCCACCGGGTATGACGTGCGGACAGATTCAATAACCACCTCGATGCGTGAAGTCGCGGCTGAAACCGATGGCCCCGTATCTGGTACCGGCCCCGCGGGGACTATCGACGCGGGAAAGATGGTCCTAAGTACCGATCCAGAAACGAAAGACGCCCATTTGCTTTTCACAAATCGGGTGAAGCTGATATACCATCCGCAAAATTAGGGATTTTTCTGTGTCTAAGCTGCGTATCTTTCTGATTTCCTTGGCCTTGGGTGTTGCAGCGCACGCCCTGCCCGTTTCAGCGGCTAATCTGGCTTTTGGCAATTCACGTGACACCTCGAACCTGCCGGTTCAGGTCGAGGCGGATCAACTGGACGTGAATCAGAAAGACGGGACCGCCACTTTTTCAGGGAACGTGCAGATCGCACAGGGCGAAATGCTGCTGTCCGCCCCGACCGTTTTGGTCGTCTATGCCGAAGACAGCAAAAAAATCGTGCGGCTGACAGCATCCGGCGGGGTGACGGTGGTCAATGGACCCGACGCTGCCGAAGCCCAGAATGCAGATTACGATATTGATGCCGGAACCGTCCTATTGACCGGCAATGTGTTGGTGACACAGGGCAAAAATGTGATGTCCGGTGATCGCGTGGTCCTGAACCTGGATGCCGGAACCGCGCAAGTGGGTGGCCGCGTGCGTACCACGCTGGAGACACAAGAGTAATGGCCCCGCCCGAATTGAACGTGACCGAGGGAACCTCGGGGCTGCATGTCGACCACCTGCGTAAAAGCTATAAAAAACGCGTCGTGATCCGCGATTTCAGCATGGAACTGAACCGGGGCGAGGTTGTTGCGCTGCTGGGGCCGAACGGCTGTGGGAAATCCACCACTTTCTATATGATTGCCGGGCTTGTGTACCCCGAAGGCGGACAGGTCACTGTGGACGGACGCAACATCACCAACCTGCCCATGTATCGCCGCGCCAAGATGGGAATTGGGTATCTGCCACAGGAAATGTCGATTTTCCGGGGGCTGAACGTCGAAGACAACATCAGTGCCATTCTGGATATTTCCGAAAAAGACCGTCACAAGCGCCGCGAACGTCTGGAAGAGCTGCTCAGCGAGTTTTCCATCGAACACCTGCGTCGCGCACCCGCCCTTGCCTTGTCCGGCGGGGAACGGCGGCGGGTGGAAATTGCCCGCTGTCTGGCTGCTAATCCAAAATATCTGCTGCTGGACGAACCTTTTGCCGGGGTTGATCCGATCAGCGTGGGCGACATTCGCCATCTTGTTGCCGATTTGAAAAAGCGGGGCATCGGCGTGTTGATCACCGATCACAATGTCCGCGAAACGCTGGAGATCGTCGACCGCGCCTATATCCTGCATGACGGCAAAGTTCTGATGTCAGGCACACCCGCCGATGTGGTGGAAAACGAAAATGTCCGCCGCGTCTATCTGGGTGATAACTTCCGCATCTCCTAAGGGGTGTACGCGCCCCCCGGCAAATACCGCACAAATATTTTCCAAAGGTCGATTGACAGACACCCCAAGACTCGCCTCAAATAGGGGTATGACAGTCTTGGATCTTGCACCGCTTCTGCTTCTGGTCTTCTTGCCTAGGCCGGGTTGTGATCTGGCCCAAGCCTGTCGAATTTCAGCATTCGGGCATAAATAAACCGGGCGTAAACCGCGCACTGGATAAATCCCGATTTGTCACGCAAAGGAGACAAGATGCGCTACCAAATCAGTGGAAAGCAGATTGATATCGGTGAGGCACTGCAAACCCACGTGAAGGAAGAACTGGGCGCCGCCGTCCAGAAATACGCAGAGCGACCAACCGACGCCAATATCGTTTTTTCCAAATCGGCCAACGAATTCGTCTGCGAAGCGACTGTGCATCTTTCCACGGGCCTGACCGCGCAAGCAAAAGCCCACGCCCACGAAATCTATGCCGCATTTGATAATTGCTGCGAGAAAATGGAAAAACAGTTGCGCCGCTACAAGCGCCGCCTGAAGGACCATCACCGCGACCGTTCAGAGCCTGTTGAACTTCTTGGGGCTGCATCATATATCCTCGCCTCTGAAGAAGCGGATTCGGAACCGGAAAGCCTCCAGCCGATCATCGTTGCAGAGATGGAAACCAAGATCCCGTCCCTGTCTGTCGGTGAAGCCGTGATGCAAATGGAATTGGCAGGCGCCCCGGTTCTTGTCTTCCGCAATGAGACAAAAAAGGGGTTGAATGTCGTGTATCGCCGTGAAGACGGCAATGTCGGCTGGATCGACCCGCAGCAATGAGGTGACCGGGGGCTTGCCCCCGATTTATCGGAGCAAAGAACCCAAATATGAACCTGTCTAACATCCTCAAGCCCGAGGCCGTGAAAGTTGTTTCTTCGGCCTCTAGCAAGAAGCGTCTTTTACAGGATCTTGGGGACCTTGCCTTTGCTGCTTATGGCCTCAGCGCCCCGGCCACGGTCGAGGCGCTGATGGAACGCGAAAGCCTTGGCCCGACTGGTGTGGGCCAGGGGGTTGCCCTGCCCCATGCCCGTATGTCTGGACTGGAAAGCGTTGTTGGTGCGTTCCTGTTGCTGGAAAAACCAGTGGATTTCGATTCCGTTGATCGACAGCCGGTCGATATCGTGTTTTCCCTGTTCGCGCCCGAAGACGCCGGCGTGGAACATCTGAAAGCACTGGCATTGGTGTCACGGACGCTTCGTGAATCCGCGCTTTGTGCGAAGCTTCGGGCCAATGCCGACCCGGCGACGCTGTATACCATCCTGACCGAAAATCACACGGTTCAGGCCGCCTGATCACCCCAAGCGCCAAACCCGAACTGCATGTAATCGCGCTGATAGATTTGCGCGGCCTTCGCTTCAATGTCGGCGTCGTAAATCTGTTCCAACCCAACGGGTAGATCAGCCACTATGGCGGTTGGAACAGGGGCTTCGGCATATCCAACATTTGCGGCAATCAGCGGCAGCATATGGGTTAACTCATCCTCGCGGATTACGAAATCAGGTTGCGCCACCGGGGCAAACCCCTTCAGCACCTCTGATTGGCTGGCCCAATTCGGATCAATGCGAATGCTGGTCTGTCCCAGAATATTGATCTGCACAAAATCCAAAAACGCCATGAATGCCGCCCGATGTGCCGCGGCATCATAGCCTTCGGGCAGACCAGATTTTGGCAGCGGCAAATCATACACCTGACACAGCGTTTTCCGTATCCGTGAAAAAGCCCCCGGCCCATCCGCCAAAATGCGCCGACAAAAGGTAGAATGCGCCCGCTCTAATGGATGGCGCAGCACCGTAAAGCTGCGGAATCCGGTATTGGCTGCACGCCATTGACGCAGGGTTTTCTGTGAAAACCCTGACTGCAACGCATCCGTTTCCACACCATCCAGCGCGGCCATCCATGCGGTCACATCCTCGTCAGGGCCACCGGGAATGGGCATATACAGCAGCCGCGCCTTAGCTGCCGCCACATATCCCGGCACGCCGCCGCCCCGACGTGGTTCAAAATTCGGGGTTCGGGTCAGGTTAAACCGATCCAGACCAGACAGGGCCTTCCCCATATCCTCGAAATTTTCCACCTTCGCAGACAGCGGTTCCGGGTTTTGTTTTTTTAGCTTGCCGTCCAATTCTGTTAACGGGGCAGCCACCCCCAGCCAGCGCCCCAAGCCGTTGATCACATCAAGATTCTGTAAATCTTCGTAATCAATATAAAACGCAGTTTGCCCCGACACTTGCAGCGCATTCAGAAGCCGCACCTGAAATTCCTGCAAGGCGGCCAGATGGACCTCGAATTCCTGATCGGAAAACTGCGCGGTCCCCCCCTTGCGGCGCTTCATGTTGGTCAGCTTCCACTGCCCCGTCGATTGCGCGATTTTCCAACTGACATAGCTTTCCGCCGGATTGCGGGTCAGCACGATCTTGGCGCAACGAGGATCGTCCAGCATCGCCTGTAGCACGCGTGGATCATGGTCATGGAAATAGCGAAACCCACCCAACCCATCCGTTTTATCCCGGATCGTCGCCAACAACCGCAATGGATCTTGTTCGCGTTCGCCCTGCGTCACATCCAGAATGGTATCCTTGTTCGGATACCCGATAAAATGCGGATTAAACGCTTCCCCGTGACAGGTGACGCCCTCAAAGGCGTTCAAATTCGCTTCCAGGAAATTCGATCCGGTGCGCATCTCGGCGAACACAACGAAATAATCAAAATTGCTCATGATGCCTCAACGCACAAGATAGGGTTTTCGTTTCTTTGGCTTGGGTTCTTCCGGGTCTTGCCCAACCGGAAAGTCGCCCATCAAATAAGGGTGCATCCCCTGATTTTTCAGATTTTGCAAAAATTGCCCAAACCCCTGCAAATCCGCCATCCTCGGCGCTTCGGTCAACCGCGTCATTCGGTGAGAGCCAATTTCATCAATGATGGTTTGCAGCGGCTCCATCGGGGCTTCGATGAATTCCGCCATCGTCCAAATTCGTATCCGCGCCTTCGTATAAGGGGATCGCAGAATATCCAGAAATTCCGCCTCGATCTTCTGAAGGGCGGCCGCCTCTTTACGCAGCGCCTTGAAATTCCGGTTCATCTTGAACAAGGGCACGGCCCACGCTCCGCTGATCACGGAAATCTGGGCGTTCGGATCTTTGGCCATAAACCACGCCGGGGTCTGATTATCCCCCGGCCCGAATTGGAAACATTGCCGTTCGCCGCGCGTGTTCCAAATCAAATTCCGCATAAACCCATGCGTATCGTAATCCCGAATTTTCGCACTGCCGGACAATGCTCCGTTCATCACGGTTTGACCGTCCGCATATTCCGCCCGCTCGGGCGCAAACAAATGGCCGTGTACCCGGCTATCGGTCGCTTTGGCTAACCACGGCTCGAAATCTTCGAACAGATCGGAAAACCCTTGAAAAACTGAATATTTTCCCGAAGTCACACCATTTTCCCAACCTTCGCGAGGCATCCGGCTTTGCATGGTCAAACCGGGACGTCCACGGGTCCGGCGATCTACGGCCTCGGCGAAAATGCGGTCAATCTTACCGGGTTGCGGTTCCGCCATTTTCCCACGGCCATCACCATCCGTCAGAAAAGCTTCGTATAATCGGTCGGCATGGGGCCAGATTTTACGGGCAACAAAACAATCGGAACGCCGTAGAAGCTGCAAATGATCGTCATAGAAAATATGCGGCTTGCCCTGAAAATCGAACTTCGACAGCGTCAAGGAGCGGCTTTCGATATGCGTTGAATACAGCCGCACCAATGTCTGAAAATAGCTTTCGTCGGGAATCCAGACCTTTTCAAAATAGGCGTCGTATTCCTCGCGTTCGGGGTCTTCCAGTATCGCTGACAGCGTTTGCCGCGTCAGGCACCACCACTGGCTTCCCATATGCGGTGTGATCCCTTTGGGGATGCGTCGTTTCATCCGCAATTTGCGCTGCACTGTCACATAGGCATCAAACAACACCCGATGCCGTTTCCATGAAAACGGAAACCGCAGCGTAAACCGTTCATGATCCAGCCCACCCACGGTCCACGGCACATCAGCCGTGGTTGCGCTTTCGATGAAATCTATGCGCGGGCGGGCATCCAGATAGCTGACCAGTTCCTTGACCGGGCGCAGCGGCAGACACGACCCCGAAGACAGATAGACATGCCGAACCTCGGGAAAATACCCCAGCATCATTTCCGCAGCAGATTGCGAAGCCGCCACAATCCCCCATGTTCCCCATTCACAGGCATGGCGCGGGGAAAACCTTACATCCGGCAAATCGGACAAGGACTTCACAAAGGCATTATAGGTATGTCGTTTTACCTTGCTATCGACATGGATCACCACCGGGCAGCCCCCGGCAGCCCAGTTCCGCGCCACCTGTTCGGCCCGCCCCAGCGCCGTATGCACCAACATGACAATCCCGACAGTACTCATGCCCAGTTGCCTTTCGACATCAGGCCCAAGATCTCTAGCTGCCGCCAGTTGATGTATTTTTCAGACCAGCGGCACCACAAATCAGGGTTTTCCTGTAGTTGCGCGGCATAGGCCTTGTATTCCACGCTTGCCGAATAATGCTGTTTCCGGCTCAGCTCCTCGGCTGCCTTGACGGTAAAGGTATCCAGAAACTTGGTGTGCAGCAGCACACCGCTGGCCTTTTCCCCGCCCCATTCATCATAGACCTGATTTAAACCGCGCGGCAGCAGCATATGGGTTGAACTAACATAGGCGAATTTCCGATCCCATTTCACCAGCGGGATCTTGTTCAGCGCCGGGGCTTTTTCTGGTGTATCGGGGAAAAATACGCGTGTGCGCGGCCCGCCCTGAATCCACAGGTTTCCAAAATAAGGGTTCTTTTTGAACGTATAGTTCCCGGAATCAAACCAGCCTGCAATGTCCAGCGGGTTCTGCCCTTCCTGATAGGGCTGCGCGTCTATCCGGCCCTTCGGGTACATATCCAACAACATTGCGCTGAATGACTTGATCGAGGACGCATCCAACCAATCCGTCAACGCCCGCAATGGACGGGTATCGCAAAA
The DNA here is from genome assembly GCF_900182725.1 of Thalassovita litoralis. Taxonomy (GTDB): domain Bacteria; phylum Pseudomonadota; class Alphaproteobacteria; order Rhodobacterales; family Rhodobacteraceae; genus Thalassobius; species Thalassobius litoralis. The sequence goes on from NZ_FXTO01000001.1 coordinate 382,579, forward strand.
CGGATAGACCAGAAATTCATCGGGATCGACAACCAGCGTCCAATGCCCATTTGCATATTTGAACTGCAACCAGTTCAGCCAATCCACGCCAAACCGGGACCGTTTATAACTGGCCTTACTGCGCCACACGGAAACGTCGTGCTGATCTGCCAGATAATCGGCTGACCCGTCTGTGCTGTCGTTATCCACGATCAGGAAGTGGTTCACACCCAGATCGCGATAGTATTTCAGAAAATACGGAAGGCGGATTTTTTCGTTCCGCTGGGTCGAAAATAACAAAATATCGCCTGGCTTGATCATATGGGCGCGATTGGCCACGACCTTCAGTTCCCGCCGCTTGCGAAAGGCACGGATCAGCAACCGCTTTCGTTTCAACCGCCGCTGATATGTTTCCTTCCAGCTCAATCGCTACTCCTGCCCTACTGGTATCATTCACCGAGCCTCGCAGCTATCACACCCGTCTTAACACCGTATTGAAATGCTGCTGCCAGCCCGGTGGTGTGAATGCTACCTGCCTATTTGCGTTATTGGGAGGCATAAACCCCCTGACCTTATTTATCCAAAGATACCGATCCTCGATTCCTGCGTAAACGGGAATATCGCCCAGAATCTCGTGATAGACAGGTAGATCAGCACAAATCACCGGAACACCCAGCGCCGCAGCCTCGATCGGGGGCAAACCGTAACCTTCGGTGATCGACGGGAACAACATGCCACTTGCTGTTTGCAACAGCCCTGCGATCTGCCCATCGCTAAACCCTGCGCATTCAAACACCAGACGCCCCACCATAGGGTGACTGTCCAGCCACCTAAAAACCGCTTCATTTTCCCACCCCCGTGCCCCGCAGATCACCAACTGCGGACAATCCGGCGATTGGGACATCTCTTCCCAGATATCCAGTAAAAGCGCATGATTTTTGCGCGGCTCAATGGTGCCAACCGTTACGAAATACGGACGATCCCAAAGAAACCCAGCGGGCATATCCGGAGTTTCAGGGGCGGACAGGTCCGCCCCCAATGGCGCAATCATGCAGGTCGGCACTGCCCCACGGGCCGCCATATGCCGCGTCACATCCCGCCGGGTCTGGCCCGAATTACAAATCACCAGATCGGCCAACACCTGCACCCGTTTCAGCATCGCCCGAAAGGCGGGAAGCGTTTCAGGACGCTGAAATTGCGGGTAATCTAACGGGATCGTGTCGTGGATCATCACAGCAATCCGCGCACCCAACACGTGTTTGATCGTCGAAAGCACCCGGTCGGTCAGGTTTGAATGCCCAACATTCAGATAGGACACCCCATCAGGCAGGTGCTGCCGCAACATCCGGCCCAACCGTTGCGGCAAACACCGCGCCAAGGCCAACCGGCGCAAATCGGATTCCGCCTGCTTCTGTATGGTGGAAAGCTGCCGCATCACACGGGACAAACGATCAGCCCGGCCCCATGCGGCGCGTCCCTCGATACGGGCCAAGAACGCCGCCATCCCCGTATGATCCAACAAGACATAACCCAAGCGCGTCCGCGCCAAGCCGAACAATGGCACGGGGTCGTCCAGCAAGGCCCGCAAATATGCCAGCTCCACCCGGTCCACGCCGGTCGGAACCCGCCCGGCCCGGCGTGTCAGGCGCGTAACATCCAATATCCGCGCCTTTGGCTGAATTTCGGCGGCAATCGCATCGGTCAACTGGACTTACTCTCCCCGCCTTCACCTGATTGTTTGATGAATGGGTCGAAAAACCGCATCCGCGCGACCCGTTCCTGTTCTTGCATGGCACGTCTGGAACGGGTTGCCCACCGAAGCAACGGGGCAGAGCGGATACTCCTCCCGTAGAGGCCGCCGCGCTGATACCAAACCCCATCTGGCGTGAAGGCAACTGTGTGGAATACCGCCGTTTTTGAAAAAACATACAGCGAAACGGTATCGCCCTGAGCTGCATGGTCCCGCGCTTTTGCCACCAAAGCCGACCGTTTCAATGGCCCACCGTACAGCACAACCGAACGCCCGCTTGCCAAGGTCGGGAACGATCTGAACGCATCCCCCCGGCGGGCAATCGGGGCTTGGGGATTTGGCGTGACTGCCCCACCGTCTTGCAATCCGGCCTGAAGCGTCCGAAACGCCCGCCGCGCCTCGGACGGTTCCAAAAACCCGTCCCGCATCTGCGCCATCACCCGGCGGCGCTGCTCTTCGATCAGGTGGCATTTCGCCAATGAATGAGCACCCCGCGGCAAATGCTTACGCCAGAAATACGCACTGCTGCGCCCAATATCGTGCAGGTTCAGCACCGCCCGATCCGCGCGACGGCGGGAACTGGGCGCATAGGTGTGATGCACCACAGCCAGCGGCACAATCGCGGTTGCATATCCTTCGGCGGCCAACCGCAGGTTCAAATCAGTTTCATCCATGTAAAACTGAAAAGTTTCATCAAACCCGCCCAGTTTTTTCAAAACCCAGCGCCGCACCGCCATATTGGTGCCTTCGGTTTTAACCGCCCGCCCCTGCCGTTGGGTCAGGACGGTGGTGCGATCCTGATCCACCTGCAATGGCTGCGCAATTCCATCCGGCCCCACGCTACGGGCTGTCCATTGCCACGAAATCCCATTGCGCCCGATCACAAAGCCCCCGGCCGCCGCGACCTGCGGATCATGAAACGCAGCCTCCAGATGACCCAGCCATGCAGGTTCCGGTACGGCGTCATCGTCGATAAATGCCACGATGTCCCCACCCGCCACGGAAATCCCAACATTGCGCGCCTCAGAAATATTGGCGCAATCAAACGGAACCAGCCGCAAATGCGGGGCAAAGGGCAATCGTTCGGCAGCGGCAATCCCTTCGGGGTCCGCCACGACGATCACTTCGTAATTCCGATGATGTAGCCGCGCCAATCCGATCAGGCACAATCGCAAACTGTCTGGCCTGCCCCGGCTGACCACAACCACGCTGACGGGCAGTTGCTTCATGATCTTCCCCAACAAATTGCTGGAATATTCAGCCTCATGCCATCGTCCAAAGCAGGTTTTATTGATTATTCAGATGCTTCCTTTTATGATCACCCGCTAACGGAACAGCAAGAATTCCGTGCATAGTTTCCCCATTGAGCGGCAGATTGGTAAGGTCATGTTCCAACAGCGCAGGCGTACATCTCATGTCGGATCGGCACTGACGATTGCCGAGTTGATCTATCATTCCGTAGCGCGGAAAATCCGCAAAACGCACGGCAATGCTTTCATGTCGCTGTTCATGAACATGTTGCAGGTCATCATTTTCGTGATGGCCTTCTATGTCATGTTTTCCGTGCTGGGCCTGCGTAAAACCGCAATCCGTGGGGATTTCCTGCTGTATCTGATGTCAGGCGTGTTCCTATATATGACGCAGATTAAAACCATCGGTGCAGTTGTAGGATCCGAAGGGCCGACATCGCCGATGATGCTGCACGCCCCCATGAATACAGTGATCGCAATTGCCTCGGCGGCGCTTAGTGCGTTGTATATTCAGGTTCTTTCCTTGGCTGTGATCTTGTTTGTTTACTATGTGGGCTTCCAGCATTTCACCATTGAACAACCAGTAAATGCCTTTGGGATGGTACTTCTGGCGTGGTTTTCCGGGCTTGGAATCGGGATGGTTTTGCTGGCGGCGAAACCGTGGTTTCCAACGCCGGTTCGCATTATTACGATGGTGTATCAGCGCGCGAATATGATCGCATCCGGCAAGATGTTCGTGGCGAATTCCTTACCCACTTTCATGTTGAATATGTTTAGCTGGAACCCACTGTTCCACTGCATCGACCAATCCCGCGGCTACGTCTTTATCAACTATGTGCCGCGCTATACGTCCACTATGTACCCGTTTTATTTCGGGCTTGTGTTCCTGATGATTGGCCTGATGGGTGAATTCTATACCCGCAAACATTCTTCTGTAAGCTGGAGCGCACGGCGCTGATTCGCACAGCCGCAGCGGATCAGTCCCGGATTGTGCATCAAAGTTTCCAAATCACGGATACCGTCCGGGGATAAAATCAGCCATCAGTCAACAACCCGGCAGGTCAGATTAATCCTCCCGCCCTTGGGCAGCAGGCTGGACGATCCAAAACGGATACGATCCACCCCGTGATAGGTCAGCCGGGCAGCGCCGCCCATCACCACCACATCCCCCGACTGCAACCAGATGCTTTCTGTTGTGCCGCCGCGCGTGGCATTCCCCATCCGAAACAGCCCATCATCGCCCAGTGACACAGACAGAACCGGCCATGTAAAATCCGCCTCGTCCCGGTCCTGATGCATCCCCATTCTGGCGCCTTCCCCATAAAAATTGATCAGGCAGCAATCCGGGCCACGTTCCTGACTGACCAATTGCCGCCACAGGCTCAGAACCGTGGATGGGATGGGGGGCCATGCACCGCCCGCCGGGTGGTGCGTTTCATAACGATAGCCCCGGCGATCCGCATACCAGCCGTATTTCCCGGCCGAGGTCATGCGCACCGTCATGGGTTTTCCATAAGGTGTCAAAGGTGAAAACAATGGCGCTGCGCGGATCACCTGCCGCAAGCCATCAACCAGCGCGGTCTGCGCATCCGGAGCCAACAATCCGCGCAGAATTTTGAAACCCCTAACCGATATTTCCTGCATAATCGCCCCTCTTTCCCGCAAATTCAGCCGTTTCGCAGCAATTTAAATCGGAATCCTGATATACGTCGCGTTGCGGTGCTTGCAGGGTTTAAAACCCCTCCTTATATACGCCGGGAAGCGCGGTGAACCCAAGCCGGAACGCCGCTAACAGATCGGGACGGGATGCCAAAACGGGTCTAAGTCTCGTGTCATCGCCTTGAATAAGAAGGGATCGAAAACATGGGTAAAGTCATTGGTATTGACCTTGGTACCACCAACAGCTGCGTCGCCATCATGGACGGTTCGCAGCCCAAGGTAATCGAAAACTCGGAAGGGGCGCGCACGACCCCTTCGATCGTGGCGTTCACAGATGACGAACGTCTGGTCGGTCAGGCCGCGAAACGTCAGGCCGTGACCAACGCCACCAACACCGTGTTCGGTGTAAAACGTCTGATTGGCCGCCGCGCAGATGATGAATATCTGGCCAAAGACAAGAAAAACATGCCGTTCAACGTGATCGCTGGCGGCAACGGCGACGCATGGGTCGAAGCCCGTGGCGAAAAATACAGCCCGTCGCAAATCTCGGCCTTTATTCTGGGCAAGATGAAAGAAACCGCTGAATCCTATCTGGGCGAAGAAGTGACCCAGGCGGTGATTACGGTTCCTGCCTATTTCAACGACGCCCAGCGTCAGGCCACCAAAGACGCCGGTAAAATCGCCGGTCTGGAAGTGCTGCGGATCATCAACGAACCGACCGCTGCGGCGCTGGCCTATGGCTTGGACAAAGAAGACACCCACACCATCGCGGTTTATGACCTTGGTGGCGGTACGTTCGACGTGACCATTCTGGAAATCGACGACGGCCTGTTCGAAGTGAAATCGACCAACGGCGACACCTTCTTGGGTGGTGAAGATTTCGACATGCGCATCGTCAACTATCTGGCGGATGAGTTCAAAAAAGAACACGGCGTCGATCTGACCAAAGACAAAATGGCCCTTCAGCGTCTGAAAGAAGCTGCTGAAAAAGCCAAGATCGAACTGTCGTCCAGCCAGCAGACCGAAATCAACCAGCCGTTCATCGCGATGGACCCGAAATCGGGTGCGCCGCTGCACATGGTTCTGAAACTGACCCGTGCGAAGCTGGAATCGCTGGTGGGCGACCTGATCAAAGCATCGCTGAAGCCCTGTCAGGCAGCTCTGAAAGACGCTGGTCTGACCACTGGCGACATTGACGAGGTTGTTCTGGTCGGCGGTATGACCCGGATGCCCAAAGTGATCGCGGAAGTCACCAAATTCTTCGGGAAAGAGCCGCACAAAGGTGTGAACCCGGACGAAGTGGTTGCGATGGGTGCCGCCATTCAGGCCGGTGTTCTGCAAGGCGACGTGAAAGACGTGGTTCTGCTGGACGTAACGCCGCTGTCGCTGGGTATTGAAACGCTGGGTGGCGTGTTCACCCGCCTGATCGACCGCAACACCACGATCCCGACCAAGAAATCGCAGGTCTTCTCGACCGCCGAGGACAACCAGTCGGCCGTGACCATCCGTGTGTTCCAAGGCGAACGTGAAATGGCAGCCGATAACAAGCTGCTGGGCCAGTTCAATCTGGAAAACATCCCGCCAGCCCCGCGCGGTATGCCCCAGATCGAAGTGACCTTTGACATTGACGCCAACGGCATCGTGTCTGTCGGCGCCAAGGACAAAGGCACCGGCAAGGAACAGCAGATCACCATTCAGGCCTCGGGCGGGTTGTCGGATGATGACATCGAAAAGATGGTCAAAGACGCCGAAGACAATGCCGAAGCCGATAAGGCGCGCCGCGAACTGATCGAATCGAAGAACCAAGCCGAAAGCCTGATCCATTCGACCGAGAAGTCGATGGAAGAACATGGTGATAAGGTTGACCCGACCACCATCGAAGCCATCGAACTGGCCATTGCCGCACTGAAGGACGATCTGGAAAAAGACGGTGTAACCGCCGACAAGATCAAGTCGGGTATCCAGAACGTCACCGAAGCCGCAATGAAGCTGGGCGAAGCGATCTATAAGGCCAGCCAGGACGGCGACGACGAACCCGTAGCGGCAGACGAAGCCGGACGTGGCGATGACGACATCGTGGACGCCGATTTCGAGGACCTCGGCGAAGACAAGCGCAACTAAGCGCCCGTCGGAACCAGATAGGGGCCGGTCCTGACCGGACCGGCCCTTTTTTTCGTTCCTGAAAGGGGAATACCCAATGTCAAAACGTGATTATTACGATGTGCTTGGCACATCAAAGGGTGCCTCTGCCGACGAGATCAAGAAGGCCTATCGCAAGAAGGCCAAGGAACTGCACCCAGACCGGAACGCCGACAACCCCGATGCCGAATCCCAGTTCAAGGAAGTCAACGAAGCCTATGACTGCCTGAAAGATCCCGACAAGAAGGCCGCTTATGACCGCTACGGTCACGCAGCATTCGAAGGGGGCATGGGCGGCGGTCATCCCGGCGGTGGCTTCCGCGGCGGCCAAGGCGATTTTTCCAGCGCGTTTTCGGATGTGTTCGACGACCTGTTCGGCGACTTCATGGGCGGGCGCGGCGGCGGTGGCCGCCAACGGGCCACCCGTGGGGCAGACCTGCGGTATAATCTGCGCGTCACGCTGGAAGAGGCATTTTCTGGCATCCAGAAAACCATCAACGTGCCAAGTTCCGTCGCCTGTACGGCCTGTGACGGGTCTGGCGCAGAAGGCGGCGGCGAACCAACAACATGCCCGACCTGTTCAGGCATGGGCAAGGTACGCGCGCAGCAGGGTTTCTTTACGGTGGAACGCACCTGTCCGACCTGTTCGGGCATGGGCCAGATCATCAAGAACCCCTGCAAGGCCTGCGGTGGTCATGGTCGCGTGCAGAAGGATCGTGCGCTTAGCGTGAACATCCCGGCAGGCGTGGAAACCGGCACCCGCATTCGCCTGTCCGGCGAGGGCGAAGCTGGGCTGCGCGGCGGTCCGTCCGGCGATCTGTACATCTTTATCGAAGTGGCCCGGCACGAGCTGTTCGAGCGCGAAGAAACCAACCTGTTCTGCCGCGTCCCGGTCAGCATGACCACCGCAGCGCTTGGGGGGGATATCGAAGTTCCCACCATCGACGGTGGCCGGTCGCGCGTGAAAATCCCATCCGGCAGCCAATCGGGCCGTCAGATGCGCCTGCGCGGCAAAGGGATGCCCGCCCTGCGTGGTGGTGGCAGCGGCGATATGTTCATCGAATTGGCGGTGGAAACACCCGTAAACCTGAGTTCAAAGCAGAAGGAATTGCTGCGCGAATTCGAGAAGCTGAGCGATGACAACAACCCGGAAAGTTCCACCTTTTTCCGCAAGGTCAAAGGGTTCTGGGACAGCATGAAAAGCTGACGCCAGACGCGCGTTAACCATTTCTAAAGCGAATCGGCGGAGCCTTGGCACATGTCACGGCTCCGCTCTTCATTTCAGGAAATGCCCACACTGTTTTCCATTGATCCCGCCCCGGACGAGGTGGCGGCGACAGATGGGCAGCAACCGTCCTATATCCGCGACCACCGGAAACGGTTGCGGGATCGGTTCATGGCGGGCGGGGCGCAGGCACTGCCGGATTACGAACTACTGGAATTGGTGTTATTCCGCGCCATTCCGCGTCGCGATGTCAAACCGCTGGCCCGCGCCCTGCTGGACAGGTTCGGGGATTTCAACGGCGTAATTTCCGCCCCCGCCGCCCGCCTGTCCGAAGTCGCGGGAATTGGCGACGCGGTGATCTGCGAATTGAAAGTGGTCGAAGCCGCAGCTCACCGTCTGGCCCGCGCCCGTGTGCTGCGGCGACACGTCATTTCCAGTTGGGATTCGCTGCTGGATTATTGCCACACGTCGATGGCACATCGGGAAACCGAACAATTCCGCATTCTGTTTCTGGATCGCAAAAACACGCTGATCGCGGACGAAGAACAGGCCCAGGGCACGGTGGATCACGTTCCCGTCTACCCGCGCGAGGTGATCAAACGGGCGCTTGAACTGAACGCATCGGCGCTGATTCTGGTGCATAACCATCCGTCAGGCGACCCCACGCCATCCGAGTCAGACATTTCCATGACAGAACAAATCCATCTGGCGTGCCAGACGATGAATATCACCCTGCACGATCACCTGATTATCGGTCGATCCCGCGAAATTAGTTTTCGGTCGCAGGGGCTACTCTGAATGCTGCACCCATACTTCGACCCGGCGATTCACCTGCCGCCCCCACGCGCTGTCATCGCAGGCCATCGGCATCGCTTCGCCAAAAGCATCGACATCCAGTTTCAGCCGTTCAAAGTTTGCAGTCTCAGCTGCGGCAATCACCGCCTCGCGGACGGCTTCGGCCCGCCGCTGCGCAATCGCCAGATTAGCCTTGGCCGGGCCTTCGCCATCGCTGAACCCCACGAAAACCAACCGATGCGTATCATATTGCCCTGCCTCCAGCGACAGGGCCAGTTGTTCGACATTGGATCGCGATTGCGCATCCAACCGCGCCGACCCAACCTCGAACCGGAAGGTGGTCGTCAGGCGCTTCATTGGCATCAACACGGACGCCATGCGCTGCAAATCGTCCAGCGTCACCTCTTCGCCCGCTTGCGCAATCGCATTGGCAAAACGATTGCCCTGCACATCAATTGGCACCAGTTCCGGCGCCTGATCGGTATACCCCGCACGACGGATCACCAACTGCGCCTGCGTCCCACGCGTGAAGGTCAGGAAATCCCGCGCCAGCTTCGGCAATCGCCGTGCGGGCAGATACAGGAAAATAGGGGCGGTCAGCGGGTAATCTTCGGTTTTCACCGTCTTGCGTTCTGCGGACAGAATAAAACCGCAATTTCCGCTCAGCGGCACCGCGCGCGCATCGCCAGTTTCCGATTCGTTGGACAGGCCAATGCCAAACGGATCGCCCTGCACCGCCGTCGCCAGATCGCGGTTATTGCGATAGGTTTTCGCCCCCGGCACCAGATTGGCCCCCACTGGCGCCAGCAACCGATCCACCGCCGCCTGCCCCAAGCCCGATTTTCCATCACGCAAATGCACAGTGATTGGCGCATCCGGCCCGCCAAGGTCGCTCCAATTGCGCAATTTTCCGGCAAAAATTCGGGACAATTGCGATGTCGTGATACTGCGCAACGGGTTGTCCTGCGCCACGATTGGCACAAACGCATCCAGCGCCAGAACTCGGCTGCGGCCCGAACCTTTCAGATCGCCCAAACCGGCCTCTTGCGCCAGTCGCGCTTCATTTTCACGGACTTCGCGCAGGGACATGACAATGTCAGCCTCGTTCGCCAAAAGATCGGCAAAGCCTTCGTCTGTATTGGTAGCGCGAACCGTGAACAGGCCCGTCACCTTACCGCTGCTACGCTGCGACAGTTCGAACCGTGTTTCGGTCATCGACAGTTCTTCGCGCCGCACCCGCAACCCCGCGCGTTGGGCAAAGGATTCGATCAGCGCGGGCAACAGAACAGCCCCGACCGAGGCTTCGCCGGAAATGGCCAGTTCTGCGACGAAATCTTCCAAATTGGGACACGCCGGACCTTCGCAGCGTACCCCAGAGCCATCCACCGTCAATTCGCCATAAATCGTATCGACGCGGTAAAATTCGCCGTCAAACCCCAACAGGGTGCCGTTGATTTCCACCTGATTGTCCGGCGAAATCAAAGTCACATCCTGCGCGTTAGCGCTGGAAATAAATCCCAAAAGAAAAAGTGCGGCGAAGATCACCGCACGGGCCGGTTTCATGAAATATATCCTGACCTGTCATCAAATCACTTGGATGCGATTTTCAGGTCTTCCAGCACGTTTTTCAACACAAGAAACTCTCCAACAGCGTCACAATCGGGCATGGAAAGCTGTAATTCTTGCACATGTGGCTGCCCTGCTTCGGAAACCTGCATGGACTGCGCGCTGATGTCGCGGCCGCAATTGGCTGTCGTCACTTCGGCGTCAATTTCCAACCGAATGTCACCGCTGCGCGATGCTGTACCAGACGGGAAGGTATAGACCTGCGCCTGTAGGCTTTCGGACAGATCAGGATCGCCCATTTGGGTCATAAAACCGCCTTCGCCCCGCACCGTTTTTTCCAGTGAACCAATCTGTTCCGCCCAGATGTGCCCATCTTCGCCAAAGCCTGCACCAAATTCCAGCGCGTGCAGATTGATCCCGGCATCCCCCTGCCATTGCACCACCGCCCGATCATAGAATTGCAACGATGGCACATCGACAATTGCGGTTGCGCCTTTGCCACGCCCCAGATCGGCAATGAACACCGCCTTTTCCGTCAGCGCGGGCATGGTCACGAATAATTCGCCCCGTGCGTCAGTGACTTCGGAAATCATCACCCCGTTATGGTGCAACGTGACCCGCGTATCGGGCAGGCAACTGGCATGTAGTTCGATATTCACCATCGCGGCCACGCTGACCTGCGCCGTCATATCAACCGCGCAATCGAAGCCGCCTTTTGACGGAACGGCTTCAGGGACGCGAATTTCCTGCTCTGTCACAGCGGCACGGGTCGCGCCATGTGCAGGCATGTTCAATTCCTGAAAAATATCCGCGGGAATTTCCGGCAAGGGAGAGGCGGTGAATTCAAGCTTGGCCAATCCCATATCCTGTGCCGCAGACCCCGCCGGGATTTCCGCCACCTGAATAGGCGCTGGTTTCACGTGGCGCGACATGGTGGGCGCACTGTTTTCCATGAAATAGCCCGAGCCAAGCGCAAGACCGACGGTGCCTACCATCAATGCGATACTGGATGCTCTTTTGCTGATCATGATTGCCTCCGACCCGTTCAGGTTACAGGCAATCTGTCAGTCAAACATGGCGCACTTGTGGCGCATCAGGGGAACCATTCGGACCATTCTGCGCCCGAATAGGTTCCCCGTCAGATCAGGCCAGACGACCGTGGCAGTGTTTGAACTTCTTACCAGACCCGCAGGGGCAGGCCTCGTTCCGGGCAGGATTACCCCAGGTCGAGGGATCGTTTTCGTCGAACCCTTCCTTGGCTTCGCCTTGCGGGGCTTCGGGGGCGGCAGCCTGCTGAACCGCAGCTTGTTGGGCCGCCATCTGGGCGATCATCTGCTGTTGTTCTTCGTCCGTCAGCGGACGGATCTGGCCCAGCTTCTGACTGACATCCTCGCGCAGGCTGTTCAGCATGTTTTCAAACAGTTGGAACGCTTCGGTTTTGTATTCGTTCAGCGGATCGCGCTGCGCATAGCCACGGAACCCAACGACAGACCGCAGGTGTTCCAGCGTCAGCAAATGTTCCCGCCATTTTGCATCAATCGTCTGAAGCAAAAGCTGCTTTTCGATCATCCGCATGTTTTCCGCGCCAAAAGCTTCGGCCTTTTCGGTCATCTGCTCGTCCGCGGCATCGGCAATGCGTTCGATGATTTCTTCACCGTCCACACCTTCTTCGGCGGCCCAGTCGATCACCGGCACATCCAGATTCAGCTTTTCCAACAGCGCAGCATAAAGCCCCTGCACGTTCCACTGATCGGCATAGCTTTTTGGTGGCATGAATTCGTCCACCAGATCGCCAATGACCTCGTGCCGCATATCGCCAATGATTTCGGACAAATCAGCGGCTTCCATGATTTCCAAGCGCTGCTTGAAGATCACCTTGCGCTGTTCGTTCATCACATCGTCGAATTTCAGCAGGTGTTTCCGAATGTCAAAGTTGCGGCCTTCTACCTTACCTTGGGCGCGTTCCAGCGATTTGTTGACCCACGGGTGAACGATGGCTTCGCCTTCTTTCATACCCAAGGTCGACAGCACCTTGTCCAGCTTTTCGGACCCGAAAATGCGCATCAGGTCATCTTCCAGCGACAAGAAGAAAGACGAACGCCCCGGATCGCCCTGACGGCCCGAACGGCCCCGAAGCTGGTTATCAATCCGGCGCGATTCATGGCGTTCGGTCGCCAGAACGAACAGGCCGCCAGCGGCTTTGACCGCTTCTTCATCGGCTTTGTGCTGTTCGTCGATGTCGGCGCGAATCTGGTCGGGGTGGGTTTCAGGGTTCGCGGCGATGGCTTCCATCACCTTGAATTCCACATTGCCGCCCAGTTTGATGTCCGTCCCACGGCCCGCCATATTGGTGGCGATGGTCACGGCCCCCAGCTTCCCGGCATCGGCCACGATCTGCGCTTCTTGCTCGTGCTGGCGGGCATTCAGAACATTGTGCTTCACCCCAGCCTGCGTCAGCAGATGGCTAAGGAATTCAGATTTTTCGATCGAGGTTGTCCCCACCAGAATCGGCTGCCCTTTGGCATTCGCTTCCTTGATGGTTTCAACAATCGCCTCGTATTTTTCTTTTGCAGTGCGATACACGGCGTCATCGTCATCAACCCGTGCAATCGGGCGGTTGGTCGGCACTTCGACCACACCCAAGCTGTAGATTTCCTGAAATTCGTCCGCTTCGGTCGCGGCGGTGCCGGTCATGCCGCCCAGTTTTTCGTACAGGCGGAAATAGTTCTGGAACGTCACCTGCGCCAGCGTCACGTTTTCCGGCTGGATGTTGCAACCTTCTTTGGCCTCGATCGCCTGATGCAGACCGTCGGACAGACGGCGGCCCGCCATCATCCGGCCCGTAAATTCATCAATCAGCACGATTTCGCCATCGCGGACGATGTAATCCTTGTCGCGGGTGAACAGCTTATGCGCGCGCAAGCCCTGATTGACATGGTGAACGATGGTGGTGCTTTCCGGGTCATACAGCGTCTGGCCTTCGGGCAGCAGGTCCATTTCGTGCAGGCGCTGTTCCAGAAATTCGTTCCCTTCGTCGGTATAGGTCACGTTCCGGGTTTTTTCGTCCAGCGCATAATGCGACTCGGTCAGTTCGGGGATCAGCTTGTCCAGCGCCACATACAGTTCGGAACGGTCCTGTGCCGGGCCGGAAATGATCAGCGGGGTTCGCGCTTCGTCAATCAGGATCGAGTCAACCTCGTCCACGATTGCGTAATGGTGTCCGCGCTGGTTCATGTCGGACAGTTCCATTTTCATGTTATCACGCAGATAATCGAAGCCCAGTTCGTTGTTCGTGGCATAGGTCACATCACAGCGATAAGCCTGTTTCTTTTCAGGTTCGGGTTGCTGCGGATAGACAACGCCGGTGGTCATGCCCAAGGCGGCGTAAACTTTGCTCATCCATTCGGCGTCACGGCGGGCCAGATAATCGTTCACGGTAACGATATGCACGCCCTTGCCGGTCAATGCGTTCAGATAGGCGGGGAACGTGGCCACCAGCGTTTTACCTTCGCCGGTTTTCATTTCCGCAATGTTGCCCTGATGCAGGAAGATGCCGCCCATAAGCTGCGTATCAAACGCCCGCAGCCCCAGCGCCCGTTTCGCGGCCTCGCGGCAGTTGGCGAATGCTTCGGGCAAAAGCGCATCCAGATTTTCGCCATCGGCCACGCGTTTTCTGAATTCTTCGGTCTTGGCGATCAGGCCGTCATCGGAAAGCTGTTCAAATTGCGGTTCCAGTGCGTTGATCTTTTCCACCAACGGGCGCGTCGCCTTTACCTTGCGGTCGTTCGGCGTTCCGAAGACCTTCTTGGCGATAGTTCCCAAACCCAGCATATTTTTTCCGATCCGGTCGTTGACATCATCGTGCATGGCATCTGCTTGCCCGCCGAAACCACAGCGCCTACAACGTCATGGAAACCTAGCACTCCAGAGGCCTCAAGGCGATGTAAGGGGCGGCTGGTGCAGTGTCAACGTTGGCGCCCTTGGCGCAGCAAGCAAAGGACAAAACTTATGTCAAAACGTCTCACTTTTCTGTATGGCGCGGCTCTTTCCCTGTGTCTGTCGCTGCCCGCTATCGCAGATGAGACCCCCAACGCCGATACCGTTGTGGCCACCGTCAACGGTACAAACATCACGCTGGGCCACATGATCCTTGTGCAACAGAACCTGCCGCAACAGTATCAGACCCTGCCGCCTGAAATGTTGTTCACCGGCATTCTGGACCAGATCATTCAGCAAACCCTACTGATGCAAGCCGGGCCACAGGAAGATTCCGCACTGGTGCGCCTGTCGCTGGAAAACGAACGCCGCGCCTTGAAAGCGGGCGAAGTGTTGCAGCTTGCCGCCGATGCCGCCGTGACCGAAGAGGCCGTGAAAGCCGCCTTTGACGCGAAATACGCCGATGTCAGCGCAGGCAAGGAATATAACGCCTCGCATATTCTGGTGGAAACCGAGGATGAGGCGAAAGCCCTGATCGAAGAACTGAAGAACGGTGCCGATTTCGCGGAACTGGCCAAGGCAAAATCCACCGGCCCGTCCGGTCCGAACGGCGGTGAACTGGGATGGTTCGGCGCGGGTCAGATGGTAAAGCCCTTTGAAGATGCCGTAATGGCGATGGAGGTCGGCGCAGTTTCCGAACCTGTGCAAACTCAATTCGGCTGGCATGTGATCAAGCTGAACGAAAGCCGCGACAAGGCCGCCCCGACGCTGGACGAAGTGCGCGCCGACATAGAAGCCGAAGTAGAACGCGATGCCATCACCGTTCGGATCGAGGAACTGACTGCAAACGCCAAGATTGATAAAGCTGGCGCAGAAGGCCTGGACCCGGCATTGATCAAGAATATCGACATCCTTCTGGAGAACTGATCATGGGCAAATCCCTTGCCGTTTCGCCTTTGGCCCCTGCGGCCTTTCCTGATCTTCCGGTGATTGAGGGCGTGCAATTCGCCGCCACGCAGGCCGGTGTCCGATATGCCGGGCGCACCGATGTGATGCTGGCTCTGCTGAGTGCTGGAACTGCAATGGCCGGGGTGTTCACCCGGTCGGCAACCCGGTCAGCCGCGGTTCTGGATTGTCAGGACAAAATCGGCCAAGCCGCCGATGGCCCTGCCGCGATCATCGTGAATTCGGGCAATTCCAATGCCTTTACCGGCAAAAACGGCGCTGAATCGGTTCATGCCATCACCGCAGCCGTGGCCCAAACGCTGGAGATTGAGGAAAACCGTGTGTTTTCATCCTCGACCGGGGTAATCGGTGAACCGCTGCCGCATGACCGGATCACCGCCAAACTGGCAGAGCTGAAAACCAACCTGCACGCGGATGGCATCGAAGAAGCCGCCCGCGCCATCATGACCACGGACACCTTTGCCAAAGGGTCCAGTGCCGAAATTCAGGTGGACGGGAAAACGGTGAAAATCGCCGGGATCGCCAAAGGTTCGGGCATGATCGCGCCCGATATGGCGACGATGCTGGTCTATATCTTTACCGATGCGCAGGCGGATCAGGCGAAGCTTCAAAAACTGCTGAGCAAGCTGACCGATGTGACCTTTAACAGCATCACGGTGGACAGCGACACGTCGACCTCGGACACCTTGCTGCTGGCAGCCACGGGTGCATCCGGGGCCAATGTTGATGGCAATACCGAATTTGAACACGCCCTGCATGGCGTCATGCTGGATCTGGCGCATCAGGTAGTACGCGACGGCGAAGGCGCGACCAAATTCGTCGAAGTAAACGTGACTGGCGCGGCCAATGACGCAGACGCCCGCACACATGCGATGGCGATTGCCAATTCCCCCCTGATCAAGACCGCCATTGCAGGCGAAGATCCCAACTGGGGCCGGGTTGTCATGGCGATTGGCAAATCCGGGGCAGCCGCGGATCGTGACCTGCTGAGCATCAGCTTTGGCGATATTCTGGTGGCCGAAAAAGGCTGGGTTTCCCCCACCTACAAGGAAGAGCAGGGCGCGGCCTATATGAAAGGCCAATATCTGACCATCAACGTTGATATTGGTTTGGGCGATGGCGCATCCACAGTTTGGACCTGCGACCTGACCCACGGCTATATCGCAATCAACGCTGACTATCGGTCCTAAGGAGCAGCACATGAAAATGGTACTCGTATCAGCCGTGGCGTTGATCGACGTGGATGGGCGGGTGCTGTTGGCCCAACGCCCCGCTGGCAAATCACTGGCGGGGCTTTGGGAATTTCCGGGCGGCAAGGTTGAACCGGGGGAAACCCCGGAACACGCCCTGATCCGGGAATTGCAAGAAGAACTCGGCATCAACACATGGTCAAGCTGTCTGGCGCCGCTCAGCTTTGCCTCGCACAGCTATGACGATTTCCACCTGTTGATGCCGCTGTTCGCCTGCCGCAAATGGGAAGGAATCCCAGCCCCCCGCGAAGGCCAAACCCTGAAATGGGTACATGCGCGGGATTTATCAAGCTACCCGATGCCGCCCGCTGACATTCCATTAATCCCCATATTAAGGGAACTGCTCTGACCAAAAGCCTAAATATTGGTCAAATGTGAAAAACTTCTGATACCGACACCATCTTTGGTTTTTTTGTCATATCATTGGTATATTTTCCGTGTCAGATTTCATTTTTTTGTAGGTTTTGTTAACCGCGCTACGCTAAACTTTAAGCATGTCAACATCGCTTGGGGAGGATTTGACTTGCTTAGAACGATCGTGATCGGAAGCTGTGTTTCCGTCCAAGGTACGTTCGTCCGTGGGCTTCCTGATGGAAGAATCCTGGTTCGTGTCGGTGACCGCGAATTTGCTGGTATGCCGGTCCCGAATAAGGCGGCGTAACCCTTCAAGACCATCACAAAAAGAAAAAAGGGACGGTGCAAACCGTCCCTTTTTCTGTTTCAGGCTGTTGGCGAACGTCAGGTAAGCTGACGTTCCACCTCTTCGCGCTCGAAAATCTCGATGACATCGCCCTGACGGACATCATCGTAATTCTCAAAGGCCATACCGCATTCCTGACCGGACTGGACTTCTTTCACTTCGTCTTTGAAGCGTTTCAGCGTTTTCAGGGTGCCTTCGTGGATCACCACGTTGTCACGCAGCAGACGCACCCCAGCCGAACGGCGTGCAACGCCTTCGGTGACGATACAGCCCGCAACCTTGCCAACGCCGGAAACCTTGAACACTTCTTTGATTTCGGCATAACCGATGAAGTTTTCGCGGATTTCGTTCGACAGCAGGCCCGACGCCGCAGCTTTCACATCGTCCACCAGATCGTAGATCACCGAATAGTAACGGATTTCCACGCCTTTCTGGTTGGCCGTGTTCCGGGCCGAGGCATTGGCACGAACGTTGAAGCCCATGATCGGCGCACCGGATGCTTCGGCCAGCCCCACATCGGTATCGGTAATCGCACCCACACCATAGTGCAGGACGCGCACGCGCACTTCGTCGTTGCCGATCTTTTCCATCGCCTGAACGATGGCTTCGGCAGACCCTTGCACATCCGCTTTGACCAGAATGGGCAGTTCGGCCACGTTCTTGTCGTCTTTGGCCTTCTGCATCAACTGTTCCAGCGTGGTCGCTGCACCAGCCGCCGCGCGTTTTTCTTTCGCCAGATTCGAGCGATACTCGGCGATCTCGCGGGCTTGCGCTTCGGTTTCCACAACGTTCAGAACATCGCCCGCTTCGGGGGTTCCGTTCAGGCCCAGCACCTCGACCGGGACGGACGGGCCAGCTTCGGCAACGCGTTCACCCTTGTCATCAACCAATGCGCGGACTTTACCCCACTGTTCACCGACAACGAAAATATCGCCCTGACGCAACGTGCCTTTCTGAACCAGAACCGTCGCAACCGGACCGCGGCCAACGTCAAGCTGGGCTTCGATCACGGCACCTTCGGCGGCACGGTCAGGGTTGGCTTTCAGTTCCAGAATTTCGGCTTGCAGCGCGATGGCTTCCAGCAGTTCATCCAGACCTTTGCCCGTCTTGGCAGACACTTCGACATCCTGCACTTCGCCCGACATGGCTTCGACGACCACTTCATGCTGAAGCAGTTCAGTCCGCACCTTCATCGGATCGGCGGCAGGTTTATCGCATTTGTTGATCGCCACAATCATCGGCACGCCAGCGGCCTTGGAGTGGTTGATCGCCTCGATCGTCTGCGGCATCACGGAATCGTCCGCAGCCACAACCAGAACCACGATGTCCGTAACCTGCGCACCGCGCGACCGCATCGAAGTAAAGGCCGCGTGACCCGGCGTATCCAAGAAGGTCAGCACAGCGCCGCTTTCGGTTTTCACCTGATAGGCGCCGATATGCTGTGTGATCCCGCCCGCTTCGCCAGCGGTTACGTTCGCGTTACGGATCGAATCCAACAACGAGGTTTTCCCGTGGTCAACGTGGCCCATGATGGTGATCACAGGCGGGCGCGATTGCAGGTCAGCTTCGCTGTCTTCAACACCTGCGATCACGTCCTCCACGTCCGCGTCGGAAACGCGCTGGATGCGGTGGCCGAATTCTTCCACGATCAGCTCGGCGGTGTCGGCATCAATGGGCTGGTTTTGCGTGACCATCATGCCCATTTTCATCAGGGCCTTGACCACATCCGCCACACGTTCGGCCATACGGTTTGCCAGTTCCGAAACCACGATAGTTTCAGGCACCTGCACATCACGCACGATCTTTTCGCGTTCTTGCGATCCCATGGCTTTCTGACGGGCGCGTTCCTGTTTGCGCTTCATCGCCGCCATGGATTTCTGACGCCCGCCTTCGCCGCCCGAAAGCGCCTGATTCAGGGTCAGTTTACCGGACCGGCGACCATCGTCGCGGCCTTTGCCACGCCCACTGCGATCCTGTTCGGCTTCGCGTTCTTTGCCGCGCGGTCCACGCGCAACGGGGGCCGGGGCCTCTTTTTCCTTAGGCTTGCGGGCTGCCTTGTCTTCCGCAGCAGGGGCGCTGGCAGCGGCGGCCGCTTCGGCAGCCGCGCGTTTTGCGGCTTCCTCGGCTTCGCGTGCTTTGCGCTCTTCTTCTTCCTGCTTGGCTTTCAGCGCCTCTTCGCGTTCGCGTTCTTCGCGTTCCTTGGCTTCAGCCTCGGCGCGGCGGCGTTCGCGTTCTTCCTCGCGGGCTTTTTCTTCGGCAGCACGCTGCGCGGCCTCTTCGACCTCGCGGGCTTTTGCAGCCTGAAGCGCCTTCAGGCGGCGTTCCATTTCCGCATCGGAAATCCCCGCCGGACGTTTCGAGGGGTCACCAAGCGCCGGGTTGCCGCTGCCGCCGGATTTGGCCGCACCAGGCTTGGGCACCACAACGCGTTTGCGTTTGGTTTCCACCACGACGTTTTTGGTCCGGCCATGGCTGAAGCTTTGCTTCACATTGCCCGCACGGGGGCCTCCACGGACACCCAAAGTCTTTTTACCGTCGTTATCGCTCATGTGGCTCTTCTATCCTTTCCGGCGGTCGGATCCGCCGTCCGAAGCACGCAAACCTTTAAGTCTTGCGGCTTCCTCTACAACACGTCGCGTCAAACCACCAGCGCCTAGCGCAACGTGGATTACAGTTTGTCGCCCAAATGCCTGTCCCAGCTCATCCGCGGTCAGCCAACCGATGAACGACCCGCCATAGGGTGTACTCAGCTTTGACTTACCCCGGCCAGAACCGTCGCTGGCCTGTACCAGCACTTCGGCATAGTCCTTCATCAGCCAGTCTTTGACCTTTTCGTAACCCGCCACGGCACCGCCGCCTTTGCGGGCCAGGCTGATCAGATCGACAATGCGACGCACCAACATCTGTTCTACCTGAGCAGACAAATCCGCAGGTACCTGCACCGGCTGTTTGGCCGAACGCGAGAACAGGTTCTTCGCAACAGCTTTGTCCAGCGCGGCCCGGTCGGCAGAAACCCAGATGCCCCGGCCCGGCAGCTTTTCTGCCAGATCAGGAACAATCTGACCATCCGGCCCAACGACGAAACGGATCAGCCCAAACTTGGGCTGAACCTCGCCAGTGGCGATGCATTTACGCTCGGGCCCATCGTCCCGAAGCTTTGTTTTACCGCCGCGCGTCATGCGTCAAGCCCTTCCAAAGCCCTGATAAATCAGGCTTCGCCTTCCTCTTCTTCGGTTTCGCTGTCGTCTTCAGCTTCCAGCTCGGACGGGTCGACCCAGCCCAACGCAATCCGCGCGGTCATGATCATGCCCTGTGCCTCTTCCAGAGAAACGTCGAATTTCTCCAGCAGGCCTTCGTCCTTGGTGCGTTCGCCGTTGACGGTGGTCCAGCCACCAGCCAATTCCCAATCCGCACAGGTTGCGAAATCTTCCAGCGTTTTCACGCCATCTTCGGCCAAAGCTTCCAGCATTTGGGGTGTCAGGCCTTCGAAATCAACCAGGCTGTCTTCGACCCCCAATTCGCGGGCACGTTCCATAGCAGCGGTGGCGGCTGCCTCCAGCACATCGCGGGCGCGGGCCTGCAATTCGTTGGCGGTATCTTCGTCCACACCGTCGATGGTCAGCAGTTCGTCCAGCTCGACATACCCGACTTCTTCCAGATTGGTGAAGCCTTCGGCCACCAGAAGCTGAGCAAAGAATTCGTCCACGTCCAGCGCGTCCATGAACAGCTTGGTGCGCTCTTCAAATTCTTTCTGACGCTTCGCGCTGTCCTCGGATTCGGTCATGATGTCGATATCCAGGTTGGTCAACTGGCTGGCCAGACGCACGTTCTGACCACGGCGACCGATGGCCAGCGAAAGCTGTTCGTCAGGAACCACAACCTCGATCCGCTCCGCGTCTTCGTCCAGAACCACCTTGCTGACTTCGGCAGGCTGCAACGCGTTCACGAGGAAGGTCGGCATATCCTCGTTCCACGGGATAATGTCGATCTTTTCACCCTGCAATTCGTTCACAACAGCCTGAACACGGCTGCCGCGCATACCCACACAGGCACCGACCGGGTCAATCGACCCGTCATAGGAAATCACGGCAATCTTTGCACGCGAACCGGGATCACGGGCCACAGCCTTGATCTCGATGATGCCGTCATAAATTTCCGGCACTTCCATTTTGAACAGTTCCGCCATGAATTCCGGCGCGGTCCGCGACAGGAAAATCTGCGGGCCACGGGCTTCGCGGCGCACATCCTTGATGTAGCAGCGGATACGGTCGTTCGGGCGATACGCCTCGCGGCCGATTTTTTCGTTCCGACGCAGGATCGCTTCGCCACGGCCCACATCCACGATCACGTTGCCATATTCTTCGCGCTTCACGGTGCCGTTGATGATCGTCCCCTGACGATCCTGGAATTCGGCATACTGACGATCGCGTTCAGCCTCGCGCACTTTTTGCAGAATCACCTGCTTCGCGGATTGAGCGGCAATCCGGCCCAGTTCCACCGGCGGGATTTCTTCGACAAACGTGTCGCCCACTTGCGGGTCCGACATGTATTGCTTGGCCTGCTTAACGGTCAGCTCTGCCTGATAGTTTTCCAGCTCTTCGTCTTCGACCACGGTGCGCACACGGGTAAAGGTGGCGCGGCCTGTCTTACGGTCGATGGACACGCGAATGTCCATTTCGCTGCCGTAACGGGATTTCGCGGCGCGGGCCAGCGACTCTTCCATCGCTTCGACCACCAAACCGGGGTCGATCATCTTCTCGCGCGCGACGGCTTCGGCGGTTTGCAACAGCTCAAGCTGGTTTGCAGAGGTGATTGCCATAAGTTCAGTCCTCCTGAGAACCGGTATCGGTTTCGATCTCGTCAAAATTGTCTTCGTTCAGGGTGCCTGCCGCCTTTCGCTGGCGCAGCATCTCCTTGATCAGGTCATCGGTCAGCACCAGCTTGGCATCGGCCAGCCAGTCAAAGTTCAGGCCCACGGTGACGGTTTCGCCACCTTCTTCGATGTTGATCAGAACCTCGTCGCCTTCGATCCCGGCCAGTTCGCCCTTAAAGCGCTTGCGCCCGGCCACCATATCGGCGGTTTCAAGCTTGGCTTCGTAGCCCTCGAACGTCTCGAAATCCTTCATCCGGGTCAGAGGCCGGTCAATACCGGGGCTGGACACCTCAAGGATATACTGATCGGTCAGCGGGTCTTCGACATCCAGAACAGCCGAAACAGCGGTGCTGATTTCAGCGCATTCATCAACTTCGATCCCGCCTTCGGGACGTTCGGCCATGATCTGAAGGGTGTTGGTCTTCCCCCCCATCAGGCGCACGCGCACCAGTTCGAACCCCATATCTTCAATCACGGGGCCGACGATCTCGGCCAGGCGACGGTCAATCGCGGTTTTGGCTATCAGGTCGTTGGTCATATTGGTCCAGACACAAAAAAACGGGCCAGCGGCCCGTCGAATTTTCCGATGGAGCGTCAGGATTTTCACCCCAGCGCACCGCTGTTGAGCAGGGATATAGGGCTTTCATCCCGAGTCTGCAAGTAAAAGCTGACTCAGCCCAATCCGCCCTGCTCTGCGATCCGGTCCATGATCCGCACCAATTCGGCGCTGATGCCCGGTTCGCTTAGGGCATGGCCCGCATTTCGGATCATCCTCAGTTCGGCATTCGGCCACAGCCGCGCCAGTTTCCATGCACCTTCGGGGGGGCAGATCATGTCATAGCGCCCCTGCACGATCACACCGGGAATATGGGCAATCCGGTCCATCCGGTTCAGGATATGCCCATCTTCTTTCAGAAAAGCGCCGTGGGTGAAGTAATGATTTTCCAGCCGCGAAAACGCCCGCG
This sequence comes from Thalassovita litoralis, assembly GCF_900182725.1. Taxonomy (GTDB): domain Bacteria; phylum Pseudomonadota; class Alphaproteobacteria; order Rhodobacterales; family Rhodobacteraceae; genus Thalassobius; species Thalassobius litoralis. The sequence continues at coordinate 405,632 of NZ_FXTO01000001.1, forward strand.
CATATTCACCCGGCGCTTCACCGCCATGCCCCGTGGAACTGATCGAAGCCAGCGCATTTTCCCACGATGCCCACGCACGGGCATATTTGATCTCCGTCGGCATATCCCCGCTGAACAACCGTTTGTGATAGGCAGCAATGAAATCACCCTGTTCCTCTGACGGGATCAAATCAGCAAATCGCGCCCATGTTTCCGGCCAGAATTTGCCAGCCCCACCGCCATAGAACCAATCCAGTTCCGCCTGAGTCGCCAAAAACACCCCGCGCAGAATCAGCGCCCTAACCCGGTCGGGATGCTCCTGCGCATAGATCAGCGCCAGCGTTGCCCCCCAGCTTCCGCCGAAAACGATCCAATCCTCGATCTCCAACGTGTCGCGGATCAGTTCGATGTCCCGCACCAGATGCCATGTCGTATTATCAACCACGCTGGCATGGGGGCGTGATCGGCCACAGCCGCGCTGATCGAACAGAACGATCCGGTAAACATTCGGATCGAAATAGCGCCGCATCGCCGGGCTGCATCCGCCCCCCGGCCCGCCATGAAACACCACCACCGGCACGCCCTGCGGATTGCCGGATTGTTCCAGATAAATCTTGTGTCCGTCGCCAACATCCAGCATCCGCTGATCGAACGGGTCGATCGGCGGGTGCAGATAGTGAACTGCGCTTTTTTGGCCCGAGTATTTATCCATGATTGTCCTATATAGGGATGCAAACACAAAAGAGCATATGGAGAGCAGAATGCAAACCGCTCAGACCACGGTTGACCCCTCGGAAGTCGCAAAATTCGAAGCGATGGCGGCGGAATGGTGGGATCCCAAGGGCAAGTTCAAACCTCTGCACCTGATGAACCCCTGTCGGCTGGATTATATCACCCGGCAAATCGCCGGACAGTACGGGCGTGATCTGACTCAACCCGAACCGTTCACGGGATTGCGCCTGCTGGATATCGGCTGTGGCGGCGGGCTTTTGTCTGAGCCGATGGCCCGGCTGGGCGCCACGGTGATTGGCGCCGATGCGGCGGCGGGCAACATTCCCGTGGCGCAGGTTCACGCCGAACAATCCGGGTTGCAGATCGACTATCGCAACATCACCGCCGAAGAACTGGCCGCCAATGGCGAACAGTTCGACGTGGTGCTGAACATGGAAGTGGTGGAACATGTGGCCGACCCGCTGGCCTATCTCACGGCCTGCCATGATCTGTTGAAACCCGGCGGGCTGATGATCTGCTCCACGATCAACAGGAACCCAAAATCCTTTGCTATGGCGATTGTCGGCGCGGAATATGTGATGCGCTGGCTGCCCAAGGGAACACATGAATGGAATAAATTCATCACGCCCGATGAACTGTATGCCCTTATCGCCAATGCTGGCCTGACCCCGGTGGATCGCAAAGGCTTCGTGTTCAATCCGATCTCATGGCAATGGTCCGTGTCCGACCGTGACCTGTCCGTGAATTATGTCACTGCAAGCACCCGACCGGAGTAACCCATGAGCATCATCCCAGAAGGCTGGTCCATCTTCGTCGTGGATATTGAATATACCGTTCCCTTTGAACAGATTCAGCCCGTGTTAGAGCCGCATATGGAATTTGTCCGCCGCGCCTATGACGAAGGGCGCTTCCTGACCTCGGGCGCGAAAGTACCGCGTACCGGGGGCGTGGTGATCATGATGGCCCCCTCACTAGAGGACGCACAGAATTACCTGTCAGACGATCCCTTCGTGACGGAAAACGTGGCCAGCTATTCCTATACCGCGTTCAAACCCTCGAACGTTCATGCGGCGCTGAAATAGGCACCTTATTGGCCGCACGCCCGGCCGCCGATCTGTTTGGATTTGAGTATTTTTGGCAAGATGAAAACAGGGGGCTGCGCACCTGCCCAGCCAACACCGCGTTAAGGTTAGCGTGTGCCCTTTGGTTCTTTCTTGGTAAAAATATCCAATGCCTGACAGCGCGCCCGGACGCGCCGCAAAGGGGGGTTTAATCCTCTAGCCGGGTGCGCAATTCGCGCAGGATCGGCAGAACAGCGCGGACTTTTTCGTCGCCCAATTCGCCCACCAATTCGATGATCATCGGGGAAATGGCCGCCAGCGCCGCATCCCGCGCCTGACGTCCGGCGGGGCTGATTGCCACCATTTTACGGCGGGCATCGTCCCAATCCGGGCGGATATGCACATAGCCCGCCCATTCCAGTTTATTCAGCGTGTTGGTCATCGCCCCACGCGTAACGTGAAAGCTTTTGGCCAATTGCGCCGGGGTGCGTTCATCCGATGCCCGCGCCAGATGATTCAGCACTGAAAAATGCGAGATTTCCATCCCTTTCGGCAACACCCTGCTCAGACGGTTACGGATCAACTGATCCGCCGTCAGCAATTCGCTGAACATAGCGATAGCAAGGGCAGTACTGGGATCGGTCATCACGGTCCGTCAAACTTTCGGTCATGGGTCAGCGCAGGCACCCGCGCCCTTGCTTTTGACACGTCCGACAGATCAAGATCAACGAATGCAATCCCCGGATCGGTCCCGGCATCAGCCAGCACCTCGCCCCAGGGCGCGACAACCATGCTGTGACCATAGGTCTGGCGCGGCTTTCCCTGCGTGGCGGCATGGGTGCCGGTTTGCGCCGGGGCCAGAACGAAACAGCCGGTTTCGATGGCGCGGGCGCGTAGCAACACCTCCCAATGAGCGGCACCTGTCACCGGGGAAAATGCCGCGGGAATGGTCAGGATATTGGCCCCGGCCTGCGCCAAAGCGCGATACAGATAGGCAAAGCGCACATCGTAACAGATGCTCATCCCCAAGCGGACCGCGCCCATATCAACCACGCTGGCATGATTGCCGGGGCGATAGCCTGCGGATTCGCGATAGGTTTCGGTTTCAGAAACCTGCACATCGAACATGTGGATTTTATCGTACCACGCTGCGATTTCCCCATCCGGCGAAATCAGGAAAGACCGATTGGCAAACCGCCCGTCCGCATCCCCGGTTTTCAACGCCAGCGATCCGATCAGCACCCACACGCCCAACGCCTGCGCATCCTGACGCAAGGCCGCAAGCGTGATGTCCTGATCCTGCTGTTGCAACACCTGTTCCTGCCGGGCGCGGCTGGGGGACAGGCAATTCGTTACCTCGGGCGTCAGAACAAATTCCGCGCCACCGGCCACCGCATCACGCAGCATGGCGCGGGTGACGGGCAGGTTGGCCGCCGGATCATCGGAAACGTTCAATTGAAGCAGGGCAACGCGCATATCAGATCACGCCAGCAAGGCGTCCAGTTTGCCCGCCTGTTCCAGCGCATACAGATCATCGCACCCGCCGACATGGGTTTCCCCGATAAAAATCTGCGGCACGGTCCGGCCACCGTTGGCACGCTGGATCATTTCCGGTTTACGGTCCGGGGCAGCCCAGACATCAATTTCCGTGTATTCCACGCCCTTTTGATTCAGCAACCGCTTGGCCGCATGGCAAAAGCCACACATGGGCGAGGTATAAATTTCGACAGGTTTCATTCGGACAGTTCCTTTGCTTCGTGGCATTTGTCCGACATTTAGGGGCCATTGGCAACGCGTGCCAGTACCAGAACCGAAACATCGCTGGCCCCAGCCGCCAGACAGGCATCGGTAGCGGCGCTGAAAGTGGCACCTGTGGTCATCACATCATCCACCAGCACAACATGCCGCCCTGCCATCTGGCCCTTTCGTTTTGGGTGAGCGGCAATCGCCCCCTGAAGCTGGGCAAACCGCGCCTCGCGTCCCTTGCCACGTGTGCTGGCTGTGCGCACAGGGCGGATCAGCAAATCCGGGCAATGGGGCAATCCTGTTGTCCGTGCCACCGCCTGCGACAACAACGCTGATTGATTGAAGCGCCGCGCCAACAGCCGCGTCCAATGTAGCGGGATCGGGGCCAGCAGAACATTCGTCCCCCATAAATCCCGCCCCGCATTGGCCAGCCACGGGCCTGCGCCCCGCGCAATATCCTGTCTGTCGCCATGTTTCAGGTCTTTGACCAACCGGCGGGCGTTGCCGTCATACTGAAACACCGCCCTGCCCCGCGACCACGGGCGCGGCGTGGTCATGCAATCATCGCATATTTCCGGGCCAGTTCCCGCCTGCCCCATCATCGGCGCACCGCAGGCATCGCAGGCCAAACCAGTGACAAAGGGCGTGTCCCGCCAACATGGACCACACAGGGCGAAATCGCTTTCCACCATTTCCCCGCAACACAAGCACCGTGCCGGATAAATCATGCGTAACGCCGTTTGAAACTTTGCCTTCATCGCTTTATCTACGCGCCTATGAGTAACATGCCCCAACTGACCGACCGCGCGGCCCTGACGCGCAATCGCGCCCGCGCCCTGCGCAACCCGGCGCTGTTCCTGCATGAAACCGCAGCCGAGGAATTTCAGGATCGCCTGTCTTTGGTTAACAGGACGTTTACCAAACCGGCGATTGTGACCGGGTTTCCCGATTTCTGGGCATCCGTCTTTCCGCAGGCGAAAATCGTTGCGGATACCGATGTGCTGGATTTGGAACCCGAAGCCTATGATCTGGTGATCCACGCGCTGTCCCTGCATTGGGCCAGCGATCCGGTTGGGCAATTGATCCAGTCGCGCCGCGCCCTGCAACCGGACGGGTTGTTTCTGGCCGGAATGTTCGGCGGGCAAACCCTGCATCAATTACGCACCGCGCTGGCCGAGGCCGAATCGCGTGTGACGGGCGGCCTGTCCCCCCGCGTGGCACCAATGGCTGAAATACGCGATCTGGGTGGGTTGTTACAGCGGGCAGGGCTCGCGCTGCCGGTGGCTGATGCGCTGCCGCTGACTGTCAGTTACCAATCTGCATGGCATTTGATGCGCGATCTGCGGGCCATGGGCGAAGGCAATGCGCTGTCGGCCCGCTTGCGTCACCCCACCCGGCGCAGCGTTATCCAGACTGCCGCCGATATTTACGCCGACAGCTTTGGTGAAGATGGGCGTATCCCAGCCACGTTCGAGATGATTTTCCTGCTGGGATGGGCACCGGATGACAGCCAACCCAAACCGCTGCGCCCCGGTTCAGCCGTATCCCGGCTGGCGGATGCGCTTGGCACCAAGGAAATCAAGCTACCGGATTGACCTGTGGGGGGATGCCCTTATGTCGGTTCTCAATACGCAGAAACGGAATATGACACGATGACGGACCACGCGACTTGCCCGGCACATGCCCCGGCGGATCACCCGAAAATCCCGGCGGAAAAGGTTGGCGTTCTGATTGCCAATCTGGGAACACCGGATGACACCGACTATTGGTCGATGCGGCGTTATCTAAGCGAATTTCTGTCGGATAAGCGGGTGATCGACTATCCGTCATGGAAATGGCAACCGCTTCTGCAACTGATCATTCTGTCCAAACGCCCCTTTGCCAGCGGCGCGGCGTACAGGTCCATCTGGAACACGGAAAAGAACGAAAGCCCGCTGATGACCATCACGCGGGACCAGACGCAGGCATTGGCTGCAACGCTGGCTGATCGGTACGGCGATACCGTCATGGTGGATTTCTGTATGCGCTACGGCAACCCATCAACCGATTCTAAAGTTCAGAAAATGGTCGCCGCAGGATGCACCAAAATCCTGTTTTTCCCGCTGTATCCGCAATATGCCGGGGCCACGTCGGCCACCGCAAACGATCAATTTTTCCGCGCCCTGATGAAGGAAAAATGGCAGCCTGCGGTTCGCACTGTTCCTGCCTATTTTGACGATCCCGCTTATGTGGATGCGTTGGCCCAATCTGTCGAACGCGCCTATGCCAATGCGGAAAAACGCCCCGATATTCTGGTTGTATCCTATCATGGGATGCCAAAACGGTATCTGATGGAAGGCGACCCTTATCATTGCCAATGCCAGAAATCGACGCGACTGCTAAAGGAGCGTCTGGGCTGGGATGACACGCAGATCACCACCACATTCCAATCCGTGTTCGGCCCCGAAGAATGGCTACGCCCCTACACCGTGGATCATGTGGCCGATCTGGCCCGGCAGGGGAAAAAGAACATCGCGGTCATTGCCCCGGCGTTTTCCGCCGATTGCATCGAAACGCTGGAAGAGATCAACGAAGAAATCCGCGAAAGTTTTGAACATGCGGGCGGGGAAAGCTTTACCTATATCCCCTGCCTGAACGACGAACCCGCCCATATCGCAGCACTGGCCGGTGTGGTGGAACGCAACCTGAAGGGCTGGCTGGATTAATCCAGCCCCCTGCCCGGCAAATGTTCTGAAATAAAAAAAAGGCGGTGGATTGCTCCACCGCCTTTTCCTGTTTCAAACCAAACTAATGGAATTAGTCGGCTGCAACGGCTGCGATCACGGCCAGGATGATCAGCGGAACCAGAACACCACCAGCAGACGAGCTGGAAGCTTCTTCCACGATCACCGGAGCTTCGATTACCGGCTCGGCCATGTTGCCAGCGAAAGCGGTCGAAGCAGCGGCGGTCAGAGCAGCAGCGAGAACGAGTTTTTTCATAGTATCCTCCAGATATTCGCCCACCGCGCACAAAACACGGCAAGCACCCAAGACTTACCTCGTAGCTTTTTCTAATCAGCAAACCGAGTCAAATGCAAACGCAAGTTCTCCATGCCCCTGCGTTCACAGCCAAAATGTCGTCAAATTAGCAACACTTGCGTGCCTACTTTGGTCAGCCCGAAAAGTTCGGCGATATGTTCATTGTAAAGACCAATGCAGCCATTGGATGATCTCCGGCCAATCTTGCGCGTGTCGTGAGTGCCGTGAATCCTGTAATAGGTCCAGCTTAGATACAAAGCATGAGTTCCCAGCGGATTGTTTGGCCCCGGCGGCACGTAATCCGGCCATTCAGGGTTTCTTTCTTTCATCGACGGCGTAGGCCGCCAATCCGGCCCTTCCACCTTGCGCACCACATGGGTACGCCCCCGGCGGGTCAGATCATCCGTCAGCGGCACAGAAGACGGATACAGTTTATAAACCGACTCGTCCTCGGACCAGAAATGCAGCGCCCGCGAATCGATATCCACCAGAACGGCACCGTTTTTCAGGTTGCTGAAGTAGGGTTTCCAATCCAAAGACCGGAAACTGGAAATATTCCGCCGAACGGCCTGACTCAGGTCGCGTTCCACTTCGACGGTATGCGCCCCGTCGACATCCAACGCCAGCGCAGGCGTGCCAAACAGTGCCGCGCCCCCAGCCAAAAAATGTCTGCGTTTCATATGTATCGCTCCTCGACTAACGCCCAGACGATAACAAGGCGTCACCGTTTACCCGGTTTTTCTGTCATATTATGGCGCGAAAGCCTCAGTCGCAAATCAAACCCGTGTCAACATCGCAGCTCACGTGGATGTGGGTTTGAATGGCAACGCTACACAGGCTAGACCGGACAGGCACTACTGCGGAAGGTCATAATGCTGCGTCTAACGGTTTTACTACTTATCGGCTCTTTGGGTTTGTCTGGCTGTGTGTCAACCAGCCCGCACACGCTTGGCCCGGATGGGAAACCCCTGCCGCGCATGTATCGGATTTCGCAAAACGATGTGGGCAAAATTCAGTATCGGATGCTGGATTCTGTCAACGCACTGCGGCAGGCGTCCAGCGCATCGCCGCTGGTGTTGGATGGCAAACTGAATGCCGCCGCTGCCACCCATGCACGGGATATGTCGGTGCAGAACCGCCCGTGGCATTTCGGGTCTGACGGCTCCTCCCCCTTGGATCGCGTCCGCCGCGTCGGATACGAGGGGATGCTGATCGGCGAAAACATTTCGGAAACCTATGAAACCGAACTGGAAACACTGTCCGCATGGATGGAACAGGAAGATACCCGCCGCGTGATCCTTGACCCCGCCGCAACCAAATTGGGCTTTTCGTGGTTTCAGGAAAAAAGCGGCAAGATCTGGTGGACGATGGTCACGGGCAACTAAGCCCGTCCCACCTTAGGGATAGATGGAAATCGGTGTGCCGTTACGCACCATTGCATAGATATCTTCAATTTCCTTATCGGATACGGCAATACATCCCGCCGTCCAATCACGCCCGCCATCGCGGTATTTGCCGGGGCGGCCGTGGATGAAAATATCACCACCGGGGCTTTTTCCAGCAGCCTGCGCACGGGTGCGATCCGCAGTATTCGGATAAGAAATCCCGACAGACAAATGGAATTCACTGTTAGGGTTGCGCCTGTCGATCCGGTAATGCCCTTCGGGGGTTTTTCCGTCCCCTTCAAAATTCTTATGCCCCACCGGCGCAAAACCCAGCCCGATGTCATAAGATTTCAGCGCCTTGTCATGGTGCAGCAGGTGCATCTTGCGTTCGCCCTTGAACACCACGACCCGCGTTACCTCGGGGCCGTGATAGGATTTGAACTTGGACGAACACCCGGCCAGCCCCACCAGAACCAGCCCGATCAACAGGAATTTAACGAAACGCATCTGCACTGCCCCAACGGTTTTTCCGTTGGATACCGTTTTTTGGGATTCGGCGGTAGCCCCGCCAAACACCTCACGCGGATTTGAGTGTGAACTTGCCCACCAATTCAACATGTGACGACCAGCGGAACTGATCCACCACCTGCACCCAGTCCAGCGCGTACCCTGCCGCAATCAATAGCTTGGCATCCCGCGCGAATGTCACCGGATTACACGACACAAAAGCGATCACCGGCACACCGGATTGCGCCAGTTCCGTCACCTGTGCTTCGGCCCCGGCGCGGGGCGGGTCAATCACTGCCGCCCCGAATTTACGCAGCTCATCCGGCAGCAGCGGGCGACGGAACAAATCGCGGGCTTCGTGTGTGACCCGCTTCAATCCCGGTGTTTCGCGCCATCCCCGGTCCAGCGCGGCCATCATGTCCTTGGATCCTTCGACGGCGTGAACCTCGGCCCCGCGCGCAATGGGCAGGGCAAAGGTGCCGCATCCGGCGAACAGGTCCACCACCGCATCGCAGCCTTTCACAATTTCTGACACGGCGTCGCGCAGTGCGGTTTCCCCGTCCTTTGTGGCCTGCAAAAACGCACCCGAAGGCGGCACAACACGAACCCCGCCCAAATTTTGCACCGGGGGATGTCGCATGGCGACGACTTCATCCTCCCACGCCAGCCGCGCTAATCCGTGTTTTTCCGTCAGCGCCGCCAGATCAATCCGCAGTTGCCCGTCCAGCGGTTTGCCGCCTGTCACCGACAGGTCCAACCCTGCTTCGGACAGTGTGGCCAGAACCGACAATTCACCTTTTCGGCTGCCGCCTGTTACGGCCAAATCTTCGGCCACCGGAATCGCCCTTAGCAATGCGGGGTCAAGCAGTTGGCAATCGGGAATCGCCACAATCGTATCCGAGGCCCGCGCGTGAAACCCGGCCATCGCCCCCTTTTTGGTACGCCGCGCCGAAATGCTGGCCCGCCGCCGCGTCTGCGGGGCCGAGGTTTGGATGGGACGAAACTCTGCCTCGATCCCTTGCGCGCGCAAGGCCTGCCGCACGACCCCGGTTTTCCAATCTGCCACAAACGCATCCCGCGCGTGCTGTAGCTGACAGCCACCACAGGCTTTGTAATGTTTACACGGCGCAGCCACCCGATCATCGGACGGGGTGATGATCCGCATATCGACCAGCTTTTGCCCCTCAAGGGTGCCTGTCACCACTTCGCCCGGCAGGGCCAACGGCACGAATACCGGGCCTTCGGCGATCCCATCGCCCTGATGCCCCAACCGTGTGATCGTGTATTCAGCCATCCCGTTTCCCTTATCGCCGTGCCAATAGCGCAGCCCGATCCAGGGCAAAGCCTGACTCGATCCACGCCCGTTCCAGTTCTTTCAATTTCGCGCCCAGTGCTGGGCCAGCGTAATCCGGCATCAAATCCTTGCCGGTCAGCGGAAATTGCACCGCTGCGGCCTGCGCCAGTTCATCCCGGTTCAGGACCAGCGGCATTTCGAACGCCACGGCGCGCAACAGTGCCACATTCACCGCCATGTCCATTCCCTGACGATAAGCAATTTCAGGCAGGCTTAGGGTCGTTTCCAGACCTTCGCGCAAATGCGCCAATTCCCGTGCCTGCGCATTGGACAATCGCAAATGTGTGGCCGCCTGAGCATCCCCCAGACAGGCCAGACGCCGCATAGGCGCGGGGGGTATTCCGCCTTCCAAATGTACCAAAACCGCCAGTTGGGTCGCGTCTGCCCCCGGTAAAATCCGGGTCAGCACCCCACAGGCCTGCATCGCCGCCAAGGCCGGGGCCGGATCGGGCGCGGACAGCAATTTGCGCATTTCCGCCCCGATACGTTCCACAGACAGTTGCGCCAGACCTTCGGTATTTTCCGCAACAGCGGCCAGCCCCTCGCTGTCCAGCCCTTCGTCCGGGTCGCCATACCATGCGTAAAATCGGAAAAACCGCAGAATGCGCAGGTAATCCTCGCGGATGCGCTGTTCGGGGTCTTCGATGAAACGCACATGGCGGCGCTGCAAATCCGCCACCCCCTGCCCCAGCGGGTCCACCACAGTTCCATCAGCCCGTGAATACAGGGCATTCATGGTGAAGTCGCGCCGCTTCGCGTCCTCTTGTATGTCGTCGGAAAAGGCCACGACCGCACGCCGCCCATCGGTTTCCACATCCCGGCGGAATGTCGTGACCTCGTGCGGGATACCGCCCGACACTACGGTAATCGTACCGTGATCAATCCCGGTTGGCACGGGCTTCAGCCCCGCCGCTGCCGCCAGTTCCATCACCCGGTCCGGGTGCGCATCGGTGCAGATGTCGATATCCGCCACCCCGGTGCCGATCAGCGCATTGCGCACGCACCCGCCCACGAAAAAGGCCTGATGCCCGCCTGCCTGAAGCATCGCGCAAACCTTTTGCGTGGCCGGGTCTGTGATCCAGTCGCCGGTGATCCGCATTCAATCCGCCATCCTGTCCGCCAGTCCGCGCAGAACCCGCGCCGTCGCCCCCCAGATGTAATAAGGACCATAAGGCACCGTGAAATAATGCCGCCGCATTCCACGCCAGCGCCGCCCCTGCACGGAAAACCGCCCCAAATCCGCGATATGGGACAACGGGACGTAAAACACCTCGTCCACCTCTCCGGGTTCGGGGATGGGGGTGAAATCCCCGGTGACGCGGGCCAGAACCGGGGTCATGGTAAACCCGGTCACGGTTTCATGGCTGGGCAGGGTTCCCAGAACCTGCACCATCGCGGGGTCCAGCCCCACCTCTTCGCGGGCTTCGCGCAGGGCGGCGGCAATCACATCAGCATCGCCTTCGTCCTGCTTTCCACCCGGAAAGGCAATCTGCCCCGGATGGTGCTTCAGGTGCGAGGCACGTTTGGTCAGGATCACATGCGGTTCGCCGTTGCGCTGGACAAAGGCCACCAACACCCCAGCCGGGCGCAGCTTGCGCCCTTCTGGAAGTTGTACATCCGGGTTCAGATCGAAATCAGAGGATGACGAACTGGGCCGGGTCAGAGCCTGAATCACACGCGCCAGCGGATCATTCATCGTCGTCTGCCGCCTTCGTTGCCTCGAACCCCAGCGTCGCCGGATCCAGATCGTAATGCGCGCCACAGAACTGGCAATCCGCCGTCACGCGACCCACGTCATTCGTCATCTTCGAGATGTCTTTTTGCGAATAGATCGACATGGTTTGGCGCACCCGGTCTGCCGAACAGGTACAGCCGAACCGGACGGGCTGTGCATCGAATACGCGCGGGGCTTCTTCGTGGAACAGACGAACCAACAGATCGGTCGGCGATACCATCGGCCCGATCAGTTCCAGCTCCTCGACTGAATTCAGCAGGATATTCACCCGGTTCCAGTTTTCGGAATCGTCCCCATCCACCAGATCACGGGCGTGCAGCAAACCGCTTTCGCCGGTCGCTTCGTTGCCTTTGGCAAAGGGCGAAGCTTTGGGCATGTGCTGCAACATTACGCCGCCCGCACGCCAATATTCACCAACGCCCGGTTCCCGCGATTTGCCGAAGCTTAGCGCGAAACGGGTGGGCAGTTGTTCAGACTGGGCGAAATACGCTTCGGCACAGGCAGCCAGCGATCCGCCCACCAGCGGGGTCAATCCTTGATACGGGGCCATGCCTTTGCCTTGGTCGATCATAATCGCGAAATAGCCCTTGCCTACCTGATCAAACGGCGCGCCATTGGTCAGACGATCGACGTCATAGCTGGCATAGGCACGAATACGCGCGGGTTGGCCATCCTCGGTTGGGCCATAATAATCCGTTGCGATCATCCGCACCGGCCCATCCGATTGCACCTGAAGCGACAGCTTCCAGCGCAGTTTGATCGTTTGGCCGATCAATGCGGTCAGCAGCGCCATTTCAGCGACCAGCGCTTCGACAATGGGGGGGTAATCGTGTTGACGCAACACGCCATCCAACACGCCATCCAGCCGCGCAACGCGACCGCGAATATCTGAATTGTCCAGCTGGAACGGCAACACAGTGTCGTCCCAAGCAAGCTTATTTCCAACAGTCATGGGGTTTCCTTACAGGCCTTGCCTTGGCATACCGCGTCAATATAGGCGTCGCAAGGCATAGACCAAGAGCAACCCAAGAGGCATCCCATGATCAGACGGTTCGGACAGCCGCCCAAACGCGGGCAAAAATACAAGCTGCGGGCCGGGGCTTATGCGCTGTTGCCCTATCGCGGGGATCTGCTGGTCACGCATCAGGCGCATCCTTGGCCGGAATATCAGCTACCCGGTGGCGGGATTGATGCAGGGGAATCCCCCACGTCGGCCCTGCACCGCGAAGTGATCGAAGAAACCGGCTGGACGATTTCACGCCCCCGCCGTGTTGGCGCGTTCCGGCGTTTCACCTTTATGCCGGAATATGAGATTTGGGCGGAAAAGCTGTGTACCATTTACATCGCCCATCCCGTGCGCCAAATCGCCGATCCGACCGAACCGGGGCATACTGCTGTCTGGATGCCACTGGAACAGGCTGTCGATGTTCTGGGAAATTCTGGGGATCGTCATTTTGCCCAGATGTTACAGGGCGGGTGGGTCTGATCCCCTGCTTTCGCCGCGATATTCCAATAAGATAGCGGACACATCATCAGGGAATTCATCCTGCCCCGCATGATCGGCCAATCGCCAGATCAACGCCTCCATCAGGGCGGTGCCACGTATGTCTTTCAGGTCTTGCAGCAGAAGGATCAGCCCCTCTTCCTCTAGCAGGGTTTCATCCGGGGTTGGGCATTCTGTGACCCCGTCCGACTGTATCAACAACCTTTCACCGGGGCGAAGCACGAATTCCACCTGCTCGAATACGACACCGGGCAACAGGCCAACGGGCATCCCACCTTCGCCCATGATGCTGCACGACCCGTCCCCGTGTTGCACCACGGGATGCGGATGCCCGGCCTGCACCATCTGCACCCGGCCCAGCGCCATATCCACATCCGCCAATAGCAGGGTAAAGTAATGTTCGGTTTCCATTTCCTCCAGCACGATAGAGTTCAGCCGCTCCACCACCTGCGACGGCGGTAACGCTGCGTAACTGCCATCCGCCTGCTTTGCCAAAGCGATATTCTGATCCGGCACAGCCGAAGACAGATAACCAGCCAATCGTGCCGTCATCAGTGCAGAACTGATGCCATGCCCGGACACGTCAATTGCAAACAACCCGATTCGCGACTCGGAAATCGGGTACATCCCCACCAAGTCACCCCCGACATGCCCGCTGGGCCGCAGCAGCAGCGACACCTGCGCCATCCCGAAATCACGATAGCGTTCCCGTACCAGCGATTGTTGCAGTTTTTTGGCTTCGATCAAATCGCTGTCCAGCGCATCATACATCACCTGCAATTGCGCCAGCGTTTCACCGACCAGTTTGTTCTTTTCGGTTAGTTCCCGTTCCATCCGCAGGATACGTTCACCTGCGTTGATCCGCGCCCGCAATTCCGCAGCATTCACAGGTTTGGTCAGAAAATCATCCGCCCCACAATCCAGCCCCCGCGCCACCGCCTCTTTTTCTGTTTTCGAGGTCAGAAGGATAAAATAGCCATAGCTGTCACGCGGCAACCGCCGAAAGGTCTGGCAAAATTCCAGCCCATCCATTCCCGGCATCATCCAATCGCTTAACACCAGATCGGGCGGTGTAGCCAAACAATGATCCAACGCTTGTTCGGCTGAGAATCCGCTTCGGTCACAGCAAACCCCCACCGCTGCAACGACGCCGCCAGAATCCGCCGCTGCAATCTGCTGTCATCCACAATCAGCACGTTGCGAATGGCAGATGGGCTGCTGTCTTCTGCTATATACGATTCGGGGGCTGTCACCCTTTGCTCCTGCCGGTTGGGGTCGTTTTTCGATCCCTTACCCCCCAAGAGTTTAACAGCGGATGAAACCGATAATTTTCAAAGAATTAGCGCATCAACCTCTTGGTAATATTTCCAAGGCACCCTGCCGCAAATCAATGGGAGCATCGCAATGATTGACTGGGACAGGATAGCAGAACTGCGCGAACAGATCGGCCCCGATGACTTTGACGAAGTCGTGGACCTGTTTCTGGACGAAGTCGCGGAAGGTATCAGCAAATTGCGCCATTCCCCCGAAAAACAAGATTTGGAAGCCCAGCTTCATTTCCTGAAAGGCAGCGCATTGAATCTGGGATTTGCCGATTTTTCCGAAAAATGCCATGCGGGTGAACGACAGGCCGCGAACGGACATTCCGACCAAATCGACCTGCCTGCCATATTGTCCAGCTTCGACGCTTCGCGCCATCTGTTCCTGGAAGAACTGCCCAACCGCTTTGTGGCATAATCTTAGATCAGGAATTCGGCCAAAATCTGATCGTTTGTAATATCCCGATAGGTAAATCCAGCCGCATCCAGCCGTGCGAACAGCGTGCGGAAATTGCTGGCGTGACTGGTTTCAATCCCGATCAGCACAGACCCAAAGTTTCGGGCTGTTTTTTTCAAATACTCGAACCGGGCAATATCATCCTCGGGGCCAAGGATTTTCAGGAAATCCTTCAACGCGCCGGGACGTTGCGGCAGACGCAGGATAAAGTACTTTTTCACCCCGGAATAGCGTTGCGCCCTTTCCTTGACCTCGGGCAGGCGTTCAAAATCGAAATTCCCCCCCGAAGTGACACAAACCACGGTTTTGCCACGTATCTGATCCGCCACATCAACCAACGCATCAACCGCCAAAGCCCCCGCAGGTTCCAATACGATGCCTTCGACGTTCAGCATGTCCAGAATCGTCGTGCAAATCCGATCTTCGGGCGCCAGCACCACATCGGACAGATCAATATCGCTGAGCCGTGCAAAGGTTTTCTGCCCGATACAGGCCACTGCCGCACCGTCCACGAAGCTGTCCACCTTCTCCAGCGTCACGGGTCGCCCGGCCACAACCGCCGCCAACAAGCTGCCGCCTCCCAAAGGTTCGACAAAGGTGTAATGCGGCCCCGCCCCCAAATAGGATCGAACCCCAGCAGACAGACCGCCGCCGCCCACGGGCAACAGAATGTGATCGGGCGCTTTGCCCAGTTGCTCCAGAACCTCTACCGCGACCGTAGCTTGCCCTTCGATCACGTTTTCATCGTCAAAAGGGGACAGGAAACAGGCACCTTCGGCGGTGCAATATTCCTTTGCGGCGGCAAGGGTGTCATCGAAATAGTCCCCAACCATGCGGATTTCGATGTTTTCGCCACCAAATATCCGCGTCTTGGCAATCTTCTGCTGCGGGGTCGTCACCGGCATGAAAATCACGCCCCTTACCCCGTAATGCTTGCACATAAAGGCCACGCCCTGCGCATGGTTCCCCGCACTGGCACAAACAAACAGGTTTTGATCAGGGTCCGTCGCCAACACCTTGCGCATCGCATTTAGCGCACCGCGGATTTTATAGGACCGCACCGGCGACAGATCTTCGCGTTTCAGCCAGATGTCGGCCCCGAAACGTTCGGACAGGTGAACATTCCGCAACAGCGGAGTAGCGGGAAATACCTCGCGCATGGCGCGTTCGGCGGCTTGGGCATTGGTTTGAAAATCGCTCATATCCAAATCTGTGACGCAGCTTTGCCGCCTCTGCAAGCCCCTGACCTTGCTTACCCTTGCAAAACCCGATAATCGCCTGTGAGCAAGCGAATTAAGGGGAAAACGATGTCCGCGCCCAAGAAAGTCGTCCTGGCCTATTCCGGTGGCCTTGACACCTCGATCATCCTGAAATGGCTGCAAACCGAATACGGTTGCGAAGTTGTCACCTTCACCGCTGACTTGGGTCAGGGCGAAGAACTTGATCCCGCCCGCAAAAAGGCCGAGCTGCTGGGGATCAAACCCGAAAACATCTATATCGAAGACATCCGCGAAGAATTCGTTCGCGATTTCGTTTTCCCGATGTTCCGCGCCAATGCCGTATACGAAGGCCTGTACCTGCTGGGCACATCCATTGCACGCCCGCTGATTTCCAAGCGTCTGGTGGAAATCGCCGCCGAAACCGGCGCGGATGCTGTCGCGCATGGTGCGACCGGCAAAGGGAACGATCAGGTTCGTTTTGAACTGGCCTGCTATGCGCTGAACCCCGATATCAAGGTCATTGCACCGTGGCGGCTGTGGGATCTGACCTCGCGCACGAAACTGATCGACTTTGCCGAACAGAACCAGATTCCGATCGCCAAGGACAAGCGCGGCGAAGCACCATTCAGCGTGGACGCGAACCTGCTGCACACCTCGTCCGAGGGCAAGGTTCTGGAAGACCCGGCCGAAACCGCACCGGATTATGTGTTCCAGCGCACGGACGATCCGCGCACCGCGCCGGACGAACCCGAATATATCGAAATCACCTTTGAACAGGGTGATGCTGTGGCGATCAACGGCGAAGCCATGAGCCCCGCCACGATCCTGACCAAGCTGAACGAATACGGCAAACGTCACGGGATTGGCCGTTTGGATTTCGTGGAAAACCGCTTCGTCGGTATGAAATCGCGCGGCATCTACGAAACCCCCGGCGGCACCATCCTGTTGGAAGCGCACCGCGGCATCGAACAAATCACGCTGGACAGCGGCGCGGGCCACCTGAAGGATTCGATCATGCCGCGTTATGCGGAACTGATCTATAACGGCTTCTGGTTCAGCCCCGAGCGGGAAATGCTACAAGCGCTCATCGACAAATCGCAGGAACATGTGACCGGCACCGTGCGCGTGCGCCTGTACAAAGGTGCAGCATTTACCGTGGGCCGCTGGTCGGATCACAGCCTGTATTCCGAAGCCCACGTCACGTTCGAGGACGACGCAGGAGCCTATGATCAGAAAGACGCCGCTGGCTTCATCCAGTTGAACGCGCTGCGCCTGAAACTGCTGGCGGCCCGGAACCGTCGGCTGAAAGGCTGACCAAACGGCACCTGCCCCAAGGTCAGAATTGTTGAACATGAAACGCCCCTCTACCGTCAGAGGGGCGTTTTTTATGGGGATAACAATGACGCTTTCCGAAATAGCAGAGATGATCCGCAGCGGTGTGGCCAGCAGTCATTTTACCGACAGTCTGAAATTCGACTGCGGCGATGCGGGCGTTCTGGTGATCGCGGATCGCACGGTTTCACTGGAAGATCAGGACACGGACGTGACCCTGAAAATGACTGCCGAGAATGTAGAGAAGCTGATCAAAGGCAAGCTGAATCCCATGACCGCCGTCATGACCGGCAAAATCAAACTGTCCGGCAACCCGGCAATCGCGATGAAGCTAAAAGAGCTGCTGTAAGAAACGGTCGTTTTCTGTGGCGACGTGCGCGGGCCATGCTGATCCGTGGCTAAATCTTTACCCGCTCCAACCGTTCGTAATGCGGCAAGGCCTGTTCCAGCAACGCCGCTGCATTGCCTGTCAGTACGGGCAAATCCCCTTCAGCGGCGGCAAAGCCGGTAGAGTTGTGGACCGCCCCATACCAATGCGACGCCCAAACCCCATCTGCCGGATGCCCGCCCTTTGACCAGTGCAGCATCGCCGGATCGAAGGGCAAGCCAATCGCATCGCATAATTTGCTCAGCATCCCTTTGGGGTCACGACGAATGTCGGCACTGTCCACCACAACCGGCGTCTGGCCCAATGCCTGCACATATTCAAACAGTTCCGTTTGCTGGCTGAACCCAATGTCAGCCAAGCCGAAGCCGTCCCATTTTGCGCCAAAGCTGGCAATCACACGCGCGGGATGGCGGATCAGGAACACATTCACCATCTGCCCCATCCAATCGCGCGGCATTCCGGGGATCATGTGCTGGGTCATGTGTTTTTGATAAAAATGTGGCTTTTGCCCCGGAACAGGGCCAGTCAGGGACGCGGCCACATCATCGGCGCTTTCGGGGCGCGCGGCCAGAATTTCAGCCCGCATCGGGTGATCCAGCCCGGTCATGCGCAGATACGGCCCATAAAACGGTTCATCCACCACGGCACAATCAAACCGGGCACCAAAGGAATACATCATTGCCGTCGACAGGTTGCGCGGCCCGGACCACATGGCAATTCGCATCAGGCGCATTCCTTTTGGGTCATGGTTTTGTAAAGCTCGCGAATGCGCTGCGTGATCGGCCCCATTTGCCCGGTGCCAATCTGCCGCCCATCAATGGACCCCACCGGGGTTTGCGCGCCGAATGTGCCGGTCAGAAAAGCCTCGTCCGCGCCATAGGTATCGACCAACGAATAGTTCCGTTCAAAAACCGGGATGTCATTGGCGCGGCACAGATCAATCACCTTTTGCCGGGTGATACCGTTCATGCAGTAATCCCCGGTGCTGGTCCAAACCTGCCCTTTGCGCACGATGAAAAAGTTGCAGGCGTTCGTTGTATTCACGAACCCGTTCACATCCAGCATCAGGGCTTCGTCTGCGCCTGCCTTTTCCGCCGCGATACAGGCCAGAATACAATTCAGTTTGGAATGCGAATTCAATTTGGGATCCTGCGTCATCGGCAGCCCGCGAATATGCGGCACGGTCGCCAGACTGATCGGGCGCGGGATCGAAGGCCGTGAATGTTCCATGATAATCGTAACAGTCGGCCCCGATTGCGACAGCGACGGATGCTGAAACGGGCGGGTTTTCACCCCGCGCGTTACCATCAGCCGGGCATGGGCATCGGTTTGCATATCGTTGGCTTTTTGTGTCTCTAACAAGGCAGAAATCACCTGTTCACGGGTCATCCCGATGTCCAGATCAATCGCTTTGGCGGCCTCGAACAGGCGATCCATGTGATCGTCCAGAAAGGCCCATGTGCCATTATACAGCCGCAGCCCTTCCCATATACCATCGCCCAGCATGAAACCGCTGTCATAGACTGAAACGCGGGCCTGATCCTTTGGGACGATCTGACCGTTCAGATAGATCAGAATGTGGTCGTTTCTGGCGTCTTCTTCGGCCTGATGGGTCGTCACATGTTCGGTCATTTGCATCTCCTTTTCAGAAGCTTAGACGGGTATTTCCGCGATGCAAGACCCCTCACGCGCTGTCACCCTTGCGTGACATTCGATTGCAGGGGATTGGCGCAATAGCAAGCGACAGGGCATTCTGTTGTCAAAGGGGACACAGCCATGACCAGACCATTCGACACGTTGAAACCCATTGCCCTGACCATTGCCATTATTTTTGGCACGCTCCTGCAATGTTCCGGGGCCAAGGCCGCACCAACCGAAACGCTGATCGTGGCGGGGGGCTGTTTTTGGTGCGTTGAATCCGATTTTGAACAGGTAAAAGGCGTCAGCTCCGCCGTGTCGGGCTATACCGGCGGCAAGTTGGCCAATCCGACTTATAAGCAAGTATCCCGTGGTGGCACTGGCCATTTTGAGGCGGTGGAAATCCGGTTCGATCCCGCCGTTGTTTCGCGTGAAACGCTGCTGAACATGTTCTTCCGGTCCGTAGACCCCACAGATGCGGGCGGTCAGTTCTGTGACCGGGGGGACAGCTATCGCACGGCGATTTTCGTATCTAACCCAGCCGAAAAGACCATTGCCGAAGCTGCAAAAGCCAATGCCCAAAAGGCGCTGGGACAAAAGATCGTGACCCCGATCCTGCCTGCGGCGCGGTTCTACAAGTCCGAAGACTATCATCAGGATTATTACAAAGGCGACAATCTGGTGATCACGCGCTTTGGCCCGATCAAGCAATCCAAGGCATATAAGAAATACCGGAACGCCTGTGGTCGGGATAAGCGGGTGAAACAGCTTTGGGGGAACGCGGCACCCTTCGCGAAATAGGCTCTAAAACGCCTGAACCTCGCGTAAATCGGGGATCACATCGGCGGTTCCCTTGCGCATGACCATCAGGGCCGCGGCGCGGGTCGCCAGATCAATTGCCTGTGCCATCGGCATCCCCCGATCCAGCCCGGCCAGCACATAGCCGGTGAAGGTATCCCCTGCGCCGGTTGTGTCTATCGGCGTGACCTTGCGGGCGGGGAAATGCTGTGGATCATGGCCATTGTCGCCGTCGAACAGAACACAGCCTTCGGCGCCCCGTGTCACCAGAACGGTTTTCACACCCATTTCCGGCCCCGGCACAAGCCCGGTGGCAGAATGAAGCTGTTCCATTTCCACGGCATTCAGGATCAGCATGTCCAGATGCGGCATGATTGCCGTAATCGCGGCCACGGAAAACGGCGCGGCGGCATAGGCGATTTTCAGCCCCAATTGCGCACCGATCCCTGCGGCATAGCGCTGTTTGTTGGTTTCGTTCTGCATCAGCAGCGTATCGCCGGGATGTGCCTCGGCCAGGGCAAGGCCGACGATGGATTCGGGAATGTCCCGGTTTGCGCCCGGATAAATGGTGATGGAATTTTCGCCTTCGTCATCCACATTGATGATCGCATGGCCGGTGGGTTCAGCAACCTGACGAATCCAGCGCGTATCCACACCGTATTCTGTCAGCCGATCAACAGCCCAGCGCCCGTCTGCGCCAACAGCCCCGATGTGGCCCACATGCGTTCCAGCGCGGGCAGCGGCCACGGACATGTTGGCCCCCTTGCCGCCCAGCCCCCGTTCCAGAGATGCGGCAGCGATGGTTTCACCGGGCCCCGGCAGATGCGGCACCCGGTAAACGTAATCGGCGTTAATAGACCCGAGATTCCAAATGGTCATTCGGGCCTCCTGACTTAACCCACCTTACAGGCCGCCAGAACGGCCATGTTCAGAATGTCATTCGCGGTCGAGTTCGTCGAGCAAATCTGAATGGATTTATCCACACCTGTCAGGATCGGGCCAATGACCGTGGCCCCTGCCATTTCCTGCATCAGCTTTACGCTGATCGAAGCAGAGTGCCGCGCCGGAACCACAAGGATATTTGCCGGACCAGACAGGCGTTGGAACGGATAGGTTTCCGCGACTTTCGAATTCAAGGCCACATCCACGGTCATTTCGCCCTCGAATTCAAAATCCACCCCGCGCTTTTCCAGAACTTTTGGCGCGATGTGCATCTTTTCGGCGCGTTCCGACACCGGATACCCAAAGGTCGAGAAGGACACGAAAGCCACGCGCGGTTCCAACCCCAAATGCCGCGCCACCCCGGCCGAGCGTTCCGCGATATTGGCCAGATCTTCCTCGTTCGGCCACTCATGAACCAACGTGTCAGAAATCAAAACGATTTTACCGTTGTGCAGAATAGCCGTTACGCCCGCTGCACCGTGCTTGGCATCCGCATCGAACACATGATTGATCAGTTCCATCACATGCGCGGATTTACGGGTAGCCCCGGTGATCAGACCATCGCCATGTCCATGCGCCAACATCAAGGCGCTGAAAACGTGGCGATCCCGCGCGGCAAGCCGATGCACATCATGCCGGTCGAACCCTTTGCGTTGCAGGCGCGCGTACAGGAAATCCTTGTAAGTGTGCAAATGACGGCTGTTGGCGGCGTTCACCACCTCCAGTTCCCGCACGGCATCGCCCATGCCAGCGGCTTCCAGCTTGGCCTTCACATCGTTTTCACGGCCCACAACCAGCGCCTTGCCCAGACCCGAACGCTGATATTGCACCGCTGCCCGCAACACGCGCGGATCGTCGCCTTCGGCAAAAATCACACGCGCCTGTGCATTCCGCGCCCGCGCATGAATACCGCGCAGAATGCTGGCGGTCGGGTCCATCCGGGTTTTCAGCGACAGTTCGTAAGCATCCATATCAATGATGGGACGCCGCGCCGCGCCGGTATCCATACCAGCCTTCGCCACTGCGGGCGGGATCGTGTAGATCAGGCGCGGATCGAACGGCGTGGGAATGATATAATCGCGGCCAAAGCTGAGCGTCTTGCCATAGGCCATTGCCACTTCGTCTGGCACATCTTCGCGGGCCAGTTGGGCCAGCGCCTCGGCGCAGGCGATTTTCATTTCGTCATTGATGGCACGCGCGTGAATATCCAGCGCACCACGGAACAGATAGGGGAAGCCCAGGACGTTGTTCACCTGGTTCGGGTAATCCGACCGGCCCGTCGCCACAATCGCATCGGGGCGAACGGCGTGCGCCTCTTCCGGGGTGATTTCGGGGTCTGGGTTCGCCATTGCGAAAATCACCGGGTTATCGGCCATCGCTTCAACCATTTCGGGCGTTACTGCCCCCTTGGCCGACACGCCAAGGAACACATCTGCGCCTTTCATGGCTTCTTCCAGCGTGCGCAGGTCAGTTTTTGCCGCATGAGCCGATTTCCACTGGTTCATGCCTTCGGTGCGACCTTGATAAATCACGCCCTTGGTATCGCACATGATGCAGTTATCGTGCTTCGCGCCCATCGTTTTCAGCAGTTCAAGACAGGCAATCCCTGCCGCACCCGCACCATTCAAAACAATACGACACTCTTCGATCTTCTTACCCGAAATATGCAGCGCGTTGATCAGACCCGCCGCACAAATCACCGCCGTACCATGCTGATCGTCATGGAAAACGGGAATATCCATTTCCTCTTTCAGGCGCTGTTCGATGATAAAACATTCCGGCGCCTTGATGTCTTCGAGGTTGATGCCACCAAAAGTTGGCCCCATCAGCTTCACCGCTTTGATGATTTCCTCGGGGTCTTCGGTATCCAGTTCAAGGTCGATCGAGTTCACATCGGCAAAGCGTTTGAACAGGACGGATTTTCCTTCCATCACCGGCTTGGACGCCAACGCGCCAAGATTACCCAAACCCAGAACCGCGGTTCCGTTCGACACCACAGCCACAAGGTTCCCCTTGTTGGTATAGTCATACGCGGTTTCAGGCACTTCAGCGATGGCTTCGCAGGGAACCGCCACACCCGGCGAATACGCCAGCGACAGGTCACGTTGCGTTGTCATGGGAACGCTGGGCGTGATGTCAAATTTACCGGGCCGGGGTTCCAAATGGAAGGCCAGCGCCTCTTCGGGGGTGATGCGATTTTTCGTCATGTGATCGGGCCTGTGAATAATGGGGCTTTCGCCTCTTACAAGGCTTGGGCCGCAGTCTCAACAGAAAGACGTTTTCGCCTTTCGCCGCAGGGCACAGATTTGTAAGGTCCGCCAGAACGAAAAAGGGGAAAACCGTGAGCAACGTCACGCCGATGATGGCCCAGTATCTGGAGATCAAAGAAGCCCACAAAGATGCGCTTCTGTTCTATCGGATGGGCGATTTCTACGAGATGTTTTTTGACGATGCCATTGCCGCCGCCGAAGCGCTGGATATTGCATTGACCAAACGCGGCAAACATCTGGGCGAAGATATTCCCATGTGCGGCGTCCCGGTTCACGCCGCCGAAGGCTATTTTCTGACCCTGATCCGCAAAGGGTTCCGCGTTGCGGTCTGTGAACAGATGGAAGACCCGTCCGAAGCCAAGAAACGCGGGTCCAAATCCGTTGTCCGGCGCGAGGTTGTGCGGCTTGTCACCCCCGGCACACTGACCGAGGAATCCCTGCTAGAGGCGCGGCGGCATAATTTCCTGTGCGCCTGGGCCGAAGTGCGTGACCAAGGCGCATTGGCGTGGGTCGATATTTCCACGGGGGAATTCCATATCATGCCGCTGGCCCCACTGCGGTTGGGGCCGGAATTGGCACGGCTGCGCCCGTCCGAGGTGCTGATTGCCGATAACGACAACGCCGTTGATTACGGGGTGGAAGGTACGGTGCAAATCATCAGGGAAACCGGCGCATCCGTCACCCCGTTGGGCCGCGCGGCCTTTGACAGCGCATCGGCGGAAAAGCGGCTGTGCGCCTTGTTCGATGTGGGATCGCTGGAAGCCTTCGGCCAATTCAGCCGCCCCGAAATATCCGCGATGGGCGCTGTCGTGGAATATCTGGAAATCACCCAAAAGGGAAAGCTGCCGCTGCTGCGCCGCCCCCTGCGCGAGGCCGAAGCCCGTGTGGTCCAGATTGATGCCGCGACACGCCGGAACCTCGAGCTGACCCATGCCATGAGCGGTGGGCGCGCGGGGTCTTTGCTGGCCGCAATTGACCGCACGGTGACGGCGGCGGGTGCGCGACTTCTGGAACGCCGCCTGTCCAGCCCGTCACGGGTTTTGGATGTGGTACATGATCGCCTGCAAGCCATTGATTTTTCATTTGATCACAGCCGCTTATCTGATGATCTGCGCAATGCATTGCGCAAGGTGCCGGATCTGGATCGCGCCCTGTCCCGGTTAGGACTGGACCGGGGCGGCCCGCGTGATCTGGCGGCAATCCGCAATGGTCTGGATCAGGCAGGACAAATTGCCGATCTGCTACGAGACCACGATATGCCGCGTCTTTTGGCAACATCAGCACAATATCTGGTAGGACACGAGGACGTTCTGGACCTTCTGGATCAGGCCTTGGTGGCTGAACCGCCCCTGCTGGCCCGCGATGGCGGGTTCATCGCCCCCGGTTTTGACGACGAACTGGACGAGATGCGCCAGCTTCGTGACGAAGGCCGGGGCGTGATTGCCCGGATGCAGCAGGACTATGTTCAGCAAACTGGCATTACATCGCTGAAAATCAAGCACAATAACGTGCTGGGCTATTTCGTCGAAGTCACCGCGACCCATGCGGATAAAATGCTGTCTGACCCCCTGTCTGATACGTTCAAACACCGCCAAACCACGGCCAATCAGGTGCGGTTTACCACGGTTCCGCTGTCGGAGATGGAAACCAAGATCCTGAACGCCGGGGGCCGTGCGCTAGAGATTGAAAAACGGATATTTGAAACCCTGCGCCGCGCAATTCTGGACCGGGCGGACCGGATCGGCGGGGCGTCTGGCGCGTTAGCGGAAATTGATCTGGCGACATCGCTGGCCGATCTGGCACATGGCGAAAACTGGTGCCGCCCGCAGGTCGACAACAGCCGTGCCCTGAAAATCGCGGGCGGGCGTCATCCTGTTGTAGAACAAGCCCTGCGCAAACAAGGAAATACCCCGTTTATCGCCAATGATTGCAATCTGACAGCACAGGACGATGCCGCCGCGATCTGGCTTTTGACCGGGCCGAACATGGCCGGTAAATCGACATTCCTGCGCCAGAACGCGCTAATTGCCCTGTTGGCGCAAATGGGCAGCTATGTGCCAGCCACGCAGGCGCATATTGGCATGATCAGCCAGCTTTTCAGCCGCGTCGGGGCATCCGACGATCTGGCGCGAGGGCGGTCGACCTTTATGGTGGAAATGGTGGAAACCGCCGCGATCCTGAATCAGGCGGATGACCGGGCGCTGGTTATTCTGGATGAAATCGGGCGCGGAACGGCCACCTATGACGGGTTGTCTATCGCGTGGGCAACGCTGGAACATTTGCACGATGCAAATAAATCTCGCGCCCTGTTTGCCACGCATTACCACGAACTAACCACGCTGGCCGGGAAACTGCCGGGGGTCGAAAACGCCACGGTCGCCGTAAAGGAATTCGAAGGCGACGTGATTTTCCTGCACGAGGTACGCAAAGGCGCGGCGGACCGATCATATGGTGTGCAGGTAGCAAAACTGGCCGGGCTGCCCGATGCGGTGGTCGCCCGCGCCCGCGTGGTTCTGGATGCGCTGGAAAAAGGCGAACGCGAAGGCGGCAACAAGAAAAAAGCCATCATTGACGACCTGCCGCTATTTTCTGCCGTTGCCGCTGCCCCGCCCCCTGCCCCGAAACAGGAAAGCAAAGTAGAAAAACGCCTGTCAGAAATTCACCCGGACGAGTTGACCCCCCGACAGGCGCTTGACCTGCTGTACGAATTGAAAGAGGCGGCCCACAAATAGGACCGCCCCTTCATTCATCTTGCAAAAAATACTCAGATTCCTGCGCTCTCCTCGGGCGCTGGACTTAGCCGGGGTTTGACGACACACCCACTTGCGCCGGACGCAGCAGACGTTCGCCCAGCATGAAGCCTTCGGCGGAAACCTGAATAATCTCGCCGGATTTGGTGCCGGGTACGGGGGCTTCAAACATGGCTTCGTGCATCTGCGGATCGAATTTATCCCCGACCTGCGGCGCGATCAGTTCAATGCCGTGTTTTTTGAACACGTTCAGCAATTCGCGCATGGTCAGTTCCACGCCTTCCAGAACGGCACCGAATTGGGCACGGTGTTCATCCGTTACCGCATCCAGCGCCCGTTTCATGTTGTCGTAAACCGGCAGCACATCGCGCGCCAGTTTTGACCCACCGTATTGTTCGGCTTCGCGGCGCTGTTTATCCGCCCGTTTGCGCGAATTTTCCGCGTCGGCCAGTGCGCGCATGAATTTATCTTTGAAATCGTCCCGCTCGGCGCGCAGTGCGTCCACCTCTGCCTCCGCATCCGAGATTTCTTCCATCTCATCTGCGAATGCTTCGGCCTCGGCGGCTTCGATGTCGTCAAGGAAATCGTTGTTCTTTGGCTCTGCCATAGTCCACCTCTAGCTCCGGTCGGAAATCATCTTGCCGACCAGTTGTGCCGTGTAATCCACAATCGGCACGATCCGTCCATAGTTCAGGCGCGTTGGGCCAATAACGCCCACCGCACCGATAATCTTACGATCAGCGTTCATATATGGAGACACGACCAAAGAGGAACCCGAAAGTGAGAAAAGTTTGTTCTCGGACCCGATAAAAATGCGCACACCTTCGCCCTGTTCGGTCAGTTGCAGGAATTCTTCGATGTCGCGCTTGCGTTCCAGATCGTCGAACAGCACGCGGATGCGTTCCAGATCCTCTTCGTTGTCGTCGGCGTTCAGCAAATTGGCCCGCCCGCGCACGATCAGACGCTCGTAACGTTCGCCTTCGTTTTCCCAGACCGCCAAGCCGCTGTTCACTAACTCATGGGCCAGCGAATCAATTTCCTGACGGCGGTTGCTGATTTCCGTGCGGATCTGGGTTTGCAGGTCGGACAGGGTTTTGCCCTCGATCAGGGCATTCAGGAAATTCGCCGCTTCGCGCATGGACGATGGGGTTTGTCCCGGTGGGGGCGTGAACAGGCGGTTTTCCACATGTCCATCGGCAAACACCATCACCACCAGCGCCCGGTCCACCCCAAGCGATACAAATTCCAGATGTTTGATCGGCGCTTCGTGTTTCGGGGCCAACACGATCGACGCCCCCTGTGTAACGCCGGACAATGCTGTGCTGACACGATCCAACAGCCCGCCCACATCGCGGGCGTTGGTGCTAAGCGTTTCATCCAGCTTTTGCCGGTCCAGTTGATCCATTTCGCGGACTTCCAGAAACCCATCCACGAACATGCGCAGGCCCATCTGCGTTGGCACCCGCCCCGCAGAAATATGCGGGCTGCCCAGAAGCCCCATATATTCCAGATCTTGCATCACGTTACGAATGGTCGCGGCGCTGACCTTTTCGCTAAGCGTGCGGGTCAGGCTGCGCGACCCGACCGGGTCGCCGCTGGCAAGATAGCCTTCGACCACGCGGCGAAACACCTCGCGCGAGCGGTCGTTCAGTTCAGACAGGATATTTTCGCCTTGTTTCATGATCCACACCTTGACCCATCCGCCATTAAAGAGCCAGAGCGCCAAAGGTCAATCGGGCTTGCCTTCGGGGCGGTCAGGCCTGTATCCCACGGTCAACAGAAGGGGAAAACTCATGCGTCCATCTGGTCGAGATTTAAGCGAAATGCGCCCGATTTCAATTGAAACGGGTGTAACGAAACATGCCGAAGGGTCCTGTATGATCCGGGTCGGCGATACCCATGTGCTGTGTACAGCCACGATCGAAGATCGCGTTCCGCCCTTTATCAAAGGGTCCGGGCTGGGCTGGGTGACAGCGGAATACGGTATGCTGCCGCGTTCCACCACCAGCCGTATGCGGCGCGAGGCTGCATCGGGCAAGCAAGGTGGAAGAACCGTTGAAATTCAACGGCTTATTGGTCGTTCTTTGCGGGCGGGCGTGGATCGCGTTGCGCTGGGTGAACGTCAGATCACCGTGGATTGCGATGTGATTCAGGCCGATGGCGGCACGCGCTGCGCATCAATCACCGGCGGCTGGGTTGCACTGCGTCTGGCCGTGGACAAGCTGATGAAGGCCGGGCTGGTGAAAACCGATCCGCTGATCGAACCTGTGGCCGCCGTGTCCTGTGGGATTTACGCCGGACAGCCCGTGCTGGATCTGGATTACCCCGAAGACAGCGAAGCTGGCGTTGATGGGAATTTCATCATGCTGGAAAGCCGCCGCCTGATCGAAGTTCAAATGTCTGCCGAAGGCGCGACCTATTCGCGCGACCAGATGAATCAGCTTCTGGATCTGGCGGAAAAAGGCGTCGCCGAACTGGTTTCCGCACAACGGGCTGCGGTCAATGCGTAAGTTCACCGGCGATCAACTGGTTCTGGCCAGCCACAACAAGGGCAAGCTGCGCGAAATTTCCGCGCTGCTGGCCCCGTTCGGGATCACGGTCAGTTCTGCCGCGGATCATGGGCTGGAAGAACCGGAAGAAACCGAAGACAGCTTTGCCGGAAATGCGCGGATCAAGGCGCATTTCGCGGCAAAAGCCACGGGATTGCCCGCCCTGTCGGATGACAGCGGCATTTCCGTGGACGCGTTGGACGGTGCGCCGGGGGTTTATACCGCCGATTGGGCCGAAACGCCGAACGGGCGCGATTTCAACATGGCAATGGAAAAAACCTGGACCCTGTTGGAGGAAAAAAACGCCCCTCCCCCCCGCACTGCGGCATTCAATTGTACCCTGTGTCTGGCTTGGCCTGACGGGCATGACGAATTGTTCGTGGGCAAGGTCGAAGGACAGGTCGTGTGGCCGATGCGCGGGGCGCATGGGTTTGGCTATGATCCGATTTTCGTACCAAACGGATTCGACGAAACCTTTGGCGAAATGGACCCCGCACAAAAACACGCAATGAGTCACCGCGCCGTGGCCTTTGCCAAACTGGTGGCGGATTGCTTTGACTGAAGATTGGCAGAACGGCGGCTTCGGGATTTATGTCCACTGGCCGTTCTGTCAGGCCAAATGCCCCTATTGCGATTTCAACAGCCATGTTTCACGTGAAATCGACCAATCCCAGTGGCTTCGGGCCTATTTACGCGAAATCGACCGCTACGCCGAACAGGTGCCGGGCCGTGCGCTGACATCAGTTTTTTTTGGCGGTGGAACGCCCAGCTTAATGAACCCCGACGTGGTCCATGGGATTCTGGATCGTATCCGATCCCACTGGGCTATTTCCAACGACATCGAAATCACGCTAGAGGCCAATCCCGGATCGGTCGAGGCTGGCCGCTTTGCTGGATACGCACAGGCCGGGGTGAACCGGATTTCTATGGGTATTCAGGCCCTAAATAACCGCGATTTACAACGATTGGGGCGTATTCACAGCGTCGAAGAAGCACGTGCCGCGTTTGACATTGCCCGCGCACAGTTTGACCGTGTCAGTTTCGATCTAATCTATGCACGGCAGGATCAAACACTGGCCGATTGGCAGGCTGAATTGCGCGAAGCCCTGTCGATGGCGATTGACCACCTGTCGCTGTATCAATTGACGATCGAACAAGGCACGGCCTTTGGCGACCGCTACAATCGCGGCAAGCTGCGTGGCCTGCCCGAGGAAGATCTGGCCGCGCAGATGTACGAGGTGACACAGGACATTTGCGGCGAAGCCGGGATGCTGGCCTACGAGGTATCAAACCACGCCCGTCCCGGCGCAGAATCCCGGCATAACAGTGTCTATTGGCGCTATGGTGACTATATTGGGATTGGTCCCGGCGCACATGGCCGACTGACGATTAACGGCCAAAGATACGGGACCGAGGCATTTTCCAACCCTACAAAATGGCTGACGCTGGCCGATACAGGCACAACCGAGCGCGAACGCGAACGGATCAGCCTTGAGGATCAGGGCAGCGAGTTTCTTTTGATGGGGTTGCGCCTGTCAGAAGGGATTTCCCTGCGTCGGTATGAGACCCTGACAGGCCATGTATTGTCCCCCGAACGGCTCTGCTATTTGCAAGACATCGGAATGATTGCGATCAATGGCGACACTGTGTCAACAACGCCGGATGGGCGGATGGTGCTAAACTCGATCCTACGGGAACTTTTGGCAGGGTAATCATGCGGTATATCTGGGCGACTTTGGGCTTAATTAGTCTTGCAATCGGGCTTGTGGGGATCGTCTTGCCGCTGGTTCCAACCGTTCCCTTGATGATCTTGGCGGCGTTCTTTTTTGCCCGGTCCAGTGAAAAACTACACAACTGGCTGATTACACACCCCACCTTTGGCCCATCTATTCTGGACTGGCAGGAACGGGGCGCGATCCATCCCAAGGGGAAACGGATCTCGACCCTGTCTATTGTCGTGGTTTTCCTGATTTCAGTGATACTGGGCCTTCGCCCAATGATCCTGATTATTCAGGGCGTAACCCTGTCTGCCGTATTGGTGTTTATCTGGTCACGACCTAATTCATAACCGACAGCAAACGGCAGATTTCATCAAGCTGTTCCAGATTGTTGTAATTGATCGTGATCTTGCCGGATTCTTGCCCTGCAGTGTGATCAATCGACACTTTCATTCCCAGATTGGCCGACAAGTCCCCTTCCAGGGCGCGGGTGTCGGCGTCTTTTTCCATCTTCCGGCTGGGTGCTTTTGGCGCTGTTGGTGCGGCAGCATCTACGCTGGGCCTTTTTGCCAGCTTTTCAGTTTCCCGCACGGATAGATTTCCGTTGATCACCCGATGCGCCAAGGCAATCGGATCATTCGCCGTAATCAGCGCACGCGCGTGGCCAGCGGACAGCTTACCTTCGCGAACATACTCCTGAACCTCGACAGGAAGATTCAGAAGCCGAACCAAGTTGGCAATATAGCTGCGGCTTTTCCCCAGAACTTCGGACAGCTTTTCCTGTGTATGCCCGAATTTTTCCATCAACTGACGATAACCCGCCGCTTCTTCCACGGCGTTCAGGTCTGCGCGCTGGATATTCTCGATAATCGCGACTTCCAAAACCTCGGTATCGTTGAACTGACGAACCAGAACCGGAATCACGTGTAGCTGCGCCATCTGGGCCGCGCGCCACCGGCGTTCCCCAGCCACGATTTCATAATCCCCGGCATGTCCCGGCCGTTCGCGCACGATCAGCGGCTGAATAATCCCCTTTTCCTTGATCGAGGCAGACAATTCTTCCAATTGCTCCGGGGTAAAGGTCCGCCGGGGCTGATCAGGGTTCGGGTGGATTTTTTCAATCGGAACGGACAAATCCGGGCGGCGTGTGCCTGTACCCGCTTCAATCTGCGGTTCATTCGGCGTTACATCAGCCATCAGGGCAGACAGGCCACGGCCCAAACCACGGGGTTTCATTTTTTTATCGCTCATTTTTTGCCTCCGGGGGATTGATTATGCCGCTTATGCCGCAACACGGACATTTTTATTCAGCAACTCACGCGCCAGTTCAAGATAGGCCTGCGCCCCTTTTGAACTTGGATCGTATTGCAAAACCGGGATCGCATAGGATGGTGCCTCGCTCACCCGAACATTCCGCGGAATTACGGTAGAAAACACCAATTCCCCCAGATTATCGCGCGCATCAGCCTCGACCTGCTGGGACAGATTGTTGCGGGCGTCATACATCGTCAACACCACGCCTTCGATCCGCAGGTTAGGATTGGCGGTTTGGCGCACCTCTCGGATCGTCAGCATCAGTTGCGACAGACCTTCAAGCGCGAAAAATTCCGATTGCAACGGAACCAAAACGGAATGCGCAGCAACCATTGCGTTCACCGTCAACAAGTTCAGCGAAGGCGGACAGTCGATCAGGATGAAATCATAGGCGAAAGCATCCATCGCATGTTGGCGCAGGGCATCATGCAGAAGAAAGCTACGCTTTTCGTTTGAAAACAGCTCGATATCGGCAGATGACAGATCAACCGTGGCCGGGATGATGTGCAACCCATCGGTGCCGGTTTCCTGAATTACATCCTCTAGCGCCAGATCCTCTAGCAGCAATTCATAGGTTGTGAATTCCCGATCTTCGGTTTCAATCCCCAACCCGGTAGAGGCATTGCCCTGTGGGTCCAGATCAACGATCAAAACACGCGATCCTTCGGCTACCAATGCTGCGCCCAGATTGATCGTGGTGGTGGTCTTCCCTACCCCGCCTTTCTGGTTAGCAATCGCGATGATTTTCGGTCCGGGGGGACGGGTCGGGTCAGACACGGGAAATACCTCCGATTCTCAGAATGACGGCACCTGATTCCGTTTCACTTTTAATCGCCTCATCATGGAAAAACCACGACTGGCGGGCGGTCTGCACTTCTTTTTCCCAATTGACGCCTTTGGGAAACAAAGCAATGCCCGATTCTTGTAAATGGCGTTGCGCAAATCCCAGCAAGATATTCAAATCAGCAAGGGCACGCGCGGACAGGACATCAGCGTTCAGCGGGGCGATTTTTTCAATGCGATCCGCGATCACCTGCGCATGCAGCCCGGTTTCTCGAATGACCGTGCGCAAAAATACCGATTTTCGGGTATCGCTTTCCACCAAGGTAAATTTTGCATCCGGGGCCTTTTCCGCGCCAATGATGGCGCAAACCAGTCCGGGAAACCCACCGCCGCTGCCCAAATCCACCCAATGCGAAAACCCCTGCGGCGCAAGGGTATAAACCTGAGCAGAATCTACAAAATGACGCGTCCACAAATCAGCCAAGGTATTCCGCGACACCAGATTGATGCGTGGGTTCCACTTTTCCAGCAAGGCGGCGTAGGTTTCCAGCCGATCCATTGTTTCACGTGAAACACCAATGGGCAGAGTATTCACGCCGATTTTTCCCGCTTATCCTGCCGCAACTTTGCCAGAAGCAAGGTTAAAGCGGCAGGCGTCATACCTTCCACCCGACCTGCCTGCGCCAGATTTCCGGGTTGTACAGCCGACAGTTTTTTCTTTAGCTCATTCGACAGACCTTCAATGTGGTCATACGAAAACCCATTGGGAATGATCTGATTTTCATCGCGCTTCATTGCGTCAACATCGCGCTGCTGGCGTTCAATGTAATTCGCGTAAAGCGCATCCTTGGAAAGCTGATCCTGAATTTCGCTGTCAATTTCGGACAGGGACGGATCAAGCCCTTGCAGCGTATCAAACCCGACATCAGGAAAGGCCAATACCTGAAACAGGCTGCGGCGGGCACCGTCCTGATTAACGGTCATCCCAACCGCAGACAATTCGCGCGGCGTAAAGCATTGGGATTCCAGACGCCCACGGCCAGACTCGAGCCGTTGCATTTTATCGAGAAAGATTTCTTTGCGCGCCTCACCCACACAGCCCAGATCAATCCCCTTCTGGGTCAGGCGCTGATCAGCGTTATCTGCCCGCAGTGACAGCCGAAATTCTGCACGGGATGTAAACATCCGATACGGTTCAGACACCCCGCGCGTGATCAGATCGTCGATCATCACCCCGATATAGCTGTCCCGCCGACTAAATAGAACAGGATCGCGGCCCATAGCATCCGCTGCGGCGTTCAGACCTGCCACCATACCCTGCGCTGCGGCCTCTTCATACCCGGTTGTACCATTGATCTGACCGGCCAGATATAAGCCCGGAACAGATTTCACCGCCAAACGATCATCCAAAGCCCGCGGATCGACATAATCATATTCAATTGCGTAACCCGGTTGCAGAATGACGGCATCTTCCAGGCCATAAATCGAATGAACGTAATCGTGCTGCACATCTTCGGGCAAGGATGTGGAAATCCCGTTCGGATAAACCGTGTGATCCTCCAGCCCCTCTGGCTCCAGAAAAATCTGATGCGAGGTTTTATCGGCAAAGCGGACGATCTTATCCTCGATCGACGGGCAATAGCGCGGCCCTACCCCTTCGATATGACCACCGTACATGGCAGAGCGGCCCAGATTGTCGCGGATAATGTCGTGTGTTTTTTCATTCGTATGGGTAATCCCGCAGGAAATCTGCCGAACCGATGGCCCCTTGGATAAGAACGAAAACATCACCGGATCATCATCACCCGGTTGTGTATCCAGAAGATCCCATTTGATCGTCCGCCCATCCAAACGCGGCGGCGTGCCGGTTTTCAGGCGACCAAGCGGTAATCCGAAATCGTCAATTCGTTCCGCCAAGCGCACCGAAGGACGATCCCCCATTCGGCCACCGGGGCGTTTGACATCACCGATATGAATGATACCACGCAGGAATGTTCCGGTTGTCAGCACCACGTTGCGGGCGGTCAGGCGTGTATCATCCTCCATCACGACACCAGAAACGCGGCCATGATCCATGATCAGATCCGTGGCTTCGCCTTCGACAATCGTCAGGTTTGGTTGCGTTGCCATTTCGCGCAACATCGCTTCGCGATACAGTTTGCGATCCGATTGGGTACGCGGCCCCTGCACTGCCGGACCTTTACGGCGGTTCAGCAGGCGAAACTGGATGCCGGACACATCCGCAACACGCCCCATCACGCCGTCCATCGCGTCAACTTCGCGGACCAAATGACCCTTACCCAATCCACCAATTGCAGGGTTACAGGACATAACACCAATTCCGGCGCGTGTCAGTGTGACCAATGCAGTGCGCGCCCCCATGCGCGCAGACGCGTGGGCCGCATCACAACCCGCGTGACCGCCGCCAATCACCACAACATCGAAGTCGAATTGTTTCACGTGAAACACCCCTTACTTCCCAAGACAAAAGCTGGCAAAAATTTCGTCCAGCACATTTTCCACATCAATCCGCCCAACCAAAGAATCCAAGGCGCGGATCGCCGTGCGCAATTCTTCGGCAGCCAGATCGGTCATATCTTCACCGGCCAAGGTAAACCGTTCCGCGGCTTGTAGTGCATCAACCGCACGCAGCATGGCAATTCTATGCCGCTCCCGCGTCGCAATACCAATCGAAGCCGCCCGATCAGACAGAACCCGAGTGATTTGTTCTATCAGATTCGAAACGCCCTCACCACTGGCACCAGAGATTGCGCCGGATTTATCTTCCAACAGATCTGCCTTGGCCCGCAGGACGATGTCAGATGTTTCGGGTTCAAAATCGGGCTTATCGTCACCTTCGATCAAAAACACCCGCAGATCCGCCAAAGCCGCCCGTTGCCGCGCACGGGCGATTCCGATTTCTTCGACTTTATCTTCGGTTTCCCGCAGTCCGGCCGTGTCCAGCAATGTCACCGGCAAACCGCCCAGATCCATGCGTACCTCGATCACGTCTCGGGTCGTTCCTGCATATTCCGAGGTAATTGCTGCATCCCGGCCCGCCAGCGCATTCAGAAGTGTGGATTTCCCCACGTTTGGCGCGCCAACAATGGCCACCTCGAATCCCGTGCGGACGCGTTCGGCTGATTTGACGCCTTCGATTTCGGACTGTAACGATCCCATCGTTTTCTGCATCAAGGCAGAAACTTCGGGGGATACATCTGTGGGAATCTCTTCGTCTGCGAAATCAATCGTTGCTTCCAACAAAGCGGCGGCGCGGATCAAATCGCGGCGCCAATCTTCGGCGCGTTGACCCAAATCACCGGACAGAACGCGCAGAGCTTGACGGCGTTGAGCTTCCGTTTCTGCCTCGATCAGGTCTGCCAGACCTTCGACCTGCGCCAAATCCAAACGCCCGTTTTCCAAGGCACGGCGCGTAAATTCACCCGGTTCCGCCTGACGTAATCCACCAATTTCACTCAGGACGCGTAACACAGCCGCAACAACGGCGGTGCTGCCATGAAGCTGGAATTCGACAACGGGTTCGCCGGTGAAACTTTGCTTATCCGGAAAAACCAGAACCAAGGCTTCGTCCAGCCGAACCCCCTGCCCGTCCTTCAAGACCCGCAATCCCGTGATGCGCGGCGCAGGCAATGATCCGGTCAATATCTGCCCGGCATGATGCGCCAAAGGACCGGAAACGCGGATCACCGCGACCCCGGCCTTGCCGTGTGCTGTGGCAAGGGCGAAAATCGTGTCCATCTGTCCGGTCCTTTTGACGCCAGATCAGGCGTTCATAGAATCGAAAAACTCGCCGTTTGTCTTGGTCTGTTTCAGTTTCGAGATCAGGAATTCGATGGCATCCGTGGTTCCCATCGGGTTCAGGATACGGCGTAGAACAAAGGTTTTTTGCAAATCTTTGGAATCGACCAGCAAATCCTCTTTCCGGGTGCCGGATTTCAGGATGTCCATCGCCGGGAAAACCCGTTTATCCGCAACCTTACGATCCAGAACGATTTCGCTGTTCCCCGTGCCTTTGAATTCTTCAAAGATCACTTCGTCCATCCGCGATCCCGTGTCGATCAGTGCAGTGGCGATAATCGTCAGCGAACCGCCTTCTTCGATATTCCGCGCCGCGCCAAAGAACCGCTTGGGCCGTTGTAGCGCGTTTGCATCCACACCACCCGTCAGAACCTTACCCGACGACGGAACGACAGTGTTAAATGCCCTACCAAGTCTTGTGATCGAGTCGAGAAGAATAACAACATCTCGTTTATGTTCGACCAAACGCTTGGCTTTTTCGATCACCATTTCCGAAACCGCAACGTGACGGGTGGCCGGTTCGTCGAAGGTCGAAGAAACAACTTCGCCCTTCACGGACCGCTGCATATCCGTCACCTCTTCCGGGCGTTCGTCGATCAGCAGAACAATCAAATAGCATTCCGGGTGGTTGGTTTCGATGGAATGCGCGATGTTTTGCAGCAAAACCGTCTTACCTGTCCGTGGCGGTGCCACGATCAGCGCACGCTGACCTTTCCCAATGGGCGAAACCAGATCAATGATCCGGGCCGAGCGATCTTTGATCGTCGGGTCTTCGATCTCCATCTTCAGACGCTCATCAGGATACAGCGGCGTCAGGTTATCGAACGCAATCTTGTGACGGGCTTTTTCCGGGTTTTCAAAGTTGATCGAGGTCACTTCGATCAGGGCAAAATAACGCTCGTTTTCTTCGGGCGCTTTCATCACGCCTTCGATGGTGTCCCCCGTGCGCAGCGAATGCTGGCGGATCATATCAGGGGACACATAAATATCATCAGGACCGGGCAAATAGTTCGCTTCGGGGGACCGTAGGAACCCAAACCCGTCTTGCAGAACCTCCAACACGCCGTCGCCGCCAATGATCCAACCTTCGTCAGCCATTTCACGCAGGATTTGGAACATCATTTCGCCCTTGCGCATGGTCGAGGCGTTTTCGATTTCCAGCTCTTCGGCCATGGCCAAAAGATCCTTGGGGCTTTTCGCCTTCAGATCGGACAGGTTCAAACGTTGTTCGGTCATGGAATACACCTTGATCGGCCTTATAGGGCGCGCGATCTTTCTTCTATGTGGAAGCCAGTCCCCCGGACGGGGGCTTGGCGGGCTACATACGGATCAATCCCTTCTGAGTCAATTCCAGTGTTTAAAACCGGGTGGGTTTGGATATGGGGCGCGATCCGTGGAAACTCATCCCAATAAATAAATATTAAGAAAAGAAAGATTGATGATGATTTAGGAAGCCAGTTTTCCGTGGATTATTCGCTTATCCCCCGAGTCCCCCTTGCGATTCATGGGATAAGCAAAACAATGTGCGTATCTGTATGATTGGTTCCGTCGTTCAGGAAAAATTTGATAAATATCATTATGTTGCATGAGTTTTTGTCAAATATTTTCTGTGGATAGTTTCGGTATTTTGGGTGAAGAACCCTGTTTATCCACGGATGCCAAGTTATCCTTGTCCCCACGGGAAAACCCAATGCGAACGGGCATGAAATCTGGCCGAGTTTTCCACGATCCCCAATCGACGGTGACTTGTCCATAAACCTTCCTTAAGAAGTCCTTAATGTCTTCCACGGGGTTATCCACATGGCTCAAAAACTGATCCTGGCATCGGGGTCCGAAATTCGGCAGCAGTTGTTGCGCAACGCGGGCGTTCCGTTCGAGGTTCAAAAGGCCCGAATCGACGAGGAAATGATCCGCGCCGCATTGGAAGCAGAGCAGGCCAAGCCCCGCGACATCGCGGATACGCTGGCGGAAATGAAGGCGCTGAAAGTTAGTGAAAAACACCCTGATGCGTTGGTTTTGGGTTGCGATCAGGTATTGGATTTGAACGGCGCGGTTCTGTCAAAGCCCAAAGACTTAGATGATGCCCGGCACCATCTGAAATCCTTGCGTGGTCAGCAGCATATGCTGTTGTCTGCCGCA
The DNA here is from genome assembly GCF_900182725.1 of Thalassovita litoralis. Taxonomy (GTDB): domain Bacteria; phylum Pseudomonadota; class Alphaproteobacteria; order Rhodobacterales; family Rhodobacteraceae; genus Thalassobius; species Thalassobius litoralis. Next base: position 444,089 of record NZ_FXTO01000001.1, read on the forward strand.
GTGATCTGCGAGGCTGGCAAACCGATCTGGCGGCATATCGGTCAGGTTCGCCTGAGGATGCGCGATTTTTCAGATGATTATCTGGAATCGTATCTGAACCGCAACTGGCCGGGAATTTCCTACTGTGTTGGGGCATATAAGCTGGAAGAGGAAGGCATCCGCTTGTTTTCCCGCGTCGATGGCGATTACTTTAACGTGCTGGGGCTGCCCCTGCTGGAATTGTTAAATTATCTGACGGTGCGTGGAGACCTGCAAGCATGAGTGCCCAACGTATTCCCTTGGCTGGTGTGATCGGTTCACCGATCGGGCATTCAAAATCGCCCAAACTGCATGGGCATTGGTTAAAAAAATACGGTTTGCCCGGTTTCTATATCCCGATGGAGGTTGCGCCGGATAACCTGGAAACGGTGCTGCGCACCTTGCCCAAGGCCGGGTTTGTAGGGGCAAATATCACGGTCCCCCATAAAGAGGCTGCGCTGGAAATCGCTGATCTGGTGACAGATCGCGCCACGCTGATCGGTGCGGCGAATACGTTGATTTTCCGGGAAGATGGCAAAATCCACGCAGACAACACTGATGGCTATGGGTTTATCGAGAACCTGCGGCAGGGTGCGCCTGAATGGAACCCCAAGGCCGGGCCTGCTGTTGTACTGGGCGCGGGCGGCGCGGCGCGGGCGATTTTGGCGTCTTTACTGAACGCGGGCGTGCCGGAAATCCTGCTGTCCAATCGCACGCGCCTGCGGGCCGAAGCCTTGCAGCAAGAGTTTGGCACACGTATCCGGGTGGTGGACTGGGTGCAGGCCGGTAATGCGCTGGAAGACGCGGCGCTGGTGGTGAATACCACGTCGCTTGGCATGACCGGAAAGCCCGAGCTGCGGATTCCGTTAGATGGGCTGCAAAAACAGGCGGTTGTGACCGACATTGTATATAGCCCGCTGAAAACACGGCTTTTGCAAGTCGCGGAAGAGGTTGGTTGTCATACAGTCGACGGGCTGGGGATGCTGATCTATCAGGCTGTACCCGGATTCGAGCGTTGGTTTGGCCAGCGCCCCGAGGTGGACGAAGATGTGCGCAAGGTGATTTTGGAATGAGCTTCAAGCTAGGTCTGACTGGGTCGATTGGGATGGGGAAATCGACCACGGCAAAACTGTTGGCCGAAGAAGGCTGCGCGATTTGGGACGCGGATGCCGCTGTTCACCGACTATACGCGCCGGGGGGCAAGGCCGTGGCGCCGATGCAGGCCGTGTTTCCCGATGCCATTGTGGATGGGGCTGTGTCGCGTGACCGGCTGAAGCAGATCATTTTGGCTGATTCCACGGCGTTGAAAAGCATTGAAACCATCGTGCATCCCTTGGTGGGCGCAGATAGGGCGGATTTTATTACGCAGGCACAGGCCGATATTCTGGTTTTTGACGTGCCGCTGATGTTTGAAACGGGTGGAAATGCAGCGATGGATGCGGTTTTGGTGGTATCCGCCCCCGAAGATATTCAGCGCGAACGGGTTTTGGCCCGTGGCACCATGACCGAAGAACAGTTTTTGGCGATTAAATCCAAGCAGATGCCGGACGCCGAAAAACGGGAAAAAGCGGATTTCGTGGTGATTACCGACACGTTGGACCATGCCAAATCACAGGTTCAGGCGATTTTAGCGACGATCCGCAAAGGGCTGTCCCATGCGTGAAATCGTTCTGGATACAGAAACCACCGGGTTTGATCCGTTTAAGGGCGACCGGATCGTTGAAATCGGCTGCGTGGAACTGTTGAACCACATGCCTACGGGCAACACGTTCCATGTGTATATCAACCCGGAACGCGGGATGCCGGACGAAGCATTTGGCGTTCATGGGATTGGACCTGATTTGCTGTCATCCCCCCGCGATGCAAAAGCGGGTGAAGTGACGCTGCTGGATAAGCCGGTTTTTGCAAAGGTGGGTCGTGATTTTCACGAATTTATCGGGACTGCCAAACTGGTCATCCATAACGCATCCTTTGACATGAAGTTCCTGAATGCCGAATTGAAATGGATGGGTTTGCCGGAAATCCCGTGGGACCGCGCGATTGATACGTTGGCGATGGCCCGGCAGAAATTTCCCGGTGCCCCTGCTACGCTGGACGCGCTTTGTCGCCGGTTTGCGATTGATAACTCGAACCGGACGCTGCACGGGGCGCTTTTGGACTCGGAAATTCTGGCCGAGGTCTATCTGGAACTGATTGGTGGGCGGCAGCCGGATTTTGCGCTTGGCATGTCAGGTACGGATGGGTCCGGTGATGGCGCGGACAGCAATTGGCGCCCATATCCGCGCCCGGTTCCCCTGCCCTCGCGGTTAACAGAAGAAGAAACCGCCGCCCATCAGTCCTTTGTGGACAAATTGGGCGACGGCGCGTTGTGGAAAAAGCTAAAAGCTTAGGACAGTTGGGTGCCTTCGGGGGCTTGTTCAGCCTGACGGCGCGCCAGCTCGTTGCGGTACAGTGCAACAAAGTCGATGGTTTCCAGATTCAGCGGCGGGAAACCACCGTCGCGGGTGACGTCGCTGACGACACGGCGCAGGAACGGGAACAACAGACGCGGGCATTCAATCAACAGGAAGGGGTGCATTTGTTCGTCCGGCACGCCTTCGATGTGGAACAGGCCAACATAATCAACTTCCAGCAGGAACAGTTTGTCGTTGGTGTCTTTTGCGGTTGAATCCACGGTCAGCTTGATCGCGACCTCAAATTGATGCTCGGTCGAACGTTTTTTGGCATCCAGATTGACCTGGACGTTAATGGCCGGGACCACCTCGCCGTTGGCACCTTTTTGGGCCAGAATATTTTCGAACGACAGATCGCGGACGAACTGGTTCAGAACGTTCAGTTTGATTTGCGGCGCGCCTGCGCCTGCTGCTTCGGCATTTTCGGCCATTTGGGACTCCCAGAGGTTATGTTTGCCAGATGTGTAGCAGGATGAATTTCAGCGCTCAATGCTTGGTCCAACCCGAAGGCCGATGTGTTGCGCGGTTTTCGGGGTCAATTTCATAGAATTCGCCGTCAATCGTATTCGGATCGGTGGGGCGGCTGTGCATTTGGGTGTTCCCCATCGTAAAGCTTTGAACCCGAATACGTTGACGCAGGTAACGGAATACAGCGGTGCGGATACCGGGAACCAGCAGGGCAAAGCCCATCGCATCCGTAAAAAATCCGGGTGTCAGCAGCAGAACGCCGGAAATCAGGATCATTGCACCGTGGGCCAGCGGCTCGGTTGGATCATCCAGTTCGGAAAAGCTGCGTTGCAGGTTGGCCATGGCCATACGCCCCTGCGCGCGCATCAAAGATGTTCCCAAAATCGCCGTAAGCACTACAATCGCCAGCGTTGGCCACATGCCGATCAGACCGCCAACCTGAATGAACAGGGCGATTTCGATGATTGGAACTGCGACAAATGCGATTAACAGCCACATGGCTTACTCTCCTTTCGTGCGGGTGCGGTGGACTTGGCCGCCGGTAGCACCTACATAAGGTCCAATATTACAGGTTTAAATGACCCCCCGATCAAGAGGATCTTATGAACTCGCCTATTTTGCAGCTTCTGGTACTGGCCGGTATCGCGGTTTTCCTTATTCTGCGGCTGAAAAACGTGCTGGGAACACGCGAGGGATTTGAAAAGCCCGCCGTGCCGCGTCAGGCGGATGTATCCCAACGTCGCCCCGATCTTTCTGTGATCGAAGGCGGTCCAGATCGGGATATCACCGATCATGTCGATGAAGGCAGCGAAAGCGCACAGGCTTTGGCCGCGATGAAACGGTTGGAACCTCACTTTAGCGTGAGCGAATTCATTCAAGGCGCACGCGGTGCGTATGAGATGATCCTGCTGGGATTTGAGCGGGGCGAACTGGCAGATATCAAACCCTTCCTTTCGGAAGAAGTGTATGAAACCTTTGCCCATGTCGTTGAAGCACGCCATCGGCAGGGGCTTTCGGTCGAAGCCGAATTTATGGGGGTCCGTGAAACGGCCTTGGTCGAGGCTGAATTGCTGCCCGGCAACATCGCGGAAATCACGGTTCGGTTTGTTGGCGAACTGGTTTCCGTTGTCCGTGACAGCGCGGGCGAGATTGTCGAAGGTACGCCCAACACCCCCAAGAAACAGCGCGATGTCTGGACCTTTGCCCGCACGATGGGCACGGACGATCCGAACTGGCAACTTGTTGCCACGGGCGGATGATCCGGGCGCTTGCGGTAGCGGCGCTGGGGCTTTTCATGGCGGGATCGGCGCATTCGCAGGAAACCACCTATCGGATTTTGGATTTCCGGGATCTTGATAGGTGGGAACAGGATGATCATGCCGCCGCGTTGCAGGTGTTTTTAAACACTTGCCCCGATCTGGACGAACCAGATTGGGCATCGTTATGTGCGGTGGCGCAAAACATCAGCAATGCCAAATCGTTTTTTGAATTGTTTTTCCGCCCCGTCCTGATCGAGGATGGGGCAAAGCCATTGTTTACCGGCTATTTTGAACCGGAACTGGATGGTGCAACCGCGCCGGACGATCGGTATCGCTTTCCAATCTATCGTCTTCCGCCAGAGGCAAAAGGCGCCAGCGTTTGGCTGTCGCGCCGGGAGATCGAAACCACGGATGTCATGGCGGGGCGTGGTCTGGAAATCGCGTGGGTCGATGATCCGGTGGAATTGTTTTTCCTACAAGTACAGGGATCAGGCCGCATTCGTCTGCCAGATGGGCGGCATATTCGTGTCGGCTATGGAGGAGCAAACGGGCATCCGTATCGTTCCATCGGGGTGGAGCTGATCCGACGCGGGGTTTACAGCCCGCATCAGGTTTCAGCGCAGGTGATAAAAAACTGGGTGCGGCGCAATCCTGTGGATGGGTTGGAATTGCTACGCCACAATCCGTCTTATGTGTTTTTTCGCACGGTAAACCGGGTATCACCGGAAAAGGGGCCGCTGGGGGCGATGAACCGATCCGTCACGGAAATGCGATCCCTGGCTGTTGATCCGGCCTTTACCCCGTTGGGGGCGCCGGTCTGGCTGGAAAAGGACGGGGCCAACCCGATCCGGCGTTTGATGATTGCGCAGGATACCGGGTCAGCCATCAAAGGCGCGCAACGGGCCGATATTTTCTTTGGCACGGGGGACGAGGCTGGCCGTGCCGCAGGTCGATTGAAAGACCCCGGTCGGATGGTGGTTTTGCTGCCCATTCAACGTGCCTATGCCCTGCTACCGGAGGCCGAACAGTGAGCCGCCGGAAACTGACCGAGGACGAGGTAGAGCTTTGGCGCAAAGTCGCGGAAAGCACCGCGCGAATGCACCCAGAACGGAAACCGGGTGCATTGCCCAAGCCCAAGCCCCATAAAGTACCAAAGCCGCGCTTGCCGATGCCGGATTTTACCGTTGGGCAAACCGCGTCGATCCGTAATACCCCGCATGATTTGCAGCCGGGTATTGCCGACAGTCTGAATGCCGCGCCGTTGCGGATGGATAAAAAATCCTTTGGCCGGATGAAGCGCGGAAAACTGGTGCCCGAAGACCGGATTGATTTGCATGGCATGACGCTGGATCGCGCCCATCCTGTGTTGACCCGGTTTATCCTGCGGACCCACGCCCAAGGGATGCGTCTGGTGCTGGTTATCACAGGCAAGGGTAAAACCAAGGAAGATGACGGCCCTATCCCCGTGCGTCGCGGTGTGTTGAAACATAACGTGCCGCAATGGCTGGCAATGCCGCCGCTGAGCGGGCTGGTGCTACAGGTGACGCAGGCCCATATCAGCCACGGCGGCACCGGGGCGTATTACGTTTACCTGCGCAGGCAGCGTTAATTCTGTAATCCCAGCGGATTTTGCAGCAGCAGGGGCGACAGGATCAGCTTTGTCGCACTTTGCACGGTCAGCGCGGTTCCCGGCAACAGCCCAACATGCCCGCCCGCATCGCGGTTAAAGGTGGTGCTGACGGCTTCGCTGTTGCGCAGCAGTTCAATCAACAGGGGCGACGTTCCCAGCGTGAAATGGCCACTTCCGGTTTTCGCGGCGAATTCGGATACATCCACCACCGTCACGGGTAGTTCTGCGATTTCGGTCGGGTCCGTCAGGATACCCAGCCGCTTTTTATCGCCATTGATCCGGGATGACAGTTGCAGCGCACGATCTTTGGTCGATACGAAAATCACAAAGGGTTCGGGCAATTCCCGGAACCGTTTGGATTGCTGTTTGAACACTTCGACATCCAGATCAGGGGATACCAGAACCACGCCGCCCAAATTCCGGTCTGTCCAGTGCGGTGTAGCGATTTCAATCTGGCGCATGGTTTCCATCACCAGCATGGACCCCAGCGAATGCCCGATTACGATAATCCGGTCTGGCCCTGCGGCGCTGATCTGGCGCAGCAGTTCCTCTAATCCGTCGCGGGCATACAGCACGCTGTCCCGGTCATAGGTATAGCCCAAGGGATGCGCGGCACTGGGCCATGAATAATGCACCGCCACGCCGGGCAGTTTGAAATCGTGCATCAACTGAACCGTGCGAAACACCCCGTCGGCAAAGCTGTTGTTATAGCCATGTACATATAGCAGCACATCGCGCGATCCGGGTTTCTGCCGGTGAATTTCGCGGCTTAATTCGCGGGAAAAGGCGCGTTTATCGGGGAAATCTGTTCGGTCGGTGAAGGTAAAGAATTTTTCAGGTGCCACGATGGCCGGTTTGAACCGGATCGGCCCGCCGTGATGGTTTGGGGGAACGGAAACCCCGACTTCGACAAAATCCAGATTTTGCGCCCGGTCTGTACCGAACCAGCCGCTGGGGGTTCGTTTGCGTAATGTGGCTACAAAAGCCCGATAAGGTGTTCCAACCTTTGCCGCCTCGGGTGCCATACGGACCAAGGCCCGGTCGCTGCATCCCGCCACCAGTACAAATACAAAAACAAATCGCCAGATCAAAAACACGGTTCACACGCCCCCGCAGGTTACGGGGACGTTATCCGCGAAGCTGGTTTGACGCTAGAGCACATAGCGGCTGACATCGGCGGATTTTGTCAGTTCACCAAGGTTCTGTTGCACGAAATCCGCGTTCACCGTTACCGATTGTCCGGCCCGATCCGGCGCAGCAAAGGACAGTTCCTCGAACACGCGTTCCATGACCGTGTACAGCCGCCGTGCGCCGATATTTTCGATTGTCTGGTTCACGTCCGCGGCGATTTTCGCCAATACGGCAATGCCATCGTCAGTGAAATCAACGGTCACTTCTTCGGTTGCCATCAGGGCGGTGTATTGCCGGGTCAGCGCGTTATCCGTTTCGGTCAGGATGCGCACGAAATCCCCTTCGGTCAGGGCTTTCAGTTCCACCCGGATCGGCAAACGTCCCTGCAATTCCGGCAGAAGATCCGACGGTTTGGCAATGTGAAACGCCCCCGAAGCAATAAACAGAATATGATCCGTTTTCACCGGGCCGTATTTGGTGGACACGGTTGTGCCTTCGATCAGGGGCAGCAAATCGCGCTGCACACCTTCGCGGCTGACATCGGCTCCCCGCGCATCGGACCGGGCACAAACCTTGTCAATTTCATCCAGAAACACGATACCGTTCTGTTCCACGGCCGCGACAGCCGCGCGGGTTACGGTTTCGTCGTCCAGCAGCTTGTCTGCTTCGTCCGCGATCAGGATTTCATAGCTTTCTGCCACGGTCATTTTACGGCGCACAGTACGCCCGCCAAAGGCTTTGCCGAATATATCGCCCAGATTCATCATGCCCATCTGGCTGCCGGGCTGACCGGGAATATCAAACATCGGCATCGGGCCGGAGGTATCGGCCACATCCAGTTCGATCACGGTATTGTCCAGCTCACCCGCCTGCAATTTCTTGCGGAACATTTCGCGGGTGGCGTCGCGGGCGTCTTTGCCTGCGATGGCTTCGATCACGCGTTCTTCGGCGGATTCATAGGCTTTCGCCTTCACATCTTCGCGCATGTGGTCGCGCGTCATTGCGATGGAGGAATCCACAAGATCGCGGATGATCTGTTCCACATCGCGCCCGACATAGCCGACTTCGGTAAACTTGGTGGCTTCAACCTTGATAAAGGGCGCACGTGCCAGTTTGGCCAGTCGGCGGCTGATTTCAGTTTTCCCAACGCCGGTGGGACCGATCATCAGGATGTTTTTGGGATAGACCTCTTCGCGCAGATCGTCGGAAAGTTGCTTACGCCGCCAGCGATTGCGCAGGGCTACGGCCACGGCACGCTTTGCATCTTTCTGGCCGATAATGAATCGATCCAGTTCGCTGACGATTTCACGGGGGGTCAGGTCGGTCATGCTTTGGCTCCTTTGTCCTGCCAACACGTAAGCGGTACGTGCATGTCCTTCAACCCGCCATGAAATAGCTTCTGACAAATGCCGCGATGTGCTATCTATCGGGCATGAAATTGCTACGATTTATTCAAGATTTTTTTGCCAATCGACGTAAGAACGCGGACCCGCCTGCGGGGTCCGGCCTGTCGCGTCGGCAGTTTGCTGGGGCTGCGCTTGGGATGGCGGCCCTGCCGGGGGCAGCATCAGGCGCGGCGTTGGATTTACCGGCGCTTGCGGCGCTGCCACGGGGGCAGTTGGCGTTGATCATCCGCAATTTGGCCGGGTTAAACGCGGGAACCGATCCTGTTTTGAAGCAGGATTGCCAAAGAATGATTGCGGATATCGGCCAAATTCTGCCCGAAGCAGAAAAGCTGTTGGAACTGCATCAGCTTTATCGCCCAATGCGGCAGTACCACACATCAGAAGCCGAGGATGCGCGGGGCCTGTCGGTTTTGCACGATGCTTGCCTGTTTTCGCGCCCGGTATCGTTTGATTATACGGACCTGAAGGGGCAAAAAACATCGCGCCGGGTGCTTCCCATCGAAATCGTGCATCCCGCGACTGGGATTCAGCTTTTGGCATGGTGTGAAAAGCGGCAGGCCCACAGGAAATTCTTTGTCAAAGAAATTCACGGCCTGCGTGTTCACGCCGGTGATTTCAGCGCCCGGCGGGCGGATCTGATCCAGGGGGCCATTGAGGAAAGGCAAGACTGGGAAGATTCGTATTAACCCCTAGCTTTTGCGGATGGTTTCCACGGTCAGATTGCCGTTGGTGTAAACGCAGATGTCAGCGGCGATGCCCATTGCCTTGCGGGCGATTTGTTCGGCGCTTTGGTCGCTGTCCATCAATGCCCGCGCGGCGGCCAGCGCATAGTTGCCACCCGATCCGATCGCCGTCACATCATGTTCGGGTTCCAGAACGTCGCCCGCGCCGGTGATCACGAAAATATCCGCGCCGTCGGACACGATCAGCATCGCTTCCAGCTTTTGCAGGTATTTATCGGTGCGCCAGTCCTTTGCCAGTTCTACGCTGGCACGGGCCAGTTGGCCGGGCGTAGCTTCCAGTTTTGCCTCTAGCCGTTCCAGCAGGGTAAAGGCATCGGCGGTTGATCCGGCGAACCCGGCCACCACGTCATATCCGCCGGGCGACAGGCGGCGCACCTTGCGGGCGGTTCCCTTGATCACTGTTTGACCCAGCGATACCTGCCCGTCGCCTGCAATCACGACTTCGCCGTCTTTTTTCACACCGATGATTGTGGTGCCGTGCCATCCGGGGAATTTATCGTCCGCCATCGCGCCCTCCGTTTGCTTGTTGGCCTATATGGAACCTGTACGCCGGACGCACAAGGGTTGCCGCCTGTTACTGGCGCTTGCCCGCCCCCGATCCCGGCGCTAGCCTACGGTCATGAGCGAGCAGAAAACCCTGCGTTTCTATCTTGAGGATGGGCTGCGAGACAGCGCCCAAAAGGGAACGCATAACTTCATTGGAAAACTAGTTTCGGTGGTGCAATCCGCCGGGTTTTCCGTGGCGTTTCATTCCAATTCCGATCTGGAACGCGCGGCCAGCAGGGCGCGAGGCGGATACGCATTGTTTCACATGGAACAACCGACCACGGACAGGGGGCTGACGTTTCGGCGGGTTTATCATTATCCGTTCTGGGCGATTGAACCCACGAACGAACGCTGGAACTGGCGGGTGGCGCAAACACGGTTTGATCCTGACAAAACAGACCCTAAAAAGGCGAAAACATTCTATCGGCGTTGGCAAAACCACTTGTTTGGTGACGCAGCAACACAGACCAGCCGCGATGGATTTATCTATGTTCCGCTTCAGGGCCGGTTGCTGGAACGGCGGTCATTCCAGCTTGTCAGTCCGGTTGAAATGATTGCATCGGTGTTGCAGCACGATCCGAAAAAGCGCGTGATCGCAACGCTACACCCATCAGAAACATATTCACGCGAAGAACAGAAACGACTGGAGCAACTGGAACAGCGGTTTTCCAATCTGTCCTTGCGGCAAGGGGGGATGAACGATCTGCTGCAACGCTGTGATTATGTTGTGACACAGAATTCATCGGTGGCGTTCAACGGATATTTCTTTGGCAAGCCCTGCGTGTTGTTTGCCCAAAGTGATTTCCATCACATCGCGGCCAGCGTGGCCCATATGGGGGTGGCGAACGCGTTTGATACCGTGCGGGATATGCAGCCGGATTATGCGCGTTACATCCACTGGTTCTGGCAGGACATGTCCATCAACGCGGGCCGCGCCGGGGCCGAAGAAAAAATCGCCGCCGCTTTGCGCCGCGCAGGGTGGCCGATTGAATGAAAAAACCCCGGCAAAAACCGGGGCTTTTGAAATTCTGGCTTTCGGATGGATCAGATCGAATCCTGAATCCATGCTTGCAGCGAAGCTTTGGGTGCTGCGCCTGCGCGGTTGGACACGACCTGACCATCCTTGAAGATGAACAGCGCGGGGATGCCACGCACGCCCATTGCAGCAGCCGAATTCGGGTTCTGGTCCACATCGACCTTGGCGATTTTGACCTTGCCTTCCATTTCGGCGGCCAGTTCTTCCAATGCCGGGCCGATCTGTTTGCAGGGGCCGCACCATTCAGCCCAGAAATCCACCACAACGGGGATATCGGAATTTTTCACTTCGGCGTCGAAGGTCGCATCGGTTACGGCAACAGTGGCCATGAGTCTTCTCCTGAAAGAGTGGGTTTGAACAGGAACCTAGAAAGCCAACCCCCCACCGTCAAGGGAGCGCGGCAGACCTAAGTGCCGCAGTAACTAATTCGTGGGGCAGGTGCATCAGGGTTGCGGTGCGGGTCCACAGGATAGCGGTTTCAATGGGGCGATCCGGGTAAATTTGTTGCAGAACATAGGCATAGGCCCCCATCTGGCGCAGCAGACCATCGGGAACGCGGTCCACCGATTGCGGCACAACCGCGTTGGATTTGAAATCCACGGCAATAATCCGGTCCGGTAAAATAATCAGCCGGTCGATGACACCATGAATGCGCTGCCCCTTCAGGATTGCCAAATCCGCGGTTACGGGAACTTCGGCCAGCGCATCGGGGCTAAAGATCGGGGTCAGATCAGGGGCGGTGACAACGGCGCTGGCTTCGGCCAGCAGTTCTGCGGTTTCCGGCGCGTTGTCGCAGATTGTTGCGGCCATGCGCGGCCAATGGGCCGGGTCCGCGCCGGGGAAATGTTCCAGCATCAGGTGAAGCCGTGTGCCGCGCAGTTTTGCGGTTTCCTCATCCACCCCCGCTTCGCCGGGTAGCGCCTTGGCCCCACCCAAATCCGAGGGGCTAAGCGTTCCGACAGGTTTGACCGGCGGTGCTACAGGATTGGTGAAAATCGCATCCAAAACAGGCTCTGATACAGGGGTTTTTGCGGTTTCCGTATCGACGGTGCCAGACCAATCCCCATGCGTCAGGCACAACCCTTCGCCGGTTGGCATTTGCGCGGTTTGCGCCCCCTTTTTCAGCGCTGCGATTTTGATCTTGTCGTACCAACTGCCATCACCGTCTTTTACGTCCCCGGCCCCGGCAACGATCAGCCATTTTTCCGCGCGTGTCATGGCCACATATAACAGGCGGTCGCGCTCGGCCTCTTCCCGTGCGGTTTCAGCGGCCTTGGCCTGTTCCAGCAGCGGGGGTGTGTCGGCGGATGCAGTGCGCCATGCGGCAACGCCGTCCGCTACCTGTAATTCACCTTTGGGTGGGGGACGGCGGTTCAGCGTATCGGGCATAATGACAATCGGCGCTTCCAGACCTTTGGCGCCGTGAACCGTCATCACACGAATCTGATCTTCGGCGCTGTCCATCTGGCGTTTGATTTCCAGATTGTCCGTCACCATCCATTCCAGAAACCCCTTCAGGCTGGGGATAGAGTTTTGTTCAAAGGCCAACGCCTGTGACAGAAAGGCGTTTATGCCGTCCTCGGCTTCGATCCCCAGACGCGCCAACAGGTTTTTCCGCCCATTGTGGCGGGTCAAAATGCGTTCGATCAGATCATAGGGCCGCAGGAAATCGGTATTGTCGCGCAGATCGTCCAGAACGGCCATTTCATCCGGGAATTCATCGCGCCGGGCGCGCATGGCTTCCCATAACAGGGGTTGTTTGCGGCCATGTGCCAGTTGGAATAGCTGCTTTTCGGTCCAGCCAAACAGCGGTGATTTCAGCGCCACAGCCAGATTAAAGCTGTCCTCGGGTGTCGACAGGAAAGACAGCAACGCCGCCAGATCCTTGACCGCCAGTTCAGCGCCAACCTTTAGCCGGTCGGCCCCGGCGACGTCCAGTTTACGATCCTTGCAGGCGCGGATGATTTCGGCAAACAGATCAGAACGCCGCCGCACAAGGATCAGAAAATCGCCGGGGCGCACCGCACGCATCCGATAGGTGCCGCTGCGTCCGATTTCTTCGGGGATCGGGTGGCGCTGGTCGATCAGGGCTTTGATGGCGTCGGTCACCTGTTCGCCCAGTTGCAGCGCGTGGTGTTTTTGGCCCAACCTGTCGACGGGTTCAAACCAATCTTCGGTTTCGTCATCCTTGCTGGGGGTGATCACGGGCCAGATGTCCACCCGTCCCGGCATCTGGTCCTTGAACGCGCGGTGTTCGCCATCCGCAGGAAAGCCCGAGTCCTCGTGATCCTGAAACACCTGATCGACCAAGCCCAAAATCGCCGCCGAAGACCGGAAGGAATACTTTAGCTCCAACCGCGCCAATGGGCGGTCTGTGCGGTTCAGACGGTCGCTGAAATCCCGTTGCATCCGGTCAAATTCGCCGGGATCGGCACCTTGGAAGGAATAGATGGATTGCTTCTTGTCCCCGACCACGAAAATCGTGCGCGGAATGCCGGGGCGGGCACCTTCGCCGCTGGTGAATTCCTGCGCCAGCAGTTCGATCACCTGCCATTGCGCGGGGCTGGTGTCCTGTGCCTCGTCCACCAAAATGTGATCAATCCCGCCATCCAGACGGTACAAAACCCACGCGGCCACTGCCGGATCGGTCAACAAATCCCGCGCCCGCAGGATCAGATCGTCAAAATCCAACCAGCTTCGTTCCTGTTTGCGCTGTTCATAGGCGGGTAAAAACACGCTGGCAAAATCATGCAGTGCGGCGGTTTTTCGGGCCGCTGCCAGTGCCAGCCGACGGGTACGGGCGTCTTCAACCCGTAACATCAACGCTTCGAGCTGCGGCATCATATCAGCGATGTCACCGCGCAAATCTTTGGTCGGGAAAGAGCCTATCTTAGCTGAAAACGGTGATTTTGCGCTGCCACCCGTCAGGAAAACGCCTTCCATATCGGACAGTGCAGACAAATTGCGCCCGGTGATCCGCAACAGTTTTTCTGCCGCCCCCTGATCCGAGGATTTTCCCCCTTGCAGCTTGGTAATCAGTTTTGCAATCAGCTCGTCCTCGCCCCCCAGAAAGACTTGATCCAAAAGCGCGGCTTCCGAATAATCACTGGGCAGGTCGAAGAATTCCAAGCACTGCGCCCAATTCAGAAACCGGGAAAATTCGGATCGGCGCGAAACGATATCCCGCGTCAGGTTGGAAAAGTCGTTTGCCGTGACATAGGTTGCGATACCGGCGACCTTGGCCTGATCTGGGCCGTCTGACAGATCACGCAGCACATCTTCGCGCAGTAACGCGGCGGCGCGGTCTTCCGTTTCCTTGAATTGCGGGCTGACCCGCGCCTCTAGCGGAAAACGCCGCAACAGGGACGAACAGAAAGAGTGGATGGTTTGGATTTTCAACCCGCCGGGCGTTTCGATGGCGCGGGCAAACAGCGTACGGGCGTTGCGCAGCGCGGCATCGTCAATCGCGCCTTCGATGCCCAGTTCATCCAGTTCCTTGCGCAGATCGGCATCGGGCAGCATGGCCCATTCGCCCAACCGTTTGAACAGGCGGTTCTGCATTTCGCTGGCGGCGGCCTTGGTGTAGGTCAGGCACAAAATATGCTGGGGCTGGACTTTTAGCAGCAAGAGCCGCGCCACGCGATCTGTCAGCACCCGCGTTTTGCCCGATCCGGCGTTCGCGGATAACCACGTGGACCAATCGGGCCGAGCGGCGTGAACCTGGGCTTGGGTTGCTTCATCCCGCATTGCTCAGATCCTCTTTTGTCGGGTTTACCGTTAAATCCCATTCGCCAAATCGGGACAGCGGATCATAGTCAGATATGTCTTTTTCGCTGAACATGGCGCGGCGGGCGGTGAAGCCTGTTTCAGGCTCTAAATAGGCTGAAATCAGCTTCTCAAACCGCGCCCAGACGACGGGAACAGGTTCGTCGCCCAATGGGGCGGCTTCCTCTTTGGGGGTGGCACCTAACCCGATATAGACCGCTTGCGCCACCTTCAGCGGCCCCATCGGATCAAAACCCCCCTTTTCGACCATCGCGGCTTCTAGCAGCAATTGTTTGTCAAATTCGGTTTGCTGTTTCTTCGATGGCGGGGTCGAGGTTTTGTAATCGTACAAATAGGCCTGTCCGGTTTCATCCAGATCAATCCGGTCCGCCTTGGCCTTCAGGGTAAACCCTAGATGGGGGATTGTGGCCTTGCCTGAAATTTCCAACTGCGCGGGATGCGTTACCTTGCGCCGGGTTTGTTCATTCAGAACAAACCAATCGGCAACCCGATTGACCCGCGCGGCCCACAGGTTGCGAATATCCGGCCACGGGACGATTTCCGCCAATGTATCGGCGGCGATCTGCGTCAGGCGTTGGGCGGTCAGATTTTCGGGGGTGTCACGCGTGTCGC
Source organism: Thalassovita litoralis (assembly GCF_900182725.1). Classification (GTDB taxonomy): domain Bacteria; phylum Pseudomonadota; class Alphaproteobacteria; order Rhodobacterales; family Rhodobacteraceae; genus Thalassobius; species Thalassobius litoralis. The sequence goes on from NZ_FXTO01000001.1 coordinate 459,177, forward strand.
GGATGAAGGTTTCAAAAACTTCATGCACCACGGTGCCGCGCAGCAGTGCATCGGGGGCTTTCATCAGCGGGTCCAGCGGGCGCAGCCGCAACACGCGCTTGGCATAGATTGCATAAGGGTCGCGGATCAGGTTGCGAATATCCGTAACAGACATTTCCCGTGGCCGCGCATCGACCGGCGGCATGGGGGACGGGCGCGGGGCGGGGTCTGTTTTGCCCGGCTCTTCCAGCTTGCGGACTTTGCGCAACCAATCAGATCCGCGTGATTTTGCATCAGCCAGTGCTGTGGCGCCACCCTGATTGGGCAGCCCGTTCAGCAGGTTCATGATCCGGTTCAGCCAGCGGGACGGCACGGTTTCCGCATCATCCGATCGGATTGAACGGGTCAGCCAGACCTGCGGCGCAGCGATGGCTTGCTGGAAATCATGGGCCGACAGACCAATGCGCCGCTCGGGCAATAACAGACCCGAATCCAGCCGCATACGGCGGTTTAACCACGGATCGGGCGACGGGGCTTCGGGCCAGCTTCCTTCGTTCAGCCCGGCCAGAACAAGCAGATCGGCCCCCTGAACGCGGGCTTCCAGCGTTCCCCAGATTAGGAGGTTCGGATGCGGCAGATCGGGATTGCGTACCTCTTGGCGGGACAGGATTGCACCAAACAGATCGGCATAATCACGGGCGGACATGTCACCGCCATAGCTTGCTTCGGCTTCTAATTCTGCAACGGTGCTGCGTGCGGTGCGCCCGGCGTCTTCTTTCCACAATTCGGATTGCTGGGCGGGCACCGATCCATCTGCGATGGCTTCGGCCAGCGCCATATGCCGTTCCAGCCAATCGGTCAGCGATGATATTTCACCATCTTGCCCCACAAAGCAGGAAATCACCCATTCCGCCCATTGGGCGGCAAGGTCGAATTTTTGCCCCGCCGCAAAGCCGCGCAAATGATCCGCATCCGGGAAAGGAATGCCGTTGCGCCGAATATGCAGCTCCAGTTCACGGGTCAGCAGCAAATGCGTTCCCCGTTCGCCCCCCGAATGGGTCAGCGGGTGGGATAGTAGGGTTAACAATGCCTCGGCAGTTAGTTTTTGGTGAAACAGGGCTGCAACATGGCGCAAGAACCGCCCCGGAGGGCTGAGTTGCAGGGGCGTTCCGGCACTGTCATCGGGCAGGATATTCCAGCGGGACAAGGCGGCTGAAACCTGCCGCGTCAGCATACGATCCGGGGTAATCAGCGCGGCTGTGGTGCCGTCTTCGGCAGCTTGGCGCAGGCGCATGGCGATGGCCAGCGCCTCGTCCCGCGCGGATGGGGCTTCGACCAGCGTCACCTGTTGCATGGCGTCCGGCAGGTTTTTGAGTGCCGGACCTTCGGCCAGCCATTGATCCGTAACGGGCGCCGGACGCAGAGCCAGGGAAACAAGCGCATTGCGCGGTGCAGATGCAGGCGTGTCACTGCCCCATTGTTGCACATCTTGCGGCGTGATCCCTAATTCCGTCATCAATTTGCGGAACCGATATTGCGGGTGGTCTTCTGCGGTCAGGGCGTCATCCAGATCCTGCCAACCGCTGTCTGGCATGTCAAAATCATAGCCGGGCAGAATGATCGCGCCTTGCGGCAGCTTTGCCACCGCTTTCATCAACAACATGGTTGTGCCGCGCGACCCGGTAGACCCCGCGATAATGATCGGGTTTTGCGGTGGCGCATCCTGCCAAAGCGCGGCCAAGGCCTCGATCACCATGCGCTGACGGCTTTCTTTGTCCGGGGCGTTTTGCGCATCCGCAAAATAGTGCTGTACGATTTCCAAAAACCGCAACGACCGTTTCCAATGGCCGGATTCATCGCTGACATCCAAGGACTGTATCGTGGCGGGAGGCACGCCTTCGCCGTGCATTTCATCCAGCAGCGCGGCCAGACTGTCGGCCAGATCATAAAGCGACGACCGGGGCGCCAGCTCGGGTTCGCGTTCCAGCAGGATTGAAACCAGTTGCGTAATTTCCAACCGCCGCCGCAGTGCGGGTACGGCGGTTGGTATTTGCGGCAACCCCGCCCCAAGCGCCAGATCGGTCACAAGCTGTAGTCGCGGCAACAGCAGCGCGGGGCCAGTATCGAACAATTCGCGGACTCGGCGCTGCATTCGTCTGGTGTTGAGGATCAACTGAACACGGGCCAAGCGATCCGGGGCCGCCCCGGTAAATTTGTCTCGCATCCCGTTGACCAAAGCGCGGGGAAAATCCACGCCCAGCGGCACACCGTAAACGCGCGGTTTGTCAGAAGGGTCAAACATGTCGATACCCAATCATGTTTTCGGCCAAAGCGATCCCTTCGGGGTGGCCGACATCACACCATTTTCCGGGGTAGGTCAGCCCATACAGACGGCCCTGCGCCAACATCTGATTCCACAGCAGATTGAGCGAAAACGCATCATCGGCTATGCTCGCCAGCCCGTCGGTTTTCAAAATCTGCACCCCGGAATAGACCAGACCGGGACCACGGGTCAGACGCCCCTGCCCGTCCAGCAGAAAATCGCCCTGTCCGGCATGGCCCACGGCGTTTTCACGGGGAATACACAGCAATAGCGCATCCATCCGGTCCGGGTTCCACGAATCCTGCAACAGGTGCAGCGCATTCGGTCCCTGCCAAACGGCATCTGTGTTCATCGTGAAAACCGGCGCGTCCCCCAGCAAGGGCAACGCAGCGCGCAGCCCGCCGCCGGTTTCCAAGATTTGATTGCTTTCGTCCGAAAACGCGATGTCCTGCCCTGCCAGATGGGTGCGTATCTGATCCGGCAGGTAATGCAGGTTGGCAACCACGCGGCGCGGCTGGATCGCCTGCACCTGTTCCAAGGCGTGATCAATCAGGGCTTTACCTGCCACGGGGATCAGCGGTTTCGGGCGATTGGCGGTCAGTTCGCCCATCCGGGTGCCGAACCCGGCGGCAAATAGCATTACAGAGTCGGGACGCATCCGGCCTGTTCCTTTAGTTGCTTCAGGGCGGCATCGGTGGGCGCAGGCAAATCCCGCACCATATCCGCAACCGGGGCCAAGGCCGGGTGGTCCAATCCGCGCATCGTATGATCCCAGACGCGCGGGATCAGATCCACATAATGCGGCTTGTTGAAATGCAGCGACAGCCGGGCGAACACACCCAAAATCCGCAGGTTCCGCTGGACGCCCAACACCTGATAGGCGGCAGTGAACGCCGCCGCATCCGTGCCGGTGGCGGTGACATAATGGGCAATCATCGCATTTTCTATGGCCGCAGGAACATCCCGGCGGGCATCTTTCAGCAGGGATACCAGATCATAGGCCGGATGCCCCGTTCGGGCGTCTTGGAAATCCAGCAACCCGACGCGCTGAACCCCGGTGCGATCCGGCAGCCATAGCAGGTTTTCGGCGTGGTAATCCCGCTGGATCAAAACGCTTTGATCCGGTGCATGGGTTTGCAGGATGGGCAGAAACGCCGCCTCGAACTGGGATTTTCCAGCATCATCCCCCAGAATTCCGCGTCTGTACCACTCCCAGGCCAGACCGGCCATTTCGGTCATATAAGCAGGGGAATATGGCTCTAACGTTGGCGGATTCGATTGGTGCAGATGGATCAGAACATCGGTGGCCGCCTGATACATCGGGTGTTCCAGCGCCGGGTCGCGCAGGACGACCCGCGCGAACAGGTCGTCGCCCAAATCCTCTAGCAACAGGAAACCGTGTTCGGCATCTTCGGCCAGAATTTCGGGTGCGCTAAGTCCACACCCCCCAAGAAACCGCGCAATCCGTAAAAACGGGCGGACATCTTCGCCCTTTTCTGGCGGGGCATCCATCAATACCGCGGTCTGATCGCCCATTCGCAGCCGTTCATACCGCCGGTTCGAGGCATCCCCAGCCAACAATCCACGCTGCGCTCCGGCCCAATCGGTTCCTGCAAGAAACCGATCCGCTAAAACAGCCCTATCCGTCATAGTAAATCCTTTAGCCGTTCGGCCCATTCATCGCTGCCAGTGGCCACCAGTTCCCGGCTGTCATCTGGCAGGGCGCTGAAACTAAGCGTCAGCGCGTTTTGCGGGGTCAGGTCAGACAGGCGGTCGGGCCATTCCACCAGACAGATTGCATCCTGAAACGCGTCCTCTAGCCCCAGTTCGATTGCTTCGTTCGGGTCCGTCAGGCGGTACAAATCCGCGTGCCAGATTTCACAGTCCGGTCCGTCATACACCTGAACCAAGGTGAATGTGGGCGAAGGCACGTCTTCGGGTTCTGGCAGAAGCGATTGAATCAGACTGCGGGCAAAATGCGTTTTTCCCGCGCCAATCCCACCTTCCAGCAGGATGACGTCACCGGGGTGCAACCGTTCGCCCATCGCGCGGGCAAAGCGGCTGGTGTCTTCGGGGGTGAAAAAACGGGTTTCAAATCGCGCGTTTGCCATGCGGCAAAGATACCTGACCACACGCTACCCGCAAGCGGGTTCAGGCAATCCGTTTCAGTGTTGCGCGGGGTGCTGTTTGACTGCGCTCGCCGAAGATGACCGCGAAATTTCCACCGATCAGCGGACTTACACGGCAGTTGAGCGTGCCCCCCGTTTTCAAAGGCAGATTAAGTTCAGTTACGGTGCCAGATTGAAGCGGGGACAGGTCCGTTTTCGGTGTGCAGTAGCTTTGCCAATGGGCGATTGCATCGCCAATCGTGATGTCCGCGAAACTGCTGTCTGGATCGCTGTCCCATTGCGACCGATACGCCCCGTTGGCAAAGTTCAGTATCCCGGCAGGCGTGAAAACCGCGATTGCCTGCGGAAGCCCGTCGAATACAGTTTGCATCACCTCTAATTGTGATCGGAAACGCCGGGTCAAAGAGATTTCAGAACTTATGTCTTCAAACAGAAAGGCAATCGCCCCGTCAGGATGCGGCCGCCCACTGACGCGATAGGTCAATCCGTTCGACAGGTTCCACGTTTCCATATATTTGCCGTCCGTGGCGGCCATCACCAAATCCTGCATCTCTTCGCGCCAGCTTTGGTAATTCTTTGGCTCTGGCATGATTTGATTATCGCGTAGCTTGTCGAAAAAGCTAAGCAACGTGGGCCGGCCGCTCAGGTATTCGGGGGACAGGCCGATCAGGTCGATCAGGGCGGGGTTGAACAGCGCCAGTTGACGCCGCCTGTCAAAAATGGCCAGACCTATGGACAGTTGCGCAAAGGTCTTGGTCAGGGTTTGCACGAAATTGCGCTGGGCGATTTCAGCTTGAACCACTGCATTGATGTCCACAGCGTAGTGCATTCGCCCTGCCCCGGTTTCCGCTGTGGTAATGTCGAACCAGATATTGCTGTCGCTTTCCGGCAGGTTCAGCGACAGGCGGGTGCGTGGGTTGGCGGGCGGCTTGATGTTCGGCAGATCGAACAATGTAGGAAGATTGCCATCCTGGTTCGGTATTTCTGCGTTTTCAGCCAGTAAAAGATAGGTGGCATTTGCCCATGTGATTTGGCCGTTCTGGTCGGTATTCCAGACCGGGTAAGGGCTGTGATCGGCGGCTGATTCCAGCGTCTTTAGTCGCTGATCGGTGATTTTTCTGTGGTGAAAATCTTCTGGTTGCAGGTGGTGATTACCCGGCTGTAGCAACGTGACCCGAACCAAATCCCTGATCCGTTCGATCAACAGTTCTGCCGGATCGTTTGCCTGATCCGCTGGGCAGGAAATGGTATCGCGATCTATGTCGGACGGATCAGCAAAAAAAACCGGGAAATCGGGGGGCCATCACATGATGTAATTGTTCCCAATCCGTTTTCCCAATGCCCTGCCCGGTTTCAAACAGCCATTCCCCGCCGCCGCTTACATTGACAAGCTCTGACCCTCTGAACAAAAATCGCAGATCCTGATCTGGCAAAGTCAGCCGATTTCGCGGGTTTGTCCTTTCGCGTAATAAATGAAAGGCCGCCGCCCCCGCTGCTGTCGCGGAAATTAATGATGACACTACAATTGCCGAAAACCCTATCATCCTGCCCCCGCAGATAAATCACGCGTTCAGGTTGATTTTTGATTGGTTAATAAATTGTTAACATTGAAGGTATCATAGGGTTAGGGGCTTGTTTTCCCCAATCGGTATAGCATTTTCGGCGGTGTGTGCGTCTATTTTGCCACGCGGCCACACAACCTCGACGATAGCGCCAATGTGAAGAGTGTGATCTTTCTGGTGTGCGTGCCGGTCGCTGCCATTGGCAAAGCTTAGCTCTGCGCCAGAACGCTCCAGCAGGGTTTTTGCGATGAACAGCCCCAACCCCATACCTTCGTATTCTGGTCGCTGGGCATCAATGCGGATGCGTTTGCGGCGCATAAACGGATCGCCGATCCGCCCGATCAAATGCGCAGGATAGCCTTTGCCGTCATCCATGATCCGCACCAGAACCGTATCCGCCGTCCATTCGCTTTCGACCCAGACATTTTCATGGGCAAAATCCACGCCGTTCTGGATCAGGTTGCGCAGGCCGTGAATGATTTCAGGGCGCCGCAGGATGCTGGGCTGTTCCATCGGGTTCAGCCCGTCTGGCGCATCCTCGATATGAATTTCTTTGCCGCGGGCGATATGGGGTTCCGCAGCTTCGCGGATGACAGCGCTGAGCGGCGCTTGCCGCATGTGCAGGTCGTCTTTTCCGGCGCGGCCCATGGATCGCATGATGTCCCGGCAGCGGTCTGCCTGATCGCGGATCAGGCGGGCGTCCTCTTGCAGTTCGGGGCGGTCATCCAGTTCTTCGATCAGTTCCGCGCTGGTCAGTTTGATCGTCGCCAGCGGCGTTCCCAGTTCATGCGCGGCTGCGGCCACGATGCCGCCAATATCCGTAAGCTTTTGTTCCCGTGACAGTGCCATATAGGTGGCTTGCAAGGCGTCTGACATGGAATGCATTTCAACCGTCACCCGGCGCGAATATATCCCCAGAAAGATGACAGCGATGACGATCGCCACCCAGTTGCCGAACATGAACAATTCAGGCACCCGCAGGATAAACCCTTCTTCGGTGCGCAACGGCAGGTGAAATTCCGTCAGGAGCGTAACAGCCAGAATGGCGGTAATTCCCAGAAACACGGTGGATCGCAACGACAAAGCCGAGGCCGAGATTGTAACCGGCCCAAGGATCAGGATTGAAAACGGATTGTGCAAGCCGCCGGTCAGATACAGCAACATGCTAAGTTGCAGCAGATCAAACAGCACCATCAACAGGTTTTCAGTTTCCGTCAGGCGTTTGCTTTCGGGAAAAATGAACATGGCAATCAGGTTGCCAACCACGGACACCGAAACCACCAGCACGCACAGGCCAAATTCCAGCGACAGGTTCAGCATATGTTGCGCAACGAAAAGTGCGGTCAACTGTCCGGCAATCGCCACCCAGCGTAACAGGATGATCGTCCGTAGTTTGATCCAGTTGCCACGATCGCGGCCTTTCAGTACGCCAAAGTTGGTTTGGTTCATCTGCGCCGCTTCGTCCCGTTGAACTTGTCAGTTCAGTGTTAAATATGCATGGACAACAGATCAATAATGTTCCCGAGGAAGGATAGTCCGATGTCCCGCACCCTGATTGCTGTTACCTCTGCCGTTGCTATTGCCGGATTGCTGGGGGCCACATGGTTCGTGACCTCGGGGCCGGGTGACGCGGATAAATATGCGGCGTGCCGCACATCGGCCGTGGCAGGTGGCACATCGCAGATCGGTGGTCCGTTCACGCTGGTGGATGAAAACGGCACCACCGTCACGGACAAAGATGTGATTGATCAGCCCACGCTGCTGTATTTCGGCTATACGTTCTGTCCCGATGTTTGCCCGTTGGATAATTCCCGTAACGCCGAAGCGGTGGAAATTCTGGAAAACCGCGGCACGATTGTGAAGCCGGTCTTTATTTCGATTGATCCAGATCGCGATACGCCGGAAACCCTGCGTGATTTTACGGAAAATCTGCATCCCCGGATGCTGGGCCTGACGGGTTCCCCCGAACAGGTAAAGGCCGCCAGCCAAGCCTATCGGACGTATTTCAAGAAACAGGAACCGGAAGAAGGCGACGAGGAATATTACCTGATGGACCATTCCACCTTTACCTATCTGGTTTTCCCGGACGAAGGATTTGTCGAATTTTTCCGCCGGGATCTGGCGCCCGAGCAGATGGCGGACAAAGTACAGTGTTTCATGGATGCCCATTAACCACCTGCGAATGTTTGACGCAGACAACGGGCCGATATAGAACGATTTTCAACCCATCGTTCTGACCCGGAGGAGATACGCATGGCGGAAAACCTACAGGAACTCGGCGAGGATAAGACTCTTCTCCTTGTGGATGATGACGAGCCGTTCCTGAAGCGATTGGCCAAGGCGATGGAAAAGCGTGGCTTTGCCGTGGAAACGGCGGGATCGGTTGCTGCCGGTCGGGCAATCGCCACGGCTCGCCCGCCTGCATACGCGGTTTGTGATCTGCGGCTGGAAGATGGCAACGGTCTGGATGTGGTCGAGGTGCTGCGCGAGAAGCGCCCGGATTGCCGGATTGTGGTGCTGACAGGGTACGGCGCGATTGCGACGGCTGTGGCGGCTGTAAAAATCGGGGCTACGGATTATCTGTCGAAGCCTGCGGATGCGACCGACATCACCAACGCGCTTTTGGCAAAGACAGATGAATTACCCCCACCCCCGGAAAACCCGATGAGCGCGGACCGTGTGCGGTGGGAACATATTCAGCGTGTCTATGAACTGTGTGATCGCAATGTTTCAGAAACGGCCCGCCGTTTGAACATGCACCGCCGCACACTTCAGCGTATTTTGGCCAAGCGCTCCCCGCGCTAAGGCGGGGTGTGCTTATTTCATGCGCGCCAACAGCGCCATGTGCCGGGCGGTATAATCGTTTCGCACGGCAACGGGTGCGCGCAGTTGAATGGTCAGGCCTTCGATCAGCGAAGGATCGGGCTTGCCGAAAAACTTGTTCGCTTCGAGAAGCGAAAACCCTGCGATTTGCGTGGCTTCCATCCATGCACTGATTTTATCCGCCCGTTTGATCTGTTTCTTGACCGTCGCGGGGATCTGCGCGGGCAGACCAAAGCGGATGTGGATGGCGGCTGTCAGGCGGTGATCCAGTTCACCATAGCCGGGGCCAACAGCGGCCTTTACCGGGGAAATCATATCCCCGATCACGTATTCCGGGGCATCATGCAGCAGCGCGGCCAATTGCCATTTTACCGGCGCGTTGGGGTACATGCGGGAATAAAGCTGTTCCACCAGCAATGAATGCTCTGCCACGGAATAGGGATAATCCCCAAAGGTTTGGCCATTCCAGCGGGCAACAAAAGCTAACCCGTGGGCGATGTCCTCGATTTCGATATCCATCGGGGTTGGGTCCAGCAGGTCCAGCCTGCGGCCGGACAGCATCCGTTGCCATGCGCGGGGGGGCTTTGCCATTGTTACCTCGGGTCGTTTGTCGCGGTTATAGCAGCCTGTCAGCGGGGGCAAAGACCCGGTTGGCGTGCAGCTTTTGTTTCAGCTCATATCCCAGATGGCCCAGCTTTGCCTTGATCCAGCGTTTATAGCGGAATTCCTCGAGTATCAGGATAGGGCGACACCGGGCGATGATGTCCATAGCCCCTTCTAATGCGGCGCGTTCATGGCCTTCGACATCCAGTTGCAGGATGGAAATCTGCCGATCCGCAGGCACCGCGCTGTCCAGCCGGATCGCGGGCAGCGTTTCTACGCCGGGACCGTCCTGTTCAACATAACGGCTGTGCCCACCCAGCGGATTCCCCTGCGCATCGCGGGTTTGAAACCGGATATGACCGTCTGTGTTGGACAGGGCGGCATTGGTCAGGGTCACGTTTTCCAGCCCGTTCAGGGCGATGGTTTCCTGTGCATGGGCATATGAATTCGGGTTCGGTTCAAAAGCCCAGATTTGCGCCCCTCTGGTCATTGCGGCACTTAGCCCCGGCAGAAAATCACCAAAGAAGGTTCCGGCATGGATAATATCCCCAGTCCCGGTATGATCGCGCATAAAACGGATCGTATTGGGTTCATAGACCTCGCCAGATTTGACCAGCCGCACAGCGGGGCGATGATCCAACCCTTCGGGGACCGAGTATTGCCCATATTCGTTGCTGGCTGAATTGTTGTGAACAATGTCCATTATGTCGCCCGTATCGTTCTATTTCCCAAGACAATCATTAGCCGGTTAATTTGGCAAGAATTTGACCGTGAATTTGACCGGGCGGCAGTCATTGTTACATCACATCAGGAATGATAGATGCCCCCAAACACCGCAGGAGCAAGCCCCGTGACCGATTACACCGTGAAAGACATCGCCCTAGCCGATTTTGGCCGCAAGGAACTGGATATTGCCGAAACCGAAATGCCGGGCCTGATGGCCCTGCGTGACGAATATGGCGACAGCAAACCGCTGAAAGGGGCGCGGATCGTTGGGTCGTTGCACATGACCATTCAGACCGCCGTTCTGATTGAAACGCTGGTGGCGCTGGGGGCGGATGTCCGTTGGGCGTCGTGCAACATCTTTTCAACGCAGGACCACGCCGCTGCCGCGATTGCCAAGGCGGGTGTTCCGGTTTTCGCGATCAAGGGGCAATCCCTTGAAGAACATTGGGATTATCTGGATAAATCCTTCTTGTTTGACGATCTGCCGAACATGATCCTGGATGATGGCGGCGATGCCACGCTGTATGTGCTGCTGGGCGCGCGCGCCGAAGCAGGCGAAGATATTATTCCCGTCCCATCCTCGGAAGAAGAGGCGGTGATCAAGGCGCAGATCAAGAAACGGATGGAACAAAGCCCCGGCTGGTTCACCAAGGTCCGCGATCAGATCAAAGGCGTGTCCGAAGAAACCACCACGGGCGTGAACCGCCTGTATCAACTGGTCCGCGAAGGCCGCCTGCCTTTCCCGGCGATCAACGTGAACGATTCGGTCACAAAGTCGAAGTTCGACAATAAATATGGCTGTAAGGAATCGCTGGTCGACGGTATCCGCCGCGCCACTGACACCATGATGGCCGGTAAAGTGGCCGTGGTGTGTGGCTATGGCGATGTGGGCAAAGGCTCTGCCGCGTCGCTGCGCGGGGCTGGTGCGCGTGTCAAAGTGACCGAAATTGATCCGATCTGCGCCCTTCAGGCGGCGATGGACGGGTTCGAGGTGGTCACGCTGGAAGATGCCGTTTCCACCGCTGATATTTTCGTCACCACCACCGGCAACAAGGACGTGATCCGCATCGAGCATATGCGCGAGATGAAGGATATGGCCATCGTCGGCAACATCGGCCACTTTGACAACGAAATTCAGGTGGCCGCGCTGAAGAACCACAAATGGACCAACATCAAGGATCAGGTGGACATGATTCAGATGCCCTCGGGCAGCCGGATCATTCTTCTATCCGAAGGTCGCCTGCTGAACCTTGGGAATGCCACCGGCCACCCGTCTTTCGTGATGTCCGCCAGCTTTACCAATCAGGTATTGGCGCAGATCGAGCTGTTCACCAAAGGCGATCAGTACGAAAACAAGGTCTACATCTTGCCGAAGCATCTGGATGAAAAAGTGGCCCGCCTGCATCTGGAGCGGATCGGTGTGAAACTGTCCCAACTGTCCAAGGAACAGGCCGACTATATCGGCGTCACGCCCGAGGGGCCGTTCAAACCGGAACATTACCGCTACTAAGCGATATATCTGACGTTATGGAAACCGGCCCGCGCTTTGCCAGTGCGGGCCGGTTTTTCTTTGTGGTGGTGTGCGCTGTTGTAATGGGGCCACAAAAATGCGGCATTACCACTCTGAATTCAATTTCCTGACAAAAATAGTTGATTTTATTCCGTCAGCGATACAGGTATCGCGCGATGCCAGCCACGGCCACCCCGGACCCCCGGTGTTTCTGCCTGCAAGCACGGATCGGACCTTAGCCGATGGTGCTGACATGGCGTTTTCTGTCCTTCTGTCATGATCCAATCGCGACTGGTCCACAGAAACACGGGCGTATCATGCGATGCGTCCCTATTGGGGATTGGGAAATGAACCTTCGCTTTAAACTGGCCGCCAGCACGGCCCTTGCCCTGTTGCTTGTGGCGCCTGCAATTGCACAGGATCATCAGGAGGCGGCCTATTTGGGCCGGATCATCATTGGCTATTCCGAAGACGGAACACCGATCTATGCCGGGGAAAACACCAGCTATATCGAAGGTGAGCAGCTACAGGATACCGGCGGTAATACATCGGTTGATGATATTCTGCGGCGTCAGACATCGGTGTTCACATTGGAAGACCCCGGAAACCCGGCGATTTCGGTGAATATCCGGGGATTTGAGGGGTCGGGCCGTGTGGCCGTGTCTGTGGATGGTGTGCCACAAAACTATCGGGTCACTGGCCACACCGCACAAAGTGCGGCCTATGTGGATGAAAACATGCTGTCCAGTATCGACATCACTCGCGGCGCGGTGACGACTGTGGGCGGGTCCGGGATTGCCGGATCGGTAAACCTGCGCACAATTTCCGCCGAAGACGTGGTGCGCGCAGGCCAGAAATTCGGTGGTCTGGCGCGATTGGGCTATGGCGATAATGGCGATGAAAACGCAGGTATGCTGGCGGTTGGCTATCTGGATGACCGTTTCAGCATGTTGTTCGCTGTCAGTGGGACAGAGGCGCATAATTACGAGGATGGCGATGGGGCAGAGGTTGCCAATACCGGCCCCGATGTGCGTTCGACCCTGTTCAAGATGGGATTCAACATTGATGATCGTCAAAGCCTGAGCTTTTCGGCGAACCATTATGAAACCGATTTTTTCGCCACCAGCTATGATCAGGAAGTAACCAGCGACACCTACACGCTGGGGTATAAATTCCGTTCCGGCAGCCTGTGGAATCTGGATTTGAACGCCTATGTCGCGGATACCGAGGCTGAATATGTTGGTGGTACTGGCAGCTATATCGGGCGGGTGATGTCCACCCGGACCACGGGTGTTAACGCAACAAATGTGTCGGAATTTTCGCTGGGTGGCTGGACCGTCACCAGCGCGAATGGATTCGACTTTTCCCGTGACGAACTGGGCGGAAGCGGGGGCGGTGTGCATCCAACTGACGGCACCACCACGCGCGCGGCGTTGTTCAGTGAAAATATTTTCGTAAACGGAAACTGGGAAGTGACCGCAGGTGTGCGCGCAAATTCCTATAACGTCAAAGGGCAGGCATCGCAGGGCGGGATTGATCAGGATTACGACTCGGTCGATCCGAAGCTGACACTGGCCTATCAGGTGAATGACTGGATGCAGCCCTATGTGACGTGGTCACAAGCAACCCGGATGCCGACGCTTCAGGAAACGATGCTGGGGGGAACGCATCCCGGTGGTGGCATGGGGATGATCGCCAACCCGGATCTGCGCCCGGAGAAATCCACAGGGTACGAGATTGGGTTCAACATCAATCGCCACGGCCTGTTCAATACCGGGGATCGTCTGTCTGGGCGGGTGAATTATTACAAGATGGACGTCGAGGATTACGTGACTGCCTCTTATCCCAATGCGTTTACGAATGCGTTCGGGCAAACCGGGATTGCGTTTGTGAACCTGCCCGGCACTGCGAAAACCAGCGGGCTGGAGCTGGAGCTGAACTATGCCTATGACCTGTATGAACTGGGGCTGACTTATACCAAGAACGATTCAGACATGCCCAGCCAGATTGCAGGACTGGGGGCCGGGCAATATTTGCCGGATCAAACCCTGTCCTTGCGGATTGCCACGCATTTGATGGACAAACGGCTGACAATTGGCGGGCAGTATAACTATGTTTCGGGGGGACTGTATTCGCCGCTTTACACCCCAACCCCGGTGCAGCGTGACAGCGATTATGAGCTTTTCGATATGTTCGCGATTTATCGTCTGTCCGATAACGTCACGCTTAACGCCAAGATTTCAAACCTGTTCGACGCGACCTATGTCCCGTGGCTGTCGAATGATCAGAACGGGCCGGGCCGGACGTATTATATTGGGACGAATATCCTGTTTTGATCGTGAAAACGGCGGAAGCCGGGCGAAATTATGGGGGCAGGGGGTAAAACCCTGCCCATTTTCCCCCTGTTCAGGCGATGCTTGTCCTTGCTTTATCGGACAGCATCCTGAAACATACGAACACTCACGCCAAAGGCCATCGGAGCAAAATTATGGGAAAAAGAGACGACCTGATCGCGAAATATGCGGACGATCTGAAAAATAAATGCGGGATGACGCCGGATATGGACCTGTTGACCAAGGTCACGATCGGCTGCGGCCCCGCCATTTACAATGACGATGCGTCGACGGTTGCCGCTTCGCAGGAAAGCGAACTGGAAACCGTTAAGAACAATTTCCTGATCAAGAAGCTGGGTCTGGCCGATGGCCCTGCCCTGATGGATGCCATTAATTCGGTGATCGAAACCTATGGCCGGTCCGAGCGGAACAAATACCGCGCTGTTGTCTATTACATGCTGGTCAAGCATTTCGGCAAAGAGTCGGTTTACGGCTAAATCTGATCCGTCAGGTTTTCCAATCACGCCCGCCCACAGTGGCGGGCGTTGCGCATTTGAAGCGCATTCTAATTATTCAAGCGTTCTGAATCGCTGGCAAATGCGCTAGGGTACAGATGAACCGAGCTAGGATGGCCGGACCTAATCCAGTTTCATGTGTGGTGAGTAGGGAGCACATGGGGACCGGAAGGGCCGAGTATCCGTACCCGGCCCTTCCGACTTATTTGAATCTATTGCGGCGGTCGCGGTGAAACTGAATAAATTCGGCCCATGCCTGCGGGCTGAACAGTTTGCCGATCAATTGGCGCCGATAGGGGCCGCTTTGCGCGAACCGTCTGGCATAGCGTTTCATCCGTAAGCTTACGCCGAGGGCCGTCTGGCGGGCTGATTTCGCGAGGGTTTAACGAGTGTCCTTATGGACGCACACGAAGACACCCCCCGCATTGAAG
>NZ_FXTO01000002.1 GCF_900182725.1 Thalassovita litoralis
AAGTTAAGTGCTCTTACGCCAATGGTACTGCATCTCAAGATGTGGGAGAGTAGGTAACCGCCAAACCTAGCAATAACCAATAATCTCTATATACGATGATCCTAATACAAAGCCCGGCCTTGCGCCGGGCTTTTGTTATTTTCACATCAGTGTTCCTACTGACTTGAATTGAACACCTCCGTGCAACATGCTGCCCCAAGCGAAGATATAGAGGGGGGAGCGCATGGAACGGGTGACACCGGAACAGCAGGGAATGGATGCGGGACGTTTGGCGCGGATTGGTGCCTGGATGGACCGTTATGTTGACGCGCGGAAATATCCGGGGTGTTCGGTCTTGGTCGCGCGTGGGGGCAAAGAAGTCTATCACCACGCGACCGGCCTGCGGGATATTGAACGGAATTTGCCGTTTGAGCGCGATACCGTGGCGCGGATTTATTCGATGACGAAGCCTGTGACCTCGGTCGCGATCCTGATGCTGGCCGAGCGGGGCCTGTTCCATCTGGATGCGCCGGTGTCAGAGTTTATTCCGGCGTTCCGTGATATGACCTGTCTGCTGCCGGGGGCGGTGGACATTGGGCAGGTGAAAGCCTGTGCAACGCCAACCTTGCATCACCTGCTGACCCATACATCCGGGCTAAGCTATCCATTCAATCCGGGGCTACTGCCTGCGGTGATGAATGATGTGGATATTCTGTTCAAACCGGATCAGGGCTCGTTGGAAGCGATGGCCAATAAGGTCGCGGATTTGCCGCTGGCGTTTGAGCCGGGTGCGCGTTGGGAATATTCGGTATCAATCGACATTCTGGGCCGGGTGGTCGAAGTGGTTTCTGGCAAATCGCTGGCAGAGTTCTTTGCCGACGAAATCACAGGACCGTTGGGCATGACGGAAACCGCGTTTTCGGTGGTGCCGCAGGGCCGCGACAGGTTTGCCGCGCTGTATACGCCGCTGGCCGGGGACGCGATGGCATTGAATTCGGCGCAGAAAGGGGCCGAAACATTGCGCAGGGTGGACGATCCGCAAACATCCCCGTTCCTTGAGGCATCCATGCACTCTGGCGGTGGGGGCTTGACCGGCACGCTGGATGATTACATGAAGTTCACCGAGATGTTGCGGCGTGGTGGGGAATTGGGCGCACGCCTGTTGTCCCCGAAAACCGTGGATTTCATGCGCCGGAACCATTTGCGGGGCGATATCGCTTCGATGGGACCGGCCAGTTTCGCTGAACAACCGATGGAGGGGATGGGCTTTGGCCTTGGGGGTTCGGTGGTTTTGGAACCGGGGCGCACCCGCGTTCCCAGCAGCGTTGGGGATTTCAGTTGGGGGGGCATGGCCTCTACCTTTTTCTGGACGGACCCGGTGCTGGATCTGAGCGTGGTATTCTTTACGCAATTGTCCCCCTCCAGCTCTTACCCCGCGCGGGCAGAGTTGAAAGCATTGATACATGGAGCAGTGGTGGCATGAGCGAAGATCGAAAAATTCTGTGGACCCCAACCAAAGAACGGGCCGAGGCCAGCCTGATGGCCGAATATATCCGATGGCTAAAGACGCATCGGGGGCTGGAGTTCGCAGACTATAACGCCCTGTGGGAATGGAGCATTTCCGATCTGGATGGGTTCTGGACCTCGATCGTGGAATTCTTCGATCTGAAATTCAGCAAGCCGTGGGATGTGGTGCTGAAAGAGCGCAAACAACCCGGAGCGGAATGGTTCGTGGGCGCCGAAATGAACTTTGCCGATCAGGTGTTCCGTTGGGCGGATGCAAAGCCCGATGCGCAGGCGTTGATCGTGCAGTCGCAAACCGTGGGCCGCAAGGAATATAGCTGGGCAGAGCTGCGCCAGTCGGTTGCCAATGTGGCCGATCATCTGCGTGGGATGGGCGTGGGCAAGGGCGACCGGGTGGTTGCCATCCTGCCCAATACGGAACTGTCGATCATTGCCTTTCTGGCAACGATCAGTCTGGGGGCGATTTGGTCGCTTTGTGCGCCGGATATGGGGCATGTCGCTATTCTGGATCGGTTTAAGCAGATCGAACCGAAGGTTCTGATTGCGCAGGACGGCTATAACCACATGGGCAAGATGATCGACCGGCGCGACATTATCGCCGGGATCGCTGCGGGCCTGCCAACGCTGGAACAGCAGGTGATCCTGCCGATTGTGGGGGATCTGCCCGACGGTGCCGTGCATTGGGATGACATGGTGCAGGGCGATGCGGAATTGCAGATCGAACAGGTGGATTTTTCCCATCCGATCTGGGTGGTGTATTCGTCCGGCACCACCGGAAACCCGAAACCCATCGTGCATGGTCATGGCGGCGCGTTGCTGGAAGGGGCGAAGGCCAGCCTGCATATGGACCTGACGGACCAGACGCGGTTTTCCTGGCTGACGTCCTCGGGGTGGATCATGTGGAACGTTCAGGCGACCTGTCTGGCCAAAGGGGCGACCGTGGCCATGTTCGACGGGGCGGCCAATTACCCCGATATGATGGAAGTTTGGCGGTTTGTTGCGGCTGAAAAGCTGGATTATTTCGGGGCAGGGGCCGCCTATTTCAGCGGATGCCAAAAGGCCGGGATCAAGCCCGCGGCGGAACTGGATTTGTCGGCGCTTGTGTCGATTGGCGCGACGGGATCACCGATGACCGCCGAAGGCTATGATTGGGTATACGGGGAAATTTCGACGGATGCGTGGCTGGCCCCGATTTCGGGCGGCACGGATATTGCCGGGGCTTTCGTCTGCGGCAACCCGATGCTGCCGGTGCGCGCAGGTGAAATGCAGGCGCGGGCGCTGGGGAATGCGGTTCGGTCATTTGACGAGATGGGCAATGAACTGATTGGCGAGGTTGGGGAACTGGTCTGTACCGAACCATTGCCATCCATGCCGCTGTATTTCTGGGGTGACGAGGGCAATCTGCGTCTGATCGACAGCTATTATGACACCTATCCCGGTGTCTGGCGGCACGGGGACTGGATTGAAATCACAGCCGAAGGTGGGTCTGTGATCTATGGCCGTTCGGATGCCACGATCAACCGGCGGGGGCTGCGCTTGGGTAGCTCGGAAATCTACCGCGCGGTCGAGGCGCTGGACGAGGTGCAGGATTCATTGGTCGTTGATCTGGAATTTCTGGGTCGGGACAGCTTCATGCCGCTGTTCGTGGTGATGACGCAGGGCCATGAGTTAGACGATGCAATGCTGGATAAAATCCGCGCGTCGATCCGGGCCAGCGTGTCGGCGCGGTTCCTGCCGGATGAAATCGTTGCGATCCCCGAAGTGCCGCGCACTTTGTCCGGCAAAAAGCTGGAAGTGCCGGTGAAAAAGCTGCTGCTGGGCGGTGATCCGGCCAAGGTGGTCAATCGTGATTCAATGGCCAATCCTGACAGCTTTGACATGTTCATTCGCTATGCCGCCGATCACGACCGGCTGGGCCATCAGGTCCACGGCTAAGCATAAAAAAGCCCCGGCGCCTTTCGGTGCCGGGGAGTTTCCGGAAGGGATAGCCGGATCGTATTTCAGGCGGTCAGCGTTTCGGTGCTGGCAAAGAACATTGCCTGACTGACAGCAGAACGCACCTGTTGTTCGGAATAGGGCTTGGTGATTACAAAGGCCGGTTCGGGCCGTTTCCCCGTCAGCAATCGTTCGGGAAAAGCGGTGATGAAAATCACGGGAATATCGCTGGCCGCAATCAGAATTTCGTTCACGGCGTCAATCCCGGATGATCCATCCGCCAGTTGAATATCTGACAGGATCAGGTCGGGGTGGTCGCGTCCGGCCAGCCGAACAGCGCCGTCATGTGTACGGGCAACGCCGGTGATGGCGTGGCCCATGTCCGCGACGATATCCTGAAGGTCCATGGCGATGATTGCCTCGTCCTCGATCACCAGAATACGGCCTGTAATACTGTCTTCCATTTCTGCGCGGGCGATGTGGATCAGCCGATCAACGTCTGCCGCATTGGTTCCCATGATTTGAGCGATTTCAATGGCAGTGAATTCTTCGATCGTGTGCAGCAACAAAGCCTCGCGCGTGTTAGCGGTCAGGGCTTTCAGGTGGCGTTGGGCGTGGGCGGCCAAGCCGTCTTCGGGATCGGATACAGGGGCGCCCGCGCTGGTCCAGATCAGGTGGAATGCGCGAAACAGGGCCACTTTGTCCGAAAACCCTTGTTCAAAAACCGAACGATCCGCCAGCAGCGCCTCTAGCGTGGCTGCGGCATAGGAGTCGCCGGTTTTCTGGCTGCCAGTCAGCGCACGGGCGTAGCGCCGTAGATAAGGCAGAAGATTGGCAACAGTCACCGCCAAAAAAGTGCTTTCGGTGTTTTGTGACATGTGCGCTCCTCGTACTGTTTTTCAAACTTTCTTGGAACCTAACCCGGCAGAATTGAGTTAGTTCCCCAAGAATTAGATTTTTTACGAGTTGCGGAAAGAAAGCGGTATGACCGAGAAACAGCCTAAGTCCAGTCTGGAAGAGTTGATCGACGATAACCTGCGCAAGGTTTACCGACAGGTCGAAGACGAACAGGTGCCAGACAGGTTTCTGGAGCTTCTGGAGAAGCTGAAGCAACAGGAAAACACCGATGGGACATAACACACAGCCCCCGGACCCGCGGGACGAGATCGTGACCCATTTACCGGCCTTGCGGGCTTTTGCCGTCAGTCTGACGCGTAACGGTTCGCAGGCGGATGATTTGGTGCAAGACACCATTGTGAAGGCTTGGAAAAATTTCGATAAATTCCAGCCCGGCACGAATATGCGGGCATGGTTGTTCACAATTTTGCGGAATACATTCTATTCCGCGATGCGCAAAAGCCGCCGCGAAGTGGCTGATGTGGATGGGGCGCTGGCCGCCACATTGGCGGAAAAACCCCACCATGACGGGCGGTTGGCCATGGCTGATTTTGAAAAAGCGTTCGTCACCCTGCCCGAAGAACAGCGTGAAGCGCTGATTTTGGTAGGTGCTTCGGGATTTTCCTACGAAGAAGCGGCTGAAACCTGCGGGGTCGCTGTGGGAACCATCAAAAGCCGGGTCAACGGGGGGCGGGCGCGATTGGCCGAGTTGTTGGAAATCCGTGATGATGAAAGCATGGAACTGACGGACGCGCAGACAGTGGCCGTTGTGACCAATTCGATGCAGCCGCGAAAGGGCGCTGCGTGAACACCCTGTTTCAGCGCTTGCGCAATCAAAGCGAAACTTTGCCTTTTCGTATTGCGGCGCTTCTGGCGTTGGCGCTGTTGCCCATCGGATTGATTTCCGTCACGCAGACCGTGCTGCTGATCCGGGAGTCGGATAATCGCACCAAGGCCAGTTTGCTGGCGCTGACGTCAGAAGCCGCAGCCGGAGAGGAGGCGCATATTCGCACCGCTTTCGGTGCGGCGGGTGCTATTGAGGCGTTGCTGCCGGTTCTGCGCAACAATCCCGAAGGCTGCGCCGTTCAGTTGCAGCAATTCCTGCGCAGCTACCCGGCATTTTCATTTGCCGGATATGTTGACGGGGATGGGGTGGTTCAGTGTGCCTCGGCGGGGATAGGCAAGGATCTGTCCGCCCTTAGCCTGTTCAGCCTGATGCGGGACACGCCGGTTCCGCGTGTGACGATCAACCGAAACGGGCCGATCAGCGGCACCTCGGTCCTGATTGTATCGGTTCCGGTGATGGAGCGCGGGCAATACGCCGGGTATGTGGCTGTATCATTGCCGCATCGGGTGTTCTTTGGCGACATCGAGGAGGCCTCGGTCCGGTCGCTGGTCAACCTGATCACGTTCAATGCAGATGGGCAGGTGATGACCAGCAGCGAAGGCTTGGATGAGGTCGTATCGGAACTGCCGATCAATCGCGATCTAAAGGAATTTGTAGGCAACCCGGAAACGGCGTTTATTGATACAACGGCCAATGGCCTGCTGCGGGTCTATTCCGTCGTGCCAGTGGTGCCAAACGTGGCGTATGCGATGGGGATATGGCAATACGAGCAGCATTCCTTTGTCACGGAAAACATCAAGATCACAAATTCGGTTCTGTTTCCGGTTGCGATGTGGCTGGCCTGTCTGGGGGTGGCGTTCTTCGCGGTGCAGCGCATGGTGATCCGGCCCACGCGAAACCTGCGGGCGCGGATGTTGTTGTTCATGCGGACCCGCCGCATTTCCCCACCGCGCAATGATGGGTCGGTCCCCATCGAAATCCGCGAGATTGACGAAACCTGGAAGATGATGGCCGAAAGCGTTCTTCAGGATGAGGCAGAGTTGCATAACTCTTTGCACGAAAAGACGATTTTGGTGAAAGAAGTCCACCATCGCGTGAAAAATAACCTGCAATTGATTGCCTCGATTCTAAGCATGAAAATCCGCAAGACCCAAAACATGGAGGTGCGCCATTCCCTGCAAGAGGTCCATCGCCGGGTGATGAGCATCTCGCGCGTTCATCAGAAACTATACGAAACCACCACCGAAGAACGCGTGCGGGCGGATGAATTGCTGCGTACCATCGTGGAACAGATCAAATCCTCGGCCCTGCCGGACGCCCGTGCGCTACAGTATTCCGAAGCGTTCGAGCCAGTGGTGATGTACCCGGATCAGGGGGTTCCCCTGTCTTTGGCGGCGTCGGAAATGGTGATGAACGCCCTGAAATACATGGGGGCGCCCGCGGGGGAAAAACCGTGGCTAGAGATCAGCCTGACCCGCGAAGGGGAAAACGATGTGGTGTTCGAGGTGGCCAATTCGGTTGGGAACAAGGTGTGCCGGGATGTGCCAGACACCGAAACCGGATTGGGGGATAAGCTGATTGCAGCATTCGTGCAGCAAATGGAAGGCGTCGTAGAAACCCAAGAGGAAGAGGGCGTTTACCGCATCCGTATCCGCATCCCGATTGCCGATTTTCAGGAAGAGGCCCGGCAATAGCGCGCGCCCCACGCCACAGATTTTGATGGACGGCTGTACAACATAGGGATGTGGCCGCGCTGCGCCTGTGCCTTGATGCCCCTGATTAAAGGTCCGGGGTATTGGATCGCGCGGCATAACTGTTGCGTGATATTTCTATCGGAACGGCTTTACAGATATCGAATTACCGTGAAAAACTTGGTTTTTGCGTCGCCCCCGGTGTTGGGATTTTATCGGCGCGGTTTTGATGTGCATTAGAGCAAAGGGTTTATTCATGCCTATCACCCCTCAAATTGATACGATTTTCGGCAGCGGCAGTGGGGTTTTCGGTCGCCTTGGTAGCAACCCCGTTTCAACGGTATTGAGCGATGGTCGCATCGCTGTTGCTTGGAACGAATGGGAATATCCCGGCGATGGGTCTATTCCGGGGATCGACTATCAGGTCTGGACCAGCATCCTGAACCCCGATGGGACGATTTCGGTTCCGGCAAGCATTGTGAACGATACCAATGTCGGCTCTCACGGTGCGCCACAGATCGCGGCGCTGTCCGATGGCGGATATGTTGTCAACTGGATCGTGATGAACCATGAAACGGTGCAGGGCGACGGCCAGACTGTCTATACCTATGAATCTATGGTGCGCAGCTTTACTGCGACTGGCACCGCCGAAGGTGCGGCGGCCGAGGTATCGCCGGATTTGGCGGTGTATGATCCGTCTGACTATAATTCAATGCTGTCCAATAACATCACACGGTCCAACATCATCAGCCTTGATGGGGGCGGGGCGTTGACGTTGTACAGCTACCGCGAAAGCGGGGCGATCTATGATGATGCGGGCACATGGGCGCGCGTCGTGGGTAATGACGGGCAAACGCTGGGCACCCCCGTCCGCATTTGGGAAAGCAGCAACTCGACAATGGAGGCGGTGCAACTCACCTCTGGCGATCTGGTGTTCCTGAATTACGAGGGCGACTTGGTCGGCTATTCCATCCGCATCACGGGCGCGGATTTGACCAGCGCCCCAACCTCGGTTCCCGGTGCAACCGGGCCGGTTGAATTCCTGCATGACCCTGAACCTTTCCTGAATGCCACCGGCTATATTTCCGGTGTGCGATTGGCCGCGCTAAGCGATGGAAGCTTCACCGTCATTTATGGCTACAATCATCAACTGGGCGCGGACAACGACGAATCCCTGCGTCTGGACCGTTACGATGCGGCGGGACAATATCAATCAACCGTGGTGATCCCCGTGCTGGATGACGTGGTGCAGCAGCCCGGTGCCGTTCCCTATGAAATTCTGGGGCTGTCTGGCGGTCGTATCATGGTGGTGTGGTCTCATGCCGTGGCCTATGGCGATCTGGACATAATGGGCGTGATCGTCAACGCAGACGGTACGCTGGAAAGCGTCCCTGCCGTGATCAACCCCAACACCACCGGATTGCAATTGCTGGGGGATTTGTCGCTGTTGCCGAACGGTGATGTTTTCATGACCGTGACCGACGCCTCCGGTGCGCTGGTGGGCGGCGTTGCCGATTACATGCACGGCGTTGTGCTGGATGTGCCCGGCGTTGTGGCGCCCATTGGGGTGAACTATGTCGGCACCAGCGGGCATGACACGTTCTATGGCGGTGCGGCGGATGATACTGCGCATGGCTATGCCGGGAACGATACGCTGGGTGGCGGCGGCGGCAATGACAGCCTGTTCGGCGAGGCCGGAAATGACATGCTGATGGGCAATGCAGGCCGCGACTATCTGGACGGTGGTGCTGGATACGATCAGCTTTGGGCCGGGGCGGACAATGACACCCTGATGGGGGGAAACGGGGCGGATGTGTTGGGCGCCGATCTGGGCAATGACCTGATCTATGGCGATGACACGGTTGAAAGCGCACTGGATGGGAATGACTCGATCTACGCCGGGGCCGGAAATGATACGGCCTATGGCATGGGCGGGAACGATGAAATCTGGTTGGGCGATGGCCTGAACCTTGCCTATGGTGGCAGCGGTGACGACGTGTTGGGCGGTGGAGCAGATGCCGACAGCCTGCATGGGGGCGATGGTCAGGATTCCCTTTATGCCGGGGCTGGTGACGATTCGATCTGGGGCGATGCTGGCAACGATATTATCTGGACAGGCACCGGCAGCGATTGGGCTGATGGCGGCGCAGGTAACGATTTGCTGGGCGGGGTCGATGGCGATGACACGCTGTTGGGCGGCCTTGGCGATGACACGCTGTATGGCGGGGCTGGCGACGACAGCCTTGAAGGCGGCGATGGCAACGATGAAATCTGGGGTGGAACCGGGGCCAACACATTGCACGGCGGCGCGGGTAACGACCTGCTGGGCGGTGGCGCATTGAATGATGTCATTCATGGCGGCAGCGGGCATGACACGATTTATGCGGCGGCGGGTGATGATTATATCACCGGCGATTACGGTAACGATGAAATCTGGGCCGGGGCTGGCAACGATACGCTGGACGGCGGCGACGATCAGGACACGCTGGCTGGTCTGGACGGGAACGACAGTATCACCGGGGGCCGGGGCGACGATCTGTTGATGGGGGCCGCTGGGGCGGACACATTGGTTGGGGATGCCGGGAATGACACGATATGGGGCGGCGCGGATGCTGACCTGTTCGTGTTCACCGCTGGCGATGGTCAGGATATGATCGGTGACTTTAACGGCGTTGCGGGTGATCGGCTGAACCTAAGTGACAGCTTGTGGGCAGGGGCGGGTCCGCTGGATGCCACTGGGGTTGTTGCAGCCTATGCCAGCAACGGGGCGACTGGGATCGAGCTAAGCTTTACCGGCGGCGAAACCATTACCCTGACCGGGTTTTGGGATATGGCCAATCTGGATAGCTACATCACCATCGTCTGAACCAGACGGGCATACAAAATCAAAAGGGCAGCGATGGGCTGCCCTTTTTTGTGTGTTTGGGGGCGTCGCCGCCTATTCAGATGCGGCCAGTATGGCACGGGCGCGTATACGGACGGGTTCATCCACCATAGCGCCATCCACCGATACGGCCCCATCCCCGGACTCCAGAACCCGCCGCGCCCAGTTCAGTTCTGCGGCGCTGGGGGCGAAGGCGCGTAACACGTCGGCAATTTGTTTCGGGTGGATGCACAGCTTTCCGGTCATCCCCATGTGCCGTGCATGAAGCGCGTCGTCGAAGCTGACAGCCAGATCATCCAGTTGCGTTGTCACGCCATCAATCGGGGCGGCAATCCCGGCCAGTCGCGACGCCAATACCAGTTCACTGCGCACGGGCAGCAGCACGTCGCGCAAGTGGTGGCACCCCAGATCGGCGCAGTAATCCACAGACCCAAAGGCCAAACGTTCCACCCCTTGCAGCGCGGCGATGGCGCGGGCGTTGGATAAGCCCTTGGCCGTTTCTATCAATGCGATCAGCGGAATCCCCTGCAAGGCCGCAACGGTGGCCGACACTTCGGCCAGATATTCGGACTTTGGCAACATCACCGCAGAGGGTGCCAAGGCCCGCACGGCTGCCATGTCCTTTGGATGCCAGGCGGTGCCTGCCGCGTTGATCCGCACAATGACCGGCAAATCAGTGAAATCCGTGCGCAGCGCATCGCGTGCGGTGTCCTTGTCTGCGATGGCTACGGCGTCTTCCAGATCAAGAATGATGGCATCCGCGCCTGATCCTGCGGCCTTGGCAAACCGTTCCGGCCGCGAGGCGGGAACGAAAAGCGGGGCGCGAATATGGGATAGGTTTACCATTCTGCCTGTGCCTCCATCGCGACAGGGCCACCCGTGCGGGCGGTCCACAGTTTCAGACCTGCGCCGTCGGTGCTGGCGTTCAAGGTGAAATCAGCGTCATCAAAGATCGGCGACAGGCTGCGGAACCGGAAATATCTGGGCGGTTTACCATGAAGATCGGCAGCGTATTGGCACAGCTGTGTGGCCTGCATTGGGCCATGCACGATCAGGCCCGGATAGCCTTCGACCCCGGTCGCATAGGGTTTGTCGTAGTGGATGCGGTGGCCGTTGAAGGTAAGCGCGGAATAGCGAAACAGCAGCGGTGCGGTCGGGGTGACGGTACGGTGCTGTTCCCCAATCGCAGCGGGGGCGGGGGCTGTAGTGGTTGTCCCGGTCGGACTGGCCCCACGGTAAACGATGTCCTGCCGTTCCGTCAGAACCTTTAGCCCGTTGCTGGTCACATCATGGTCGACGGTTACAAAACAAAGCGGCCCGGTGCGGCCCTGTTTCAGCGTTACATCTGTGATAACGGACCGGCGCGTGACAGTTTCGCCAATACGGATCGGACCGAAAAACTGTATCGCGCCACCGGCCCACATGCGGCGGGGTAATGGCACGGGCGGCAGGAACCCACCCCGCGCGGGATGCCCATCTTCGCCCAACTTCATCGTCGGGACAGTCGGTTGCGCCAGACAAAAATGGATCAGCAGGGGGGCAACGTCACCGATTTCAGTCCCGGAATCGCGGTCGAATGTGGCATTGAACTGGCGCACTAAGGTCGGGTCGAGGTGTTCGCTGTCTTTCTGTTCGCGCCCAATCCAGCCGCGCAGGTGGTCAATGTCGATTTCCATTGCCGGGTCTCCGAAAAGTTTCAGCCTGACCTAGCCCAGTGTGGCGGCATTGAACAAATATATGTTTTTAATCTTCTGTATATGAAATTTATATACCTTATCGTTTTGCGCCAGACGGTCCCAGTAGACAGCCCCGGATGGCTGGTTTACCAGCTTGGTCATGACTTTTGATGACAGCTATGATGCTTCTGGGTTGCTATGCCCCTTGCCCGTGCTGAAGGCGCGGAAACGGTTGTTGGCGTTGCAACCGGGGCAGGTGTTGCGCCTGATTGCAACGGACCCGGCGGCGATCGTGGACGTGCCACATTTTTGTGCGCAAACAGGGTACGAGCTTTTGGGGATGGAAGACCCCAGCCCGGAAACGCAGGTTTACTTCATCCGAAAACACTGATCCCCACGGGCCAAGGCGCGGGCCTGACGCAAATCCTGCGGGGTGTTGATGTTGAAAAATGGGTCCGCCCCACCATGCGGGAATATGACCTGCGTGCCGCCATGCGCATCCGCCCACAGCCGCACCTTGCGGTCCCCGCGTTCCAGCGCATTGGCCAGATCGTCACGCAGCGCCACGGGCCACATTCCAAATATGGGCTGTAACACCGGCGTTTCGCCGGGGGCCTGACTGGCGGCCAGCGTCAGCCCGCCGGGTTCTGCCAGACGCGCCACCAGATCACGGGGAAAAAACGGTGTGTCAGCCGCCACCGTTACCACCCGATCCGCGCCCAAAGCTGCGGCCCAATCCATTGCAGCCAGAACCCCGGCCAACGGGCCGGGCTGATCCGCGATGCCATCCGCCAGAACGGGTCGCCGGAACCTTTGAAACCGCGCCGGGTTTCCGTTGGCGTTCAGCGCAAGTTCGCTGCATTGCGGGGCCAATCGTGCGATGACGTAATCCAACAGGGATTGCCCCGCCAAGGACAGCAAGCCTTTGTCGCCGCCGCCCATGCGGCTGGCTTTGCCACCTGCCAGTATGACGCCCGGAACCTTCGTCATGATGTGGTCCTTCCTGCGACCCTGCTGCCCTTTCGCAGCATAGTGGCATCCTGTAAGGGAGAATGATCCGTTGCAAGGGGCCGCATATGTTGGGCTTTATCATCTCTGAAAAACCGGGGCAGGCCGATGCGATTTTACAGCGGCTTGCGCAGGACTTGATTGTACAAGGCGTCAGACTGACTGGCGCGGTTCAGGAAACCACGCGCCTGTCTGCCAATCAAAAGAAAAGTATGGCCTTGCATCTGCTGCCGGATGGCCCGCTGATTGGCATCAGTCAGGATCTTGGCCCGATGGCTACCGGCTGTTCTTTGGACCCAGACGGGTTGGAACAGGCGGTGGGGTTGATGGCCGCAGCGTTAGAGCGCCAGCCACAAATTCTATTGCTGAACAAATTCGGCAAGCAAGAAGCCGAGGGCCGTGGTGTCCGTCCACTGATCGGCGAGGCACTGGCGCGGGATATTCCCGTGTTGATCGGGGTCGGCCGGGAAAAGCTGCCCTTGTTTCAGGCGTTCGCGGGGGATATGGCGCAGGAATTACCGCGCGATTTGCCCGCCCTGCTGGATTGGTGTCAGCAGCATATGACGGTCTGAAACCGGGCCTTTGGCGTTCAGGCGGTTTGCGTGTCGATCCTGTGAATAGCGGCGTAAAGCGCGGTAATCCCCTGTTCCAGCGCAGCGCGATCTGCATCGGGCATTGCATCCAGAATGGACGCCGCACGCGCCCGGATCAACGGGTGAACCGTGGCAAACAGGTCGTGCCCTTTTTCCGTGCAGGAATACAGCCGCAGGCGGCGATCTTCGGATGGGGTGGCGCGGGTGATCAGCCCCTTTTTGTTCAGCCGATCCGCCGCGCGGCTGACCTGTACCTTGTCCAGCGAGGTACGCTTGGACAATTCAAGCGATGTGATCTGATCCACATCCGCCAACAGAAACAAAAGCCGCCATTCTTCGCGCGTCAGGCCAAAATCGGTTTGGTACACGTCCACCAAATGACGCGAAAAAGATTCCGCCGTGACGGCCAGTCGATATGGGAAAAAATCGGTCAGTTGCATGGCTGTGGTCCGTGTTCTGTGTCTTGTGCCGGATACTGCCCCAAAGATAAAGGCCGAAGACGGGAAAGACCCCGGCGTGGATGAACCGGGGTCTTTAGGTGTGTGGTTTAGTCCAGCTTGGCAGCGGCCAGAACCTGTTCCAGCACCTCTTGGTCGCCGATGTGATTGGCCATCAGCAGGATGATCCGGGCGTTCAGGGCCATGCTGGCATCGTCGCTTAGGCCGTCATGGACCGCGATCAGCCGGGCATAGAAATCATCCGCTTTTGCCAGATTGGGTTGGGTGTTCAGCATTGCCATCAGGTTATTCCTTTCCGCAGGCTTTGCGCAGGGCGGCCCGCAGCGCGGTTTCGTCATAGCTGTCCCAGCGGGCGGCGACATGCTGATCCGGGCGGATCAGATAAACGCCGGATTTCGTGGTCCCCAAATAGCGATCAGCCAAGGCACCCGTGGTATCGTCTGCCGCCGACAGCGCCATGCGGGTGGCGGTCACGCCGTCTTCGGTCACGCTGTCCGGGGCATCGGCGTCGATGGTCAGGATCTGAAAGCGGCTGCCCAATTGACCCAACAGGAACCCATCCCCCAACGGGGCGTCAGGGCAGGGGCTGCCGGGGCGGCTGCGGGCAGGGCCGCCAATCAGGGCGTCGGGACCGTTCAGCGACAGGCCGTCATAGGTGCAAGGCACCGACAGGCGACCGGAATTCACGATGGGGCGGGCGAAATCGTAATGTTCCGCCAAATCCAGCACCGCGTTGCGGAATACATGGCTGACCTTGGATTTCGGGGTGATGAAATCGGTCGAACGGGTGGAGTTCAGAATGTTTTCATCTGCGCCATGCACCCGTTCTTCGTTATAGGTGTCCAGCAGGGTGTCAGGCGCTTCGCCCCGGATCACCATGCCCAGTTTCCAGCCCAGATTGTCCACGTCCTGCATCCCGGAATTGGCCCCACGGGCGCCAAACGGGCTGACCTGATGCGCGGCATCCCCGGCAAAGAACACGCGGCCATGACGGAAATTATCCATCCGCTTGCATTGGAACGTGTAGATCGAGGACCAGACCATTTCATAATCCACGCCTTCGCCCAGGAACGCATCCAGGCGGCGGCGGATATTTTCCTCTTTCATTTCTTCCTTGCGGTCGACGTCCCAGCCAATCTGGAAATCCACGCGCCAAACGTCATCGGGCTGTTTGTGCAGCAGGGTCGATGCGCCCTGACCGTGGGTCGGTTCAAACCAGAACCAGCGTTCGGTCGGGAAGTTTTCCGACTTCATTTTGATATCGGCAATCAGGAAGCTGTCCTGAAAAACCTTGCCGGTGAAATCATAGCCCAGCATGGTCCGCAGCGGCGACGATGCGCCATCGCACCCGATCAGCCAATCCGCTTCGATTGTATAAGTCCCGTCCGGGGTCAGAATTTCGATTTCCACATAATCGTCATGCGGAATGACGTTTTCGACCCGGTTTTTGCCGCGCACTTCAAGGGGCGCGCCCTCGGCCTGCATGGCCTCGAACCGATCCAGCATGAAGCTTTCAAAATAGGGCTGCTGCATGTTGATAAAGGCCGGGTATTCATGGCCTTCTTCGGGCAACAGGTTGAATTCAAAAACCTTGCGGTCCTTGTGGAACACTTTGCCCAGATTCCACACCACGCCTTTTTCCACCATCGGTTTGCCACAGCCATAGCGGTCAGCGATTTCCAGACAGCGTTTGGCGAAACAGATGGCACGGCTGCCCATGCCCACGCCTTCGTGGTCGTCCAGTACCAGAACCGGAATGCCCTGCTGGCCTAAATCCAGCGCGGTTGCCACCCCGATGGGGCCGCCACCCATCACCACAACCGGATGACGCACCGGCGTTGCGGCGTCCTGATCGGGTGATTTTTTGTAGGGGTAGCGTTTGAAGGCGAGCGTATATCTGTCGTCAAACATGGTGTCTCCTCCGAATGCGGGCGGCCTGTGCGCAAGCCCGCTTGGTATTAAGGCGCAGGAACCGGCCCCGTGTGGGGCTAGTCCGTAAATGTTCAGCCTTGCAGTGCGTCCCACATTGCCAGATCGCGCTGGGCGGTCCAGATGCGGGGGGTGTCGATGCCGCGGGCTTCGTCATAGGCGCGGGCCACGTTGAACGGCAGGCAATGTTCGTAGATCGCGTAATCCGCGAATTTCGGGTCACACTCGGCGCGGCAGGCATCCCATGCTTCTTTCAGGGTGCCGTTGCGGGCGGCCACACGGGCCACCGGGCGATAGGTGCTGTCCACGAAATCACGGGTGTTTTCGATGGCGGCGTTCACCATTTCCTTGCCCACCAGCGCATCGCCCCGGCCCGGCGCGATGGCGTCCACGTCATAGGCCTTGATCGCGTCCAGCGTGTTGCCCCAGTCGCCGAAATGCCCATCACCGCAGTAGCAGGCCGAATGGTATTCCACGATGTCGCCGGTGAACATCACGTTCTGATCGGGCACATGGATCACCGCGTCACCCGCCGTATGAGCGCGGCCGATTTGCTTGATGTCCACCCGGCGGTTGCCCAGATAAACCGTCATGCTGTCGCTAAAGGTGGTGGTCGGGAAGGTCAGGCCGGGGATGCTTTCGTGGCCTTCGAACAGGCGCGGGAAACGCTGGAATTCGCTGTCCCAGTCTTCTTGGCCGCGTTCCACCACCATCGCACGGGCGGCATCCGACATGATCACCTGCTGCGCCCCAAAGGCGCTGGCCCCCAGAACACGCACGGCATGGTAATGGGTCAGAACCACATGGGTGATTGGCTTATCCGTAACAGAGCGCACGCATTCGATTACCTTATTGGCCAGACGCGGGGTGGCCTGCGCCTCGACGATCATCACGCTGTCATCGCCGATGATGACGCCGCTGTTGGGGTCGCCCTCGGCGGTGAAGGCATACAGGCCTTCGCCTACCTCGGTGAAGCTGATGTTTTTTTCGGTCATGTCCCCTTGGGACGCGAATGCCTTGGCCATCTGTTTTCTTTCCTTGGGTCGGTTGCAACAGGCGGGGGAGAGGGCTGTGCCGTGCCTCCTCCGCATCGGTCTGCGGTCTTATCCCATAAATACGTTGCATATGCAACGAAAATCGAAAGCGGCTTTTTTCTGCGGTCTGAATGTGACAGGTTGGGATGGGGTATTCCGTTCCCAACCATTTGAAAGAAGGGGAAATACATGAACGACGACAGTGTTCGCGGCGATGGCGCAGTCCAGCCGGTGTTCGATCTGACCCAGTTCACCCCCTACAAACTGGCGCTGGCCGCTCAATTGCTAAGCGAGGCATTGGCGCGGCAATATCGGCAAAGATTCGGTATCTCGATCCCGGATTGGCGGGTGCTGGTCCACCTGTCCCATTCCGGCGGCGCATCCGTGCGCGACATTGAAACCAGCGTGGTGATGGAAAAATCCAAAGTCAGCCGCGCGGCATCCCGATTAGAAGGGCGGGGCTTGGTCGCCAAACGCCCCCACCCCGAGGATAAGCGGCTGGTGCATCTGTCCTTGACGCCCGAAGGTCAGGCGCTTGTGGCGGAAATTCAACCGCTTGCGTTGACCTTGCAAGCCCAGATCGAGGCGGATTTGGGGGCGGGGTTCGCCGATTTTGCCAAGGCGCTGGACCTGCTGGCCGACAAATACAATCTGCAAGGCGGCTGACACGCCCCGCGATTAAAGCGGTGTCTCGGGCGCGGACAGGCTGTGCCGGGCCAGTGCTGCGATCAGATCGGTGCGGGTTACGATGCCCACGATCTGACCCCGGTCCAGCACGGGAACGGCATCGCAATCGCCTTCGGACATCATCGGCAGCAGGGCGGCCACCGGGGTTGTGGGCAGGGCGCGGGGCATGGCTGTCGCCATGATTTCGCTGGCCGACACGGGCCTGTCCCGGTTTTGGTCCAGCAGCCGTGCCATTGCCGCCGAAAACCGCCGATCCAGCCGGAACGCATCCTCACGTGCGCGGCGGATCAGGTGAATTTGGAAAATTACCCCCAGAAACTTGTCGCCGTCCTGCACCACGGGCAAGGACGTGAACCCATGTTGCCGAAACAGGTCCGCGACCTGATTCAGCGGCGTATCCGGCCCAACCGTGACCAGATTGCGCGACATGATATCGTCCGCCGTGGCAGGCCCGGTGCGATGCCGCGCCGCTTCGATTTCGGCGGCCCCGATCAGGCGTGCCAGATCTTCGACCCCCAAATTCAGCGATTGGCGATAGCGGTCCAGAATGCCGGTCAGGTCGTCCTCGTTCAGGCCCAAACGTTCCGCCGGTTCCGGGTCATGGGTGCCGTGGGAATTGCGGTCCTCGAATTGACGAAAGGGATAATGCCGTCCGCTGATGCGTGCGTAAATCGTGGCAAGGACCACCAATAACACCGTTCCCACGCCAACCGGGGCCAGCGCAAACCAGACCCCCAGCGATTGCACCGCATCGGGGCTAAGTGCGGCTGTCATGGCCACGGCCCCGGCTGGGGGATGTACCGCCCGCAGCAATGTCATCACCGCAATCGCCAGCCCCACCGCCAGCGCAACGCGCAGCGCAGGGTCCGGCACCAACAGGCACACCCCAACCCCCACCAACGCCGCCGACATGTTCCCCACCACCGCAGACCACGGCTGTGCCAGCGGGCTGTTTGGCACTGCGAACACCAGAACAGATGTCGCTCCGAACGGCGCGATCAGATACAGCCCGGTCCGCAGGTCCACCAAGGGGGACAATATAAACAGCCCCACGCAGCCCAACCCGATCAGCGCCCCCAGCCCGGCGCGCAATGCCTCTTTCCACGGGCCGGACGGAATGGCCGGGCCAAGCGCCCGTAATATATGCTGAAAATCAAATGTCATTGCGGGGTCTTTCACGTCGGGGTCTGGGCTTTGCTATCCCGGAACCGCCCCCCGGATCAACCGCGCGGGCTGCGGCCTGTCCATTTGCGATAGGCGCGGAAAAACGCACTGGGTTCGCTATAGCCCACGGCGGCGGCCACATCCGCCACGCTGACCCCGCCCGTATCCAGCATCCGCTGGGCGCGGGTCATGCGCAATTCGTCCTTGATCGCGCGATAGCTTTGCCCATCCGCCCGCAACTGGCGGCGCAGTGTGGCAGGGGATACCCCCATCCGTCCGGCCAGCGCGTCAAATCCGGGCCAATCCGTCGGGGGCAAATCCGCCAATATCCCGCGCACCCGGATCGCGGTTCCCTGATCGTGGCGGAACCGGATCAGGATATTCGCCGGGGCTTCGCGCAGGAATGTTTTCAGCGCAGCGTCCCCTCGGATCACCGGCAGCGATAAATAGGCCGCATCGAAAACCAGCCGGGTTTCAGGGGCATCGAACTGCACGGGAACGCCGAAAAATTGCCGATAATCCGCCCGGTCCGGTGGGGCAGGGCAGGCGAAATCCAGCCGCCGTAGTGGAATGCGTCGCCCCACCAGCCAACAGGTCACGCCCATCAGGATCAACCAATAGGTCCGATAGGCAAAAGCCGATCGCTGCATTTCGTCTTGCAGGGTGATCCGCGCCTCGCCCTCGCGCAGGGTCAATTGCCCGGTCGGGCCATCCAGCACCACGTTCAAAAAGGACAGCGCCCGGTGCAAGGCCTGTTTCAGCGTCCCAGTCGACAGCACCGCATGGCACAGCAGCGCGAAACTGCCGGGCCGCATGGGCCGCGCCCCAAGGCCGAAAAATTCGTCCTGCATGGTCTGGGCGATCAGCCACCACAGCCGCCCATAGTCCTGCGCCGATACCGGGCCAACAGGCGGGATCATCCCCAGTTCTGCCAGCAAAAGCGCGGGGTCATGCCCCCCCGCCCGCAGACAGGACAGCGCATCTTCGACAAATCCAGCAGAAATCGGCGGTTGCTTCATCCCTGTGCGATACTGGCAAAACCGATCATAAATCAAGATATTTAGCGTCATTGATTGCCATGCCGTCCGGCCTAAGCTGCGCCGCGATACGGTATCGGAGGAGACATCATGCAAATCGACGGGAAGGCCTTTGTTGTCACGGGGGCAGGTTCGGGTCTTGGCGCGGCTGTGGCGGATATGATCGTGGCCGCAGGCGGCAGCGTCGTGTTGGCTGACATCAACGCCGACGCGGGCACCGCCAAGGCGGCAGAGCTGGGTCAAACCGCCCGGTTTTGCCAGACCGACGTAACGCAAGACGCCGATGGCAAGGCCGCCATTGCTGCCGCGCTGGATGGGTTCGGGCGGCTGGACGGGCTGGTGAATTGCGCAGGTATTGCGCCGGGCGAAAAAATTCTGGGCCGTAATGGTCCTCATGCTCTGGACAGCTTTGCCCGCGCCATTTCGATCAACCTTGTGGGCAGCTTCAACATGCTGCGGCTGGCGGCGGATGCGATTTCCCAGCAGGCACCGGGGCCGGATGGTGAACGTGGCGTGATCGTCAACACCGCGTCCATCGCGGCCTATGACGGGCAGATCGGGCAGGCGGCCTATGCCGCATCCAAGGGCGGCGTTGCGGCGCTGACCTTGCCCGCAGCCCGCGAACTGGCGCGGTATGGCATCCGTGTTGTGACCGTCGCGCCGGGCATTTTCGGCACTCCGATGATGGCCGCCATGCCACAGGACGTTCAGGATGCGTTGGGGGCATCGGTTCCGTTTCCATCCCGGCTGGGCAACCCCGCTGAATTTGCTGCGCTTGTGCGCCATATCTGTGAAAACCCCATGCTGAACGGCGAAGTCATCCGACTGGACGGTGCGCTGCGCATGGCCGCGAAATAAGGAGCTTTCCAATGTCTCATTCTGATCCCATCGTTATCGTGGGCATGGCCCGGACCCCTATGGGTGGCTTTCAGGGCGATCTGTCTGACGCTGACGCCTCGACCTTGGGCGGGGCCGCCATTGCTGCGGCGCTGACCCGCGCGGGCCTGTCCGCCGATGCGGTACAAGAGGTTGTCATGGGCTGCGTTCTGCCCGCAGGGCAGGGGCAGGCTCCGGCCCGTCAAGCGGGCATAAAGGCCGGTTTGCCGCTGGGCGCGGGCGCGACCACCGTGAATAAAATGTGCGGTTCTGGAATGCGGGCAGCGATGTTCGCTCATGATATGCTGATTGCGGGCAGTGCCGATGTGATCGTGGCGGGCGGCATGGAAAGCATGACCAACGCGCCCTATCTGCTGCCCAAGGCGCGGGGCGGCTATCGCATGGGCCACGGCGCGGTTGTGGATCACATGTTCATGGATGGCTTGGAAGATGCCTATGACAAGGGTCGTCTGATGGGCACCTTTGCCGAAGATTGCGCGCAGGCCTATCAGTTCAGCCGTCAGGCACAGGACGATTTTGCGATCACGTCCTTGAAGCGGGCGCAGAAAGCTATCGAAGACGGCAGTTTTGCCGCCGAAGTGGCCCCGATCACCCTGCAAACCCGCAAGGGCGATGTGACTGTCAGCATTGACGAACAACCCGGCAAGGCGCGGCTGGACAAAATCCCGACCCTGAAACCCGCCTTCCGCAAGGACGGCACGGTGACGGCGGCCAATGCGTCCTCGATTTCCGACGGGGCGGCGGCGCTGGTGATGATGCGGGCGTCACAGGCTGAAAAACGTGGCCTGGCCCCGCTGGCGCGGATCACGGGCCACACCACCCACGCGCATGAACCGTATAATTTCCCCACCGCCCCCATCGGTGCCATGCAAAAGCTGGCCGATAAAACCGGCTGGGCGATGAAAGACGTAGACCTGTTTGAAATTAACGAGGCCTTTGCCGTTGTCGCAATGGCCGCAATGCGCGATCTGGACCTGCCGCATGATAAGGTGAACGTGCATGGTGGCGCTTGCGCCTTGGGCCATCCGATCGGCGCATCCGGGGCGCGGGTGATGGTTACACTGTTGGCGGCGCTTCAGAAATATGATCTGAAACGGGGGGTGGCGTCCCTGTGTATCGGCGGTGGCGAAGCCACGGCGATTGGTCTGGAAAGGATTGTCTGATGCAACTGGATGAAACCAACGAAATGGTGCGCGACGCTGTCCGCGCCTTTGCACAGGAACAACTGGCCCCCGGCGCGGCAAAGCGGGACGAGGAACACGCCTTTCCCAAGGCCGAACTGACAGAGATGGGAAATCTGGGTTTTCTGGGGATGCTG
This sequence comes from Thalassovita litoralis, assembly GCF_900182725.1. GTDB lineage: Bacteria > Pseudomonadota > Alphaproteobacteria > Rhodobacterales > Rhodobacteraceae > Thalassobius > Thalassobius litoralis. The sequence continues at coordinate 21,559 of NZ_FXTO01000002.1, forward strand.
GTCCCTGAATCCTATGGCGGTTCGGACATGGGCATGGTGTCTTATGCGCTGGCACTGGAAGAAATCGCCGCTGCGGATGGCGCTTGTTCCACCATCGTATCGGTTCACAGTTCTGTCGGATGTGTGCCGATCCTGAAATACGGGACCGAGGATCAGAAACAGCGTTTCCTGCCGAAAATGGCGGCGGGTGAATGGATTGGCGGCTTTGCCCTGACAGAACCACAGGCCGGGTCCGATGCGTCGGGGCTGAAAACCCGTGCGCGGCGCGATGGGGATCACTATGTTCTGGATGGGGTGAAGCAATTCATCACCTCGGGGAAAAACGGCGATGTGGTGATCGTGTTCGCCGTTACCGATCCCGACGCGGGTAAAAAGGGCATCACCGCTTTCATCGTGCCCACGGATACACCCGGTTATCAGGTGGTTTCGGTTGAACGTAAACTGGGGCAGCACAGTTCTGATACTTGTGCGCTGGCCTTTACCAATATGCGTATCCCGGTGGAAAATCGTCTGGGTGCCGAAGGCGAAGGGTATAAAATCGCGCTGGCTAACCTTGAGGGGGGGCGTATCGGTATCGCCTCGCAATCGGTGGGCATGGCCCGCGCGGCGTTTGACGCGGCCCGCGCCTATGCGCAGGAACGGATCACCTTTGGCAAGCCGATCATGCAGCATCAGACCATCGCGTTTAAGCTGGCCGATATGGCCACGAAGATCGAAGCCGCCCGCCATATGGTTTTGCACGCCGCTGCCCTGCGGCAACAGGGCAAACCCTGCCTGACCGAAGCATCAATGGCGAAACTCTTTGCTTCGGAAATGGCCGAACAGGTTTGCACTGCGGCTATTCAGATCCACGGGGGCTATGGCTATCTGGCCGATTACCCGGTGGAACGCATCTATCGCGATGTCCGCGTGTGCCAGATTTACGAAGGCACGTCCGAGGTGCAGCGCATGGTCATTGCGCGCGGCTTGTAAGCCCCTAAATCAAAACGCCCCCGGTTTGACCGGGGGCGTTTTTGCATGTGCTTACCGTTTGCGGCGCGGCAGCGCATCGCCGCCTTTGCCCTTTATGCGAGGGCGGCCCAGCGATACGCTGGGATCGCTTGCCCCGCGCGGCTTGGCCGGTTTTCCGTCAGGCTTGCCGCCAAACGGTTTGCCGTCGGGTTTCCCGCCAAAAGACTTGCCCCCCGGCTTATCGCCAAAAGATTTGCCGCCGGGTTTCCCGCCAAAGGGCTTCCCACCGGGTTTGCCGTCAGATTTGCCACCAAACGGTTTGCCGCCCGGTTTGCCATCAGGTTTCCCGCCAAAGGATTTCCCCGGTTTCCCACGCGGCGCATCGCCATCGCTGCGGCCCTTATAGGGTGTGCGCGGTGCATCGCCCCCGGATTTGCCGAACGGTTTCTTGCCGGGTTTGTCCCCAAAAGGCCGGTCCCCAAAGGATTTCTTGTCCTTACCACGGGGGCCATCATCGCGACCGGCCCGTTCGCCACGGTCCCGCTTGGGGGACGCGGAATCCCAAACCGCCTTGTCGCGCGGCTTGCGGTCGGGGCGTGCATCGCGGGCGGGACGGTCGTCATCGTCGCGCCGTTTCGACGGGCGGTCCCATTTCGCGGGCCGTTCGGCTGCGTCGTCATCGCTGCGCGGTCCTTTGCGGTGCGGTTTGCCGCCCCGCTCGAACCCGCCCCGGCCCCCGGCGCCGCGATCAAAGCCCGGCTTGTCCCGGCGCGGTGGCGGCGGCAGGTCTGGCACACCATCCACGCGTTTTGCGCTGATCCCGTCCTCCAGCATTCCGTCTTGCAGGAACGCCTCGAACCCGTCCACGGCGCTTTCGGACAGTTCCACAAAGGTTTCGGATTCTGCGACGCGGATTTTCCCGATCTGCGATTTTTCCAGATTGCCCGCGCGGCACAGCATCGGCAGCAGCCAGCGCGCTTCGGCATTGTTCACCCGGCCCACAGACAGCGACACCCATGCCGACGGCCCGAACGCTGCACGAGGATCGCGCGGCTCTCTGGGTTCGCGGGGTTCGCGCGGCAAAATCGGGGTATTCAGTTCTTCGGGGGCGGACAGTTTGCCCTGATACAGCCGCAAACAGGCCGCTGCGATTTGCTGCGGGCTGTATTGTTCCAGCAACGTATCGGCAAAGGCGGTTTCTTCCTCGCTCATGGGATCGGTCCATGCCGGATCGGCCAGCAGGCGGGCCTCATCCTTGGCGCGGATTTCCTCGGGCGTGGGGGCAAAGCCCCAGTTTGCTTCGATCTTGGCCCAACCCAGCAGGCGGGCGGCTTTTTTCGTGGCCTTGTCCGGCACGATCAGCGCCGAAATCCCCTTGCGCCCGGCGCGGCCTGTGCGGCCCGAACGGTGCAGCAGCGCTTCGGTGTTGGTGGGCAGATCGGCATGAATCACCAACTCCAGATTGGGCAGGTCGATGCCGCGTGCCGCCACATCGGTGGCCACGCAAACCCGCGCCCGTCCGTCCCGCAGCGCCTGAAGTGCATGGCTGCGTTCGTCCTGGCTTAGTTCCCCGGACAGGGACACAACCGCAAAGCCGCGATTGGCGAACCGCGCGGTCAGACGCGCCACGGCGGCGCGGGTGTTGGCGAATACGATCACGGTTTGCGCATCATGGAACCGCAACAGGTTGATAATCGCATGTTCGGCGTCAACGGCGGCCACCTGGATGGCCTGATATTCGATGTCGCTGTGTTGCTGGCCCTTGGTCAGGGTGGTGACGCGTTCAGCGTCGCGCTGATAGCGTTTTGCCAGTTCCACGATGGACGGCGGGACAGTGGCCGAAAACAGCAGCGTGCGGCGGTTTTCCGGCGCTTCGCCCAGCATGTATTCCAGATCCTCGCGGAACCCCAGATCCAGCATTTCATCGGCTTCGTCCAGCACGATGGCGCGAATGTCGGTCAGGTCCAGCGCCCCGCGTTCGATATGATCGCGCAGCCGCCCCGGTGTTCCCACCACGATATGCGCCCCGCGTTCCAGCGCACGCCGTTCGGTCCGTGCATCCATACCGCCGATGCAGGATACCACCGTAGCCCCGGTTTTTGCATAGAGCCACGCCAGTTCCCGCTGCACCTGCAAGGCCAGTTCCCGCGTCGGGGCCACCACCAGCGCCATCGGCGCGGCGGGCGGGGGCATCATATCGGCATCGCCCAACAGGGTGGGGGCAATCGCCAGACCGAACCCTACCGTCTTTCCCGATCCGGTCTGGGCGGACACCAACAGGTCCGCTTCGGCCAGTTCAGGGGCGGTGACGGCCTGTTGCACATCGGTAAGCGAGGTATATCCGCGCTCGGCCAGCGCATCGGAAAGGGGGGTGATCATCGGGGGGAGTGTCCATAGCAAGCGCGCCGCAGGGGCGGCGGAAAGACAACTGTCTATACCATCCCGGCGGGCTTGTCCATGCTGATTTCCAAGGCAGGGGCCGAGGCGGGAAATTCCAACCGCTGCATTGTGGGGCATCGGTGGAATTTGAGTATTTTGGGCAAGATGAAAAGCGCGGATTTTCCTGAGCGCCCCGCGCATGTTCGGCGGGGCGTTCAGGGGCGGGCTTAGGTTTGCGGCAGTCCGGTGCCGGTGCCAATATCCCAAAACACCCCGGCCATCGCCCGCAGGGCATCGCGGCAGACAGGTTTCAGGACGTGTTCATTCGGCGCGTGCTGTGAACAGCCACGATAGGAATGCGGCACCCAGACCGTTGGCAGGCCCAGAATGTCGGCAAAGGTGTCATTTGGCAGCGATCCCGCCAGATTGGGCAAAACATGCGGGGGCTTGCCTGCGGTTTCGGTCAACGAGGCCTGAACGAATTTGACCCAAGGATGGGATGGATCCAGCCGTGTTGCGGCGAAAAAGCCGCGTTCGTGCGGGACGATCTGGACCTTCTGGAACCCATGCGCATCCAGATGGCGGCGCAGGGCTGGCAGGATGTCCTGCGGATTGGTGCCTACGACATAGCGCAATTGGCATGTCGCCCGCGCCGAGGATGAAATTGCATTCACCGGCGCTTCGGGTACACCGCTTTTCATTGCCAGAATGGCAAAGCTGTTCCAGCCATAGGCCCGTTCGGCCGGGGTCAGGCTTTCTTCGCCCCAGTCGAAATCAATCTTGGGGCTGTCGGGATCGTCCGGTTCAATCGGCAGCCCGGCCAGCGCGGCACGCACGTTGTCGGTCAGGCTGTCGGGGCGCCATTCGGGAATGCGGATTTGGCCGCGTGCATCGCTGATGGTGGAGAGCGCTTGTGCCAGAATCATCGCCGGATCGGCCAGCAGCCCACCCCAGTTGCCGGAATGATGCGCCCCTTCGCGCAGGTCCACTGCCAGATCGAAGGTGACGCCGCCGCGCGATCCCATGAACATCGTCGGGGTATCCGGTTGCAGGCGCGGCCCGTCCGAGGCGATCAGCACATCCGCCGCCAGCCTGTCCTTGTGCGCCTCAAAGAATTGCGCCAGCCCCGGCGATCCGGTTTCTTCGCTCATTTCCAGAATGATCCGGGTGTTGAAGCCCAGCTGACCACGCACCTGCACGACCGCTTCCAGAGCGGCGATGTTGATCAGGTGTTGGCCCTTGTTATCGGCGCTGCCGCGACCGTACAGGCGCTCGCCCTCCTCGACCAAGGTGAAGGGGGCCAGCCCCACCCGCCACATGCCGTCCTGGGCGCGGATCACATCGCCGTGGCCATAGGTCAGGACCGTGGGCAGATCGTCGCCTTCGTGGCGGTCGCCAATCAGCAGCGGGCCACCGCCCTGAACCGGGTTGTCAAAGATTTCACATTGAAACCCCAGCGCGGTCAGACGGGGCAGCATGGCCTGTTGCAGATAGCGCATCAATTCCGGGGCGGCGTCCGGGTTCTGGCTTTCGCTGGGATAGGCGACCAGATCGGCCAGTTCGGTCTGGAACGTGCCTGCATCAAAATAGGCGGATACGGCATCAATCGCGGCGGTACGGGTCATTCAGGCGGTTTCCTTTTCACAAACGGCATCGCCCCAAGGGGACATGATTTCAGTGCAGCCCGTGTTCACCGATCCTTTGCGCATCACCCCGGCGGGGCAGGCAAAGGCATAGGGGAACATGGTGCGATGGGTGGTACGAACATCGTAATCGGCTGACAGGCTGTCGATCACCGATTGGGGCAGGGCGTCATCGGCCACCACGATGGGGCCACCGGACACATCAATGCGGGGTTGGTGAAAGGCCGCGCCAATATCCATCCCGTAATCGGCAACGAACCCGGTCAGTTGCGCCACGGCTGACACGATTTTGCGCCCTCCGCTGGCCCCAAAGGCAAAGCGCGTGTCGTCGGGGGCTTCGCCGATGACAGGGCAGACATTCATCAGGCAGCGTTTGCCCGCCGCCAGCGAATTGGGCCGCCCCGGCACCGGATCGAACCACATGATCCCGTTGTTCATCAGGAACCCCGTTGACGGCGACACCACCCGCGAGCCGAAAATCGACAGCAGCGTTTGGGTTTGCGCCACCATATTGCCATGCCGGTCGACCACGGAAAAATGCGTGGTACAGCCGGGGGCTTGTGGGTGTTCGCCATCATCCCCCATCGACGACAGGCGGGTTTGATAGGCCGATTTCAGACCCCGCGCATAGGCGGCAAAGGCTTCCGCATCGGGGGCGTTGCCGGTCAGGTCGGTCTTGGCGGCTTCGGTCAGGGCTTGCATCAGGGTTGGCCCGGCGGTCAGCCCCGGCACCGCATGGAGTTGCGTGTCCCGATAGCCAAAACTGAGCGGGTCATGGAAGGTTGCGGCATAGCTGCGCAGATCGTCCTGTGACAGCGATCCGCCCTTGGCCTGCATATCGGCGGCCATCGCGGCCCCCAGATCACCGTCATAAAGCGCCCGCGCCCCGTGCCGCGCGATCTGGTCCAGACTGTCGGCCATGCGCGACTGATCCAGCCGCTTTTCGGCCAGCGCCGTCCATGCGCCGATCTTGGGCCATTGCCCGTCTTCCAGAAACAGCGCCGCTGCGTCCGGGTCTTTTGCCAGTTCCCGCGTGACCGAGGCAATACACAGGGCCGCGTACCAATCTACCAGCATCCCGCGTTTGGCATGGGCAATCGCCGGGGCCACCAGTTCGGCCCACGGCATCCGGCCATAGCGGCCATGCGCCCGGCCCAACCCGTCGACCACACCCGGCACTGCCACGGCGGTTGCGCCCTGAACGTTGCGATTGTCCACCACTTCTTCCCACGGGAACAGATCGCCCGCGATGCCCCGGCCCGACAGCGGGTAATCCGCCGGGTTCAGTGCAGCGGGCGCACGCATTCCGTGGTTCAGCGCCACGGCGCGGCCTTCATCCGCACGCCACAGCATCATTGCGCCGCCGCCCGCGGGGCCGCTCATCCACGGTTCCAGCACGCCGATCACAAAGGATACCGCCACAGCGGCATCCACGGCATCGCCGCCAACGGCCAGAACATCCGCCCCCGCCTGCGCGGCCAGACGGTGCTGGGCTGCGACCACGCCGCCCTTGGTTTCGATCACCACTTTGCGCGTGGTCTGGGTGCGGGACAGGGACTCGCTCATCGGGTCAGCTCCGTTCGAACATGGGGGTTTCCGGGTCGTGCAGGTGGCATTCCACATGCCCATCGCGCATTGGCACCGGGCGCGGGGCGCGTTGCTTGCACAGGTCGGTGGCGCGGGGGCAACGCGGATGGAAGGCACAGCCCGAAGGCGGATCAATCGGGTTGGGATAGGCCATACCCAGTTGCGTATCCGGCACACCCAGCCCCGGTTCCGGCGTCAGCACCGATTTCAGCAGCGCCTGCGTATAGGGATGGGCGGAGGCATCGAACAAATCGCCGGTATTGGTTTCCTCGACAATGCGGCCCAGATACATGACTGCGACCCGCGTCGCCAAATGTTCCACCACCGCCAGATTGTGCGAGATGAACAAATAGGTCAGCCCGAATTCGCGCCGCAATTCCCCCAGCAGGTTCAGAATTTGCGACTGCACCGACACGTCAAGGGCCGAGGTTGGTTCATCGCAAATCACCACCTCGGGCTTCATGATCAGCGCCCGCGCGATGGCGACCCGCTGCCGTTGCCCGCCGGACATCTGGCTGGGATAGCTGTTCATCACACGCGCGGGCAGGCCCACCACATCCAGCATATCGCGCACGGCTTTTTGCTGGCTGGCGGCATCCCCGATCCCGTGAATGCGCAGCGGAAGCGAGATAATATCGGCAATCGACTTGCGCGGGTTCAGCGAACTGTAGGGGTCTTGGAAAATGGGCTGGATGCGGCGGGCCAGCTCCAGCCGGTTTTGCCCGCCAAGCGCCTGCCCATCCACCAGAACCTGCCCGCTGGTCGGAGCTTCCAGACCCAGTAGGATTTTCGCCAGCGTGGATTTCCCGCAACCGGATTCACCAACCAGTCCCAGCACCTCGCCCTTGCGCAGGGACAGGCTGACATCACGCACTGCCGTCAGCGGTTTGCGTTTGCCCATCAGCCCTTGTTTGACCGAATAGGTCTTGGTCACGTTGCGGATTTCAAGCGTCGGGGGCGTCATGTCTTGTCCGTCGAACATCAGGCAGACTCCTTCTTATCATGGCGTTGCCCGTCGGCATGGACACAGCGGAAACAATGGGGGCCATCGGCGTGTAGTGGGATCGTATCGCGGCAGGCCGGGGTTGCTTCGGAACAGCGGGTGCGGAAGGTGCAGCCCGAAACCTGCCCCACCAGCGATGGCACGATGCCGGGAATGGTGCCAAGCGGTGCGCCGCGTTCGGTTTTGCCGGGCAGCGGGATACATTGAAGCAACCCGCGCGTATAAGGATGCAGGGGGCGCTGGAACACATTCAGCGCCGGGCCGGTTTCCACCAGTTCCCCGGCATACATGACCGCCACCTTATCCGCGACGCGGGCCACCACGCCCAAATCGTGCGTGATCAGGATCATGGCCATGCCCATTTCGCGCACCAGATCCACCAGCAGGCGCAAAATCTGTGCCTGAATGGTCACGTCCAACGCCGTTGTGGGTTCATCCGCGATAATCAGTTCCGGCCCGCACATCAGGGCCATTGCGATCATCACCCGCTGCCGCAACCCACCCGAAAGCTGGTGGGGATATTGCGACAGGCGGCTTGCGGCGGCGGTGATACCGACCTTTTCCAGCAACTCGATGGCCCGGTCCCGTGCCTCGGCCCGTGTGGCGTTGCCATGCAGCAGCATCGCCTCCATCAACTGATCGCCAATGGTATAGGCCGGGTTCAGCGAGGTCATGGGTTCCTGAAAGATCATCGACATCCGCGCCCCGCGCAGGCTGCGCATTTGTTTGGCGCTGGCCTTCAGCAGAGCGGTGCCGTCGAAATCCATCACATCGGCAGTGCATTTGATCCGCTTTCCCAGCAGACCCATCACCGCCAGCGATGTCAGGGATTTCCCCGATCCGCTTTCGCCCACGATGCACAGCACCTCGCCCCGGTTCAGGGTGAAATCAATGCCGCGTACCGCGTGCAATGTGCCAGCCCCTACGGGAATGTCGATGGTCAGGTTCTTTACGGTCAACAAAACGTCGGTCATGGCCTCAGCTCCTGTTTTCGGGGGCGGTAACGTCACGCAGACCATCGCCCATCAGATTGATTGCCAGCACCAGCACGAACAGCACAGCACCGGGGATCAGCACCAGCCAAGGTTCAAACAGCATCATGTTTTTGCCTTCGCTGACCATCAGACCCCAGCTTGGTGTCGGCGGTTGCACGCCCAGTCCAAGGAAGGACAGCGCCGCTTCAAGCAGGATGGCGTGGGCCATTTCCAGCGTTACAACCACGATCAGGTTGTTGGCGATATTCGGCATGATTTCCGTCAGCAGGATACGCGGAGTCGATGCGCCGATGGCCTGTGCGGCGGCCACATATTCGCGCTGCCGTACTTGCAGGGTTGATGCCCGCATGACCACCGCGAAACGGTCCCACAGCAGCAGGCCCAGCACGCAAATCACCACTGTCAGCGATCCGCCCAGAATGGCCACCACGGCCAGCGCCACCAGCACAACCGGCATGGCCAGACGCACGTTGATCAGAAAGGTCACAACCGCATCGACGCGTCCGCCGAAATAGCCAGCCGCCACGCCCATCGCGGTGCCGATCAGCCCCGAAATCGTAGCCGCCACAACACCGATCAGCAGCGATACCCGCGCACCATAGATCAGCCGCGACAGGTAATCCCGGCCCAGATGGTCAGTGCCCAGCGGGTGTTCCCATGTTCCACCCAGAAACACCGGCGGTTTCATCCGCGCCATCAGGTCTTGTGCATAGGGATCATGCGGGGCCAGCAATGGTGCCAGAATGGCGATCAGGGTCAGGATTGCCACCACGATCACCCCGATCAGCAGGCCTTGATGCCCGAAAACGCGCTTGCGCAGCAATTGGCCGGGGGTTGGTCCGGTGATTTCCTCTAGCAGAGGATCGTTCGCCGTATGGGTCATGTCAGCTGCTCCTCATGCGGGGGTCCAGCCACGCGTTCAGAACGTCGGCCAGAAAGGTGAAAACGATATAGAACATCGAGAAGATCAGGATCAGCGCCTGCACCGTCGGCAGGTCGTTGCGGCTGATGCTTTCCCACGCCAGGAACCCGGCCCCGTGCAGGGCGAAAATGGATTCCACCACGATAGAGCCACCCAGCATGAAGCCCATCTGCACCGCAGCCAGCGACACCACCGGGATAATCGCGTTGCGCAGCGCATGGCGGAACATCACGCGCAATTCTGACGATCCCTTGGCGCGCGCGGTGCGGATATAGTCCGAGGACAGAACCTCTAGCATCCCGGCGCGGGTCAGGCGCATGATGGCGGGCATCGCGTAATAGCCCAGAACGATGGTGGGCATGATGAAATGCTGCCATGTCGCCGTACCCGAAGGCGGCAACCAGCGCAGTTTGATAGCGAACACCACGATCAGGATCAGCCCGAACCAGAAGCTTGGCAGCGCCTGACCGGCGACGGACATGAACAACGCAATCCGGTCCACCAGCGAATTGGGGCGCATCGCAGCCGCCACGCCCAGCGGTACGGCGGTGATCAGCGCAAAGGCGATGCCGCAAACCCCAAGTGTCATCGTCACGGACAAACGTTCCGCGATCAGACCGGCAACCGGCAGCTTGAAATAATAGCTTTCGCCAAAATCGCCCCGCAGGGCGGCGAACAGCCAGTCGCCATATTGCACCAGCATGGGGCGGTCGAATCCATAAAGGGTACGGATGGCTTCGATGTCTTCGCCGCTGGCGGTTTCCCCCGCCAAGGCCGCTGCCGGGTCGCCCGACAGGAACAACAGCGAAAAACTGATGAAAGAGACGGTAAAGGCGACCAGAATGGCCAGCCCCAGCCGCTTCAGAATGAATTGCAGCACCTTGCTTACTCCGGTGGTAGGAGGCCGGTTTCAAAACCGGCAGTTCCGATAGTTCCCCCTAAGCTGGGGAACAGCCGGGCGGCAGCGGGGACCGCCACCGCCCGATCAGGTCAGGTCAGAAATGTGTCTGGCTTAGTTCCACGTCATCGTGGTGAAGCGCAGCACCTCGTCCGGGGTCGGCGTGTAGCTGACCGAGGGCTTGAACACATAGTTGGTGTTGTAGCTGAACAGCGGCGCCCAATAGGCTTCGTCCGCGATCCGCTTCAGCGCCTTGCTGTAATGCGCGATCCGGGTGTCCGGGTCGGTGGAGCTGTCGGCCACGTTCAGATCGGCCAGAACCTGATCGTCACGGGAATCGTCCAGGCTGCCGTGCTTGAAGAACTGGCTGACCATAGCCGACGCATCGTTGATCGAATAGCTGCCCCAAGTCAGGAAGGACAGCGGCACTTCGCCCTTCATGTTCAGTTCACGCAGGGCCGAATATTGCAGCATCTTGAAATCGGTCTTGATGCCCACGGCATTCAGATAAGATGCAATGGCTTCTGCGTAATCGCGGTTACGATAGGCATAGAATTCGGTCGTGAACCCATCCGCATACCCGGCTTCGGCCAGCAGTGCCTTGGCTTTTTCGGGGTTATATTCATAGGTGGTCACGTCCTGCACACAGCCGAATTGCGACGGGAAACAGGGGGTGTTGACCACTTGCGACTTGCCTTTCAGCAGCGCCGACACAATGGCGTTGCGGTCGATGGCATAGTTGATCGCCTGACGCACCCGCACATCGGTATAGGGGTTCGGGTTCATGGTGGACCGGCCTGCGGCATCCATCGTCAGATAGCCCACGCGCATGGTGGATTCGTTTGCCACGGTGAACTGGCCCATCTGGTCCAGCTTTTCGGCCTGATCCGCAGGCACCTGCCAGATCAGATCCAGCGAGCCGGAAAACAGTTCCGCGATCTGGGTGTTCACATCCGGGATGGTGCGGATGTCGACCTTGGCAATGGTGGGCTGGCCTTTGGGGCTGTCATGGTAGTTTTCGTTCTTTTCCAGCACGAAATGCTGGCCGGGAACGACACTGACCACCTTGTAGGGGCCGGTGCCCACAGGGTTCAGGCCCATGCCCGACGAACCAACCTTGGCGTAATATTCGTTCGGGTACATCGACACCGGACCAGACAGGAATTCGATCGCTGCCGGGAATTTATCCTTCAGGTGGATACGCACGGTGTAATCGTCCACCTTTTCGGCGGATTTCATCCAGTTCACGTTCCGCTGGGTTTTCACGCCATTGGCTTCGTCCGCCACGAAATTGACAGTGAATACAACGTCATCGGCGTTGAACACTTCACCATTGTGGAAGGTCACACCTTCGCGCAGTTTCAGTTCCAGCGTGGTGTCATCGACCCATTCCCAAGATGTCGCAAGGTTGCCCTTGTATTCATTGGTTTCCGGATCACGGTAAATCAGGCCATCCCAGACGGCCCGCTGCATCACCACACCTTCGCGCGACGAATTGAAATAGCTGTCGACGTTTTCCAGCTCTTTCGTGAAGGCCACGTTCAGCGTGTCAGTGTCCTTATCCGCCCAGGCAAGGCCGGTGCTGGCGGCCAAGGCCGCGGCAGCGATGGTTGATTTCAAAATGGTGTGTTTCATGACACCCCCCTCTCTCTTGTGCTTGGCGCAAAGCGCGGTTCGGTTCCCGGTGTCTGTATTGCATTATGATACAGATCGTCGTTATATGATTTAGTAGATCGTCGTAAGAGCGATTCCGTCAATAAGAAATCTGCCAACAGGTCGGGAAAACGTACAAAGGTATGGAAAAGAAGCAAAATACGCTGTTTGTAGGGGCGCTTGCGAAAGGGTTGAAACTGTTGCGCGCTTTTGACGAATCGCACACGGATCTGTCGCTAAGTGATCTGGTTCAACGCACCGGATTGGATAAAAGCGCGGTGCAGCGGTTGGCCAATACGCTACATGTCGAAGGGATGCTTGACAAGGATCCGGTCACGCGCCGGTTTCGCCCGTCCCATGCGTGGTTGCAGATGGCTTATGCCTATTACTGGTCTGATCCGCTGATTGCGCGGGCGATGCCACGGCTGATCGAGCTGTCCCAGCATTTGGGGGAAACCGTCAATCTGGCGGAACTGTCCGGGGATCATATCGTGTATGTCACGCGATTGCCCTGTAAGCGGACGCAATTCGCCGCCACTCTGCCGGGGCGTCGTCTGCCTGCTATCAGTACGGCGGCGGGGCGGGTGATCCTGTCCACCTTTGGGCGGGATGAATGGGAACAGGCCGCACGGACCGGCCCGCTGATTTCGATGACGCCGCGCACGATGCTGGACCGCGCGGATATCGAAGCGTTGATCGAAAAGGCGGCAGGTGAGGGATATTCCGTGTCGCGCGATCAGATGATTTTGAATGAAATTGCCGTTGCGGCGCCGATCCGTGGCATGGATGGGCGTGCAGTGGGGGCGGTGCAATGTTCGATTTCCGCCCATACATGGGACGAGGACAGCATTGCCACGCAGATCGTGCCGTTGCTTCAGGACACGGCCAATTCCATTTCGCCGGGGGCGTTCCGGTCCTGACATATCGGGGCGGGCGGGCTTGATCCAAATGTGCGCCTGACGGCGCGCAGGGTATCTCGGCCCCGGCCTTTGACCTGTGCCTCGGGGTTGGGTGCTGCCGCTGTCATCGTCCTGTGGGCCAAGTGGGTGCCGCATGGTGCCGCCGGATAGATCAGACAGAGTATTTCAGGCAAGATGAACGAAAAAGGGGCGCAGCACGCCGCGCCCCTTGGGATCAGATGCCATCGTCGAATGGCGCAAAACTGGCCGAGGCCGAACGCCGCCAGCGCATCAGATAGCCGAAACGGTCATCGTCCTCGCGCAGCAGGAAGCCTTCGGGCATGTAGGGGTAAACATCATCCCCAGTGACCATATCCCGGTCTTTTTCCCGCATCAGGAAATGGCGTGGCAGGAAATTGCAGGGATGGCTTAGCCCTGCTGCCCCGGTCATATCCCCCAGCGCCTTGAGCGTGTTGCGGTGGAAATTCGCCACCCGTTCCGCCTTGTCCGGGACAACCAGCGCCTTGGCGCGGGCGGGGTCTTGGGTGGCGACGCCGGTGGGGCAGTGGTTGGTGTGACAGGCCTGCGCCTGAATGCACCCGACCGAGAACATGAAGCCACGGGCAGAATTGACCCAATCCGCCCCCAGCGCCAGCACCCGCGCGATGTCGAACGCCGTGACCAGTTTGCCCGACGCCCCAATCCGCACCTGATCGCGCAGGCCGACGCCGCGCAGCGTGTTGTGGACAAAGGTCAGCCCTTCGACCAGCGGCATCCCCATGTGGTTCGCAAATTCCAGCGGGGCCGCGCCTGTGCCGCCTTCTTTGCCATCCACCACGATGAAATCCGGGGTGATCCCGGTTTCCAGCATGGCGCGGACGATACACATGAATTCGCGCCGGTGGCCGATGCACAGTTTGAACCCCACGGGTTTCCCGCCAGACAGATCACGCAGTCTGGCGATAAATTCCATCATCTGAATCGGGGTTTCAAAGGCCGAGTGAGAGGCCGGAGAGATACAGTCCACCCCCATCGGGACGCCCCGTGCTTCGGCGATTTCGGGGGTGATTTTGGCGGCGGGCAGCATCCCGCCCTGACCGGGTTTTGCGCCCTGGCTGAGCTTGATCTCAATCATCTTGATCTGATCGCTTGCGGCCTGTTCTGCAAACCGTACCGGATCAAAATTGCCGTCCTGATCCCGGCACCCGAAATAGCCGGTGCCGATTTCATAGATCAGATCGCCGCCGCCTTCGCGGTGATAGCGGCTGATGCCGCCTTCGCCGGTGTCATGGGCGAAGCCGCCCGACTTGGCGCCTTTGTTCAGGGCCAGAATGGCATTGGCCGACAGCGCTCCGAAGCTCATGGCCGATATGTTGTAGACCGAGGCATTATAGGGCTTGCGGCAATCCGGCCCACCAATCAGCACCCGAAAATCCGTGTTTTTGATCTGCTTGGGGCGGATGGAATGGGTCAGCCATTGATAGCCGCTGTCGTAAATCTTTTGCTTGGTGCCAAAGGGGCGCTTGTCTTCGACCCCTTTGGCGCGCTGATACACGATGGCGCGGGCTTCGCGGGAAAACGGGACTTCTTCGTAATCGTCCTCTAGCAGATATTGCCGGATTTCGGGGCGGATCAGTTCAAAGAAATACCGGATATGCCCAAGGATCGGATAATTCCGCAGCACGGAATGTTTGGTTTGCAGCAGATCATGCAGTCCGATTGCCGTCAGTACGGCGGCAATCGTCAATGGCACCAGAAACCAATCGGAAAAGAATATCCCGATCAAGGAGACAACAAGGGCAACCACGCTAAGGTAAAAGGTCAACATACGTAACAAAGGAACAGGCATGGGGCGTACTCCGGGTGGGTCAGGCGGCCAGCGCCGCGGCAAGTTCTTTCACACGGGCGGCATTATTGGCAGCACAGGTTAAATCGGCATTAAGCCGATTGTTTTCAAACCCGATCCGCGCCTTGCCACCCAGTTGCGCCGCAGCCACCAGACAGGCGGTTTCCTGTGCGCCAAAGGCACAGACCGCCCAATCCACGCCCGGCACTTGCTGTTTCAGGGCCGTAGCCGGAACGCCCAGATCGTCGGGGCTGGATTTTTGGCCGGGTGCATAGCGGCCCAGCACGATCAGCGCCTTCAGATCGGCATTCGGAATGTCCCCTGCCGCAACCAGCCGGGCAAAATGATCGACGTCGGCCTTGTCATACAGGATATGCTGCACATCGGTGCCAGACGCATAACAATCGTGGAAAAACCGCGCTGTCAGGGCTGCGTCCTGCCCATCGGTGATTTCCCGCAGGGCGATGGATACCGCGCGGGGTTGCACGGCTTTGACCAGTTCGCGCTGTTGGTCGGGGGTGTACAGCCCCACGGCTTCGGTCGTGATCTGGGTATAGAAATCGGGTAGTTTTATCGTCAGTTCCGCCAGCAATTCCCGATACATCCCTGCATCAAGCACATGGTTTTGATCGGCGTCGCGGACATGGGCGTGAATGCCGTCGGCCCCTGCGGCCTGACATTCTATTGCGCAGTCGACGATTTCGGGAATGGTGACAGGAACGCGGGGGTGGTCTTTCTTGGTCAGTCGCGCCCCGTTTGGGGCGACCATGATCCGGGGTAGGGGTGTCATGCGGCCAGTGCCTTTTCGATTGCGCCTGATAGCTTGCTGACCAGTTCGTCGATCTGGTCATCCGTGATGATAAAGGGCGGGGCCAGCAGAACGTGATCCCCCCGTTGCCCGTCTATGGTGCCGCCCATTGGGTAACAGATCAACCCGGCGGCAAAGGCTTCGGCCTTGATTTTTGCGTGAATTTTCCGTGACGGATCAAACGGTGCCTTGGTGTCACGATCCTGTACCAGCTCAACCCCACGGAACAATCCGCGCCCGCGAATGTCGCCCACATGCGGGTGTTGCCCAAAGGTACGGCGCAACGCGGCGTCCAGTTTTTCACCCTGTTCACGCACCCGCGCCAGCAGGCCAGTGTTCAGAATTTCGCCCAGAACCGCATTGGCCGCTGCTGCTGCCATCGCGTGTCCCATGTAAGTGTGACCATGCTGGAAAAATCCCGATCCGGCGGCAATCGCGTCATAGATTTTACCGCTGCACAACAGCGCGCCAATCGGCTGATAGCCCGCACCCAGCCCCTTGGCGATCGTGATCATGTCCGGCGAAACGCCATCTTCGGAACAGGCGAACAGGTGGCCGGTCCGGCCCATGCCGCACATCACCTCGTCCAGAATCAGCAAGACGCCGTGGCGGTCGCAAATCTGGCGGATGCGTTTCAGATAGCCGGGCACCGCAGGCACCGCCCCCGCCGTTGCGCCCACTACGGGTTCCGCGACAAAGGCCATTACCGTATCCGGCCCCAGACGCTGGATTTCGGTTTCCAACTCATCCGCCACGCGCTGACCGTAGGCCTCCAGACTTTCGCCATCGGCCCGGTCGCGATATTCGTAGCAGGGCGAAATATGCGTGGTTTCCACCAGCATTGGCGCGAATTGCGCCCGCCGCCATTCATTACCGCCCGTGGCCAGCGCCCCCAGCGTATTACCGTGATAGCTTTGCCGCCGCGCGATGACCCGGTGCCGCTGTGGCTGCCCGATTTCCAGAAAATACTGCCGCGCCAGTTTTAACGAGGCTTCCACAGCTTCGGATCCGCCCGATACCAGATACACCCGCTCGATCCCATCGGGGGCATGGGCCACCAGCGTATCGGCCAGTTGTTCTGCCGGGGCAGAGGTAAAGAACCCCGTATGTGCAAAGGCGACCTGATCCAACTGTTGATGCAATGCGGCGCGCACGGCGGCGTTGGAATGGCCCAGACAGGACACAGCCGCCCCGCCAGAGCCATCCAGATAGCGTTTGCCGGTGGAATCGATCAGATAACAGCCCTCGCCGGAAACGGCGGTGGGCAGGGTGCCCTTGGTCGAGCGACCAAAGATATGGTTTGGCATTTTGGTTCAGGTCCTGACGACATAGACAGATTGATTGGCGTGGCGAACCACCCGCGCGGCATTCGGCCCCAACAGGTAGTCCTTGAGTTCGGGACGGTGCGATCCGATGACGATCACATCCACCCTCAGCTTGTCTGCGGCACGCAGGATTTCATCGTAAATCGTGCCGTGCAGCACATGCGGATGGGCCTCTTGCCCCTCTGGCACGTTCTGGTTGACCCATTCGGCCAGCCGTTGACCGAATGCGTCCAGGGCTTCTTTCTCGAAGCCCGGTTTGAAAAATCCGCTGACCTGCGCCAGACCCATATCCGGCATCACGGAAACGACATGCAGCACGCCGCCATCCCGCAACAAATCCTGTGCGGCTGTCAGCGCGGGCAGGTTGATTGCATCGTTGTTCAGGTCGATCGGCAACAGAATGGACTTGCTCATCTCTGATCCTCCTCAGAAGGCCGGTTTGGTCTGGCGGCGGCGTTGCATGACGATCACCAGCCCCAGCAGCAACAGCGCCGGAATATAGAACACGTATTTCGTGATCCGGTGGTTCGGGCTGAGCAGGCTGATCACCTCGACCCGCTCATCGCCGTAGAAATCGAAACCAGACAGTTTTTCCTGCATCGGTTTGCCGAACATCGGTTCATCCATATACAGTTTGTCGCCCTCGGGCAGCAGGAACAGCCCCGCCGCGTCCGCCCGGCCCGTTGCCGGATCGCTGGCGTCGATATGGTGCAGGATGGTCAGATCCTTCATGGCGCCATCGGTAAAGGATGGCCCATGCACCACGAACCGCACGGAATCCCCCGGTTCTGCGGCATCGAACGCGGCGGCCAGTTCAATCGCCGGACGTTCGATAAAACGCGGCTGCACCCGGTCCAGCCAGAACCCCGGTACGAACAGGGTAAAGGCCACCAGCAGCAGCGCCGCGCTTTCCCACAGCTTCGACCGCGCCAGGAAATAGCCCTGCGTGGCAGCGGCGAACAGCAGCATGGCAAAGGTCGCCACCACGAACACGAATACCGCCTGCACGATCCCCGGCCATGTTCCCAGATCAACGCCGTACAGGATCAGTGTCGGGTTATAGATGAACAGGAACGGCAGCGCCGCCGTGCGCAGTGAAAAGAAGAACGCCGTGAACCCGGTGCGGATCGGATCGCCCCCCGATACGGCTGCCGCTGCAAAGGACGCCAGTCCCACCGGCGGCGTCACATCCGCCATGATCCCAAAATAGAACACGAACAGATGCGCGGCGATCAACGGGACGATCAGCCCCTCTTGGGCGCCCAGCGTCACCACCACGGTCGCCATCAGCGACGACACCACGATATAGTTGGCCGTGGTCGGCAGTCCCATACCAAGGATCAGCGAGAACACCGCGACCAGCACCAGCATGATCATCAGGTTGCCACCGGCCAGCACCTCGACCAGACCGGCCAGTTCGGTGCCGATGGGGGTTTTGGTCACGGTCGCCACGATGATGCCCGCCGCAGCCGTTGCCACGCCGATCCCGATCATGTTGCGGGCGCCCGCGATCATCCCTTCGACCAGATCGTTCAGGCCGAACCGCAGCGCGGCGTTTATGTCCTCGCCGCGAAACAGTGCTTTTAGCGGGCGTTGGGTGACGATGATCATCAGCATCACAGCGACGGCATAAAAGGCCGATTTCGCGGGTGATTGCATTTCGATCATCAGGAACCAGATCAACACCAGAATTGGCAGCAGATATTGCAGGCCAGTGGGGAACACCTGTCCCACGGTCGGCAGGGTGAAGCCCTTGGAGTTGGGATCGTCCAGCGCCAGATCAGGCTTGGACGCGGCCAGTTTCACCGCTCCCACATATGCCGCCAGCAGCGCCAGCGTAATCACCGGGCCGGAAATCCCCGGCGCGGCGGACTGCACCCCCTTGACCGCGTAAACCAGCGCCGTAAACGCCACGCCGCTGACCACGAAGCCGATTGCGATTTTCAGGAACATCCGCCCCAGATTGACCGCCGCCCCCAGTGCGGGCATGTCTTTTTTCAACGCTTCCAGATGGACGATGTAAACCAGCGCGATATAGCTGATCACTGCCGGAATGAACGCGTGCTTGATCACCTCGACATAGGAAATGCCGACAAATTCCACCATCAGAAAGGCCGCAGCCCCCATCACTGGCGGCATGATCTGACCGTTTACCGAACTGGCCACCTCGACCGCCCCGGCCTTTTCGCTGGAAAAGCCCACACGTTTCATCAGCGGAATGGTAAAGGTGCCGGTCGTCACGACATTAGCGATGGACGACCCCGAAATCAGCCCCGTCATGGCCGATCCAACAACCGCCGCCTTGGCCGGACCGCCGCGCAGCGCGCCCAACCCGGCAAAGGCCAGTTGGATGAAATAATTGCCTGCGCCCGCCTTATCCAGCAGCGCGCCGAACAGCACGAACAGGAACACAAACGCGGTGGACACGCCCAGCGGAATGCCGAACACACCCGTCGTATCCAGCCATTGCGCGTTGATGATCGAATTCAGTGACAGGCCCGCATGTTCGATAATATCCGGGATCAGCCACCCCGATCCCATATAGGCGTAAAGCAGGAAAATAGACCCCACCACCGTCAGCGCAGGCCCAAGCGCCCGGCGGGACGCTTCCAGCAACAGCACGATGCCAATTGCGCCGATGATGATCTGCGTTTGTGTCGGCAGGCCCGACCGCGCGGTTTCTGCCAGATCACGTGAAAACAGGAACACGTAGAACGCACAGCCCGACGCCACGATACCGAGCACCCAATCCGTCAGCGGCACCCGGTCGCGCGGCGAAGATTTCAGTGCGGGATAGGCCAGATAGGCCAGAATGACGGCAAATCCCAAATGCACGGGCCGCGTCTGCGACGAATTCAAGGCAGGCAGATATTCCGCGAACCAAAGCTGGGGCTGCGCAATCCATAACTGGAATACCGACCACAGAAAGGCCAGCGCCGAAATCAGCAGCGCCACATTGCGGTTGGTCGGGGCGCGCCCCCCGGTATCCGTGCTGGCGACCAGATCCTGAAGATCTTCGTCGCTATAATCCCGCCCTTTTGCGGTTGTTTCGTCAGCGGCCATTTTGTCCTCCGGCAGTGCAATGGCTTTAAACAAAGGCGGGCCGCCCTATGCGCAGGGCGACCCGTTTTTTTTCAGGCAGGCATATACACCTGACCGTACCGGATCATTCGATCAGACCGGCTTCGCGGTAATATTTCGCGGCACCGGGGTGCAGCGGGGCAGACAAACCGTCTTTGGCCATCTGTTTCGGGTCCAGATGCGCAAAGGCCGGGTGCAGGCTGCGGAATTGATCAATGTCGCTGAAGACGGCTTTGACCAGTTCATAAACCACGTCGTCCGGGGTGTTGGCCGACGTGACCAGCGTGGCGCCCACACCAAAGGTTTGGGTGTCATCGGCATTGCCGCGATACATGCCGCCGGGGATGGTGGCGGTGCGATAGAACGGGTTGTCCGCAACCAGTTTGTCCACGGCAGCGCCGGTTACGTTCACCAGAACCGCGTCGCAGGCGGTGGTGGCTTCCTGAATGGACCCGGACGGGTGGCCAACGGTGTAAACCATTGCGTCAATGTTGTTGTCGCACAGCGCCTGGCTTTGTTCCGCCGCTTGCAATTCCGATGCGACAGAGAAATCACCCATCGTCCAACCCAGAGCGTTCATCAGCACTTCCATCGTGCCGCGCTGGCCCGAACCGGGGTTGCCCACGTTGACGCGCTTGCCTTTCAGGTCTTCAAAATTCTTCACGCCGGAATCGGCACGGGCCACCACGGTGAACGGTTCGGGATGGATCGAGAAAACAGCCCGCAGATCGGTAAAAGCGCCCTGATCAGCGAATTTCGAGGTGCCGTTAAATGCGTGATACTGCCAATCCGATTGCGCCACGCCGAATTCCAGCTCGCCCGAGCGGATGGCGTTGATGTTGTAGACCGATCCGCCGGTCGATTCCACAGCGCAGCGGATGCCATGTTCTTTGCGGGTTTTGGACATCATCCGGCAAATTGCGCCACCCGTCGGGTAATACACGCCGGTCACGCCGCCGGTGCCGATCGAAATGTAGGTATCCGCGTGGGCCGCCGGAGCTGCCAAGGCTGCGAAACCGGCCGTCAGCCAGATTTTTGCAAAATTCATGGAAAACTCTCCCTGAGGTTTGGGGGATGAACCCCTGTGATGCGTATGATTTATTTGTCTCCTAATTGTAATGCAAATGTTTTTTGATTTTGGAATGTTTGCTGCTACTGTAAGCATGCAGCACACAGCACACATCGAATAAGCCTATGAAAAACGAAGAGAAGATTCGCGCCGCGTTGCGCAATATGGCGCAGTCCGGTCCGCCTAAATTAGCCCATTTTTCAGTTTGGCTTCTGGATCATTTAGAGCAGGCAGCCTTCACCTCGATTCGCGGTTTGGCGCAACAGGCCGGGGTCGATGCGAATCTGGTCACACGACTGGCGCGCGAGTTGGGCTATGATGGGTTTGATGCGTTCCGGTCCGAGGTGCAGGGGATCGTCCAGCGCAGGGGGCGGTCCTATGGCAGCCGTGCCCGCGCCCTGCGCGACAATTCCATTCCTGATCTTTACGCTGAACTGGTTGCGGCCAGCCGTGAAAATATCGAAACCGTGACCTCTGCCACCAGTCTGGCAGATATTGACGCCTGTGTGCAGCCGTTGCTGGAGGCGCGGCGCGTTTATACGGTGGGGGTGCGCAGTTGTTATTCCATCGCCCATTACCTGTCCTATGTCGGGGGCATGGCGTTTGATAATTTTGAACAGGTGCCTGCCGTGCCGGGGGCAATTCTGGATCAGATGTCAGCGACAACGCCCGATGATATCGTGATTGCCATCACATACGAGCATTACTCGGCCGAGGTGGTTCGCGCCTGTCAGGTGGCGCAAGAATGCGGGGCGCGGATTTTGGCCCTGACAGATTCTTATGCGTCCCCGGTGGCGGCGAATGCGTGGCGGGTGATCCGGCTGCCGATGGTCGGGCCGCAACTGATGCCGTCGCTGAATTCGGCGTTTCTGGCGGTGGAGCTGATCCTTGCGGCGATGACCGCCCGAAGCGAAGGCGCTGCCGATAACGTTGCCCGGTACGAGGACCGGATTACCCGATTTGGGGGATATACGCTTTAGGCCTGTGTGATCGCTGGCCCGGTCTGTGACGTTCCGGGCCAGCGGGGTATGTCCGTCAGCCTTTGGCGGCCAATGTGCTGAGCGTCAGGCACAGTTGGGTTGCGACGGCCATATCCTGCACAGACACATATTCCAGCGGGCCGTGAATGTTCTGCATCCCGGTGAACAGGTTCGGCGTAGGCACCCCCATTTCCGTCAACCGCGACCCATCGGTTCCGCCCCGGATTGGCACTGAAACCGGATCAATGCCCAACGCACGGCTGGCATCGCGCGCCAGATCGACCGGGGTCATGTCTTTTTCCAGCCAATACCGCATGTTGCGATATTGCGGGGTGATATTACAGGTGATCGTGGCGCGGGGTTCGGTTGCTTGTACCGCAGCGCAGACCTGCCGCAGCAGGTTGCCTTTGGCTTCCAGCCCGTCCAGTTCAAAATCGCGCAGGATGAATTTGATCCGCATTTCAGACGACCCGCCGATCATGTCGGTGGCGTGAATGAACCCTTCGGTGCCATCCGTCAGTTCCGGCACCATTGTCGATTGCGGCAGGGTTTGAATGATTTTCGCGGCCAGATGGATCGCGTTCACCATCTTGTCCTTGGCATAGCCGGGGTGGATTGAAACCCCGGAAATCAGCACCTCGGCCCCATCGGCGGAAAAGCTTTCATATTCGATTTCCCCAACGGCCCCACCGTCGAACGTATAGGCAAAATCAACCCCCAGATCCTTGGGGAGCTGCGCACCAACGCCGCGCCCGATTTCTTCGTCGGGGGTAAAGGCGATGCGGATGTCCCCGTGTTTGATATCCGGGTTGTCCAGCATGTGCCGCGCGGCGGTCATGATGATGGCAACCCCGGCCTTATCATCTGCACCCAACAGCGTTGTGCCGGATGCGGTGATCAGATCATGCCCGACCTTTCCGGCCAGATAGGGGTATTCCGATGGCGACAGCACCAGTGACGGATCGTCGGGAAAACTGATGTCGCCGCCGTTATAGCCCTTGATCACCCGTGGTTTCACGCCGGTGGCATTGAATTGCGGGGCCGTATCAACATGGGCCAAAAAGCCCATCACTGGCCCCGGTGCCGTGCCGGGGATCGTGGCCAGAACCACGCCGTAATCCGTTAACTCTACGTCTTTTGCGCCCATGTCTTGCAGTTCCGTTTGCAAAACTCGCAAAATATCGAACTGACGTTCCGTGCTGGGGGCGGTTGGGGAATCGGCGTCGCTTTGGCTGTCGATGGCCGCGTAGCGCACCAGCCTGTCTTCTAATTCCTGATTGAAATCAGCTTGCATCGTTGCCTCCTGTGGTTTGCCCGCAGAAGGGAGCGGGCGCGAGGCAGAGTCAACCCTGCCGTAGCCGGTTGAATTCGATATGGCGCGTGAACAGTGTGGTCAGATCGCTGCGCGGGCGCTTGGGCCAGATCATCTGAATTTCATGTTCGGCATGGGGATCGTCAATTTCCAGAAAAACAACATCCACCATCGGGGCGCGGGACATGGATACCGGCATCAGCGATATGCCCATGCCCTGCGCAATCAACGCCAGTACCGTCAGCCAGTGTTGCACATGATACGGTTCATAGGGTTCAACATCTGCGGTGCGCAGTAACCCCACGATCCGATCATGGTAATGGGCGGCAAATTCGCGTGAAAACACCAGCACCTTTTCCCCGGCCATATCAGAGATGGAAATTCGGCTGCGTGCGGCCAGCCGATGATTGCGCGGCACGCAACAGACCAGCCGTTCCGTTTCTATCAGGTGGCTGGTCAGCTCCGGGGGCAGGGGGACCGCATGGATGAACCCGACATCGGCCTCGCCCTGCAACAGGGCTTCGATCTGGCGGGTGGTGTTCATTTCATGCAGTTCCAGTTGCACGTTTGGGTGGGCTTCCTCGAAACGGCGCAGGCTGCGGGGCAGGTCGCGGAACAGCATGGACGGCACAAAGGTCACGGATAATCTGCCAGCGGTTCCTTTGGCCTGTTGTTCAGCCAGAGCGCGGGCGGCATCCAACTGCCCCAGAATGCGGGCGGCATGTTCGGCAAACACCGCACCCGCGGGCGTCAGCCGCACAGATCGGTTGCTGCGTTCCATCAGTGCAAAGCCCAGTGTTTCCTCTAGCTGTTTCAGGCTGGCGCTAAGGGGGGGCTGGGAAATATTCAGCCGCGCGGCGGCCCGGCCAAAGTGAAGTTCCTGACTAAGCACCAGAAACTGTTGCAACTGGCGAAAGGTGACGGCCATTAGGTTTCCTAATTGATACTGTAAATCGTATCGTAAAATACTAAATCAGTATTGGAAAGGGAATGAGTTATCCGTCACCTTCGCCCGAAACGTGCCAATTCGCCGCGCCAGAGGAGATGTAGATGACCGCCCAAATTCATAAGAATATTCCCGACAGTGCTGGGCTGAACGCTTATGCCGCCGATACGGCGCTACAAGAACTGGCGCGCCTGTATCTGGATGATGCGAATTACGAACTGGCGCAGCCGGAACTGGACCGGATGGGCCGCTTGGTGGGTGATCGTCTGGAAGAATTGGCGCTGGTTGCAGATAAAAACCCACCGACCCTGCAAATCCGCGCCCGGAATGGGGCCGATCTGGAAAAAATCCACAAACACCCCGCGTATGAGGAATTGGAGCGCTACGCCTTTGGCGAATTCGGGCTGGCCGCTATGTCCCACCGCGCGGGTGTGTTCGGGGCGGAAACCAAGCTGCCGCCGATGGTAAAATATGCGCTGGTCTATTTGTTTGTACAGGCTGAGTTCGGCCTGTGTTGCCCGCTGTCGATGACAGATTCGCTGACCCGGACGCTGGTTAAGTTCGGGTCCAAAGACCTGATTGATACCTATTTTAACCAACTGACCAGTCAGGACATGGACGAACTTTTCCAAGGGTCGATGTTCATGACCGAACAGGTCGCCGGGTCCGATGTGGGGGCGATTGAAACGATTGCCCGGCAGGAAAATGGTGAATGGAAGCTGTACGGGGATAAATGGTTCTGTTCCAACCCCGACGCGGCGCTGGGCATGGTGCTGGCCCGTCCCGAAGGGGGCGGGGATGGCACCAAGGGGCTGTCGTTGTTCCTGTTACCGCGTGTGCTGCCGGATGGGCGCAAGAATGATTATCGCATTCTGCGGCTCAAGGAAAAAATGGGTACGAAATCCATGGCCTCGGGGGAAATCGTGATGGAGGGCGCGACCGCCTATATCGTGGGCGATCCGGGGCAGGGATTCAAACAGATGACCGACATGATCAACATGTCGCGTCTGGCCAATGGGGTTCGGTCTGCGGGCATGATGCGCCGTGCCGTGGCCGAGGCTGTGTTTATTTCCAAGAACCGGACGGCGTTTGGCAAACGTCTGATTGATCTGCCGCTGATGCGCCGCCAACTGGCGAAAATGCTGGTGACGACCGAACAGGGCCGCTCAATGGTGTTCCATACCGCCAAGGTGCTGCAAGCGGCGGATGCGGGGGATGCCGATATGGCCAAGGTGCTGCGCATCCTGACCCCGCTGATCAAGTTCCGCACCTGCCGCGATGCCCGTAAGGTGGCAGGCGACGGCATGGAGGTGCGCGGCGGTTGCGGCTATATCGAAGAATGGTCGGACGCCCGTGTGCTGCGGGATGCCCATCTGGGGTCCATCTGGGAAGGCACCAGCAACATCGTTGCGCTGGATGTGGCCCGCGCCACCCGCCGCGAAGGGGCGCTTGGCCGCCTGTCGGCCTATGTGACGGATTTGCTGGATCAGGCGCAGGCCAAGGGCCGGTCTGTGGCGGCGGTCCGGCTGGCTTTTGCCCGCGCGGCGGCCCGCATGGAAAAAGTCGCAAATGACAAACAACGCGAAGGCGAAGTGCGCGCCGCAGCCTCGGCGGTGTATAACGCCACCTCGGCGGCTGTGATGTTGTGGGAAGACGCCAACCTGTCTGCGCAACCGGGGGATCGGGCTGCGCTGGCGCAAGCGGTGCTGGACCACAAACTGTCCCCGCGTGATCCACTGGCGGATGAGGAAGATATCAGCCCCGAAATGGTGGCGCTGCTGAATGATGCACTGTCGGGCGAGGGGGCGGAACTTCTGCTGGCGGCACAATGAGCAGAACCGGGGCACTGAACGGGTTGCGCGTGATTGATTTGTCGCGCGTGTTGGGTGGGCCTTATGCGGGGCAGATTTTGGGGGATCACGGCGCGGACGTGATCAAGGTCGAACCCCCCGCAGGGGATGAAACCCGCGAATGGGGGCCGCCCTTTCTGGATGGCACGGCCTCGTATTTTCTGGGGCTGAACCGCAACAAACGGGCGATGGCGCTGGATTTGCGCAAAGACGAAGGCCGCGCTGTTTTGCTGCGCCTTCTGGAAGATGCCGATGTGCTGCTGGAAAATTTCAAAACCGGCACGATGGAAAAATGGGGGCTGGGGTTTGATACGCTCACGGAACGCTTTCCCCGCCTGATCCATTGCCGTGTTAGCGGATTTGGTGCGGATGGCCCTATGGGGGGGATGCCCGGCTATGACGCTATTTTGCAGGCGATGGGCGGCATCATGACAGTGAACGGCACGCAGGCCAGCGGCCCGATCCGCGTGGGTTTGCCTGTCGTGGATATGGTAACAGGGCTTCATGCCGTGCAGGGGATTTTGCTGGCGTTGCATCATCGTAGCCTTACGGGAAAGGGGCAGTTTGTCGAAGCGGCGTTGTTTGATACCGCGCTGTCGCTGCTGCATCCCCATGCTGCCAATCACGCGCTGTCTGGGAAATTGCCCAGCCTTTCGGGGAACGATCATCCCAATATCTCGCCTTACTCCACATACGAAACGGCCACGCGCCCGATCTATCTGGCGGTGGGGAACGATCGGCAATTTGCCAAGCTGTGCGCTGAAATCGGTGCGCCACAGATTGCCGAAGATCCGCTGTTTGCGTCGAACGGCGCACGTGTGACCAACCGTGACGCGCTAAAAGTCGCGCTGGAAGCGGTCATGACCGCGTTTGATGGGGCTGAACTGGCGGATCGTCTGATCCGGGCCGGGGTGCCTGCGGGGCCGGTTCTGAATGTCGAGGAGGCACTGGCCCATCCCCACACCGCCCATCGTCAGATGCGCGTGGAAATCGACGATTACAAAGGCTTGGGATCGGCTGTGAAGCTGGGGGAAACCCCTGCCGATTATCAAAGCAAGCCGCCCGCTTTTGGCGAACACACGCACATCATTTTGGCACAGGCCGGATTTTCCGAGGACGAAATCCAGCACCTTGCCGAAACGGGGATAACCCCGACATCCCGCCCGAACAGGGGGTAGGGACAGTATAAGTTTGGAAACAAAAACAGGGAGGAAATCTACATGTTGACCAAATTCACCGCCGCGCTGACCGCGGCCACACTGGCGCTATCCGCCGCCTTGCCCGCCACCGCAGGCGAGGCCGAATTGCCCCGCTCGATGCTGTGGTCCACCTATGACGTGGGGTCCAGCGGCTATGTCGAGGCATCGGCCATCGCGGATGCCTTCGCCAAGGAATACGGCACCCGTGTGCGTATCATGCCTTCGGGGACGTCGATCGGGCGTTTGCTGCCGCTGAAAACAGGCCGCGTGCAATATGGCTGGCTGGCGAACGAACTGTATTTCGCAACCGAGGCACTGTATGATTTCAGCGCACAGGAATGGGGTCCGCAGGACCTGCGCACCATTGCGGGACGTCCGTCGACCTTTGGTATGGCCATCGCTGCGGACAGCGGCGTGAAAACCATTGCAGACCTGAAAGGCCGCAAGGTCGCGCGGGTCAAGGCGAACCCGTCGATCAACATCAAGGTCGAAGCGATCCTGGCCTTTGCCGGGCTGACCTGGGACGATGTGGAAGTGGTGGAAATGCCGTCCTATGGTGCCTCGCTGAAGGCGCTGGTCGATGGGCAGGTTGTCGCCGCAGGGTCCACCCCCACCGCCGCCACGCTGTATGAATTGGAAAGCTCGCCGCACGGAATTTACTGGGCGCCGCTGGACAAGGATAACGCCGCAGGCTGGGACGCGGTTGCCAATGTTGCCACGTTCTTTGCCCCGATCAAAGCCACCAAAGGCGCGGGCATGTCTGCTGAAAACCCGGCTGATATTATCGGTGTGCGCTATCCGATGATCGCGGTTTACGCTGACGCGTCCGAGGACGAGGTTTACAACCTGATCAAGGCGCTGAACGAAACCTATGGTATCTACAAAGGGGCCACTGCCGTCACCGGCGATTGGGCGCTGGAAAAAGCGGGCCGCACCCCATCGGATGCGCCGTTCCACCCCGGTGCTATCCGTTACCTGACCGAAATCGGCCTGTGGACCGAGCAGGATCAGGCATGGAACGATGCCCGTCTGGCCCGCCTGAAAAAGGTACAGGCCGCATGGGACGCCGCGACCGAAGAAGCCTTGGATAAAAACATTCCGGGCAAGCAATGGGCCGCCTTCTGGGAAGAGTACCGCGCTAAAGCGCTGAACTAAGCCCTTATTATTCGCCGCCGTTTGGGGATGAGTCCCCGAACGGCGGTTTTCCCTTTTTCAAAGGTATCGCCATGTCTACCCAAGCTGACCCCGTGCTGGAGACAGCCGCGCCAGCCAACCCCCGTCTGAGCGGGGCAACACGCGTTGCCGTTGCCGTTTTGGGCGTTGCCGGTTTGGTCGCGATTGTCGTCCAGACGTTCAACCTGTCCGCCTTTGGCCTGTTTCCGCTGCTGGCCAATCGCTATTATTACCTGTTGATTGCCCTGTTTCTGGCTGCGTCCTTTTTGATCATGCCCGCGCGATCCGCCAATCGTGATGCCCCGGCCAATCTGTTGGATTGGGGACTGGCTGTGCTGGCAATCGGATCGGGGCTGTATCTGTCTGTCGTGGCCGAAAATATCCTGACAGGTGGTTGGGATGTGGTGGCGCCGCCCGTTGCCGCCGCAGTATCCGGTGTTCTGGTGGCCCTGTCCCTGGAAGCGGTGCGCCGGTCTGGCGGCGCGATCCTGCTGGTGATCTGCGGGTTTTTCGCGGCCTATCCGTTATTTGCCGATTATCTGCCCGGTTTCCTGTGGGGACCATCGCTGAGCCTGACCGAAACCGTGGCGGCACATGCGATGGGCATGGAAAGCATCATTGGCATTCCGCTGCGCGTGGTCGCCGATACGTTGGTGGGTTTCATCATTTTTGGCGCAGTGCTGAATGCGATGGGCGGCGGGCAGTTTTTCATGGACCTGTCGATGGCCCTGATGGGCAAATCGCGGGGCGGGCCTGCCAAGGTGGCGATCCTGTCCAGCGGGTTGTTCGGGTCATTGTCGGGGTCGGTGATTTCCAACGTGCTGACCACCGGGCGGCTGACCATTCCGGCCATGCAGCGCGCGGGCTATCCGCCCAAATACGCCGCCGCGGTCGAGGCCTGCGCGTCGACCGGCGGAACGCTGATGCCGCCGGTGATGGGGGCTGTGGCCTTTATCATGGCGTCGTTTCTGGATACGTCCTATACCACGATCATTGTTGCGGCGCTGGTGCCGTCGGTGCTGTATTATCTGGCGCTGTTGTTGCAAGTGGACCTGTATGCCGCCCGCAAGGGGCTGGCCCCCGCCGGGACCGAAGATATTCCCGCTTTGCCCCGCGTGCTGGCCGAAGGCTGGCACCATCTGGTGTCCCTGATCCTGTTGGTGGGGATGCTGTTCGTGCTGTCGCCCAGCCGCGCGGCCTATTACGCAACGGTGCTGATGCTGATGCTGGGGCTGCTGCGCCACCGCCGTATGCCGACACTCGGCGCTGCCCGTGATCTGCTGGAGGATGTGACCGGCAATATCGCCTATCTGATTGCTACGCTGTGCGGGATCGGGTTGGTGGTTGGATCACTGGCGATCACCGGCGTGGGCAGCGCCTTTTCGCGCGAACTGGTGCAATATGGCGGGCAAAGCGTATTCCTGCTGTTGGTGCTGGGGGCGTTGACCAGCTTTGTTCTGGGGATGGGGATGACGGTTTCGGCCTGTTATATCTTCCTTGCGACGGTGCTGGCCCCGGCCTTGGTGGAACTGGGGCTGTCGCCCATCGGGGCGCATTTGTTCGTGCTGTATTGGGGGATGCTGTCCTATATCACGCCGCCTGTGGCACTGGCGTCGATCACCGCAGCACAGATTTCCGGTGCGAAGGGGCTGGAAACCGGCTTTACCTCGATGCGACTGGGGGCGGCGCTGTTCATTCTGCCGTTTGTGTTCGTTTATGAACCGGCCTTGTTGTTGCAGGGCGATCCGCTGACGATCCTGTTTTCTGTCGGCAGTGCGGTTCTGGCGCTGACTGCGCTATCCTGCGCGCTGGAGGGACATCTGTATCAGGTGGGCCGCATTGGTCCGGTGGCCCGGTTGGTGACTGGGGTCGGGGCGCTGCTGCTGATGATACCGGACCGGATGTACGAAGCCGCAGGGTTGGCTTTGGTTTTGGGACTGGCGTTGTTGCTAACGATGTTAAACAAGGCCCGCCCAACGGCTGCCTGAGCAGAGCAAGGTTGTCGCTGGGACAACTTGAAAACGTAAATAGGGCCGGTCCAAAGACCGGCCCTATCCACAAATCACGACTGATAGGGATCAGTTTCCGGCGGCGGTATGTTTTGCGATCAGCGCTTGTGCCTCGGCAAGCAATGCCGCGCCGTCGATACCTTTGGCGGTGACGTCGTTGATCCAACGTTCGTAAACGGGTTGTGCGAAAGCTTTCCACTTTTCGCTGTCTTCTGGTGAAATCGTGATGATGGTGTTGCCTGCGGCCACGGCTTTTTCCCGCGCGGCACCGTCTGCACCGGCCTGTTGCGCCCCGGCAAAGGCCGAGAATTCCAAGCCGGAATTGGCATCAATCGCGGCGCGGATGTCATCGGGCAGGCTTTCGTATTTGTCCTTGTTCATCGCCAGCGTGAAGGTGACGGTATAGAACGAATACCCATCGGCGAATTCGGTGTGGTTATGTACCAGTTCCGGTACTTTCAGTGCGGTCGTCACTTCCCACGGGATCACGGCCCCGTCGATCACGCCCTTGGACAGGGCTTCGGGAATGGCGGTAACAGGCATACCAATCGGCACTGCGCCCAGATTTTCCAGCAGGAACCCGGCCATACGGCTGGGGATGCGGAATTTCAGGCCTTTCATGTCCTCCATCGAGCGAACCGGGGTGTTGGTGTGCATCACACCGGGGCCGTGAACCCAGCCGCCGATCAGGTGAACATCACGATAATCGGTGTCCTTCATTTCCTTTTCAAACAATTCCCAGAAGGCGCGGCTGGTCGCTTCGGCATTGGTCATCAGGAAGGGCAGTTCAAACACTTCGGAACGGGGGAAGCGACCGGGGGTAAAACCATTCACCGTCCAGGCCAGATCGACGATACCGTCCTGCACCTGATCCATCAGTTCCGGGGGTTTCCCGCCCAGTTGCATTGACGGGTAATGTTCGATTTTCAGCTTGCCCCCGGTGGCGGCTTCGACGCGCTGAATCCATTCATCCAGAACCAGTTTCGGGACATTGGCCTGCGCAGGCAGGAATTGGTGCAGTTTCAGCGTGACCTCTTGCGCCCAAAGCGGGGTGGCCAGAAAAGCGGCCCCTGCGGCCAGACCGGCCAGTAGCGTGCGGCGAATGGTGTTCATTGTTTCCTCCCTTTTGAACACGGTTTTATTTGACTGTACGGGTGTTTCCATCATCCAGACAAGTCAGATGGATGGTGTGCCTGCTTGCGTCAGCAGGGCTTGCCTGTCGATTTTGCCGGTGCCGGTCTTCGGCAATTCGGATACGTATTGGAACAGGCGCGGGGCTTTGAAGGGTGTCAGACGCGATTTCACGTAATCGCGCAGGGCTTGGGTGCGGTCGTCATCCCCGGTCAGACCAGAGGTCAGGCTGACCACCGCCCGCAGTGCCATACGCTTGTCTTCCAGCTCTTCTGCCAGAACTGCGCATTCATGGATATCAGGGTGTTCATTCAGGCAGCGTTCCACCTCTAGCGGCCAGACCCATTGGCCTGAAACCTTGATCAGCTCATCCGCGCGACCTTGGAAATAGTAATATCCATCACGTTCGATGAAACGGTCGCCGGTATAAATCCAATCCCCGCGCATGGTGTCTTGGGTTTTGTCGGGGCGGTTCCAATAACACGGTGCCGATGAATCGCCGCGCACGAACATTACGCCTTCTTCTCCGGGTTGGGTGGGGGTGCCATCGGGGGTGAGCAGCTTTACCTCGTACCCCGGAACGCGGGCGCCTGCTGCGCCGGGGCGGTGGTCGTCCAGATGATTGGACAGGTAGATATGCAGCAATTCGGTCGATCCCAACCCTTCGGTAGGGCCGTGTCCCGCATGGTTTTTCCACGCAGTATAGACATCTTCGGACAGGATTTCAGCCGCTGACATGGATTGCCGCAACGAGGACAGATCGCGCCCGGCGATGGTGTCGGACCGGGCCAGCGCGGTGTACAGCGTTGGCAGGCCGAACAGGACACTGGGGCGATAGGTTTCGATAGCATCCAGAACGGCATCAGGGCGGGGTTGGCCGGGCAATAGCAGCGCCGTTGCCCCAACCGAGAAGGGGAAGGTGACAGAGTTGCCGAAACCGTAAGCGAAATAGATTTTCGGCACCGAAAAAGCGATGTCATCTGTCCGCAGTTTCAAAACCTGTTCGCCAAAGCTTTGCTGGGTGTAGGCCATGTCGTGATGCAGATGGACGATCCCCTTGGGGCGGCCTGTCGATCCGGATGAATACATCCAGAACGCCATGTCATCCGGTCCGGTATCCGCGCAGGGCAGCGTGGTGGGCTGCCCGGATAGAAAACCGTCCGCAGACAGGCACTCATCGGCTGCGCCATTCACTGCGATCCGCGTCGTGACGGCGGTGCCGTTCAATGTTTCGGCGTCAAAGATCGGGGCCAATTCCGCCTCTGTCAGGACAATACGGGCGGCGCTGTCCTTCAGGAAATAGTTCAACACATCCGGTTTGGTCTGAATATTCAGCAGTACTGGCACGAAACCTGCCCGCACAGCACCGAAAAAGGCAGCGGGATAGCTGGGGGTGTCATCCAGAAAAAACGCGATGCGGTCACCGCGTTGCAACCCTGCGGCGGTAAACGCATTGCCCCATTGCGCGGCCTTTTCGATCAGTTCCCGATAGCTAAGCGTTCCCATTGGGCCGATGAGCGCGGGTTTATCGGGATTGCGGGTCAGATTTTGCCACAGGATGTTCGAACAGTTCGGATGATCCGCTTTTGCAAAGCCAATTTCCGCAGCGCCAGCGGTATCGGCCTGCACCGGGTCTGTGATCGGATCGGGTTTGGCAGCTTTATAGGCGTCGTATTCAGCCATGAATTCTGGCGTCAGCCTGCGCATCCGGTCCATATCCACCCGCCCCGAACGGGTCAGATAGTTGAACGCAAAATCCAGTGGCGGCATCTGCATTTTTTCACCGAAGCTTTCGTACCACGTGGCCGAGGTGTTGGCCGCGTCGACGATCTTTTTCGCAATGGGTTGGCGTTCGCGCTGATACGCCATCAAGGCCGTATCTATATCATCATGTGCAGCCAGCGACCGAACCAGCGCAATCGCGTCTTCCATGGCCAGACGCGTGCCGGACCCGATGGAAAAATGCGCCGTATGCACCGCGTCCCCCAGCAGCGCATAGCGCCCGCTGACCCAGTTCTGGCACCACAGGCGCGGAAATTGCCGCCAGTGGGATTTGTTGATGACCAGATCAGTGCCTTGCAGAACGTCCTTAAACAGATCGGCGCAGATATGTGCGCTTTGTTCTTCGGTCATGTCACCAAAGCCATAGGCGCGATGCACCGCGTCCGAGCATTCCACGATAAAAGTGCTGCGATCCGGGGTATACCGATAATGGTGGGCGTTCAGCGGTCCCTTGTCGGTTTCAATAAAGGTTTGGGTCAGGGTGTCGAATGGGACGGTTGCGCCAAACCATGCAAAGTGGTTGCCGAAGTTTTCGATCTTCGGGGCAAAGCCGTCTTCTAATGTCTGGCGGACCAGTGAATTCAGCCCGTCGGCACCGATCACCAGATCGGCCTCTAGCTCCTCCAGCGAGTCGATATGCGTGTTAAACCGGATCGGCACGTCCAAGGCGCGGGCGCGGTCCTTGAGGATTTCGATCAAATCCAGCCGCCCAATCGCGGTGAAACCCACACCATCCAGCGTCACGCTGCCCTGCGGGTGGTTCAGCGTCATGTTCCGCCACCGTTCCATATGCGGCACAACCAGATCATGAGTTTCGGGATCATCGGCCTTCAGAAACTCCAATGCCTGATCAGAGAACACCACACCAAAGCCAAAGGTCGCGCCCTCTGGGTTTTGTTCTGTTACGCGGACGCGCACATGCGGCAGCAGTCGGCGGATCAGGATCGCGGTGTACAGGCCAGCGGGGCCACCACCAAGAATTTCAATACTGGACAGCTTCGACATGATCCCTCCCTAATGTCTGTCGATGTTTGGGAATGAATAGTGTACAATTCCATATTGTGCAAAAGATTCCGCAATAAGGAAATAAAAATGATCCACACCTACCACGTACCAATCACGTTCGGCGATTGTGATCCGGCCGGAATTGTGTTTTATCCCAACAGCTTCAGATGGATTGACGCCAGCTTTCACGATTATCTTCGGCAATTTGGCGGACACGGGGCAATCTGTGCCAAGCTGGGGGGCACAGGCTTGGGGTTGGTCGATTCCGGTGCGCAGTTCCGCTATCCCATGCGGGACGGCGATATGCTGATGATCGGAATCACGGCGTTGGATTGGGGGCGTAAAACGCTGACTGTCAGTTACGAAGCGCACATTGGCGACAAGCTGGCCTTCACGGGAAAAGAGGTGCGCTGTCTGTTCATTCCAACTAAGGACGGCCTGATCGCGGGCGATATGGAGCAGGTCCGCGCAATCGTGGAAGGATAAGAACCATGGCAGAGGATGGCAGCACCGGGGCGGGGATCAAATCGCTGGATTCCGCGCTGGCGGTGCTGATGCGGTTGGCCGGGCGGAATGAGGCGGTGACGCTGTCCGATTTGGCCCGCGATTGTGACATGCCCCCCAGCAAGGTACATCGCTATCTGGCGTCTTTTATGGCCGCGGGTTTGGTCAAACAAGAAGGCCGATCGGGGCGGTATGATCTGGGACCGGGAGCGTTGCAATTGGGGCTGGCGGCGTTGGCGCGGCATGATTTCGTGAATTTCGCGGCTGATGGATTGCCGGACCTTGCGGCCCGCATGGGGATGACCGTGTTGCTGTCCGTCTGGGGCAATGAAGGGGCCACAGTGGTGCGCTGGGAAAAGGGGATCACGCCAACGGTGACGTCGATGGGCTTGGGGACCACGCTACCTTTGTTGAATTCAGCGACGGGGCGGGCGTTTCTGGCTTGGGCGCCCGAGGGGGCGATTTCCGCAGCGCGCGAGGCAGAATTGCGCCGCGCCAGCCGCAATCCGGGGTTGCTGCACGATGTTCCTGCCACAAAATCCGGTTTGGTGGCGTTGGTGGCGCGTATTCGGGCGCGGGGGGTTGCGACGATCGAGGGGAAATATATCCCCGGTCTGGTTGCGGCATCAGCCCCGGTATTGGATTGGCAGGACGAGGCGCAGGCCGTGATCACGGTTGTCGGTACGGAGTTGTCGCAAATTGCGGAAGGTTCGGCAAATGAACGCCATCTGATCCAGTATTGCGCGGAAAAATCGGTGCGTCAACCAGGGTGATCGGGATCGCCTTGCACAGATAAAACGCCCGGCGGGATTGATCCGCGCCGGGCGTTTTTGCTCAATGCTCGGCCACGGGGTCCAAGGTTTTGCCCCGCCAGTGCCACAGGATGATCCCAATGGCCCCGGCAATGCCAATCAGGCTAAGCAGCGGGATTTTCATCAGCACCAGCACGGCCAATGCCAGACGCGCCCAGCTTTCCCAGCGGCCAATCGGGCGCGCCTCGAACCGGGCCAGAACACTGGCCAGAAGGTATAGCGCCAGCATCACCCGCCCGAACACCATCGCCAGATGTAGCGGATGCACTGTGCCGTCCAATCCCGGCAGATAGCGGGCCGCGCCTGCCTCGGGGTTCAGTTGGGCGGCTTCGATCAGCAGCAGTTCGGGATAGAAGGCAAAGATGAAAGGCACGACGAAGATCACGACACCCGCCCGCACCGCAGCCACCCCGGTGCGCATCGGATCGGCCTTGGTGATCGAAGCGGCGGCAAAGGCCGCCACCGCGACAGGGGGCGTGATGGCCGAAGCGACGGCGAAGTAAAAGATGAACATATGCGCGGTGAATGTCGCAATGCCCAGCCCCACCAGCATCGGTCCCATCAGCAAGGCAACATTGATATAGGCCGGGACGGTCGGCATCCCCATGCCCAGCAGGATCGCCATCAGCATCGTCGCCGCCAGCGCCAGCAGCATGAAGAACGCATTGTCCCCGATGATCCCGCCCGAGTCGCGCAGCCAGCCGATGATGTCCACGGCCACATAGTTCGACAGGCCTGTTAGATTCAGACAGAAGTCGATGACCGACACCGCCAGAAACATCAGGTACAGTCGACTGACCAACAGCCCCGCATCAGCCAGTGCGGTCACGATTTTACCGGGTGATTGGCGGATTTCGCGGTCCAGAAAGAACAGCACCACCAACAGCGCGGTTGCCCACCACCCGGCTGATCCGGCGTCGCCCGCCGAGTTCTGGATCAGTTGCAGCAGCCACGGCAGGTTTTCGGCCCGGCAGCCATTTTCGCTGATGATCTGGGTGACGCCCCACAAGCCCGCCAAGGGACCACAGCCCACGGCCTCTTTGGGGATCAAAAGCAGGACAAGGATCAGCAGGATCGGCCCGAAAATCATGACCAGATGCAGCTTGTCCTCTCCGGTCAGGCGCATGTCGTCGGTCACGTCACCTACGGCTTCGATCCCTTGCTTGCGGGCCTGAAAGGCCACGGTCAGGAATAGGCAGCCGAAATAGGCCACCGCTGGCAGAACCGCGGCGATGATCACCTCGCGGTAGGGGACAACCGTCATGGCAGACAGAACGAAAGCGGCCACGCCCATCACTGGCGGCATGATCTGCCCACCCGAGGAGGCGGCGGCCTCGATCCCACCTGCGAATGTGTGTTTGAAGCCGCGTTTCAGCATCATTGGGATGGTCAGCACCCCGGTAGACAACACGTTCACCACGGGGCCGCCTGAAATCGTTCCGAACAGGGCCGACGAAACAACAGCCGCATGGGCCGGACCGCCACGCAGGCGGCGGGTCCACAAAAACGCGATCTTGATCAGGGACCGGCCCCCGGCGGATACACCGAACAGCGATCCCAACACGATATAGGGGAACACCGTATCCATCAGAATACCCATGAACCGACCCAGCAAGCCCTGTGCATTGTTGACAAGGATGTCTTGCATATTGGGCCGCCCGTCGATCAGCATCCGGGGTTCGCCGCCCAATTTGGTGACAAGGTATTTGTTGATGTCATCAGCCCCGAAGAAATACCACACCATCACCGTGGACAGCGTATAAGCGGCAATCAGGATGGCGACCATCACCAGCGGAAACCCCCAGACCCGCACGTTATAGGCCAGAAACGTCGCGATGGTGCAGGCGACCAACGGGAAAATCCACAGCCCCAGCGTATTGATACAGGACGGATCGTCGACGCTGGTGGGGACGGGTAGCCCCATCGTTTCGGCGAACTCCTTTTCCTCTTGCAGGGCTTTGGCGATCAATTCGGCGCGTTCACCTGTGAATTGGTCAATCAGGCACACGCTGTCAATTTCGATCAGATAGCCCGCAGCAATTGCCAGCGCGGCCACGATCAGGGCGATGTCCAATGCCAGCCCCAACCCGGTCAGGCCCTTGGATTTGCCTTTTTCGCGCATGTCACGGGCGACGGAATGCTCAAAGGCCACGGTGGTCATCATGATCACGAAAACCAGCGGGTAAAGATATTCATAGCTAAAGCGTCGGATCACGACACCATCGCCAAACACGCCCGTCACCAGATCGTCCAGACCGGGAATGGCGGGCAATGTGTTCAACATACCAATGGCAACAAGCACAAGGCCAAGGAATAGGGCAAGGCGCCGGAAAATTCCGGGCGTGGCGGCGGGGAAGGTCATGGGGTGTCTCCGTCAGATCACGAGGAGGAGGGGAGGGGCACCGCGCAGCGTGCCCCAACCGGATTGGCGTGTCTTACTTGGCGCACTCGGGTACGGTGTAACCGGCCTCTTCCCAGGCGGCGACTGCGCCGGGATGGTATTTCACCGGATTAATCCCGCAGAAACCTGACAGTTTCGGGTCCATTTCCGCAACGCCCACGTTTTTCATATAGGCGGTCTTGGATTTCAGTTGCTCCATATTCTTGATATAGGCGGCAACCAGCGCCTTTGCGGTGTCAAAGGGCATGTCCTTGTTCACCACATCGGTAAAGGCCGTTCCCAAACCCCGGAATGTGGCGTCTTCGGAAATCAGGCGAATGCCTTTGCCGTCCTGATAACCCATGTCTTCCCATTTGATAACGATCGGAACGTTGCCGGGGGCGTTGAACACCTTTTGGTAGCTGTCGCTTTCGAACACATCTTTCGGGGTGGAAACCATGACCACATTACCCGCCGCCTGCATTGTCGTCGCACGGGCAGAGGGGAACGTCAGCGGGAACACGAACGCATCCATCGACCCGTCAACCAGTAGTGTCGGCAACTGGCCCCAGTTGGCTTGATGACCGGTGTAGTCCTCGCCGTCCTTCAGGCCTGCCGCCAGTTGGATCGCCTGACGGGCGTTCACCAAAGCCGCACCACGGGGCGGGCCGTTCCAGACGTCTTTGCCTTTCAGATCGGCCCAGCTTGTGACGCCTTTGCTTTCGAGTGCGATCAGCCCGTAAGCGCCCGCATTATAGGGATATAGCGCGCGCAGGTCGGCCGCCAGTTCCGCCCCGGCCTCGCCCTGTTTGGAATAGGGACCACGCCCCTTGGACAGCAGAAAGCCCAAAATCAGCGGCATCGAAGCGATGTCGGTGCGGCCCTGTGCGACGTTCAGAACCGAATTGGTCAGTGTTTGCCCTTCTTGTACCTGTAGATTGGCGACACCTTCCTGTGCGGCGGTTTCTGCCAGATACAGAATTGAAACATGGGGGCTGTTGCCGGGGCTTGATGTTTCCGCCGACAAGTTCGATTGGGCCAATGCCGGGCTGGCCATCAGCCCCGCCGCCGCAAGTGCGGCTAAAGTCCGGGTAACGCGTTTCATTTCCTGTTTCCTCCCTTGGAATGTGTCCGGGGCTCCTCCTGCCCCGGTGTTTTGTTATTTGGCTTTGGGGCCGTTTTTCATATTGGGGGCTTTGCGCTGGCGGTATTTCACCGTCAGTTCCAGCGGGGTGTCGTTTTCGTCATAGACGCCGATCACCACGCCGCGCCGCCGGGTTTTGCTGCGCATTTCCATCAGTTGCTGTTCAGACCGGGTGGTGCGCTGCGACTGGCGGCGGGTCCATGCGAACAGTTTGTCGTACATTTCGGCGATGACGTCCCAGTGGTCGTCGCTGTCCCCCAGGTCGTTCAGCTCATCCGGGTCGTTGATCAGATCGAACAGGATCGGACGATAACCGCCTTCGCAGTGGACCAGTTTCCATTCCTTGTTGGCGACCATGAACATCACCCCGTCGCGCACGCTGGCATCCAATGCCGTAGCCACGGGCGAGGCCGAATAATCATATTCGCAGATCACGTAGTCGCGCAGCGTTTCCGTGCGCTGACCCCGCAGGATTGGCAGCAGGCTTTCGCCTTCCAGCACATGATAGGCGGGTTCGCCCCCCGCAACTTCGACAAAGGTGGGGGCAAGGTCGATGGCTTCGACCAGCGCATCGCAAACAGTGCCGCGGGTGGCGTCCGCTTCGGGGCTGGGATCATAGATGATCAGCGGCACCTTGGTTGATGTGTCGTGGAAAAACGTCTTTTCCCCCATCCAGTGATCGCCCAGAAAATCCCCGTGGTCCGAGGTCAGCACGATCATCGTGTCGTCCATCCGGCCGGTGTCTTCCAGCCATTTGAATAGGCGGCCCATCTGGTCGTCACATTGTTTGATCAGGCCCATATAGGCGGGGATCACCGCCTCGCGCACGTCCTGACGGGAAAAGGTCTGGCCGATTTTCGTGTCCATGAACGCCTTCAGTACCGGATGGGCGCTCTGATATTCCTGATCGGATCGCACGATGTCCTGCACGTCCTCGGGGCCGAACATGTCGCAATAGGGTTCGGGGACGATATAGGGCCAGTGCGGCTTGATATAGGACAGGTGCATACACCACGGTTCCTTGGCCTGTTCGATAAAGGCCATGCCGCGCCCGGTCAGATAGGGGGTTTCGCTGTCTTCTTCGGCAATATTGGCGGCTTCAGGCGAATTTTTCAGGAACCAGCCAGACAGAACATTGCCATCCTCGTCCAGACCGGAATTGGCAAAGTCATGCCACGGGTTATCGGACTCATAACCCTTTTCGCGCAGGTACTTGTTATACTCCTTAGCTCCGTCCGGGTCATATGACCCATCCGGCCCTTCGGGCAGCATCCCGTCATCGCGTTCAAACACATCAAAACCGCATTCGGCCACTCGCGCACCGATCAGGCTGTCGGGTTCCAGCCCCAGCCGTTCCATGCCTTCTTCGTCGGCACGCATGTGGGTTTTGCCTACCAGCCAGCAATCCATACCCTGTTTGCGCAGGTGATCGCCCATCGTCTGTTCGCCCACCTTCAGGGGGATGCCGTTCCAGCTTGCGCCGTGGGAATGCACATACCGCCCGGTATAGGTGGACATGCGGGACGACCCACAAATCGGCGACTGGATATAGGACCGCGTAAACCGCACACCCATCGACGCCAGCCTGTCAATATTCGGGGTTTCCAGCGTTTTGTGACCATAACAGCTTAGGTAATCCCAGCGCAGTTGGTCAAACATGATGAACAGAATATTCTTGGGTTTTGCCATACGTCTATTGCCCACCCGGCAGATATGCGCCGCGCTGATTGCCAGCGATGGGCCTCCTCCTTGCTTTGTTAACTAACATTAGCGATTCGCAACGGGGACGGGAAATAGCGATTTAGGATATGCTATAACGGGAATGTTATGCAGGGTCAGGCGATGTTGCTATCCAGTCCCAGCGATACGACCTCTTCGCGGATCACCTGCATCAGCAATTGCGCGGGTTCGCTGACCTCTTGTCCGGCAAGGGTGGTCAGCCCGACAGCCCCGGTTAATTCGTCTGCGCCAAAGTTCAAAATCGTAACGCTGCCGTCTGCCAGTTCGCGGCGCATCGCCCCCAGCGGTTGACACACGACGGCGTCGGATATCGCTATGTAATTTCGGGAAAATTCAAAGGACAGAGTTTCGATCAGATTGGAAAAGCGCGACAGACCATGTGCAATGATGAACCGATCCATTTCGGCCCGGATGATTGTATTCGGCAATGGCAGAACGACCGGAAAATGATCAATGTCGTGGATGCTCAGTCCCTTTTGACGGGTCAGCGGATGACCTGATCGGACAAAGAACACCAATGGTTCACTGAACAGATGTTCAAAGTTCAGGCCTTCCATATGCTCGGCGGCCAGCAGGCGGCCAAAGCCGAAATCAACTTCGCTCGTATGGATATATTGCTGTAACCCGCCGCCGGTGGTTGCTTTGAATGTCACATCTATTGCCGGATACAGCGATTTGAATCGCGCCACCGCGCCGGGCATCACCATACGCACGACATTGGGCAACACATAAGCCCGCACCCGTTGCGAGGTCAGTCCGCCCAGCAGTGTTTTCAATCCCAGATCGACCTGCCCCAGCCCGTTGCTGACATAGGAAAACAACAGCCGCCCCTGTGCATTCAGCGCCAGCCCGCTGGCGGTGCGTTCAAACAATGGCCCGCCCAATTCCTGTTCCAATTCGCGCAGGGTACGCGACACGCTGGGCTGGACCGTCCCCATGCTTTCGGCGGCATGTGTGACCGATCCAAACTGCGCGACAGCCAGAAAGCACCGCAGATGCCGCATCCTTATCCGGTGGGAATTCATCATGGCAAAATCCGTTCCTGTTCACGCTATCCTATTGCTAGCGCAGCAACGGGGGCTGGTCCATCCGCTGTGATTTTTACGAAAATGGACTGGTCCTTGCGGATGAAAGGCGTATGTCTTGTCGTAAGAGTGAGGGAAACGCATGATCGCGACGACCACGCGCCGTTATTTCGGCGCGGCGCTATCCGTGTGCCACGGGTGGGGCCGAATGGCGGGGATTGCCCCGTAATGCCACAGACAGCTTTGCAAGTGCCGAATTTCCGACGGTATTATGTCGGTGCCGTTCTGGGGGTGAACGGTATGTGGATTTTCCGGGTGTTGATGTCCTGGCTGGCCTGGGATCTGACGCGGGATGCCAGTTTTGTCGGTTTGGTGGCGGCGGCTTCACTCTTGCCGGTGGCGGTTGCCGGGCCTGTGATGGGGGCCGTAACTGACCGCGCCAATATCAAACAGGCCTTTCGCTGGGTGTCCGCCGGGTTGCTGGTCTGTCCGGCCTTGTTGTTGGCTGGGCTGCATCTGCATGTGTTGACGCCCCATGTGCTGTTGGGGGTGGCCCTGATTTTTGGCTGCGTGATCGCGGCCTACCATCCTGTGCGTCAATCGCTTGGCCCCCGTTTGGTTGAACCGCCCCTGATTGGGTCCGTGGTAGCGCTGTCTGCGCTGAACTTCAATCTGGGGCGCACGATCAGCCCGGCAATCGGTGGGCTGCTGATTGGGCGCTGGGGCAGCGAAGCGGCTGCCGTGATTTCCTTTCTGCTGTTTTTACCTAACCTGCTGTTGCAGGGCGGACTGCATCCGCGTCAGTCGCGGGATAAGCCCACTACGGCGCTGTGGGCCGATTTTGTCGAAGGGTTGCGGTACGGATTGGGGCGTGGTCCGATCCGCGCTGTTTTGATCCTGACGGTGGCCGGGTTGGGGCCAATCCGGGGCGTGATGGAATTGCTGGCGCTGATTGCGGATGGTGAATTTCATCTGGGGGCCGAAGGTCTGGGCTTGCTGACGTCTGCCGTCGGAGGTGGAGCGTTGTTCGCGGCTGTATTGCAGGTGGCGGCTGGCACCCGTCTGGCGGCAGCGGTAGCGATGCGTTGGGCCGTGTTGGTGCTGGGCTTTGTGTCGATCGCGGCATTGGTCTGGGCGCCGGTCTTTCCGGCGGCAATGGTGGCATCGGCGCTGTCAGGGTTCTGTGGCACATATGTGGGGGTGGGATTGCAAATCGGTTTGCAATCGGGCCTTGCGGATGAACTGCGGGGCCGCATCATGAGCCTGTGGATGCTGGCGGTAACGCTGTCTACTTCCTTGATGGCGCTGGGGCTAAGTCTGGCTGCGGAATATTGGGGGCTGGACCTTGCTACGCTGGTGCTGCTGGTGGTTTGCGGTGTGCTGGCCGTAAGTTTCGGGCGAAACCGGGCAGAGTGACTGTCGCACAATCGGTTCACCTGGTGAACGTGCTGCCGTATTGTGGTGGGCGTTGCGCTGACTTTGTCGCAATGCTGCGGTTATACAAAGCAATCCTGACCAAGGAGGCGACCCGCTGTGTCATCCGTCATTCTGACCTGCGCATTGGTTGGCAACTTTACCACCCGCGCCCATAATCCAAATTTGCCAATCACCCCGGCGGAAATTGCCGCCGACGCGCTGGCGGCATGGCGGGCGGGGGCGGCGATTGTGCATGTGCATGTACGCGATCCGGGGTCGGAACTCCCGTCGATGGAGGTGGGGCTATACGCCGAGGTGGTGGACCGTATCCGCGACGTCACGGACGAGCTGATCATCAACCTGACCACTGGCAATGGCGGCCGTTTCCACCCGTCCGAGGCCGACCCGGCCATGCCCGGACCTCGTACCAATCTGTTGGTGCCGGAAAAGCGGGTAGAGCATATCTGTGCGATCCGTCCCGATATTGCGACGCTTGATCTGAACACCATGGTTTTCGGGACTGAAGTGGTGATTAACACCCCCCGGAATGTCCGTGTGATGGCGCAAGCTATTTATGATGCCGGGGTCCGCCCCGAGGTTGAATTGTTCGATAGTGGCGATGTCGCGCTGATGAATGATCTAATCGCTGACGGTACGCTGGCCCCTGCGCCGCTGTGTTCGTTGGTGATGGGGGTGAAATACGGTTTTCAGCCGTCGCCGGAAACCCTTCTTTATGCGCGCAGTCAATTGCCTGCCGGGGCGATCTGGACTGGTTTCGCCACGGGGAAATGGGCTTTCCCGATGTTGGTACAATCTGCCATCGCGGGCGGTCAGGTACGGATCGGGATGGAAGATGCTGCATGGTTATCACGCGGCGTTCCGGCCCCGTCAAACGCGGCAATGGTGGAAAAGGCGCGGCGAATGCTGGATGATCTGGGCTATGGGCTGGCGACCTGCGCCGAGGCCCGCAACCGCTTGGAGCTACATAAATGACGTTAACCCTGTTTCATTCGCCCGGATCATGTTC
Organism: Thalassovita litoralis; assembly: GCF_900182725.1. GTDB lineage: Bacteria > Pseudomonadota > Alphaproteobacteria > Rhodobacterales > Rhodobacteraceae > Thalassobius > Thalassobius litoralis. The sequence continues at coordinate 66,053 of NZ_FXTO01000002.1, forward strand.
TGACGGGATTGCCTATTTGCTGGCGGAACTGGATGTCCCCCATCACGTGCATGTGGTGAACCTGCCAAAAGGCGAACACCTGCAAGACAGTTATCGCGCGGCCAACCCCAAGGGCAAAGTCCCCGCGTTGCGCCGGGCCGATGGGTCGATCCTGACGGAATTTCAGGCGATTTCATTTTGGTTGGGGCGCAGTTTTCCGCAGGCGGGCTTGATCGGTGACGATCTGGAAGACCAGGCCCGCATTCTGGAATTGATGGATTTCATGGTCGCCAGCGTTCACATGCGTGGCTTTACCTTTATGAAAGTGCCGCAAAAATTTATCCCCGATGCCGAAGCACAAAAGGCCCTGCGCGCCCACGGTCGCGCCGAGGTGGAAAAAGGATTGCGCCATCTGTCTGCGGTGCTGGGGGATAAGGATTTCCTGATGGGCCGCCTGACCTTGGCCGAGGCACCGGCGATTTACCTGCTGCGGTGGGCCGTGGCGGCAAAGGTCGACATGCCCGACAATATGCACGCTTTGCATGATCGGCTGATGGCGCGTCCGGCGGCACAAATAGCCTTTCCTGATGGCTAAGACCTGATCCCATACCGCGCGGCGTGACGCCGCAGACATTTTCACACATGACTAACCGACCCGGATACCGGGCACTCGGAGGAGCTTTCTATGACCGTTTATCCGCAAGACATCCCGGTTCTGATCGTCGGGGCTGGTCCCACCGGGTTGACAACCGGGCTGCTATTGGCGCGGTACGGGGTGCGCAGCCTGATCGTGGATCGCAATGCGGCCCCTATGGATATGCCCCGTGCAATCGTGCTGGATGACGAAGGGGCGCGCACGCTTCAGGTCTTTGGGGCTGACCAGACTTATGTGGGCGGCACCATTGCGGGGGACGGTGCGGCCTATGTGGATGATGCGGGCAGGGTGTTCGCGCGGGTCGGGGCCGGGGCCGAAACCTATGGGTTTGCTAAGCGACATTTCATCAATCAGCCGGAAATGGAACACGCCCTGCACGAGCATATCGCTCAGACTGATCTGTGCGATATGCGGTTCCTGTCCGAGGTGACATCGCTGGTGGAGGATGCAACCGGCGTTGTTGCTACCCTGACCGACCAAACCGGAGCATCCCACACCGTCCGGGCGCAATATGTGGTGGCGGCGGATGGTGGGCGCAGTCCAATTCGGGAACGCTTGGGGATTCAGATGCAGGGATCAACCTATGCGCAGGACTGGATTGTAATCGACACATTGAATGACCCGGATATCGCAAATCATTCGTGGTTTTTCTGCTCGAATGCCCGGCCGCATGTCAGCATTCCTGCCCCCAATCGCGGGCGGCGGTATGAGTTCATGTTATTGCCCGGCGAAACTCACGAACAGGTGCTAGAGGATGCATTCGTGCGCAAGCTTTTGGCGCCATTCCGTCAGATTGATGGTGCCGATATCGTGCGCAAAACGATATACACGTTCCATGCTCGGATTGCCGATAAGTTTCGGGTGGGGCGTATCTTGCTGGCTGGTGATGCCGCGCATCTGACACCGCCGTTTGCAGGGCAGGGGATGAATGCGGGGTTGCGGGACGCGTGGAATGTCGCGTGGAAACTGGCAACGGTGATCCGCGGCGGGGCGGGGGATGCCGTGCTGGACAGCTATTTCGCGGAACGACGCGATCCGGCTTGGGCTATGATCCAGCTTGCCGTGGTGATGGGCGATATCGTGATGCCGATCGACCCGCAGGCGCTTGCATTTCGCGAGCAGTTGATGACCTCTTTGAAGCCGTTTCCCGGCGTACAGGACTATCTGCTTCAGATGAGGTTCAAACCGCGTCCGCGGTATGCTGCGGGGCTGTTTCTGGATTTGCTGGATCAGCCGTTCGAAGCGTCCATCGTGGGCGAGATGATCCCTCAGCCCGATGTGCAGACTGCGCAGGGGGTGATTAAACTGGACAGCCTGCTGGGTGCGGGTTTTGCCCTGATTGCGCAGGACGCGGCGGGGGCGGCTGCGTTGGCGGGCCTGAAACAGGACAGTCTGGCGGGCGTGCCACTGGCCCGTTGTGTATTGAGCATGGATGTGCCGCTGGACTGCCCGTTGCCGGGGGGGGCTGTGACTGATCCGCGTGGTAAACTTCTGCGCACCCATCGGGATCAGATTTTGCTGATCCGCCCGGATCGGTATGCGGCGGCTGCCTTTGCGCCCTCGAATTTGGCGCAGTCGTTGGCGGACTACGCCGCAGTGTTGGGCTGAAATGTTTGTGCGGCGGCAGGGTCTAGCCTGCTGCCGCGTTCCGCGAAACTTCGGCCCCGATCCGTTCACAGGTGCGGTGCAGCCGAGGCCCGAATTTTCGGACCATTTCATCATAGCTGATTGCGGACTTCAGACAGACCACAGTCAGGGCTGCGATGATCCGGTCATTCTGGAAAATAGGCATCGAGATCGAGCAGGTATGACCCTTGTACCCGCCTTCGGTGCGTGACCCAAACCCCTGAAGGCGGGTGCGTTCCAAAATATGTTCGATGAAAACCGGATCGTGTGCCAGTTCGTGTTCTGGCTTACTGGAACTGCGCATCATTTCCAGAATGGCCCTGCGTTCATCATCTGGACAATAGGCCAGATACGCATGTCCGCCTGCGGTGTGTAGCATCGGGATCAGCTTTCCTACCATCCCAACGTCAAAGGAAAACGGACTGACCTTATGGGTGGTTTCGCGAATCTGCATCGCGCAGTCATTGAGTGTGACCAGATCCAGTGGCCACAGGATGCTTTTGCCCAGCCGGGTCATTTCTGGCATGGCGATTTGACCGACCCAAGCCTTGTCCAGAAACCCCGAGGATAAAAGATTGCAGCGCAATGTCGGGTGCCATGTGTCATCTGACGGCGATTGCGCGACAAATCCCATCCCTTCCAGCGTTTCCAGAAGGCGAAACACGGTGGGGCGGGGCAGTTCGGTCAGGCGGGCTATGTCCTGAGTGCGCATTCCGTCTTGTTCATTGACGGCCTGAAGAATTTCCAAGCCGCGCTCTAACGCGCGCACGGGTTTAAATACAGGCATCCTGCTATCGTGCTCCGTTCATCTGGTGAACTATTGCCGTGTAGAAATTGCACCGTATCCGCAGGAAGTCAACAAACAGGCAAGTGCAGATGGCCCAAAAGAGCGCGAACCTTTCAGCCATATGTCGCACAGCGGGAGGACATCCGATGTATACCATGTTGCGCCACATGAGTGAGCGATTGACCCATTTCCTTGCCTTGGCAGGGTTCCTCGGATTGCTGATTTTGGCGATGATGGTCACGGCGGATATTCTGCTGCGGTTTTTCTTTGATGCCCCGCTGCAAGGCGTGAACGATGTCAGCGCCCTGGTGATGGCTGTGGTGATTGCGGCTTGTATCCCTCAGTGTCTGGCGCTGAAACAAAACATCTCGATCGAAGTATTGGGCAGTATGGCGCCGCGCCCGGTTCAATTGGCGTTGAACCTGTTTTCCAGTCTGGCAGTGTTGTTGTTTTTCGCGCTGATGGTTTGGCAATTCATTCCCTACGCGCAGGCAACCACAGCCAGCGGTGAAAAGACATGGGTCTTGGGCTGGCCGGTCGGGCCGTGGTGGTGGGTGGCCACCGGATTTCTGGGTGTCGCAGTGCTGGCGCAACTGGTTGTGATGCTGGGGGATGTCCGCGCGCTGGCCGGATTGGGCCGGACGCCGGGAACCAAGTCACATCAGGACATTCTTTAACTTTCTATCAACGCGCTACAGGAGATCGTCATGGACCCGCTTGTCGTTGCCGGGATCGGTTTTGTGCTGATGCTGGGGCTGATTGCCCTGCATGTTCCCATTGGGATTGCTATGGGGTTTGTCGGGGTAACAGGGTTTGCAATGGTGGCCGGATGGGGGCCTGCGCTGTCCTTACTGGCATCCGAACCTGCGTCCACGCTGACGAATCTGAATTTGGCGGTTATTCCGCTGTTCATGCTGATGGGCAACTTGGCGGCCTCGGCAGGGTTGGCAAACGATGTGTATAACATTGCTCACGCGTTTATCGGCCATCGCAAGGGCGGGTTGGCAACGGCAACAGTGCTGGGGTGCGGTGGCTTTGGTGCCGTATGCGGGTCGGGGGTGGCGACAACGGCAACCTTTGGCCGCGTCGCGTTGCCTGAAATGTTGACGCGGAACTATTCCCCGTCGCTGGCCACTGGCGCGATTGCTGCCGGGGGAACGCTGGGGATCATCGTGCCGCCTTCGACGATCATGGTGCTTTATGCCATCCTGACCGAGCAATTCGTGGTCGAACTGTTCACTGCGGCTCTGATCCCGGCACTGTTGGCGGTGGTGCTTTATATGGCAGCCGTGCGCGGCACCGTGATGCTGGATCCGACATCCGCCCAGACCATCGAAAAGCTGTCTTTCGCGGAACAGATGGCGGCCCTGCGCAAAGGGTGGGGCGTCGTCGTGTTGTCCGTTGTGGTTTTGGGTGGCATCTATTCCGGTATCTTTACCGTGAACGAGGCAGCGGCTGTCGGTGTCGTGGTGGCATTCCTGTTTCTGATCGCGCGACATGGGTTCGATCTGAAAGAACTGACCAGCGTTCTGGCGCAGGCCAGCGCGGCGACCGCGATGATTTACATCATGGTTTTCGGTGCCACGATTTTTTCTTACTTCATGGCGATTACTGATGCGCCTTCGATCATCGTGAACGGGATTGCGGCGATGAACCTGCCACCGCTGGGCGTTATCGCGATGTTGTTGGTGTTGTATATCTTTTTGGGCGCCTTCTTTGACGAGGTCGCCGCGATGATCGTCACGCTGCCTTTTGTGATCCCGGTGGTGCAGCATTTGGGGTTCGATCTGGTTTGGTGGGGGATTATCAATGTGATCGTGATCGAAATAGGCATGATTACCCCGCCCATCGGCATCAACGTCATGGTGCTGAACGCCTTGCGCCGGGATATCAATCTGCAAACCATTTACAAAGGTATTCTGCCCTTTTTCGTGGCGGATATGGTGCGGCTTGTGATCCTTGTCAGCTTCCCCGCGCTGACCTTGTGGTTGCCGAAACTTCTCCTGTGATTTGTTCACTTGATGAACTCAAAACGCAAACCGCATTCTTGGGTTTTGTTTCACGTCTACACTCTGCCTCAACGTCTAATATGCTGATTTCCAAGGGAGGAAACACAATGAAACTACTGAAACGTACTGTCGCTGCTTTGGCGCTGACCGCTGGGTTTGCAAGCTCGGCCGCCGCCGAAATGTTGCGGTTTTCCAGCTTTGAGCCCCCGGTTGCTTTCCTGACAAAAGAGGTGTTTTCCGGCTGGGCCAAGCGTGTAACAGATGCGTCCGGTGGCGAGGCCAGTGTGAAGATTTTCGCCGGTGGAACGTTGGGTCGTTCCCCCGCACAGCAATTGCAAATGGTGGCCGATGGGGTGGCTGATATTGCCTTTATCGTGCCCGGCTATAACCCTGGGGTTTTTCCGGGCATGACCGTGGGGGAGCTGCCTTTTACGGTAACATCATCACAGGCCGGATCAGAGGCGCTTTGGGCGATGTACGAACAGGGGATGTTGGCCGGGGATTTTGATAAATACAAAATCATCGGTTTGTTTACGTCTGCTCCGCAAGCTGTAGCCTCGAAATCTCAGATCAAGATGCCAACGGATATGAACGGGCTGAATTTCCGCGCATCGTCACCTGAACTGTTGGTCGCGATTGAAAATATGGGGGCGGTTCCTGTGGGGGGAATCACCGGGCCGGGCGTGGCCGAGGCGATCTCGCGCGGGTTGATCGACGGGTCGTTTAACGAATGGAGTGCGCTGAAATCCTTTCGTATTCTGGAAGCGGTGGAACATGTGCTAGAGGTGCCTATGGGGACTAGCCCGCTGATGATTGTGATGAACAAAGCCAAATACGAGGGCCTGTCAGACAAGGCCAAGGCCGCGATTGACGCCAATTCGGGAGCGGCGTTCGCCACGGCGTTTGGGCAAGCCTTCGACGTGCAAAATGACGCTGTGCGGGCCGATGCGGTCAAGGCCGGTAAGCTGACCATCACCACACCGGATGCGGCAACTTTGGCAGCGTGGCAACAAGCCACGCGCCCATCCATCGAACAGTGGATTGCGAAAACCGAAAACGGGCAGGCGATTTACGATGCCTATCTTGCTGCGATGACGGCAAAGTAAATTCCAAGTATCCGGTGTTTGGTTGGGAGCGGGCGCATAATGCGCCCGTTTTCTTGTTTAATTTCAATGGTGGGTGTTCGCGTGGTGAACTGATTGCCCCCGTCGCTTGAGAAGTTCGGCTGAAGTCGGCGGTATATGGGCAGGGCGTTTTCGCGCATCAGGAGGGATCAATGGAAATCACATCGCTGGGCTATATCGGCATCAATTCAACCCGAACCGAGGATTGGGCAAGCTATGCCACGGGGCTTCTGGGGATGCAGCAGGTGGATCGTTCCGGGCAGTCCCGCGCGTTCCGCATGGATGATCGCAAACAGCGCCTAGTCGTCACCGGCGAAGAAGGCGAAGGTCTGGGCTTCATGGGGTGGGAAGTGGACAGTCCCGAAGCGCTGGACCGTCTGGCCTCGCGGTTGGAAAATGCGGGTGTGGCGGTTGAATTGGCGGGCGGTGCGCTGGCGGATGAACGGTTCGTCACGCGTTTGATCCGCTTCAAAGACCCCGAGGGCAACCAGTTAGAAGTGTTCTGTGGCCCGCACCAAAATGACGATCCGTTCCAGCCCGGACGCCCGATTACAGGGTTTAAAACGGGTGCTGTAGGTATGGGGCACGCGGTCCTGAAGGCCAAGGATGCGACGGCGTTATTGCCATTTTATGTTGATTTGCTGGGCTTTCGTATCTCGGATTATTCGCTGGTGCCGTATCCGCTGTACTTCTTCCATGTGAACGGACGGCATCATAGTTTTGCGATGGTGGGATTGGGGCATCAGGGCTTCCATCATTTCATGGTGGAATATCAGGCGCTGGACGATCTGGGGCAGGGGTATGATCTGGCCCAGATCGAGCAGGACCGACTGGCCTATACGCTGGGGCGGCATACGAACGATTGGATGATGAGCTTTTACACGCATACGCCATCAGGATTCTTTATCGAAACAGGCTTTGGCGGGCGCGAGATCGACCCCCAGACATGGGAACCGCATGAAACCTTTGATGGGCCAAGCCTGTGGGGCCATGACCGCACCTATATGGAAGAGGCACAGCGCAAGCGGTTGGAGGATATGAGGCTGGATCTGGCGCGGCGCGGAGTGCAGGCCCCGAATTGTCCGTGGCTGACCTCGGTTCGCGGGGCAGTCTGATGGGCGGTTTTCTGTTCGATGAAGCTGCACGGTATCGGATGCCGGTCTTGTTCGGTCCGACACCGGGGCCGCGGCAAGGGCCAGAGTTGGAACAATTCGATGGGTCTGATGCACCTTTTACCGTCACTGGCGCCCGTTTTGAAAGCGATGCACAGGCGCTAACGGCGTTATTACCTGCGGGGTTTGATCTGGACGGCGCTCCTGTTGTGACGGTCGAACATACGATCCTGCACGATCTGCAATGGCTGGCGGGGCGGTCTTATTCGATGCTGGGGGTGAAAGTTCCCGTCGTTTTTTCCGGGGCTTCTGAAACTTTGCGGGGGGCGTTGCTTTTGGTTCTCTGGGAAAACCGTGCGGAACCTATTCTTAGCGGGCGCGAAGAACTGGGGTTTAACAAACTGTTTTGCGATTTGCCTGACCCAATGACAGTGGGGGCTACACGGACCTGTCGGGCCAGTTGGGATGGGCATGGTTTTTTTGATCTGACACTCACAGATTTGACCCTTGCGGATGTGCCGGTGTCGCGTCCATCGGACGGGGTGCTGCATTATGCCTATATGCCCCCGATGGGGATGGCCGGACCGCATGAAACGCGGACACGCGTGATGCTTAGCCCCAACCCGCCCGCAACGCCGTCGCGTGTTGTCAGCTATCAGACCGGGACGGCGAGCCTGTCATTCGTGCGCTCTGATTTTCAGCAAATGCCGACGATGTTCCATATTGTGAATACCCTGCATGAGTTGCCCGTCCGGCAAATGCTGGGCGGATTTGTGATGCAGGGGCGCGGCAAAAGCGATCTGCACGAGCAGCGCATGGTTGCCCAACATGCGTTCACCAAATGAACACAAGTAGGGTGCGGGCTTTGCCCGATTGCCGTGCTTGATTACCCGATGTTTAACCAAACTTACCCCGCCAGGAGGACCCAGATGCGGCTTGTTTCCTTTCAATTGAATGATGGCACCCAATCATATGGCGTGATCGAAGGTGACGCGATCCGCGCCGCCGATACTGCGCTGACAAGCAAATATGCCGATCTGCGCGCGGTGCTGACAGCTGGTGCTACTGCGGAATTGGCGGGATCAACCGGGCCGGTGCTGGCGCTGGCCGATGTCACGTTGTTGTCCCCCTTGCCGAACCCGGACAAAATCATCTGTATCGGCCTGAACTACATGTCCCACATCAAGGAAACCGGGCGGGACAAGCCGAAGCACCCGTCGATTTTTACGCGCTATCCGTCCTCGGTCATTGGGCATGATGTGCCGCTGGTACGCCCCAAGGCCAGCCAAGATTTCGACTACGAAGGTGAATTGGCCGTGATCATCGGCAAGGAAGGCCGCCACATCGCGCAGGCGGATGCGTGGGATCATATTGCAGGTTATAGCTGCTTCAACGATGGGTCGATCCGCGATTACCAAATTCACACCAGCCAGTTTTGGCCGGGCAAAAGCTTTGACGACAGCGGGTCGATGGGGCCGTGGATCGTGACAGCGGATGATCTGCCTGATGTGACGGAACAGACACTGACGACCCGCATTAACGGCAATGTGGAACAGCAATCCAAACTGGACGATCTGGCGATCAGCATTCCTGAAATCATTGCCTACGTGTCCACCGTTACAAAATTGCTTCCGGGCGATGTGATCGCCACCGGCACGCCGGGCGGTGTGGGGAAGTTCCGCAAACCGCAATTGTATATGAAACCCGGTGACGTGGCCGAGGTGGAAATCACTGGCATCGGCATCCTGCGCAACGGTGTCGTGGACGAGGCATGAGCGAAGCCAAAGAAGATTTGCCTAAAACCATCCGCGCGGTCACTTTGACCGGCGCGGGTGGTCCCGAAGTGTTACGCCTGTCCGAATTGCCCTGTCCCCGACCGGGGCCGGGGCAAGTGCTGATCGCGGTGCGGGCCGCTGGGGTCAACCGGCCTGACATTGCCCAACGCGAAGGTCGGTATCCCGTTCCACCTGATGCCAGCCCTGTGCCGGGGTTGGAAGTCGTGGGCCATATCGCGGCTTTGGGGGATGGCGTCGATGGTTTGGCCGTGGGCCAGCAGGTTTGCGCTTTGGTGCATGGTGGCGGCTACGCCAGTCACGCGCTGGCCGACGCGGGCACCGTCATGCCTGTACCTGACGGGATTAGTCTGGAACAGGCAGCGGCCTTGCCCGAGGTTGCGTTGACGGTTGAATTCAACATGATGCAACGCGCGGCGCTTCGGGGTGGGGAAACCGTTCTGATACACGGCGGCAGTAGCGGTATTGGCAGCCACGCCATTGAACGCGCCAAGGCACAGGGGGCCACGGTTATCGTCACTGCCGGAAACGCAGCTAAATGTGCCTATTGCCGTGATCTTGGGGCCGATTTGGCGATCAATTACCATGAGCAGGATTTCGTTGCCGAAACGCTGAGCTTTACCAGCGGGCGCGGTGCGGATGTGGTGCTGGATATGGTGGGCGGCGACTATGTCAGCCGTAATTTGCAGGCGCTGGCCGCAGATGGGCGCTATGCGTTGATTTCGCTACAAGGCGGGCGCCATATAGCTGCTGATCTGGAACCCTTGTTGCGGCGCAGGCTATCGCTGATCGGGTCAACCCTTCGCCCTTTGCCGCCCGCCCGCAAGGCCGCGCTGGCTGCGGATGTGATTCAACAGGTCTGGCCGTTGGTCGCTGGGGGGCAAATCCGTCCCCGTATCTTCCAAAGCTTCCCGCTGGAACAGGTGGCGCAGGCTCATGCGCTGATGGACAGCGGGCAGCACATGGGCAAGATCGTCCTGACGCTTGACTGATCCATAGCCGCTATCGTTGTGATGGCGGCTATCGGTTATGGGTGGCGCCGCAGGTCCAGCGCGCAACACTTGGCACCGTTGATAAACACATAAAAGAGCGCCCCAAGGATCGCGATGTTTTTGAACAGCGGCCCTTCGTGGCCGGGGGCAATATGGATGGTGACGGTGATCGGCACCAGCGTCATGAACATCGCCAACGCTGCCAGACGGGTGGAATAGCCCGCGATCATGAACAGGCTGCCAATGACGAAAACGGCACCGGACAGATGCAGCAACGCCAAAGGATTGCCGATCATCATCACCTGATCCAGCCACGGCGAATCCAGCAACCGCGCCAGCATTTCATCGCTACGCATGAAATGGCCAATTCCGCCGATCAGGAAAATCAGGCACAGGGTCACGCGAAAGACAACATCGGACAGGCCAGCGAACCGCGCCAGCCGTGCCCGTAGAAAGGCATCGAACATAAGATAACTCTGACGATAGAGGGAAAAGGCAGGCGCAGCAAAACGGCTGCTTGGGAACGCCCCCGCAACACCGTGGCTGCGGGGGCAGGGAAGCGATCAGACCAGATCGAAACGATCTGCGTTCATCACCTTGGTCCAGGCGGCAACAAAGTCATTCACGAATTTCCCTTTGTTGTCGTCCTGTGCGTAGACTTCGGCATAGGCCCGCAGGATCGAGTTCGAGCCGAACACCAGATCGGCGCGGGTCGCGGTCCATTTTACGGCTCCGGTCTTGCGGTCCTGAATTTCATAGCTGCCATCCGCCGCAGGCATCCACTTGAACGCCATGTCGGTCAGGTTGACAAAGAAATCCGTGGTCAAGGCGCCCACGTTATCGGTGAATACGCCATGCCCGGTGCCGCCAAAATTGGTGCCCATGACCCGCATCCCGCCGACCAGAACGGTCATCTCCGGCGCGGTCAGGCCCAGCAGTTGCGCACGGTCCAGCATCATTTCTTCGGCTGTGACGACATAGTCTTTTTTCTGCCAGTTGCGGAAGCCATCGGCCACCGGCTCCAGCACGTCAAAGGACGCGGCGTCGGTCATCTCGTCCGTGGCATCGCCGCGACCGGCGGCAAAAGGCACCTCGATATCGAAACCGGCAGCTTTCGCAGCCTGTTCCACACCGACATTCCCGGCCAGCACGATCACATCCGCGACGCTGGCACCGTGCTTGGCTGCGATCGGTTCCAGTGCAGCCAGCACCTTGGCCAGACGGGCGGGTTCGTTGCCTTCCCAGTCTTTTTGCGGGGCCAGACGAATGCGGGCGCCATTGGCCCCGCCGCGCATGTCCGACTGGCGGTAGGTGCGTGCGCTGTCCCATGCGGTTGCCACCATGTCCGACAGGTCCAGCCCTGCGGCCGCGATGTCCGCTTTGACAGCAGCCACGTCATAGCCGGTGGCCCCTGCGGGGATCGGATCTTGCCAGATCAGGTCTTCGGCGGGAACATCCGGGCCGATATAGCGCACTTTCGGCCCCATATCACGGTGGGTCAGCTTGAACCATGCGCGGGCAAAGCAATCGTCGAAATAGGCCGGATCAGCCATGAACTTCTCGCAGATGGCACGATAGATCGGGTCGACTTTCATCGCCATGTCGGCATCGGTCATCATCGGCATCACGCGCTTGGTGGGATCGGTTGAATCCACCGGCATGTGTTCTTCCTTGATGTCCACAGGACGCCACTGGTGCGCTCCAGCAGGCGACTTGGTCAGTTCCCAATCATAACCGAACAGCAGGTCGAAATAGCCCATGTCCCATTTGGTCGGGTTGGTCGTCCATGCGCCTTCGATCCCCGAGGTGATGGCATTCGTCGCCTTGCCGTCCAGATTCGGGTTCAGCCAGCCAAAGCCCTGATTTTCCAGATTTCCGGCTTCGGGTTCTGCGCCCAGCGTGGCCGCATCGCCGTTGCCATGAGCCTTGCCAACAGTATGGCCGCCTGCGGTCAGGGCTGCGGTTTCCTCGTCATCCATGGCCATGCGAGCGAATGTTTCACGCACTTGTTCGCCGGTTTTTGCCGGGTCCGGGTTGCCGTTCACCCCTTCGGGGTTCACATAGATCAGGCCCATCTGTACGGCGGCCAGCGGGTTTTCCATAGTGTCGGGCTTGCCGACATCGGTGTAACGTTCGTCCGACGGGGCCAGCCATTCTTTTTCCGCACCCCAGTAGGTGTCGATTTCCGGATGCCAGATATCGGTGCGCCCGAACGAGAACCCAAAGGTTTTCAAACCCATATCCTCGTAGGCCATCGTACCGGCCAGAATGATCAGATCGGCCCAGGAAACCTTGTTGCCGTATTTCTTTTTCAGCGGCCACAGCAGGCGGCGGGCCTTGTCCAGATTGCCGTTATCGGGCCAGCTATTGAGCGGGGCAAACCGGATATTGCCCGCACCACCACCACCACGGCCATCCGCCAGACGGTACGACCCGGCCGAGTGCCACGCCAGACGGATCATCAAACCGCCGTAATGGCCCCAGTCCGCTGGCCACCAGTCCTGACTGTCTTTCAACAGCGCCTTCATGTCGGTTTTCAGGGCTTCATAATCCAACCCTTGCACGGCTTCGCGATAGTCGAAATCCGTCCCCATCGGGTTCGTTTTCGTGTCTTGCTGATGCAGAATGTCCAGATTCAGCGCCTTGGGCCACCAATCCATGACCGTGTGGCCTGTTTCGGTATTGCCGCCATGCATCACTGGGCATTTCCCGGCGGTGTTTACGTCGTTTCCGTCCATTTTCTCGCTCCGTTTCGTCGCTGGTTTCAAATTTGCAGGTGAAGACAAAGGGAAAGATGCACAGCACTCAGCCGCCCATTTGGGGGTGGCTTTGATTGATGTTGTGCGACATCCTCCCTGACTTCGCTGATGGCAGATTAGACGTATTCTATGAATTAGTGGAAATTATATTTACTGATTAAATGAATAGCTTTTAATTATTGCTTTGAGGCGTTCCATTCAGGCGCTTGTCGGGGGATTGATACCTTGGCGCCGGTCATTGACCTGTCTTGCTGAATTTTGGGGCGCTGCCCCAAACCCCGGAGTATTGCCAATCAGAAAGAAACCAATCCGCTTCTTTCTGATTAAAAATACTCTGGGGGAGGCGCCGCAGGCGGCCGGGGGCGAAGCCCCGTTTGAGAACATATTCACAAATGATATTGCGTTAAGGGCCGGGCACGCTATCCTGCGCGGAAAGAGGGAGGCGCTGCTATGTCCATATTCAAACCCAGCCGTCGTGAGATTCTGAAACTGGCGGCCATCGCGCCGACCTTTGCCTTGCCGGGGGCGGTGCGGGCGCAGCTTGGCCGTCCTGCGGGGGATAACCCTGCGCATTTCCGGTTCACGTTGGGCGATACCCGGCTGACGATCCTGTCAGATGGGTATTTTTCGTTGCCGACCAGTGGGGTTGGAGTGAATGCGGACCCGGCAGAGGTACAAGCGTTTCTGGCGCAGCATTATCTGTCACCCGATCAGGGGTATTCGCATACCAACCATCTGCTGATTGAAAAGGGCGATGCTGTTGTGCTGGTGGATGTCGGATCGGGGAACCGGTTCTTTGACACGGTCGGCAAGCTGATGACGAATTTAGAGGCGGCGGGGATTGATCCTTCCTCGATCACGCATGTGGTGATCACGCACGCCCACCCCGATCATATCTGGGGTATTCGGGATGATTTCGACGAAGCGATTTTCCCGGATGCTGAATATTTCTTGGGGCAGGCTGAACATTCCTATTGGACGCAGGACGATCTGGTGAATCAGGTGCCGCCCGAAGATCAGCAATTTGTGCTGGGGGCGGTCAATTCGATTGCGGTTGACGGGGTTGAATGGAACCTGGTGTCGGATGGGGATGAAATCGTGCCGGGGGTGCGGGTGATCGACACGCCGGGCCACACGCCGGGGCATATGAGCGTCGTGCTGGAAGATGGCGGTAAGCAATTGATAGCGTTGGGGGATTCAATGTCCCATTCCTATCTGAGTTTCCAGCGGCCCGATTGGTTTAACGGGGCGGATCAGAATGGCGAATTGACGGTGCAAACCCGGATGCGCCTGTTGGATATGTGTGCCGCTGACCGGATTGCAGTTGTGGGCTATCATTTCCCGTTCCCCGGTGTCGGTCATGTTTTGCGCGAAGGCGACAGCTTTAGCTTTGTACCAGCCTTGTGGCAGTTCTAAGCACAAGCGCACAGTCGATGTGAAACGCCGCGTTGCCTCTGGTCTTCGCGGCGTTGCTGCGGTATTCGGCAGGGAACACAGCGAAACGGGGGCCTTATGTCCGAAAGCACCGCCTTTGAAACGCCCGGCGCCGTCGAGGCCAGCCTGCGCGACGCGATCAGCCCGATCGAAGATATTATTGATGCCGCCCGTCAGGGCCAGATGTATATCCTTGTCGATCACGAGGACCGCGAGAACGAGGGCGATTTGGTGATCGCCGCCGAATTTGCCGATGCAGCCGCGGTGAATTTCATGGCAACGCATGGGCGCGGTCTGATCTGTCTGCCGATGACCGCCGAACGGATTGACCGGCTGGGTCTGCCGATGATGGCGGTGAATAATTCGTCACGTCATGAAACCGCCTTTACCGTGTCGATCGAAGCGCGCGAGGGTGTCAGTACCGGCATTTCCGCGTCTGACCGGGCGCTGACCATTGCCACCGCGATCAACGAACAGAATACGATGAAAAGCCTGGCCACCCCCGGCCATGTTTTCCCGCTGCGGGCCAAACGTGGTGGGGTTCTGGTGCGGGCCGGACATACTGAAGCGTCGGTCGATATTTCCCGTCTGGCTGGGCTGAACCCCAGCGCCGTGATTTGCGAGATCATGAAAGAAGACGGCACAATGGCCCGTCTGCCCGATCTGGTTGATTTCGCTAAACAGCATAACATGCTGATCGGCACCATTTCGGACCTGATCAAATACCGTTCACGCAATGATAACCTTGTGGTGGAAACCGCGCGCCATACCGTGACTTCGGAATTTGGCGGGGAATGGGAAATGGTGATTTATACCGATCAGACCCACGGGGTTGAACATGTGGTGATGATCAAGGGCGATATTACCACACCTGAACCTGTGCTGACCCGTACCCATGCGCTGCACGAAGCCACCGACGTTCTGGGCCTTGGACCGAAAACATCGAAACAATTGCCGCGTTCGATGGAAATCATTGCCGCCGAAGGGCGGGGGGTTGTGTGCCTGTTCCGCCAGCCGCGTAACGCGCTTTACGCCCACGAGGAAGAGGGCGTAAAAACCATCAAGCAGATTGGTCTGGGGGCGCAGATGCTTTCCAAACTGGGGCTGAAAGAGCTGATCTTGCTGACCGACAGCCCGCGCACGAAATATGTGGGGTTGGATGCCTTTGATCTGAAGATCACCGGAACCCGCCCGATTCTAGAGGATTAAGCCAATGGCCGGACACGAAAGCCACTATATTTTGCCGCGCCCCAGCTTTGATAAGCCGGTGAAAATCCTGATCGTGGTGTCGCCTTATTACAAGGACATCGCCGATAACATGGTGGCCGGGGCCAAGGCCGAGGTCGAGGCCGTAGGCGGTACATGGGATCTGATCGAGGTGCCGGGCGCTTTGGAAATTCCCACCGCCATCGGTATCGCGGAACGCATGTCCAATTTCGATGGTTATGTTGCGCTTGGCTGCGTCATCCGTGGCGAAACCACCCATTATGATACGGTTTGCAACGATTCCAGCCGCGCGATTCAGCTTTTGGGTCTACAGGGGCTGTGCATCGGGAACGGTATCCTGACTGTGGAAAACCGCCCACAAGCCGAAGTGCGCGCCGATCCCGCCGATCAGAACAAGGGGGGCGGGGCCGCTGCTGCGGCCTTGCATCTGATCGCGCTCAGCCGTAAGTGGGGCGCCCAGCGTAAGGATGTGGGATTCGTTCCCGCCGCCGAAGAATTTAAGCTGGCAGGCGAACTCAAGGATAACCCCAAGGCATGACGACTGATTCCGCAGAACAGCCCAAGCTGTCGAATAACCAGAAGCGCAAAATGCGTTCGGCCTCGCGGCTGTATGCGGTGCAGGCCTTGTTTCAGATGGAACAGTCCAGTCAGACCGTGGATCGCGTGATTGTCGAGTTTCTGGATTTCCGCTTTGGCGCTGTCTATGACGGGGACGAAATGCAAGAGGGCGACGTGGCTCTGTTCCAAAAAACCATGCGCGACGCGGTGAACTGGCAGGCCAGAATTGACCAGATGACAGACCGGGCGCTGGTGGCGAAATGGCCCATCGCGCGGATTGACCCGACCTTGCGGGCGTTGTTCCGCGCCGCCGGGGCCGAATTGATCGAAGGCGAAGCCCCGCCCAAGGTGGTGATCACCGAATTTGTGGACGTGGCCCGCGCGTTTTTCCCTGACGGGAAAGAGCCGAAGTTCGTCAACGCCGTGCTGGATCACATGGCCCGCGAAGCAAAGCCCGAAGCGTTTTGACAGGGGGGGGGCGACCCGAGTCGCCCGTTCTGCCGCGTGCTGCGTAAATTCCCCGTTTTTTACCGCAGCTTTGCGAAAATTGCGCAAAACATATCCTGTACTGCGCATATTTTTGCCGAGACACCCGGAATCCGGTTGTATTCCCCTTGTGGGCGGCCCTGACAGGTCTATACTTTCGGGTATGGATTTAACGGGAGCTGCCAGATGCCCAAACTCATCCGCATGTATATCACCAACGTTTTGATTGGTTTCGGGATCGCTGCCGCCTTTGTGGCGATGCTGCTGTATTTCAATCTGGCGAACCTGTGGCATTTGGTGACGCATTCCGATGCCGGGATTTTGGCTGTTGTGATCCTGTGGTTTGCGAATGGGATCGTCTTTGCCGGTGTGCAATTCGCCATCGCCGTGATGCGGATGAAGGACGAAGACAACGGTTCGGGCGGTGGGCGTCGTGATCCGATCCGCGTGGATATGACCCGCATGGTGCGCGTCCGTCAGGAAGCCCCGGCCAAGCGCCATTTTACGCGCCGCTGATTGGCCATCCCTGAATGTTGAAACAGCCCCCGGTGTGTCGGGGGCTTTTTTGTGACCAGTAAATCGGGGGGAATGATTGCGGCGGGCCCGCAGCGACCGTGTGGTTATCTCATTCCCGAGGACCTGTATATACAGGTGGGCGCCAGATAATCAGGCCAGGACCAGAACAGAGCCAGCTCCCTCGGAATTGCTTAAGGCCACCGGAATGCAACCGTGTCACGCGAAGAGCAGAACCCGCCAATCCGCTACTTAGTCGCTTGCTGGCTGTCGGACAAGGGGCGCGTGGGGGACTTGTGAATGTTCCTGATATGTTCATAATTCGGGCATGAGTGATTTTCATCAACCCGGTCAGCTATTGGCGCGCGGCGTGTGCCGCCACCTGTCAGGCTATGGTTTTGTCGCGGTCGAAGAATTCAGTCCCACCCGTGGCCTGCGCATTGATGTGATGGGGCTGGGGCCAAAGGGCGAATTATGGGTGATCGAATGCAAATCCAGCCGCGCCGATTTTCAGTCAGACACCAAATGGCAGGGCTATCTGGAATGGGGGGATCGGTATTTCTGGGCGGTGGATATGGATTTCCCAACCGATCTGTTGCCCGCGAATACGGGGCTGATGATTGCGGATCAATATGGCGCTGAAATTATGCGTATGGGGCCGGAAACCAAACTACCCGCCGCCCGGCGCAGGGTGCTGACCCATAAATTCGCCACCTACGCCGCCCGGCGCTTGCAAGCGTTGCGCGATCCGCAGCTATAGGGTCAGCGTTTCACGGTTTTGGCGGTGGCGATAGCAGCCAGAAGCTCTTCGGCGATTTCTTCGGCTTCTTCGGGGTCGAAATCCATCGGAATTTCCAATCCCTGTGCTTCGATGAACAGCCGGACCATGCCTTCGCTGGTTGGCCCGATTTGCAGGTTGGCTTCGATGTCGCGTTCGGTGTTGATGCCCATGACTGGCCTCCTTCGATCCGTTCCAGCTAGCGAGTTCGGGCTTGATTGGCAAGGCCCGCCCGCGCATCCTGCGCGCATGACACAGGTGACATTTCGGAATTTACAGATCGGGGATGCCGGGTGGCTGATCGGCCAACACGGCATTCTGTATCATCAGGACGAAGGGTTCGATGCGACCTTCGAGGCGACCGTGGCCGAGATTTTGGCCGATTACATTCGGAATCACGATCCGGCGTTTGAACGGGCGTGGATTGCCGAATCCGGGGGGCAGCGGTTGGGCAGCATTTTTTGTGTCAGAAAGGACGCGGACACGGCCAAGCTGCGCCTGTTCCTGCTGTTACCCGAAGCGCGGGGCAGGGGGCTGGGCCATCAATTGCTGACCGCCTGCATGGCATGGGCGCGGGACCGGGGGTACAAACGGATGGAACTGTGGACCCACGAAAGCCACAAGGCCGCTTGTGCGCTATACGCCGCGCATGGCTGGCAGATCGACAGTTCCGTTGCGACCCATAGTTTCGGCACCGATGTGGTGGAACAGATATGGAGCATCACGCTCTGACCGGGCAATCCGGGGGAATGTCAGAAAACTGTCAGAACCCTCTTGCAATCCCCATCGGGGGCGGCTAAATCGCCCCCCAGTGCCGCCTTAGCTCAGTTGGTTAGAGCGCTGGATTGTGGATCCAGAGGTCCCCTGTTCAAGCCAGGGAGGCGGTACCATCTTCCCCTTATCGTCACAGTAAAACCTGTCCGGTCGTGCGGGTTATTCCGTCAGCTTGATCTCACGCACCAATTTCTGTGTGGCGCGGCTGTAAATCAGAACGCGGCTGTCATCGGTCACGATGGCGTACCAATCTTTCGTCTGGGTATAGGCATCGGGCGTGGTGCCGGGGGGCAGGGTTAGCACAGCGGGGAAGTCCGGGGGCGTCTGACGGTAGCGGATGACAATCAGCGCCACGATGGTTACAACCCCGGCAATCATCGTGATGGTCAGCACCGTGACCAGCACTTTCAGGAATTTCAGCAGCGCCGTATCTACCGGCTGAGGGGTATCTTCCATGGACTCCAACCGCTTGTCCTTTCGTATTCAGGCTGAACCGCCTGCCCGCCTTGATAAGGCGATTTCGCGGGATGCGCCAGAAGAAGCCTCTTTGTCGCGGACGCGGCTGGCCCGACTGATCGACGCCGGAGAGGTGTGGCTGAACGGCAGCCCGATCACCAGCCCCAAGGGTAAGGTCGCCGAAGGGGATCTGATCGAAGTCACAATCCCCGAAGCCGAAGTCAGCGATCTGACGCCCGAGGATATTCCCCTGACCGTTGTGTATGAGGACGACCACCTGATCGTGATCGACAAACCGGCCGGGATGGTGGTGCATCCGGCACCCGGATCACCCACGGGAACGCTGGTGAATGCGCTTATGTACCATTGCGTCGATACCCTGTCGGGTGTGGGCGGGGAAAAACGCCCCGGTATCGTGCATCGGATCGACAAGGACACCAGCGGGCTGTTGGTTGTTGCCAAATCGGACAAGGCGCATCATGGGCTGGCGGATCAATTCCGCGCCCATTCGGCGGAACGCTATTACAATGCGGTGTGCTATGGCGTGCCGGATGCCAACGATCCCCGCCTGCGCGGTGTGCGCGGTGTCAGTTTCGAGGCGGGCAATATCATGAAAATCACCACCCATCTGGCGCGGCACAAGACCGATCGCCAGCGGCAGGCGGTGTATTTTGAAAATGGCCGCCATGCGGTGACACGGGTGCGGATTGTGGAGCCGTTTGGCAGCCCATCCGTGGCGGCGTTGGTGGAATGCTGGCTGGAAACCGGGCGCACCCATCAGATTCGCGTGCATATGGCCCATGCGGGGCATGGGTTGGTGGGGGATGCCACCTATGGCGGGCGGCGCAAGCTGCCGCTTAAGTCGCTGTCTCAGGCGGGGCTGGACGCGGCAAAGACATTCCCGCGTCAGGCATTGCACGCCGCCGTTTTGGGATTTGTTCACCCGGTCAGCGGTGAACAGATGCGATTCGAAAGCCCCCTGCCGCAGGATATGCTGGACCTGATCGCCGCCTTGCGTGGCCCGGCGGGGTAGGGCGGTCAGTCTGCCACTTTTGGCCCTTTGATCAGCAGCCAGCCCATCAGCCAAACCTCGGCCACCACCGGGATCAGATAGGCGGGCTGCATCATGGTGTTCAGGTCGGGGGTCAGGAACCGGGTCAGCCCACCCAGCAGATATACCACACCCGCAGCGGCCAAAGCCCAGCACAGGCTGCGCGGGGCCAGCCCCGGCATGGACAGAAGCCGCGCCATGATCAGCGTATTCACCGCGAAAAAGATCAATCCCAGATCATACCCCGCCGCATGGCGTTCCAGCGCTGGCAGGGGATTTCCGGGCAATGCCTGCCCGGCGGCATAAAGCGCCATGATATTGGCGGCAATCACGGCGGCTTGCATCAGGCGAAACACCATCGCTGTCAGCGCCAGCCCATCGTTTACCCCGCGCAACATGCGGAAAAACAAAACGGCCAGCGCCACATCCAACAGGGCCATGCCGATATCGAACACCATCGACAATCGGAACAGGAACAGCCTGTCCTGTATCGCCTGCGCGGTTTCCGCCGCATCGGTCCAATTAATCAGCGGACCCCGCAACGCGCCTTCGGCCCCGATCCCCAGCAGGATGATCCCCAGATAAAACAACCCCGCAAGGCGGGCATGGCGGGCGAACTCTGTCATTTTGGCTCTCCAATCGTCCTGTCGCACAGGTGCAATATAGCATAGCCGCACGCCGGGGGCGGTGTGGGTGTCTTCTGTCACAAACAGCACATGCGCGTGAATGCACTGTTACATTCCTCGAAATTCGACGGAAAAGCGCGCATATTCCGTTCAGCTTTCAACGCGTGTGACCTTGAAAGGTCCAGACCCGTTACCTAAATGAATGTTAAGCCCCTAAACATTGGGAGGGATATAACAGGTGAGTAACTACGCAAATCTGCCGGCCCCGTCGCCCGAAGGCGGGCTGAACCGCTATCTTCAGGAAATCCGCAAGTTTCCCATGCTGGAACCGGAAGAAGAATATATGCTGGCCAAACGCTGGGTCGAACAAGAAGACAGCGCCGCCGCGCATAAGATGGTCACGTCCCACTTGCGACTGGCAGCCAAGATCGCGATGGGCTATCGCGGCTATGGCCTGCCGCAGGCCGAAGTCATTTCCGAGGCAAACGTGGGTCTGATGCAGGCCGTGAAACGGTTTGATCCGGAAAAAGGGTTCCGTTTGGCGACCTATGCGATGTGGTGGATTCGCGCCTCGATTCAGGAATATATCCTGCGGTCGTGGTCGCTGGTGAAGCTTGGCACCACCTCGGCGCAAAAGAAACTGTTCTTCAACCTGCGCAAGGCCAAGGCCCGCATCGGTGCCTTGGAAGAAGGCGACCTGCGCCCCGAAAACGTCAAGCGGATCG
Source organism: Thalassovita litoralis (assembly GCF_900182725.1). Classification (GTDB taxonomy): domain Bacteria; phylum Pseudomonadota; class Alphaproteobacteria; order Rhodobacterales; family Rhodobacteraceae; genus Thalassobius; species Thalassobius litoralis. Next base: position 87,517 of record NZ_FXTO01000002.1, read on the forward strand.
CTACCGATCTGGGCGTGACCGAGGACGAGGTGATCAGCATGAACCGCCGCTTGTCGGGTGGGGATGCATCGCTGAATGCCACGGTCGGGTCCGAAGGCGAAGGCACGATGCAATGGCAGGATTGGCTGGAAGACGAAGATGCCGATCAGGCCGCCGATTATGCCGAACGTGATGAAATGGACGCCCGCCGTGAATTGCTGGCCGCTGCGATGGAGGTGCTGAATGACCGTGAACGCGACATTCTGGTACAACGCCGCCTGTCCGAAGAAACGGTAACGCTGGAAGACCTGAGCGCCCAATATGACGTCAGCCGCGAACGCATTCGTCAGATCGAAGTCCGCGCCTTTGAAAAGCTGCAAAAGCGGATGCGTGATCTAGCTGCGGAAAAAGGTATGCTGACCAGCGCCTGATCGGTTACAAGGAAACCGGCCCCAATGCGGGCCGGTTTTTGCTATGGTGCGTGATGATGGACGAAGACAAGCTTAGCGGTCGCCTGCATGGGGAACAGTTTGAGCCCGATCAGCCGGACAGTATGATCATGCGCATCATTTTTATCCTGATCATCGGCGTGATGATGAGCGTCAGCCAAACCATTCTGGGGGCGCTGACGCTGATCCAGATCGTGATCATGGCGCTGAACAAAGGCACCCCAAACGAAAATCTGGCCGATTTCGGCACCGATCTGGGGGTCTGGATGGCCAAGGCGGTGCGCTACATGTCCGCCGCCAGCACTGTCAAACCCTGGCCCTGGACGGAACTGGACTGAACGGCGTTTCGCGGTCTGGTTTCATCTTGCTGAAAATACTCTGGGGTTTGGGGTGAAACCCCCAAGCGTCCCTGAAATCAATTCAACCGCGCCCGCAACACGCGCAGCATGTTTTCCCCCATCACCTTGCGGATTTGCGCTTCGGTCAGCCCCGCTGCCAGCAGCTCACTGGTCAGCGCCGGAAGCTCGGATGTGTCAAAGGCGGTTTCCACCGATCCATCGAAATCCGACCCCAGCGAAACGTGATCTTCACCCACCGCCGCAATTGCGGCCTTGATCATCTTGGCGATGCCTTTGGGGGTGATGTCATTGCAGGCGACTTCTGCCCAATAACCGATGCCGATCACCCCACCCGTGGCGGCGATCTGCTGCATCAGCGCATCAGGCAGGTTCCGTTTCACCGGGCAATGCGCATGGATGCCGGAATGCGACAGCACCACCGGAATATCCACCATGCCCAGCACATCCTGCACCACTTGCGGGCTGGAATGGGCAACATCCAAAATCATGCCACGGCGGGCGACTTCGGTCACGACTTGCTTGCCGAACGGGGTCAGCCCTTGATTGCTTTCGCCATGCAACGACCCGCCCAAGGCATTGTCAAAGAAGTGCTGTAAACCGATCAGGCGATAGCCTGCGGCTTCTAACTTATCCAGATTATCCAGTTTGCCTTCCAGCGGGTGCCCGCCTTCGATCCCCAGCAGACCGGCAACCACCTGTTCCCCTTTGGCGCGGCGGGCCAGAACCGCGTCCAGATCGGATTCAGAGGTCACAATTTGCAGATGTGCGGGGTCTTTTGCCTCGAACTTGTGTAGCTTTTCAGCCTGATACAGGGCGCGTTCCAGCAGGCTGTTCCACGTCCGCATCGGCCATAGCTGCCCGAAAGCCAACAAGGTGATGTTGTCAAAGGCCTCGGCGCTGTTTTCGTCATAGTTCTGGCCCGCAGGGGATTTGGTAACGGCGGTGAACATCTGTATCGCCACCCCACCATCGCGCAGGCGGGGCAAATCTACTTGCCCGAAGCTGCCCCGTTCGGTCAGATCGCGTTTCCACAACAGGCTGTCGGCGTGCCAGTCGCCGATGATCAATGTGTCATGCAGGGCTTGCCCGGCGGCGGACACGGGATAAGGTGAATGGTCGATCACATTATTATGCGCCTTCCCCACAATCGCCGGGGCAAAAATCCAGAACCCGGCCAGCCCGATCCCGACCAGCACCACCAAGGCCAGCACGATCCGACCCAACCATTTACCCAATCCGCGCATTGTATCCTCCCTGCTTTTGTCAGCAGGCTATGCGCGATGTGACGATTCACCCAAGGGTGACGTGGCTGCCCTTGCGCGGCGGCACCATTTGCCTATCGTCATGTGATGCAACGCGAAGGAGGCACAAATGGCCGGAGGATGGGCAAAGGACGGGGCGGTTAGTGAACAGATCGAAGCCTCTATTCAGGATGAACTGTCACGGCTGAAAGCGCAAAAACGCCCTGTGGGCGAAAGCCTGACCCATTGCGCTGAATGCGAGGAGGAAATCCCACAGGCCCGGCGTCAGGCCATTCCGGGGGTGAAGCTGTGTATCGACTGTCAGCAAGAGCGCGACGCCAGCTACAAACCCCGTGCGGGAATCAACCGACGCGGGTCTAAGGACAGCCAGTTGAAGTAAGTTCGCGGTTTCCGATTCGGGGTAGGTAAATTGTTTCAATTGATACTTCGTCTGCACCGCTTTGAAATATTTAGATAATTTATTTATCCTTCGCGTTTCAGTGGCTTGGGTGTACCTTGATCTACGTCATATTGCTTCACATGTTTCCGACTTATCGTATCTGCTTAAAGGAGAGCGACGGGTGAGCTATGCTGGATTTGATGTCACAAAGATGGGAAGGCCGTTCCTTGCTGGCGCAATTGCCCAGCGATGTGCGTGAATGTCTTGTCTCCCGTGCGCGCACCCGGATTTTTCCGCGTGGCGCCACGATCTGCCTTCAGGGGGAATCGGCCCGCGCGCTAAAGATCGTCACGCGCGGTTGGGTGAAACTGTACCGTATTTCCGAAACGGGGCAGGAGGCGCTGCTGGAAACGCTATGCGCAGGGCAGAGCTTTGATGAAATCGCCTCTTTGATGGGGGGAGAGTGTCCTTCATCGGCGGAAACGCTGTGCGAGTGCGAGATCATGTTCATTGATCTGGCAACGGCCTGTAGTTGTAAAAATGCGGTGGCCGAGATCACCAAAGCGGTGATGGCTGCGGCGTCCGATCATATGCTGGATATGATGGATCAGATCGAAGCCTTGAAAAGCCGCAGCGGGGTAGAGCGTTTGTCCGAATATTTGGTGGCGCTTAGCGAGGATACCGACGGCACGCATGAATTTATGCTGCCCTACGATAAGGTCGTATTGGCGGCTAAGCTTGGTATGAAACCTGAAAGCCTGTCACGGGCGTTTGCACGACTGAAATCGGTGGGTGTGAAAAGCGAACTGAAACGCGTTGTCATTCAGGACGTAACGAAGCTGAAATCTATGCTGACCGAAAACGCGCTGTCCTGAGAGGGGAGGGCCAAAAGCCCCCCCCCCGGTGTTTTGCAATCAAGGCACCCTGTTGGGTTTACTCTTCCATCGCTTCCAACTCGTCGATGAAACCTTCGATCATCGACAGGCCTTTGTCCCAGAAACTTGGGTCGGTCGCGTCCAGACCGAAGGGGGCGAGCAGTTCCTTGTGATGTTTCGATCCTCCGGCTTTCAGCAGGTCGAAATATTTGTCCTGGAACCCGTCTGGCGCGGCTTCATAGGCGGCATAAAGCGCGTTCACCAGACCATCGCCAAAGGCATAGGCGTAAACATAGAACGGCGAATGCACGAAATGCGGGATATAGGCCCAGAAAGTTTCATAGCCTTCCATGAAATCGAATGACGGCCCCAGCGATTCCGCCTGTACGGACATCCAAAGGTCGTTGATGTCTTCGGGGGTCAGTTCGCCCTGACGACGCGCGGCGTGCAGTTTGCATTCAAAGTCATAGAACGCGATCTGGCGGACCACGGTGTTGATCATGTCCTCGACCTTCCCGGCCAGCATCACCTTGCGTTCGGCGGGGGATTTCGCCTTTTCCAGCATCTTGCGGAAGGTCAGCATTTCCCCGAACACAGATGCCGTTTCCGCCAGCGTCAGCGGGGTCGAAGACAGCATTTCCCCCTGATCCGCCGCCAGCACCTGATGGACGCCGTGGCCCAGTTCATGCGCCAGCGTCATCACATCACGCGGTTTACCCAGATAGTTCAGCATCACATAGGGATGCACCTCGGTCACGGTGGGGTGGGCAAAGGCGCCCGGCGCCTTGCCGGGTTTTACGCCCGCGTCGATCCAGCCGCGATCAAAGAACGGTTGCGCGATGTCGCCCATACGCGGATCAAAGGCGTTATAGGCTTCCATCACGATGTCGCGGGCGGCGGTCCAGCCTACGGTTTTGGTGTCTTCCATCGGCAGCGGCGCGTTGCGGTCCCAGACCTGCATCCGGTCCAGACCCAGCCATTTGCGTTTCAGTTCGTAATACCGATGCGACAGACGCGGATAGGCGGCGACAACGGCATTGCGCAGCGCCTCGACCACCTCGGGTTCGACATCGTTGGACAGGTGGCGGCCGGTCTGGGCCGTGGGCATTTTGCGCCAGCGGTCGATCACCTCTTTTTCCTTGGCCTGCGTGTTGTGGACGCGGGCAAAGGTTTTGATGTTTTCGCCAAAGACATGGGCCAGTTCGTGCGCCGCGGCTTCGCGTTTGCTGCGGTCCTGTTCGGTCAGCAGGTTCAGTGTGCCTTCGATGGTCAGCTCCTCACCATCCACCACAAATTCCAGTCCGGCGATGGTTTCGTCGAACAGCTTTTCCCACGCGTCGCCAACCACGCCCAGATCGTGCAGGAATTTTTCCATCTCGTCCGACAGTTGATAGGGTTTCATCGCGCGGATGCGGTCGAACACGGGTTTATAGCGGGCCAGTTCGGCGTTTTCAGCGAACATGGCGGTCAGTTTGTCATCGTCCAGCCGGTTCAGTTCCAGCGTGAAGAACACCAGCGGCGTGGTGAAATTGGTGATTTTTTCCTGACAGTCGGACATGAATTTCGCCCGCCCACCGTCGACCGTCAGTTGATAATAGCGCAGCCCGGCAAAGGACATGATGCGCCCGGCCTTGGTGCTGATGGCTTCGTTGCGGTGAACGCAGGTCAGGAACCCGTCGGCGTCCAGTGTGTGCAGTTTGCCTTCGTAATCGGCGGCAAAGGCGGCGCATTCGGTTTCCAGCCACGCCAGATCAGCGGCCAGTTCCGGGGCGTCTTCGCCGGAATACAGGTCGCTCAGATCCCATTCCGGCAGATCGCCCAAATCCTTGGTGCCGGACCCGGCATTTGCATCGCGCACGGGAAAGGGAAGCTGGAACATGGATCACCTCTTGATTGTTGGCCGGTTTTGGCTTGCCTGCCAGACATAGGCTCCCGCGCGGTCTGTCTCAAGTGGGTTGTGCGCGGGGGCGGGATGGCTAAGGTGGCGCAACAGCGAAATCAAAGGGGAAAAAGGGATGCGTTTTGTCCGCTATGGTCAGCCGGGGGCCGAAAAGCCCGGTGTTCTGGATGCCGCCGGGCGCGTGCGCGATCTGTCCGGGGTGGTGGATGATCTGGGCGGTGCGGTTTTGGGAAATCTGCCGCAGGTTGATCCCGAAACCCTGCCGTTGGTCGATGGCAACCCGCGATTGGGCGTGCCGGTGGCCGGGATCGGCAAACTGGTATGCATCGGGCTGAACTATTCCGATCACGCGGCCGAGGCCGGGATGGCCGAACCCGAGGAACCCATCGTGTTCATGAAAGCCACCAGTGCGCTGAATGGGCCGAATGATCCGGTGTATCTGCCGCGCGGGTCGGAAAAATCGGACTGGGAGGTGGAGCTGGGCGTGGTGATCGGCAAGACCGCGAAATACGTCAGCGCGGCGGATGCGCTGGACTATGTGGCGGGCTATACCATCGTCAACGATCTGTCCGAACGTGCGTTTCAGATCGAACGCGGCGGCCAGTGGACCAAGGGCAAAAGCAGCGACACGTTCGGCCCGGTCGGCCCGTGGCTGGTATCGGCGGATGACGTGGCCGATCCCCAAAATCTGGCGCTGGAGCTGGATCTGAATGGGGAAAAGGCGCAGCGCGGGAATACATCGTCGATGATTTTCACGGTGGCGCAGATCATTGAACACCTGTCCGAAATGATGAGCCTGCAACCGGGCGACGTGATTGCCACCGGCACCCCGCCGGGTGTGGGCATGGGGATGAAACCGCCGCGGTTCCTGCGCGAAGGCGATGTGATGGAATTGCGGATCGAAGGGCTGGGTGTGCAGCGCCAAGAGGTGCAGCGCGACGCCTGAGCGGTTTTGATATGTGATTAAAAAGGGGCCGTCCGATGGGCGGCCCTTTGTGCGTGGCAAATGTGTGTGGCGGAACGCCTTAGCAGGCCAGCGGGGCGGTTTGGTCCGGTCGGGTGCGGGCGGTATCGAACAGCGTCATGATCTGGCCCAGCACACGGTTGCGGGTTTCCGGCCCTTCCATCAAGATTTCATGTTCACCGCCGTCAATGATCTGCAATTCCCCGCCCGGCCAGCCAGCCATACGGGCATGGATGCGCTTGGGGTCGACGATGCGTTCGTTGCTGCCCAGAAACGTCAGGCAGGGCAGGTTGGGGGCAGGTCGGCGGCTAAGTTCCAGCGTGTCGCGCAGGGCTTCGTGCAGCCAGTTCAGCGACGGCCCACCCAGCGACAATTCCGGGTGTGCCAGAACATGATCTTTCATGAACTGGAACATGTCGGGATCGGTTGTCAGGGTGTTATCCTTGAACGGTTCAGCCAGAACATAGGCTTCGCCACGGGTGCTGGGGGCGAAATTTTCAGCAGCGCCAATGACGCGGCTGGCCCAACTGATCGCCCATGCGGCGGGGCGCGTGGCGGGGTTCATGATGATGCCCCACATCGGCCCGGTGAAGGCGCAGGCCTTGACTGGCAAGCCTTCGATCACGGCGCGCAGGCCAATGGCACCACCCATCGAATGCGCAATCAGAAACCACGGTTTCGGCAGGTTCAGCGTTTCGGCAGCGGTGACCATTGCGGCCACGTCTTGCTGATAATCGGTAAAATGGCCGACATGGCCCACCGCAGGATTATCAATCAGCCGGTCGGCCAACCCCTGTCCGCGCCAATCCATCGCAAAGGTGGCATAGCCGCCCTGTTCAAGGGCGGCTGCCGTATGCACATATTTTTCGGCGTATTCCGTGCGGCCGGGAAACATAAATACCGTGCCTTTGGGGGCGTCCTTGCCCCACAGGACGGCACGCACGCGCACGCCATCCGCGCAATCCAGCCAATATGCTGCGCCATTCGGGGCAGGGGCGGCAATATCGGACAGAAAGGGGGCTGGGGTCATGTCAGGCCAGTGCCGCGCCCAGTTGCATGGCTTTGCCCATGTCGCCATCTACGGACAGTTTGCCAGTCATGAAGGCCGAAGTGGGGTTCATGTCGCCGGTCATCATGGCCTCGAACGTGTCGGCATCAGCGGTCAGGGTCACGTCGGTTTCGTCATCGCCCAGACGTGCGCCATTGGCGTCTACCACGATTGCGCCTTCGCCTTCGATCACGAATTTGGCCGATCCGTCAAAACCCGCGTCCGCCAGTTTTTCGTTCAGCGCGGTCAGGGCCGCTTGCAGTTTATCGCTCATAACTCTCATCCCTTATATGTGATGCGCGGGGGGCTGTTCATTCCTGCCGCGCAGGTTACACTCGATACTGTTATGAGCGCAAAGAAACTGTTCCTCAAACCTATCGTCGCGGCAAGCCTGCTGACAGTCACGTTTTCCTTACCTTTACAGGCGCAGGAAACGGAGGATGGCGGATTCCCGCCTGATCTACCCGGTATGCTGGAGGCGTTGAAGCAGGCGGACGATCCGCAGGCCGCAAAGCTGGCGGATGAAATTGCGCTGCGCTGGGAGCAATCCGGGTCAGCCGCGATGGATTTGCTGCTGAAACGGGCCAAGGATGCGGCGCAACGCGGTGATCTGGATGTTGCGGTTGACCATCTGACGGCCCTGACGGATCACGCGCCGGATTTCGCCGAAGGCTGGCATTTGCGGGCCAGCGTTTATTTTCAAAAGGAACAGCCGGGGCTGGCCCTGCATGATCTGGAAATGACGCTGCATCTGAACCCCAATCATTTCCGTGCGCTGTTCGGGCTGGGCGTGATCCTGGAGCAACTGGACAAACCGGAACTGGCGCACGAGGCCTATACGCTTGCGCTGCGGATTTACCCGCACTACGAGGAAGCCAAGGCCGCGCTGGCCCGTCTGACCCCGGATGCCAAGGGGCGCGAACTGTAACGGGCGTGTCACGCGGGTAACGTATGCCAAATCGGCAACCGGGAAGCAAAAAGGGCCGCTTATGTCCCAGAACGCACGCATCACGGCGGTTTTGGGGCCGACCAATACCGGCAAAACCCATTACGCCATTGAACGGATGCTGGGCCATCGGTCAGGCGTGATCGGGCTGCCGCTGCGCCTGTTGGCGCGCGAGGTCTATGACAAGATCGTTGCCGCTCGTGGCCCGTCTGTTGTGGCGCTGATCACGGGCGAGGAACGGATCGTTCCGCCCCGCACCCAATACTGGGTCTGCACGGTCGAGGCGATGCCGGACGGTATGGGCGCCGATTTCGTGGCAGTCGATGAAATCCAGCTTTGCGCCGATCCCGAACGCGGCCATGTGTTTACGGATCGGCTGTTACGGGCGCGGGGGCTGCATGAAACGGTGTTTCTGGGATCGGACACGATGCGCAGCACCATTGCGCAACTGGTGCCGGGGGTGCAGTTCGTACAGCGCGAGCGGATGTCAAAGCTGACTTATACCGGATCGAAAAAGATTAGCCGAATGAAGCCGCGCAGCGCCATCGTGGGGTTCTCGGTCGAAGATGTGTATGCCATCGCCGAACTGATCCGCCGCCAGCGGGGCGGTGCTGCGGTGGTGATGGGGGCGCTGTCCCCGCGCACCCGGAATGCACAGGTGGAACTGTATCAGAACGGCGATGTCGATTTTCTGGTGGCCACCGATGCCATCGGCATGGGGTTGAATCTGGATATTGATCATGTGGCCTTTTCGTCGATCATCAAATTCGACGGGCGGCGGATGCGGTATCTACAACCGAACGAGTTGGCGCAGATCGCGGGCCGCGCCGGGCGCGGTATGTCGGACGGCACGTTTGGTATCACGGGCGAAGCCCCGCCGCTGCCGGATGAAACCATCGACGCAATCGAGGCACATCGCTTTACCCCCATCCGTAAATTGCAATGGCGCAACGCGGCGCTGAAATACGGCACGATTGACGCGCTGATCCGGTCACTGGAAGAAACGCCAAGGCACGATTTATTGCACCGCGCCCGCGAGGCGGATGACCTTATGGCGCTCAAGTCGCTGCAATCGGTGGCAGAGATCCGCGCCCGTGCATCTGATGGGCCATCGGTGAAGCTGCTGTGGGATGTTTGCCGTATTCCCGATTTCCGGGGGATCAGTCATAATGAACACGCCAGCCTGCTGGAACAGATATTCAAAGACCTGCACGAACGCGGACGAGTGCCGAATGACTGGCTTGCGCGGCAGATTCTGCGCATAGATCGGACAGATGGCGATATTGACACGCTATCAAAACGTCTGGCTTTTATTCGGACGTGGACATATGTCGCGCAGCGTGCAGGCTGGGTGGATGACGAAACCCATTGGCGCGGGGAAACGCGCGCTGTAGAAGACCGCTTGTCAGATGCGCTGCATCAGCGTCTGACGCAAAGATTTGTGGACCGGCGCACATCCGTGTTGCTGCGGCGGCTCAAACAGAAGGAGGCCCTTTTGGCCGAGGTGAATGACAAGGGTGAAGTGACCGTCGAAGGCGAATTCGTCGGTCGTCTGGAAGGGTTCCGGTTCCGTCAGGACAAGGACGCAACGGGGCAGGAGGCAAAGACACTCCGTCAGGCAAGTGTTCAGGCGCTTGCCCCCCATTTCCATCTGCGCGCGGATCGGTTCTATAACGCGCCCGATACGGAAATTGATTTCACCGAACAGGGTGGCCTTATGTGGGGCGATCAGGCGGTGGGCAAGCTGGTGGCCGGTGCCGATCCGCTGAAACCGCAGGTGACGGCGTTTGTCGATGACGAAGCCGGGGCCGATGTGGCGCAAAAAGTGCAACGCCGCCTGCAACATTTCATTGATCGCAAGATTGCCGCGCTGTTTGAACCGCTGCTGAATCTGGCTGCGGACGAGGCGCTGAACGGGCTGGCCCGTGGCTTTGCGTTCCAGATGGTTGAAAATCTGGGCATCATCCCGCGCGGTCAGGTGGCCGATGACGTGAAGGCGCTGGATCAGGACGCCCGTGGTGCTTTGCGCAAGCATGGTATCCGGTTCGGTCAGTTCACCATTTTCATGCCGCTGTTGCTGAAACCCGCGCCCACGCGGTTGCGTTTGGTGCTGTGGTCGCTGGCGCGTGGTCTGGATGATTTCCCCGAAGCCCCGCCGCCGGGTCTGGTGACGGTTCCTGCTTTGGCTGGAATGCCCGATGGGTTCTTTGCCATGTCCGGCTATCGCGCGGCTGGCGAACGGGCCATCCGGATCGACATGCTGGAACGTCTGGCGGATATGCTGCGTGCCGAAGACAGCCGTGGTGGCTTCGAGGCGAAGGCTGACATGCTGTCGATCACCGGCATGACGCTGGAACAGTTCGCTGATCTGATGCAAGGGCTGGGCTACAGCGCCGAACGTGGCGAACGCCAGAAGGTCAAACCCGCGCCCGAAGTGGCCGCTGACGCCCCGGCAGAGGAGGCAGAAGCCCCCGCAGCCGATGCGGCAACAGCCGAGGGTGCCGCAGAAACGGCCCCCGAAGCCGCTGAAGCCGCACCGGAAACCCCGGTCGAAGCGGAGGCAGCCGCTGAAACCGCTGCGGAAGCTGCGCCTGAAACCGAGGTGTTCTTTACCTTTACATGGGGCGGGCGGCGTCAGGCCGGTGGTAAACCGCGCGGGGATCGTCCGCGTGGCAAGCAAGCCGGTAAGCCCGGTGGCAAACAGGGTGACGGCCCGCGCGGTCCGAAAAAGGGCGGCAAACCCCGCCGTGATCAGAACCGCGACAAAGGCCCCAAAACCTTTGAGGCCCGTCCGCCGCGCAAAGAAAAACCGATTGACCCGGACAACCCCTTCGCCGCTGCGCTGATGGGGCTGAAAACGAAGTCCTGATCGGTTATGAGTGACCCGGTAACAAAGCTGCGGGTCGATAAATGGCTTTGGTTCGCGCGTTTTTATAAAACGCGCGGGCTGGCATCGAAAATGGTGACGGGCGGGCATGTCCGCGTGAACGGCACCAAAATCGCCAAGGCATCCCATGCGATTGGTCCCGGCGATGTTTTGACCCTGCCGCAGGGGCATCAGATTCGTGTGGTTCGGGTGCTGGAACTGGGGGCGCGGCGCGGACCGGCCCCAGAGGCCCAAACGCTGTACGCCGACTTGACCGAGGTCAAGGACGATGTTCCACCTGCTCCGCGATATGAGGGCAAAGGACGCCCGACCAAGCGCGACAGGCGAATGTTCGACCTTGGTCGTGCTGGGGAACTTGAATGATCCGGGCGAGTGTTCTAGCTAAGCCCTGAGCCGCAAAGATGGAAGAAAGTTATGACTTACGTCGTGATCGACAACTGTATCGCCTGCAAATATACCGACTGTGTCGAGGTTTGCCCCGTGGATTGTTTCTACGAGGGGGAAAACATGCTGGTGATCCATCCCGACGAATGTATCGACTGCGGTGTGTGTGAACCGGAATGTCCGGCGGATGCCATCCGCCCGGATACTGAGCCAGACATGGAAAAGTGGGTCGAATTTAACCGGAAATATTCGGAAATGTGGCCGGTGATCGTGGCCAAGAAAGACCCGCTGCCGGGGTACGAAGAACGCGATGGCGAACCTGATAAGCTGTCCAAGTATTTCTCGGAGGCTGCCGGAGAGGGTAGCTGATAGTGATTCGCTGTGTCGGGGCCGGTTTTTCGGCTTCCGGCCCTGCGGAAAACTGATCATTTGATCAAAACCCCTTTGATTCATAGGGGTTTTCTGGCGTTACAGATGATGCTGCTTCCTGTGACGCTGATTTTATGTTATGATGTCAGTCACATGACGAAGACACCCTGATACCCAGACCATTCGCGCTGCTGCCCGTGGATGGGCTTTTTTGCGAAAAACAATAGACAGACGAGCGTATGCAGATACCTCGCCCGTCTTTTTTGTCGCCTGGGGCAGGGGGCCTTGTAAGGAAGGATTGCATGAGCAAAACGAAGAAATCGGAATTCAGCCCGAACGATTACGTGGTCTACCCGGCCCACGGTGTTGGGCAGATCTTGTCGATCGAAGAACAGGAAATCGCTGGCATCAAGCTGGAACTGTTCGTGATCTCGTTTGAAAAAGACAAGATGACCCTGCGGGTGCCGACCAACAAGGCCGTGGAAATCGGAATGCGGTCGTTGTCCACCCCGGACGTTGTCAATCAGGCGATGAAAACCCTGAAGGGCAAGGCCAAGGTGAAACGCGCGATGTGGTCGCGCCGGGCGCAGGAATATGAGCAGAAGATCAATTCGGGCGATTTGATTGCCATCGCCGAAGTGGTCCGCGACCTGCACCGCACGGATGACCAGCGCGAACAAAGCTATTCCGAGCGTCAGCTTTACGAAGCCGCGCTGGAGCGTCTGACCCGCGAAGTGGCCGCTGTATCCGGCGCTGCCGAAGGCGACGCAGCCAAGCAGGTGGACGAGGTGTTGATGTCCCGCGCAGCCTGATTGGCGCTTGTGGAATTGAATGCGGTGGCGTCCCTTCGGGGGCGCCATTTGCGTTTGGGGATTATGAAGGCAGGCGCATAGATGGTGCCATAATGCGGTGCCGCAATAATGCCGCCAGAAGTGCCTGATCTAAATCTGTAAGGGAGGTTCCGAATTGGAGCGGGCGAGGCGATTCGAACGCCCGACCCTAACCTTGGCAAGGTTATGCTCTACCCCTGAGCTACGCCCGCAACCATTTCGTGAGGCGGTATTTAGGAAATCCCGGCGGGCGCCGCAAGCGAAAAATCATCAGTTCGGGGAATTTATTTTGCCCTTATCCGGGGGAGGGCAAAAGGTGAGAACCGCTTGGTAGAAAACGAAAAAACGCGGCCGAAGCCGCGTCTTTCGTGTTCCCTGTAAAGGGAGATTTTGGAGCGGGCGAGGCGATTCGAACGCCCGACCCTAACCTTGGCAAGGTTATGCTCTACCCCTGAGCTACGCCCGCTTCCTTGGGTGAGGCGGTATTTAGGAAATCCCGGCGGGGGCTGCAAGTGGAAAATGCAGCTTCCCCCGCAATTTTTTCACCACCCTTTTAGAACAGCGCATGGCCCAGATTGGCCAGTGCCGCCACCAGCAGAATAACAAAGGTCAGCAGCGCACCACCACCCCGCAGGGCCGGGGTGTGGGGCATCCGGCCCATGCCAACCCCGTGCATCACCCGCGCCAGAACCAGCCCGGCCCCCAGCACATGCGTGCCGATGGCGGGCATTCCCTGCAACTCGCCCAGGGCGATCAGCAGCAGCGACAGTGGCACATATTCCGCGAAATTGGCATGGGTGCGCATGGCGTTGTGCATGACGGGATTGCCCTTGTCGCCGCTGGCAATCTTTTGCTGGACGCGCACCCGGATCACCCACAGGCTAAGCCCCACATAAAACAGCCCCAAAAGCCCGGCATAAATTGGTGTTACGGTTAAAGTCATATTCGTATCCCTTTATGTTTTTCGTTAAATGCGCTGAAATAAAGCGGGGGCTAAGTCCCCGAAGCTGGTTTTGTCGAAATTGGCTACTGGTCTTTGGTGGTGGTGTCCGTGTTGGATGCAATGATTTTTTGCATCAGCGTGATGAACTGGCGTTGTTCATCTGTGGACAGGGCGCGCAGCGCAGCGTGATTTTCCGCTGTGGCGGCTGCGATGGCTGGGGCGTGCAAGTGGCGGGCACGGTTGGTCAGACAAATACGTTGTTTGCGGCCATCTGCACTGTCCCGCTTTCGGGTGATCAGTCCGTCGCGCTCCATCCGTGCCAGGGTGTTCGCCATTGTTGCTTGTTCAATGTCCAGTCGCTCTGTCAGTTGCTTTTGGGTCAGGCCGTCTGTTTCCCATAGCTCCAGCAAAGCGGGAAATGTCCCGATGGACAGTCCCATTGGTTTAATACGTGCCGCCAACCCACGCGCAAACAGCCGTGCCATGTGATTGACCAGATATCCCGCTGACTGGTGTTTTCTGAATTCCATTTTGAGTTTCTATACCTTGTATAGCCTGCTATGCAATAATATATAGTGGGCTATGTATTAGGAGGCATGAATGATTAAAACTGTTCACCCTGTTGCAGGCGCGGTTGCGCTGATCATGATACTAAGCTTTTGGCTGGCTACGGTTCTAAGTGAGTTGTTCGCGTCCCCATCTGTGATCGTTATGGTAAAAACCATGATTCCATGGGGATTTGTGCTGCTTGTCCCCGCGTTGGCCGTCGCGGGGGCATCCGGGTTTCGGCTGGGCCGCACGTGGCGCGGCCCTGTTGTCGCGCGAAAGATGCGACGTATGCCTGTGCTGGCGGCTAATGGGGTTCTGGTTCTAATCCCGGCAGCGCTGTATCTGTCATCCAAGGCGCAGGTGGGGGCATTCGATCGTTGGTTCTATGCTGTACAGGCGATTGAATTGATTGCCGGGGCCGTCAATATTACCCTGCTTGTTCTGAATGTGCGGGATGGATTGCGTCTGTCGCGTAAGCTTGGGCGCTAAAACCCCAAAACGAAATACCCCGCCCGGCAGAACCGGACGGGGTATTTGTTTGATGTCTGGCGGTTTACTCGATTTCGATCAGCAAATCCTTGGCGTCGATCTGGGCGCCGGGGGTGACGTGCAGGGCTTTGACCACGCCAGCGGTTTCGGCGTGGATGCCGGTTTCCATCTTCATGGCTTCGATCGTCAGCAGCATGTCGCCCACCGCCACTTGCTGCCCCACCGTCACCGCGACCGAGGCCACGACGCCCGGCATAGGAGCGCCGATATGGCCGGGGTTGGCGGGGTCGGCCTTGGGGCGGGCGGCGGTGGTGGCTTTGATCAGGCGGTTCGGCACGCGGATCACGCGGGGCTGACCGTTCAGTTCAAAGAACACTTTCACCTCGCCCTGATCATCGGTTTCGCCGATGGCTTGCAGGCGGATTTCCAGCGTTTTGCCGGGGTCGATTTCGGCACTGATTTCTTCGCCCGGTTCCATCCCGTAAAAGAACGTGCGCGTCGGCAGGGTTCGCACCGGGCCATAGAACTGGTGCCGCGCCATGTAGTCCATGAACACCTTAGGATACATCAGGTAGCCGTTCAGATCCTCGTCATCCAGCGCAATGCCATCCAGATCGGTGGACAGCTTTGCCCGTTCGGCGGTCAGGTCCACGGGCGGCAGGTGCGCGCCGGGGCGGCTGGTGTTCGGTGCTTCGCCTTTCAGCACCTTTTTCACGATCCCATCGGGAAAGCCGCCGGGGGGCTGTCCCAGATTGCCGCGCATCATATCCACGACAGAATCAGGGAAGGCCACATCGCGGGCCGGGTTTTCCACATCGGCGCGGCTTAGCCCCTGTGACACCATCATCAGCGCCATATCGCCCACCACCTTGGAGGAGGGTGTGACCTTTACGATATCGCCGAACATCTGGTTCACATCGGCATAGGTGCGGGCCACCTCGGGCCAGCGGTCTTCCAGCCCAAGGCTGCGGGCCTGCGCTTTCAGGTTGGTGAACTGCCCGCCGGGCATTTCGTGCAGGTACACCTCGGATGCAGGGGCGGCCAGACCGGATTCAAAGGCCACATATTGCGCCCGCACCTGTTCCCAATAATCGCTGATCTGACGCACGGCCCCAATGTTCAGCCCGGTGTCGCGGTCGGTGTGGCGCAGGGCTTCGACCACGGACCCCAGACAGGCCTGCGAGGTGCCGCCGCTGAACGCATCCATCGCCGCGTCCACCGCATCCACGCCCGCATCGGCAGTGGCCAGAATGGTCGCTCCGGCGATGCCGCTGGTGTCGTGGGTGTGGAAATGCACGGGGATGGACAGTTCATCCTTCAGCGCCTTTACCAGCACGCGGGCGGCGGCGGGTTTCAGCAGCCCGGCCATGTCTTTCAGGCCCAGTACATGCGCGCCTGCGGCCTCTAGTTCCTTGGCCATATTGACGTAGTATTTCAGGTCATATTTGGCGCGGTCCGGGTCCAGAATATCGCCGGTATAGCAGATCGTGCCTTCGCAGATTTTGCCGCTGTCAATCACCGCATCCATCGCGACGCGCATGTTTTCGACCCAGTTCAGGCTGTCGAACACACGGAACACATCCACGCCGGTGTCTGCTGCCTGTCGGACGAATTCCTGTACCACGTTATCAGGGTAATTGGTGTAGCCCACGCCGTTAGAGGCGCGCAGCAGCATTTGCGTCAGCAGGTTGGGCATGGCCGTGCGCAGGTCGCGCAGGCGTTGCCACGGGCATTCCTGCAAGAAGCGATAGGCCACGTCGAACGTTGCGCCGCCCCAGCATTCCACGCTGAACAATTCCGGCAGGTTCGCGGCATAGGCCGGGGCCACGCGGATCATGTCAATCGACCGCATTCGGGTTGCCAGAAGCGATTGATGTCCGTCGCGCATGGTGGTGTCGGTCAGCAACAGGCGCTTTTGGTCCAGCATCCAGTCCGCTACGGCCTTGGCACCCTTTGCTTCCAGCAAATTGCGGGTGCCGGAGATGGGGGCAGCCTGCGATTGCGGCGGGCGGGGCAGCTTTGCCTCGGCCGGTTTGGCGCGGCCGGTGGTTTCCGGGTGGCCGTTCACGGTGATGTCCGCGATATAGGTCAGAACCTTGGTGCCGCGATCCTGCCGCTTGGCAAAATCAAAAAGGTCCGGCGTTTCGTCGATGAATTTCGTGGTGTATTCATTCGACAAAAAGATGGGGTGCTTCAGCAGGTTTTCCACAAAGGCAATATTGGTGCTGACGCCGCGAATACGGAATTCGCGCAACGCCCGGTCCATCCGGGCAATCGCGGCCTGTGGCGTTTGGGCGTGGGCCGTCACTTTCACCAACAGACTGTCATAATAACGCGTGATCACGCCCCCGGCATAGGCTGTGCCGCCATCCAGACGAATGCCCATACCCGTCGCGCTGCGATAGGCGGTGATGCGGCCATAATCGGGGATGAAGTTGTTTTGCGGGTCTTCGGTGGTGATCCGGGTTTGCAGCGCGTGACCATTCAGCACGATCTGCGCCTGATCGGCCTTGCCGGTGGCCTCGGCCAGCGTTTTGCCCTCGGCGATCTTGATCTGGGCCTGCACGATGTCGATGCCGGTCACTTCTTCGGTGACAGTATGTTCGACCTGCACACGCGGGTTCACCTCGATGAAGTAGAACGCGCCAGTGTCCATATCCATCAGGAATTCGACCGTACCCGCGCATTCGTAATTCACATGCTGGCAGATGCGTTTGCCCAGTTCACAAATCTGTTCGCGCTGTTCCTGCGTCAGATAGGGGGCGGGGGCGCGTTCTACGACTTTTTGGTTGCGGCGCTGGACTGAACAATCGCGTTCCCACAGGTGGTAAATCCCGCCGTGGCTGTCCCCCAGAATCTGCACCTCGACATGGCGGGCGCGGGTGATCATCTTTTCCAGATAGCCCTCGCCATTGCCAAAGGCGGCCTCGGCCTCGCGGCGGCCTTCCATCACCTTTTCGGCCAGTTCCTCGGGGCCGTAAATCGGGCGCATCCCGCGCCCACCGCCGCCCCAGGACGCCTTGAGCATCAGGGGATAGCCGATTTCGGCAGCTTCGGCGCGGATCGTCTCCATGTCATCGCCCAGAACTTCGGTCGCGGGAATGACCGGCACGCCTGCGGCAATCGCCACCTTGCGCGCGCTGGCCTTATCGCCCAATGCCCGCATGGTTTCCGCTTTGGGTCCGATAAAGGTAATGCCGTTCGCGGCGCAGGCGTCCACGAAATCGGGGTTTTCCGACAGCAGGCCATAGCCGGGATGGATCGCATCCGCGCCGCATTCCTTTGCCACGCGGATGATCTCGGGGATGCTCAGATACGCCGCTACCGGCCCCAGACCTTCGCCAATGCGATATGCCTCGTCCGCCTTGAAGCGGTGCAGCCCCAGCTTGTCCTCTTCGGCATAAACCGCAACTGTCCTTTTCCCAAGCTCGTTCGCTGCCCGCATCACGCGAATGGCAATTTCCCCACGGTTGGCAATTAGGATTTTTTTGAAATCAGGCATCAGAAGGCTCCCCTCTTGGCATCTGTCCCGGTGTCATTGCGTATTGCTAACGGCTCGCTGCATTGCAGCGCAATACCCACTCTTACGGAATTGTAGGAATCTTGTAACATTTCAGAAGGGCCAATTACGCACGAAAAC
Source organism: Thalassovita litoralis (assembly GCF_900182725.1). Taxonomy (GTDB): domain Bacteria; phylum Pseudomonadota; class Alphaproteobacteria; order Rhodobacterales; family Rhodobacteraceae; genus Thalassobius; species Thalassobius litoralis. The sequence goes on from NZ_FXTO01000002.1 coordinate 105,769, forward strand.
GTCATTGCGCGGCTGGTTGCGTCTGGGGCGGGGGCATGGCAAAGAGATTACATCTTGAATATGGAATGTCACAAATGATCACCCGCCGCACCCTGCTGACCACCAGCGTCGTGACCTTTGCCCTGCCTGTGGCCGCTTATGCGAACATGACCACCATCACCGCACAAGAGGCGAATGCAGGTCTGCAACAGGGCAATCTGATCCTGATTGATGTGCGCACCCCGCAGGAATGGGGCCAGACCGGCGTGGCCAAGGGGGCGTGGATGCTGGATATGACGCATCGTGATTTCGGCAATTGGCTGATGACCGCGATTCAGCGCAACCCGGATCACCAGATCGCCATTATCTGCCGCACTGGCAGCCGCACGGGCAGGCTGATGCAGGTGCTTCAGCAAAACGGCATCACCAATATTCTGGACGTGACCGAAGGCATGATTGGCGGCCCGCGCGGTACGGGCTGGATTCCGTCGGGTCTGCCCACGGTTCCGGCGCAGCAGGCGTTTGACGCCATGCCAAAGGATCTGAAAGCCGCGTCAGACGTGGTTCCGGCGGATTAACCCGTAATCAGCCGATTGCGAACCGCAGTCAGATCGGGGGTTCCCATCTGGCCCATATTGGCCTGTAAATCCTTGCGCAGCATATCCACCAGATGCGCGGGGCCTTTCGCGCCAAGCGCCCCCAGCGCGAAATGCCATGCCCGGCCCATCATCACGAAATCCGCCCCCAGCGCGATGGCGCGCAGAATGTCCAGCCCGCCTTCGATGCCACTGTCAAAGATCACTGGTAATTTGGTGGCCGCCCGGATTGCGGGTAACACTTCGATACTGGCGGGGGCGCCATCAAATTGCCGCCCGGCATGGTTGCTGACCCAAATGCCGTCCACGCCTGCCGCCTCTAGCGCGGGAACGTCGCGGGCGTCCATCACGCCCTTGACCAACAGCGGCCCATCCCAGCCATCGCGCAGCGCCTTCAGGTAATCCCAATCGGGCGAGGTGCGCAGCAGATAACCCACATGTTCGGTGGAGCTCATCCCCGTTACATTGTCGGCATAGCTGTCGATCAGCCGCATTCGGGGCATCCCCAGCCGCGCCGTTCCCATTGCCCAGGCCGGGCAGCGGGCCACCTGCGTCAGCAACCGTGGCGTTAGCTTCGGTGGGCTGGTCAACCCGGATCGCGTTTGCCGTTCGCGGCGGCTGGCGACGGGCACATCGACCGTTAACACCAGTGCGTGAAACCCGGCATCCTTGGCGCGTTTCAGCATATCCGCCCGAATCTGCGGATCGCGCGGCGGGTAGACCTGAAACCAGCCATTACCGTCCAGACAATCTGCCACATCTTCGGGGGTGCGGCTGGCCACGGTGGACAGCCCATAGGGCAGACCCTGCCGCGTCGCTTCGGCGGCCAGCAACCGTTCGGCCCCCGGCCAGAACAGCCCCGACATCCCCACCGGGCTAACCCCAAAAGGCAGCGGATAGCGCCGTCCGAACAGATCGACGGACAGATCCATCTCCATCTCGCCATGCAGGATCGAGGGCATTAACATCACCTCGTCCAGCTTGGTGCGGTTGCGGGCTTGCGTCGCCTCGACCCCGGTCGCGCTATCCAGATATTCAAACACAAACCAAGGAATGCGCTTGCGCGCTTTCGCCTTCAGGTCGCTGATCGCGGGGTATTTCTGAAACAGATCCATGCCCGCATTTGCCGCCGACCACGCCGATTTGTCCAGCCCCCGCCGCTCGCTCTCTCGTATTTTCCGGCGCACAGCGCGAAACCATTTCAGGCTGCCCTTTTGCCTTCTTTCTGATGAAAAATACTCCGGGGTTTGGAAGTCGCAGATTTCCCCCAAGGGGGCAGCGCCCCCTGACCCGACCCGCCCGCCACATCTGTTTCCGCATCGGAGGCCACCGATTGTTCCGTATCCAAAATTAATGTGAACAAAAATAGAACGCATCTTTATCTCGACCACGCGGCCCGTTAGATTGTGCGCATGAGCCAGTTTGACGAATATGACGCCTTCGAAGGCGCTTCGCTGTCCGCCCGCGCGATGGCCGCGCGGCCTATGCCCTATCTGGACGGGTTGAACCCCGCGCAACGGCAGGCGGTTGAAACGCTGGACGGGCCGGTGCTGATGCTGGCCGGGGCGGGGACTGGGAAGACCAAGGCGCTGACCGCGCGGATTGCCCATCTGATGACCACGGGTCGCGCCCAGCCGAATGAGATTCTGGCCGTGACCTTCACCAACAAGGCTGCGCGGGAAATGAAGGACCGTGTCGGGCATTTGTTGGGCCGTACCGTCGAAGGTATGCGCTGGCTGGGTACGTTCCATTCGGTCTGTGTGAAACTGCTGCGTCGCCACGCTGAACTGGTGGGGCTGAAATCCAACTTCACCATTCTGGACACAGACGATCAGTTGCGCCTGCTGAAGCAACTGATTCAGGTCAACAAAATTGATGAAAAACGCTGGCCGCCCCGGTTGCTGGCCGGAATCATTGACGATTGGAAAAACCGCGCTCTGACCCCGGCGCAGGTGTCCACCGCCGATGCGGGGGCTTTTAATCATCGCGGTATCGAACTCTATGACCAATATCAGCGCCGCCTGATTGAACTGAACGCCACCGATTTCGGCGATCTGCTGCTACATATGGTGACGATTTTCCAGAAACACTCCGACATTCTGGACCAATATCGCCGCTGGTTCCGCTACATCCTTGTGGACGAATATCAGGATACCAACGTGGCCCAATACCTGTGGCTGCGCTTGCTGGCGGGGGGGCATAAAAACATCTGCTGCGTGGGCGATGACGATCAGTCGATCTATGGCTGGCGCGGGGCCGAAGTGGGCAATATCCTGCGGTTTGAACAGGATTTCCCCGGCGCTGCCGTGATCCGTCTGGAACAGAATTACCGCTCGACCGCGCATATTCTGGCGGCGGCCTCGAATGTGATTAAGGGCAATGAAGGCCGCCTTGGCAAAACCCTGTGGACCGATGCCGAAGGCGGCGAAAAGCTGCGTCTGATCGGTCATTGGGATGGCGAGCAAGAAGCGATCTGGATCGGTGAAGACATCGAATCCCTGCAACGCGGCACGCGTGGATTGCGCCCCTACGGGCTGGATGAAATCGCCATTCTGGTGCGTGCCAGCCACCAGATGCGCGCGTTCGAGGATCGTTTTCTGACCATCGGTCTGCCTTATCGCGTCATCGGCGGCCCCCGTTTCTATGAACGGATGGAGATTCGCGATGCGATGGCCTATTTCCGTCTGGTCACATCGCCCAGTGACGATCTGGCGTTTGAAAGGATCGTGAACACCCCCAAACGCGGGTTGGGCGATAAGGCGCAGCAAACCATTCAGACGATTGCCCGCGCCAATGGCACCAGCCTGCTGGAAGGGGCGCGAAGCGCGGTGCAGGACGGGGCGATCAAGGGCAAGGGCGGCGCGGCCCTACGTCAGTTGGTGGATGGTCTGGCCCGCTGGTCCGATATGACGCGCGGCCCGGTCATTGCCTATGATGAGGCGGACGAAGCGGTGCTGGACGATGGCCTGGATCTGCCGCCACAACCCCGCTTTGGTGAACCCGAGGTTAGCCATGTTGAACTCGCTCAGATCATTCTGGACGAATCCGGCTACACCGCGATGTGGCAGAATGACAAAACCCCCGAAGCGCCGGGCCGTTTGGAAAACCTCAAGGAACTGGTGAAGGCGCTGGAAGGCTTTGAAAATCTTCAGGGCTTTTTGGAGCATGTCAGCCTGATCATGGATAATGATCGGGGCGAAGACGGCGAAAAGGTCAGCATCATGACCCTGCACGCCGCCAAAGGGCTGGAATTTCCCGTGGTTTACTTGCCGGGGTGGGAGGATGGGCTGTTCCCCTCGCAGCGTTCAATGGACGAAACCGGCCTGAAAGGGCTGGAGGAAGAGCGCCGCCTTGCCTATGTCGGCATTACGCGGGCCGAGGAAATTTGCACGATTTCCTTTGCGGGCAACCGCCGTGTCTTCGGGCAATGGCAATCGCAGCTTCCCTCGCGTTTCATCGACGAACTTCCCGAAGACCATGTGGAGGTGCTGACACCCCCCGGTCTTTATGGTGGCGGTTACGGCGCGGCGCGGCCTGCGGCCAGTTTTGACAGCCGCGTGGAACAGCAGGCGGCATCGGCAGATGTTTATAACTCGCCCGGCTGGAAACGGATGCAGGACCGCGCTGGATCGCGCAGGGTCAGCCAACCGCGTGGCCAAACGATTATCGACGTCACCGCCACCAGCAGTCATACGCTGGGGGATCGGGTGTTTCATCAGAAATTCGGTTATGGCACCGTCGAAGGGATCGAAGGCGATAAGTTGGAAATCGCTTTTGAAAAGGCCGGGATAAAAAAGGTCGTTGCCCGGTTCGTCACCGGGGCAGAGGATATTCCGTTCTGATCGGTTGCTCTGCCTGGTGCGGCTGTCGGAATTGGATATTTTGACCAAGAAAGACCCAAGCTCTGCGCGTGCCGGGGTGGATTAACCTTACCCGCGATTAAGCTTAATGCCAGACGCGCCGGTGCCGTTGGGCGTGCCCCCTGCTTTCATCTTGCCAAAAATACTCAAAAACCCCGCACTTCAGGCGCAAAAGACGCCTGAGGATCGGGAGAGGTTTTTCTGATTGATAAAAACGAAAACGGCGGCACCCAGGGAGGAGGAGGGGCGCCGCCGTCTTATCAACGGTCAACCCAGGGAGGAGGAGAGGGCGACCGTATCTGGGTCAAGGGCGCGGTGGTTCTCAGGGAGGAGGAGAGAGAACCACCGCTCTTGACAACGAAGAAACCCAGGGAGGAGGAGAGGGCTCTTCGTATTCTGTGAAGCGCGGCGGTCCTCAGGGAGGAGGAGAGAGGACCGCCGCTCTTTGCTACGAACCCCTCAGGGAGGAGGAGGAAGGGTTCGCATCTGGTTTGGACCGTTCGGTCCGAATTTGGTGCGGTGACATCAGGGAGGAGGAGAGATGTCACCGCTGTTCCAGAAACCCCAGGGAGGAGGAGAGGGGTTTCCGAAGAGAAATCTTAGTGTGCGTCGTAAACGTGTTCGTATGCGACCGACCGGACCTGAGCGCGGCACAGGCCCAAGTCACGCAGTTCTGCGTCGCTTAGCGCTGCCAGTTCGTTCAGCGTTGCACGGTAGGTTTTGTAGCGGGCGTAACGCGCGCCCAAGTCTTTCGTCAGGGCGGCGAAACGATCAGCAAGGCCACCATTTGCGGTGCGGATATCCGATGCGTATGCCATTGTCGTCTCTTTCGTCTGTGTTTCGTTTGCGCCGTGTGTTGCGCTGTTGGGACTAAGATACGTTTTTGCTGCGACTGCACAATGGATTATGCTGCATTGCGGCTATGCGCAAAATGCATAAGTATTGTTGACCTATCGTCAGCTTGCCTGAATGGCGTTATTTTACAGGGGGAAGGGCGATATTTTTCGCCGCAGCCACGGCGCTTGGGCTTGCTTCTGCATAAAAATGCGTCACCTATGCGGCAACTGACCTAACGTTTTTACACAGGAGTAACCCATGTCCGTCACCCGCCAGCAGGTCGAACAGGTGCTTGCGCAGATCGAATTGCCCGATGGGGGCACCCTGATTTCGCGCGATATGGTGCGTGCTTTGGGAATCGATGGTGGCACGGTCCGTTTTGTGATCGAAGCCCCCAGCCCGGATATGGCGCGCCGGATGGAACCGCTGCGGGCTGCCGCCGAACGAGGTGTGGCTGCCCTGTCGGGGGTGGATAAATGCAGCGTTGTGCTGACTGCACATGGCCCCGCCGCCGCCCCGCAGAAACCCGCCCCCAGCCTGAAAATCGGCGGCCATCCCACGCCGCAGGCCGGGCCGACCAAACCGGCAGGGGTGGACAAGATCATCGTCGTTGGCTCGGGCAAGGGCGGGGTGGGCAAGTCCACGGTATCGTCCAATCTGGCGGTGGCGCTGGCCAAACAGGGCCGTCGTGTTGGTTTGCTGGATGCTGATATTTATGGTCCGTCACAGCAACGTATGATGGGAACCACCAAGCGCCCGGCCAGCCCGGATGGCAAAACCATCCTGCCCCTGCACGCGCATGGGGTCACGTTGATGTCCATCGGTATGATGATGGACCCGGACAAGGCTGTGATCTGGCGCGGCCCGATGCTGATGGGAGCCTTGCAGCAGATGTTGGGGCAGGTGCAGTGGGGGGAACTGGACGTGATGATTATCGACCTGCCGCCCGGCACTGGCGATATTCAGTTAACCTTGTGCCAGAAAACCCAACTGTCCGGGGCCATCGTAGTGTCCACGCCACAGGACGTCGCATTGATTGATGCCCGCAAGGCGATTGATATGTTCAACACCCTGCACACGCCGGTTCTGGGGCTGATTGAAAACATGTCTGTCTATAAATGTCCCAACTGCGGACATGAATCCCATATCTTTGGGCATGGTGGTGTCGCGCAAGAGGCGGCGAAGCTGGGCGCGCCGTTGCTGGCGGAATTGCCGATTGATCTGGATACGCGTCTGGCCGGGGATGCAGGCACCCCAATTGCTGCGGGGGATAGCGATATGGCCCGCGCCTATGCGGACCTGGCTCAGCGTTTGATCAAGGACGGCATGGCCTAAGCTTGCTGTCTCATGACCTGCCTTGCCCCACTGGGGCAAGGTATTCCCCCGTCAAGAACCGGGGGAAGGCCGTTTTAGTCCCGCCGTATCCGGCCAGCGCGGCACGCATCCGGGAAGACGCCGGGATTTTACGGGACTTCTGGGAATTCATGGCACTGGCTGCCGTGACCGGGATTTCATGGCACCCGATGCACATTCCCCATTTCCTCTTGCGCGTATTCCGAATCACTTTCCCTTGAATTTCCCGACGAACCGGGGTGTTTCGGCCAGAAATGGCCGGTGTGCGCCGCTCTGTTTTCTGCCTATGCCGCTAAATCTGGGAAAATTTCGGGAAACTATGGGAATTTTCTGGGATAGGTGTGCGCGTCTATATTTAGTGTTAATTTCGGATTTACGGTCAATTTGTGCCATTGTCGGCGCGTAAAGTTGAACTTTTCCCCAGAATTATCCACAGGTGTTTCGCGTCGCTTGTGGCTGTGTCCCAAGAATTCCTGTTGATTTCCATGAATTCCCATGCCAATTCTAATCCATCAGATGAGAACGGGTAGATGGGGCAGCAAGACCCCGAACCATAATAAAAATCAGGTTTCATACAGGCATCCGCTTTCATCGAACCAAGAGATCCGGCGCGCGGGCGAGCAGACATCCCCCCAGGTGGCGCGCGCAGCTGGACATACCCCGCTAGGCGGGACGAGGGCGGCGGATTGGGCAGTGGCAGCAGCTCAATCCGCCGTTTTCCGTAGGGGACTAAGGCATCTGGGGATCGGGACGGAAGAAGGAGCGCCGCATTGGCCGGCATGTTCATAGGCGAACACACCTTCAAGGTGGACGGAAAGGGACGCGTGTCGATCCCTGCCGATTTTCGTCATGAACTGACCGAGGGCGATCCGCAGGCCGCAACCACAGGCCGCCCCCGCATGGTGATCGTTTACGGTCATGCCTCTCAGAAACAGTTGATTGTCTATACTTACGAAGGGTTCCGCGATCTGGCGCAGGAAATCCGTGCTTTGCCGCGCGGGTCCAAACGGCGCAAGCTGATGGAACACCTGATCCTGAACATGGCCCGCCCGACCGAACTGGATAACGACGGTCGGTTCGTTTTGCCGCAAATGCTGCGGGATAAAATCGCGCTGGACGGCATGGCCTATTTCGCGGGCAAGGGTGAAACCTTCGAGATTTGGAAGCCCGAAACATTCGAGGGCGAAAGCGCCCGTCTGGCCGAAGAGTGGCTGGCCGAAATGGGGCCGGATGCCGATCCCCTGTCGCTGCTGGACGAGGAAGAGGAGATTTGAGCCATGCCATCCGGTGACAGCGCCGCCCCTCATATTCCTGTTTTGTTGCGGCCGCTTTTGAAAGCGGTCGCGCCTGTTTCCGGGGTTTGGCTGGACGGCACCTTTGGCGCAGGCGGATATACGCGCGGATTGCTGGCCGCTGGCGCGGACAAGGTGATCGGTGTGGACCGTGATCCGCTGGCCTTTGAAATGGCCGCGCCTTGGGCGGGGGAATATGGCGACCGGCTGGAGCTGGTGCAGGGCGTGTTTTCCAAACTGGATGAATATGCCAGCGATCTGGACGGCGTGGTGTTGGATCTGGGTGTTAGCTCGATGCAGTTGGATATGGCCGAACGTGGCTTTTCCTTTATGAAAGACGGCCCGCTGGATATGCGGATGAGCCAGTCCGGCCCGTCGGCGGCTGATCTGGTGAATACCGCCAGCGAATCCGATCTGGCCGACATCCTGTTTGCCTATGGCGAAGAACGCGCCAGCCGCAAAATCGCCCGTGCCATCGTGAAGGATCGTGAAACCCAGCCCTTTACCACCACGTTGCAACTGGCCGGGTTGATTGAGCGTATCCTGCCGCGTGTCAAACCGGGGCAATCCCATCCGGCGACCCGCAGCTTTCAGGCGTTGCGCATTGCGGTGAACGATGAATATGGCGAATTGGTCGGTGGGCTGGAAGCGGCCGAACGGGCGCTGAAACCCGGCGGAAAACTGGCGGTTGTGACCTTCCATTCCATCGAAGATCGGATGGTGAAACGGTTTTTTCAGTCCCGCGCGGGGAAATCCGGCGGCAACCGTTATGCGCCCGAAGCGCACGATACACCCGCCCAGTTCGAACAGACCACGCGCAAGGCCATCGGTCCCGACGATCAGGAACTGGCCGAAAACCCGCGTGCCCGCAGCGCGAAGCTGCGCGTGGCAATCCGCACCGCCGCAGCGCCGGGGGAAACGGATCGTAAACAGCTTGGTATGCCGATGCTGAGCAAGGGGAAACGATAATGCGTAGCGTTTTTTATGTTCTGACTGCCCTTGGTGTGATTGGTCTGGCCTTCTGGGCGTATCGCGAAAATTACCAGACACAGGCGGCATTGGATCATGCCAGCAAGTTGCACCGGCAGATTGCGGAATCGCGCGCCCGTCTGGGTATGCTGCGGGCGGAATGGGCCTATCTGAACCGGCCTGAACGGCTGCGAGAACTGGCTGCGCTGAATTACGATCGGCTGGGTTTGATGCCCTTTGCCCCAGAACAGTTCGGGCGCGTTGATCAGGTGGCGTACCCGCCGCAACCGGGCCTGCCGGTCCTGACCGAAGGTGTCGAAGTGTCCTCGGCTGCGGGGGCGCGGCCATGATCCGCACCCCGCTGCGCCCGCTGGCCCGTATCCTTGAGGCCCGCAATAAGGGCGAAAACCCCGACGCAATCGAACGTGAAAATATCCGCCTGCGCCACGAAGCCATGCGTGACCGCGCCCGCCAACGCGCCGAAAGTCGCCTGTTGTTGCTGGCCGCTGTTTTTTGCGTGGCCTATGCGGTGATCGGGTTTCGCATGGGGGTTCTGGCCTCGACCGACCCGGCAGAACCACAGGTCTATGCGGCGGGGGCTTCGATCCGCGCGCAGCGCGCTGACATTGTGGATCGGCAGAACCGTATTTTGGCGACGAATATTGAAACTTATTCGCTATATGCCAAGCCGCCGATTATGATTGATCCGGCCCGCGCGGCCCGTGAATTGGCGGCGATGTTCCCTGAACTAAACGAAGACCGCCTGTTGCGCGACTTTACCGGCAAGCGCAAATTTATCTGGCTGCGCCGCAAGCTTAGCCCGGAACAAAAACAGGCTGTGCATGACATCGGCGAACCGGGTCTGCTGTTTGGGCCGCGCGAAATGCGGCTGTATCCGAATGGCCGATTGGCGGCGCATGTGCTGGGCGGGGCCAGCTTTGGTGTCGAGGATGTCAGCGCAGCCGAAGTTATCGGCGTTGCAGGGATCGAACGTATGTTTGACGAGCGGCTGCGCGATCCCGCCCGTGCAGATAAACCGCTGATGCTTTCGTTGGATTTGGCGGTGCAGGACGCGACCGAACAGGTGTTGGAAGGCGGAATGCGCCTGATGAACGCCAAGGGGGCCGCTGCTGTATTGATGGATGTCCACACCGGCGAGGTGATTTCGCTGGTGTCCCTGCCTGATTTCGACCCCAACGACCGCCCCCGTCCGGCTGTGCAGGGTCATGCTTCGGACAGTCCGTTGTTTAATCGGGCCGTGCAGGGCGTGTATGAACTGGGGTCCACCTTCAAGATCTTTGCCACGGCGCAGGCGATCGAACTGGGGCTTGTGAACGCTGAAACCGAAATTGACACGCGTGGCCCGCTGCGCTGGGGCAAATTCCGCATCCGCGATTTCCACAATTACGGCAATAAGCTGACCGTGACCAAGGTGATCGTGAAATCCTCGAATATCGGGACGGCCCGCATCGCCCAGATGATCGGCACGGTACGCCAGCAGGAGTTCATGAAAAAGCTGGGCTTTTTCGACCCCACCCCGTTGGAGATCACCGAGGCCGGAGGCGGGAAACCATTGCTGCCACCGAACTGGTCGGAACTGTCGACTATGACGATTTCTTATGGTCACGGCCTGTCTGCGACGCCGCTGCATCTGGCGACAGCCTATGCAATGATTGCCAATGGCGGCTACCGGATCAAACCTACGGTTTTGCGTCAGCCTGTTCCCCCAAAAGGTGAACGCGTCATGTCCGCCAAGGCCGCCGAGGCCTCGCGCATCATGCTGCGCAAAGTCGTGACCGAAGGTACGGCATCCTTTGGCGAGGTGGCAGGCTACGAAGTTGCGGGGAAAACCGGCACAGCCGACAAGCCAAAGGAAAACGGCGGGGGCTATTACGATGACAAGGTGATTGCCACTTTTGCATCCATGTTCCCGGCCAGTGATCCCAAATATGTGCTGGTGGTGACATTGGATGAACCCGTGGAAACCACCGGGCCGGAACCCCGCCGCACGGCGGGCTGGACGGCTGTGCCGGTGGCCGCCGAAATGATCCGCCGCGTTGCGCCGCTTTTGGGATTGCGACCCGCAATTGAACCCGGTGGTGCGGCTGGTATAACGCTGACATCAAACTAAGCCGAAAGGGCAGGGCATGTCAGCGCAAGTCAAAACACTCTCCGCACTTGGACTGACAGCGCAGGGGGGGCGTAATCCGCGTGTGGCCGGATTGGCCGTGGATAACCGTCTGGTCGCCCCCGGCTTCTTGTTTGCGGCCTTGCCGGGGACAAAAATCCACGGTGCGAATTTTGTCGCGTCTGCAATAGAACGGGGCGCGGTCGCCATTCTGACAGATGCGGAAGGCGCGAGGCTGGCCGCGGACGTGCTGGCCGCGGCCCCGGATGTGGCGCTGGTGATCGCAGAAGACCCGCGTCAAACTTTGGCCTATACCGCCGCGCTGTCGTTTGGGGCGCAGCCGCCGATCATGGTGGCGGTGACGGGGACCAATGGCAAAACCTCGGTGTCTACTTTCGCGCGGATGATCTGGACCGAACTGGGACATGACGCGGTGAACCTGGGGACCACGGGCGTTGAAGGCGCCTATCAGGCCCCGCTGAAACACACCACGCCCGAACCGATTACCCTGCACCGGCTGCTGGCCGAATGCGCCCACGCCGGTGTGACCCATGCCGCGATGGAGGCGTCCAGTCACGGGCTGGCCCAACGGCGGTTGGATGGGGTGAATTTACGCGCGGCGGGGTTCACCAATTTCACGCAGGACCATCTGGATTACCACGCCAGTTTTGATGCGTATTTCGATGCCAAGGCCGGGTTGTTTGATCGCGTGCTGTCCGAGGATGGTGTGGCCGTGATCAATATCGACGATCCCAAAGGCCCGTTGATGGCGCGTATCGCAGGTGCGCGCGGGCAGGCTGTGATTTCGGTGGGGCGCAGCCCCGAGGCCCGCTTGCGTCTGCTGGGGCAGCGGTTCGATGCCACGGGGCAGCAAATCCGCTTTTCCTATGAGGGGGAAACTTACCTGTCATCGTTGCCGCTGATCGGCGGGTTTCAGGCGGAAAACGTGCTGCTGGCTGCCGGGCTGGTGATCGGCTGCGGCGAAGAACCCGAAGCGGTGTTTGAAACCTTGCCGCGCCTGTCCACGGTGCGGGGGCGGATGCAACTGGCGGCCAGCCGGGGCAATGGTGCGTCTGTCTTTGTGGACTATGCCCACACGCCGGATGCGGTGGCGACGGCCTTAACGGCGCTGCGCCCGCATGTGATGGGCCGCCTGATTGCAATTGTCGGGGCGGGCGGCGACCGTGACACCACCAAGCGCCCGCTGATGGGGCAGGCGGCGGCGGAAAACGCCGATCTGGTGATCGTGACCGATGATAATCCCCGCTCCGAAGACCCTGCCGTGATCCGTCAGGCGGTGCTGATGGGCTGCCCCGACGCGCTGGAAATCGGCGATCGGGCCGAGGCCATCTTGCGCGGTGTCGATGCGCTGGGGCCGGGCGATGCGCTGCTGATTGCGGGCAAGGGGCATGAAACCGGGCAAACCGTGGGCGACGATGTGCTGCCCTTTGATGATGTGGAACAGGCCAGCGTGGCTGTGATGGCGCTGGATGGGGGATTGGCATGACGCTGTGGACTGCAAAAGACGCCGCCGCCGCCACTGGCGGGCGTGTCACCGCTGACTGGCAGGTCAATGGCGTGTCCATCGACACCCGCACGCTTCGGCCGGGGGATTTGTTCGTGGCGCTGACCGCAGCCCGTGACGGCCATGATTTCGTGGCGCAGGCATTGGCGAACGGGGCCGCTGCCGCGCTGGTCAGCCGCATTCCCGATGGGGTTGCCCCGGATGCGCCGCTGCTGGTCGTTCCCGATGTTCTGGCAGGGTTAGAGGATTTGGCCCGCGCCGCCCGTGCCCGCAGCAAGGCCCGCGTTGTGGCGGTGACTGGATCGGTCGGCAAAACCTCGACCAAGGAAATGCTGCGTGTGGTGCTGGGGGGGCAGGGCCGCACCCATGCCGCCGAGGCCAGCTACAACAACCATTGGGGTGTGCCGCTGACGCTGGCGCGGATGCCGCAGGATACGCAATATGCCGTGATCGAAATCGGTATGAACCATCCGGGGGAAATCGCCCCGCTGGCCCAACTGGCCCGCCCGCATGCGGCAATGATCACGACCGTTGCCGCTGCGCATCTGGAAGCCTTTGAAAACATTGACGGGATTGCCCATGAAAAGGCCGCGATCTTCACCGGGCTGGAACCGCGCGGGGTGGCTGTGGTCAACGGCGATCTGTCCACCAGCCCGATCCTGATCGACACCGCCAAACGCTATGCCAAACGGGTTCTGACCTTTGGCGAAGCGGCGCGAAACCACCATCGGTTGACCAATATCCAGCTTGTCGATGACGTGACCGTGGCGCAGGGCCGCGCATGGCGTAAACCCGTGTTGTTCAAGGTCATGGCCGCAGGCCGCCATTTCGCGGTGAACGCGATGGGTGTCATGGCTGTGGCGCAGGCATTGCGTCTGGATACCACGATGGCCGCCAATGACATTGCCCAATGGGTGCCACCCGCCGGGCGCGGTTTCCGCGAAAAGGTGCAACTGGACAAGCTACAGGAAGAACAGGCGCTGGACCTGATCGACGACGCGTTCAATGCCAACCCCACCTCAATGGCCGCCGCGCTGGAGGTGCTGGCCGCCGCCCGCCCCACGGATGGGCTGGGTCGTGTCGCTAAGGGGCGGCGCGTTGCTGTTTTGGGCGATATGCTGGAACTTGGTCCCGATGAAATCGCCCTGCATGAATCCGTGGCTAATTTGCCCTTTGTGCAGGCCATCGACATGATCCATTGCGTTGGTCCCCGAATGCATTCGCTGTGGAAAAATCTGCCCGCTGCAAAACGTGGCGACTGGACCGAAGACGCCGGACAAATGGCAAAACGCGCCCATCGGCTGATTGATGCCGGTGACGTTGTGTTGGTGAAGGGGTCGAAGGGCAGCAAAGTTTCGCTTGTTGTTGACGCCATCAAAAAACTGGGCCAAGGGGCGCGGCAACCCGAATAACCGAACGATCAAGGCCACACTGGAAGGACTGAATATATGCTCTATTGGCTGACCGAGCTGTCAGATGGTGGCGACATCTTTAACCTGTTTCGCTACATCACCTTCCGGTCTGGCGGGGCGTTTATGACGGCGTTGATTTTTGGCTTTATCTTTGGTCAGCCTTTGATCAACGTCTTGCGCCGCAAACAGGGCAAGGGCCAGCCGATCCGCGATGACGGCCCCGAAGGCCATTTTGCCAAGGCAGGAACCCCCACGATGGGCGGGCTGTTGATCCTGTCGGCGCTGGTGGTGTCGACGCTGCTTTGGGCGCGGCTGGATAATCCCTTTGTCTGGCTGGTTCTGTTTGTCACCATGTCCTTTGGGCTGATCGGGTTCGCCGATGATTATGCCAAAGTGTCCAAACAAAACACCAATGGCGTACCGGGCAAGGTACGTTTGGCGCTGGGGTTTCTGATTGCCGGGATTGCCGGGTTCTGGGCGGCGTCCTACCACCCCGAGGCGCTGCAATATCAACTGGCCCTGCCGATTTTCAAAAATACCCTGATCAATCTGGGCGTGTTGTTCATTCCGTTTTCCATGATCGTGATCGTCGGTGCGGCAAATGCTGTGAATCTGACCGATGGTCTGGACGGGCTGGCGATTATGCCGGTGATGATTGCCAGCGCCACGCTGGGGGTGATCGCCTATGCCGTGGGCCGGGTCGATTTCACCGAATACCTAGAGGTGCATTATGTCCCCGGCACGGGTGAAATCCTGATCTTCGTGGCCGGGCTGGTGGGCGGCGGTCTTGGCTTCCTGTGGTATAACGCGCCGCCTGCGGCTGTGTTCATGGGGGATACCGGATCACTGGCGTTGGGCGGTGCCTTGGGGGCGATTGCTGTTGCCACCAAACACGAAATCGTGCTGGCCATCGTTGGCGGGTTGTTCGTGGTCGAGGCATTGAGCGTGATCATTCAGGTGCTTTACTTCAAACGCACCGGCAAACGCGTGTTCCTGATGGCCCCGATCCACCACCACTACGAAAAAAAGGGCTGGGCCGAACCGCAGATCGTGATCCGTTTTTGGATTATTGCACTGATCCTTGCCATGATCGGGCTGGCCACGCTGAAGGTGCGCTGATCCATTGGCGCTTGCGCCCGTGGCGGTGCTGCGCAATGGATATTTGAACCAAGAAAGAACAGGCGGCGGCGTTCCGGTTTCGGACGCCCCGCGCGTGGAGAGATAGAATGATCCCGGTACAAGGTTTCGCTGGCGCAAAGGTTGCCGTTCTGGGGCTGGGGCGTTCGGGGTTGGCAACGGCCCGCGCCTTGCAGGCCGGTGGCGCGATCCCGGTGTGTTGGGACGACAACCCCGCCGCCCGCGAAAAGGCCGAGGCCGAAGGGTTCGTCACCGCTGATTTGCTGAAACATGGCGCGTTCGACGACATTGCCAGCCTGATCGTCAGCCCCGGCATCCCGCATCTGTACCCGGACCCTAACCGCGTGATTGCCGCCGCCTGGGCGGCCGGTGTGCCGGTGGACAATGATATTGGTCTGTTTTTCCGGTCTTTCGCCACAGCGGATTGGGCCGAACACGATACGCCCCCCCGTGTCATTGCCGTGACGGGATCGAATGGGAAATCCACCACCTCGGCGTTGATCCATCATATCCTGACCGAAGCGGGCAAACCCGCGCAACTGGCGGGGAATATCGGGCGCGGCGTGCTGGACATCGACCCGCCCGAAGATGGCGGCGTTGTTGTGTTGGAACTGTCCAGCTATCAAACCGATCTGGCCCGCGCCCTGACGCCGGATGTGGCGGTGTTTACCAACCTGTCGCCGGATCATCTGGACCGCCACGGCGGCATGGGGGGCTATTTCGCAGCCAAACGCCGCCTGTTCGCCGAAGGTGGGCCAGACCGTGCCGTGATCGGCGTGGATGAAAACGAAGGCCGCTATCTGGCGAACCAACTGTCCGAAGGGGCGGCTGACGATCGGGTGATCCGTGTTTCGGCTGATCAAAAGCTGACCGGGCCGGGCTGGCAGGTTTTTGCCCGCAAGGGGTTCTTGTCAGAATATCGCAAGGGACGGCAGGCCGCGTCTATTGATCTGCGCGGGGTGCAGGGCTTGCCGGGGGCGCATAACCATCAAAACGCCTGTGCCGCCTATGCTGCGTGCCGCACGCTGGGCCTGTCCCCGCGTGTGATCGAGGATGCGTTCCACAGCTTTGGCGGTCTGCCACACCGCAGCCAGACCATCGCGCAGGCGGGCGGGGTGCGTTATGTCAATGACAGCAAAGCCACCAATGTGGACAGCGCGGCCAAAGCCTTGTGTGCCTTTGATAACATCCGCTGGATTTGTGGCGGGCTGGAAAAAGAGGGCGGTCTGGGCGGCTTGTTGGATGCGCTGGGATCAGTGAAGAAGGCCTATGTGATCGGGCGCGAGGCGGCGCATTTCGCGCTGCAACTGACCGGGGTCGAGGCCGAGATTTGCACCGACATGGAAACCGCTGTGACCCATGCGATGGCTGAGGCCGAGGAGGGCGATACCGTTCTTCTGGCGCCTGCGGCGGCCAGTTTCGACCAATACGATAATTTTGAGCAACGCGGCGACGATTTCACGGCTCGCGTTCGCGCGGCGCTGGGGGGCGCCTGATCCCGGCGCGGGGTCAGGCCTGTGGTATCCCTCGCATCCGGGCCTTGATCGCGGTGCCTGCGGCCCAGCCCGATGACCATGCCCATTGGAAATTGAACCCGCCCAGCCAGCCGGTGACATCCACCGCTTCCCCGATGAAATAAAGCCCCTGAACGGTTTTGGCTTCCATCGTTGCGGAATTCAGCCCCGCCGTATCCACCCCGCCCAGTGTGACTTCGGCGGTGCGATAGCCTTCGGACCCTGCGGGCAGCAAATCCCAATCGTGCAAACGGTTTGCCAGATCGCGCAAAGCAGCATCGGACTGATCCGCCAGATTGCCGCTTAGCCCCCAGTCCTGAACGATGAAATCGGCCAGTCTGGCTGGCATCATCTGTGCCAGAACCGTACCCAAATTGCGCCGCCCCGCAGCTTGTCGCTGTGCTTTCAGTGCCGCGAACGCGTCGACTGAAGGCAGCAGATTGACTGTAATCCGCTCTCCCTCGTGCCAATAGGATGACGCTTGTAAAATCGCGGGGCCGGACAAGCCGCGATGGGTGAATAACAAGCCTTCGTCAAAGTTGGCGCCGCCCGCGGATACCTGCGCTGGCAATGACAGCCCGGCAAGCGCGGCAAAGCGTTTTTCGGCGAATGTCAGCGGCACCAGACCGGGGCGGGTTTCGGTGACGGACAGCCCGAATTGTTTCGCAATGTCATAGGCCAGCCCGGTCGCGCCCATTTTGGGGATGGATTTGCCGCCGGTGGCGATGACCAGATTTTGCGCGCGGACAGTGCGGCGTTTTCCGGCGCGTTCCGTGACCACGAGAAAGCCGATGTCGTCTTGGGCAACCTCGACAATCCCGGCCTCCAGCCAGACGGCGGCATCGGCTTTGGCGGCTTCGTCCATCAGCATCGCCACGATTTGCTTGGCCGAACCATCGCAGAACAACTGCCCCAGCGTCTTTTCATGCCATGCGATGCCGTGGCGGTTCACCAGATCCAGAAAATCCCACTGCGTATATCGCGCCAGCGCCGATTTTACGAAATGTGGATTGGCAGACAGGAAATTCCCCGGTTCGGCATACATATTGGTGAAATTGCAGCGCCCACCCCCGGAAATGCGGATTTTTTCGCCTGCGGCCTTGGCGTGATCCAGCACCAGACAGCGCCCGCCCGCATGGGCCGCGCACATCAAACCGGCCGCACCGGCCCCAAGGATCAGCGTATCATATTCCATATGCCGGGGGTGCCTGAGTTCCGCGCCATTGGCAAGGGCTTGCTGACACCTGTTTTTTAACGCTGGCACGATGCGGCATGTTTCGGTAAACTTCGGGCAACAGACCCCGCAAAAGGGGCAGGCAGAGGCAGAAACGGCGGTATCCCATGACGGAAATGGTCTATGGTTCGGTTCCCGTGCGGGAAAGCGAACCCGTACTTCCCAAATGGTGGAGGACAATCGACAAATGGTCGATGTCCTGCATCCTGATCCTGTTCGGGGTGGGGCTTTTGCTGGGGTTGGCCGCTTCGCCGCCACTGGCGGAAAAGAATGGTTTCCAGCCGTTCCATTATGTGCAGCGACAGGCGTTTTTCGGTGGTGTTGCTATGACGGTGATGCTGGTCACGTCGATGATGGGGCCGATCATGGTACGGCGTCTGGCGGTGATTGGATTCATCGCCACGTTCATCGCGCTGTTGGGATTGCCGTTCCTTGGCACCGATTTCGGAAAGGGCGCAACCCGTTGGTATAGTTTGGGGTTTGCCTCGGTTCAGCCGTCTGAATTTCTGAAGCCTGCCTTTGTGATCGTGGCGGCCTGGCTGATGGCCGCCGCACAGGAAATCAACGGCCCGCCGGGGCGGTTGTGGTCCTTTTTTCTGGCGATTGTGATCGTGACCATTCTGGCCTTGCAGCCGGATTTCGGGCAGGCATCGCTGGTGCTGTTTGGCTGGGGCGTGATGTATTTCGTGGCCGGTGCGCCGATTGTGCTGTTGGTGGGCATGGCGGGAATGGCGGTATTGGCCGGAACCTTCGCCTATAACAATTCCCAGCACTTCGCGCGCCGGATTGATGGCTTTCTGTCCCCGGACATCGACCCGCGCACGCAATTGGGCTATGCCACCAATGCCATTCAGGAAGGCGGGTTTTTCGGTGTCGGCGTGGGCGAGGGCGAAGTGAAATGGTCACTGCCCGATGCGCATACGGATTTCATCATCGCGGTGGCCGCCGAAGAATACGGGCTGATTTTGGTTCTGCTGATTCTGGTGTTGTATATGATCATCGTGGTGCGGTCGTTTTTCCGCCTGATGCGGGAACGTGATCCGTTCATCCGTTTGGCCGGAACCGGGCTGGCGGCGATGTTCGGGGTGCAGGCCATGATCAACATGGGCGTGGCTGTGCGCCTGCTGCCCGCCAAGGGTATGACGTTGCCCTTTGTCAGCTATGGTGGCTCGTCCCTGATTGCGGGGGGGATTGCCGTGGGCATGTTGCTGGCGTTCACCCGAACCCGCCCCCAAGGCGAAATCGGGGATATTCTGCGGGGACGTTTCAGATGACCAATCAGCCGTTGCTGATCATTGCCGCCGGGGGGACTGGCGGCCATATGTTCCCCGCGCAAGCCTTGGCCGAGGCGATGCTGCGCAAGGGCTGGCGGGTGAAGCTGTCCACCGATGCGCGCGGCGCGCGCTATACCGGCGGGTTTCCGCATACGGTAGAGATCGAACAGGTCTCCAGCGCGACCTTTGCCCGTGGGGGGGCGCTGGCAAAGCTGGCGGTGCCGTTCCGCGTACTGGGCGGCGTGTTGGGGATGACCCTGCGCATGACGCGGGACAAGCCCGTGGCCGTGGTGGGGTTTGGTGGCTATCCGTCAATCCCGGCCATCGGGGCGGCAACGCTGTTGCGACTGCCCCGGATGATCCATGAACAGAACGGTATTCTGGGCCGGGTGAACCAGATTTTTGCCAAGCGCGTAGATGTCGTGGCCTGTGGAACATGGCCGACCACCCTGCCCGAAGGGGTCGAGGGTGTGCATACCGGCAACCCCGTGCGCAAGGCCGTGCATGATCGTGCGGGGGCGGCCTATATCACGCCGGGGGAATACCCGATGTCGATCCTTGTGATGGGCGGATCGCAGGGGGCGCGCATCCTGTCGGATGTGGTGCCGGGCGCGATTGCGGCCCTGCCGCCGGATCTGTTGCAATATATCCGCGTTAGCCATCAGGCGCGGGACGAAGATCACGAACGTGTCACCCGGTTTTATGCAGATCACGGGATCGCGGCGGATGTGCAGCCGTTTTTCAATGATGTTCCCGCACGGATGAGCGAGGCGCAATTGGTGATCTCGCGGTCGGGCGCGTCCAGCGTGGCGGATATTTCGGTGATTGGGCGGCCTTCCATCCTTGTGCCGTTCGCGGCGGCGACGGGGGACCACCAGACCGCCAATGCCCGTGGGCTGGTTGACGCCGGGGCGGCGATCCTGATCCCGGAAAACCGGCTTGAGGTTTCTACGCTGGCAGAGCAAATAGCTGCGGTGCTGACCAATCCTCGGGGGGCGCAGATGATGGCCCATGCCGCGCTTAGCTGCGGTAAACCCGAAGCGACACAGGAACTGGTCAGCATGGTCGAGGCGCTGGCAAAGAAGGACTGACGACATGAACGCTGCAACCAAGCTGCCCACCGATGTAGGCCCGATTCATTTTGTGGGGATCGGTGGCATTGGCATGTCCGGCATCGCCGAAGTGCTGCTGAACCACGGTTACAGCGTGCAGGGCAGTGACCTGAAAACCAGCAAGATCACCGACCGTCTGGCCGGGATGGGGGCCACTGTCTTCGAGGGGCAGCGGGCTGAAAATCTGGCCGGGGCCGAAGTGATCGTGATTTCCAGCGCCATCAAGCCGGGCAATCCGGAACTGGACGAGGCCCGCCGTTTGGGCCTGCCCGTTGTGCGCCGGGCGGAAATGCTGGCCGAACTGATGCGCCTGAAATCCAATATCGCCGTGGCCGGAACGCATGGCAAGACGACCACCACGACGATGGTGGCGACGCTGCTGGATGCGGGCGGGGTGGACCCGACCGTGATCAATGGCGGGATCATTCATGCCTATGGGTCCAACGCCCGGATGGGCGAAGGCGAATGGATGGTGGTCGAAGCGGATGAAAGCGACGGCACCTTTAACCGGCTGCCTGCGACGATTGCGATTGTCACCAATATCGACCCCGAACACATGGAACATTGGGGGACGATTGAAAACCTGCGCAAGGGGTTTCTGGATTTCGTGTCCAACATCCCGTTCTACGGGCTGGCCGTGTGCTGCACTGACCACCCCGAAGTTCAGGCGCTGGTGGGAAAAATTACGGATCGCCGCGTTGTGACATTTGGGTTCAACGCGCAGGCGGATGTGCGCGCGGCCAACCTGACCTATAAAAAGGGTGTGGCGCATTTCGATATTCTGCTTCAGGCCGAAGGGATCAAGATCGAAGATTGCAGCCTGCCGATGCCGGGGGATCACAACGTCTCCAACGCGCTGGCGGCTGTTGCGGTGGCCCGCCATCTGGGCATGAAAGCCGAGGAAATCCGCGCCGCATTGGCGGCGTTCGGTGGGGTGAACCGGCGCTTTACCAAGGTGGGCGAAGTGAATGGTGTCACCATCATCGACGATTACGGCCACCACCCGGTAGAAATTGCTGCTGTGCTGAAAGCCGCCCGTCAGGCCAGCGAAGGCCGCGTGATCGCTGTACATCAGCCGCACCGCTATACCCGGTTGCATTCGCTGTTCGATGATTTCTGTGCCTGTTTCAACGATGCCGATGTTGTAGGCATTGCCGAAGTTTACGCCGCAGGTGAAGCCCCGATCGAGGGGGCTACCCGTGATGATCTGGTGGCCGGGCTGATCCGCCACGGTCATCGCCACGCCAGCGCCATCCTGACCGAGGACGATCTGGAACGGCTGGTGCGTGAGCAGGCCAAACCGGGCGATATTGTGGTATGTCTGGGGGCCGGGACGATCAGCGCATGGGCGCATAACCTGCCAGAGCGTCTGAAAACCGTCTGAGTGCTGCAAAAGGGCGCTTGCTGGGCGGTCCGGGCTTGATTTTGACCCTATGGCGGGCTGATCTGTTGGCGCAGATGAGTATTTTCGGCAAGATGAAAGGGGCGGGCGTGGCGCAGGAACTAAAACGCCGGATTGGTCTGGGACTGCTGACCGCCTATGGCGTGGGCGTCATGGTCGGCGCGGGGATTTATGTGCTGGTCGGGGCCGTCGCTGCCGAGGCCGGGGTTTGGGCGCCGGTATCCTTTTTGATTGCGGGTCTGGTCGCCGCGCCCACGGCGCTGAGCTACGCCGAATTTTCCGCCCGCATCCCCGAAGCCGCAGGCGAAGCGGCCTATGTTGCCCAAGGGCTGAAGCTGCCTTTTATCGCTGTGCTGGTAGGGCTGGCCATTGTCGCTGCCGGAACAATATCAGCGGCGGCGGTGCTGCGTGGGGGCATGGGCTATCTGACGGCGGCTGTCGATGTGCCGCTGGAGTGGGCCGTGGTTGCGGGCGGCGTGTTGCTGACGTTGGTTGCTGTTCTGGGGGTTCTGGAAAGCATGGCCTTGGCCGCGCTGTTCACCGTAGCTGAACTGGCAGGGTTGGGGTTGGTCGTTTTCGCCGGATCGGTGGCGCCGGTGTCACCGGATTTCACCATGCCCGATGTGCCGCTGTGGTCCGGGATCGGGGCGGGGGCGGTTCTGGCCTTTTTCGCTTTTATTGGGTTCGAGGACATCGTAAACATGGCCGAAGAGGTCGAGCGCCCCGAACGTGTCGTGCCGCGGGCCATCCTGTTGTCGCTGATCCTGACCAGCCTGATTTACGGGGCTGTCGCGGTGGCGGCGGTGCGTGCCGTCCCGTTGGAGGAATTGGCCGCTTCGGAGCAGCCCCTTGTATTGGTCTGGGATGCCGGGATCGGGGGGAACAGTTCTTTTTTCGTGCTGATTGCGGCGGTGGCGGCGTTGAACGGGGTTCTGGCGCAGATCGTCATGGCTAGCCGGGTGCTGTTTGGGCTGGGCAAACGATCCATCCTGTTGCGGGTGTTCCATCATGCGCATCCACGGTTCGGCACCCCGGTTCTGGCAACGCTGTTGCTGGGGGTGGCGGTGATCTATGGGGCGCTGGCCTTGCCTGTGGCGACATTGGCGGGGGCGACCTCGGCCCTGTTGCTGGGGGTGTTCGTGCTGGTGAATGCGGCGCTGATCATGGTGAAACGGGATCAGCCCAAGGCGGCCTTTACCGTTCCGATGGCGATGCCTGTGGTGGGGTTGGTTCTGGCGTTGGGGGCGCTGTTGATGACGACGGGGATATTGGGATGACGTGGCCATTGACCTTGGCCTGCGTTTGGTTCGTGGGGGCCAATCTGGGCGCGATGTTCCCCAGCCGCCGGAATCATTGGCCGTTTGCCTATGGGTTGATTGCTGTGGGGATTCCCATTCTGGGCGCGGTGGTTTATCAGCATGGGCCTTGGGTCGGGTTGCTGGTGATGGCGGCGGCGATGTCGGTGTTGCGCTGGCCCGTGATTTACCTGTTCCGTTGGATCAAACGCGGGGGAAAGGCGAAAGATGCAGATGCCTGAGGTGCGGGGGCGGCTGACGCCCCAAAGACCGCTGTCCGATCTGACGTGGTTGCGCGTGGGTGGCCCGGCGGATTGGCTGTTCCAGCCTGCCGATGTGCAGGATTTACAAGCGTTTCTGGCCGCGCTGGACCCGGATGTGACTGTGTTCCCGATGGGGGTTGGGTCTAACCTGATCGTGCGGGATGGGGGGCTGCGGGCGGTGGTGATCCGTCTGGGGCGTGGGTTCAATGCGATCACGGTTCAGGGCAACCGCGTGACGGCGGGGGCGGCGGCGCTGGATGCGCATGTAGCCCGCAAGGCGGCGGAAGCGGGTGTCGACCTGACATTTTTGCGCACCATCCCCGGCAGCATTGGCGGCGCGGTGCGGATGAATGCGGGGTGCTACGGGTCTTATACCGCTGATGTGTTCGTTGAGGCCAAGGCCGTGACGCGGGACGGGGCGCTGGTGACATTGAACGCCTCTGATCTGGGGTTTCAGTACCGCCAGACCGATTTACCCGAAGGCATGGTTTTGGTCGAAGCCACGTTCGAGGCCCCGGCTGGCGATCCGGCGGAACTGGCCGCGCGGATGGAAGATCAGCTTGCCAAGCGGGACGCGACCCAGCCCACGAAAGACCGCAGCGCGGGCAGCACGTTCCGCAATCCGGCGGGGTTTTCCAGCACAGGGCGCGCCGATGATGTGCATGATCTGAAGGCGTGGAAGGTGATTGACGACGCCGGGATGCGCGGGACGCGACGCGGTGGCGCACAGATGAGCGAAAAACACTCGAATTTCCTGATCAATACGGGGGCGGCAACGGCTGCCGATCTGGAAGGATTGGGAGAAGACGTGCGAAAAAAGGTTTACGATTCCTGCGGGATCACGCTACAGTGGGAAATCATGCGCGTCGGTGAACCGGCGCCGGAATAAAGGGGCGGAGCGCCCCATATCAGGCCCGCAAAAGATGGGCCATCAGAAGCAGAAACATGGGCCGTATCAACGGCTTGGAACATTGAGGCACAAAGTGGGTATGTCGAGCAGGACAACCCCGAAAGTGGCGGTGTTGATGGGCGGACCCTCGGCCGAGCGCGAGGTGTCGCTGTCAACCGGACGTGAATGCGCCGCCGCGCTGAGGGGAGAAGGATTCGAAGTGGTCGAGGTCGATGCTGGCCCCGATCTGCCCGCGCGGCTGACCGAAATCCAACCCGATGTGGTATTCAACGCCCTGCATGGCCGCTGGGGCGAGGATGGCTGTGTACAGGGTTTGTTGGAATGGCTGAAAATTCCCTACACCCATTCGGGGGTTTTGTCCTCGGCCCTGGCGATGGACAAGGAGCGCACGAAACAGGTGTATCGCGCCGCCGGGCTGCCGGTGGTCGATAGTGTTCTGGCAGCGAAATCTGACGTTCAGGCCCGCCATGTGATGCCGCCGCCCTATGTGGTGAAACCCTATAACGAAGGGTCATCGGTTGGGGTGTATATCGTGCAAGAGGCCGCGAACGGCCCGCCGCACCTGAATGAAAATATGCCCGACCTGCTGATGGTGGAAACCTATGCGCCGGGGCGGGAACTGACGACAACCGTGATGGGCGACCGGGCCTTGACGGTGACGGATATTGTGACCGACGGTTGGTATGATTATCACGCCAAATATGCCGAGGGCGGATCGTATCATGTGGTTCCGGCGGACATCCCGGCAGAGATTTTCGATGCCTGTATGGACTACGCCTTGCGGGCACATCAGGCGTTGGGCTGTCGTGGGCTGAGCCGGACCGATTTCCGTTGGGACGAAAGCCGGGGGCTGGATGGGCTGATCCTGTTGGAAACCAACACCCAGCCGGGCATGACGCCGACATCGCTTAGCCCCGAACAGGCCGCGAAAACCGGGATCAGTTTCGGTCAGCTTTGCCGCTGGATGGTGGAGGATGCCTCGTGCAACAGGTAAGCCGCAAAGCCGATCCCGCGCCATCGCGGCTGGCCTATCGGATGCAGCGCATGATGCTGACCCCGCTGGTGCGGGGGCTGGTGCGGATTGGTTTGCCGTTTGCCCTGGCCTTGGGCGGGGCAACGATTTACCTGTCGGATGAACAGCGGGTGGATAATATCCGGCTGGCTTTTTCCGACATTCGCAAACAGATCGAATCTCGCCCTGAATTCATGGTCAAGCTGATGGCGGTGGACGGGGCCGGGCCAACGATTGCGGACGACATTCGGGAAATCGTTTCGATTGATTTCCCGGTTAGTTCTTTTGATCTGTCGCTGGAGGAAATCCGCGAAACCATTCTGGAATTACCGGCTGTGGCGGATGCCTCGGTGCGGATCAGGCCGGGTGGGGTGCTTCAGGTCGATCTGAAGGAGCGCGTGCCGGTGGTGTTGTGGCGGTCCCCACAGGGTTTGGTTCTGCTGGATGCCGACGGCAATTACGTGGGCGAGGCGGAATCGCGTCTGGCGCATAAGGAACTGCCGGTTGTCGCAGGTGACGGGGCCGAACACGCGGTAAAGGAAGCGATGCAGCTTTTCCGCGCGGCTGGCCCTGTGGCGGGTCGGGTGCGCGGGCTTGTGCGCATGGGGGAACGGCGCTGGGATGTCGTTCTGGATCGCGGGCAGCGGATTTTATTGCCTGCGGATAACCCGGTGCAGGCATTGGAACGGGTGCTGGTTCTGAACCAGTCGCAGGACATGATGGCGCGTGATCTGGCACATGTAGATATGCGGATCGCGGCGCGGCCAACCATTCGGATGAACCCGGATGCGGTGGACCAATGGTGGCGGATCAAGAAGATCAGTGCAGGAGACTGACGGGACATGACCGAGCTTTACGAGTCGCAGCGTGCGATGCGGAACATGCGCAAGGCGGCAATGCAGCGTGGCGTGATTGCTATTCTGGATGTGGGCAGCTCGAAAATCGGCTGTCTTGTGCTGCGCTTTGATGGCAGTGATCGCCTGAAAGAAACCGAAGGCGTTGGCCCGATGGCGGGGCAGGCGGGGTTCCGGGTGATCGGCGCGGCAACAACCCGGTCGCGCGGCGTGCGTTTTGGCGAAATCGACGCCATGCAGGAAACCGAACGCGCCATTCGTACCGCTGTGCAGGCGGCGCAGAAAATGGCGAATATCCGGGTGGATCATGTGATTGCTTGCTTTGCCGGGGCCGAACCGCGTAGCTATGGCTTGGCTGGTTCTATTGATGTCGAGGGTAATCTGGTTTCCGAACAGGATATCAGCCGGGTTCTGTCGTCCTGTGATGTGCCTGATTATGGCATGGGCCGCGAAGTGCTGCACGCGCAGCCGGTGAATTTCGCGCTGGATCATCGTTCTGGTCTGTCAGACCCGCGTGGGCAAATCGGGCAGACGCTTTCAACCGATATGCACATGCTGACCGTCGAGGCGACTGCCGTCCACAATCTGGCCCATTGCGTGAAACGGTGTGATCTGGAATTGGCGGGCATAGCCTCGTCTGCCTATGTGGCGGGGGTTTCGGCACTGGTCGAGGACGAGCAAGAACTGGGGGCGGCCTGTATTGATATGGGCGGCGGCACCACCAGCCTGTCGATCTTTATGAAAAAGCATATGATCTATGCCGATACCGTTCGGATGGGCGGGGATCATGTGACGGGTGACATCTCGATGGGGTTGTCCGTGCCGTTCAATACGGCCGAGCGGATCAAGACGTTCTATGGCGGTGTCGTGGCAACCGGCATGGATGACCGTGAAATGATTGATCTGGAAGGCGATACTGGCGATTGGGAACACGACCGCCGCAGCGTCAGCCGGGCCGAACTGATCGGTATCATGCGCCCGCGTGTCGAAGAAGTTCTGGAAAAAGTCCGCGCCCGACTGGATGCGGCGGGGTTCGATCATCTGCCCAGCCAGCAAATCGTGCTGACGGGGGGAGGAAGCCAGATTCCGGGGCTGGATGGCTTGGCAAGCCGCATTCTGGGGCATCAGGTGCGGTTAGGGCGTCCCCTGCGGGTGCATGGGCTGCCGCAGGCCGCAACAGGGCCGGGTTTTGCGGGGGCGGTGGGGCTGTGCCTGTTCGCTGCGCATCCGCAGGACGAATGGTGGGACTTCGATCTGCCGGTCGAACGTTATCCCGCCCGGTCGCTGCGTCGTGCCGTCAAATGGTTCCGCGATAACTGGTAAGCCCCATATCTGGCCATTTCGGCGAAATCCCGCGTAGCTGCGCTGCAAAAAAGCCCATATTTTGTGGTTTTTTTGCGCTTTTTTACGTGACGATCCGGTGCGTTCTGGGTAACAATGGCCGGTAATAGGCAGAAAAATCACCTGCGCAAGGCAGGCTAAACATCAGGCGGACAGATCCATGACTTTGAACCTTTCGATGCCCGGACAAGATGAGCTGAAACCTCGTATCACCGTGTTTGGTGTCGGTGGGGCCGGGGGGAATGCGGTCAACAACATGATCCAGCAGGAATTGGCTGGGGTCGATTTTGTTGTGGCCAACACGGATGCGCAGGCGTTGCAGCAATCCCGCGCCGAAAATCGCATTCAACTGGGCGTGAAAGTCACCGAAGGTTTGGGTGCGGGGGCGCGTGCCTCGGTTGGGGCTGCTGCTGCCGAAGAAAGCATTGAACAAATCGTCGACCATCTGGCAGGCGCGCATATGTGTTTTATCACCGCCGGTATGGGCGGCGGGACCGGCACTGGTGCTGCCCCGATCATCGCGCAGGCTGCGCGTGAATTGGGTGTGCTGACCGTTGGTGTCGTGACCAAGCCGTTCCAGTTCGAAGGCGCAAAACGGATGCGTCAGGCCGAAGAAGGCGTGGAAACCCTGCAAAAGATGGTCGATACGCTGATCATCATTCCGAACCAGAACCTGTTCCGTCTGGCCAATGAAAAAACCACCTTTACCGAAGCTTTCGCAATGGCCGATGACGTGCTGTATCAGGGCGTCAAAGGTGTGACCGATCTGATGGTGAAACCGGGCCTGATCAACCTTGACTTTGCTGACGTGCGCTCGGTCATGGATGAAATGGGCAAGGCCATGATGGGAACCGGCGAAGCCAACGGCGAAGATCGCGCCATTCAGGCCGCCGAGAAAGCCATCGCCAACCCGCTGCTGGATGAAATCAGCCTGAAAGGCGCCAAAGGCGTGCTGATCAACATCACCGGCGGACATGACCTGACCCTGTTTGAACTGGACGAAGCCGCCAACCGTATCCGCGAAGAGGTGGACCCGGATGCCAACATCATCGTCGGTTCGACGCTGGACACGGATATGGATGGCATGATGCGCGTCTCGGTCGTGGCGACTGGCATTGACGCATCCGAAGTTGTGTTGGAAGTCCCGGTGCCGCGTCGTTCGATGGCCGCACCCTTGAAGCAGACCGTGGCCGCAGAAGATAACAAAGAAGCGGCGCCGGTCGCGGCGCAACCCGTTGCAGCAGAACAAGCCGCCGTTGCGGAACCTTCGCTGTTTCAGGAATTGGATGCTCCAAAGCCCGCGCCGGTAGCAGCGCAAGAAGTCTATGATGACGAATACGAGGTAGAGGACGATCTGCCTCCGCCCGCCTATCGCCCGCAGGTCGCGGAATTCCAGCCGCAGCATGAAGCCGTAGAAGCGCCCGCTGAATCCTTTGTTGCGCCGAAAGCGCCGATGGCTGGCACCCCGTCAGCCGAAGCGATGGCCCGCCTGCAAGCCGCCGTTCAGAAAGCCCCGGCGCGTCCGGCGCAATCGCCGGTGGCCCAGCGTCCTGCAACCCCGGCAACGCCCGCTGCGGCCCCCCGTGTCGAGGCGGAAAAAGCCCGGTTTGGTATCAATTCGTTGATTAACCGGATGACAGGACACGGCCACGATGCGGCCCCGCAAGCTGCCGCGCGTCAGCAGCCAGCCGTTCAGCCGCAAGAGCAAAAAGCGGCAGCGGACCCGGAACAGGACCGGATCGAAATCCCGGCTTTCCTGCGCCGCCAGGCGAATTGACCTAAGGTTACAAAGCAATCGAAAAGCCACCCTTTCGGGTGGCTTTTTCTTTTTAAAACAAGAGATTGAGCTGTGAATAGGCGGGTTTGCGCCAGTCCCTTTCCGGGATGTTTCAATGCGTTACAAAGATTGAATTGAGGCTTTTCCTTGTCGCATTTATCTATATGCCAGAGCAAAAAAGATCGCCGAAAAGGCATTGGGGAACATCTTGCAACATACCTTGAAATCTTCGGTCACGTTTACCGGCGTGGGTTTGCATTCCGGGAAACCTGTTCGCATGACGGTTCGACCGGCCTCGGCTGATTATGGAATTTGGTTCAAACGGACGGATGTGCTTTTTGCCGACACCCTGATCCCTGCGCGTTGGGATGTGGTGAACCAGTCGCCGCTATGTACCCGTCTGGAAAATGCTGCGGGCATCAGCGTTTCCACCGTTGAACATGTGATGGCAGCGCTGGCTGGGTGTGGAATTCACAACGCGCTTATCGAAATCGACGGCCCCGAAGTGCCAATCCTTGATGGCAGCGCAGCCCCGTTTGTTCGGGCGTTTCTGATCAAAGGTCTGACAGGACAGCGCATTCCGGTTCGGGTTATCGAAGTGTTGAAACCCGTCGAAGTGCGCAAAGGCGATGCTTGGGCGCGTTTGGAACCAGGGCGTGACCTGACGATTGATTTCCATATTGATTTCGAGGATGCCGCGATTGGCGTGCAGGATAAGACGCTGAAAATGGCGAACGGATCATTTGTGCGTGAACTGTGTGACAGCCGGACCTTCTGCCGCAAGGCGGATGTGGATTACATGCACGCCAATGGTCTGGCGCTTGGCGGCACGATGGAAAATGCCGTGGTTGTCGAAGGCGATAAGGTTCTAAGCCCCGGCGGGCTGCGTCATGTTGATGAACCCGTGCGGCATAAGATGTTGGACGCGCTGGGGGATTTGGCGCTGGCCGGTGCGCCCATTTTGGGCCGCTATATCGGTTATCGTGCGGGGCACGCGCTGACCAATGATCTGCTAAAGGCGCTTTTCGCTGATCCTACGGCCTTCCGTATGGTGTCTTGCGATACCGACATGATGGCGCGGTTGCCCGGCGTCGGGGTTCATCTGGGCGAGATGCCTGCGGTTGCCTGACGCGGTGGACATCTCCTTGTGCTGAAATCCACCAAAGACGTTTTGCACCGGAAATTTCTGTGCTAGGACCAGTCAGAGCAGCGGGGGAAATCGCCCCGTTCCAAGTGCAGACGAGGATAAATAACGGCATGACAGGCGGTGGATCCCGGAAATGGTTCTTCGGTTTGATTCTGGCATCGTCCGTTTTGGCGGGATGCAGCGGGAACAAAGTTGAAACCGGGCAGGTGCCCTTGGAAAATTATACGGCCGAGCAGATTTTTGGCCGTGGTGAATACGAGCTGGAGCGCCGCCAACCCGCACGCGCCGCGCATTACTTCTCGGAAATCGAACGGCTGTATCCCTATTCCGATTGGGCCAAACGGGCGCTGATCATGCAGGCTTTTGCCTATCATCGGGCCACGGATTACGAAAACAGCCGCGCCGCCGCACAGCGGTATATCGACTTCTACCCGACATCGGATGACGCGGCCTATGCGGCTTATCTGTTGGCGCTGTCCTACTATGATCAGATTGACGAAGTTGGCCGCGACCAAGGGCTGACCTTTCAGGCGTTGCAGGCGTTGCGGGCGGTGATTGAACGCTATCCCGACAGCGAATACGCCCGGTCGGCCATTCTGAAATTCGATCTGGCCTTTGACCATTTGGCAGGCAAGGAAATGGAGGTCGGTCGCTACTATCTGAAGCGCGATCACTATACCGCCGCGATCAACCGTTTCCGCGTTGTGGTGGAAGATTTCCAAACCACCAGCCACACCGCCGAAGCGCTACACCGTTTGGTCGAGTCTTATTTGTCGCTGGGGCTGACGGACGAAGCCCAGACCGCTGGCGCGATCTTGGGGCATAACTTCCAGTCAACCGAATGGTATCAGGACAGCTATAAATTGCTGGCTGGTCGCGGATTGGAAATGAAGCCCAAGGGCAACAACTGGCTGAGCAAGGTCTATCGTCAGATGATCAAGGGCCAATGGCTCTGATCTGATGGGGTTTCCCGATGCTGCGTAGCGTTGAAATCCGGGATATGCTGATTATTGACCGGCTGGATTTGGATTTCCAGCCGGGCCTGAACGTGCTGACCGGAGAAACCGGGGCCGGGAAATCCATTTTGCTGGATTCGCTGGGGTTCGTTCTGGGCTGGCGGGGACGCGCGGAATTGGTGCGCTCCGGTGCCGATCAGGGCGAGGTGGTGGCGGTGTTCGATTTGCCCGAAGGCCATGCCGCCCATCGGGTTCTGGCCGAGGCAGGGCTGCCGGACGGCGATGAACTGATCCTGCGTCGGGTCAATTCCCGCGATGGCCGCAAAACCGCATGGGTGAATGACCGGCGTTGCTCGGGCGAGGTGTTGCGGGCGCTGTCCGATACCTTGATCGAATTGCACGGTCAGCACGATGACCGGGGTTTGCTGGACCCCAAAGGCCACCGCGCGTTGTTGGATGCGTTCGGGGCCTATGCGCCGTTACAGGATCGGGTGCGGGATGCGTGGCGCGATATGTCCCGCCGCCGCAAGGCGCTGTCCGTAGCCGAGGCGGCCCTGATCGAGGTGCGCAAGGAAGAGGAATTCCTGCGCCACGCGGTCGAGGAGCTGGACAAGCTGGCGCCCGAACCGGGGGAAGAAACCGATCTGGATACGCGCCGCCGGATGATGCAGGGCGCGGAGCGGATACGCGATGACGTGGCCAAGGCGCTGAATGCGCTGGGAACAGACGGTGCCGAAGGTGCGATGGGCGATGCGCTGCGCTGGTTGGAAGGCGTGTCCGACAAGGCCGAGGGTGTGCTGGACGCGCCGATTGACGCGCTGGGGCGGGCCTTTGCCGAATTGTCGGATGCGATGTCTGGCGTGGAAAATGCGCTGGATGGGCTACAGTTCAACCCGCACGATCTGGAAGAAGTCGAAGAACGCCTGTTCGCAATTCGTGCGGTGGCCCGCAAACATGGCGTGTTGCCGGATGATCTGGGCGCATTGGCGGATGAATTGCGGACCAAGCTGCACGCTTTGGATCAGGGCGACGCGGATATTCACCGCTTGCAAAGCGAACTAAAGGCGACAGAGGCAGCTTTTGCCACTGCGGCAGAGGCGCTGACCGAGGCCCGGAAAGAAGCGGCCAAGCGGCTGGATTTGGCGGTCGCTGCGGAATTGGCCCCGTTGAAAATGGAACGCGCGGTGTTTCACACCCAGATCACGCCCACCGATGCAGGGACCGAAGGGGTTGATCTGGTTGCCTTTACCGTGGCTACGAATCCCGGTGCGCCCTCTGGCCCACTGGCGAAAATTGCATCTGGCGGGGAACTCAGCCGTTTTCTGTTGGCGTTGAAGGTCTGCCTGAGCCAACAACAAGACGGCGTGACCATGATCTTTGACGAGATTGATCGCGGTGTAGGCGGGGCAACTGCGGATGCTGTGGGGCGGCGTCTGGCCGCTTTGGCGGCTGACGGGCAGGTTCTGGTCGTGACCCATTCGCCGCAGGTGGCGGCGTTGGGGGCGCATCACTGGCGTGTGGAAAAACGGGTCGCGGATGGAATGACCACCTCGACCGTGGTGCCATTGTCTGCGGCAGAACGCATAGACGAAATCGCCCGTATGGTTGCGGGCGATACCATCACCGAAGAAGCGCGCGGCGCGGCCAAGGCGTTGCTGGCGGGATAACGCGTTTCGCAAAACCCTGATCGGTATTTTACGAAACGCTTTCGGTGGCGGGATTAGTTCCCGCGCACCATTTTGCCCGGATTCATGATGTTTTGCGGATCAAGGGCGCGTTTCATCTGCCCCATGACATCCCACGCGGCACCGTGTTCGGCATCCATATATTTCAGCTTGCCAATGCCAATGCCATGTTCGCCAGTGACGGTGCCCCCCAAGGCCAAGGAGCGTTCCACCATGCGATGCGCCAGATCCTCGGCTGCTTTTTCTTCTTCGGGTTTGGACGGGTCAAACAGCAGGATCGAGTGAAAATTCCCATCGCCCACATGGCCCAGAATTGGCCCGGAAATGGGGGATGCGGCGATATCGGCGGCGGTTTCGTTCACGGCTTCGGCCAGCTTTGAAATCGGCACACAAATATCGGTCACGATTGACCGTGCGCCGGGTTTCGATGCCATGCAGGCCCAATGCGCATGGTGGCGCATTGTCCACAGCGCGTTGCGGTCTTCGGGCTTCATGGCCCATTCAAACCCTTTGCCGCCGTGGTCGGCCACAATTGCGCCAAAGGTTTCGGCCTGTTCGGCCACCCCCTGTTCCGAGCCGTGAAATTCCACCATCAGATGCGGGCATTCCGGCATATCTGACCCGGAATAGGCGTTAAATGCGGCGGCGGTGGCGGCGTCGACAAATTCGATCCGTGCCATCGGGATGCCCATCTGGATGGTGTCGATCACAGCGGATACGGCATCTTCGATCCGGTCAAAGGCGCAAACGGCGGCGGTGATCGCCTCGGGCTGGCCGCGTAGGCGCAGGGTTAGTTCGGTGATCAGGCCCAGCGTTCCTTCGGCGCCAACAAACAGCCCGGTCAGATCATAGCCCGCGCTGGATTTGCGGGCGCGGGTGCCGGTGCGGATGATCCGGCCATCGGCCAGGACGACCTCTAGCCCCAGTACGTTATCGCGCATCGTGCCATAGCGTACCGCCGTGGTGCCGCTGGCGCGGGTGGACGCCATCCCCCCGATCGAGGCATTCGCCCCCGGATCGACCGGAAAGAACAGGCCGGTGGCCCGCAATTCGGTGTTCAGTTCTTCGCGGGTAATACCGGGTTGAACGGCCACATCCATATCTTCGGGCGACAGGCGCAGGATTTTGTTCATGTTGCGGAAATCAACCGAAATCCCGCCGGAAAACGCCTGTGCCTGTCCTTCGAGCGAGGTGCCAGCCCCCCAGCCGATGACGGGGCAGCCGTACCGTGCGCAGATTTTCACGATCTCGCTGACTTCTTCGGTCGTGTTGGGATACGCGACGGCATCAGGGGGCGTCAGTGGGAAATGGGTCTCTGATGCGCCATGTTGTTCCAGATCGGACTTGGACAGGCTCAGCCGTTGTCCTAGTAAGTTGGAAAGCTCAGCAAGCGCGGCCTGGATAGCCATTGTTTTCCTCCGGTTTGTGCTGTGGCACCCTAGGCCAAGCAGGCGGGCCGTAAAAGGGCATATCGCAGTCTGCGACAAGGATGGTTAATGGCTGTTCAGCTTGGAAAAGTTCTGGCCGGGGCGGGCGCTCAGGCGATGCAGGCGGTGGGCGATGCGTTCCGCATGATGCGGCGGCAGGGGCCAAGCCAATTCCAATTCTGGCTGATCGCCCTGTGTATCGGGGTTGGTGCCGGGTTTGCGGCGCTGTTTTTCCGCAAGGGCATTGATTGGCTGCAAGCCACCTTATACGGCACCAGTGATCCTGCACATTTGCACAGCTTTGCCGAAACCCTGCCGTGGTACTGGATTTTGACGATCCCCATTGTCGGCGGATTGGTGACGGGGGTCGTGTTGCATCTGTTCACCCCCGATGGGCGGGTGCGGGCGGTGGCTGACGTGATCGAAGGGGCCGCGCTGCATGATGGCCGCGTCGAAGGCAAGGCGGGGCTGGCATCTGCGGTGGCGTCATTGGTGACGCTGTCCACTGGCGGGTCCACCGGGCGCGAAGGGCCGGTGGTTCATATGGCCTCGGTCATTTCCAGTTGGGTCAGCGAAAAGATCCACGCTGACGGGATCACCGGGCGCGATTTGCTGGGCTGTGCCGTGGCGGCTGCCGTGTCGGCCAGTTTCAACGCGCCCATCGCCGGGGCGTTGTTCGCGCTAGAGGTGGTGCTGCGTCACTTTGCGGTTCATGCCTTTGCCCCGATCGTGATTGCCTCTGTCGCGGGAACCATCATCAACCGTTTGGAATTTGGCGGCGTCACTGAATTTGCCCTGCCCGAGGGCAATACGCTGGAATTTTACGTTGAATTGCCCGCGTTCCTGTTGCTGGGGCTGACCTGTGGGCTGGTGGCCTTTGTGCTGATGCGCACCGTTTTCATTGTCGAGGATGTGGCGAACCAAATTCACAACGGCACCGGACTGCCGCGCTGGCTGCGCCCGGCAGTGGCGGGGGCGTTGCTGGGGGGGCTGGCGATTGCGTTCCCGCATATCATCGGGGTTGGCTATGAAACCACATCCGCCGCGCTGACGGGCAAGCTGCTGTGGCACGAAGCCATCGTTTTCGCTATTTTGAAGGTGGTCGCCGTTTCAATCACAATGGCGGGGCGCATGGGCGGGGGCATGTTTTCGCCCGCGCTGATGGTGGGGGCGCTGACCGGGTTGGCCTTTGGCCTGATCGCAACCGGCATTTTCCCCGAGGTGTCAGGATCGCATACCCTATATGCCTTGGCGGGAATGGGGGCCGTGGCGGCGGCGGTGCTGGGGGCGCCGATTTCCACCACGATGATCGTGTTTGAACTGACCGGGGATTGGCAGACTGGGCTGGCGGTGATGGTGGCTGTGTCGCTGTCTACGGCGCTGGCGTCCCGACTGGTGGATCGGTCCTTTTTCCTGACGCAACTGGAACGCCGGGGCATTCATCTGGCCGCCGGGCCGCAGGCTTATTTGCTGTCGATGTTCCGGGCGGCCACATTGATGCGCAAACCGGACGATCCCGGCGCGGCGGACCCGGAACGCTGTGCCGAGATGGTCGAAGACGGCATTTATGTGGATGCGAATGCCACGCTGGAACAGGCGATGCCGATCTTTGACAAGGCCGGAACGCCGTTCTTGCCCGTGATTACACAGGGCAATAACGACGAAGCGCCCCAGATTTGGGGCGCTCTGTTCCATGTCGATGCGTTAAAGGCGTTTAACCGTGCCTTGGCCGCGACCGCCGCCGAAGAACACAGCTAGCGCGATTACACGCGTTCAACAGCCAGCTTGTCCGATTTATAGAAGGCCAGATGGTCCTTGATCCGGTCCACATTGGTCAGTGGGCTTTCATAGCTCCAGCCCGCGTTTTCCAGCGTCGTGCTTTTGGTCACGATGGAATAATGCGTTGCATCGCCTTTTTTCGGGCAATGCGTCACCTTTTCGGATTTGTCCAGAAACGCCATCGCGATGTCATCGCGCGGGAAATAGATAACGGGTGGCAGATCGCCCTCGGTCAGTTCCAGCGCATTCTGGGTTTCCCCCAGAACGGCGCCACCGGCCCGCACGACCCAGTTACCTTCGGCCTTGCGAATTGAAATGTCGTTCCCCATTTTCATACTCCCCAGAAAACTATTTGTTATCGTCCCTCGCTTATGTGACAGAGTGATGTCACAGCGGGTTTGTCGCATCGCGCAACCATATGCGAGCGCCTTCGGTTAACCTAGGGCTGATTTTGTCGCGGCAGTTTGCATGATACTGGTTGATCCAGTCAATTTCACCTTGCGCCAACATATCACGGCAGATCAGGCGGCGGTCAATCGGCACCCATGTCAGCGTATCGAACGCGAACATAGCGCGGTCATCGGCCCCTGCCAATGCTGGCGCGTCCTGTACCACGATCAGGTTTTCAATGCGGATGCCAAAAGCGCCTTCGCGGTAATAGCCGGGTTCGTTGGACAGGATCATGCCGGGTTTCAGCGGGACGGTCGACACCCGGCTAAGCCGCTGTGGCCCTTCGTGAACGCACAGGTAAACGCCCACACCATGCCCGGTGCCGTGGTTGTAATCCAATCCGGCCAGCCACAGCGGATAGCGCGCAATCGCGTCCAGATCGCGCCCGGCAAGACCTTGGGGGAACCGCAGGCGGGACACCCCGATCATGCCCTGTAGAACACGGGTAAAACAGGCTTTTTCCTCGTTCCCGACGGTGCCGATAGGCAGGGTGCGGGTGATGTCCGTGGTGCCGTTCAGATATTGCCCACCGCTGTCCACGACGATCAATTGGCCATCTTCCAGCACCTGATTTGTGCTTTCTGTGACGCGATAATGGATCACCGCGCCATTGGGGCCGGTTCCGGCGATGGTGTCAAAGCTGATGTCCAGCAGCGCATTGGTGGCCCTGCGATACCCTTCCAGTGTGCGCACCACGTCAATTTCTGTAACGGTGCCGGGTGATTGCGCATCGAACCACGCCAAAAATTCGCACATCGCGGCGGCATCGGTCACGTGGGCGTCCTTGGTGGCGGCAATCTCGGCCTTGGATTTGCAGGCTTTGGGTAAAATGCAGGGGTCTTGGCCCCAGACGATTGGCACGCCTGCTTCTTCTAATTCGACGGTGACTTGCAACGGTGCCGATCCGCGATCCACACGAACCGGGCCGGGCAGGGACCGCAACGCCGCCTCAAAGGCCGAAAGGGGGCGGATGGTGATGTCTGTGCCCAGATGGGCGCGGGCGGTATCATCCAGTTTCGCCGCGTCCACAAACAGCGATAAATGCCCATTGTCATGCAGGATGGCAAAGCAATGCGGCACCGGGTTTTTCGGGATGTCCGACCCACGGATGTTCAGCAGCCACGCAATCGAATCCGGCAGCGTCAGCACGGTTGCCCTTTGGTCAGTATCAGTCAGGACCTTGGCAATCTGCGCCCGCCTTTGTGCATGGGACGCCCCGGCCAGTTCATCGGGATAAACGGTAATGCGGCCCTGTGGCGGGGCGGGTTGGTCTGGCCAAACCCTGTCCACCAGATTGGCAACAGGCCGTAATCCAATGCCCGAGCCGTCCAGAATGCGCTGTAAATCTTCGATTTCTTCGGCAGTGTGCAGCCACGCGTCAAATCCAACGATACCGCCATCCGGCAGCGCCGTCAGCAGCCAATCCCCCAAACGTGTTTCCGGCCACGGCACGGGGGTAAAGTGATCCAGATCGACCTGCGCCTTGACCTGCGTGCGATACCGCCCATCAATGAATACGCCCGCCGTGTCCCGCAGCGCGGCGCAAAACCCGGCTGATCCGGTGAAGCCGGTCAACCAAGACAGGCGTTCGTCACAAGGGGCAACATATTCGCCCTGATAGGCATCGGAACGTGGCACCAGAAAACCCGCCAGCCCATCGCGTTGCAATTCAGCCCGCAACCGGGACAGCCGCGCTGGTCCCTGTGACGGGTCTGAACTTTCCTGAAAACTCTGAAACATGGCACATTCCCCTTTGCTTGCGTGCAGTTGCGCAAATTCAGGGGGGCTGCGCAAGGGGGCGCAAGGCCCCCGCTGCGTTAGCTGGCCTTCTTCATGCCGATCATGCGGGCGCGGGCGCGCGGGTCCTGATCGAACAGCGCGGCCAGTTGTTCTGTCATCGCGCCCGCCAATTGTTCCACATCCGTGATGGTGACGGCGTGCTGATAGTAGCGGGTCACGTCATGGCCGATCCCGATGGCGATCAATTCCACGAATTTCTTTTTCTCGACCATGGCGATCACGTCGCGCAGGTGTTTTTCCAGATAATTCGCGGGGTTCACGGACAGGGTGGAATCATCCACCGGCGCACCATCCGAAATCACCATCAGGATTTTCCGCGCTTCAGGGCGGGCCAGCATCCGGCGGTGCGCCCATTCCAGCGCCTCGCCGTCGATGTTTTCTTTCAGCAGCCCCTCTTTCATCATCAGACCCAGATTGGCACGGGTCCGGCGCATCGGGGAATCCGCCTTTTTGTAAATGATGTGGCGCAGGTCATTCAGGCGTCCGGGCTGTTGCGGGCGTCCTTCGGTCAGCCATTTTTCACGGCTTTGGCCGCCCTTCCACGCGCGGGTGGTAAAGCCCAGCACCTCGACCTTGACGTCGCAACGTTCCAGCGTGCGGGCCAGAACATCGGCGCAAATCGCGGCAATCGAAATCGGGCGGCCCCGCATCGACCCCGAATTATCCAGCAACAGCGTTACCACCGTGTCGCGGAATTCGGTGTCTTTTTCGACCTTGAAGGACAGCGGCGTGGTGGGGTTTGCCACCACGCGGGCCAGTCGCCCGGCGTCCAGAATGCCCTCTTCCATATCGAACAGCCACGAACGGTTCTGTTGCGCCTGCAAGCGGCGTTGCAGCTTGTTCGCCAGTCGCCCAACCGCGCCCTTCAGCGGTTCAAGCTGCTGATCCAGATAGGCCCGCAGCCGTTCCAGTTCCGCAGGTTCGGCCAGATCTTCGGCGGCGATTTCTTCGTCAAACTGGGTGTCATAGGCGGCATAATTCGGGTCCGCATCCGACAGCGGGGCAGGGGGCGGCGGTTCCAGCGGGGCATCGCCATCGGGCAGTTCTGCCTCGTCGGACATTTCGTCCTCGGCCATGTCGTCCATGGTCACCTGGGCTTCGGAACTGTCCTGCGTTTCGTCTTGCGACTGTTCTGGATCGGCCTCGGCGTCCTGATCGTCCTGATCATCCTGCCCCGAGGAATCAGGGTCTTCCTGTTCTTCGGCATCGTCCTGCGCGTCATCCTGATCTTCGTCGTCGGGCTGATCGGGATCGTCCCCCAGTTGATCGCCATATCCCAGATCGTCAATGATCTGACGCGCGAATTTGGCGAATGCCGTTTGGTCGGACAGTTTGGCCTGAAGCTCCTCCAGCGTGCCGCCTGCCTGATCTTCGATAAAGCCCTGCCACAGCTCCATGACATTACGGGCGGCAGGGGGCAGATCGCGCCCGGTGGCAAGGTGCCGGATCATGTAGCCCGCAGCTACGGACAGCGGCGCGTCTGCGGCCTGTTTGATCTGGTCATAGCCCAGTTTGCGGGCTTCGGTTTCAATCTTGGCGTCAATATTGCCTGCCGTGCCGGGCATGTCGCGGGCGCCCATTGCTTCGCAGCGGGCGGTTTCCATGGCCTCGTACAGGCTGCGCGCCATATCACCGGGGGGCGAGTAGCGGGCGTGAATCGCGTTGTCGTGATATTTGCGCTGCATCGCCAGCGCGTCGGCGGTGCCACGGGCCAGCAGCACCTCGTCTCGCGTCATGCGGCGGGTGACTTGCGGCAGGCGCATCGTGTCCCCGGCAATACCGGACGGATCGACCGAGTAATTAACGCTCAGATCAGGGTCATCCGCCAGCACCTTGGTCGCTTCGGCCAAAGCTTTCTTGAACGGATCGGCGGGGTTGTCGGTCTTCTTCATCGCGTCTGCCGGGCAATTTGCAATCTATGTTTCCCCGGCACCCTAATCCGCGCGAAAGCGATTGACCATAGGGCGCGGACAAGAGTTCATACCCAGATCGCCGCGTCAGGTTCCGGGGCGTCAGAAAATAGACAAAAGCTGTGGCGCAGAATGGAGGATAGGATGAAGGTGATTTATTGCGCTTATGGCAGGGCGAAATATGCCGCGCAACTGGAACAATCGGTGCGGTCTTTGCGGCTGCATCACCCTGATGCGCAAATTACGGTGTATACGACCGCCGCCTTCGCCGGATTGCTGGCAGGTCTGCCGGTTCAGGTGGTGGTTCTGGATACCACGGCGCAGGCGTCCGATTGGCATGATCCGTTCATGAAACTGCGGGCCATTCATGCCGCGGCGTGTGTGGGGCAGGCCTTTTTGTATCTGGATAATGATACCTATGTGGCCGGATCGCTGTCGGACGCGTGGCAATTGCTGGACCGCTTCGATTGCATGGGGGTGCATTCGCCCATCCCGGATCAGCGCGGTTTCCTGTCGCTGCCCCCAGCCCACAACACACCGAACCCTGCGATTTTCCCCGAATGGAACGGCGGGGTTTTGTTCTTTTCGGGCCGTCCCGCCGCGCAGGCGATTGCGGCTGATTGGTTGAACATTTTGGAACAAAGAATTCCCGGCGGTGGGGATCAATGGCCGTTGGGGCGGGCCTTGTGGCAATCCGGCGCACGGCTGCATGTTCTGCCCAATACCTATAACTGCCGCTTGCCCGCCTGTCCGTTGGTTTATGGTGCGGTGAAAATCCTGCATGACGATCACCCGGAACTGGCCGGGGTGGCGCAGGTGGTGAATGCCGATCCGGGATACCGGCAGATCATCCGCCACGGCGATGCCTATGCGCTATCCCCGGACCCGTCACAGGGGCGGCGCTGTTTCTGACGCGCTCCTCATTTTCATCTTGCCAAAAATACTCAAATCCCGACCCATCCAATGTGTGGGGCGGGTGCGGGAAAACAAAAACGGCGCCACCGGGGCGCCGTTTTCTGCGTTCGGAAGTTCCGAACCTTATTTCATAGCCATCGAGGCGGCGCTTTCCGGCAGTTCTTCGTCAAAGCAGCGCTGATAGAATTCAGCCACGGTCTGACGTTCCAGCTCATCGCATTTGTTCAGGAAGGACAGGCGGAACGCATAGCCGACATTGCGGAAGATTTCCGCGTTCTGCGCCCAGTTGATTACGGTCCGGGGCGACATGACGGTGGACAGATCGCCATTCATAAAGGCGGTCCGGGTCAGATCGGCCAGCGTGACCATCTGGGCAATCGTCTTGCGGCCTTTTTCAGTGTTGTAATGGGGGTTTTTCGCCAGAACGATGTTGGTTTCTGCGTCGTGCGACAGATAGTTCAGCGTCGCGACCAGCGACCAGCGGTCCATCTGGGCCTGGTTGATCTGCTGTACACCGTGATACAGGCCAGTGGTGTCGCCCAGACCCACAGTGTTCGCAGTGGCGAACAGGCGGAAATAGGGGTTCGGGGTGATCACTTCGTTCTGGTCCAGCAGGGTCAATTTACCGTCAGCTTCCAGAATACGCTGGATCACAAACATCACGTCTGCGCGGCCAGCGTCGTATTCGTCGAACACAATGGCGGTGGGGTTGCGCAGCGCCCAAGGCAGGATGCCTTCGTGGAATTCGGTGACTTGTTTGCCGTCCCGCAGTTTGATGGCGTCCTTGCCGATCAGGTCGATCCGGCTGATGTGGCTGTCAAGGTTCACACGCACACAGGGCCAGTTCAGACGTGCGGCGACCTGTTCGATATGGGTGGATTTCCCGGTGCCGTGGTAGCCCTGAATCATTACGCGGCGGTTGTTGCGGAAACCCGCCAGAATCGCCAGCGTGGTATCGGGATCGAATTTATAGGTCGGGTCCAGTTCCGGCACGCGGTCAGTGCGATCGGCAAAGCCCTTTACGGTCATGTCCGTGTCGATGCCGAATACATCGCGAACGGAAATCTCTTCGGTGGGTTTTGCGTTCATATCCATCATGCCGTCCGCCATATCTTTCGTCCTTTATTCCGGGCCGGATGCCCTCACTTTCAGTGTGGTGCAACATAAATGACGGAAGGGCAAGGGGAACTGAGCCATTCCGCCGCGTCTGCGGCGCGGGGTGATCACTGCAATGTGTGCGTTTGCGACCGCATGGCGGAATTACAGGCAGAAAATCTGCGATAGACTGTTTCGCAACCAAGAGGAGGATCAGATGAACCGACGCAATTTCACGCTGGCCGGTCTGGCCACGATGATTTTCCAACCCGCCCAAGCGGCCGAGCAGTTTGAGGTTACACGCACCGAGGCCGAATGGAAGGCAATGCTAAGCCCGCTGGAGTACAAGGTGATGCGGCGCGAAGGCACAGAGCGGGCGGGGACATCGCCGCTGGATAAACTATACCACGCGGGGCTGTACCACTGCCGGGGCTGCGATTTGCCGCTGTATTCGTCGCAGCATAAATTCGACAGTGGCACAGGCTGGCCCAGTTTTTGGAAAGCTCTGCCCGACGCCATTCGCACCAAACAGGACCGCAAGCTGTTGGTGACACGAACAGAATGCCACTGTCGCCGCTGTGGCAGCCATCTGGGGCATATTTTCAACGACGGGCCGAAACCGACCGGAAAACGACATTGCATCAATGGCGTGTCGCTGGTGTTTCGCGCGGCCTGATCCGGGGCGAAATCGGCAGGCAGAAAAAAGGCGGGGAAACCCCCGCCCGATTTCGTGGATTATTTGAAGTTGCGGCTTTCCTTGATCTGGTCCCACGCCCAGACCACTTCTTGCAACTGTTCTTCCTGACTGCGGTCGCCGCCGTTCATGTCGGGGTGCAGCACCTTGATCAGTTTCTTATAGGCTTTGCGCACCTCGGCCTTGGTCCAGTGGTCCTTGGCTTCCAGAATGTCGATGGCGCGGCGTTCGGTCGGCGGCAGGCGGCGTGTGCCGGTGGCGGCTTTTCCGGGGTTTCTGGTGGCATTGGCCCCCAGCACCTGATGCGGATCTTCGATACCCAAACGCGCCCAAGCGCGGGCTTCGGGGTCGCCCATCGGGCGGGTCTGGCGTTCCCAGACCTTGTCCTTGGACATTTGGGCGTTCATCTCGGCCTCGGTCGTGCCGTCGAAGAAGCTCCATTTCTGATTATATTCGCGGACGTGGTCTTTGCAGAACCAAAAATATTCATCCAGCACATCGGGCGCTTTGGGGGCACGATATTGGCCAGCTTCCTGGCACCCTTCATGTTCACAGACACGCTGCGAGGTTTCGAACGCCCCGGTCATGCCGCGGCGGCCTCGGGGGTTTTTCTTCTTGGAGGTCGACACGGACATGTCGAAACCGAAGGGGTCTGATTTTACCATGAGATCACCTATTCGACTCGGACGGTAGAGTTTAGACTTTTTGACGCCGAGTTGAAGGGGGCGGATGCGAAAAAATGGGCAATTCCCCGCCGTGGCGTCCGGGTTTATGGAATGTTTTTTGGGTAATGAATTGAATGTCGGACGTTAATTTGCGGTGTTGGGACCAGTGCCGGATTTTTCAGCGTTTTCGGGCGATGGCGGGGCTGATGGCGTGGCGTTCATCTGGCTGGCGCGGGCCTTAAGCAGCGCCGCAGCGGGGCTGTCCAGATCTTCGGCATCTTCGACACCGTTATCGGTTCCGCGATCAAAAAAGCCGTCTGGGGTATCCTGCTGCCCGGATGCGGCGGGTGCTGGCAACGGGGCCGGAGGGGCCGCAGGCGCGTCTAAAAGACGGGTGACAAAGGCATCATCCGTGCCTGCCACGGGACGACGGAACACCAGCACATTCCGATAGGTCGTCGTGACGCTGGTCAGGCCATGCCGTTCTTCGCTGGGCAGGGTTTCGGCACGCTGGTATTCCCAACCTTCGGCCCCCATGCGGTTCATCAAATCCTGAAGCGCATAGGCAAATCGGTTTTCGTGTCCGCGCACACCCTTGGCTTTCTGGCCCTTGGTGGGGGCGGGGACCACGCGATACTCGTAATGTGGCATATTTTCTATCCGTGCTCGAAATCCCGGTAACAATATCAGGGGATTGGCAAAACGCAAAAACAACCAGCCAAAAGCTGCCGGATGGCGTTGCATTTTGAAATATCGGGGGCTGATGATACAGGGGCGGCATGTGTTGCCCCTGTATCAGGCCCGTTTTGTGCGGGATTATGCGCGACGCAGCCCCATCGGCAGGCCCACGAAGTCGGGTTTCGGCAAATCCTTGTGCGCGTCCAGCACGGCCTGCATCTTTTCCGCCACATGGGGAAGATAGGGGGCCACGCGCGGGCCGCTCATGTCGATATGCAGCCCCACGCCTTCGGCGGTGGCGGACAGCCATCCGTCTTCGTGATATAGCCACTGGGCAAAATGAAAGGCGCGGTCGCTGCTGTCCAGCAATTGAAATGCGACGCGGACCT
Source organism: Thalassovita litoralis (assembly GCF_900182725.1). Taxonomy (GTDB): domain Bacteria; phylum Pseudomonadota; class Alphaproteobacteria; order Rhodobacterales; family Rhodobacteraceae; genus Thalassobius; species Thalassobius litoralis. The sequence continues at coordinate 150,435 of NZ_FXTO01000002.1, forward strand.
TGTTGCCGACATGCAGTTCGCGCAGATAGCGCACCCGAAAATCAGCGGTAAAGGTCGTGTGCTTATAGTCCTTGATATAGGTGGGACCGAAGCCCAAATGCACATATGCCTCGTCCACGCCAGTATCGAACAATACGTTGTAATAGGCCATGTTCAAATGGCCGTTATGGTCGATCCATTCGGGTTTCACCTCCATCAAAGAGGACATGAACGGGGTTGTCTGGGGCACGGTAATTCCCTCCCTTTTATATTGCTCCGCCAGAAGTCTAGAGGCACATGCCGGACATGACCAGAGGGGCGTGATCAGAAGCGGCGCAGGGATTTCAGGAAGAGTTTGCCGCGTTCCCTAAGGCTGAGGAACGGACGGATTTGCCGATCATTTTCCGGGTCCAGACTGGGCGACATCGGCATGTTTTCGGGTGGGGTCAGGTCAAAACCCAGCTTTTGGGCGACTTCGGCGCGTTTTTTTCCGTAGTCACGGATTTCATGCGGGCGCAGCCCTGCAATGCGGTATTTATCGCCGGGTAGGGCGCAGAGTTCTTGAATACGGCGGGGGGACCGTTGGCCCGATCCCAACGGCTTTTGCAGGTTGTACAGGTACATCGCCCGCACGGCGTTATCCGATAGGGATTCATTTTCGTGGGTTTCATCCAGCCCCAAAGCATCGAAATCCGGTAGGTCGAATTCCCGCAGCAGACTGTTGCACATGCCTTGTTTCACGGCGGTTTCGAACTTCAGAAAATGGCTGTGATCCTGTCCGAACACCTGTGCAATCCGCAGCGGAATGCGGTGAAGGCGCTGCATGGATGTGGCATAGGTGCTGGGCTGCCAAAACCGCCCGACCTTGGCCATTTGCTGACTGTTCGATGCGATCCACGGGATCAGTTCCCGGTAATAATACAGGCAGTCCACAATGCCGAACCGGGATAGCGCATCACGAATGCGGACGAATTCATCCACCGTCATTTTGCACAGAAATTCGCTGGACAGGATGGCCGTGCCATCCAGCCCGTCAAGGGCGGCAAACAGGTCTTCGCGGACCTGTGCATCGCGGGCACGAATATGCGTTTCCGAAAGGCCCGACAGCTTGTTACGGTAATTCTTCATGGGATGGGTCATGAAGGACGAATACAAATGTTTGTATGGTCCATCGCGGCCCAGAAAATGAATACCTTGCCCCGCCAAGGTATCCTTGTGGCGGAACAGGTTTTTCTGAAGCGAGGTTGACCCGGTTTTATGCGGGCCAACATGCAGGATAATTGTCAGGTTCCGGCTCATATTGCGCCGAAGCTCGGATCAGAGGCCCAGTTTTTGGCTGACCAACTGGTTTACAGCCGCAGGGTTGGCCTTTCCGCCGGTGGCTTTCATCACCTGACCCACGAACCAGCCCGCCAGTTTCGGGTTTTGCTTGGCCTTTTCAACCTGCGCGGGGTTGGCGGCGATGATCTCATCTACGGCGGCCTCGATCGCGCCGGTGTCCGTGACCTGTTTCATGCCACGCTCTTCCACGATCTGATCGGGGTCGCCGCCTTCGGTATAGACGATTTCAAACAGGTCTTTGGCGATTTTGCCGCTGATGGCGTCCGATTTGATCAACTTGATGATCCCGGCCAGTTGGGCGGGGGATACCGGGCTGTCGGTGATGTCGTGGTCTTCTTTTTTCAGACGACCGAACAGTTCGTTTATCACCCAGTTTGCTGCCAGTTTCCCATCGCCAGCGGCACCGGCGACCTCTTCAAAGAAAACCGCGTTGGGGACTTCGGCGGTCAGAACGCTGGCGTCATATTCGGACAGGCCGAAATCGGCGATGAACCGCGCCTTTTTGGCGTCCGGCAGTTCCGGCAGCGAGGCGGCAATGTCATCCACCCATGCCTGTTCGATTTCCAGCGGCAGCAGGTCGGGATCGGGGAAGTAGCGGTAATCATGTGCTTCTTCCTTGGACCGCATGGACCGGGTTTCGTTCTTGTCCGGGTCGTACAGGCGGGTTTCCTGCACCACTTCGCCACCGGCTTCGACGATGGCAATCTGGCGGCGGGCTTCGACCTCGATCGCGGCTTGGATAAACCGCATAGAGTTCATGTTCTTGATTTCGCAGCGCGTGCCCAGATGGCTGAAATCCTGCGTTTCCTGATACTTTTCATATGCACCGGGGCGGCAGATGGATACGTTCACATCCGCGCGCAGGTTGCCGTTTTGCATGTTGCCGTCACAGGTGCCCAGATAGCGCAGGATCTGGCGCAGCTTGGTGACATAAGCGGCGGCTTCTTCGGGGCCGCGAATATCTGGGCGGCTGACGATTTCCATCAGCGCCACGCCGGTCCGGTTTAGGTCCACAAAGGACATGTTCGGGTCCATGTCATGCACGGATTTGCCCGCGTCTTGTTCCAGATGGATACGTTCCACCCGCACCAGACGCGCCACGCCCGGCCCCATATCGACCAGAATTTCGCCTTCGCCCACGATGGGGTGGTAAAGCTGGCTGATCTGATAGCCCTGCGGCAAGTCGGGGTAGAAATAGTTTTTCCGGTCAAACGCTGACCACAGGTTGATTTCCGCCTTCAGGCCCAACCCGGTGCGCACGGCCTGTTCCACGCAAAATTCGTTGATCACCGGCAACATGCCGGGCATCGCGGCATCCACGAAAGCCACGTTCGAGTTCGGCTCTGCCCCGAATTTGGTGGATGCGCCAGAAAATAGCTTTGCGTTTGAACTGACCTGGGCATGAACCTCCATGCCGATGACCAGTTCCCAGTCATGCTTTGCGCCAGCAATCACTTTGGGTTTCGGGGTCTCATAGGTCAGGTCCAGCATCACATCCGCCCTTTGTCACAGGAATTGACCTGCGTTCTAGGGCAGGGGTGCGACCGGGGCAAGAGGCAGAGAGCCTACAGCATCACGCCCGAGGCAGGATTTGCGGGCCTTTTTCGCCAAAAACCACGCAGCCGCCATTTCGGATGTCGGTTTCAAAATGCCGGGCGATACGGCGAAAGGCGCTGCCGCGGCCTTTTTCGGCCAGCTTTTCATTATAGGTCAGGTCGTGTTCGCGCATCGAATCCTTTTCTGCCAGCGCCCAGATCAGGGGATGCACCTCGCGCAGGTGGTGGGTCAGAACCCAGTCAAAAGCCCCGCGCAGGGCTGTCAGTTGTGGCTGATGGGGGGATGCTTTCATTCGGGCGGCGCAAAGCGTGACCGAACAGAAGGCGGCAAAAATATTCGCGGTGTGCTGATCGGGGCGGCGGTGCAGAATGTTCTGCATTCCTTCGATGAAAAGCTCTGCTTCCAGCAGTTCCAGCACGCCACCATCCAGCCGAAGGGCGTCCAGATAGGTCCAAGTATATCCCCCCGCGCCCCATATATCACGGGTCAAGGCAGCCATACGCCGGGCCTGTACCTCTAGCTGTTGGTATGATCCGAACCAGCGGGGCAGCATGTAATGCCCAAAATCGCGCATATGGCCGGGGTTTTGCGGGTCCAGTTCAATCAGGTCTTCGTAATCATCCACCACACGCGATTGCGGATTGGACTGTCCGGGCAACAGGGCGCAGCGTGCCGCGGCCAAAGCGGGGCTGTTTTCCTCGAACGGGTCGAAACGGTCCAGAATATCGGCGGCGCTGGTCATGCAGGCGTGAAAGGCGCGGGCGCGGGGGCGGTCGGGCTGGGCTGTGGGTTCGATGCCGTGAAACGCCCATGCCACATCCAGCAGCGCATGTAGCACGACAAGCGCCACGCCGTAATCATCGGGGGTGTCGTCCAGCGCGTGTTCCAAATGGGTCAGTGCGGGCAGGTTTTCCACATCGGCGGGGTCAATCCGTCCGGCGCGGATTTGGGTGGACAGCGGCCCGGCAACATCTGCCCGCGCCCCGTAAGACAACAGATCGGCCAGCGGCATATCTGCTGTGGTTCGGGATCGGTTCTGATCGTGATGGCGCAGTTCGCTTCCCAGTTCTTCCCACATGTCCTGACGGGCCAGAAACTGACCGCGCGCCACCACGTATTCCCGTCGGGACTGTTCGGGGCTGGTGTTGAGAACCGGAATATCCAGCGCCCGTTGCAGCCGGATCGGCATGGGGCCGGGGGGCGGCGGACCAGAAGCGCGCAGGCTATGGGGCTGTTCCACAATGGGGGCCGGAGGTTGACGGCGCAGAAAGCGCTTTGGGTCCAGACGGAATTGGGGGGTATGTTTTAAAAGCTGTTTCATCTGACCTTTGGGTGCGTTCCGAAGAATCTTCCCCGTTATTCAGCCGGACGTTTGAGGCCGAAAGATGGCCAAGACAGGTAGGATTTCAGGAAAAGTTGATCGCGTTATGCGTGAATTGTGGCAAAATTATATTCCAAAAAACGAGTATTTGGGCCGAGTGAGGTGTGTAAAGACGGAATGCAGGCGCAAAGCAGCCCCCGCCCTGATTGCTTTGTCAGGGAAGTAGGGAAGCCAGAAAAGGGGCGTCAGGTCATCGTGATCTTGGCGTCAATCTTGATCGGCTTGCCGGTGAACCAGCGTCGCAATTCCGGTGCTGCGGGCAGACATGTCAGCGGCAACTGCACCCTGCGCCCGCTGGCCAGTTCCAGATGCGGGGCGCGGGTGTAGAATGGGGCAGATCGTGCGCCAATTGCACGGATACCCGTCAGCGGAAAAGCCCAGTGCTTGTTGCCGTAATACACATTCAGATGGGTTTCCGTCATCCAAGAGCCAGAGCGTTTGCGGCTGGTGGCTTGCCGGTAAAAGGCGGCGGTCATCAGCGCAACCGCACCGATCAGCAGCATCATCTGCCAAGCGGGCAATAGCGTCACCAAGGCATAAAGCCCACCCCACGCCAGCAGGATTGCAAGCCCCCCCGCCAGTTGCAGGGCATCCAGCCCGCGCCAATGATATTCCTGTAGCCGATTCATGACACCAGTATGACGTAGGAAGGGGACTAAAATAGGGTTAAATTAGTCCTTCCTGTTGCTCATTCGATAGAATTTCAGCCAGATGTGGCGCAATGGTTTCAGTTCGATTGCGTATGGTTTTCCGTAACTTACGCCTTGCGGATGCGATCCACCATTTCGCGGGTGTCACGGCTTAGCCCCGGTTGCGCCAATATCCGGTCCAGTTGCGTGGCAATCAGCGCCTGCCGGTCGGGATCGTAGCGTTTCCATGTTTCAAAGGATGAACACATCCGGGCCGTGGTTTGCGGGTTCAGCGGGTCCAACTGGATCAGCCAATCTGCCAACACCGCATAGCCCGCGCCGCTGGCGTGGTGGAACCCGGCGGGGTTCATCGCCAAGGCTCCCAGCGTGGCGCGGAAACGGTTGGGGTTCTTCATGCTGAAATCTGGGTGCGCGGTCAGCGTGCGGGTGATTGCGGCGGCCTGATCGGGATCAGCCTGCACGATTTGCATGGTGAACCATTTGTCGATCACCAGCCGGTCATGTTTCCACTGGTCATAGAAATCCGCAGTTGCAGCATCGCCATTTCCGGCAGACAGCAGGCAGGCAAAGGCGGCCAATTGCTGCGTCATGTTATCGGCTGCATCATACTGTTTTTGCGCCTGCGCACCGCCATCCAGACGGGTCAACAGCCCCAGCGCCGCATTGGCCAGCGCCCGTGCGCCGGATTGTGCGGCATCGGGGGCATACTCCCCGTCCACCTGATATTGGGCGTAAATCCGGGGCAGAAGATCCTGCATATGCTGGGCTGTGGCCTGTTTCAGGGTTTCCAGCGCTTGCCAGATTGCCTGTGGGTCGGGCGTGTTGCCCATATCAAACAGGGTTTGCGCCAGATCGTCCTGGCTGGGCAGGCCCAATGCCAGCGCCCGGAAGGCCGGGTCCAGCGTATCGTCCCGCACAACGGCGGTCAGCGAGTCCAGATAGGATGTATCCGGCGCATCCCCGTTGCGGATCATGCGGATCAGCCCATCGCGGGCCAGTGCGCGGCCTGCTTCCCATTTGTTGAAGGGGTCGGTGTCATGCGCCAGCAGAAACGCGCGTTCTTCGTTGGTGCTGTCGCGGTGCAGGATCACCGGCGCGGAAAAACCGCGCAGGATGGACGGCACGGGCCGCGTGGCCAGCCCCTCGAAGGTAAAGCTTTGCTCGACCTCGGTCATTTCCAGAATGGTTGTGGGCAGAACCTCGTCCCCGTTGGGGTTCAGTAGCCCCACGGCAATCGGGATCACGCGCGGGTCTTTCACGTCCTGCCCCGGTGTGGGGGGCGTATCCTGCCGGAAGGTCACGGTATAGGTGCCGTCCGTGAAAGCCTCGGACACTGACAGGCGTGGGGTGCCTGCCTGTGAATACCAGCGTTTGAACTGGGTCAGATCGCGGCCCGTGGCATCCTCGAACACTTTCAGCCAGTCTTCGATTGTGGCGGCATCGCCATCGTGGCGGGTGAAATACAGGTCCAGTGCCTTATAATATGCGTCATCCCCGACTAGCGTTTTCAGCATCCCGATCAGTTCCGCGCCTTTTTCGTAAACCGTGGCAGTGTAGAAATTGTTAATCTCGACAAAGCTTTCGGGGCGGACCGGATGGGCCAGCGGGCCGTTATCTTCGCGGAACTGGCGGGCGCGAAGCTGAATCACGTCGGAAATCCGTTTCACGGGTTCCGAGCGCATATCGGCGGTAAACTGGGAATCGCGGTAAACGGTCAGCCCTTCTTTCAGGCACAGTTGGAACCAGTCGCGGCAGGTGATGCGGTTGCCGGTCCAGTTGTGGAAATATTCATGGGCGATAATTGCCTCGATCCGTTCAAAATTCAGATCGGTGGACGTATCGGGCGAGGCCAGAACACAGGACGAATTAAAGACATTCAGCCCCTTGTTTTCCATCGCCCCCATGTTGAAATCATCCACGGCGACGATGTTGAAAATATCCAGATCGTATTCCCGGCCATAAACATCTTCATCCCATTTCATAGATTTTTTCAGGGCTTCCATGCCAAAGGCGCATTTGTCCTGATCGCCGGGGCGGACCCAGATGTTCAGTTCCACATCCCTGCCGGATTGGGTGGTGAACCGATCCGGGTGGTTGATCAGGTCGCCCGCAACCAGCGCGAACAGATAGGCCGGTTTGGGCCACGGATCATGCCATTCGGCCCAGCCATCGCCCTGTGCGATGGGGTTGCCGTTGGACAAAAGAACGGGTTCGGCCCCTTCGATGCGCACGGTAAACGTGGCCATGACATCGGGACGGTCGGGGTAAAAAGTGATTTTGCGAAAACCCTCAGCCTCGCATTGGGTGCAATACATGCCGTTGGACATATAAAGCCCTTCCAGCGCGGTATTGGTGGCGGGGCTGATTTCAACCTCGGCTTCCCAGTCGAACGCGGTATCGGGGACATCGCAGGTCAGCCCGGTATCGGTGAATGTGGGGGTAATCTGTTGCCCGTCAATCGTGCAGCGGATGGGGGTCAGGGCTTCGCCGTGCAGAAAGAACGCCTGTTTCGGGGCGTTTGGGGTGGGTGTAAAGCGGATTTTGGAAATCACCCGCGTCGCTGTGGGGGCCAGCCGAAAGGTCAGATGCACAGATTCCACGGTCCAGCCAAAGGGCGTGTAATCGGACAGATAGATCGTCTGCGGTGCGGCATCTTTCATCGCGGTATCCTTTCAGGGTGTCGGCGTTGGCCTGACCCTAGGCTTCGGGGCAGGGGGCTTCAATGGGGGCTTATGGAAAATCCGTCAGGCAATCCTGCCCAACCATCCAGCACTTAAAACCGGGTTTGGATTATTTGGGGATTTTTGAAGCACCTTGGTAAGAATTGGTAAAAAAATATGACCACGATTGTTGCCTATAGGAAACTTCCGTTCTATTGAGAAACCAATTCAGCGCATTTCAGGGAGATTGGCATGTCTAACCGGATCGAAAAATACGGGCTTCAGGTGGCACCGGAGCTGGTGAACTTCATCGAGGGCGAGGCCCTGCCCGGAACCGGGGTAGTGGCGGACGCGTTTTGGGCTGGCCTGTCGGCGCTGGCACATGACTTGGGACCGAAAAACCGCGCCCTGCTGGAAAAGCGCGAAGAAATCCAACAAAAGTTGGATGGCTGGCACATTTCCCATCGCGGACAGCCGCATGACGCTGCGGCCTATCAGGCGTTCCTGAAAGAAATCGGGTATCTGGTGCCGGAAGGTGCGGATTTCCAGATTGAAACCACTGGCGTTGATCCTGAAATCGCCACGGTGCCGGGGCCGCAATTGGTGGTGCCGATTATGAATGCCCGTTTTGCCCTGAACGCGGCGAATGCTCGCTGGGGCAGCCTGTATGACGCGCTGTATGGCACGGATGCGCTGGGCGATTTGCCTGCGGGCAAGGGATATGACGCCGCGCGTGGGGCGCGGGTGATCGCATGGGGTCGCGATTTTCTGGATAAGGCGGTGCCGCTGGCCGCAGGATCATGGGTGGATGTTGCGCCGCTGGCGGTGGCCGGTGGGGCGCTGACTGTGGCGCTGGCCGATCCGGCCTGTTTTGTGGGCTATCAGGGGGCGGCTGACGCGCCCACGGCCATTGTGCTGCGGCATAACGGGTTGCACATCATCATTGATATTGATGGCAGCAGCCCGATTGGTAGCAGCGATGCCGCCGGAATTTCCGATATCCGTCTGGAATCGGCCATGTCGACCATCATGGATTGCGAAGATTCCGTGGCTGCCGTGGATGCCGAAGATAAGACGCTGGCCTATCGTAACTGGCTGGGCCTGATGAAGGGCGATCTGGCCGAAACCTTTGAAAAGGGCGGTCAGACGATGACCCGCCGCATGAACCCCGATCTGGAATTTACCAACCCGAACGGCGAGGCGTTTACGCTCAAGGGCCGTTCGCTGATGCTGGTGCGCAACGTGGGGCATTTGATGACCAACCCCGCCGTGCTGGATCGTGACGGGTACGAGATTGGCGAAGGGCTGATGGACGCGCTGTGTACCACGCTGATTGCCATGCACGACCTGCGCAAAACCGACGGTGCGCGCAATTCGCTGCACGGGTCGGTCTATGTGGTGAAACCCAAGATGCACGGGCCGGAAGAAGTGGCCTTTGCCGACGAGATCTTCACCAAGGTCGAGGATATTCTGGGTCTGCCGCAATACACCGTCAAGCTGGGTATCATGGACGAGGAACGCCGCACTTCGGTCAACCTCAAGGAATGTATCCGCGCCGCGAAAAACCGTGTGGCCTTTATCAATACGGGGTTCCTTGACCGGACAGGGGACGAGATTCACAGCAGTATGGAAGCAGGCCCGTTCCTGCCCAAGGGCGAGATGAAAACGACGCCGTGGATTTTGTCTTACGAGGATCGCAACGTCGATATTGGATTGGCCTGCGGGTTGCAGGGCAAGGCGCAGATCGGCAAGGGCATGTGGGCCATGCCCGACATGATGGCCGCGATGCTGGAGGCCAAGATCGGACATCCGCAATCGGGTGCGAATTGTGCCTGGGTGCCGTCGCCCACCGCCGCTACGCTGCACGCGACCCATTATCATCAGGTCGATGTGAAAGCGCGGCAGGATCAGATCAAGGCAGGCGGCCCGCGTGGGACGCTGACCGATCTGCTGACCATCCCGGTCGCCACCGGGCGCAACTTCAGCGACGAGGAAATCACCCGCGAGATCGAAAACAACGCGCAGGGTATTCTGGGCTATGTGGTGCGCTGGGTGGATCAGGGCGTGGGCTGTTCCAAGGTGCCGGACATTCATGATGTAGGCCTGATGGAGGACCGCGCGACCTGCCGGATTTCCAGTCAGGCTTTGGCGAACTGGCTGCATCATGGCGTGGTGTCCGAGGCCCGCGTGATGGAAGCCATGCAGAAAATGGCCGCTGTGGTGGATCGTCAGAACGCGGGCGATGCGGCGTATCGGCCAATGGCGCCGGGGTTTGACGGGATTGCGTTTCAGGCGGCCTGTGATCTGGTGTTCAAGGGACGGGTGCAGCCCAGCGGCTATACCGAACCCGTGCTGCATCAACGGCGGTTGGAACTGAAAGCGGCGGGCTGATTTCGATTGGAAAGGCTGGGGGTTTTGCACCCCCAGACCCCCGCAGAGTATTTTAAGCAAGATGAAAAGGGGATGGGGATGTCCGGGATTTCATTGAAAAAGGCGCGGATCATTATCCGAAAGGCGATGGACGCGGGAAACGCGGCGGGGATGAAACCGTTGAGCGTGGTTGTGTTGGATGCCGGTGGGCATGTCATCGCATTTGAGCGCAGCGACGGGGCCGCGCCGGGCCGGTTCGCGATTGCGCAGGGCAAGGCCTATGGCACGGTCATGCTGGGCATGGCCGGGAAGGCGCAGATGGCACGGGCCGAAGCGCAGGCCTATTTCATGGCGGCGGTAAACGGGGTTTACGGCGGTCAGGTTATCCCGGTGCCGGGTGGCGTTCTGGTGCGTGATAAACGCGGCACGGTGCTGGGCGCTGTCGGCGTGACGGGCGATACATCTGACAACGATGCGGCGGCAGCCCTGGCCGGGATCGAAGCGGCGGGATTGTTGGGCGAGGCCTGATCCCCTGCCGAAATCGCAGGCATCTGCGCGGGCGCTGTGCGTTTTCGCGCAGGTTTCTTGTTTTGTAACTTGTTCGGGGCATATACTCTGGCAGGGAAAGACAGGAAAAGGCGCGACATGACCCGACCCATCGTAGGCATCATCGGCAACCATCATCTGATCAACGAAACCTATCAGGTTCACGCGGGCGGTGTGATGAACACCGAAGCGGTGTCTTGTGTGTCGGGATGTTTGCCGGTGCTGATCGCCGCCGATCCGCGATTTGTCAGCGTCGATGAATTGCTGGAAACCTGTGACGGGTTCGTGCTGACTGGCGGGCGGCCCAATGTCCACCCCGAAGAATACGGCGAACCGGCCACCGCCGCGCATGGGGATTTTGATCGTAACCGCGATGCGATTACCTTGCCGCTGGTGCGGGCCTGCGTGGACCGTGGGCAGCCGTTTTTGGGGATTTGCCGGGGCTTCCAAGAGGTGAACGTAGCGATGGGCGGGTCTTTGTACCCTGAAATCCGCGATTTGCCGGGGCGGATGAACCACCGGATGCCCCCGGATGGCACGCTGGAAGAAAAATTTGCCCTGCGCCATAAGGTGACATTCACCGAAGGCGGGCCGTTTCATCACCTGATGGGCGCGCCCGAAGTGATGACCAATACGCTGCATGGGCAGGGGATCAAGACCGCAGGCAAGCGGATCGTGATCGACGGTTACGCCCCCGATGGCACGCCCGAGGCGATTTATGTCGAAGGGGCCAAAGGATTTACCATGTCCGTGCAATGGCACCCCGAATGGGACGCGGCGAACGATCCGGTGTCACGCCCGCTGTTCAGCGCTTTTGGCGATGCGGTGCGGGATTGGGCGGCACAGAAAACCGGCCGTTTGTTGAAAACCGCCTGATTTCCTGCCGCGCTTCAGGCCGGGGTTAGCAGCCGTGCCTCGTATTCGCGCAGGCAGGGGCGGGCCGTGTCACCAAAACTGTCGGGATCGCTGCGCAATTCCGGGAACAGGGCGAATAATTCCTCGCGCGCGCTGCCCATAACCCCGTTCAGCCCATGCCGTCCGGGGTGGAAGCTTTCGCTGGCGGCCCCTTCGGCAAAGATGATTTCGTGCCGGTCAAACAGGATATGGACATAGTCGATCTGGTCTTTTTCGACTTGCCGGATCGTTTTGCCGTTGACCAGATGCCGGGCCGCGACCAGCACCTCGGTGGAGTTGAACAGCAAGGTTGCCGCTGGGGAATGGTGCAATATCCGGTGCTGCGGCGATACGATCAGGGCACGATGATTGCCCACGGTTCCGGGGGCGAAACGGATTGGGGCAAATTCACCCTGACCGGGGACGCGCCGCCGCCCGGCCCAGCGGACGGGTTGCACGCCATTGTCGCGGGTAATGACCGGGTCGCCGGGGCGTAAATCCTCGATCCGGCGGGGTCCGTGTGGGGTTTCGATACGGGTGCCTGCCTTGAAGCAGATGACCACGGATTCAATGTTTGAAAAGGTAACGACTGTGCCATCGGCCAATGTGACGCTGCCCGCCAGATCGCTGGGGACGGTGTTGGTATAGGTGATCGACCCCCAGTCGATCTGTCCGCCAAAGTCGATTGTGTCGCCGGACCCTTCGCCGCCTTCGCCGCCATCAATGGTGATTGTGCCGCCGCCGCCCTGAATGGTGAAGGTATCGTCGCCTGCGCCGCCTGTAGCGGTATCGCCACTGCCAACGGTGATCTGATCGTTACCCGTGCCACCCGACAGGATGTCAGCCCCGCCCCCGCCCGACAGGATGTCGTCACCGTCGCCGCCGATCAGCGTGTCGTTGCCATCGCCTCCAAGCAACGAGTCATTGCCGATGCCGCCGTCAACCAGATCGTTCCCGGTGCCGCCAAGGATGGTGTCGTCGCCTTCTTCGCCATAAAGGAAGTCATCGGCCCCGGCGCCATCTATGTAATCGTTGCCGCCCCCGCCGTAGAACACGTTGGTCCAGGCGGTGCCATTGTCGATCCCCTGCATATCATAGCCGGTCAGGGTGTCGTCCCAGTCAGAGCCGATAATCCCGTCCAGACCGCCCGCCAATGTGTCGCCTTCGGCATCGCCGCCGCTGGCGGTGCCAAGGCCAAGGTTGACGTCGACCCCGGCAGAAGACCCGGAATAATCCAGATAGTCCATGCCAGCGCCAGAGCTAAGGCTGTCGCCCCCCGCGCCACCGGCCAACGTGTCATTGCCGACGCCGCCGATCAGCGTATCGCTGCCATCGCCCCCGCCCAGCCAGTCATCGCCGTCTTCGCCATAGATCAGATCGTCGCCCGCGCCGCCCAGAATGGTGTCGTCGCCCGGCGTCAGCGGGATGGTTTCAAAATGCACATCCGAAACAATCAGGATTTGGCCATTCGCAAATCCGTTGTCGTAATCAATGCTGATGGATTGAACCGGGCCGGGGATCGTGACTAGCACGGACCCATCTGCATCGGTATAGCTGTCGCGGGTCAGATCGGCGGTTACGGTGTTGCCGGAAACGACATCCTCGCCATTATCCCCCAGCAGAACTGTAACAGTGTTCCCGTTGGCATCCACGGCGGTGATGGTGATCACGTCCTGCCAGCCGTCCTGTAAACCGTCCACATCGTTCAGGCGAAAGCTGACGTTTTCCACGTTGTCGGAGAAAGAATCCGGCTGGTTCGTTGTGAAATCAAGCGTGACCGTTCCGGCGTCGCCGGTGTTCTGGCTGCCGATCTCTAGCGCAGAGGTGCTGTTGAACCCCTCGCCGCTGCCGACATAGGACGTGGTGGTGGATTCAACGGTGAAAGTCGTGTTTGGGTTGCCATCCGTCGAAAAGCTGACATTGACATCCATGACGCCCGTGGTTTGGGTAAACCCGCCAGAGATGTCTTGTTCATCGCTGCCCGCAGAGGACCAGTTCATCGATTCCGCAGTAGAGGCGGCGGAGGTAACATCATCGCCGTAAATAACGTCATTGCCATCGCCGCCGTCGATGTAATCACTGCCGCCGCCGCCAGTGATGGTGTCATCCCCTGAGCCTGCATATACGGTGTCATCGCCGCCTGCGGCCTCGATGGAATCGCCCATGCCGCCGGTGCCTGTGCCGATCCCGTCATCCACATGGTCACCATCCGGATCGCCACCGTAGCTGGCATCAATCAGATCGTCCGCGCCGGTGCCTTCGACCGTGTCGTCCAGTGTCGTATAGCTGGGGACCGTGCTGGCCGAGGCGGATTGTACCAGATTGAGCGTTGAACTGGGAACGAAATACACGTTCCCATTCGTTGCTTCGTAATAGGTGCCGGTGATGGTCCGATAGGACGAGGATTGATACCAATATTGTCGTCCATAATAGCTCATGCTGCCCGATCCGATGACGGATGCGCTGCTGAAGCTATAGGTGGAGGTGCCGATGGTATCGCCACTATTTAACGAATAATTACCAAGTGTAACCAGATACCCGGTGGGCATTATACTGCTCCTGCCTTTGGGGATTTCTGGCGAAACCCCCTGCCTTTTGCCTTTATTTACCTTCTTTCGAGGTATTTTTACGCAAAAGATACTTCAGACAGGGCCTTGCGGCAAGTGAAGCGGCGCGCGAAGTCGCCGCTTGTGTCAAGTCAGCAACGGGAATTGCCCAGCCAGCGGCAATGTGCGGGCGCGTTTTCCCGTCAGGTCGAACAGTGCATTGGCCAGTGCCGGTTTCGACGGCGGCGTTCCCGGTTCGCCAATCCCGGAAATATGCGGCTTGTTTTGCAGGATACGGGTTTCGATCCGTGGGGTGTTGTGCAGCCGCAGGGCATCGTAGTCGGGGAAATTCTGCTGTTCTGCCGCCCCGTTCTCAAAGGTGATCTGCCCATGAACCGCGGCGGACAATCCGTAAATCAGTGCGCTTTCCATCTGGGCCTGAATAATCGCGGGGTCCAGCGCCACGCCAACATCCGCCGCGATCCATGCGTTCGCGATACGGATCGTGCCGTTTTCATCCAAGACCTCGATGACTTCCGCCACGGGCGTGCCGAAGGACCATGTATAGGCCACGCCGCGCCCCACACCATCAGGGGTTTTTCCCGTCCAGCCAGACATGTCGCGCACTGCTTCCAGCGTGGCGGCGGAATGAGGATCTTCGTCACGCATCATATCCAGCCGGAATTCCAGCGGATCGCGCCCGGCGGCATGGGCCAGTTCGTCGATGAAACTGTCATGCAGGAAGCCGTTGTAGGACGCCCCGACCGAGCGCCAGAACCCCACGGGCAAATCCAGATCGGCTACATAGCCCCGAATGCGGTAATTGGGGATGCGGTAGGGTTGATCGAACGCCCCTTCGACCAGCGCCTTGTCCGGGCCACCCATCGGCAGGCCCAGCATCCGCCCCCCGGCCTGCACGGTTGTGGATTGGGTGGCAATCTGCCCGTCCAGCAGCACAGCCTTGCCGTCCTTGACCGCGCCACGGAACCGCGCCACCGCGCCGGGGCGATAGAAATCGTGGGTCATGTCCTGTTCGCGTGACCAGGTTAGCTGCACCGGGGTTCCCTTCATCTGAACCGCCAGACGGGTGGTATATTGGGCATAGTCCACCTCGCCCCGCCGCCCGAAACCGCCGCCCAAAAGCGTGGTGTGGACGGTCACGGCATCCGGCGACAGCCCGGCGATTTTGGCGCATTTTTTCTGTAGAACGATGGGGGATTGATTGCCCGCCCAGACGGTCAGGCTGTTGTCCTCGTACAGGGCGGTGGCGTTCATTGGCTCCATCGTGGCGTGGGCCAGATAGGGCAGGCGATATTCGGCGGTGATTTCTGTGGCCCCGGCAGGCAGGGTTTCGGCATCGCCATCGTCGCGCATGGTGGAATTGGCCCCGGCGTCAAAGGCGCGGTCCAGTGCGGCGTCAATTGCGGCCATGCTGGCGGGGTGGGGGGATGGTCCCCAATCCACCTGTACCGCATCGGCGGCCTGCATCGCCAGCCATGTGTTGCGGGCAACCACGGCAATGCCGTCACCCAGATCATAAACCGCTTCGACCCCCGGCATGGTTTTGGCTGCGCCGGCGTCAAAGCCCCGCATTGCGCCGCCCAAATAGGGATTCAGCCGCAGGGCGGCGAATTTCATGCCCGGCACGCGAATGTCGATCCCGAATGTCGCGGTCCCGGTGGATTTTTCCACCATGTCCACGCGCGGCACGGAACGGCCCAGTTGTTTCCACGCGGACCGGGGGCGCAGCGCCACCTGCGGCGGATCAAATTGCGCGGCTTCCGGGGCCAGATCGACATAGCTGATCCGCGTCCCGTCCGGGGCGATCACATGGCCGCTTTCCGTGCGCAGGCGATCCGGCGCAATGCCCAGACGTGCCGCGGCCGCCAGTTTCAGCGCCTCGCGGGCGCTGGCCCCGGCGTGGCGCATTTTTTCATACGCATCAACAACCGAGGTGGACCCGCCCGTGATCTGCACCGACAGCAATTTGCCCGCCTGACCAATGGCCCCGGCCAGATCATGCTGGAAATCGCTCATGGCGTATTCCTTGAAGGGCAGTGCGCTGGCCAGAACGGCCTGATTGAAATAGGCCTGAGCGGGCGGGCCGTGGCGGGTGGTGATGTCCGCCATGTCGATATCCAGTTCTTCGGCCACCAGTGCCGCCAGCGTGGTATGAACGCCCTGACCCATTTCGGCGCGGGGGGTGATGATGCTGACCCCATTGCCGTCAATCAGCACATAAGGGTTCAAAACCGCCTGACCTGTGCCGGGTTTCAGCGGGTTGGGCGGGGTTTCACGGATTTTATAGACGCCAAAAGCCACCCCGCCGACGATCGCGGCGGACCCGATCAGAAAGCTGCGGCGGGCAATTTTTTTGAGGCTGGTCATGGGTTAACCCTCTATCATTTTGGCAGCGTCATGGATGGCGGCGCGGATACGGGGATAGGTGCCGCAGCGGCACAGGTTACCCTGCATGGCCTCGTCAATTTCGGTATCCGACGGGGCAGGGTTCGCAGCCAGAAGCGCCGCCGCCTGTATGATCTGCCCGGACTGGCAATAGCCGCATTGGGCGACCTGATGTTTCACCCACGCTGTTTGCAGGGCGTGCATCTGGGCCGGGGTTCCCAACCCTTCGATCGTGGTGATGCCCCCCCAGACATCGGACAGGGCGACTTGGCAGGATCGTACCGCTTCGCCGTCAATCTGGACGGTGCAAGCCCCACAGGCGGCGACGCCGCAGCCGTATTTGGTGCCGGTCAGGCCCAGTTCGTCACGCAGTACCCACAGCAGGGGAACATCGTCGGGCAAATCGACGCTGTGGGTGGTTCCATTCACGTTTAACAGGGCTGGCATGGGGGCCTCCGGCTCTTAATAAGGTTTCTGACAAAATGGGCGAAATGTGTCAGTGTGTCAATTGACATTTTGATTAAATTCTGTCAGGTCGTCAGGAATGCAGGCAAATACACACCCCATCTCATGCGACGATCCAAAGCAGCAGGCCATTCTGGCCTCGGCTTTTGACGCGTTTCGCCAATATGGTTTCAAGCGCACCTCGATGGAGGATATTGCCAAGGGGGCGGGCATGTCCCGTGCCGCGCTGTATCTGCATTACCGCAATAAAGAGGATATTTTTAGGTCGCTGACCGAGGGGTATTACGATCTGGCGGTGGCGCAGGTGTCCGAGGCGCTGAGCCGCGATCTGCCCCCGGCAATGGCGCTGCAACTGGCGTTTGAAACGCAGGCTGGCCCTGTGTTCGAGGCGCTGTTGTCATCGCCCCACGGACAGGAATTGCTGGATACGAAAATTGCCCACGGTGCAGATCAGGCCGCCTTGGGCGAGGCCCGGCTGTCGGCGGTTTATGCGACATGGCTGGAACGTCAGGCCGGGGCTGGGGCGGTGTCGCTGGCGGCATCGGATGGCGATGCACAGGCGCTGGCCGCCACTATGTTGGCGGCCCTGCATGGGGTGAAAACCAACCTGACCGATATGCGCGATTATCGCGGCGCGGTGGTGCGATTGGCCCGGCTGTTTGGCCGGGCGCTTGGGAGATAGCCCCTACAGCCCGGTTCGCAGGTGCCATAGTTCGGGGAACAGTTCGACCTGTAGCATCCGCGACAGGTAGCTGGTGCCGCTGGTGCCGCCGGTGCCGCGCTTGAACCCGATCACGCGTTCGACGGTGGTCAGGTGATTAAAGCGCCAGCGTCGGAAATAATCCTCCAGGTCCACCAGCTTTTCGGCGAGTTCGTACAGTTCCCAATGGGTTTCAGGCGATTGGTAAACCGTGGTCCATGCCGCCATGACCTGTGGGTTGGCCTGATAGACGTCACCCAACGGGCGGGACAGAACGGTTTCGGGCAGGGGTGCGACCTGTGCCAGATGATGCAGTGCGGTATCGTAAAGCGAGGGGCGGGCCAGTTCCTGTTCCAGTTGGCTCAGCAGATCCGGGCGGTGGGCGTGGGGGCGTAACATGGCGGTGTTGCGGTTGCCCAGCATGAATTCAATCATCCGGTATTGCCACGATTGAAACCCGGAACTTTGCCCAAGGCTTTCGCGGAACCGCGTGTAATCCGAGGGCGTCATGGTGCGCAGCACGTCCCATGCGTTGTTCAACTGCTCGAAAATGCGGGCGACGCGGGACAGCATTTTAAACGCGGGGCGGAAATCGCCCTGTTGCAGGGTGGCGCGGGCGGCGGTCAATTCGTGGATCGCCAGCCGCATCCACAGTTCCGAGGTCTGGTGCTGGATGATGAACAGCATTTCATCATGGGCATCTGACAGCGGGTGTTGCGCGGTCAGGATCGCGTCCAGCCCAAGGTAATCGGTATAGCTCATGCGGCCATCAAAGGCCATTTGAGCGCCGTCTTTGGCGGGGTCATATGCGGAATTGGTCATCGGTGGTCCTGTCTGATCAGCGGTGCACAGGTGGTAAGGCCTGCGCAATGAGTATTTATAGCAAGATGAAAGCGAGGGTGTTTTCGCTGCTCTGGCTTAGCTGTTCAGGCAAGAGGTCTGCGCATGGCGGCGCCAATAGGCTGCCCAGCCCGAAGGCTGGCACAGCGGGATATGGTCAGTATCAGGGTGCATCAGGTGACAGCCTGACGGGTCATGTAATCGGGGTGATCCCACAATTTGTTGTCCATCACGTCCTGTAGGATTTCGGCGGCGCGGATCACGTCCTGATCGTCGATATAGAGCGGGGTAAAGCCAAAGCGCATGATGTCCGGGGCGCGGAAATCGCCGATCACGCCGCGGGCAATCAGGGCTTGCATGGCGGCGTATCCGTTTTCAAAGCGGAACGACACCTGACTGCCGCGTTCGCGAGGGTCGCGCGGGGTGGCCAGTTCCAGCATCGGGCAACGGCGCTCGACCTGTTCAATGAACAGCGCGGTCAGTTGCTGCGACCGGGCGCGGATCGTGGCCATGTCGGTTTCGTCCCAGACATCCAGCGCCGATTCCAGCGCGGCCAAGGCCAGCACGGGCGGGGTGCCCACGCGCATCCGTTCAATCCCCGCGCCGGGGCGATAGCTTTGTTCAAACGCGAAAGGTGCATCATGCCCCAGCCAGCCGGACAGGGCCGGGCGCACGCGGTCCGCGTGGCGGGGGGCGACATAGATAAAGGCGGGCGCGCCGGGGCCACCGTTCAGGTATTTATAGGTACATCCCACCGCGAAATCGGCCTGACAGGCGGCCAGTTCCACCTGCGTGGCCCCGGCGGTATGGGCCAGATCCCAGACCGTAACCACGCCATGCGCATGGGCCTTGGCGGTCAGGCGGTTCATGTCATGCAGGCGGCCGGTGCGATAATCCACCTCGGTGATCAGGGTCACGGCGATGTCGTCGGTGATGTTGGCTTCGATGTCTTCGGGGGTGACTACGCGCAGTTCATAGCCGCGATCCAGCGATCTGATCAGCCCTTCGGCCATATACAGGTCCGACGGAAAATTGCCGCTGTCGGACAGGATCACCTTGCGGTCTGTGACGGCCAGATCCAGCGCCGAGGCCAGTGCTTGATAGACTTTGATCGACAGGGTGTCGCCCATGACAACGCTGCCGGGTTCGGCCCCGATCAGCCGGGCAATACGGTCGCCCACGCGGGCGGGCTGGGCCATCCATCCGGCCTTGTTCCAGCCGGTGATCAGCAGTTCGCCCCATTCGTCACGCATCACCCGATCCATCCGGGCGGGGGCGTCCTTGGGCAGGGGGCCAAGCGAGTTCCCATCCAGATAGATCACCCCATCGGGAAGGTGGAACCGGGTTTTGGTGGCGGCGAAATCGGTCATGGCGTGTCTCCTGTTGCAAGACACGCCATAACGGGTAAGGCAGTTCAGCGCCAACGATGGTTTTTGATCAACCCATCAGCGATTGTGATGGTGTGTATCAAATCTGCCCGCCAGCGATTTTGATTTCTTGCCCGTTGGTGCTTTCGCAAATGGGATCACACAGCCATAGCGCGGCGGCGGCCACCTCTTCGGGGGAGATCAGGCGCTTGTGGCGGTTCAGATCGACCATCATGGCGCGGGCTGCGTCATCGGAAACGCCGGTGCGGGCGGCGATGGCATCGGTGTTGCGGGTCACGATAGGGGTGTCCACATAGCCGGGGCAGATCGAATTGAAGGTATAAGGCCCGCCCATGAAATCCTCGGCGAAGGACCGGATCATGCCAATGACACCGTGTTTCGATGCGGCATAAGCCCCGGCCCCTGCGGACCCGCGCACACCTGCGATGGACGAAATCGCAATCACGCGGCCCCAATCGGTAGTCAGCATGGACCGCATGGATTCGCGGACGGTGTAGAAACAGCCATCCAGATTGGTCGCCATGATTTTGCGCCAGAATTCGGTGTCGGTTTTGTGCAGTTTGCGGCCTTCGGCAATCCCGGCATTGGCGACACAAATCTGGATCGGGCCGCGTTCGGCCACGGCCTGATTGATCACCTGCGCCACGGCTTTATCGTCGGTCACATCCATGACGGCGGGGAACATGTTGTCTTCGGCGACGTCTTCCAGAACGGCCATGCGGCGGCCTGTGATCGTGACTTTCGCGCCTTTGGATGCCAGAGCGCGGGCGATGGCCAGACCGATGCCGGTGCCGCCGCCGGTGACAAGCGCGTGTTTGCCGTTCAAATCCATTGGGTGTCCTCCTCGTTATCTCCCTGTTGGCACGATATGCGGGGGGCGGCAGATAGCAAGCCCCGCCGTCAGGTTATTTCAGGCGGGGGGTATTCAGCCGTATACAGGTGTCTTTACAAAGGTATTCATATCTGTGAATTTGTGTCCTGACTTTTAGGGAGGAGTTCCATGTACCGTTTTCTGTGTGCCACCGCGCTTTGCGCTTTTGCGACTGTCAGTTTCGCCAGCGAAGATATTGCCGATCAATATCCCCAGTCTGAACTGTATTCCAAACCCGTCGAGGTGATCCCGCATATCTTTTCCGCGATCGGGGCGACTGCGCCGCCGACCTATGAAAACAGCGGTCACAACAACAATCTGTCCTTTGTCGTAACGGGTGACGGGGTTGTGGTGGTCAATGGCGGGGCCTCGGCGCGGCTGGCAAAGGCGCTGCACGATGAAATCAAGGCGGTTACAGATCAGCCAGTGAAGCTGGTGATCAATGAAAACGGTCAGGGCCACGCGATTCTGGGCAATTCCTATTGGGCGGATCAGGGGGTTGATATCCTGATGCACGTCGATGCCGCGCATGAAGTGGCCGAAAATGGCGATTTCATCCTGCGCGGGATGCAGGGCTATAATAAGGACAAGGCTGAAGGCACGCGCATCGTGACGCCGACCATGACGTTCGAGGATGAATATGATTTCACGATGGGCGACGTGGAATTCAAGGTGCTGCATCTGGGACCGGCGCATGGGCCGGGGGATACACAGGTTTGGATTCCGCAGTGGAATTTCATGATTGCGGGCGACATTGCGTTCCACGAACGGATGCCCCCGATTTTCGGGGATACCTGCACAAGCTGCTGGATCGAAACATGGGAACAGGGGCTGGAACCGCTGAACCCGACCTATGTGATTCCGGGGCATGGCCACCCGACCAATCTGGCGCAGGTGCGCCGCTATACCCGCGATTATCTGGTCGACCTGCGCGAAAAGATCCGCGCCCACATTGATGATGGCGGCGATCTGGCCGGGGCGTATTACGTGGATCAGTCGCGTTGGGCGCATCTGGATACGTTCGAGGAACTGGCCACCAAGAACGCGGGCCGCGTGTACGAGGAAATGGAGTGGGAATAAATCCTGCCCGTTCGGATGAACAGAATGGCTGCGTGATCGGCGCGGCCATTTTCTGATTGTTTTGCCGGACACCCAGCCGTGCCGCATAATATTAATCTTACAATCAGGTTTTATTGAATGGCACCAAGATGCCGCGTGGAAACCGTAAGGTTACGGTGATAGGGTGCTGATCGGATCGGGTGTTCGGCTGGTGCCGGATGTGCCGGTTTCGCCCTGTAAAGACCAAGGGAATTGTGGTGTCGGAATGTTGAAATGGATTGATATTCCTCCGGTGTGGTTGCTGCTGGCCGCTGTATTGGCGTGGGGGCAGGCACCCTATTACCCGCTTGGGCTGTCGTTCGGCGGGATCTGGGCGGATTTCCTTGGGGGGATTTTGGTGGGCGGCGGGGTGCTGCTGATGTTGCTGGCCGTCTATGAGATGCGCCAGAAACGCACCACCTTTGTGCCACACCGCGATGCCTCGACGATGGTGACATCGGGCATTTTTTCGCGGTCGCGTAATCCGATCTATCTGGGGGATGTGTTGGTTCTGGCGGGGCTGATCCTGCGGTTTGATGCTGTTTTGGCGCTGCCGTTGGTGCCGATATTGCTGTGGGTGCTGGAAAAACGTTTCGTCATCCCAGAAGAGAATCGTCTGAGGATCAAGTTTCGTGCTAATTTTGCCCGGTATTGCGAAAAGACGCGCCGTTGGATTTGACAGCACGTTCGGTTCCGTGCATCTGGGGCGGGATCGACGCGAAATAATATTGCGCGCGCAATGAATAACATACTCCGAAAGTGTCGGAGAAAAGGGGTTAACTGTTCTGAAGGGGGACAAAAAAGTTGAAAATCGGAACTCCTAAGGAAGTATTCGAGGGGGAAAATCGCGTTGCGATGACTCCTGACTCGGCTCTGCAATTGCAGAAGCTGGGCTACGAATGCGCCATCGAGTCCGGGGCGGGTGCCGCTGCCGGCTTCTCGGACGACGCCTATGAAAAGGCTGGGGTCGAGATCATCAAAACCGCTGCTCAGTTGTGGAAGGGTGTGGATATTGTCGCCAAGGTGCGCCAACCCAACGAAACCGAACTGAAGCGGATGACCGAAGGTCAAACCCTGATCAGTTTCTTCAACCCGGCAGGCAATGCCGAAGGTTTGGAACTGGCCAAATCCAAGGGTGCCAACGTCATCGCCATGGAAATGGTGCCGCGTATTTCGCGCGCTCAGAAAATGGACGCGCTGTCCTCGATGGCGAATATCGCGGGCTACCGCGCGGTCATCGAAGCCGGGAACAACTTTGGCCGGTTCTTCACCGGGCAGGTGACGGCAGCCGGTAAAGTGCCGCCCGCCAAGGTGCTGGTTGTGGGTGCCGGTGTGGCCGGTCTGGCCGCCATCGGAACGGCGACGTCGCTGGGTGCGATCACCTATGCGTTCGACGTGCGCCCCGAAGTGGCCGAACAGGTCGAATCCATGGGCGCGGAATTCGTGTTCCTGGATTTCGAGGAAGAACAGCAAGACGGTGCCGCCACGGGTGGCTATGCGGCTGTTTCCAGCCCGGAATTCGCGGCGGCCCAGTTGGCCAAGTTCCGCGAACTGGCCCCGGAAATGGACATCGTGATCACCACCGCGCTGATCCCCAACCGCGAAGCCCCCGAGCTGTGGACCAAGGATATGGTCGACGCGATGAAGCCGGGTTCGGTGATCGTTGACCTTGCGGCGGAAAAGGGCGGCAACTGCAAGCTGACCGTCAAAGACGAAAAAATCGTGACCGACAATGGCGTGACCATCATCGGCTACACCGATTTCCCGTCGCGTATGGCAGCACAGGCATCGACCCTGTATTCGACCAACATCCGTCACATGATGACTGACCTGACCCCTGAAAAGGACGGCCAGATCAATCACAACATGGAAGATGACGTGATCCGTGGCGCGACCGTGACCTTTGACAAGGAAATCACATGGCCGCCGCCACCGCCCAAAGTGCAGGCCATCGCCGCGCAGAAACCCAAGGAAAAAGCCAAAGAGCTGACGCCCGAGGAAAAACGTGCGCAGGAAATCGCTGCATTCAAGGCCCAAACCAAGAATCAGGCGATCCTGCTGGGTGTCGGCACCCTGCTGATGCTGATCGTGGGTGCCTTTGCCCCCGAAAGCTTCATGTCGCACTTCATCGTGTTCGCCTTGGCCTGTTTCGTGGGCTTCCAGGTCATCTGGAACGTGTCGCATTCGCTGCACACGCCGCTGATGGCCGTGACGAACGCAATTTCCGGGATCGTGATCCTTGGCGCCCTGCTTCAGGTCGGCTCGGGTGATTGGCTGGTGGTCGTGCTGTCTGCCATCTCGATCCTTATTGCAACGATCAACATCGTCGGTGGCTTCATGGTCACGCGTCGTATGTTGGCGATGTTCCAGAAATCGTAAGGAAGGGAGCGGATAAATGAGCATCGGAATCGTTTCCGCCGCCTATATCGCGGCAGCTGTTCTCTTCATCCTGAGCTTGGGCGGTCTGTCCGGTCAGGAAAGCGCAAAACGTGCTGTATGGTACGGCATTGTGGGCATGGCGCTGGCCATTGTTGCCACCGTGTTCGGCCCCGGCATGGGCAACCTGCTGATCGTGCTGGTCATGGTTATGGCGGGTGCTTTCATCGGTCAGATGGTGGCGCAGAAGGTCGAAATGACCGAAATGCCCCAGCTGGTCGCGGCACTGCACTCGTTCGTGGGGCTGGCGGCTGTGTTCATCGGCTTTAACGCGCAGTTTGAAATGTCGCGTGTTGCCGAAATTCTGGCAGGTGCGCCCACCACGCTGAACGAAACCGGCCTGCTGGCTTGGTTGCATGATCAGGGTGTAGACGGGTTTGCTGGCAAGGTTGCGCATAAAACCGCGGTCGAGCTGAACATCCTGAAGGTCGAGGTGTTCCTTGGCGTCTTCATCGGTGCCGTGACCTTTACCGGGTCGGTCATCGCGTTCGGCAAACTGGCGGGTAAGGTTGACGGCAAGGCCAAGAAACTGCCCGGCGGTCACTTCCTGAATGCGGGTGCGGCGATCCTGTCGCTGATCCTGCTGGTGGTCTATTTCAACACTGGCGCCCTGTGGCCGCTGCTGGTGATGACTCTGCTGGCGTTCTTCATCGGCTATCACCTGATCATGGGCATCGGCGGCGCTGATATGCCGGTGGTTGTGTCTATGCTGAACTCCTATTCCGGGTGGGCTGCATCGGCGATTGGTTTCAGCCTTGGCAACGACCTGCTGATCGTCACCGGCGCGCTGGTGGGGTCGTCGGGTGCGATCCTGTCCTATATCATGTGTAAGGCGATGAACCGTTCGTTCATCAGCGTGATTTTGGGCGGCTTTGGTGGCACCACTGGTCCCGCGATGGAAGTCGAAGGCGAACAAATCGCCATTGACGCCGATGGCGTGGCGCAGGCGCTGGATGACGCGGACAGCGTTATCATCATTCCGGGCTACGGTATGGCCGTGGCACAGGCACAGCAGAACGTGGCCGAACTGACCCGCCGCCTGCGGGCCAAGGGCAAGACCGTGCGTTTCGCCATTCACCCGGTTGCCGGGCGTCTGCCGGGCCACATGAACGTGTTGCTGGCCGAAGCCAAGGTTCCCTATGACATCGTGCTGGAAATGGACGAGATCAACGACGACTTCCCGGAAACGGATGTGGCAATCGTGATCGGTTCGAACGACATCGTGAACCCTGCTGCACAGGAAGATCCGAACAGCCCCATCGCCGGTATGCCGGTTCTGGAATGCTGGAAGGCCAAGCAAGTGTTCGTGTCCAAGCGCGGTCAGGGCACTGGCTATTCGGGCATCGAAAACCCGCTGTTCTACAAGGAAAACACCCGCATGTTCTATGGCGACGCGAAAAAGTCGCTGGATGATCTGCTGACCAAGATCAGCTAAGGGTTTTCCCTCGGAAACGGAAAAGGCGGCTTCCTTGAAGCCGCCTTTTTTTCGTCACATCGCCCCCGTATCCGTATGGTTAACAAATAAATAACCATAAGGGGCAGGCAGAATGAAACCCAAACAGGCGTTTCGTAAATGCGCGTTTCAGGCGCAGGAGACCGGATTTTACCGCCAGATGACCCGGCATTTCGCGGTATTTGTACCGCGTGGGCGCACGTTGGTGGTGACATTTGACAATATGAAAAGCCGCGAAGCCCCCGCGCCCCGCTACCCGTGGGGGTGGGAGCTGATGGAAAAGCTGGGGCATTCCCATCTGGTGATTTGCATGACGCGCCGCAATGATTGGTTCCGTCATGCCGATCTGTTCGATTTCTTTGATGAATTGCGCGACACCGGATTTTTCGACCAGTTCGAGGATGTGGTGTTCTATGGATCGTCTATGGGGGGCTACGGGGCGTTGGCCTATGCGTCGGCGGCACCGGGGGCGCGGGTGGTGGCATATGTCCCGCAAACGTCGTTGAACCCCAGCCATACACTGTTTGAAACCCGGTATCGCGCCGGATTTCGCCGTGGGGACTGGCAGGACACGCGGTATGCCGACGCGCTGGAAGGGGCGCGGACGGCGCGGGATGTGATCGTATTCTATGATCCCTTTCACGAACTGGACCGCCAGCATGTTGATCGCCTGAAGGATGTTGCGCTGACCCGATTGCGGTGTCCTTTTATGGGACATCGGGTGCCGCGTTTCCTGTTGCAGATGGGGATTTTGCGGGGTGTGGTGACGCGGGCCTTGGACGGGACATTGACAGAACAAAGGTTTGTCCGCGCGATAGAGGCACGGAAATCCAACCGGGGCTTTGTGCGCAGTTTGCTGGCACAAGGGTTGGAACGGGGGCATCCCCAGTTGGCCGCTGCGGCGTTGGAACGGTTTGAACGCAGTCATGGTAAGGCCATGCCGAAATACCGCCGGTTGGTTTCCGAAAAACTGGCAGCCTGAGGGCGATACGTCCGATTTGACAATCCGCAGGTCCGCCGCGCTAATCTGTGCAGGAGGAGCAGCAAAGTCTGAGATGCAGCACCTTGGCTGCTCTGTGCTGGCCATCAACCCTTCTGCGATCTCGTCGGGCCGGAACTCACGCGGTTTGAGCCGCAGCATTTGCTAACACGGGTTCGCGCATGGTAGGGCGGTATACCGATGTATTCCGTCAAGCCATTGAAAATACTTTATCTTTTTTCAGTGTTGTGGCATCAAAGGCGCCAAAGCAACCCGGAAGGCCGCCTAGATGATCCTTGACCACCCGCTACGTTATGATCTGGCGAATGAATTACATGCGCGGCCTTTTCCGTCGCTGACTGCGCCCTGCACTGCGGTGTATCTGGCGATCAAACAGCCCGAAGATGCGGCCAGCCGGGACCGGGGGAAGGATCGCGCGCATTTGATTGCCCTGTTGGACCGCTATGGCGCGCCCCACCCACAGCCGGGGGCGACGCATTATTTTGGCACGCTGGGGCGATACTGGCTGAAGTGGGAACAGCACACTGAATTTGTGACCTATACCGCCTTCACCGAAAACCTGAGCGAACGCCCCTTTGACCCGGCGGATTTTTCCGTGTTTCCCGAAGAGTGGCTAAACGAGGCACCGGGCAAACGTGTGACCTCGGCGTTGATCCGGGTGGAGCCGTGGACGGAAATGCAGGTGGCGGCAGATCGGTTTAACGATTGGTTCGTTCCCGAAAGTCTGGCCGCCAGCCGAGTGCTGGATGACGCGGGGGTGATGGCTGGGGATTTTCGGATCGACCAATCCGGCCAGTTGCGATTTGGCGTGTTTGTTGGCCCGAATACCGGAGAGCGCCGGGTGGGGCGGATCGTGCAACGTCTGTGCGAGATTGAAACCTATAAAAGCCTGTCCATGCTGGGTTTTGCCCGCGCTAAGGAAATCGCCCCCCGGATGGCGGAACTGGATGCGCAACTGACAGGGTTGATGGATCAGATGACCTCGGACGCGCATTCAGCCGAAAGCACCTTGGCGGGATTGCTGGCAACCTCGGCTGAATTGGAACGGATGGTGGCGCGGAATTCGTTCCGCTTTGGGGCAACCGCGGCGTATGAGGCGATTGTGCATGACCGGATCAAGGTGATGCGCGAAGAGCGGTTTAATGGCCGCCAGACCTTCAACGAATTTATGATGCGGCGCTATGATCCGGCGATGCGCACGGTGAAATCCACCGAAAGACGGCTAGCCGCGATGGCGGATCGGGCGATCCGGGCGGGGGAATTGTTGCGCACGCGGGTGGATGTGGAACGGTCTGCCCAAAACCAAAAGCTGCTGGAAAGCATGGACCGCCGCGCTGATCTGCAATTGCGCCTGCAAAAAACGGTCGAGGGGCTAAGTGTGGTTGCGATCAGCTATTACGCCGTATCGCTGGCGGGATATGCCGCCTATCCCCTTGCAAAGGCCCTGAGCCTGAGCAAGGGGGATTTAACGGCGGTGCTTACTCTGCCGGTTGTAGGGGCCGTGTGGTGGATGCTGCGCCGGATTCAGCGGAAGATGCACTAAGCACCCGACCAGCCAGCCAGCCGCCAGCGGCGATGCTGGCGATGGCCAGCAGGGCGGCGATGGACAGGGTTGGAATACCTGACAGGCCCGCGCCCACGGTGCAGCCCCCGGCCAGCACACCGCCCACACCCATCAGGGCTGCGCCGGTCAGATAGCGGCCGGTTTGACGGGCGGTGTCAAAGCTTTGCCATTGGAACTGTCCCCGGATCAGCGCGGCGATAAACGCGCCGACTAACACGCCGCCCAGCAGACCCACGCCAAAGTTGGCGGAAATCGAGGTGCTGGCGATGGTCCAGAACAGGGTGTCAGCGGCGGGCGAGGTGAAGCTAAGGCTTTCCAGCGCGATCGGGTCGAAATCGTCATACAGAACGAACCCCGTACCGACCCATGCCAGCGGCACCAATGCGCCAATCAGCGCGGCCCCGATCAGGGTGCCAAAACGGTTGCCCGAGCGCAGCGCGATCCCCAGCGCCACCACCGCGATCAAAGCGGCCCAGATCAACGGATTGCCGGGCAGGGCTGCATTTTCCAGCGGAACGGTGACGCTGCCAAGGGCGGTGCGCACCGGGGCCAGAACGCCCTTTAGCGTGGCGTGGGCGATCACGGCGAACACGACCAACACCAGCGCGGCGCGCAAGTTGCCCGATCCGGTCAGCACGGTCAGGCGGGACACACAGCCGCGCGTCAGCACCATGCCGATGCCGAACAGCAATCCGCCCACAGCGATGGCCAGAACAGGCAGATCGGCGGCCATGAACCGATGATCGGCAAAGGAAATCAGATCGGCGCTGACTGCGGCCTGTGTTCCCAATACGGCCACGGCCAAAGCGGTCAGCCAGACGCCAGCGGCTTGGCGGCGATCCTCGCCCACGATGGCGCGGCGGAAACAGAAACGGGTGATCTGTGCCAGACCCCCAAAGGCAAGGCCGATCACCAGCGCGAAATAAACAGCCGCCTGCGGGGCGGTCAGGGTTTCGAAGCCGAAGGTTTCAAACATGATGTGTCCTCAGCAAGAGTTGGAATTTTTTCCCAAATGCCTTGGTTTGTTTTATGAATCAAGGGTGGTGCATCGTGGTGAATGACGGGATTTATGGAACAAGTTCCCAAAATGTGTGAATTGGCAAAACATATTGATCCATGCGAATGGATTCACATGAAAACGGCCCGCCACTGATGCGGCGGGCCGTGCTTTGATCCTTTTTTCGCCCTCGGGCCTTAGCGGCCCCGAATACGCGGGTCCAGCGCATCGCGCAGACCATCGCCCAGATAGTTCACACTTAGCACCGTCAGCGAAATGGCGACACCGGGCCAGAACACCCGTTCGGGGTATTGTTGCAGGTAATCGGTGGCGTCAAACAACAGACGGCCCCATGTCGGGAAATCCGGCGGGAAACCAAGGCCCAAAAATGACAGCGCGGATTCCGTGATGATCGCATTGGCAATCCCCAACGTGGCGGATACCATGATGGGCGACAGCACGTTCGGCAGAATATGCCGTGTGATCATCTTGGTGTTGGTCGTGCCGATAGACCGGGCCGCCAGAACGAATTCGCGTTCCTTCAGCGCCAGCACATCGCCCCGCACGATCCGGGCCGTGGGCATCCAGCTTGTGACGCCAATGGCAACCACGATCAGGATGAAAATCCCGGTTTCCGGCCCGAATGCGGCGTTCAGCGGATCGCGGAACAACAGCACCATCACCAGCAGCAGCGGCAGCAGGGGCAGGGCCAGAAACAGGTCTGTCATCCGCATCAGCAACCCGTCCAGCCGTTTGAAAAACCCGGCCAGAACCCCGACAAGGCTGCCAAGGAACAGCGCCAGCAACATCGCGGTGATCCCCACGGATACGCTGGTTTGCCCGCCTGCCATCATCCGGGCCAGCGTATCGCGGCCCAACTGATCCGTGCCCAGCGGATGTGCAAAGCTAGGCCCCTGATTACGTGACCGGATGTCGATATAGGTGGCATCATAGGGCCACAGCAGCGGCCCGACAAAAACCAGCAACACGATCAGAAGGAAAATAATCCCGCCCAGCATTGCGCCTTTGTGGTGTTTGAACTGGTCCCAAACGTCGCGCCACTGGCTGCGCGGCGGGGCGACGGGGATCGGATCTGTCAGGGCGCCCGCCGGGGTGGCCCCGCCAGAACCCGGCGCGATTTTTTGTGTCGGCTCAGTCATAGCGAATCCTCGGGTCCAGAACGCCATACAGGACGTCGGCAATCAGGTTGAACAGCACGATCAGCAGGGCAAAGATAAAGGTCAGGGTTTGCACCATTGGCAGATCGTTCGCTTCGATTGCGCCGATCAAAAGCTGGCCCAGCCCGTTCACCTTGAACACTTGTTCGGTGATAATGGCCCCGCCAAACACATGCGGCACCCCCAGCGCGATCACGGTCACAACCGGGATCATCGAGTTGCGCAGCACATGCACCAGCACCACGACCTTTTCGCCCAGCCCTTTGGCGCGGGCGGTACGGACGTAATCCTGATTCAGGTTATCCAGCATCGACGCCCGCATGAACCGGCTGATTTGCGCCGCGTTATACAGCGCCAGCACGAACACGGGCATCGCCATCTGGCGGAATTGGAACACCAGACTGTCCCAATCAGTCACCTTATGCGTGGTGTCATAGATTGATGGGAACCAACCCAGATTGACCGAAAAGATCACGATCAGCAGCACCCCGGTAAAGAAGGTCGGGACGGAAAAGCCGATCATGGAAATAAATGTGCCGACCTGATCGAAGATCGAATACTGTTTGTAGGCGGAATAAATCCCGATAGGCAGGGCGATCAGAACGCCCAGAATATAGGACATGCCCACAACCCACAGCGTCTGGGGCATACGCTGCACCACGATGTCCATAACCGGGCTGCGGGTCTGCCATGACAGCACGCGCAGTTTGCCTTCGGACAGCGAGGTGCCAAACAGGTTGTCGATCAGAACCTGCGGTTCGATCCAGAAGAATTGTATCAGCCATTTCACAAAGCGAATATGGACGGGTTCCCCCAATCCCAGCGCCTCGCGCATACGTTCTTTGACTTCGGGGGGGACAGTCAGTGGAACCTGTGCCATCGGATCGCCGGGGGCCAGTTCCAGTAACAGGAAAATCACAAGACTGATGAACAACAGCGTCGGGATGGCCAGAACCAATCGACGTATCGTGAATGTCAGCATGGTAGCGCCTTTGCGGCTTGTCGTTAGTGAGGAGAGGGCGAAACTACGGACGCCCTGAAATGCAAAAAGCCCCGGCCGGTGATGGCCGGGGCTGTGCATATCGCAGATTATTTAATGCGATACCAGTCAGCAGCGTTCCACAGTTCCGAATCCCAAGTGTTCAGGACGACACCGCCCAGAGTGTTGGAATGTGCGGACACGCGGCCACGGTCGACCAGCGGCACAACGACATAGCTGTCTTTGGTCAGCATTTCGTTCAGCTTTTTCGCGATCTCACCACGCTTGGACAGCTCGCCGGTGCGGCCCAGTTCTGCAACCATCGCGTCATAGGCGGGGTCACAGAAACGGTTGATGTTTTCACCCTGCCACTGTGCTTCCGGCTTGGGGGCCTTTTCACAGGTGTGCTGTGCCAGATATGCCTCGGGGTCGGTGCCGTCGAAGTTGTTGGCGTACATTTCCACGTCAGCATAGAATTTCTGGAAGGTGTCGGGCGAACCCGGATCGCCACCGAAGAACACCGAACCCGAAATGTTGCGCAGTTCGGTCTGAACGCCGATTTCGCTCCACCACTGTTTGATCAGGGCTTGGAAATCCTGACGCACCGCGTTGGTCGAGGTCTGGTACAGCAGCGACAGTTTTACGCCGTCTTTTTCACGGATACCGCCAGCGCCGACTTTCCAGCCTGCTTCGTCCAGCAGCGCCTTGGCGCCTGCGATGTCTTGCTTGAAGCAATCGGTGTTATCCGAGGCATACATGGCCGGTGCAGGCACCAGATTACAGGTCGGGCGACCTGCCTGACCATAGCCGATTTCCACCAGCAATTCGCGGTCAATCGCCATCGACAGCGCCTTGCGGACGCGGACATCCGACAGCATCGGGTGCGGGTGTTTCGCGGTCGAACGCTCGCCTTCGGGCAGGGACGGCGAAGGATCGGTCATGTTCATTTCGATCCGTTCCACCAGCGAACCAAAGCCGACGACGGTTTTACCTTTGCCGCCTTCCAGCATCTTCGCGATGACATCGGGGGCCAGTTGCAGGTTCCACGCGTAATCAAATTCACCGGTTTCCAGAACCGCGCGCCCGGCTGCGGTTGCATCGCCGCCACCCTTGAAGGTCAGCGTGGCAAAGGCCGGTTTCGCCGGATCACGATAGTTGGGGTTGGCGACCATCGAAATCACGTCGTTCGGCTTGAATTCGGTCACGGCGAACGGGCCGGTGCCGATGGGGCCAAAGTTGGCGCTGGTGCATTCCGGCGCACGCGGGCCGGTGCAGTTTTCAAACTGTGCCTTTTGCAGGATCGGGGATTGCGCGCCCATGAACGGGCCATAGGGGTTTGGCTTCGCCTCCGAGAAGTTCACCTTCACGGTCAACTCGTCAATGACATCAATGCTGCTGACGCCCTGAAACTTGGCCAACTGGGCGCAGCCGCCTTCGGGGTGCATACAGTATTCGGCGGTGAACTTCACATCTTCCGAGGTCAGCGCACTGCCATCAGACCATTTCAGGCCCGGCTTCAGTTTCCAGGTGATCGAGGTCAGATCTGCGGATACGCCACCGTTTTCAACGGTCGGGATGGATTCGGCCAGATAGGGAACCAATGCGCCATTCTGATCGTAGCGACCCAGCGGTTCCAGCACCAGCGAGGACGATTCCAAATCTTTGGTGCCGCTGGACAGATAGGGGTTCAGGATCGAAGGGGCCTGCCAATAAATAATATTAACATGGCCATCTGCGCCTCTTTCTGCGAAGGCGGCAGGGGCCAGACCGGCCATCGCTACCGCGCCAAGCATCAGGGACTTGAGTTTCATATCGCTCTCCTTGTTGGACACTTAATTTGTGTCTTGGTTTTTCCCCGTGGTGCGATCAGGGGTGATTCTGTCCACGGACTGATGAAAGGATGCACCAATATACCCTTATGGCACCATAATTTTTCTGATCGGTGCCGCCGCGAATGATCAAACTCCAAACCAAATGATCAAAAATTGCAAGCACCTGTCGGATTGACCTAGGGATAATGATGTTAGCGGTTTGACTCCGGTTGTCTGCTGTCTGTAGCGTCTGTGTCATAATCAGACTACGAACAGGGAAATGGTGATGCTGGATCAGCCTATCGCCTCGATCGAGAATCTTCGCGTCGAATTTCAAACAAAAGATGGCCCCGTGGTGGGGGTCGAAGATGTGTCCTTCAAGGTGAATGCGGGGGAAACTGTCTGCATTGTGGGCGAATCCGGGTCCGGTAAATCGGTATCCAGCCTGTCCTTGATGCGGTTGGTGGAATTCGGGGGCGGTGAAATTGCAGGCGGTCGCCTGATTTTTGATCGCAAGGATGGCAAGGAACTGGATTTGGCAAAGGCCGATCAATCCTTGATGCGGACCATTCGCGGCAATGAAATCGGCATGATTTTTCAGGAACCGATGACGGCGCTGAATCCGGTGTTCACCGTGGGTCGCCAGTTGACCGAAGGTTTGCGCCTGCACAAAGGCATGTCCAAGACGCAGGCCGAAGAACGTGCCTTGGAATTGTTGCGGCAAGTGCGCATTCCCGAACCCGAACGCCGCCTGAAACAATATCCACATGAATTGTCCGGTGGGATGCGTCAGCGCGTGGTGATTGCGATGGCGCTGGCCTGTGAACCGCGTCTGTTGATTGCGGATGAACCGACAACGGCGCTGGACGTGACCATTCAGGCCGAAATTCTGGCGCTGATGAACCGGCTGAAACGGGAAACCGGCACGGCGGTGATGTTCATCACGCATGACATGGCCGTGGTGGCGCAGATGGCGGACCGGGTTGTGGTCATGTTCCGGGGCAACAAGGTCGAAGAAGGTACGGTCGAACAGATTTTTGAAAATCCCCAACACGACTATACCAAGGCGCTACTGGCAGCGGTTCCCAAACTGGGCGAAATGACCGGCAAGGCATTGCCCGAACCGATGAAGCTGCTGGGGCGCGAACAGGGGCGGATTGAACCCATCGCGGGGACGGATAAGCCGCTGTTGACCGTGCAAAATCTGGTCACGCGTTTCCCGGTGAAGGGCGGATTTTTCCGCCAGACCATCGCCAATGTTCACGCGGTCGAAGACGTGTCCTTTACCCTGAACAAGGGGCGCACGCTGTCCTTGGTCGGGGAATCGGGCTGTGGCAAATCCACGGCGGGACGGTCGATTTTGCGGTTGGTGCAACCGCAATCGGGGCATGTGAATCTGGATGGCGTCGACATCATGGCGCTGGATCAAAAGGGGCTGCGCAAGGCCCGGCTGGATATGCAGATGGTGTTTCAGGACCCGTTCGCCAGCCTGAACCCGCAAATGCAACTGGCCGATCAGGTGGCCGAACCGATGCGCAACTATGGCACCCACAAGGGCAGCGAGTTGATGGACCGCGTCGCCATGTTGTTCGACCGGGTGGAATTGCCGCGCAGTTTCATGCGCCGCTTCCCACATGAAATGTCTGGCGGTCAGCGTCAGCGGATCGCTATTGCCCGCGCCTTGGCCCTGAACCCCAAGCTGATCATCGCGGACGAGGCGGTTTCGGCGTTGGATGTGTCCGTACAGGCGCAGGTGTTGAACCTGATGATGGAGCTTCAGGCGGAACTGGGCCTGTCCTTCCTGTTTATCAGTCACGATATGGCGGTGGTGGAACGGGTCAGCCATGACGTTGGCGTTATGTATCTGGGCCGGATCGTGGAACTGGGGCCGCGTCAGGCGGTGTTTGAAAATCCGCAACACCCCTATACGCAGGCATTGATGAAGGCCGTGCCGATTGCCGACCCGCATAACCGGGCGCTGGAGCGGGATTTGAATTTCAAACCCATCCCATCCCCGATTCATCCGGCGGATTATGTGCCAGCCCCCTCGGAATATACCGAGGTCAGCCCCGGCCATTTCATTTTGACAACTGACAGCGGATATTGAGGATAAAATGCCCGCGCGATTATCGCCTTATGAGATCATGGAAAGGCTTGTGGCCTTTCCGACCGTTAGCCGTGACACCAACCTGCCGCTGGTCGATTGGGTCGAGGACTACCTGAACAGCCACGGCATCACAGCCCATCGTTATTATAACGAAGACAACGACAAAGCCGCGATCTTCGCCCATGTCGGGCCAGAGATTGAGGGCGGTGTCGTGTTGTCCGGCCACACCGATGTGGTGCCGGTAGATGGGCAGCCCTGGGCCTCGGACCCGTTTACGGTGGTGGAACGGGACGGCAAATATTACGGGCGCGGCTGCTGCGACATGAAAGGCTTCGATGCGCTGGCGATCTGGGCCTTGGTCGAAGCGCATCACAAGGGCGTCAGCCGCCCGCTGCAACTGGCGCTGAGCTTTGACGAAGAAATCGGCTGCACCGGCGCGCCGCCCCTGATCGAACGGATGCTGGAAACCGTACCAAAGGCCAGCGCGGTGATCGTGGGTGAACCGTCCATGTTGCAGGCCGTGACCGCACACAAAGGTGGGCGGGCGTTCTGGGTACATATGCACGGGTTCGAGGTGCATAGCTCGATCATGCACACCGGCGTGAATGCCATCATGTACGGGGTGAAGCTGATCGACTGGGCCAATCAGGTGAATGCCGAAAACATGGCATGCACGCCTTCGGATGTGGCGGGCCTGTTTGAACCCCCTTGGACAACCGCGCATGTGGGGCAGATCAGCGGCGGCACCGCCCATAATATCACCGCCAAAGATTGCGAATTTGGCGTTGATTTCCGGGTGGTCCCTGATGAAAACCCCGAAGAATGGCGCAATCGCTTTTTGGCAAAAGTGGCCGAGGTCGAAGCCGAAATGCAGGCTGTCGTTCCGCAAACCCGGATCGAGATCGTCGAAAAATTCGGCTTGCCGGGATTGGCCCCCGAACAAAACGGAGAGGCCGAGGCACTGGCGCGGCAACTGACGGGCGACAATGCCAATCACGTTGTCAGCTATGGCACCGAAGCCGGGCATTTCCAGACTGCGGGGTATTCTGCGGTGGTCTGCGGGCCTGGGGACATCGCGCAGGCGCATCAGCCGGATGAATACATTACGGTCGATCAATTCAACAAAGGCCACGCATTCATGCGCCGCCTTCTGGATATTCTGTAAGGAAAGGAACGGCTTATGCCCATCAAAAACAGCTTTGCAGAGATGCACGAAGAAATCACCGCATGGCGGCATGACTTCCACGAAAACCCCGAAATCCTGTTCGAGGTGCATCGCACCGCTGGCATCGTGGCCGAAAAGCTGCGGGAATTCGGCTGTGATGAAGTGGTCGAAGGGATCGGCATCACGGGCGTGGTGGGCGTGATCAAGGCGGGCAATTCGGACAAGGTGATCGGGCTGCGCGCGGATATGGACGCGCTGCCCATGACGGAAATCACCGGGTTGGATTATGCCAGCAAAATCCCCGGCGCGATGCACGCCTGTGGGCATGATGGTCACACGGCGATGTTGCTGGGCGCCGCGAAATATCTGGCGGAAACCCGTAACTTTGACGGCACCGTGGTTTTGTTGTTCCAACCCGCCGAAGAAGGCGGCGGCGGCGGCCTGAAAATGGTCGAAGACGGCGCAATGGATCGCTGGAACGTGCAAGAGGTCTATGGCCTGCACAACATGCCGGGGCTTCCGGTGGGGGAATTTGCCATTCGCCCCGGCCCGATGATGGCCTCGGCTGATGAATTTGAAATCATCGTTACGGGCAAGGGCGGACATGCCGCACAACCCCATGATGCGATTGATACCACGCTGGTTTCCAGCCATATCGTGATTGCGCTGCAATCGGTGGTGTCGCGGAACGTGGACCCGGTGAAACAGGCGGTGCTAACCGTGGCAACGCTGTTGACCGAAAGCGATACCCAGAATGTCATTCCGCAAACGGCCAAGCTGCGCGGCACCGTGCGCTGTTTTGAACCCGAAGTGCGCGATCTGATTCAGGAACGACTGACCGCCTTGGCGACATTGACCGCCGAAGCCTATGGCGCGACGGCGAAGGTGGATTATCACCGCGGCTATCCGCCCACCGTCAACGCCGAAGAACAGACCCAACACGCGATTGATGCCGCGCAGGCGGTGGCAACGCATGTGGAAACCAACACCCCGCCGATCATGCCTGCCGAGGATTTTTCCTACATGCTGGAGGCGCGACCGGGGGCTTATATCTTCATGGGGAATGGCGACACGCCGATGTGTCACCACCCTGCCTATAATTTCGACGATGCGGCAATCCCGCTGGGGTGCAGCTTTTTTGCCGAACTGATCGAACGACGTATGCCGCGCGGATAACTGAAGGATACTATCATGCCCGTTAAAAACCGATTTGCTGAATTGCAGGACGAAATCACCGCTTGGCGGCGCGATTTCCACGAAAACCCCGAAATCCTGTTTGATACCGTGCGCACCGCTGGGATCGTGGCCGAAAAGCTGCGGGAATTTGGCTGCGATGAAGTGGTCGAAGGGATCGGCCGTACCGGCGTTGTCGGTGTGATCAAGGGAGAGCAGACCGGATCGGGCAAGGTGATCGGGTTGCGGGCCGATATGGACGCGCTGCCCATTCTGGAACAGACCGGGTTGGGCTATGCCTCGAAAACGCCGGGGGCAATGCACGCCTGTGGGCATGATGGGCATACCGCAATGCTGATGGGGGCGGCGAAATATCTGGCCGAAACCCGCAATTTTGACGGCACCGTGGTTGTGATTTTCCAACCCGCCGAAGAAGGCGGCGGCGGTGGCAAGGAAATGTGCGATGACGGCATGATGGATCGCTGGGGCATTCAGGAAGTGTACGGGATGCACAATTGGCCGGGGCTGCCGCTGGGGCACTTCGCCATTCGGCCCGGCGCGTTTTTCGCCGCCACTGATATTTTCGAGATCGAGTTCGAGGGGCGCGGCGGTCACGCAGCCAAACCGCACGAGGTGATTGATACAACGGTGATGGCCTCGCAGGCGGTGTTGTCGATCCAGACCATTGCCAGCCGCAACGCCGACCCGGTGGATCAGGTCGTGGTGTCGGTGACGTCGTTTGAAACCTCGTCCAAGGCGTTCAACGTGATCCCGCAGCGCGTAACCCTGCGCGGCACCGTCCGCACGATGAGCGCAGAAATGCGCGATCTGGCGGAAACCCGCATCAATGAAATTTGCAACGGTGTGGCGGCCACCTTCGGTGGTGTGGCGCGGGTGGATTATACCCGCAACTATCCGGTGATGGTGAACACCCCCGACCAGACCGATTTCGCGGCTGATGTGGCTCGGTCGGTCAGCGGCCAATGCGAAGATGCCCCGCTGGTCATGGGCGGCGAAGATTTCGCCTTCATGCTGGAAGAACGCCCGGGCGCCTATATTCTGGTGGGCAATGGCGATACCGCGATGGTTCACCACCCGGAATATAATTTCAACGACGATGCCATTCCCGCTGGCTGTAGCTGGTGGGCCGAGGTGGTTGAACGCCGGATGCCAGCGCAGTAAACGGGCGGTTAATTTGCCTGTTTCCTGAAAGGAGCATCATGCCTGGCATCTTCAAAGCCATGCGTCAGGCGGCTGCCTTGGCCCGCTACCGCGCCGTGGTGAAACGGTTTGACGATGCCACAGCGGCGTTGCCCTGTGCGTTCTGGTGGGAAAAGGCGCCCTTGCGAATGGAATTGCCAGTGACCGCCCTGCGGATGCAGGGCGGCTTCACCTATGGGGCGGACCACCCATTCGTTCGGGCTTTGACGGATGGCAAAGACGCCTTGGCCGCGTTTTATGCAGGGTTCGCGCCTAGCAATCTGTCGGATATGTATGGCTTGGGGGACGATGCTGGCGGGGCGTTGCCGCCTTATGTTTTGCCGTGGCGCATGGTGCTGAAGGATCGTCCGCCGGGGGGCGAGAAGGGATTGCCAGCCAGTCATGGGGTGGCATTTTACGGTCCCTGTTCCGCGCAGAAAATCGCGTTGGAAACACGACGCCTGTCGCGCGTGGCCGAGGCAATTCGCAAATCTGGATTTAACCCGGACAAGCATGGCGATATCGAAGGGCATTTTATCACGGACGGACAGCGCACCTGTTTTTTCGTGATGGGGGGCAAGCATCGTGCGGCGGTGCTGGCCTATTTGGGGGAAACTCATATCCCGGTGCGTTTGCGTCCGGGGCGCATGGCGATCATGGACACGCGCGAAGTCACCCATTGGCCGCTGGTGGCTGATGGCACCATGACGGCCCAGACCGCCCGCGCCATTGCCGAAGTATACCTGACCGGGCGCGGCATGTCGGATGTTGTGGGATAACGCTGCCTAGCTGTTTTGGCGTTGATGATCCTGCGCCATTGCCGCCAATTCATTGAAAAGATGTTCGGAATCAGCCTGTGCCTTTTGACGAAATGCGCGGATTTTTTCCAGTTCCACAGCGGTAAATTCGGTCGTCTGAGGCAGCGAAGATAGCTGATCGGCACCGATGATCCGATGCGTATCCAAGCCCGCATCCCGTAATAATTGTTCGATTTTCGAGGCGTTGGAGGTCAGGGCCAGAAATGGCGTTTCTGTCAGCATGGACAGACACACCGCATGAAACCGCCCGGTAATATGCAACCGCGCTGCGGCGATTTCAGACAAATAACCCTGTTCGGTCAGCGGCATCAGAAACCGTGGCGCACGAAGCACCCAGACAGCATTGTACAGCCTGAACAGCGCACCCCGCAGGATGCCCCCCAAAAGAGGTAATCGCCAGATTTTGCCGCGCAGGGTTTTGGTTGGGATAAAGCGGCAATCCGGTATCCGACTGGCGGCTTGCGCCAGAACACGGCGTTTTTCCAGTCGCACGCTATCACCGACGATGGTGCCGTGGCGGGGGGCATTCGGCACTTCGGAGGGGTCGGAGAGCGACAGATCAGGCAGCCAGCGCACAGGACCGCCGCTATCTTGGGCCATGCGGGCGGCACTGGCGCTGTCGCGGGCCACCAACAAGGTGAAGTGCCGAAGATACGCGCCCCAGTCTGCAGGGTTTTCCTCGTATAGGGCGTTGATCAGCGCCACCGGGGTTTGCCCCCGCGCGGGATGGGTGGCGACGCGCAACAATGCCTCACCGGCGGGTTTGCCGTGGTGGATTGTGCCTTCGCCATTGATGACAATCAGATCGGCACGCCGCATTGCGTCCAGAAAATCCGCGTCATTTTTCCAATCATGGCGGGCCGGGCTGCGGGCGATGATGTCAATTCCCCTGTCCTCCAGCGCTTGAACCAGCAACCGCATCACCCGCGCGCATCCGTGATGGTAGCGGGTCGAGGTATCGTTCATCACAACGGCGGTGGGGGTGGCGGGCATGGGGGCTGGTCCGGTCTGTTGCGTGCGACCCTAGGCGGGTGGCGTCAGCTGGGCAAGAGGTCAGGGCAGGATTGGGCGCAGATGGTTCAGCACGGCGGGGCGTATCCCGGCCATTTCCGCCATCAGGTGTTGGCCGGTGTCCTGCATTTGGGTCAGGGCGGGGCTGTTCGTCAGTGCGATAACGGCTTGGGCCAGTTCGCCTGCTGTGTTCACCTGTTGCGCTGCGCCATTCTTATCCAGTTTGGCGTAATCGTGTTGAAAGTTGCGCACATGCGGGCCGTGCAGGATTGCGGTTCCCAGTTGTGCCGGTTCAAACGGGTTATGCCCCCCCTGCATGGTAAAGGAAGCCCCCATGAAGGTGATCGGAGCCAGCGTGAACAACAGACCCAGTTCGCCCAGCGTATCGGCCAGATAGACTTGGGTTTGGTCTGTGATGGGCTGGCTTTGGGACCGGATCGCATGGGCAATGGTGCGGGCGGTCAGCATGTGGTCCAGTTCTGCCCCCCGTTCAGGATGACGTGGCGCAAGGATCAGCAGCAGGTCGGGCAGGTGGGCCAGCGCCTGTTTGTGGGCATCCAGAACCTGCTCTTCTTCGCCGGGGTGGGTGGAGGCCGCCAACCAGATTGGGCGGGCTTTGATCTGTTGCTTTAGAATTTGCAGGGCTTCGGGGTCGTGTTCAAGTGGGGCAGTGGCGGCTTTCAGATCGCCGGTGGTGGAAATTCGGTCAGCAGGCAAGCCAAGCGCCAAAAGCTGATCGCGGGTCTGATCATCCTGTGCCGTCAGGCGGGTAAAGCAGGACATCAGATAGCCCATTGTTTTTGGCGCTTTTTCCCGGCTAGAGGACGGGCGCGCATTGATCAGCGCCAAGGGGATGCCGCGCGTGTGTGTTTCCAAAACCAGCCGGGGCCAGATATCGCTTTCGATAAAACAGGCCAGATCGGGGTGCCAGTGATCCAGAAACCCCTGAACGGCGGCGGGTGTGTCGATGGGCATGAATTGATGGATAGCCCCGGCGGGCAGGCGTTTTTCCGCCAGCGCGGCAGAGGTTTGGGTCATCGTGGTGAACAGGAGCGTCGCCCTGGTTTCCGAATGCAGATCGCGGGCCAGATCCAGTGCGGACAGCAGTTCACCAACCGATGCGGCATGCAGCCAGATCAATTTGCCGTTGGGGCGGGGCCGGGTGG
This sequence comes from Thalassovita litoralis, assembly GCF_900182725.1. Classification (GTDB taxonomy): domain Bacteria; phylum Pseudomonadota; class Alphaproteobacteria; order Rhodobacterales; family Rhodobacteraceae; genus Thalassobius; species Thalassobius litoralis. The sequence goes on from NZ_FXTO01000002.1 coordinate 192,185, forward strand.
CACGACCCAACCGTTCCGCCATCCGTTCCGGGGGACAACCCAACCGGGTGTGCGCCTTGCGGGCGCGGCGGGTCAGTACGCCGGGCAGCAGGCGCGTCAGGCCAAGATACAGTTGCAGGATCATCGGCCTGCGCCAGAAGGCGGGCATGATCAGCCGCCGGTGTGGCTCATGTGGCGGGACATTTTGCCTGCCACTTCCTGCCGCGAATAATCGAAATCATGCCCCTTGGGTTTCAGGCCGATTGCCGCACGAATGGCGGCTTCCAGCGGGGCATTGTCATCGGGGCTGTTGCGCAGGGCGGGGCGCAGGTCTGCCATATCTTCCTGTCCCAGACACATGAACAATTCGCCGGTACAGGTCAGGCGCACACGGTTACAGCTTTCGCAGAAATTGTGGGTCAGCGGTGTGATAAAGCCGACTTTCTGCCCGGTTTCTTCCAACCGGACATACCGCGCGGGGCCACCGCTGCGTTCGGCCAGATCGGTCAGGGTGTATTGCTGCGCCAGCGTTGCCCGCAGATCCTTGAGCGGCCAATATTGATCCAACCGGTTTTCATTGCCGATATCGCCCATCGGCATGACCTCGATAAAGGTCAGGTCCATGTCGCGGGATTTACACCATTCCACCATTCGGAACAGTTCATCCTCGTTAAACCCTTTCAGGGCGACGGCGTTGATTTTCACGCGCATTCCGGCCCGTTGCGCCGCGTCGATCCCGTTCAGAACCTGCGGCAGGCGGCCCCAGCGGGTGATGTCGGCGAATTTTTGTTCGTCCAGCGTATCCAGCGATACGTTCACCCGGCGCACCCCGGCGGCATACAGATCATCGGCAAACCGCGCCAATTGCGATCCGTTGGTGGTCAGCGTCAGTTCCTTCAGCGCGCCCGTGTCCAGATGGCGAGACATGTCCTGAAAAAACGTCATGATCCCGCGCCGGACCAGCGGTTCCCCCCCGGTAATGCGCAGCTTTTCCACGCCCATGCCGATGAAGCTGGTGCAAACGCGATCCAGTTCTTCCAGCGTGAGCAGCTCTTTTTTCGGTAAAAAGGTCATGTTTTCCGACATGCAATAAACACAGCGGAAATCGCACCTGTCGGTGACGGAAACACGCAGATAGGTGATTGCGCGCAGGAAGGGGTCAATCAGGGGTGCTGTCATGCAGGGAAACTATGCGCGGAACCCCGCCACGGCAAGGGCGGATGTCGTTGATTGTGATGTGCTTTGGTCCTAACCTGTCCGTATGAAAACAATTCTGACCGCCGTTATGACCCTGACATTCGTGGCCGGGTGTACCCCGATGGAAAAAATCGGATTGGACTGGCCCGCAAAACGGCCGGATACGCCGGTTCCTGTCGTGCGGGAAAATCCCATTATGCCACTACCAGAGGTGGGGGATAGCCCGCCAGTGCATGACGAGGACGCCGGGCAAGTCCCAACGGGCAAGGGGCTGTTGGGGGTGACGGTGGCATCCTTGGGTGATCCGTCGCGGGGCGGGATATGGATCGAAACACCGCTGGTCAGCACCCCCGCCAAAGGGCGCGTGACCTATGTGAAATCGGGCCGCACCGTGAAGGTGGACTTGATCCCGATCAGTGGCCCAGTGACCGCAGGAAGCCGCTTATCGCTGGCTGCGATGCGGTTTCTGGACGCGCCCCTGACTGGTCTGCCCGAAGTTCAGGTTTACCGCGACTAAACTGGAACGGGGTAGGTCAGGGTTTGGGCAGGTATTTCCCGGCTTCCTTGCGGGCAAAGGGTTTCATCTGGTCACCGTAGCGATCCAGAAACGCGGCACTGCGCGGGGCATCGTGTTTGGATAAGTCCCGCAGCCACCAGGCAATCGCCTTTTGCATGAACCAATCGCGGTCATCCACATAACGGGCGCACCAGCGCAGCACGCGGTCGCGGATTTCAATATCCGTGGGCTTGGGGTTGTTCTGCTTGGTCCACGGCAGGGTGATTACCAGCGCGGCGCGGCGGGTCCACATATGGGTGGAATGGGTCCAGTCCTCGACCTCGGACACGCGGGTGGGGTTGGCCAGCAGACGTTTTTGCCCCGCCATACAGACGTGATCGGCAATCGCCCAACTGTCGAATTGTGGCACCCATGACTGGATCAAAATCCATGTCTGTTCGTCATCCTTGATCCGGGCCTGCGTCAGCAATTTGGCGGCGGCGATGCGGGCCTCGAATATATCCGTGTCCCACAACGCACGCGCCAGATCGACGCGTTCAGGCACCGGCAGGGTATTGCGCCAGCCGGTTGTCAGGTCATTCAGCGCCGGGTTGGGAATGCCCAGCACATCCCTCGTTTGTTTGTGATAGGTCCGCATTGCCTCGGCCCGACCGGGTTCGATATGGGCCTTCAATTCTGTCAGCGCATCGTCCAGCGTCATTCCACTGTCACCGATTTCGCCAGATTGCGGGGTTGGTCCACATCGGTGCCTTTGGCGATGGCGGTGTGATAGGCCAGAAGCTGCGCCGGAACGGCATACAGGATCGGGGCCAGTACCGGATCGACCTGCGGTAGCACGATGGTTTCCCATGTGTCACTCGCCGCCTCGGCTGCGCCAGCGGCATCGGTGATCAGCAGCACCTTGCCGCCACGGGCCAGCACCTCTTGCATGTTCGATACGGTTTTTTCAAACAGCGTATCGCGCGGGGCCATGACGACCACGGGCAGGGCGTTGTCAATCAGGGCAATGGGGCCGTGTTTCAATTCGCCCGATGCGTAAGCCTCGGCATGGATGTAGCTGATTTCCTTGAGTTTCAGCGCGCCTTCCAGTGCCAGAGGATACATCAGGCCGCGCCCCAGAAACAGCACGTCCGAGGCTTCGGCCAGCTTGCGGGCCGCGCGTTCGGTGGCGGCGTTCTGATCCAGCGCATGATTCAGTGTGTTGGGCAATGCGCGCAGATGCGCCAGCAGATCGGCCAGACGATCCGGCGTGATGGTGCCACGCTGTTCGGCGGCTTTCAGCGCCAGCATCAGCAGCACGGTCAACTGACAGGTGAATGCCTTGGTCGAGGCCACGCCGATTTCCGTTCCGGCCAGAATGGGCAGCGCCAGATCGCTTTCCCGCGCGATCGAGCTTTCGGGGACATTGACCACTGAAACGATCTGATCCGCCTTTTCGTGGCAATACCGCAGCGCGGCCAGCGTGTCGGCGGTTTCACCCGACTGGCTGACAAACAGCGCCACGGTGCGGGGGGTAATCGGCGGTTCGCGGTAGCGGAATTCGCTGGCGATATCCACCTCGACCGGCAATTGGGCCAGTTGTTCAAACCAGTATTTCGCGGTCAGGCAGGCATAAAACGCGGTGCCACAGGCGACCATCGTCAGCCGGTCAATCGCGGTGAAATCCAGATCATCTCCGGGCAGGGCGACGCTGTTGCCATCGGCGGACATATAGTGGCGAATGGCTTCGCCGATCACGCTGGGCTGCTCGGCAATTTCCTTTGCCATGAAGTGCTTATGCCCGCCCTTGTCCACACGGGCGCTGTCCACCTCGATCCGGCGCATGTCGCGGTTCACCAGATTTCCGGTGGCATCGCGGATTTCCAGCGAAGTGCGGGTCAGGACGGCCCAATCGCCTTCTTCCAGATAGGTGATACGATCCGTCAGCGGGGCCAGCGCAATGGCATCGGACCCCACGAACATTTCTCCGTCACCGTGACCGATTGCCAGCGGGCTGCCCTTGCGGGCGGCGATCAGCAAATCCTCTTCGCCGTCGAACAGAAACGCCAGCGCAAAGGCACCGTGCAGGCGCCCCAGCGTCAGGCGGGCGGCCTCTACAGGGGTGTTGTCTTCGGCCATGTAGGATTGCACCAGCAAGGCCACGGTTTCAGTGTCGGTTTCGGTGACAAAGTGAAAGCCCTTTGCCGCCAGTTCGGCCCGCAATTCGCGGAAGTTTTCGATGATCCCGTTATGCACCACGGCCACCGGCCCCGCCTGATGTGGGTGGGCATTGACGACCGAGGGCGCGCCATGCGTGGCCCAGCGGGTGTGGCCGATGCCGGATTTGCCCGGCAGCGGATCATGAACCAGCAAGTCCGACAGGTTCACCAGCTTGCCCACCGCGCGGCGGCGATCCAGATGGCCACCGTTTACCGTAGCAATCCCGGCGCTGTCATAGCCGCGATATTCCAGCCGTTTCAGGGCTTCGACCAGAATGGGCGCTGCTTCGTGGTCGCCCAGAACCCCTACAATACCGCACATTATTCAGCTCCTTTTTGGCGCTTTTCTTTCTGTTTCTTTAGAATATCAAACAATTTTGTGGCCAGTCCCGGTTTGTTCACCTGTTTGGCACGGGCCAGGGCCAACGCCTCGTCCGGGATGTCGGTTGTGATGACAGAACCGCTGGCCGTCATGGCGCGGTGGCCGACACGCACCGGGGCCACCAGCATCGTGTTGGACCCGATAAAGGCATTCGCGCCGATTTCCGTATGGTGCTTCATCACCCCGTCATAATTGCAGGTGATCGTCCCCGCGCCGATATTGGTGGCCTTTCCGATCGAGGCATCGCCGATATAGGTCAGGTGGTTGGCCTTCGCCCCTTCGTCCAGATAGGCGTTCTTGATCTCGACAAAGTTGCCGACATGCACATCCTCGGCCAGTTCGGCACCGGGGCGCAGGCGGGCAAAGGGGCCGACAATGGCGCGTTGGCTGACATGGCAGCCTTCCAGATGGGAAAAGGCGCGGATGCGGGCGTTGGATTCCACGGTCACATTGGGGCCGAACACCACGTTCTGTTCGATCACCGTATCGCGCCCCACCACGGTATCGTGGGCAAAGAACACGGTTTCCGGGGCCAGCAGGGTCACGCCGTCCTCCATTGCGATCTGGCGGGCGCGGGATTGCCATGCGGTTTCGGCGGCAGCCAGTTCGGCGCGGGAATTGATGCCCAACGTTTCGGATTCATCGCAGGTGACAGCCGTGGCGGACAGGCCGCGTGTGCGGGCCAGCCCTACGATGTCCGTCAGGTAATATTCCCCGGCGGCGTTATTGTTGTCTACGGCGTCGATCAGGCTGAATAGCGTTTCGCAATCGGCACAGATCACGCCCGAATTACACAGGGTTATGGCGCGTTCCTGATCTGTGGCGTCCTTATATTCCACGATCCGTTCCAGCGCGGTACCGTCCATCACCAGCCGCCCATAGCGGTCCGGATCGGCGGCGGTGAAGCCCAGCACCACCACGTCATGCCGGGCGCGGGCTTGTACCATTGCTTCCAGTGTTTCGGGCTGGATAAAGGGCGTGTCGCCATACAGCACGATGACATCGCCGCTGAACCCTGCCAGTGCTTCGCGGGCTTGGGCGACGGCATGGGCAGTGCCGTTTTGTTCAGCTTGCAGGGCGAATTGGGTGTCTTCGTCCCATTCACGGGCTGCCTGTTCCACCTGTGCCGCGCCGTGGCCGGTGACAATCACCGTGCGTTCGGGGGCAACGGCGGCCCCGGCTTTCATCGCGTGGATCAGCAGGGGCGCACCGGCGATCTGGTGCAGCACCTTGGGCAGGTCGGAATTCATGCGGGTTCCCATGCCTGCGGCAAGGATAATCAGGGCCGTGCTCATGCCATATCTCTTGTTGTTTTTGCGTTGCGCCCGTTTTATCCGCTTGCGGCTGGCACGCAAGGCCACGATGCTTCACTTGTGATTGCGGGATGTGACAAAGCTGCGCGAAAAGGCGCTGAAAAGGGGGCGGCAGGCGATGAAAACGGTAATTTTCGATCTGGACGGGACGCTGGCGGATACAAGCGGCGATTTGATTGCAGCGGCGAATGCCTGTTTCCGGCAGATGGGGGCGGGGGATGTGCTGTGCCCGCAGGGCGATGCCGGTACGGCGTTCCGGGGTGGCAAGGCGATGCTGCGGCTGGGGTTGGAACGGCTGGACCATGCGGATGTCGAAGCGCAGGTCGAACAGTGGTATCCCGCGCTGCTAGAGGCATACGCCGCCGACATCGACCGCCATACCGTGCTGTATCCCGGCGTGATGGAGGCGGTAAATGCGTTGCAGGCTTCCGGCTACAAGGTGGGGATTTGCACCAACAAGCCCGAGGCGCTGGCCGAAACGCTGATGCAGCGGTTGGGCGTGCGGGCGGCCTTTGCGTCGCTGGTGGGGGCTGATACGCTGCCGGTGCGCAAACCCGATCCGCTGCCGCTGCGCGAGGCGGTGCTGCGCGCCGGGGGCGACCCGGAACAATCGGTGCTGATCGGTGATACGGTGACAGATCGTAAAACCGCCGCCGCGATGGGGGTGCCTTGTGTGCTGGTGACATTCGGCCCCGATGGGCGCACGGTCGAGGATTTGTCGCCCGAAGGGTTGCTGGATCACTATGACGATCTGCCCGGCCTTGTGATGTCCCTGATCGGAAAGGCCGCCGCATGACCGAGGTTTTCACCGGCGCTTTTACTCAGCAAGAGCCGATCCCCGAAGAGGGGATCGAGGCGGCGCTGCGTGTGATGCGATCCGGCCGGTTGCATCGCTACAATACCGTGGGTGACGATCCGGGTGAAACCGCGTTGCTGGAACAGGAATTCGCCGCCGCGATGGGGGTGGAGTATGCGCTGGCGGTGGCCTCGGGCGGGTATGCGCTGGCTACGGCGCTGCGGGCGGTTGGCATCAAACCCGGCGACAGGGTGCTGACTAACGCGTTTACGCTGGCCCCGGTGCCGGGGGCGATTGCCGCCGTTGGGGCGGTGCCGGTGTTTGTGGGAGTAACCGAAAATCTGGTGATTGATCTGGATGATCTGGCTGCCAAGGCGGATCAGGCGGATGTTCTGATGCTTAGCCATATGCGCGGGCATCTGTGTGACATGGATCGCCTGCTGAAGATTTGCCGCGCCGCGAATGTGATCGTGATCGAAGATTGCGCTCACACGATGGGCGCACGCTGGAACGGGCGGCTGTCGGGAACCGATGGGGTGATCGGGTGCTATTCGACCCAGACGTATAAACACATGAATTCCGGCGAGGGTGGCTTGCTGATCACAAATGACGCGCAGGTGATGGCGCGGGCGGTGATGCTTTCGGGGTCGTATATGCTGTATGGGCGGCATCTGGCGGCCCCCGATCCGGCGGTATTCGAGGCGGTGAAATACGATACGCCCAACATATCGGGCCGGATGGATAACCTGCGCGCCGCGATCCTGCGCCCGCAACTGCGTGATCTGGCGCAGCAATGCGACCGCTGGAATGCGCGGTATCAGGTGGTCGAAGATGGCCTGCGCAACACCCCCGGCCTGACTGTGATCGACCGGCCCAAGGCGGAATATTATGTGGGGTCGTCGATCCAGTTCCTGCTGCTGGACTGGTCCGAACAGGCGGTGCAACAGGTGTTGAGCCGCTGCGCCGCGCGGGGGGTGGATCTGAAATGGTTCGGCGGCGCGGAACCTACGGGGTTCACCAGCCGCTACGATAGCTGGCGCTATGCCCCGTCCGATGCAATGCCAGCCACGGACCGGGTGCTGAAAGGGATCGTGGACATGCGCCTGCCGCTGACGTTTTCGGAATCCGATTGCGCCCTGATCGCCCGTATCATCCGGGCCGAGGTTGGCGCGGTCTGGCAGGCGGGGTGATCCGCCCGGTCTGGGGGGTAGGCCAAGAAGCTTGACGCGGCGGGGGCGTTTGGCTATCTGCGGGGCAGGCCGCTGACGCCTGCCACCCGCGACATTTGTCTTGGTGAAGTTCGGCAGATCACTGTCTTTGTTTTCCTCCACGCATATCGCGCGGATGGCAACGCGGGTCCCATCCTGAAATTGCGCGATCCGTGCCAGAGGATGACGGGACATGACGGAACCCCCTAATAATTCATTTTTGACGGCCCCCTTGGGGCAAACCTATGCCAAAACGGCGCTGCCGATCATTTTTGTGATGGGCATGAACGGACTGCTGGCTGTGGCCGATGCCTTGTTTCTGGGCCATTATGTCGGGGCGCAGGCCTTGGCGGCGGTGACGCTGATGTTCCCGGTCTACATGCTGATCGTGGCGCTGGCGACGCTGGTTGCCAGTGGCATGTCCAGCCTGTTGGCGCGGCATCTGGGGGGCAACCGCCTGCCGCAGGCGCAGGCGGTTTTCGCCGGGGCGCATGGGTTGGCGCTTCTGATGGGGCTGTTGCTGATTGTGCTGTTCATGCTGTTCGGGCGTCCGATGGTTCTGTTGGCGGCAGCCGGGTCCGGGGAACTGGCGCAGCTTGGCGGGGTATACCTGCGGATCACGGTGCTGTTTTCCCCGGTGCTGTTCGTGTTGTCGGTCAATTCCGACACGCTGCGCAACGAAGGGCGGGTGGGCTTTATGGCCGCGATGAGCCTTCTGGTTTCGCTGGCCAACATTGGTTTTAACTATATCCTGATCGCACATCTGGATATGGGTGTCGCCGGATCGGCCTATGGCACCGTATTGGCGCAGGTCTTGGCCCTGCTGATTATTACAGCCTTCCGGGTGCGGGGCGGGACGCTGCTGCATATCTCGGTTTTGGGACGGCATAGCCTGTTGCATGGTTGGGGGCGGATATTGGCCCTTGGGGCGCCGCAAAGTCTGAGCTTTATTGGGCTTTCGATGGGATCAGCGGGGATTATCGCAGCTTTGCAGATGGTCAGCGCCCCCGGTTATGATGATACGGTATCGGCCTATGGGATTATCACGCGGGTGATGACCTTTGCGTTTCTGCCGCTTTTGGGGGTGTCTCATGCGATGCAGACCATCACCGGCAACAATTACGGGGCGGCGTTGTGGGACCGGTCCAATGGCAGTCTGCGCTTTGCCCTTGGGGCGGCGCTTGTCTATTGCGCATTGGTGCAGGGGACCGTTACCCTGTTCCCGGCGCAGATCGGGGCGGCCTTTGTGAATGACGCCGCTACCATTGCCGAAGTAACCCGCATCTTACCCGTGATGACGCTGTGTTTCACGATCTCTGGCCCGCTGATGATGATTGCCATGCATTTTCAGGCGGTTGGGGATGCCCGGCGGGCTGCTTTGCTGGGGTTGGCCAAACCGTATCTGTTCGCGCTGCCGCTGACTTTTGTTCTGGCGCTGTGGATCGGAGAAGGCGGCATCTGGCTGGCCGGGCCACTGGCTGAACTGTGTCTTCTGATGCTGACGATTGGTGTGCTGACAGGCACCGCGCGCCGGAAATCGTTGCGCTGGGGGATTTTTGAAACCGGAACAGGAGAAACCGCATGAATACGCAATTGCCCCCCCTTTCGCAGGCCAAGGCACAGGCCAAACGCCTGCGGGCGGAACTGGCGGATCAAGGCACCGAAATCAGCCATGCGCAATCGCTTGAACTGGTGGCGCATCAGAACGGGTTCCGCGATTGGAACGCCTTTCACGCGGCCATCGGCAATCGCCCGCCACCTGCATGGACACCGGGCGGGCGGGTCGAAGGCAGCTATCTTTCGCAGCCTTTCAAGGCCACGGTCGTTTCCGTCACCATGCTGCGACCGGGCTGGTTCCGGTTGGCGCTGGAACTGGATGAACCTGTTGACGTGGTGACGTTCGACAGTTTTTCCAACTATCGCAAACGGGTGCATTGCGTGATTGGCCCCTTGGGCATGACGCAAGAAAAGACATCGGACGGAACGCCCCATGTCATTCTGGAGTGCTGATTGCGGGCGATCCTATGATGCCCGGCGCCCGGCTGTGTGCGTATGGCCGGGCGTCCCTCGATAGCGTGGAAAATACTGCGTCATCATTTTTGTTGACGCGACTCGGGTCGGCGTGGCAAATAATGAACAACTGTTCAATAATGCGGTCGGAGGAGTAGGCCATGTTCAACGCGGTGATGAAGTACGATCTGGGCGAGGATGTGAATGCGCTGCGCGAAATGGTGCATCGCTTTGCACAAGAACGTATCAGGCCGATGGCGGCCAAGATCGACCAAGACAACGAGTTCCCGCATGAATTGTGGGAAGAAATGGGCGAACTGGGCCTGTTGGGTATCACCACCCCCGAAGAATACGGCGGCGCGGGCATGTCCTATCTGGCGCATGTGATCGCGGTCGAGGAAATCGCGCGGGCGTCGGCCTCGGTTTCATTGTCCTATGGTGCGCATTCCAACCTGTGTGTGAACCAGATCAAACTGAACGGCACGCACGAGCAGAAGATGAAATATCTGCCCGGCCTGATTTCCGGCAAAAACGTGGGTGCGCTGGCGATGTCAGAACCTTCGGCCGGATCTGACGTGGTGTCGATGAAGCTGAAAGCCGAAAAGCGCAATGGCTACTATGTGCTGAACGGCAATAAATACTGGATCACCAACGGGCCGGATGCCGATACGCTGGTGGTCTATGCCAAGACCGACCCCGAGGGGGGCAGCAAGGGCATCACCGCCTTCATCGTGGAAAAGTCGATGACAGGGTTCAGCACGTCGAAACATTTCGACAAGCTGGGGATGCGTGGCTCGAACACCGCCGAACTGATCTTTGATAACGTCGAAGTGCCGTTTGAAAACGTGCTGGGCGAAGAAGGCAAAGGCGTGCGCGTTCTGATGTCGGGGCTGGATTACGAACGCGTGGTTCTGGCCGGGATCGGCACCGGGATCATGGCCGCCTGTCTGGACGAGGTCATGCCCTATATGGTTGAACGCAAACAGTTCGGTCAGCCGATTGGGAATTTCCAGCTTATGCAGGGCAAGCTGGCCGATATGTACACCAAGATGAACTCGGCCCGCGCCTATGTTTACGAGGTGGCCAAGTCCTGTGATCGGGGCGAAGTGACCCGTCAGGACGCGGCGGCCTGCTGTCTGTATGCGTCAGAAGAAGCGATGGTTGTGGCGCATCAGGCGGTGCAGGCCTTCGGCGGTGCCGGATACCTGAGCGACAACCCGGTTGGCCGGATTTTCCGCGATGCCAAGCTGATGGAAATCGGCGCAGGCACCAGCGAAATCCGCCGGATGCTGGTGGGCCGCGAAATGATGGCGGCAATGGGCTGACCCATGCTGACGCGGGAGGAGGATTATGCGACGCTGGTGCGGGGATTCCGGTGGGATGTCCCGGCGCGGCTGAACATGGCACGGCAGGTCTGCGATGACTGGGCCGTGCGCGCTCCTGACCGGGTGGCGATTATTGATATGACGGGCGGGGCGCGGCAAAAGATCAGCTATGCCGCGCTGCGCCGCATGGCGGACACACTGGCGTTAGACTTGCAGGCCAAGGGCGTGCAGCGCGGCGACCGCGTGGGGGTGTTGCGGTCGCAATCCCCGTGGACGGCGGCGGCACATATTGCCTGCTGGAAGCTGGGCGCGATTTCGATCCCGCTGTTCAAGCTGTTCGGGGTCGAGGCGCTGATTACCCGGTTGGAAGACGCCGGGGTGACGTGGGTCATTTCTGATCCCGAAGGCACGGATGGCCTGCGGCAATGGCTGTCGGATTCCACGGGGCGCGGACAGATCGTTCCCGAAACGCTGGCGCTGGCAGACACCCCGTTCGAGGCTGCCGACACCGGACCAGAAGACCCTGCCGTTCTGATTTATACCAGCGGCACCACCGGCGCACCCAAGGGCGCGTTGCACGGCCATCGGGTGTTGATCGGGCATTTGCCGGGGGTTGAGGTCAGCCATGATTTTCTGGGACGGGGCGGGGATTGCCTGTGGACCCCGGCGGATTGGGCATGGATCGGCGGGCTGTTCGATGTGCTGATGCCGGGGCTGGCGCTGGGGGTGCCTGTCGTGGCCGCCCGGATGGATAAATTTACCGTGAACGAATGTCAGCGCATCGTGGCCGAGGGCGGCGTGCGCAACGTGTTTTTCCCGCCCACAGCGCTGCGGATGCTGAAGGCCGAAGATGCCGCGATTGCCGGTCTGCGATCCGTGGCATCCGGTGGCGAACCGCTGGGCGCGGAAATGCTGGCGTGGGGGCAGGGTGCCTTTGGCGTGGCGATCAACGAATTTTACGGCCAGACCGAATGCAATATGGTTGCGTCCTCTTGCGGGGGGCTGTTCGCGGCGAAACCGGGGTGCATCGGAAAACCTGCGCCGGGCTTTGACATCGCGGTGCTGGATGAAAACGGTCAGCCCACGCAGGCCGAAGGCGATGTGGCGATCCGCACGGGGGCGGCCAGCATGATGCTGGGCTACTGGAACCGCCCCGAGGCCACGGCGGAAAATTTCCGGGGCGACTGGATGCTGACCGGCGACCGGGGCATTTGGGATGGTGATTTCCTGCGCTTTGTCGGGCGCGAGGATGACGTGATCACCAGCGCAGGGTATCGCATCGGCCCGTCCGAGATCGAAGACTGCCTGCTGCGCCACCCTGCGGTGGCAACGGTGGGGGTGATCGGCAAGCCCGATCCGCTGCGCACGGAAATCGTAAAGGCCTATGTGGTGCTGAAACCGGGTTTCGCGCCATCCGAGGCACTGGCCGCGGATTTGCAGACCTTCGTCAAGGATCGTGTCGCAAAGCATTCTTATCCAAGGGAAATCGGATTTCTTGACGCCCTGCCGATGACGGTGACGGGCAAGGTGATCCGCAAGGAACTCAAAGCGCGGGCAACCCGCGAAACGGAGGCATTGAAATGAAACTCTCCTCATCTGCAATTCCGTCTTCCGAGACATTTCAGACCAACCGGAGCGGCCATCTGGAGGCTTTGAAGGTGGTTCAGGAGGCTGCCGAGGCGGCGCGTCTGGGCGGGGGCGAAAAATCCCGTGCGCGGCACGAATCCCGTGGCAAGATGCTGCCGCGCCGTCGTGTGCAGGCGCTGCTGGACGCGGACTCGCCCTTTTTGGAAATTGGCGCGACAGCAGCGCATAACATGTATGACAATGCCGCCCCCAGCGCGGGGGTGATTGCCGGGATCGGGCGCGTGGCAGGGCATGAGTGCATGATCGTGTGTAATGATGCCACCGTGAAGGGCGGCACCTATTATCCGATGACGGTGAAAAAGCACCTGCGCGCGCAGGAAATCGCCGAACAGAACAACCTGCCCTGTATCTATCTGGTGGACAGCGGCGGGGCCAACCTGCCGCAACAGGACGAGGTGTTCCCGGATCGCGACCACTTTGGCCGTATCTTTTTCAATCAGGCGAATATGTCGGCCAAGGGCATTCCGCAAATCGCTGTTGTGATGGGGTCTTGTACGGCGGGGGGGGCCTATGTGCCTGCGATGTCGGACGTGACGATCATCGTCAAGGAACAGGGCACGATCTTTCTGGCCGGTCCGCCGCTGGTCAAGGCCGCAACGGGCGAGGTAGTGACAGCCGAGGATCTGGGCGGCGGCGATGTGCATACCCGCCTGTCCGGTGTGGCCGATTATCTGGCCGAGGATGACGCCCATGCCATCGCGCTGGCCCGCCGGGCGGTCAGCCATCTGAACCGCGCCAAACCCGCCACGGTGCAATGGCAATCCTCCGAGGAACCGCTGTACGACCCCGAGGAAATCCTGGGCGTCGTCCCCGCTGATCTGCGCACACCATACGACATCCGCGAGGTGATCGCCCGCACCGTGGACGGTTCGCGCTTTGATGAATTCAAGCCGCGCTTCGGGGAAACGCTGGTGACGGGGTTCGCCCATGTCAAAGGCTGCCCGGTGGGGATCGTCGCCAACAATGGCGTGCTGTTTTCCGAAGCGGCCCAAAAGGGCGCGCATTTCGTGGAACTGTGCAGCCAGCGCAAAATCCCGCTGGTGTTCTTGCAAAACATCACCGGCTTCATGGTGGGCCGTAAATATGAAAACGAAGGCATCGCGCGTCATGGTGCGAAAATGGTGACGGCGGTGGCCACCACCAAGGTGCCGAAAATCACCATGCTGGTGGGTGGCTCTTTCGGGGCGGGCAACTATGGCATGGCGGGCCGCGCCTATTCCCCGCGCTTCCTGTGGAGCTGGCCCAACAGCCGCATCAGCGTGATGGGGGGCGAACAGGCAGCGGGCGTGCTGGCGACGGTGAAACGCGACGGGATCGAACGCGCGGGCGGCACATGGTCGGCCGAGGATGAGGCTGAATTCAAGCGCCCCACGATCGAGATGTTCGAGGAACAATCCCATCCGCTTTATGCCTCGGCACGGCTTTGGGACGATGGCGTTGTGGACCCGCGCAAAACCCGCGATGTGCTGGCGCTGTCGCTTAGCGCCACGCTGAACGCCCCGATCGAAGACACGCGCTTTGGCGTGTTCCGTATGTAATCCCGGCACTTTCATCTTGCCAAAAATACTCCGGGGGTCCGGGGGCTGGCCCCCGGTTTTCCCCAAAGGAAAGGACCGAACAGATGTTTGACAAGATCCTGATTGCCAACCGGGGCGAAATCGCCTGCCGGGTTGCTGCAACCGCCCGCAAGCTGGGTGTCAAGGTGGTGGCCGTGTATTCCGACGCCGACGCGCAGGCCGCGCATGTGGCCGCTGCGGATCAGGCGGTGCATATCGGCGGGTCGGCCCCGGCGGACAGCTATCTGCGGGGCGAGCGTATCATTCAGGCCGCGCTGGATACCGGCGCGCAGGCGATCCATCCCGGCTATGGCTTCCTGTCGGAAAACCCGGATTTCGTGGATGCGGTGCAGGCGGCGGGGCTGGTGTTCATCGGCCCCTCGGCGGATGCCATCCGCAAGATGGGCCTGAAGGATGCCGCCAAGGTTTTGATGGAACAGGCCGGTGTGCCGGTGGTGCCGGGGTATCACGGGGCCAACCAAGACCCTGAACACCTGTCTGGCGCAGCCGATACCATCGGGTATCCGGTGCTGATCAAGGCCGTGGCAGGCGGTGGCGGCAAGGGGATGCGTCTGGTCGAACGGCCCGAGGATTTCGCCGATGCGCTGGCCAGCGCACAGGGCGAAGCGCGGACCGCATTCGGCAACCCGGATGTGCTGATCGAAAAATACATCCAGCAGCCCCGCCATATCGAAGTGCAGGTTTTTGGCGATGGCGAAACAGCGGTGCATCTGTTCGAACGCGATTGTTCCTTGCAGCGCCGCCACCAGAAAGTGATCGAAGAAGCCCCGGCCCCCGGCATGACCGCGGAAATGCGCGATGCGATGGGTCATGCCGCTGTGCGGGCGGCGCAGGCGATTGGCTATAAGGGCGCGGGAACGATTGAATTTATCGTGGACGGCAGCCGTGGGCTGCGCCCCGATGGGTTCTGGTTCATGGAAATGAACACCCGCCTTCAGGTCGAACATCCCGTGACCGAGGCGATAACGGGCGTCGATCTGGTTGAATGGCAATTGCGTGTGGCATCGGGCGAGGGGCTGCCAAAGGTGCAGGAAGAGCTGACGATCAACGGCCACGCCTTTGAAAGCCGCCTTTATGCCGAGGACGTGCCGAAGGGGTTCCTGCCTGCCACCGGCACGCTGTCGCATCTGTCTTTCCCGTCCTCGTGCCGGGCTGACAGTGGCGTGCGGTCGGGCGATACGATCAGCCCGTTTTATGATCCAATGATTGCCAAGGTCATCACCCACGGCCCGACCCGCGAAATCGCGCTGAAGCAGATGGCGCAGGCGTTGGAAACCACGCAGGTCGCGGGGACGGTGACGAATCTGGCCTTCCTTGGGGCGCTGTGCGCGCACGAAGGTTTCGCTGCGGGCGAGGTGGATACCGGGCTGATTGCCCGCGATCTGGACGCCTTGACTGCGGCACCTGAGATGGCCCCGCAGGTGGTGGCGCAGGCGGCCTTGGCGGCGTTGGGGCTGCTGAACGCCCCCGACTGGGATCAGGGGTTCAGCCTGTGGGGTGCCAGCTGGCGCGAGGTAGCGCTGGAACGCGATGGTGAACCGCTGGAGGTCAGCGTGATGCTGCGCGGGCCGGGGGCGGCGGTGATCCGTGTTGCGGGGCAGGACGTCACCGCATCGCATGGTGCAGATGGCTGGGCCTTTGACGGGGTCAAGGCATCGGATTGGACGCAGGCGGGCGATGTGATCACGCTGTTTGCCGATTACGGTCTGGCCTTCCGGCAGGTTGATCCGCTGGACCGCGCGGCCAGCGCCGGGGCGGCTGGCAATGTGATCGAAGCGCCTATGCCCGGTCTGGTCAAAGCGGTTTTCGCCACGGCGGGGCAGCAGGTGGCGGCGGGTGACCGTCTGGCCATTCTGGAAGCGATGAAGATGGAACATTCCTTGTTGGCGGCCCGTGATGGGATCGTGGCCGAAGTGCTGACCGAAGCGGGCGCACAGGTCGAGGCCGGGGCGGCACTGATCCGTCTGGAAGACGAAGACGGGGAATAATCCCTTCGCCCGGTCGCTATGTGGCCGGGCGGCGGAATTCGAGTATTTGGGGCAAGATGAAGGCAGGGCGCAGATGGCTGAGTATGTAGAGATTTTCGAGGTTGGCCCACGTGACGGGTTGCAGAACGAAAAGCGGATGATCCCCACGTCCGAGAAAGTGGCGCTGGTGGATTGCCTGTCCGGGGCGGGGTTCAAGCGGATTGAAATTGCCAGTTTCGTCAGCCCCAAATGGGTGCCGCAAATGGCTGACAGCGCCGAGGTCTTGGCCGGGATCACCCGTGCGCCGGGGGTGTCCTATGCGGCGCTGACACCGAATATGCAGGGGTTGGAGCGGGCCTTGGCCGCGAAGGCGGACGAGGTGGCGATTTTCGGGTCCGCGTCCGAAGGATTTTCCAAGGCCAATATCAACGCGACGATTGCCGAAAGTCTGAACCGCTTCCGCCCGGTGGCAGAGACTGCCAAGGCGGCGGGCATTCCTGTACGGGGCTATATTTCCTGTGTGACGGACTGCCCTTATGATGGGCCGGTTGATCCGCAGGCGGTGGCACGGGTTGCGGCGGAACTGGATGCGATGGGCTGTTACGAAATCAGCCTTGGCGATTCAATCGGGCAGGGGACGCCCGAAAGCATTGGCGCGATGCTGGACGCGGTGCTGACGGTGGTTCCGGCGCAACGTCTGGCGGGGCATTACCATGACACGGCTGGCCGGGCGCTGGCCAATATCGAGGTATCGCTGGAAAAAGGTCTGCGGGTGTTCGATGCCGCCGTGGGGGGCTTGGGCGGTTGTCCCTTTGCGCCGGGGGCCGAGGGCAATGTCGCGACGGAACTGGTCAACGCGCGGCTGATCGAGCTGGGTTATACCACAGGGCTGAATGCCGAAATTCTGGAAACGGCGGGGGCGATGGCCCTTGCCATGCGGGGGAAATGAGCATGGAAACGGTATCCATTGAACGCGATGGGCGCGGGGTGGCAACCCTGTGGCTGGATCGTGCGGAAAAGCATAACGCGCTGTCGGCGCAGATGATCGCAGAGCTGCACAGGGCCACGGATGAGCTGGGCGCGGATGACAGCGTGCGCGTGGTGGTGCTGGCCGCAAAGGGCAAAAGCTTTTGCGCGGGCGGTGATCTGGGCTGGATGCGTGAACAGTTCGAGGCAGACCCCGCCGTGCGCATGGAAGAAGCGGGCAAGCTGGCGTGGATGCTTCAGGCGCTGAACACGCTGCCCAAACCGTTGATCGGGCGGGTGCAGGGCAATGCGTTTGGCGGTGGTGTCGGCATGGCCAGCGTGTGCGATATCGCCATTGGGTCCGATAGCGTTCTGATGGGGCTGACGGAAACCCGGCTGGGGCTGATCCCGGCCACCATTGGTCCCTATGTCTGCGCCCGTATGGGCGAAGCGAATGCGCGTCGGGTATTCATGTCTGGCCGCCGGTTCGAGGCGGCAGAAGCGGTCAATCTGGGCCTGTTGGCCCGCGCGGTCCCGGCGGATGATCTGAATGCTGCCATCGAGGCCGAAGTCGCCCCCTATCTGGACTGCGCCCCCGGTGCCGTGGCCCGCGCCAAGGCGTTGTTGCGCACCCTTGGCCCGCGCATTGACGAGGACACGATCCGCCACACGATCGGCGAACTGGCGGCCTGTTGGGAAGGGGCAGAAGCCCCTGAGGGCATCGCAGCATTTTTTGGCAAGCGTAAACCAAACTGGCAGGGCTGAGCGCCGTCCCAAAACGAATCTCTACCGCTTTGCGGGAAAAACGGCGCGGGGGATCGCGCCGTTTTTTTATTGGAAAATATGTATGTCGCGCATCACTTTGCCTAGAATCACGTCATGCCCCAGCCAGAAGATTCGCGCAGGCTTTGCGAAACTCTGGGCCAAATGGGCGGATTGCAGCGAAAAAACTTTTGGCGAATTGCCGCAGTGCAACGAGAAACAGTGTTGTGTGCCGTTGTATACCCGCAGAAATCCGCTCATCTTCACATAGTTGAATGTGTCGCGGGTTCGGTTGACCCCGAAGGGGCGCAGGAGTAAACCCGGCCTAGCAAAATCAGCCTACTGACTGCGCCCCTGCGCATGAAAGGAGCCACTCGTGGAAGAGATGTTGAGGGAATACCTTCCCATTCTCGTCTTTCTGGCCATCGCCATTGCTCTTGGCCTTGTTCTTATCCTTGCAGCCGTTGTTCTGGCGGTCCGTAACCCGGACCCGGAAAAGGTGTCTGCCTACGAATGTGGGTTCAACGCATTCGATGACGCGCGGATGAAATTCGATGTCCGGTTCTATCTGGTGTCGATCCTGTTCATCATCTTCGATCTGGAAATCGCGTTCCTGTTCCCGTGGGCCGTCGCCTTCAAGGACATTTCCATGGTGGGCTTCTGGTCGATGATGGTTTTCCTGGGCGTGCTGACCGCTGGCTTTGCCTATGAGTGGAAGAAAGGGGCCTTGGAATGGGAGTGATGACCGGCGCGAATACGGCTGGCTTCGATCGCGAAGTCGCCACGCAGGAATTGAATCGTGAGCTTCAGGACAAGGGTTTCCTGCTAACCACGGTCGATGACATCATCAACTGGGGCCGGACCGGCAGCTTGCACTGGATGACCTTTGGTCTGGCGTGCTGCGCTGTTGAAATGATGCACACCTCTATGCCGCGGTATGACGCTGAACGGTTCGGGATCGCGCCGCGTGCGTCCCCGCGCCAGTCCGATGTGATGATCGTGGCCGGAACGCTGACCAATAAAATGGCCCCGGCGCTGCGCAAGGTTTACGACCAGATGCCCGAACCGCGTTATGTGATCTCGATGGGGTCCTGTGCGAATGGTGGGGGGTATTACCACTACAGCTATTCGGTGGTGCGCGGTTGTGACCGGATCGTACCTGTGGATGTGTATGTTCCCGGCTGTCCCCCGACCGCCGAGGCGCTGCTGTACGGGTTCATGCAGCTGGCCCGCAAGATCCGCCGTACTGGCACGATCGTGCGCTAAGCCACGGCTGGAAGGATAAGACTGATGAGTGACGCGCTGACAGAACTGGCCACCCATATCGAGCTGAAACGCACCGATGACGTGATCGGCTGGGATGTGGCTTTTGGCGAACTGAACATCGACGTGGTTCCCGGCAAAATCGTGGATTTCGTCGAGTTTCTGAAAACCGATCCGACCTGTAAATTTTCGTCCTTGGTGGACATCACAGCCGTGGATTACCCCGACCGCGCCAAGCGGTTCGATGTGGTCTACCACTTCCTGTCGATGTATCAGAACCAGCGCATCCGCCTGCGGGTTTCTGTGCGCGAGGATGAAATGGTGGCCTCGATCACCGATGTGCATCCCAGCGCAAACTGGTTTGAACGCGAAGTGTTCGACATGTTCGGCATCCTGTTCACCGGCCACCCGGACTTGCGGCGTTTGCTGACGGATTACGGGTTCCGCGGCCACCCGCTGCGCAAGGATTTCCCGACCACGGGCTATACCGAGGTTCGCTATGACGAGGCGCAAAAGCGTGTGGTTTATGAACCCGTAAAGCTGGTTCAGGAATATCGTCAGTTTGATTTCATGTCGCCGTGGGAAGGTGCCGAATACATCCTGCCCGGCGATGAAAAGACGGAGGCCAAGTGATGGACGGCTCGAAGTTTGACGACGGCAGCGTGGACGCCCTGAGCGGCGAACAGAAAATCCGTAACTTCAACATCAACTTTGGTCCGCAGCACCCGGCGGCGCACGGTGTGCTGCGTCTGGTGCTGGAACTGGACGGCGAGATCGTGGAACGCTGCGACCCGCATATCGGCCTGCTGCACCGTGGCACCGAAAAGCTGATGGAATCGCGGACCTATCTGCAAAACCTGCCGTATCTGGATCGTCTGGACTATGTGGCCCCGATGAACCAGGAACATGCTTGGTGTCTGGCGATTGAAAAGCTGACTGGCGTTGAAGTTCCGCGCCGGGCCTCGTTGATCCGCGTTCTGTACTCGGAAATCGGCCGGGTGCTGAACCACCTGCTGAACGTGACCACGCAGGCGATGGACGTTGGTGCCCTGACCCCGCCGCTGTGGGGCTTTGAAGAGCGCGAGAAGCTGATGATCTTCTACGAACGCGCTTGTGGGGCGCGTTTGCACGCGGCCTATTTCCGCCCCGGCGGTGTGCATCAGGATCTGCCGGATGATCTGCTGGACGATATCGAAGAATGGGCCATCGAATTCCCCAGTGTTCTGGATGATATTGATGGGCTGCTGAGCGAAAACCGCATTTTCAAACAGCGGAACTGCGATATCGGCGTCGTGACCGAAGAAGACATTCAGAAATATGGCTTCTCGGGCGTTATGGTGCGCGGGTCCGGTCTGGCATGGGATTTGCGCCGCGCGCAGCCCTATGAATGCTATGACGAATTCGATTTCCAGATTCCGGTGGGTAAAAACGGCGACTGTTACGACCGTTACCTGTGCCGCATGGAAGAAATGCGCCAGTCCACCAGCATCATCCGTCAGGCCATTGCCAAGCTGCGCGAAGCCACCGGCGACGTGCTGGCGCGTGGTAAACTGACCCCGCCGAAGCGTGGGGATATGAAGACCTCGATGGAATCGCTGATCCATCACTTCAAACTGTACACCGAAGGGTTCCACGTTCCCGCTGGCGAAGTTTACGCCTCGGTCGAGGCCCCCAAGGGCGAGTTTGGCGTGTATCTGGTGGCAGATGGCAGCAACAAACCCTACCGCGCAAAACTGCGTGCGCCGGGGTATCTGCACCTGCAAGCAATGGATCACGTCGCGGGCGGTCACCAGTTGGCCGATGTGGCCGCCATCATCGGCACGATGGACATCGTGTTCGGGGAGGTGGACCGCTGATGCCGATGCGCCCTGTGCTTCTTTCTGATGAAAATACTCCCGCCGGAGGCGCCCAACGTCGCCCCGCAGCCGAAGGGATCTAAGTCATGCTTCGCCGTCTTCACAAAGACCAACCCGCCAGCTTTGCCTTCACCCCGGCCAACCAGAAATGGGCCGAGGCGCAGATCACCAAATACCCCGAAGGGCGTCAGCAATCGGCGATTATCCCGCTGTTGTGGCGTGCGCAGGAACAAGAAGGCTGGCTGACCCGCCCGGCGATTGAACATGTCGCGGAAATGCTGGGCATGGCCTATATCCGGGCGCTGGAAGTGGCGACGTTCTACTTCATGTTCCAGTTGCAGCCGGTCGGATCGGTGGCCCATATTCAGATTTGCGGCACCACGTCCTGCATGATCTGCGGGGCCGAGGATTTGATCGCGGTCTGCAAGGAAAAAATCGCCCCGACGCCCCATACGCTTTCGGCGGATGGCAAGTTTTCGTGGGAAGAGGTCGAATGTCTCGGCGCATGTACCAATGCGCCTATGGCTCAGATCGGCAAGGACTATTTCGAGGATCTGACCGCTGAAGGCTTCGCGCAAATGCTGGACGATATGGCGGCTGGCAAGGTGCCGGTGCCGGGGCCGCAGAATGGCCGTTTCGCAGCCGAACCGCGGGGCGGTCTGACCGCGCTGAAGGAATTCGACAGCGGCCACACCAAGTATAACGCATCGGCGCAACTGGCGACGGATATTGGCGATTCGATCAAGCGGATCGACGGAACCGAGGTGCCGCTGCTGACCCCGTGGCTGAAAGGTGCAAACAAGGCGACTGCCCCGGCTGAAACCCCGGCAGAAGCGCCCAAACCCGCACCTGTTGCCGAAGCGGCAGAACCCGAGATCGAGGAAGCGCAGCCCGAACTGCTGACCGCTGCCCGCGAGGGTGGGGCGGACGATCTGAAAAAGATCAAGGGCGTTGGCCCGAAGCTGGAAGAAACCCTGAATGAGCTGGGTTTCTATCACTTTGACCAGATCGCTAAATGGACCGAGGCGGAAATCGCTTGGGTTGATAACCGTCTGAAATTCAAGGGCCGTATCACGCGCGATGGCTGGATCGAGCAAGCGACCAAGCTGGCCGCAGGCGAAGAGACAGAGTTTTCCAAGCGCGTCGACGATGGCGACGTGTACTAAGGCTGGATGACGGATGGCTGACCGGGACACAGAACTGGCACGCAAGGGGCGCAAAGTGGCGCTTTTGATTGCGGGGACAGGTGTGTTCTGGGTTTTGGCCACCTTTATCGGCGGACAAATGGGTTTGGATATGCGCACCCGCGCGTTGTTCGACCTGATCGCCTTGGCGGGCTTCGTGCTGGCTATTGCGATGATCTATCAAATCTGGCGCGCGCGCCAAAACGATCAGAGGTAATCGGATGCTGAAGGATCAAGACCGTATCTTTACCAATATCTACGGGATGCACGAGCGGACCCTTGCAGGTGCTCGCGCCCGTGGTCATTGGGATGGCACTGCCGATATTATCAAGAAGGGCCGCGACTGGATCATCGACCAGATGAAAGCCAGCGGTCTGCGGGGCCGGGGCGGTGCGGGCTTTCCCACCGGGCTGAAGTGGTCCTTCATGCCGAAAGAAAGCGACGGTCGCCCGGCTTATCTGGTGATCAACGCGGATGAATCCGAACCCGGCACCTGTAAAGACCGCGAAATCATGCGCCACGATCCGCATACGCTGATCGAAGGGGCATTGATCGCCTCTTTCGCGATGCAGGCACATACCTGCTATATCTATATTCGTGGCGAATATATCCGCGAGCGCGAGGCGCTTCAGGCGGCAATCGACGAAGCTTATGATGCGGGCCTGTTGGGCAAGAATGCCGCGAAATCCGGTTGGGATTTCGACCTGTTCCTGCATCACGGCGCTGGCGCCTATATCTGCGGCGAAGAAACCGCGCTGATTGAATCGCTGGAAGGCAAAAAGGGGATGCCCCGGATGAAGCCGCCGTTCCCGGCTGGCGCGGGTCTGTATGGGTGCCCGACCACTGTGAACAACGTGGAATCCATTGCCGTTGTTCCCACCATTCTGCGCCGTGGGCCGGAATGGTTCGCCGGATTTGGCCGCCCCAACAACGCGGGGACCAAACTGTTCGCCATCAGCGGCCATGTGAACAATCCCTGTGTCGTCGAAGAAGCGATGTCGATCAGCTTTGAAGAACTGATTGAAAAACATTGCGGTGGTATTCGCGGCGGCTGGGATAACCTGCTGGCGGTGATCCCCGGCGGGTCGTCCGTGCCTTGTGTGCGCGGCGAAAAGATGCGCGACGCGATCATGGATTTCGATTACCTGCGCGGCGAGCTTGGCTCGGGTCTGGGGACTGCGGCGGTGATCGTGATGGACAAGCAAACCGACATCGTCAAAGCGATCTGGCGCCTGTCGAAATTCTACAAACACGAAAGCTGCGGTCAGTGTACCCCCTGCCGCGAAGGCACCGGCTGGATGATGCGGGTGATGGAGCGTCTGGTCAAAGGCGAAGCCAACCCCGAAGAAATCGACATGCTGTGGGATGTGACCAAACAGGTTGAAGGCCATACAATTTGTGCGCTTGGCGATGCAGCGGCGTGGCCGATCCAAGGCCTGATCCGCAACTTCCGCGATGTGATCGAAGATCGGATCAAAGCGCAGAAAACCGGCCGCGTCAGCGCGGTTGCGGCGGAGTAAGCGGCGATGCGTGGTCTGGTTCTGAGTGTGGTTTGTCTGGCCGTCTTGGCGGGATGTGGGAAAACGTCGAACAAGGAAAAGCTGTTGTTCGATGGATATACTTTCAAGACCTCGATCAAGGACGTGAAAGAAGACCCGCAGATGTTTGACGTGACGGTGAAAGGTGCAAACCAAAGCCGCACCGGCGCAGAAGATGCAGGCCGCTATGAAGCAACCCGCTATTGCGTGGTGAATTACGGCAATTCCAAGCTGGAATGGCTGGTTGTGAAAGAAACCTCGGACGGCGAGGTAAAGGTGGAACAAGACACCCTGCTGTTGCGGGGCCGGTGCGAAGCATGATGACATCTTTCGTCATATCAGGGGATAACGGCGCTTGTTATTGGATGACAAGCACCTACAGCCCCATCTTTTCCACGGGAAAGCGGGCGCAAAACGCGCGCCGTTGCCCCGTGTCGAAAGGAGATATGACATGCGCATGATGCTGCCCCTGATCGCCGCCATCCTGATGGCAAATGCCAGTTTCGCAACGGCCCTGCCGCCGCTGCGCGAGGTAAAGGAAATTGACGACGGCCTGTTTGCGGTCGCCGTGGCGGATCAAATCCGCAAGGAATGCCCCAGCATTTCCGCCCGCATGTTCCGTGCGTTGAGCTATATCAACGCGTTGGAAAATCGCGCGCGTGATCTGGGATATTCAGAAGAAGAGATAAAGGCCTACGTCGAGTCCAAAGCGGAAAAGGCGCGGATGCGCGCCCGTGGCGAAGCCTACCTGAAAGCCAACGGCGTAAGCTATGCCGCTCCGGAAACCTTTTGCGCCCTTGGCAAGTCCGAGATCGCAAAGGCCACCCGGATCGGCCAACTACTGAGAGCAAAGTGAGACCCCATGTCTGACCTACGCAAGATCATTATCGACGAGACCGAGATCGAAGTGGACGGGGCGATGACCCTGATTCAGGCCTGCGAACAGGCTGGCGTGGAAGTGCCGCGTTTCTGCTATCATGAACGTCTGTCGATTGCGGGCAACTGCCGTATGTGCCTGGTCGAGGTCGTGGGCGGCCCGCCCAAACCCGCAGCATCCTGTGCCATGCAGGTGCGTGACCTGCGTCCGGGGCCGGAAGGCCAGCCGCCGGTTGTGAAAACCAATTCGCCGATGGTCAAAAAGGCCCGCGAAGGCGTGATGGAATTCCTGCTGATCAATCACCCGCTGGACTGCCCGATCTGCGATCAGGGCGGTGAATGCGATCTTCAGGATCAGGCGATGGCCTATGGGGTGGATTTCAGCCGTTACCGCGAACCCAAGCGGGCCTCGGACGATCTGAACCTTGGGCCGCTTGTGGAAACCCACATGACCCGCTGTATTTCCTGCACCCGCTGCGTGCGCTTCACGACCGAAGTCGCAGGCATCACCCAGATGGGTCAGACTGGCCGGGGCGAAGACAGTGAAATCACCAGCTATCTGAACGAAACGCTGGTTTCCAACATGCAGGGCAACATCATTGACCTGTGCCCGGTGGGGGCGCTGGTGTCGAAGCCGTATGCCTTTACCGCGCGTCCGTGGGAACTGACCAAGACCGAAACCATCGACGTGATGGATGCGCTTGGCAGTAACATCCGTGTGGATACCAAAGGCCGCGAAGTGATGCGGATCATGCCCCGCAACCACGATGGCGTGAACGAAGAATGGCTGTCGGATAAATCGCGCTTCATCTGGGACGGCCTGCGCCGTCAGCGTCTGGACGTGCCGTATATCCGTGAAAACGGCAAGCTGCGCAAAGCAAGCTGGGGCGAAGCCCTGAGCGCCGCCGCTGCCGCGATGCAAGGCAAGAAAGTGGCCGCACTGGTGGGCGATCTGGCCCCGGTCGAGGCTGTGTTTGCGCTGAAACAGATCGTTGACGGTCTGGGCGGCACGATTGAAGCCCGCACCGATGGCGCGGTTCTGCCCGCTGGCAACCGCTCGGCCTATGTCGGGACGGCGGCCATCGAAGATATTGATGCGGCCAAGGTGATTTACCTGATCGGCACCAACCCGCGCAATGAAGCCCCGGTTCTGAACGCCCGTATCCGCAAGGTTTGGGCCAAGGGGACGGATGTCCGCGTGATCGGGGCCAAGGCCGATCTGACCTATGGTGTCGACTATCTGGGCGCAGGCCGCGAGGCGCTGATGGACGCCGCGGCAAATGCTGCCGCAACCGAAGGCGCGTTGGTCATCGTGGGGCAGGGTGCCATCACCGAAGGCGACGGCATCAAGGTTCTGGCACAGGCGCAGGCGCTGACCGAAAAGCTGGGCGGCAAAATGCTGGTCCTGCACTCGGCAGCCAGCCGCGTTGGGGCGATGGATCTGGGCGCAGCCACCGAAGGCGGTCTGGAAAAGGCGCTGGACGGGGCCGAAGCGGTGTTCAATCTGGGCGCGGACGAGGTGGACATCGCTGCCGGTCCGGTCGTGATTTATCAGGGCAGCCACGGGGATCGTGGGGCGCACCGCGCCGACATCATCCTGCCGGGGGCCGCCTATACCGAAGAAAACGGCCTGTTCGTGAACACCGAAGGCCGCCCGCAACTGGCCATGCGTGCCGGTTTTGCGCCGGGCGAAGCCAAGGAAAACTGGGCGATCCTGCGGGCGCTGAGCGCGGAACTGGGCGCGGCACTGCCCTTTGATTCACTGGCGCAACTGCGTCAGGCGTTGATCGCAGCGGTTCCGCATCTGGCACGGATTGATCAGGTTGTGGCAAACGAATGGCAGCCGCTGGAACTGGCCCCGCTGAAAGCGGGCGATTTCAAGCTGGCGATTGCTTCGGATGCGCAGCATTACCTGACCAACCCGATTGCCCGCGCGTCGGCGCTGATGGGGGAATTGGCAGCCAATGCCAAGGCACGGGCCGAAACCCCGGTGGCTGCTGAATAATGATGCGCGCTGTGGTCATATCCCTTGGGCTGGCGGTGCCGGTGGCTGGTTGTGTCGAAGCACAGCCTGATGCCGCGCCGTTCCGCCCGGACTATCGGGGGATCGACACGCAGCTTCTGGATGGCGATCTGGTGAATTTTCAGGTTGCCATGACAGGTGCCCGCACGGGCGAGGATGTATCGGATTATGCGGAATGTGCGGCTGCACAATATGCGCTGATCCGGGGATATGGTTTCGCGCGCCATGTGCGCACGAATGTGGATCAACAGGGCGGCCTGTGGCGGGGGGATGCTGTATACACCATCTCGTCTGCGCTGCCACGCGGGTTGAGGACGATTGACGCCGAAGTTGTCGTCGCTCATTGCGCGGAAAACGGAATACCGACGGTGTGAGGACCTAATGGCGGATTTCTTTGCTAACACATATCTGGGTATGGCGCTGGTGATCATCGGACAGGTGTTCCTGATCGTCCTTCCGCTTTTGGTAGCGCTTGCCTTCCTGATGTATGCTGACCGGAAGGTCTGGGCGGCTGTTCAGTTGCGGCGCGGCCCCAACGTTGTGGGTGTCTTTGGTTTGCTCCAAAGTTTCGCCGACTTCCTGAAATATATCGTCAAAGAGGTGGTCTTCCCCGCCGGGGCGGATCGTGTGGTGTTCCTTCTGGCACCGATGATCAGCCTTGTGATGGCGCTGATCGCCTGGGCGGTGATCCCGTTCAACGATGGCTGGGTGCTGTCGGATATCAACGTGGCCATTCTGTATGTCTTCGCGGTGTCTTCGCTGGAAGTATACGGCGTGATCATGGGGGGCTGGGCGTCCAACTCGAAATACCCGTTCCTTGGGTCGCTGCGGTCGGCGGCACAGATGATTTCCTACGAGGTCAGCATTGGCCTGATCATCATCGGCGTGATCATTTCGACCGGCTCGATGAACTTTGGTGACATCGTGCGTGCGCAGGACGGTTCCTATGGCCTGTTTAGCTGGTACTGGGTGCCACATTTCCCGATGCTGTTCCTGTTCTTCATCTCGGCGCTGGCTGAAACCAACCGCCCCCCGTTCGACCTGCCCGAGGCGGAATCGGAACTGGTGGCCGGGTATCAGGTTGAATACAGCTCGACCCCGTTCCTGCTGTTCATGATCGGCGAACTGGTGGCTGTCGTTCTGATGTGTGCGCTGACCACGCTGCTGTTCTTTGGGGGCTGGCTGTCGCCCATTCCGGGGCTGCCCGATGGTATCCTGTGGATGATCGGCAAGATGCTGTTCGTGTTCTTCATCTTCGCGATGGTAAAGGCGATCACCCCCCGCTACCGCTATGACCAACTGATGCGGATCGGTTGGAAAGTGTTCCTGCCGATGTCGCTGGTTTGGGTCGTCATCGTGGCATTCCTTGCAAAATTCGAAGCCTTCGGCGGTGCCTATGCCCGCTGGGCGATTGGAGGCTGATCAATGGCATCTATCGACTATGGACGCGCGGCCAAATATTTCCTGCTGGCCGACTTCATCAAAGGGTTCCAACTGGGGATGAAGTATTTCTTCAAACCCAAGGCAACGCTGAACTACCCGCATGAAAAGGGGCCGCTGTCGCCCCGTTTCCGCGGAGAACACGCGCTGCGCCGCTACCCGAATGGCGAAGAACGCTGCATCGCCTGTAAACTGTGCGAAGCGATTTGCCCGGCGCAGGCGATCACCATCGACGCGGAACCCCGCGACGACGGTTCGCGCCGCACCACGCGCTATGACATCGACATGACGAAATGTATCTACTGCGGTTTCTGTCAGGAAGCCTGCCCGGTGGACGCAATCGTTGAAGGGCCGAATTTTGAATTCGCCACCGAAACCCGCGAAGAGCTGTTCTATGACAAGGATAAGCTGCTGGCGAACGGGGCACGTTGGGAAGCTGAAATCGCCCGCAACCTTGAACTGGATGCACCGTACAGATGAGCGATCAGTCCAACCCGTTTGAAATGCTGATGCAGCAGGCGCAGGCCATGGCGAAAGCCATGAACCCCGCCTTGGAATCCTTTTCTCCGAAAGGGTTTGAATCGCTGTGGCCGACCATGCCGAAGGATGTCATGGAAATGGCCTTTGGTAAGGGGATCAGCAAAGACGGGCTGGACGCCAAGACGCGGCTTTTGCTGACGCTGGCCGGTTTGACGATGCAGGGAGCCCAGAATGAAACGGGCTTTCGGATGACGGTACGCCACGCCCTGGAGGCGGGTGCCACCAAAGATGAAATCGCCGAGACGATCGCCCAAATGGCGATGTTCGCCGGCATACCCGCCATGACCAAGGGGATGCAGCTTGCCCGTGATGTCATGGACGACAAAGAGGACAAAACGAAATGACGATTGCAGCGCTGGCATTCTATCTGTTCGCGATCTGCGCCATCATCGGGGGGCTGTTCACCGTGATCAGCCGTAACCCGGTGCATTCGGTGCTGTGGCTGATCCTTGCATTCCTCAGCTCGGCCGGGCTGTTCGTTCTGCTGGGGGCGGAATTCGTCGCCATGCTTCTGGTGATCGTCTATGTGGGCGCGGTGATGGTGCTGTTCCTGTTCGTTGTGATGATGCTGGACGTGGATTTTGCCGAACTGAAGGCCGAAATGGCGAAATACATGCCGCTGGCATTGCTGATCGGCGTGGTGATCCTGATGCAACTGGGCATGGCCTATGGCGCATGGGAAACGTCTGCGACCGCCGAAGCGGCCCGCACTGCGGTAACGCCGGAAGGCGTGGAAAACACCGTCGCGCTGGGTGTGCTGCTGTATGACAAATACTTCCTGCTGTTCCAACTGGCCGGTCTGATCCTGCTGGTTGCAATGATCGGGGCAATCCTGCTGACCCTGCGCCACCGCAAGGACATCAAACGCCAGGACGTTCTGGCGCAGATGTACCGCGATCCGGCCAAGGCTATGGAACTGAAAGACGTGAAACCGGGGCAGGGCCTGTAAGGCCCGCCACTGGAAGAATAAGGACCGAGGGAAAAATGATTGGGATAGAACACTACCTGACAGTGGCGTCCGCGCTGTTTGTCATAGGTATCTTTGGCCTCTTCCTGAACCGGAAGAACGTGATCATCCTCTTGATGTCGATCGAATTGATGCTGCTGTCGGTGAATATCAATCTGGTCGCCTTCTCCTCTTTCATGGGGGATTTGGTGGGGCAGGTTTTCACGCTGTTCGTGCTGACCGTTGCCGCCGCAGAAGCGGCCATCGGTCTGGCCATTCTGGTGGTCTTCTTCCGCAACCGCGGCACGATTGACGTTGAAGACGTCAACGTCATGAAAGGGTAAAGAGTAATGGAAACGATCATCCTCTTTGGCCCGCTGGTTGGGGCGTTGATTGCCGGGTTCGGCTGGCGTCTGATTGGTGAAAAGGGCGCGCAGCTTGTGACCACAGGGCTGCTGTTTCTGGCCTGTATCCTGTCTTGGATTACGTTTCTGGGGCTGGACGCGGAACATGTGAAACACATTCATATTCTGGACTACATCCAGTCCGGCAGCCTGAGCACCGAATGGTCGATCCGGCTGGATCGTCTGACCGCGATCATGCTGATCGTTGTCACATCGGTGTCGGCTTTGGTTCACCTGTATTCGTTCGGCTATATGGCGCACGACGATAACTGGGGCCATCACGAACACTACAAGGCCCGGTTCTTTGCCTACCTGTCGTTCTTTACCTTCGCCATGCTGATGCTGGTGACGTCTGACAACTTGGTTCAGATGTTCTTTGGCTGGGAAGGCGTGGGTGTGGCCTCGTATCTGCTGATTGGCTTCTACTATAAAAAGCCGTCGGCCAACGCTGCTGCGATCAAGGCATTCGTGGTCAACCGGGTGGGGGACTTCGGGTTCGCGCTGGGGATCTTCGGCCTGTTCTTCCTGACCGATAGCATCCGGTTCGACGATATCTTTGCCGCCGCGCCGCAGATCGCGGAAACGCAGATCAGCTTCTTGTGGACGGAATGGAACGCGGCGAACCTGCTAGCCTTCCTGCTGTTCGTGGGCGCGATGGGTAAATCGGCACAACTGTTCCTGCACACTTGGTTGCCGGACGCTATGGAAGGCCCGACCCCTGTTTCGGCCCTGATCCACGCGGCCACCATGGTGACGGCGGGTGTGTTCCTTGTCTGCCGCATGTCGCCGCTGATGGAATACGCACCCGAGGCAACTGCCTTTATCACTTTCCTTGGCGCGACCACTGCGTTTGTGGCTGCCACCATCGGTCTGGTACAAAACGACATCAAACGCGTGATCGCCTATTCGACCATGTCGCAGCTTGGCTACATGTTCGTGGCTGCTGGCGTGGGTGTTTATTCGGTCGCGATGTTCCACCTGTTCACGCACGCGTTCTTCAAGGCGATGCTGTTCCTTGGGGCGGGGTCCGTGATCCACGGTATGCACCATGAACAGGATATGCGGAACTATGGCGGTCTGCGTAAAAAGCTGCCCTATACTTTCTGGGCGATGCTGCTGGGGACGCTGGCCATCACCGGCGTTGGTATCCCGCTGACCCATATCGGTTTCGCTGGCTTCCTGTCCAAGGATGCTGTGATCGAAAGCGCATGGGCCGGTACGCAGGGCGGTTATGCCTTCTGGATGCTGGTTGTCGCGGCTTTGTTCACATCGTTCTATTCGTGGCGCCTGATGTTCCTGACCTTCTGGGGCAAACCGCGCGGCGATAAACACACCCATGATCACGCGCATGAAAGCCCGATGATCATGCTGGTGCCGCTGGGTGTTCTGGCGCTTGGGGCGGTGTTCTCGGGGATGATCTGGTATAACAGCTTCTTTGGCGACCATAATGCCGTGAATAAATTCTTTGGCATCCCGGTTCACGCCGAGGCCGCAGCCGAAGGACATGGCGAAACCACTGCAACGCATGGCGAAGCCAAAGCCGAAGATGGGCATGGTGCCGCATCGGGCATGGCCCCGCAGGGCGCGATCTTTATGCACCCTGACAATCATGTGATGGATGAAGCCCACCACGCCCCGACATGGGTGAAAATCAGCCCGTTCATCGCGATGGTGCTGGGTCTGTTGGTGGCGTTCTGGTTCTATATCGTGAACCCGGAAATGCCCAAACGTCTGGCCGAGGTTCAGCGCCCGCTGTACCTGTTCCTGCTGAACAAGTGGTATTTCGACGAGATTTACGACTTCCTCTTTGTGCAACCGGCCAAAGCCATCGGTCGCTTCCTGTGGAAACGTGGTGACGGTGACGTCATCGACGGGTCGATCAACGGTGTGGCGATGGGGATCGTTCCCTTCTTCACCCGCCTCGCTGGGCGCGCGCAGTCCGGTTACATCTTTACCTATGCCTTTGCCATGGTGATCGGCATCGCTGTCCTGATCACTTGGATGACGCTCACCGGAGGGGCGGAATAATGGATAACCTTCTTTCCATCGTCACCTTCATTCCCGCGCTGGCGGCGGCCATTTTGGCGGTCTTCCTGCGGGGCGAGGATGCCGCAGCCCAACGCAACGCCAAATGGTCGGCGATGGTGGCAACCACCATCACCTTTCTGGTGTCGCTGTTCATTCTGGCGGAATTCGACCCCTCGAATACCGGCTTCCAATATGTCGAGGAGCAGGAATGGCTTCTGGGCATGAAATATAAAATGGGTGTGGATGGTATCTCGGTTCTGTTCGTGATGCTGACCACATTCATGATGCCGCTGGTGATCTGGGCCAGCTGGGGCGTTGAAAAGCGCGTGAAGGAATATATGATTGCCTTCCTGCTGCTGGAAACGCTGATGCTGGGCGTGTTCATGGCGCTGGATCTGGTGCTGTTCTACCTGTTCTTCGAAGCAGGGCTGATCCCCATGTTCCTGATCATCGGGATCTGGGGCGGCGCGAACCGGATTTATGCCTCGTTCAAGTTCTTCCTCTACACCTTCCTTGGTTCGGTGCTGATGCTGGTGGCGATGGTTGCAATGTATGCAGATGCAGGCACCACCGACATTCCGACGCTGATGAACCACACCTTTGCGTCTGACAGCTTCTCGGTTCTGGGGATTCACGTCGTCGGCGGGATGCAAACCCTGATGTTCTTGGCGTTCTTCGCATCTTTCGCGGTGAAAATGCCGATGTGGCCGGTTCACACCTGGTTGCCGGACGCACACGTTCAGGCACCGACCGCGGGTTCGGTCGTGCTGGCGGCGATCCTGCTGAAAATGGGCGGCTACGGTTTCTTGCGGTTCAGCCTGCCGATGTTCCCCATCGGGGCGGACGTGATGACGCCGCTGGTTCTGTGGATGTCGGTGATTGCGATTGTCTACACTTCGCTGGTGGCGCTGGTGCAGGAAGACATGAAAAAGCTGATCGCTTATTCGTCGGTGGCTCACATGGGCTATGTGACGATGGGGATTTTCGCGGCCAATCAGCAGGGTATCGACGGCGCGATTTTCCAGATGATCAGCCACGGCTTTATCTCTGGCGCGTTGTTCCTGTGCGTTGGCGTGATCTATGACCGGATGCACACCCGTGACATCGACGCTTACGGCGGTCTGGTGAACCGGATGCCAGCCTATGCGCTGATCTTCATGTTCTTCACGATGGCCAACGTCGGCCTACCGGGGACTTCGGGCTTCATCGGGGAATTCCTGACGCTGATGGGTATTTTCCAGGCGAATACTTGGGTGGCGGCTGTGGCAACGTCGGGTGTGATCCTGTCGGCAGCCTATGCGCTGTGGCTGTATCGCCGGGTCGTGTTTGGCGATCTGATCAAGGAAAGCCTGAAAACCATCACGGATATGACTGCCCGCGAAAAAGCAATCTTTGCGCCGCTGGTGTTCATGACCCTGTTGCTGGGGATTTACCCGGCGCTGGTCACCGATATCATTGGCCCCTCGGTCGAGGCGCTGGTCCACAACTATGACATGGCTCTTGCGGACGGTCACACCGCCACGCAAGTCGCCGCATCGCACTGAAACGGGAGCCTTTGAGAGATGATCCAGGCTGATCTGAATATTATCCTGCCGGAAATCCTTCTGTCGGTATACGCGATGCTGGCGCTGTTGCTGGCTGTTTACACCGGCAAGGACCGTCTGGCGGCTATGCTGACATGGGTTACGGCGCTGGTGCTGGTCCTGATTGCGGCGTGGATCGGGCTAAGCGGGGCAGGGGACAATCTGGCCTTTGACGGCATGTATCACGACGATGCCTTTGCCCGGTTTGCCAAGGTTGTGATCCTGCTGGGCGGCGCGGCTGTATTGGTCATGAGCCAAGACTACCTGAGCCGTCGCGGTTTGCTGCGG
The DNA here is from genome assembly GCF_900182725.1 of Thalassovita litoralis. Taxonomy (GTDB): domain Bacteria; phylum Pseudomonadota; class Alphaproteobacteria; order Rhodobacterales; family Rhodobacteraceae; genus Thalassobius; species Thalassobius litoralis. The sequence goes on from NZ_FXTO01000002.1 coordinate 225,998, forward strand.
TTTGAATATCCGGTGCTGGTGGTGCTGGCGACCGTTGGTATGATGGTCATGGTATCCGCTGCGGACCTGATGACCCTGTATATGGGGCTGGAACTGCAATCCCTGTCGCTTTATGTTGTTGCCGCCCTGCGCCGTGACAGTGTGAAATCGACCGAAGCGGGCATGAAATACTTCGTCCTTGGTGCGCTGTCCTCGGGGCTGCTGCTGTATGGGGCGTCGTTGGTCTATGGCTTTGCCGGAACCACCCAATTCACGGGCATCATTCAGGCGGCCAGCGATGGGCACGCGTCCTTGGGGCTGCTGTTCGGTCTGGTTTTCGTGATTTCCGGTCTGTCCTTCAAAATCTCGGCTGTGCCGTTCCACATGTGGACGCCGGACGTTTACGAAGGTTCGCCCACCCCGGTCACGGCATTCTTTGCCACAGCGCCGAAAATGGCGGCGATGGGCCTGTTTGCCCGTGTGCTGCATGATGCCTTTGGCGGCGTTACCGCCGATTGGCAGCAGATCATTTCGCTGCTGGCGGTGCTGTCGATGTTCGTCGGGGCTGTGGCTGCGATCGGGCAGACCAATATCAAACGGCTGATGGCCTATTCGTCGATTGCCCACATGGGCTATGCGATGATGGGCTTGGCGGCTGGCACTGCCTTTGGTGTGCAGGCGTTGCTGATCTACATGGCGATTTATGTCACCATGAATGTCGGCACCTTCGCCTTTATCATGTCGATGGAAAAAGACGGCCAGCCCGTGACCGACATCAAGGCGCTGAACATGTACGCCAAACGCGAACCCGGCAAGGCGCTGGCCGTGCTGGTGCTGATGTTCAGCCTGGCGGGTGTGCCGCCGATGGTGGGCTTCTTCGGGAAATTCTATGTCCTGAAAGCCGCGTATGAGGCCGGACTGATCTGGCTGGCCGTGCTGGGTGTGGTCGCCTCGGTCATCGGTGCCTTCTACTATATTCGCATCGTGTACTACATGTATTTCGGCGAAGAAGGCGAAGCACTGGATAAAAACCGTTCGCCGATCCTGTGGGGGTTCCTGATGGCATCGGCTGCGGCGATGTTGGTCGGTGTGGTCAATCTGTTCGGCATCGAAAGCGTGGCGGCTGCGGCAGCGGCGACGCTGGTCAACTGATTGGACCTTTCGTTGAAAATCAAAAGTGACGCGCCCTTGGTGCGTCACTTTGTTTTTGGGACAAGCGGAGCGGCGCAATGAACAACTGGCCCGAAGGTTATGGCCGCCGCGTGCTGGATCAGGTGGACAGCACCAACGCCGAAGCCGCGCGGATTGCGCCGGGGCTGACGGGGCCGGAATGGATTTTGGCCCTGCGTCAAACGGCGGGCCGGGGGCGCCGGGGGCGTCCGTGGGCTGATCCGGTGGGCAATTTCGCGGCCACGCTGGTGATGCGCCCTGCGGAAACCCCGGACCGGATCGCGCTGCGGTCCTTTGTGGCGTCGCTGGCGCTGTATGATGCTGTGGCGGCGGCAACCGGACGGGATGATCTGCTAAGCCTGAAATGGCCCAATGATGTGTTGCTGAACGGTGGCAAGCTGGCGGGTATCCTGCTGGAAAGCACCGGCATGGCAGGGCAGGGGATCAGCCATATTGCCATCGGCATCGGCGTTAATCTGGCCAGCGCCCCTGACATGGCGCAGGTTGAACCGGGGGCCACGCGTCCCGTGTCGCTGTTTTCGGAAACGGGTATTCGCATTGCGCCGCAGGATTTTCTGAACCTGCTGGCCCCGGCCTTTGCCCGGTACGAGGAACAGTTCCGCACCTATGGTTTTGCCCCTATCCGCGAATTGTGGTTGTCCCGCGCGGCCCGTCTGGGGCAGGTGATTACCGCCAGAACCATGCGTAACGAAACCACCGGCACATTCGAGACAGTGGACGAAACAGGCAATATTGTCCTATCCACCCCCAAGGGCCGCGAGGTGATCCCGGCTGCTGAAATTTTCTTTTGAGGAGGCGTGCGATGCTTCTGGCCATCGACTGCGGCAACACGAATACGGTTTTTTCGATCTGGGACGGCGTGCAAATCCGTTGCACCCTGCGCACGGCCACGGATCATCAACGGACGGCGGATCAATATTTCGTCTGGCTGGACCGGCTGTTGCAGCACCACAAGATCGACATGGACATCAATGCTGTGATCATCAGTTCGACCGTGCCGCGCGTGGTGTTTAACCTGCGGGTTCTGGCGGATCGGTATTTCAATTGTCGTCCGCTGGTGGTGGGGAAGCCCGATTGCCTGCTGCCCAGCGACCCGCGCGTGGACGAAGGCACTCAGGTTGGCCCCGACCGACTGGTGAATACGGCGGGGGCGTTTGATCGCTACGGCGGCAATCTGATCGTGGTGGATTTCGGCACTGCGACCACCTTTGACGTTGTGGCGCAGGATGGGGCCTATGTGGGGGGCGTGATTGCGCCCGGTGTGAACCTGTCACTGCAAGCCCTGCATGAAATGGCTGCCGCCCTGCCGCATGTGGACGTGACCAAACCGCAGCGGGTGATTGGCACCAACACCGTGGCCTGTATGCAAAGCGGTATTTTCTGGGGTTATGTTGGTCTTGTGCGTGGGATATGCGATCATATCAAGGGCGAATACGATCAACCCATGCGCGTGATTTCCACAGGGGGGCTTGCCCCGCTATTTGGTCAGGGCGAAACGTTGTTCGACGTGTTTGACGAATTCCTGACAATTCATGGCCTGACGGTCATCCATCAATACAATAAGGACCAGGGCAACATATGAGCAGCGAACGTTTAATCTATCTCCCGCTTGGTGGCGCGGGGGAGATCGGGATGAATTGTTACGTCTATGGATACGGCGCACCGGATCAGGAACGGCTGATTCTGGTCGATATGGGCGTGACTTTCCCGGATATGGACGGCTCGCCGGGCGTGGACCTGATCATGCCCGATATCCGTTGGCTGGAAGAACGCAAAAACCGGCTGGAGGCGATTTTCATCACTCATGCCCACGAAGATCACGTTGGCGCGGTGGGGCATCTGTATGAAAAGCTGGGCGCGCCGATCTATGCGCGGGCCTTTACCGCCAATATCGCACGCGGTAAGCTGGCGGAATACGGCCTGTCGGATCGCGCCGTGACCACCACGGCGGCATGGCCGGAAACCGTGAAAAAGGGGCCGTTTTCGGTGGGCTTCCTGCCGATTTCCCACTCGATCCCCGAAAGCAGCGCGCTGGTGATCGACACCCCCGAAGGCCGCGTCGTCCATACGGGCGATTTCAAACTGGACCCCACCCCGATTGTCGGCGAAGCCTTTGATTCCGATTTGTGGGCGTCGGTGGCGGCCCCCGGTGTGCGGGCGCTGGTGTGTGATTCCACCAACGTGTTCACCCCGGTTGCAGGCCGGTCCGAGGCCAGCATTGCCGATGAAATCACGAATCTGGTGTCCGAAGCAAAGCAGATGGTTGTTGCGACCACTTTCGCGTCGAACGTGGCGCGGGTCAAAACCCTGGCCGAGGCGGGGCAAAGGGCAGGGCGGTCCGTGTGTCTGATGGGGCGGGCGATGCGCCGGATGATTCAGGCGGCGGTGGAAACCGGCGTGCTGACCGATTTCCCGAAAACCATCAGCCCCGAGGATGCCGCATCCCTGCCGCGCCAGAATGTTATGCTGCTGGTCACGGGCAGCCAAGGCGAACGCCGCGCCGCCAGCGCCCAATTGGCCAATGGCAAATATAACGGCCTGACCCTGAAAGATGGGGATTTGTTCCTGTTTTCGTCAAAAACCATTCCGGGGAATGAACGCGGTGTGATCCGCATCGTGAACCAGTTCAGTGAAATGGGCGTGGATGTGGTGGATGACACCCAAGGCCGGTATCACGTCTCGGGCCATGCCAACCGCCCCGATCTGGTGACGATGCACAAGCTGATGAAGCCGCAGATCGTGATTCCGATGCACGGCGAACACCGCCATTTGCGCGAACATGCGAAACTGGCGGAATCGAACGGGTTCCAATCCGTTGTCGCCCCGAATGGCGTGATGCTCTCTCTATCTGCCAAAGGCCCGAAGGTCGAAGGCTATGTGGAAACCGGACGCACCTATCTGGATGGCCGCATCCTGATTGGGGCACTGGATGGCATCGTGCGGGATCGTATCCGTATGGCGCTGAACGGTCATGTCATGGTGACGGTGATCATCGACGAAGACGGCGAACCGCTGGGCGAACCGTGGTGCGAAGTCCGGGGCCTGTCTGAAACGGGCCGGTCCAACGCGCCACTGGTGGACGCGCTAGAGGAAGATCTGGATCAGTTTATGGGCCGCGCCAAACCCGCCACCCTGCGCGATGACGATAAGCTGGAAATGGAACTGCGGCGACTGGTGCGTAAAACCACGCTGGATGAAATCGGCAAAAAACCCGAAGTCACCGTGGTCATCAGCCGTCTGGCATAACGCGCCAAAATAATCGGTCGTTCCAAAAACAAACCCCCGCCAAAAGCGGGGGTTTTTAACGTTTTGGCGTAGATCGGAACCTTATCCGGCGCGGCGCTGTTCAAAGCTGAGCGCGATAAAGCTGGGCATGTGATCGCCCATGCCGACAACGTCCCGCCCACCGCGCGAGGACCGGCGGTCATATTTATCCGACTTAGAACTGGATTGCGGCGCTGCGTCCCGTGGTTCGCGTTGTTCGCGCGGGGTGTCTGCCTTGCGGTCGTCTTTACGCTCGTCCCGGCGGTCATCCGATTTCCGCGACCGCGAGGATTTTTCATCCCGTGCGTCGGGCTGATCGTCCTGCGCCTTGCGGGCGGGTTTTTCATCCTTCAGCGGGTTTTCAATCCGGGGGATTTCCAGCTCGACCAGCTTTTCAATCGCGTCAAAATTCTTCTCGTCGCGCGGGGTGCAGATCATCATCGCGGTGCCGGTACGCCCGGCGCGGCCCGTGCGGCCAATGCGGTGAACGTAATCTTCGGCATGAGAGGGCACATCGAAATTGAACACATGGCTGACATTGGGAATATCCAGCCCGCGTGCGGCCACGTCTGACGCCACAAGGAACCGCAAAGACCCATCGCGGAACCCGTCCAGCGTTTTCATGCGCTGGCTTTGGTCCAGATCGCCATGAATGGCCGCCGCGTCATAGCCGTATTTTTTCAGGCTTTTCGCGGTGATATCCACGTCAATCTTGCGGTTGCAGAAAATGATTGCGTTCTTGCACTTGTCGCCTTCGGCGTCGATCAGCGCGCGTAGAACCCGGCGCTTTTCGCTACCTTCGCGGTCGCGACGGCTGGCTTTGAACATCACCACGCCCTGCGTGATCGTATCCGATGTGGTGGCCTGACGGGCCACTTCGATCCGTTCCGGCGCAGACAGGAACGTGTTGGTGATCCGTTCGATTTCCGGTGCCATTGTGGCGCTGAAAAACAGCGTTTGCCGGGTAAAGGGCGTCAGGCTGAAGATGCGTTCGATATCGGGGATAAAGCCCATGTCCAGCATCCGGTCGGCTTCGTCCACCACCATGATCTGAACGCCGGTCAGCAGCAGTTTGCCACGTTCAAAATGGTCCAGCAGGCGGCCCGGTGTGGCGATCAGCACATCAACGCCGCGATCAATCAGCGCGTCCTGTTCCTTGAACGACACGCCCCCGATCAGCAGCGCCTTGGTCAGCTTCATGTGCTTGGTATAGGTGTCGAAATTTTCCGCCACCTGCGCGGCCAATTCGCGTGTGGGGCATAGCACCAGACTGCGCGGCATCCGGGCGCGGGCGCGGCCTTTGCCCAGCAGGGTAATCATCGGCAGGGTAAAGCTGGCGGTTTTGCCGGTGCCTGTCTGGGCGATTCCCAGCACATCGCGGCCTTCCAATGCGGGGGGAATAGCCCCTGCCTGGATCGGTGTCGGCGTTTCATAGCCGGCTTCTTCGATGGCTTTCAGGACTTTCGGATCGAGTTTCAGATCAGAGAATTTTGTCATGTGTATCCGTGGTTTACGGACACTTTTTGGCCCGTAGCGTATATGGAAGGGTGGGCCCGTGCGGCCCAGTGGCGTCAGCCTTGGGAACTTCCTGTGCGCGCCGTTTACCCGAAACTGTGCCTCGGGTCAATCTTTGCCTTTTTTTGTGGGGATTTAGGCGTCGGGAAAATGGATTTGGCGTTTGCGTTCCAAATCCATCGCGTGACTGGACAGCAAGTTTTCCGCCGACAGTCGCGCCAGCAGTTCGGGATTGGCGGTGCATACCTCGTTATAAAAGGCCAGCAACCCGGCTTCGCCGCTGTCTTGCCAGATGGATGAAAACAGATCGTGCATCGTCACGCCGCCCTGCGTGGCTGGCCCCAGTTCTGAACGGTAAGAGCCGCTTTTCAGCCGGTATCGGAACGCCGCCAGAAACGCCTTTGGGCTTTTGGCGTGCATATGCAGCAGCTCGGTTCCGGTTAGTTCCTGTTGGCCGGGGTTCATCTGCTCCCCTACGAAAACATTGTGGATTTTCGCGTGCAGGCCGGGCTGTCCGGTGCGGTAGATCAGTTTTCCCTGCACATGGGACAGAAACCCGCCATTCAGATGCCGCCCGAATGTGGGGTATATCCGGCGGCTTTGCTGGTCACGCATCGCGCGGTCAATGGTCAGCCGCTTGAAATGCGTCACCGGGGCCGGGGTGGTTGCCGCCAATGCCTCGGCCGGGCGGATGCGGGCTACGATGCAATCATCGGGCAGGGCCGCCAACTGATCGGGCAGGGGTGTTGCGGGCCACAGGAATTCATCCACGTCGATATGGGTCAGCCAATCCACCTCGACCCGGCGGCCATAGGCATGGCGGGCGTTTTCCACCTGTCGCGGCTGGTGCTTGGCCGGGCGGCGGCCCAGATGGCGGTTCCAATACCCTTCGTCACAGACCTGCACCCGCAGTTTCGGATGCGCTGACAGGCTGTCTGCGCCATCCTGTTCCGGGTCATCCAGATACAGGTAAATCCGGTGCGCCCCCAGTTGCAGATGGTGGGCGCAAAAGGTCTGTATCTCGACCAGCGGGGCTTTGATCGTTGATACGATCCCCCATTTTGGGGCACTCATTTCGTGGTCTCCTGTTCGGGCAGGGGGCCGAAATGACGCAAAACCTTGGCATCCAGATCCAGCGGATAGCGCAGCAACATATTGTGCGCCTCCAGCCCTTCGATCAGGCGCGGCGTGGCTTCGCAGACTTCGGTGAAAAAGGTGCGCACCCCTTGTTCGCCTTCTTCCTCTTGCAGAAAGGACAGGATGTCCAACAGGCGGAACTTGTCTTCGTCCGATTTGCGATATGATCCGCGCGTCATGCGAAATGCCATGTGATCGCGGAAATACGGCCAGTCCGGCGCATGGGCATGGCCGATATACAGGTTATCGACCTTGGTTCGGTTCGCCATCACAGCTCCGCCCTGCATCACCGTATGGATGCCCACGCGTATGCCCATCAGCCCGGTGCGGGCGAAATTTTTGCCTTCCCGGTGGCTGATGAACCCACCCGGCAAATGCGCCCCGTAGGTGGGATACAGGTCTTCCAGCACCCCGCGCGTCTGCCCGGCAAAGCGCGGCATCAGCTTGAACAGCTCGTTGCCCTGCGATCCTGCCAGCAATTCCACCGGATAGATGCGCAACACCGTGCTATACTTGTCCAGACCGGCCAATAATTCCTTCATCGGGGCAGGCGGCAGCAGGAATTCATCCACGTCGATATGCGCCAGCCAGTCCACATCCGTGTCCTGATAGGCCTGCGTTGCCACCCATGTCTGACGCATCTGATGCGCTTTCATTCGGGGTTTTTTCTGTGCCGCCCAGAACGCCGCATCGCATTCTGTCACCTGCACCTTTGGGTTTTGCGCCAGAAACGCCGCTGTTTCCGGCGCTGGCGCGTCCAGATAAATATGCAGGCGGTCGGCGCCCAAATCCAGATGATGCGCCGCGAAACGGGCGATTTGTGGCAAGGGGGCTTTGATCAGGCTCACCAGCCCCCAGCGCAACGTATCGGGGTCTTTTGACGCCAGAAACGCTGGCACCTCTGCCACGCGTTCCCGTTTTGGGCCGGATTTGCGACGAATGCCTTTCTCGGCCAATGCCGCTTCGCGCTCTTGTCGCATCAGCCGCAGACGGCGAAACACGGTCTTGTCATCTCCGATCAGCATATCCAGCAAATGCCGCGCCAGTGGGCGGATCACCGGATCATCCCCGGCCTGTACCCACAACCCGCCCAGCAGGTTCACATCCAGCCCCCCGGACGAAATCGCATAAGGGTCCATTTGCATGGCCAGATGTTTCGCGCTGCGTTCTTGTGTGGCAAAGGCCACGTTTGGCGCATGACCGGAATACAGCCGTTCGGTTTCGTACAGCTTCATCATGCCAAACAGAACCGACAAGGCCTGACCTAATTGTCGCTGGGTATCGGTCAGCCCGGCATCGCCAAAGGTGGTGATCGCCGAAACCAACCACCGGGCATCCAGATGCCGGATCAGATACTCGGATTCTTCGGCCCATAGTCGGACAAACAGCGCCGCAGTGTGTGCTGGCTGCCCGGTGCGGCGCAGGTTGGACACCAGCATTCCATGCAAATGCAACAGCGCCGGACGGCGATGAAACTCTTGTGCCAGTTCCCGATATTTGCGGGCATAGGTGGACCGTGACCGCCCCACCTCGGCGGCGTCTTTGTGTATGGTCTGCGCCTTCAAGGGCTGGAAATCCACATCCAGCGGCGGTAGCGCCTCCCCTTCGTCATAGGTCAGCGGGTCCATCCGCAGGCCCATCTGCTTCAGGATGGCGCGGAACCCGCCGGGATAGGTTTCCATCGGTTTGCTATCGTCGCTCATGACCCAAGAATGACCCGCCAACAGATGCGGGGCAAGCGAAAGCTGACCACCGTTTCCGCCCCCCATATCGCCGCCCACACAGACCCGATATTCAGCACAACCGCCTGTTTCATCTTGCCAAAAATACTCACTGCACAGCCGTTACTCTGGGTGTTTCGTTGCTTGGGGACACGCGGTCAGGGGTGTGACCAAAACCCGACCTTTGTCAAAAAGCTATCAATGGCATCGGTGTAATCCGGGTGCAGCCCCAATTGTTCGTTCACGGATCGGTGGCTAAGCGGAAGCGGCAAAACCTGTGCCGTTCCCCCAAGGCTGGACAGTTGCGCGGCGAACCCGTCGGCTTGTGGGCATGACTGGGACCGTCGGGTTGAACATACCAACAGGATCGGCGGGGCCACCGGGGTCAGCCGGTCATAGGGGGATGCCGCTGCCCAAATCGCCGCATCTGGCCCGAATGCCTGCTGATGAAAATAGGATGGCGTGGTTTGCATGATGGCCGGTACGTTGAGCGCCGCCGAATCCAGCACGACGCTGGCCAGCCATGCCTGTGCGCCCTCGGCCCAGGCCAGCGCGGGGTCGGCCGATAACAGCGCGGTCAGATGCCCCCCGGCAGAATGCCCCATCATGACCAAACGCTGTGGTTCTGCCCCCCAGAGCGGAGCTTTTTTTTGCACGAAAGCCAACGCACGGGCCACATCGCGGGCCTGCTCCAAGGGGGCCACCGCAGGCAACAGCCGGTAATTCGTGCTGACAACCACCGCGCCGCGCTTGGTCCAATGTTCGGCCTTGTGGCGCCATGTGGCTGCGTCTGATTTGTCGCCAAACCGCCAGCCGCCCCCATGCACCAGAAACAGGATCGGTGCGTTTCGTGTATGCGGTGGCAGATATACATCCAGCTTTTGCAGCGGGTCAGGCCCGTAGATGAAATTCAGCGGGCGCAAGGCGGGCTGGGCGGTTACGGGGGCCGATAGCACGCAAACCAGACAGATCAGGCGCAATACGATGAACAGCAGGGGCATTCGGCATTCCTTGGGGAATCGTTGGGGCGATCAGTTGGGGGGATGCAACTAGCATGTGGCGAAATTAGGGCGTTTTCCGCCCCCAGTTTTCCGCCGAAGATCCGGTTTGCAAAGACCAAACCGGGATTGTCCCCTGTGCCCTTTGGGCTTGTGACGAAAAAGACGGCAGGCGCAAGCGCTTGCCGTCTTTGAAACTGTATCTGCACAGGGGGCCGCAGGAGGTAGGGGGCAGGGCTTAGCCCCCGTGCATTTCCTTGGTCGCGGTCAGGGTGATGTCGGGGTAATCCCGTTCCACCCGGTCAATATCCCATTGCAGGCGTGTCAGATACACCACGTCGCCGTCATGGTCATGGGAAATGTGCTGTTTGTTGGCTTGGACGAATTTATCCACCGCCAGCTTGTCACCGGATACCCAGCGGGCGCTGGTGAACTGGGTTTGTTCAAACCGCACGGGCAGGCCGTATTCCAGCTCGATCCGGCTGGCCAGCACCTCGAATTGCAGCGCACCCACTACGCCCACGATGAACCCGGACCCGATATTGGGTTTGAACACCTTGGCGGCGCCTTCTTCGGCGAATTGCATCAGGGCTTTTTCCAGATGCTTGGCTTTCATCGGGTCGCCCGGACGCACGGTTTGCAGCAACTCGGGCGCAAAGGACGGGATGCCGGTGGCGCGGATCGCTTCGCCTTCGGTCAGGGTGTCGCCGATGCGCAATTGGCCGTGGTTAGGAATGCCGATGATGTCGCCCGCCCAGGCTTCTTCGGCCAATTCACGGTCGGCGGCCAGAAACAGCACGGGGTTGGAAATCGTCATCGGTTTCTTGGACCGCACATGGGTCAGCTTCATGCCCCGCAAGAAATGCCCCGAGGCCAGCCGCACAAAGGCCACGCGGTCGCGGTGTTTGGGGTCCATGTTGGCCTGAACCTTGAACACGAAGCCTGCGACCTTGGTTTCCTCGGGCAGAATTTGCCGGGGCGCGGCCTGTTGCGGCTGTGGTTGCGGGCCGTATTCCGCGATTCCGTCCATCAGCTCCTTTACCCCAAAGGAATTGATCGCCGATCCGAACCAGATCGGGGTCATATGCCCCTCCAGCACCGATTGCGGGTCCAGCGCGGGCAGCAGTTCGCGGGCCATTTCGACCTCTTCGCGCAACTGATCTACCAGATGGGCGGGAACGTGTTTATCCAGTTCCGGGTCGTCCAGACCTTTGATCTTGATCGATTCCGCCACCTTGTTACGGTCGGCGCGGTCCATCAGTTCCAGCCGGTCGTGCAGTATGTCATAGCAGCCGATGAAATCGCGCCCTACGCCGATGGGCCAGCTTGCCGGGGTCACGTCAATGGCCAGCATGTCCTGAATTTCGTCGATGATCTCGAACGTGTCGCGGGATTCGCGGTCCATCTTGTTACAGAAGGTCAGGATCGGCAGATCGCGCAGGCGGCACACCTCGAACAGCTTTTGGGTCTGGCTTTCCACACCCTTTGCCCCGTCGATGACCATGATCGCGGCATCCACTGCGGTCAGCGTGCGATAGGTATCTTCGGAAAAATCGCTGTGGCCGGGGGTGTCCACCAGATTGAAGCGGAACTTGCCGAAATCGAACGACATGGCCGAGGCCGAAACCGAAATGCCCCGGTCCTGTTCCATCTTCATAAAGTCCGAGCGCGTGCGCCGGGCTTCGCCCTTGGCGCGGACCTGACCGGCCATCTGGATCGCGCCCCCGTACAACAGGAATTTTTCCGTCAACGTCGTTTTACCGGCGTCCGGGTGCGAGATGATCGCGAATGTACGGCGCCGCGCGATTTCGGGCGGCAATTCGGGGCGGTTCGAGGTCGTGTCCAACATGTTCGCGCATATATTGGGGCGCGGAACGCTTGGCAATGATTTGCTGGCGGTCCCGCGCGTAACACGCCCCAAAACCGGGGATCAGAACCCCAATCGCTGCAATCGTCCGATCAGCTTGCGGAACACGAAAGGCGGCAGGATTTCCTTTAGCACCTGTTCGCGGGCGACTTTCTTATCCTTCTGGTCCTTGGTGCCGGGGCGTGGTTTGAACAGGGTGGTGTGTTCAATGCGTGTGTCATCCCATGTCGCGGTGTAATAATATAGCGCGATGGACAGGCGTGGTTCCCCATCCGGGTGGTTCACGGGTTCCGGATTGCCGTGGAACGTGTCCGATCCGGTCGAAAAGCACACCATCCGGTTATAGGTCGGGGTAAAGCTGGCCATTTTCCGGGTCATGTCATTGTCCCAGACTTCAAAACTGCCGCCGTATTCCGGTTGCCAGTCCTTGTTCAGATAGATCAGCACGTTCAGCCGCCGTTCCAGCCGCATCGCCTTGTGAACATTGAAATCGGCATGAATATCCAGATGCCCGCCATTCAGCGTTTTGTGAATGCCCGCGCCCACGAAATAGGGGTCGGGGATCAGCCCCTTGATGCCGGTCATTTCTTCCAGAAAGAAAATGAAATGGCGGGAATTGAAGCTGTTGAACAGATGCCGCGTAAAATCCGGCAACCGATCCGGGTTGAAAGAGCTTTTCAGGTTTTCCTGAGGGCGGGAAAAGTTGGATTCGGATTGCGGCAGATGGGCCATATCCGCGATGACGTGATCCACCACTGTTTCGGGCAGGAAATTGTCGATGCAGATGTGATGATAGGGTTGGCCGGACTGATAGGCCTCGGCATGGCTGCGCCCAATTTCACGCGCTTTGTCAGAGGACAGAAGCAGGGTGGACGGGTCCAGCGGATAGTGCGCTTCGGGCATTTGAAATCCTGTGTGTCTAATACTTTGGTCAGATCATCAGGCTAGCAAAAATCCGCCGAAACGCCTATCGAAACGGGCTGATTTTGCGAATATGGCAAAAATAAGGCCCGTTTTGTTGCTGCAAAAGGCAAAATCCCGCGCGAGGCGCGGGATTGATGAAATCTGTCATTCGGTGCTGATTCACGCTATGGGCCGGGCAATCAGAATGTCGCACGGCGGATTGCGCATCAAATCGGTTGCCACACTGCCCAAAAGCGACCGATGCGCCCCGGTACGCCCATGTGCGCCCACGGTGATCAGATGTGCGCCGGTTTCCGTAACCGCATTCGCCACCGCTAGAAATGGTCCGGCTTCTGGAAACAACGTATGCCCCAATCCAATCGGTAGCGCATGATGGGCACGCCATGCGGAATCGGCATCCTGTGCCTCGGCGCGGAAAGATGCGGAAATGGTATTGGTGGACATGGCCACCGCGCCACCGGCCCCCAGCAAGGCCTCGTATGGGATATGCAGAGCGTTGAGCGGAACAATCCGCGCCGATGGTGCCAACCTATGCCCCAGATTTAAGGCAGCGGTTGCCGCAGGGGTAAAATCAGTGGCGGCGATGATGGTTTCATAAGCGTGGTCGTCAGGGGCGCGCACAACCAGCACCGGGCAATCTGTCATGCGCACGACACGCTGCGCCGTGGTTTCGCGCCATTCGTCCAGCAATGATCGGGGTCTATGTACGCCGATCACCAACAGATCGGGGGCCTGATCCTGTATCGTTTCAATCAGCGTCGCCGCTGGACTGCCGATACAGGGCAACAGGCTGTAATCCAGCCCATCTGCAACATGGGCGGCAAAACGTTCTAATTGTTCAATCGCGCTGGCTTGGCGGACCGCCAGCAAATCATCTGGCAGGGAATCGTCCTGTACATGGACAAAGCTTAGACGGGCCTGATGTTCGCGGGCCAGCCGCACGGCGCGGAAAACAGCGCGGTCGGATCGGGGGGATAAATCCGTTGCAACAAGTATATGCTTCGGCATTGGGTTCTCCTGTATCAATACGGCGCACGAGACTACGCATACTGTGCCGCACCAGTGATAAGAGGCCAAGAGCCTATCCGATGAATATGACTGACATGCGCGTGTTGTCCGTGGGCGGCCTATTTAACCGTCGCGCCTGTGGTGGGAATGTCCACGCGCGACCGCCGGTATAGGGCGATAGGGGGCTAGCCGGTTGTCGCGCGTTTCAGCAGGGCCGCCATGTCGGTGTCACGGTCCAGTAGCGATTCCTCGACCTCGTAATCCCTTAGCAGATCGGCACTATGGCGCAGTCCGCTTTCTTGTAGGGTGGTTGCCAAATCCTCGGGCAGGGCGGGGCGGGTGCGTTCATCCAGCAGCAGGGTTTCGGCGGCGATCCCTTCGGCATAGATGATCTGATGGGCATCAAACAGCAGTTGGAAATATTCGACGAACCCGCCGTCCTGTCGGGTGATCGTGGTGCCGTTCACCAGATGCCGCGCCCGGATCAGCAATTCCGACCGCCCCACGCCCAATTCGTCGCTGCGCTGGTAAATGAACAGGCGGTGTTCGGGGCTGACGATCAGATCGTCCGTATTGTGCAAGACCCCGGCGGCAATGCGGATCGGGGCGAAATCACCCACGGCGCGGGTGGTGGATTGGCCGATCCAGCGGATGTCCTGCGGTCCGTCATCGCGCGTCAGAACCCGGTCGCCCACCTGTAAATCCTCGATCCGGCGCTGTTCGCCGGTGGCCAGCGTGATGTGGGTGCCACGGGTGAAGGATACGAACGCCACCTGCGCCAGCTTGGCGCGGGCGGTTTCAGTGTCGACCCCGACCAGCCGGTAATCTGTTTTCGAGGACATTCGCGCCAGAGGTAGCGCGTATAGCGCCGCGATATGGCCATCTGGTTCCAACTCCACGAAAATCAGCACTTCGGTGGTGCGCCCGTCTGGGGACATCAGCGTTAGGCAACTGTCCAGACAGACCTGACGTCCCGGTTCCCCCGTTTCGCTGCTTTGCGAGATTTGAAAGGCCCCCTGAGCCTGCGCCCCCTGCGGTTGGGGGATCAGGCTAAGCCGCCGGGGCGTGTGATCGGGCATCAGAACATAGGTATCGTCCAGAATCAGGTCATCCGCGATGGAAAGCGCATCGCCCATATTGGCCCCGTGTTCCACATGCAGCGCGGCGGCGGGCAGAACAGGCAGGGTGAAGATGGAATGCGGGCTGTTGGGCATGGAACACCTGATGGTCTGACGTCGGCGGGACATGCCCGACAAATCACGGGATAGATTAGGAATGTGGCAGTACCGGGTCAACGCGGCGAAGATTTGCAGGCGAATACCGTTCCGAATATCAAGGGGGGCATTTTGCAAGAAAACTTGATTCAGGTTTCTTGTGAAATACGCTAGGTCTATGCGGGATAAAAATGGGAGATGGACAAATGGATTTAGGTCTGAAGGGGAAGCGCGCATTGGTCTGTGCCTCGAGCAAAGGCTTGGGGCGCGGCTGCGCAGAGGCGCTTGCCGCAGAAGGGGTTAACCTGATCATGAACGCCCGCGGTGTCGAGGCGCTGGAGGCGGCCGCCGCAGAAATCCGGGCGAAATACGGTGTGGATGTGGTGGCTGTGGCTGCCGATGTCACCACCGAAGAAGGCCGCGCCAAAGTGCTGGCGGCTGCTGCTGACGTAGATATCCTTGTGACCAATGCCGGTGGCCCGCCCCCCGGCATGTGGAGCGATTGGGAACGCGAGGATTTCATCAAGGCGCTGGACGCGAACATGCTGACGCCAATCGCGCTGATGAAAGCGTTGTTGCCGCAGATGATGGCAAAGGGCTGGGGACGGGTGGTCAACATCACCTCGCAATCGGTGAAGGGGCCGATTGCGGTTCTGGGCCTGTCTAACTCGGCGCGTGCCGGTTTGACCGGCTATGTCGCGGGAACGGCCCGTCAGGTTGCCGGATCGGGTGTGACGATCAACAATCTGCTGCCGGGAATCCACGCCACGGATCGCGCCATTTCGCTGGACGGTGGTGTGTCCAAGGCCAAGGGGATCAGCATGGACGAGGCCAAGGCTGAACGATGCGCGACGATTCCGGCGGGGCGCTATGGCACCGCAGAAGAATTCGGCGCGGCCTGCGCGTTCCTGTGTTCGCAACAGGCCGGGTTTATTGTTGGGCAGAACCTTCTGCTGGACGGTGGCGCACTGAACGCGACGCTTTGAAGAACCAGAATCCCGCCTGAGCCAGATAAACGGTTTGGGCGGGGTTTTGCCCGCAGGGAAAAGCGCGGAGGGGAAAAGAACGGAAAATTTCAAATTTTCCGTGCCTCCGGCGGAAGTATTTGCAATCAGAAAGAAGCCGGGGCTGGGGGCGGTCATGGTTTCGTCATGCGACAGGCGTGGAATTGCGCCGGGCGTAGGGGGCATTTACCCTTACGATCATCATAAAAGCAGGGGCTGCGATGAAGCACGAAAGCGTTCAGGATTATTATGGCAAGGTATTGCAAGGCAGCGATGATCTGCAAACCAATGCGTGCTGCACCCCGGATGCCATGCCGGACTATGTGAAGGCAGTGCTGTCGCAAATCCATGATGAGGTGCTGACCCGCTATTACGGCTGTGGTCTGGTGATGCCCTTGGCGCTGGACGGGGCGAAGGTGCTGGATCTGGGCTGTGGGGCGGGGCGGGATGTCTATGCGCTGGCGCAGCTGGTCGGGCCAACCGGGCGCGTTGTTGGCGTGGATATGACACCCGAGCAACTGGATGTGGCACGGCGGCATCAGGGCTGGCACGCGGAGCGGTTCGGGTTCGACAATGTCGAATTTCATCAGGGCTATATCGAAGAATTGGACAAGCTGGGGCTGGAGCCGGGCAGCTTTGACGTGATCGTGTCTAATTGCGTGCTGAACCTGTCCACGGACAAGCAGGCGGTGTTGCGCGGCGCCTATCATCTGCTGAAACCCGGCGGGGAAATGTATTTTTCCGATGTCTATGCCGATCGCCGCGTGCCCGCAGCAATGGCGCAGGACGAGGTTCTGTATGGCGAATGTCTGAGCGGGGCGTTGTATTGGAACGATTTCCTGAGCTACGCCAAACGGGCCGGGTTTGACGATCCGCGATTGGTGTCGCATCGCCCGCTGACGATTGAAAACCCGGCGCTGGAGGCGCGGATTGCCCCGCTTAGCTTTACCTCGGCCACATATCGGTTGTTCCGGTTGGATGGGTTGGAACCGGCCTGCGAAGATTACGGGCAGGCGGTGATTTACAAGGGAACACTGCCCCACGCGCCCCATGCTTTTGAACTGGATGATCATCACGTCATGCAGGCGGGCAAGGTGTTCCCGGTGTGTGGCAATACATGGAAAATGCTGGCGGATACGCGGTTTGCGTCACATTTCGATTTCATCGGGGATTTTTCCACCCATTACGGTATTTTCGAAGGCTGCGGTGGCGAAAGCCCGTTCGAGCGGGACGAAAGCGTCGCGCCGGGTGGGTGTTGCTAATGAAGGCGGGGCTTGTTATCTGCGCCCGTGAAACCCGATAAATTCCATCGGAATAGCAGGAGGCGCCGCGTGGCCCAGCCCGTTCCCAGACTGGAAATCCGCAATCTGGTTCGCCGTTTCGGCGGGCAGACGGTGGTGGATCATGTGTCTTTAAGCGTGATGCCGGGGCAAGTAACCTGTCTGCTGGGGCCGTCTGGTTGCGGCAAATCCACAACGCTGCGGATGATTGCCGGTGTGGAAATGCAGGATTCGGGTGAAATCTATGTGGATGGTAATCTGATCTGCGACACGGTGTTCCGAATCCCGCCCGAGCGGCGGCATATCGGGCTGATGTTTCAGGATTTCGCGCTGTTCCCGCACCTGAGCGTGGGGGATAACGTGGCCTTTGGGCTGAAAGGCACCAAAGAGGAAAAGCGCGCGCGGGTCGAGGAACTGCTGGATAAGGTCGGGTTGAAACGCTTCATTGACGGCTTCCCCTATCTATTGTCGGGCGGCGAACAACAGCGCGTGGCGCTGGCACGGGCCTTGGCCCCGCGTCCCCGGATCATGCTGATGGATGAACCGTTTTCAGGGCTGGATAACCGGCTGCGCGATGACATCCGCGATCAGACATTGGAACTTCTGAAAGAAGAAGACGCCGCTGTTCTGTTGGTCACGCATGAACCCGAAGAAGCGATGCGCATGGCCGACGAAATCGCCCTGATGCGCAAGGGCAAGATCGTGCAGCAGGGTGCGCCCTATAATATCTATAACGCGCCGGTGGATAAGCAGGCGGTCTCCTTTTTTAGTGATATCAATGTGATACGTGGGGTCGTTAAGGGGGCGTTGACCGACACGGCCTTTGGGCAGTTTCTTGCTCCCGGTATTCCGGACGGGGCCGAGGTGGAGATTGTGATCCGCCCGCAGCACCTGAAGATTGATCTGGACCGGGCGGGCAAAGGGCCGCTGCCCACCCCGCAAGACGGCGTTGCCGCGCGGGGCGAGGTGGTCCGCGCCCGCTTCATGGGATCGGAAAGTTTGGTGGAAATCCGCATGGATTTTGACGGCTCGATTCTAAAGGCAACCGTGCCGAATGTGTTCCTGCCAAAACCGGGCAAACCGCTGTGGTTGATGTTCCGGCGGGATCGTTGTTTTGTGTTCCCATTGGGCAAAAGCGTGGTCTGACCCCGCGCCACAGGGGATGCCCCCGGTGGGCCTATACGAAAAATCCCCCGGTTGCGGCGCTTTGGTTCTTCCAACCATGCCCGTTCAACATTAGATACAGAATGTGTTTTCGCAGGGTCGGCACCAATGACCCAAGCAAGGGAGAGACAACATGCTTAACAATATCGGCCTGCCCGGCCTTCTGCTGATCGCCGTCGTTGTGCTGGTGCTGTTCGGCCGTGGCAAAATCAGCTCGTTGATGGGCGAAGTGGGCAAGGGGATCACCTCGTTCAAAAAGGGCATCAACGAAGGCACCAAGGAACTGGAAGACCAGGCCGCTGCCGACGCCAAGGACGTGACGCCCGAGTCCGAGAAGGACAAGGCGTAATTCATGTTCGATCTGGGCTGGACGGAGCTTCTGCTCATCGGGATCGTCGCGTTGATCGTGGTCGGTCCCAAGGATTTGCCGGGCCTGTTCCGGTCCGTGGGCCGGTTCGTGGGCAAGGCCAAGGGCATGGCGCGGGAATTCAGCCGCGCGATGGAAGATGCCGCAGATGAAGCCGGGGTGAAGGACATCTCGACCTCGTTGAAAGCAGCGGCCAATCCCAAACAGTTCGGTCTGGACAAGGTCAAAGAAGCAACCGATAGCTTCAAAAACTGGGAACCGGGCAAAGAAACCGGGCTGGACGAGGATCGCGCCGCGATGGCGAAAAAGATCCACGATGCCAGCGCCAAGGCCGCAAGCGACCGTCAGGCCGCCGAAGCTGCCGCCGCAGACAGCCCCGAACCTGACGCCAAACCAGTCAAGAAAGCGGCCCCCAAAGAGGCCAAGGCAAAGGCCCCGGCCAAATCGGGCGCAAAGGCCCCGGCCAAGAAGGCCCCGAAAAAAAGCGCCGGGAAAGCGCCTGCCTCTGAGGATAAGGCATGACCAACAGCGACGAGATCGAAGATACCAGCGCGCCCCTGATCGAGCATCTGGCGGAACTGCGCACGCGGCTGATTCATTCCGTGGTGGCATTCATCATCGGGATGGTGATTTGTTTTTCGGTCTGGAACCCGATCTTTAATTTCCTGACCCATCCGCTGTGTACGGCTATGGCTGAACGGGGGCATACCGATTGCGGGCTGATCCTGATCAAGCTGCAAGAAGGGTTCTTTGTCGCGGTGTCGATCTCGCTGGTTGGGGGGCTGGTGCTGTCCTTCCCCTATATCGCGTTCCAGATGTGGCGCTTTGTGGCGCCGGGCCTGTATAAATCCGAAAAAGGCGCGTTTCTGCCGTTCCTGATTGCCTCGCCCTTCATGTTCTTTTTGGGGGCTTCGTTTGCCTATTTCGTTGTCACCCCGATGGCGTTCAATTTCTTTCTTGGGTTCCAACAGGTTGGCAGTGTTCTGAACGAAGGGGACGTGAATAACGCCACCGCCGGGATCGCCTTTCAGGGGTCGGCGCAGGAATATCTGAACCTGACCATCAAATTCGTTGTCGCCTTTGGCCTGTGCTTCCAGTTGCCGGTTCTGCTGACCCTGATGGGTAAGGCCGGGCTGGTCAGCGCCGAAGGGCTGGCGAATGTGCGCAAATACGCGGTCGTGGGGATCTTGATCCTTGCCGCGATTGTGACGCCGCCGGATGTTGTGACGCAGGTCATCCTGTTCGTGGTGGTTTACGGCCTGTATGAAATTTCGATCTTCCTAGTGCGCCGCGTCGAAACCAAACGCGAAGAACGCCTGCGCGAAGAAGGCTATTACGACGACGAAGAGGGTTTCGCGGACGAGGAAGAAGAATTCGACGATCCCTTGTTGAAGGAATTCGACCAAGAGGATGACGACGACAAGGACACGTCCAAGTGAAAAAACACCTGAAACGGATCGCTGCGGCGCTGGAACGTATGTCCCCCGCGCCGCTGGATGCCCCTGATTTTGCTGCGGCGGATGCGTTCGTTTGGCATGTGGAACCGGACCGTCTGGCCCCCGTGCCACAGGTCAACCGGGTGGATTTGTCATTGCTGATCGGGGTGGATCGCACCCGCGATACGCTGCTGGCCAATACGCTGCAATTCGCCCAAGGGATGCCTGCGAACAATGCCTTGCTGTGGGGTTCGCGCGGGATGGGCAAATCGTCATTGGTCAAAGCCATCCATGCCGAGGTGCTGAAACAAGGCCATGCGCTGAAAATCGTGGAACTACAGCGCGAAGACCTGCCCAGCGTTGCCCGGTTGCTGAACCTGCTGCGCGACAGCGGCGAACGCTTCCTGTTGTTCTGCGATGACCTGTCTTTTTCCCACGACGACCAGCATTACAAATCGCTGAAGGCGGTTCTGGATGGCGGGATCGAAGGGCGGCCTGACAATGTGGTGTTCTACGCCACATCGAACCGCCGCCATCTGATGCCGCGCGACATGATCGAAAACGAACGCTCCAGCGCCATCAACCCGTCCGAGGCCGTCGAGGAAAAAGTATCCCTGTCCGACCGTTTCGGCCTGTGGTTGGGCTTCCACCCATGCACGCAGGATGACTATCTGGCGATGATCCGGGGCTATTGCGATGCTTACGGGGTGCAGGTGGACGAAGACACCCTGCGGGCTGAAGCTATTGAATGGCAGGCGACGCGCGGATCGCGCTCGGGCCGGGTGGCGTGGCAATATTTCACGGACTTGGCCGGGCGTAAGGGCGTGCGCCTCTGACGCGCTGATTTCATCTTGCCTGAAATACTCATACCGCCCCCGTAAGGGGGCGCATTTGTTATGCGGCCCGCGATAGCGGGCCACATTGGGATCCAACCTTATTTCAGATAAGGGGTCGGATCGACGGCATCGAACCCTTTGCGCACCTCGAAATGCACATAGTTCGATTGACCTGCGCGGATTTTCCCCACGCTTTGCCCGCGCTTGATCGTATCGCCCTTTTTCACGGAAATCGCATCCACATTGGCGTAAACGGTCAGCAGGTTGTTGTCGTGTTTGATCAGCAGGATCGGCACCTGATCGGCATCCGTGGTGATTGCCGCGACTGTGCCAGCCGCTGCCGCGCGTACCGCTGTGCCGGGGGCTGCCGCGATGTCGATCCCATCGTTTTTGC
Source organism: Thalassovita litoralis (assembly GCF_900182725.1). Lineage (GTDB taxonomy): Bacteria > Pseudomonadota > Alphaproteobacteria > Rhodobacterales > Rhodobacteraceae > Thalassobius > Thalassobius litoralis. Next base: position 247,297 of record NZ_FXTO01000002.1, read on the forward strand.
CCTTCTTGTAATCGCGGATGATGCTGCCATTCACAGGCATGTCCATCTGTGCCTTGCTGCTTTGGGTTTTCCCCAGATCAGGCGCACCCGTGGCCGGTTTTGCCTTTGCGGCCGGGGTGGTTTTCTCGGCGGGCAAGGCCTGTTTGGCGCTGGGCGGCACCGGGGTTGGGCTGCCCTGTCCCGGTTGCGTGTTTTGCGCAGCGGCAGCGGGCTTGCGTTTCGGCGCAGCGGTATCCGGCACCGGGATCAGCAAATACTGGCCTTCGCGGATTTTGAAGTCCGGTCCCAGCCCGTTCCATTCGGCAAGCGCGCGCACGGATACATTATACATCCGCGAAATCGTATAGGCGGTTTCGCCCCGCTGCACCCTATGGCGGATCGGTTCAATCCCGACCTGTACTTTTTCTGCGGGTTTGGCCGCTTCCGTTTTTGGCAGTTCCGAGGTTTCCACCTTCGAGGCCGACGCGCGGTCAATCGCTCCGCCTGCGATGCTTTCAATATCTACCGTCGACGGGGGCTGGATCGGGCCGGTTGTCGCGGCACCAGTATCGGGGGAGGGTTCCGCAACACGGCGGGGCAGGGCCAGTACTTCGTCCTTGCGTAGCACATCGCCGGTTTGAACACCGTTGTAACGGGCCAGTTCTTCGGCATTCATGCCAATCCGGGTGGCCACATCCGCGACAGTATCGCCGCCGCGCGCCACAACGACCTGATAACCGGGATAGGATATGATCCCGCGATTGTCCGGTTTCGGGCGCTGCCCGGTGGCTTGGCGGGCGGCGTCCGCTGTTGACAGCGCATTGCCGAAATTGCCGCGCAGATCAAAATCAAAAGGTTTGTCGCAGGCGGTCAGCAACGCCAGCGCGGACCCTGCAAGGATCAGGCGGGCCGGAAAATATCGGCGGGTCTGGGTCATCTCGATTTCCTCTATACGCCCCTGTTCACCGGGGCTTTGTCACCATCGTTTGCCGATCACTCGTCCCGTGCCAGCCCTTCGACCAGCGGAACAAAGCGAACCGGGCGTAATTCGTCATAGTCAAAACCCTGTTCCAGACGCCGCACGCGGATCAAGCTTTGCACCGCATCCGACTGGCCCACAGGCAGCACCATGATACCCCCGATTTTCAATTGGGCCAAGAGAGGGCCGGGCGGGTCTTCGGCGGCGGCTGTCACAAGGATGCGATCAAACGGCGCCTGATCGGGCAGGCCAAAGCTGCCATCGGCTGTAAATGCAGTAATATTGACCAGATCCAGGGCATCGAAAATATCGCGGGCTTCACGAACCAGACGGCGGTGCCGGTCCACGGTGTACACCCGCCGCGCCAGTTGCGACAGGATCGCCGCCTGATAGCCGGACCCGGTGCCGACCTCTAACACCTTGTCGCGCGGGGTGACTTCCAAGGCCTGCGTCATCAGCCCCACAACCGAAGGCTGGCTGATCGTCTGCCCGCAGGCAATGGGCAGGGGCATATCCTCGTAGGCGCGTTCGGCAAACAGCCCGCGCACGAACAGTCCCCGGTCGATCTTCTCCATTGCGGACAACACGCGCTGATCGGTGACGCCGCGCGAACGCAGGGCGAACAGGAACTGCATTTTTCGCGTTGCGTCCTCGGAGTCGTCGATCATTCAAGATCCTTCAGTGTTGCCAGCAGTGCGTGATCGGTCAGATCGGCCCGCATGGGCGTCACCGAAATATAGCCTTCCAGATTGACCGCGGCATCGCTGCCCGGCGCGGTGGGGCGATGCTGATCACCGCCGCGAATCCACAGAAATTGCCGCCCGGAGGGCGACAGGTGTGGTTCGCAGGTGAACCGGCTGTGTTCGCGGAACCCTTGCGGCGCGATTTTCATCCCCTGCACATTGGCGGCGGAAACCGGCGGGAAATTGATGTTATAGAACAACCGATAGCCCGCGCTGTCTTCGGGCCAGACGCTCAGCAATTTGCGGATCAGATCGGGGGCATGGACGCGGGCGGCCTCGAACGGATCGTCGGCCTGAAAATTATCCGGTCCCAGATATTGCGACAGGGCAACTGACGGAATGCGCTGCAAGGCACCTTCCATCGCGCCGCCCAACGTGCCGGAATACAGCGCATTCTCGGCAGAGTTATTGCCCCGGTTTACCCCGGACAGGATCAGATCGGGGCGGGCATCTTGCAAGACATGATGCAGCCCGGCCAGAACACAATCGGCAGGGCTGCCTTCGGCGGCATAGCGTCGCTCGCCCATTTTGGATACCATCATGGGGTGGGTGTAGCTGATGCAATGCCCGACGCCGGATTGTTCAAAGGCCGGGGCAACGGTCCATACCTCGCCGTCGGGACCGGCCAGATCGGTTGCAATTTCATGCAGGGCGACCAGACCCGGTGCGTTAATCCCGTCGTCATTGGTAATCAGAATACGCATAAGCCCCACCCATTTTTGCCTCTTTTCCCTTAGTAGCGGCGGGGTTGGGTTGGGGCAAGCGCAGAACCTAAAGCGGTTCGGGATTAAATCACGCTTAATATCCGTGACATCAGCCGCTTTTACACATCGCGTAAAAACTGCTCTTGGTGCGTCTTCACACCTTGCCCAAGGTATTGCATCTGCGCTGGCTTCTTTCTGATTTCAAATACTCAATCCCGCAGGATCAAGGGCGCCGAGCTTCGCCGCTATGGGTTAGCGATATGTTTGGTCCGGGCCGGGGAAGGCGCGGGATTTGACCTCGGTCGTGTACTCGCTGACGGCTTGTTCAATGGCTGGTCCCAGATTGCCATAGACTTTGACGAATTTCGGGGTCCATTCGTTCAGGCCCAGCATGTCCTCCAGTACCAGTATCTGCCCATCGCATTCGGCGCTGGCTCCGATACCGATGGTGGGGATTGCGATTTGCTTGGTGATCCGCGCGGCCAATGGTTCCACCATGCCTTCCAGCACGATCGCAAAAGCCCCGGCGTTTGTCACGGCTTGGGCGTCAGCCTCGTGTTGGGGCCAGCTCTCTTCGTCCCGGCCTTGAGTTTTGAAGCCGCCCATCGTGTTGGTGCTTTGCGGGGTCAGGCCGATATGCGCCATCACGGGGATGCCGCGATCCACCAAAAAGCGGATCGTTTCGGCCATGCGCGCACCGCCTTCCAGCTTTACCGCGCCACAGCCGGTTTCCTGCATGATCCGCGCCGCATTGCGAAAGGCGATTTGCGGGCTTTCCTCGTATGTGCCAAAGGGCATGTCGACCACGACCATCGCCCGTTGCGTGCCGCGCATCACGGCGCGGCCGTGGGTGATCATCAGGTCCAGCGATACGCCCAATGTGCTGTCCATCCCGTGCATCACCATGCCCAGACTGTCGCCCACCAAAATGAAATCCGCGTATTTGTCCACGATAGCCGCCGTATGCGCGTGATAAGAGGTCAGCGATACAATCGGTTCCCCACCTTTGCGGGCGGTGATCTGCGGGGCGGTGATGCGGCGGATTTTGGTTTGTGCGCTCATGGTTGTATAACCTTTTGATCAATCAGAAGAATATCGCCAAACTGGACAGAAATCATAATCGCTACGGGGGTGCTTAGTGGCCCAGTGATCGGGTGCAGCCCTTCGGCGGTTACGCTGTCCAGCCCCCGCAAGGTGGCGCGGGGTTCGGCGGCTATCGTGTCAGTGATGATGGTGCGCAGGTCATCCACTGTGGCACCGGGGCGGTGGGCGTGATCCTGCGCCGCGTTCAGGGCGCGGTTCAGCACAATTGCAGCGGCGCGATCTTCCGCAGACAGCCGCACATTGCGCGAGGACATGGCCAGCCCGTCGGCTTCGCGGACGGTTGGCCCGCCGATGATACGCACGGGCATGTGCAGGTCGCGCACCATTTGCCGGATGACCTGTAGTTGCTGGTAATCTTTTTCGCCAAACACCGCGACATCGGGCTGTACGATATTGAACAACCGTGTGACCACAGAGGCGACACCGCGAAAATGGCCGGGCCGGACCTGCCCATGCAGGATATTGGCAAGGCGGGTGGTTTCGACGACGGTTTCATCCCCCGCGGGGTACATGGTGTCAACGTCGGGCAGGAACACCACATCCACCCCGGCCTGTTCCAGCAGCGCCAGATCGCCAGATTCGTTGCGGGGATAGGCGGACAGATCCGCCGCCTCGCCAAATTGGGTGGGGTTCACGAAAATCGACACCACTGTTGCACCGCATTCCGCTTGGGCGCGGGCCACCAGCGACAGGTGGCCGTCATGCAAAAAGCCCATCGTTGGCACAAAACCAATGGATTTGCCTGTTCCGCGCAGGGCCGCAACGGCGGCGCGGGTGTCGGCAATAGTGCGGCAAATTTGCATTGGCATGGGTCTCCTCAGGGAAATTACCGTAGTTTTACGGTATTTGCTGCGCGGCGGCAAGCAATTGCACCCGAAACGGCGGATTTGTGACGCAGTGTCGGTTTCAGGCAATCATGGGTCGGCTGGTAAAAGCGAGGGCCGATGCAATCGGTAAACATCACAGGCAAATCCACGCAACGGAGTCGCCTGCGTAATGAAAACCCATGTCAAAGCCCTTGTCGTCGGTGGTGGCGCCGTCGGCACCTCGATCGCTTATCATCTGGCCCGTGCGGGTTGGTCCGATGTGATGTTGTTGGAACGGGACGAGCTGACCAGCGGATCAACATGGCACGCGGCCGGGCTGTTGCCGCTGTTCAACATGTCCTATGCGACCACGCATATTCATAAATATTCCGTCGATTTCTATAAGACGCTAGAGGCCGAAACTGGCTTGAACGCGGGCTTTTCCATCGTGGGCAACCTGCGCATGGCGCAGACGCAGGCGCGGATGGATGAATATATGGTGTACGCCACCACGGCGGAAACGGCGGGTGTGCCTTATGAATGGATGACCCCGGCGCAGATCAAGGAACGCTGGCCGCTGGTGAACATCGAAGGGCTGAAAGGCGCGATTTACCACCCGACCGATGGCTATATCAATCCGGCGGATGTGACGATGGCGATGGCCAAGGGCGCACGTCAGCGCGGTGTGATCATCGAACGCAAATGGCAGGTCGATGGCTATGAATGGACCGGCAGCGAATGGCGCGTCACCGTCACCAAGATGGTGGAAAAGGGCGGCAACCTTGTTCCGTCCGATGAACAAACGGTCATCACCGCCGAACATGTGGTCACGGCCACGGGCAACCACGCGCAGCGCACGGCAAAGCTGCTGGGGATCAAAATCCCGGCAATCCCGGTGGAACACCAGTTCATCGTTACCGAACCCGATCCGGCGCTGGTGGAATATCGCAAAAACGGCGGTGCGGAACATCCGGTGCTGCGCGATGCCGATGCCAAATGGTATGTCCGCGAAGAACGCGGCGGCTGGATCCTTGGCCCCTATGAACGCAATGCGCCCGCACGGTTCCAATATGGCGTGCCCGATAGCTTCCGCGCGGACCTGTTCCCGCTGGATCTGGAGCGGATCGAAGAAGAATACATGTCGATGATCCACCGGCTTCCGTCTTCGGAAACGGTGGGCCTGAAGGACGATTTCAACGGCCCGATCTGTTACACCCCCGATGGCAACCCGCTGGTTGGTCCGGCGCCGGGGCTGCGCAACATGTGGCTGGCCGAAGGGTTCAGTTTCGGCATCACCGCCGCAGGTGGCACCGGCTATTATCTGGCGCAGATGATGGTCGAAGGCGAAGCCGAGATCGACATGGCATCGCTGGACCCGAAACGCTATGGTCCGTGGATGACCACCGATTACGCGGTGCAAAAGAACGAAGAATGCTACGAGCATGTTTTCATCCTGCACCACCCGGACGAAGAACGCGAAGCCGCCCGCCCGCTGCGCACCGCGCCTGCCTATGATCGGCAAAAGGCAATGGGCGCACAATTCGGCGTGGTGAACGGTTGGGAACGTCCCAACTATTACGGCCCGGTCGATGCGCCTGCGAATTTCGATCACAACGCCCGCAGCTTCCGCCGTGGTGGCTGGTGGCAATATGCCGTGGACGAGGCAAAGGCGATCCGCGAAGGCGTGGGCCTGATCGACGCCACCGCCTTTACCAAGCATGTCGTCAAAGGCCCCGGTGCCACGCAGTTTCTGGACTGGTTCACCTGCAACAAACTGCCCAAGGTGGGGCGGATCAACCTGACCTATGCGCTGACCAGCGCCGGGACGACGCGCACGGAATATACCATCGTGCGCCGTGGCGAAGATGACTATTATCTGGTGTCTGCCGGGGCGTGGTCTGCCTATGACGCGGATTATCTGCGCAAGGCCGCCGAAGATAAGGCCGGCGAATTCGGTTATATCGAAATTCAGGACGTGACCACCCAATACGGCGTGTTTGCCGTGGCTGGCCCAAAATCGCGCGACCTGCTGAAAGAGGTGCTGAAAGACGCGGACCCGGAAACGGCACTGTCGAACAAACGCTTCCCGTGGCTGTCCTCGCACCGGATTGAACTGGGCATGTGCCCGGTGGATGCAATCCGCGTGGCCTATACCGGCGAATTGGGCTGGGAATTGCACCACCCGATCGAAATGCAGAACTACCTGTGGGATCTGCTGATGGCCGCAGGGCAGAAATACGGGCTGAAACTGGTGGGGGCGCGGGCGCAGAACTGGCTGCGTCAGGAAAAATCCTATCGCGCCTTCGGCAATGAACTGGGCCGCGATGCCACACCCGCCGAAGCTGACCTGCCGCGCTTTATCGACCTGTCCAAGGCATTCCACGGTAAAGATGCGATGGTGGACAAGGGCATCCGCAGCCAGTGCTGCACCCTGTTGATTGATGGCCCGGCAGATGCCGACCCGTGGGGCCGCGAGGTGCTGTACCAAGAGGATGGCACCCGTGTTGGCCGCCTGACCTCGGGCGGGTATTCGGTGGCTTTCGGCAAATCCATCGGCATGGGCTATGTGCGCCCCGATCTGGCGGTCGAAGGCACCAAGCTGAAGGTCAAAATGTTCGATCAGCTATGGGATGCCGTCGTGACCTGCGACAGCCCCTATGATCCCAAAAACGAAACCATCCGCAAGGATGGCTAAGGGCATGGCGCGCTCCGGTTTTCGGGGCGGCTTCTTTGCGTTGATCCTTTGATCAGGATCAACGCACTTTTGATAATTACATGCGATAATTCTTATATGGAGCCTGTCTCAGGCATTCGAGAATGGCTGAGCGTGTTGTTTTGGCGCGGCTTTCAGGCTCCGGCTATAGGAGAGTCGGTATGAAACTTATTTCTGCTACAACGATTGGTCTGTTGATGGTTTTTGGGGCGGGTATGGCCCTTGCAGGTGAACAGGCACCGCTGACAGGTAAGCTTCAGAGTTTCGCTGCGGATGGGACCTACCAGTTGGCGCAAAGCTGCCCCTATACAGGAACGCAGCCGTGTCCGGCGGGGCCATATGGGCCGGGGGGCTGTTATCGTCCGGGATATGCCGAATGTAAGGGCGGGTTGATTTGCACTGGTGGCATGAGAGTCTGTGTTCCCTCGAATGGTGGTCCCGCCTATTGTTACGCACCCCAAAAAGGCAACTGCAAATAAAAACAAACGGCGGCCAAATGGCCGCCGTTTTTCATGTTACTGGGCAGTCAGCTCGTCATAGCATTCCAGCGCCTTGGCCGCATACATCATGGCGGGGCCGCCGCCCATCTGGATCGTCATCGCCAGAACATCGCCAACCTCTTCGCGGGTGGCCCCGGCTTTGATCAGGGTATCAACATGCAGCACGATGCAGGATTCGCAGCGTTGCGATACGGCAATCCCCAAGGCCACGAATTCCTTGGTTTTGAAGTCCAGCGTTCCGCCTTCTTTCACCGCTTTGCCCAAGGCGCCAAACGCGCGGGTGGTGTCGGGGATGGTTTTGTTCAGGGCGCGAAGCTGGTTGCGGGTGCCGTCCAGTTTGTCGGTCCAGGCCATATTCCAAAGTCCTTATAAGTTTCCTGCGTCGGGGCAAAACACGCGCTGGGGCAGGGCGCTTTGATCCTGATCAGATTGGCGCAGATTGCGTTACGTCATATGCAAAAAGTCAGGGCTTTCGGGCGACAAAACACAGATTATTGGCTGGCATTTCAATCACCTGGACCAGTTCCAGCCAGCTTTCATGAATCCAGTCAATGACATCCCAATCGTCCTTATATCCGATCCGGGGATCTTGGGCGCGCAGGCTGGCATCAAACCGGGCATCACCATCGGATGTGGTTTCCCCATCGCGCAGAAACGGACCATACAGGATCAATCGCCCCCCCGATGCCAGCGCCAGCGCAGCCTCGGCAATCAGGGTTTTGGCGTCCGGTTCAGGGATCAGATGCAGTAAATTCACGGTCAGGATCAGCGCCTGATCGGGATGCTCCGCCGACCATCCCGGCTGGGCGGCATTTAATGCCACGGCTGGGCGAATATTCTCTATCCCGGCGGCATGGGCATCAATGGACCGGCGGCGATCTTCTGCCGGGTCGCTGGGCTGCCAGATCAATCCGGGCAAATGCCGCGCCAGCGCCGCCGCATGTTCCCCGGTCCCCGAGGCAATTTCCAACGCCGCCCCCTGTTGGGGGGCGTGTTCGGCCACAACCGCTATAATCGCATCAATATTGCGTGCTGCTGACGGCGCATACATGCGCCCGTCCGGGGCCGTATCCGCAAGGGAATGGGTATCGGGTAAGATCAGTTTATCGCTCATAGCCTCAGCAATGCCACGCCATGCGGCTCAAAGAAAGCACAACCATCCTTCCCAGCATTTCTTTCTGATCTCAAATACTCTGGGGGAGGGCGCCGCAGGCGACCGGGGGCAACGCCCCCATCTGCCAACGAAAAAGCCCCGGCGCGGTTGCCGGGGCTTTCTGAATTCATCCGATGGGCCGCTTATTGCGGGATCGCGCCTTCGATGCCTTCGACATAGAAGTTCAGACCGGCCAATGCGCCATCATCGGCCACTTCGCCCGCAGCCAGCCAGGGGGTGCCGTCTTGCTTGTTTAGCGGGCCGGTGAAGGGATGATAGGCGCCCGAAACGATAGCGTCTTGCAGGGCGACGGCCTCGGCTTTTACATCCGCCGGAACCACGTCAGAAATTTCGCCGATGCCAACCATACCGGCTTTGATGCCGTCCCATGTGTTCACGCTGGCCCAGCTTCCGTCGATGACGGCTTGGGTGCGTTGAATGTAATAGGGTGCCCAGACGTCGATGATCGAGCTGATCCGCGGCATCGGGCCATATTCGGCCATATCGGCGGCCTGACCAAAGGTATAGACATTGCCCGCTGCCTGCGCGGCCGCGTGCGGTGCGGTGGAATCGGTGTGTTGCAGGATCACGTCAGCGCCCTGTTCGATCAGCACCTTGGCGGCGTCGGCCTCTTTCGCGGGATCAAACCAGGTAAAGGCCCAGACGATTTTGAATTTCACATTCGGGTTGACCTTCTTGGCGTGGATATAGGCCGAGTTGATGCCCCGGATCACTTCGGGGATCGGGTAGGACGCAATATAGCCCACCACGTTCGATTTGGTCATGCGTCCGGCCAGCGTGCCCTGAATGGCGCGGCCTTCGTAGAAACGGGCCGAATAAACAGACACGTTCGGCGCGGTCTTATAGCCGGTGGCGTGTTCAAATTTCACGTTCGGGAATTTTTTCGCCACGTTCACCGTGGGGTCCATGAAGCCGAAAGACGTGGTAAAGATCAGATCGGCACCTTGCAGGGCCATCTGGGTAATCACACGCTCGGCATCCGCGCCTTCGGGGACGTTTTCCTGCTCGACGATTTCCACCTTGTCGCCGAAATGCTTGGCCATTTCCACCGCTGCTTCGTGGTGGTGTTGGCTCCAGCCGCCATCATTGCGCGGGCCAACATAGATGAAGCCGACCTTGGTTTTATCTGCGGCCACGGCGGCGGTCGCCAGACCCAGCGCCATTGCGGCAGTTGTCAGAAGTTTCGTTAGTTTCATACGGGTTCCCCCTGTTGGTGGTTCAGGTTTCAGTTCGCCTTATTGAGAGGCATGGAAAGACCGGCCAAGCGATGCAGGTGCGCTGCTGCGATCGGCCGACATGATGACAAGCACAAGAATGGTTATCAGATAGGGCGACATTGCCAAGTACTCGACCGGAATTGCAAAGCCTGCGGCCTGCAAATTCAGTTGCAGCACATTCACCCCGCCGAACAGGCAAGCCCCCAGCAAAACGCGCCACGGTTTCCAGCTTGCGAAAACCACCAGCGCCAATGCGATCCAGCCGATCCCGGCGGTCATGCCTTCGGTCCATTGGGGGACGCGGATCAGGCTGATATAGGCCCCGCCCAGCCCGGCACAGGCCCCGCCGAACATGATGGCCAGAACGCGAATGCGCACCACCTTGTATCCCAGCGCATGGGCCGCGTCGTGGTTTTCCCCCACGGCGCGCAGGATCAGCCCCACGCGGGTGTATTTCAGCACCAGCCAGACACCCAGCGTCAGCAAAAAGGCCAGATAGACAACGATGTCATGGGAAAACAGGATATGCCCCACCGCAGGGATGTCCGACAGCAGGGGAATATCGGTTTTCGGAAAGGCAGGCGCTTTTTCACCCTGAAACCCTTGGCCCAGAAGTGCGGAAATGCCCAGCCCGAACAACGTCAGCGCCAGCCCTGACGCCACCTGATTGGCCAGTGCGAATTGCGTTAGGATAGCAAACAGAAGGGACAGCACCGCGCCGCCCATCGCCGCAGCCAACAGCCCCAGCAACGGCGAGCCGGTATTGACCGCAATCGCAAAGCCGCAGATTGCGCCGGTGATCATCATGCCTTCGACGCCCAGATTCAGAACACCGGATTTTTCCACCACCAGTTCCCCGATGGCCGCCAGCAGCAGCGGGGTTGCGGCCACGATCAATGACGCCAGCAGCAGGACCGGATTGATTGCAGACATATCCATTACGCCACCTCTGCCTTGTTGGTAAGCCTGATGCGGAAATTGGTCAGAACATCCACCGCCAGCAGGAAAAACAGCAGCATCCCCTGAAACAACTGAATGGCTGATGATGGCAGGCCCAGATTGGATTGCGCGATTTCGCCACCGATATAGGTCAGCGCCATCAGCCCGCCCGCCAACAGGATGCCCACCGGATGCAGACGGCCCAGAAAGGCGACGATAATGGCGGTAAATCCGTAGCCGCTACCAAAGTCGATGCCGATCTGGCCGGAGGGGCCGGACACCTCGAACAGCCCGGCCATACCGGCCAGCGCCCCCGAGGTTCCCAGACAAAACAGGATCAGCCGCGCGGGGCGCACCCCGGCAAACCGGGCGGCGCGGGGCGCTTCGCCGGTCAGGCGGATATGAAAGCCCAGCATATGCCGGTTCAGCAGCACATAGGCAAAAATCACCGCAATCAGCGCCGCCACCACGCCCCAGTGCATCCCCGATCCGGTGATCAGTTCCGCATTATGGGCGCTGGGATATTGTTGCAGGTTGCGCGAGCCGGGAAAGCCGAAGCCTTCGGGGTTTTTCAGCAGACCCACCGCCATCGACGCCAGCAGGTTTTCCGCGACATAGACCAGCATCAGCGACACAAGGATTTCATTGGTGCCGAATTTGACCTTTAGCAGCGCGGGGATCATCGCCCACAGCATCCCGCCCAACGCCCCGGCAATCACCATCGCAGGGAACAGCCAGAACGCCTCCATCGGATACAGCGCCAGCGCCACACCGGCCCCGCAAATGGCCCCGACGATATACTGCCCTTCGGCCCCGATATTCCAGATCCCGGCGCGAAAGCCCAGCGACAGGCCGATGGCAATCAGCACCAGCGGCGCCCCCTTCACCAGCAATTGCGGGCGATAGTAGAACGCGAATTCGGAAAACAAGGGATCCCAGAAAATCGTGCGGATTGCCTCGAACGGGTCTTTGCCCAGAAAGGCGAACAACGCCCCCCCGGCAATCATGGTCAGCAACACCGCCAGAACCGGCGTCAGATAGGTCCAAAGCTGCGAGGGCTGAGGCCGTTTTTCCAGTCTGATCATAGGACACGCCCCCCTTTCATCTTGCTGAAAATACTCGAATTCCGACGGTCAGACATGGGCCACCTCCATGCCATGTGCGCCGCCCATCATCAGGCCGATTTCATCCACGGTCAGGCCACGCGCGGGACGGATGTCTGACAGTCGCCCTTCGTTCAGGGCGCCGAAATGGTCTGAAATTTCCATCAGCTCATCCAGATCCTGACTGATGACAATCACAGCCGTGCCGCCTGCGGCCAGATCCAGCAGCGCCTGCCGGATCGAAGTGGCGGCGGCGGCATCCACGCCCCATGTCGGCTGGTTCACAACCAGAACCGTAGGCAGTTGCAGCACCTCGCGCCCGATGACGAATTTTTGCAGGTTCCCGCCCGACAGCGACCGCGCCGCATTGCCCGGTCCCGGTGTGCGGACATCGAATTTGGCGATGATTTCTTCGGCAAATTCGCGTGTCTTTGTCCATTTCAGGAACCCGTTCGATTCCAGCCCTTGCCGCACCGATCCGGTCAGCAGCGCGTTTTCGGTCAGGCTCATGTCCGGGGCGGCGGCATGACCCAGCCGTTCCTCGGGGGCGGTCAGCAGGCCCAGTTTGCGCCGTGCGGTCGGGCCAAGCGCGCCGATGGGCTGGCCTTCCATCACCACCGTATTCGGGGTGGTCAGGATTTCGCCGGACAGGGCCGCCAGCAATTCATCCTGCCCGTTGCCTGCGACGCCGCCCAGCCCCAGCACCTCGCCCGAGCGCACCTGAAGCGTGATCCCCTTGAGCGACGTGCCAAATTCCGAGGGCGATTTGACCGACAAATCGGTGAGTTCCAGCAGCACCGGCCCCAGATCGCCGCCCGCCCGTTCCGGCACATGCAGCGTGGTGCCCACCATCATTTCTGCCATGTCGCGGGCGGATACTTCGCGCGGGATACAGGTGCCAACCTTTTTGCCCAGCCGCAGGATGGTGGCGGTGTCGCACAGGGTGCGGATTTCCTCCAGCTTGTGACTGATATACAGGATCGCCACGCCTTCGGCTGTCAGCTTGCGCAGGGTTTGGAACAGGATATCCACCTCTTGCGGGGTCAGAACGCTGGTGGGTTCGTCCATGATCAGCAGGCGCGGGTCTTGCAGCAGGCAGCGGATGATTTCCACGCGCTGCCGTTCCCCGGCGGACAGGTCGCCGACCGTGCGATACGGGTCCAGCGGCAGGCCATAGGTTTCGGACACGTCCTTGATCCGGGCGGCCAGATCGCGCATTTTGGGCGGGTTTTCCATTCCCAGCGCGATGTTTTCAGCGACATTCAGCGCCTCGAACAGGGAAAAATGCTGGAACACCATCGCCACGCCCGAAGCGCGCGCCATTCGCGGTTCTGCGGGGGCATAGGGTTGGCCGCGCAACGTCATTTGCCCGCTGTCAGGTTTGACCAGACCGTAAATCATTTTGACCAGCGTGGATTTCCCCGCGCCATTTTCCCCCAGCAGGGCGTGAACCTCGCCTTCCTGAATGTCAAAAGACACGTCGCTGTTGGCAATAACCCCCGGATAGGCCTTGGTCAGGCCGCGTAATGATAGCAGTGTCCCCATCACCCTGTTTTATCCTTGTATTGCAGAGTCTTGCGCTCTGTTGTTTTTAGTAACTCACCGGCGACCCCAATCGCAATGGCTTGTGGGTGTTTGCCCAGATCGGGGCGGCCAATCGGGCAGGTGATGCGTGAAATCGTGGCAGGGCTATGGCCCAAAGCGCCCAGACGGTTGCGAAACCGCGCCCATTTGGTCGCCGACCCGATCAACCCCGCGCTGGCAAAACCGTGCCCCAGCAACGCGTGGCACAGTTCCAGATCCAGCGCATGGGAATAGGTCAGGATCAGGTGATGCGCATTCGCGGGGGCATGGCGGACCAAATGCCGGGGCTGCGCGGCAGGCAGGGCCGTGACATGCGCGGGGATGGTATCGGGAAACCGTTCCGCCGCAGTATCGACCCATGTGATTGCCAGATCGGGCAGCGGGGCCATCACATCCACCAAAGCCCGCCCAACATGGCCCGCGCCCCATATCCACAGCGGTGTTTCCGCGCGGTGCAGCGGTTCCAGAAACCAGCCCTGCACCAGTTGCGCAGACGGGCGTTGGCCTTGATTGCGGGCCTGTGCCAGCATTCGTTTGACAGCCAGCGGCATCGCGCTGCCATCGGTGGGCCGGGCGGTCAAATCCTGACCTTCCAGCCCTCCCAGCCGCGCTGCATCATAGATTTCGCGCAACAGGGTGATCCGCCCGCCGCAGCATTGGCCCAGTTCCGGCCCAAGCGCATGGCTGGACAGGCGGTCTGTCGTGGCGTTGCGGGCGTCTTGTGCCGCAAGATATTCCAATGCGCCGCCGCCAATCGTGCCAGATTGCCCGCTATCCCAAACCAGCATGGCTGCACCCACTTCGCGGGGGGACGATCCTTCGATTTTTGCAATGACCACGCGGGCCACGCGGCCATGTTCGGCCACCGCCGCGCATAGCGCCTTCAGATCAAACCCCATCGCGTAGCTTCCCGATGGTGGTCAGCACGCGTTCTGCCGTGGCCGGGGCATCCAGCGCGGGATAGTCCGCGCCACAAGCCGCGACAGCGTTGGACAGCGCCAGCCAAGCGGATATGCCCAGCATAAAGGGCGGTTCACCCACGGCTTTGGATCGGTAAATCGTGTCTTCGACATTGCGGCCATCCCACAGGGCGACGTTGAACACCTGTGGCTGGTCTGAAAACGCCGGGATTTTATAGGTCGATGGCGCATGGGTGCGCAGGCGGCCCTTGTCGTCCCACACCAGTTCTTCGGTGGTCAGCCAGCCCGCGCCCTGCACATAGCCGCCTTCGACCTGCCCGATATCCAGCGCCGGGTTCAAAGACGCCCCGGCATCATGCAGAATATCGGCCCGCAGAATGCGGTTTTCGCCGGTCAGCGTATCTACGATCACTTCGGTCAGCGCGGCACCATAAGCGAAATAGAAGAACGGTCGCCCTTCGCCCTTGATCCGGTCCCACGCCAGTTTCGGGGTTTTGTAAAACCCGGTGGCTGACAGGCTGATCCGGTTTTCATAGCAAAGCTGCGCAGCCTTGGCGAAAGGCAGAGCTTCGTCGCCGATGCGCACGGTATCATCAGCGAATTGCACGGTCGCGCGATCCGTCTGGAAGTAGCCAGCCAGAAATTCCGCCATCCTTTCGCGGATCGTATCGCAGGCGGTCTTTACCGCCATCCCGTTCAAATCCGACCCCGAGGATGCCGCCGTGGCCGAGGTGTTGGGCACTTTGGCGGTATCTGTGGCGGTGATGCGGATGGTTTCCATGCCCACGCCAAACCGGCTGGCCGCGACTTGGGCGACCTTTTGGAACAACCCTTGTCCCATTTCAGTGCCGCCGTGGTTCAGGTGGATTGATCCGTCCTGATAGACATGCACCAGCGCCCCGGCCTGATTCAGATGCGTCAGGGTAAAGGAAATACCGAATTTCACCGGGCTGAAGCCCAGCCCTTTCTTTAGCACCGGGTTCGCCGCATTCCACGCGTCCACCGCCGCCCGCCGCGCGGCATAATCCGCGCTGTCCAGCAATTGCGCCGTCAACCCATGCAAAACGAAATCTTCGACCGGCTGCCCATAGGGGGTGCAGTTGTCTTTCATCTTGCCCGAAATGCTTGGGGCGGGGGTCGCGCCCCCTTCGACCGCGTCGTAATAGTTCCGTTGCCGCAGTGCGACAGGGTCCATGCCCAGATCATGCGCAACGTGATCCATCACCCGTTCAATTCCCACCATGCCCTGTGGTCCGCCAAATCCGCGATAGGCGGTGGCGCTTTGGGTGTTGGTGCGCAAACGGTGGCTTTCGATCCGCACATGCGGCAGGTAATAGGCGTTATCGGCATGTAGCATTGCCCGATCCGCCACCGGCAGGGTCAGATCCTGCGCCCAGCCCCCGCGCGTCATCTGGTTGAACTCGATGCCGTGGATCATCCCATCGTCATCGAACCCCACGCGATAGGTGATGCGGAAATCATGCCGCTTGCCGGTGATGATCATGTCATCGTCCCGGTCATAGCGCATTTTACAGGGCTTTCCGGTCAGCCGCGCGGCGATGGCGCAGGCGCAGGCCAGCGCGTTGCCCTGGCTTTCCTTGCCGCCGAAACCGCCCCCCATACGGCGGGTTTCCACCCGGACCATATGCATCGGCACGCCCAGGGCTTCGGCCACTTTATGCTGAATTTCCGTTGGGTGCTGGGTGGAGCTATGCACCAGCATATCGCCATCTTCACCGGGCAGGGCGGCAGCGGCCTGTCCTTCCAGATAGAAATGTTCCTGTCCGCCCAGTTCCAGCACGCCTTCGATCACGCGGGCGGCGGCGGCGATTGCGGTCTTTGGGTCGCCACGGATGTATATGCGTGGCCCTTCCTCGAACCGGCTGTTTGCGGCCAGCGCCTGATCAATGGTCAGGATCGGGGTAGTTTCCTCGTAGGATATGGCGGCCTTACGGGCGGCCTTGCGGGCGGCAAGATGGGACCGTGCGATTACCAGAAACACAGGTTGTCCGACATAATGCACGGTCCCGCCGGACAAAAGCGGTTCATCATGAGCCGAGGGCGAAACGTCATTCGCAAACGGCAAATCTTCGGCGGTCAGTACCGCCACCACACCGGGCGCTTGGCGCACATCGGTCAGGTCCATCGTGGCAATCCGCCCCGCCGGGATGGTGGACAGTCCAAAGGCCAGATGCAGCGTGCCTGCCGGGGTGGGGATGTCATCAACATACCGCGCCTGACCTGTCACATGCAGGCGGGCGGCGTCATGCGGAAGGGGTTTGGTGACGCTCATGCCCGGACCTCCTGCACTGAAACATCTGCGCCCAGATCATCAAGGAAATAACGGCTCAGCATGTTGCGCGCTGTTTCCTGCCGGTATTGGGTCGAGGCCCGCATATCGCTCATCGGGGTGAAATCCTGCGCCCATGCGTCCCATGTGGCGGCGATTGTGTCCTCGGTCCACGGCTGGCCGATCAGCGCGGTTTCAACATGGGTGGCACGTTTGGGGATGCCTGCCATGCCACCAAAGGCGATCCGGGCGTCTGTCACGGTGCCGTCTGTCACGGTGATATTGAAACAGCCACAAACGGCGGAAATATCCTGATCGAAGCGTTTTGACAGCTTATAGCATTTCAGCCGGTCGGGTTGTTTGGGGATACTGACGGAGTCCACAAATTCGCCGGGGGCGCGATCTTGTTTTCCGTACTCAAGGAAAAAGTCCTGTAGCGGGATCTGGCGGCGGGTGTCGCCGTGGCGCAGATGCAGCGTGGCCCCCAGCGCGATCAGCGCAGGCGGCCCGTCCCCGATGGGCGAGCCATTGGCGATATTGCCCCCGATCGTCGCCGCCGCCCGCACCTGAGCAGAGCCATACCGGCGCAGCATTTTCCCCAGCGACGGATGCAGGCGGTCCATGACAGGGATCAGCCGCGCGATGGTGATGCCCGCGCCGATGGTAAGTGTATCATCGGTTTCAGCGATCTGTTGCAGGTCAGCGCAGCGATTCAGAAAGGCGACTTGCGGCAAGTCGCGCAACTGTTTCGTGACCCAAAGCCCGACATCCGTGGCCCCCGCGATCAGCGTGGCCTGTGGGTGGGCAGCATACCATGCGGCCAGTTCATCGGCGGTTTCGGGCTGAACCGTGTCGCCGGTGGGGGGCTGGCTGCCCCCCACACCCCCCGCGAGTATTTCCGGCAAGATGAAATCAGACAGATGCGCCGGGGCAGGCAGGGATTCGGCAGCTTTGGCTGCGCGCAGGATCGGGGCATAGCCGGTGCAGCGGCACAGATTGCCCGCCAGCGCGGTGGCGTGATCCGTATCACCGTTCAGGTGGGCGGTTGCCATCGAGGCGACAAAGCCGGGGGTGCAGAACCCGCATTGGCTGCCGTGGTGGTCGATCATCGCCTGTTGGACCGGATGCAGATCACCCGTGGGGCTGGCCAGCCCTTCGACGGTGCGGATGGATTTTCCGTTCAGTTGCGGCAGGAACAGGATGCAGGCGTTCAGGGCGCGATTACCGTCCTGATCCTGCACCATCACCGTGCAGGCACCGCAGTCGCCTTCGTTGCATCCTTCTTTGGTTCCAGTGAGGCCGCAATCATTGCGCAGCCAGTCAAGCAGCGTGACGGTAGGGGACACATCGCGCAGCTCCACGCTCTCTCCGTTCAGAAGAAAGGTGATATCCATGTAAATAGACCCGCCGCCTTACCATTGTTTTTGCCTTTGTGGCCCGTCTTCGATGCGGCGTAGAAAACGGGTAGGCCCCTGTTGGTTTGTGTCAGGAAAGCGTGGATTCGTTCATTTGGCAAGAAAAACCGGACGTGTGATGTGGATTGCCTGTGCAAGCGCCGGAAAATTGGGCGCGATATAATCACCGCTTTCCGGTGCCGGATCAGTGGCATAGGATGGCAGGCATGAGCAAAGATCCCCGATTCATTCACCTGCGCGTTCACACGGAATATTCCCTGCTGGAAGGGGCCGTGCGGCTGAAAAAGCTGCCCGGCATGTGCGAAGCGATGGACATGCCCGCCGTTGCAGTGACGGATACCAACGCCATGTTTTCGGCGCTGGAATTTTCGGTCACGGCCTCGGGGGCGGGGATACAGCCAATTTTGGGCTGTCAGGTGGATGTTGGCTGGCACCATCCGGAACCGGGCGAAAAACAAAAAGACCCCGCGCCGGTGGTTTTGCTGGCGCAAAGCGAAACCGGATATGAAAACCTGATGCGGTTGTCGTCGTGTCTGTATGTGGACAAGGGCGGGCAGCTTCCACAGGTCACGTTTGAGGACTTGCAAGAGTTTTCCGAAGGGTTGATCTGCCTGACTGGCGGGGCACTTGGCCCGGTGGGGATGGAATTGCAGGCGGGGCATCGCGCCGAAGCCGAAGCCATGATGCGCCGGTTTGCCAATATATACCCGAACCGCTGCTATGTGGAATTGCAGCGCCATCCGGGCGATAACGGTCTGCCCGAGGCTGAAAAGCGGACTGAGCGCGGCTTTGTCGAAATGGCCTATGACATGGGGTTGCCGTTGGTGGCCACCAATGACGTATACTTCCCCAAGGAAGATATGTACGAGGCCCATGACGCGCTGATCTGTATCGCCGAGGGCGCTTATGTGGATCAGGTGGAACCGCGCCGCCGCCTGACCCCGCAGCATTATTTCAAATCGCAACAGGAAATGGTGACGCTTTTCGCGGACCTGCCGGAAGCGATTGAAAACACCGTGGAAATCGCCAAACGGTGTGCCTTTAAGGCGTATAAACGCGCCCCAATCCTGCCGAAATTCGCGGATGACGAGGTGGTGGAACTGCGTCGACAGGCCAATGAGGGGCTACAGCGGCGTCTGGCCGTGATCCCGATGACGGGGACGGCAGAAGATTACCAGAAGCGGCTGGATTTCGAGCTGGACATCATCGAGGGCATGGGCTTCCCCGGCTATTTCCTGATCGTGGCCGATTTTATCAAGTGGTCCAAGGATAACGGTATCCCGGTGGGGCCGGGGCGGGGGTCTGGTGCGGGCAGTCTGGTGGCCTATGCCCTGACGATCACCGACCTTGATCCGTTGCGCTACAGCTTGCTGTTTGAACGCTTTTTGAACCCTGAACGTGTGTCGATGCCTGACTTTGACATCGACTTTTGCATGGACCGACGCGAAGAAACCATTCGCTATGTTCAGCAGAAATACGGGCGCGATAAGGTGGGGCAGATCATCACCTTTGGCGCGTTGCTAAGTAAGGCCGCCGTGCGCGACATCGGGCGAGTGTTGCAAATGCCCTATGGGCAGGTGGACCGCCTGTCCAAGCTGATCCCGGTGGAAGGGGTGAAACCCGTATCCATTGCCGAGGCGCTGAAACAAGAAGAACGCCTGCGCGAAGAGGCCCGCAACGAAGAGGTGGTGAACCGGCTTCTGACCTATGGCCAGCAGGTCGAAGGCTTGTTGCGCAATGCCTCAACCCACGCGGCGGGTGTTGTGATCGGGGACAGGCCGCTGGATCGGCTGGTGCCGCTGTATCAGGACCCGCGTTCGGATATGCCCGCGACGCAGTTCAACATGAAATGGGTGGAACAGGCCGGGCTGGTCAAATTCGACTTTTTGGGCCTGAAAACCCTGACCGTGATCCAGAACGCCGTGGACCTGATCAAGAAAAACGGGCGACACCTGCATATCGGCCCGGATGGTACGCAACTGTATGACCCGCCCGAAGGGGCCGTGGATGACATCGGCCATATCCCGCTGGATGATGAGCCAACATATAAGCTGTATGCCAGTGCGAAAACGGTCGCTGTGTTCCAGGTGGAATCCAGCGGCATGATGGATGCGCTACGGCGTATGAAACCCACCTGTATCGAAGACATCGTGGCATTGGTTGCGCTGTACCGCCCCGGCCCGATGGAAAACATCCCCACCTATTGCGAGGTGAAAAACGGCCTGAAAGACCGCGAATCCGTTCACCCGCTGATTGACCATATCCTTGAGGAAACGCAGGGCATCATCGTTTATCAGGAACAGGTGATGCAGATCGCGCAGGTTATGGCGGGATACAGCCTTGGCGGTGCGGACCTGCTGCGCCGCGCGATGGGTAAGAAGATCGCCGAGGAAATGGCCAAAGAACGCCCCAAGTTCGAAGAAGGGGCGATGCAAAACGGGGTGGACAAGAAAAAAGCCAGCGAGGTGTTCGACCTTCTGGAAAAATTCGCCAACTACGGGTTCAATAAATCTCACGCGGCGGCCTATGCGGTGGTGTCCTATCAAACCGGCTGGCTGAAGGCGAACCACCCAGCGGAATTCATGGCCGGTGTGATGAATTGCGATATCCACCTGACCGACAAACTGTCGATCTATGCCGAAGAAGTGCGCCGTGGGCTGGAGATCGAAATCGTACCGCCCTGTGTGAACCGATCCCTGCCAACCTTTGATGTTGCGGATGGCAAACTGATCTACGCGCTGGGCGCGCTGAAAAACGTCGGTCTGGAGGCCATGAAACTGGTGGTCGACGGGCGCGAGGGCAGAGCCTTTACAACGTTGTTTGATTTCGCCCGCCGGGTCGATTTAAAACGCGTGGGCAAACGCCCGTTGGAAATGCTGGTGCGGGCGGGGGCTTTTGACCAACTGGACCGCAATCGCCGCCGCGTGTTCGAGGCGTTGGACCCGCTGGTTGCCTATTCTGCGGCAATTCACGAACAAAAAGCCAGCGATCAGGTGTCGTTGTTCGGGGACGCAGGCGAAGACTTACCCGAACCGCGCCTGATGCCGGTCGAAGATTGGTTGCCCGCCGACCGATTGGCCGAGGAACATAAGGCGATCGGATTTTACCTGACGGGGCATCCGCTGGATGACTACTTACCGGCGCTGAAACGCAAGAAATTGCTGACATTGGAAGGATTGCGCCAAAAAGCCGAAGCCAACGGCGCGGCAATGGAACGGGTTGGCGTGTTGGTTTCCGGTTTGCAAGAACGCAAGTCAGGTCGCGGCACCCGATTTTTCCGCATGAATATCAGCGACCCGACTGGGCAAGTCAGCGGGATGGTGATGTTCCCGGAAGATTTTGAAGCCACCCGCCGCGTGTTCGACCAGACCAATCAGGTGGTGATGACGTTGGAAGGCCGGTTCAACGAAGGCCAGTTCGACCCAATGGGGCGTTCGGTCGCCCCGATGGATACCGTGATTGCGGATGCTGGAAGTTCGGGTTTGAAAATCCTGATCGAGGATGTCGAGGCTATACAAAGCGTCGCCAATATTCTGAACCGGGCGCAAGAAACGGTAAAAGGCGTGGACAAGGGACCGATTGCATTCTGTCTGATTAATCCGAATTTGCCCGGCGAGGTTGAAATCGACGCAGGAATTGAATGTCCGATCAATCCGCAAATCAAAGGGGCGATCAAAAGTCTGGGCGGCGTCCTGAATGTCGAGGAAATTTAAACGCGCCCTGTGACCCAAGCAATCAGGTTAAACGGCGGCGCTGACCGGGGGGATTTTCGGTTAGGTGTAATGGGACAGGGGGCTTTGCCCCCTCGGGCTACGCCCTCACCCCCAGAATATTTAAAATCAGAAAGAAGCGGATTGGTTTCTTTCTGATCAGCAATACTCCGGGGTTTGGGGCAGCGCCCCAAGGCCAGCGACGAAGCCAGAGAACCCGCTGAGTGACAGGCCGTCAGAGCAGGCTAAAGCGCGCCCCTCAATCTGGGTAGAAGGCTTTAAGCAGGCGGGTGGCTTCTTCGCGGGGTTGGGCCAAGGCAGCACGGTCTTCACCGGGGAAAAAACGGGCGCGGGTGGCCGTGGCCATCGGGGCCGGTGTCAGCACATGAACGCGGGGGCCGGTTTTCGCCGTTTCAGCGGCCCAGCTTTGTGCCAGTGCGATTTGCGCGGCTTTGGTGGCCCCGTAGGCGCCAAAGAATTTTGTTCCGGCGCGGGCGTCGTCGAAAAAGACCGCCGTGCCGGTATCGCCAAGCAAGGGCGCAACAAAGGGGATCAGTTTGCCCGTGGCCGTTACATTGCAGGCAACGGATTTGTCCCAGTCTTTCTGATCAATGAAATTCGCCGGTGACAGCGGCGCTGCGTGAATGGCGGTATGCGCCCAGATATCCACCGCGCCCCAGCGATCATAGATCGAGCGGCACAACTGTGCCATCGCATCCATGTTGGTGATGTCCATCGGGGCCAGCGTGGCTTGTCCGCCAAGCGCCTTGATACGGTCGTCCAATTCCTCCAATGCGCCGGTGGTGCGGCCAACGGCGACAATGTGATGGGTTTGGCAAAGCGCTTCGGCCAAGGCTGCACCAAGGCCGCGGGTTGCTCCGGTGATGAGGGCGATTTTCTGTGTCATATGCGCGGTGTGAGGTGAAAACTGCGACAGGTCAAGGGCAAAGCTAAGCTGTGTACAACGCGCCGCAGGGCGGTTTGGGGCCAGCGTTAGCCCTGCATCAGGTGAGGGCGGATATCATCGCCGCAGGCCGCGTAGAGATCCAGCAGGGCATCGAAGTCGAGGCCGTTTGTCAGTGCTGTAGCCAACGCGCCAGTGGCAGTGTCGATTTGTGGACGTGCATCACGCGAAGGGAAACTGATTTGCACGGCTGTGCCGGTTTCGGCCAATGCGGGCAGATCATTCGCCAAGAGCGCCGGTGCCGGGGCGGGCAGGGGGGCATCTGGGTTATCCCATGTTTCCAGATAGGCATAAAACACGTCCGGGCTGACCTGTACCCACGGCGTGATATGCACGGATTCATCCGCGCCCTGTATCGGCAGGCTCAGGATTGCCCGCAGCAGCCGTATATCGCCAACGCGGCACAGATCGGGCGAAAGCTGATCAGCGCCTTGTTTCACGAAAGGATGTTCGCCACGTTCGGCATGAGGCCAGTCCACAGGATGATCGAACCCCAGATCGTAGACCCCGGAAAATTGTCGGCCACAGCAGGGGCAAGCGCGGGTTTCATCGTTGAACCGGCGCCAACGGGCATCGAGGTTGAGAAGAGACAGGGACATAGAAAGGCGGCCTTTATCGGAACTGTTCGGACAGGGTATGAGGTGCCGAAGGCCGGGGCAAGGGGCTGTAGGCGGGGCTTAGCTGCCGGGAACACGCAGGGCTTGCACCTGACCGTTGCGGGCCAGCAGGATGCTACCGCTGTCGATGCTGGTAACAACATGCCCACCGATCCGGTCGCCGGTCGAGACTTGTTTGATACGGCCAGACTGGCGCAATAGGGCGCGCGCGCCTTTGGGGGCAAGGATCGTTCCCAGCAAGGTCAGACCCGCTAGCGGCAGCGCCTCGGGCTGGGTGGCGGCGGTGGCGGTTTTGGTGTTCGTATCGGTGGTTTGGTCGTTCGTAATGTTGGTCATGGTATCCCTTCGGGTGGCGCTGCGTCTTGGTGCTGCGGTGCGGCATATGGCGTGGCGTCGGTGCGGACGAAAGGGGGCTATGCGAAGGAACAGGGCAGAACGGCAGAGTTTGGCCTGTCAGGCGACAGCAGCGGCAAAGCCCCGCCGGTTATACGCAGGGTGACAGGGATGTGATGCGCCGGTGCGCAAAGGCGCGGTTCGTGGCGGTTTCATCTGCCTCAGATATTCCAATGCCGGGCTGCCCACAGGGATGGGGGGCTTGCGGGGCGTGGAACGAAAAAGGGGGGCTTTGCCCCCCTCTTGGCCTGTGGCCAATTCACCCCTCAGGATATTTTCCCAAGAAAGAACACAAATTTAGCTGAAACGACGGATTATTCCGCCGCTTTCAGTTGGAACCCTTTTTGGATCATGTCCGACGGGATGACCGGATATTCACCCGAGAAACAGGCGTCGCAGTGTTGTGGGCAATTGTTGTCACGGCCCCCGGCTTCGCCAACGGCGCGATACAGCCCATCCAGCGAAATGAATTTCAGGCTGTCGACGCTCAGATGCTGGCGCATTTCTTCTTCGGTCATGGTGGCGGCCAGCAGCTTTTCACGCTGGGGGGTGTCCACACCGTAGAAGCAGGGCCATGCGGTCGGCGGCGAGGCGATACGGAAATGCACCTCGGCCGCGCCTGCATCCAGAATCATTTCCTTGATCTTGCGCGAGGTGGTGCCACGCACCACGGAATCGTCCACCAGAACCACGCGCTTGCCTTCGATCAGGGCGCGGTTGACGTTCAGTTTCAGGCGCACCCCCATGTTGCGGATCTGTTCGGTGGGTTCAATGAAGGTCCGGCCCATATATTGATTGCGGATGATGCCCATACCAAAGGGAATACCGCTTTCGTGGGCAAAGCCGATGGCTGCGGGGGTGCCGCTGTCTGGGACGGGGCAGACCAGATCCGCCTCGACCGGGGTTTCGCGCGCCAGTTCCACGCCGATCTGACGGCGCGTTTCATAGACCGAGCGCCCGCCGATGATGCTGTCGGGACGCGAGAAATAGACATGTTCGAAAATGCAGAACTTGGCGGGTTGCGGGCGGAAGGGGCGCACGCTTTCGACGCCGTGTTTTTCGCTGATCACCACCATTTCGCCGGGTTCGATTTCCCGGACCAGTTGCGCCCCGATAATATCCAGCGCACAGGTTTCCGAGCTAAGCACCCAGCCATCGCCGACCTTGCCCAGAACCAGCGGGCGCACGCCCATCGGATCGCGCACACCGATCAGTTTTGTGCGGGTCATGGCCACGATGCTGAACGCGCCTTCGACCCGGCGCAGGGCGTCTTCCATGCGTTCGGGGATGTTGCGTTGCAGGGACCGCGCCATCAGGTGAATGATACATTCGCTGTCGGACGAGCTTTGGAAGATCGAGCCACGCTCGATCAATTCGCGGCGCAGGGCATCGGCATTGGTCAGGTTGCCGTTATGGGCAATCGCGGCCCCGCCCATCGCAAATTCGCCAAAGAAGGGCTGCACATCGCGGATGGCCGCGCCCTTGGACCCGGCGGTGGAATAGCGCACATGCCCGATGGCAAGCGGCCCCGGCAAGGTTTGCATCAGCGATTGCGAGGTAAAGTTATCACGCACATAACCAAAGCGGCGGGCGCTGTTGAAGCCTTCGACCGGGTCGTGGCTGACGATCCCGCCCGCTTCCTGCCCGCGGTGTTGCAGGGCGTGAAGGCCAAGGGCCACGAAATTGGCCGCATCGGCAACACCGATGACGCCGAAAACGCCGCACTCCTCCTTCAGCTTGTCATCGTCGAAGGGGTGAGCAGGTGGCATAAGCTTGGACAAGGCTGTGCTCCGAATCCGTTGGCTGGGTGTTTGGCCCTTACATAGGGCGTGGGAACGCAACTGTCACGAAAGGATCATAAACAAAACGCCCGGCAATTGCACGGGCGCTTTGTGGTTTTGCTGCGTTGCGGCGACGTGCGGCGCTTTTACGCAGGGGCGCGTGGCTTATTTTTCGCAGACCCCGACAAGGTTTTCGTACTGCGATGTAATCCATCCCAGCGCCTGTGCGGGGTCTTCGTTTTCGATTTTCCCAGTCATCTTGGCAAAGACGCGGGCCGAACGGCTGTCATCCACCATCGGGATTTGTTGCGAGGTGATGACGGTTTCATAGACGAAAAATGCAATAGCCACCAACAGGATGCCGCGCAGCACACCGAACAGGAACCCGAACCCCTGATCCAGCCCCCCCAGCACCGAGCGTTGAACCAGCGAGGAAAACAATGGCGTGAACAGCGAGGCCAGAACCAGCGCCACGGCAAAGACGGCAGCAAAGGCGGCAATAATGCTCAGCTCGCAGCTATCGGAAATAAAGTCGCCCAGAACCGGGATTTCCTTGACCAGAGGCTGAACCTGCGGCGCAAAGATATAGGCCAGCACGGCGGCAGCAATCCATCCGGCGATAGCCAGACCCTCGCGGACGATGCCGCGCGAATAGGCCAACAGGGCCGAAAGGATGATGACGACCGCTACAACGCCGTCGATAATGGTGAAACCGTCCATAAATGTCCGTCCCTGTTCCTGTGGCGCTAGCCCGCGCCGAAAATATCACCAACAAAGGCGGTCAGATCTCCGAATTGTCGAAGCATCATCCCGCCATCCCCGACGATCTTGCCGCCGCTGGGTGCAATTGCCGTGGTGAAACCAAGTTTTTGCGCTTCTTTCAACCTGTTTTCGGTTTGTCCGACCGGGCGAAGCGCCCCGGACAGGCTGATTTCCCCGAAAATTACCGTGTCAGCGGGCAGGGCGGCGTCCTCGCGGGCAGAAAGCAGCGCAGCGGCCACGGCCAGATCGGCGGCGGGTTCGCTGACTTTCATCCCGCCCGCGACGTTCAGATATACATCCAGCCCGGCAAAGGGGATGCCGCAGCGAGCCTCTAGCACGGCAAGGATCATGGCCAGCCGCGACCCATCCCAGCCCACCACGGTGCGGCGGGGCTGGCTGTGCGGGGAGGGGGCCACCAGCGCCTGAAATTCCACCAATACGGGGCGGGTGCCTTCGACTCCGGCAAAAACCACCGAACCGGGGCTGGGTTCGCCACGCTCGGACAGGAACAGCGCGGACGGGTTGGTGACTTCGCTTAGCCCGCCGCCAGTCATTTCAAAGACACCGATTTCATCGGCAGGTCCAAAGCGGTTTTTCACCGCCCGCAGGATACGGAACTGATGACCGCGTTCGCCCTCGAAATACAGAACTGTATCAACCATATGCTCCACCACGCGCGGGCCTGCGATCTGCCCCTCTTTGGTGACATGCCCCACAAGGATCACGGACATGCCCTTGCGTTTGGCAAAGGTGGTCAGCTCGTGCGCGGCGGCGCGGACCTGTGACACGCTGCCCGGTGCGCTGTCGACATTGTCGGCCCACATGGTTTGAATGGAATCGATAATCGCCAGTTGCGGCTTTTCCGCGTCCAGCGTGGTCAGGATATCGCGCAGGTTGGTTTCCGCGCCCAGTTGCACCGGCGCATCCGTCAGGCCCAGCCGTTGCGCCCGCATCCGCACCTGTGCGCTGGCTTCCTCGCCCGAGATATAGATGGTTTTCAGCCCCGCCCCGGCAAAGCGGGCGGCGGCCTGCAACAGTAATGTGGATTTCCCGATCCCCGGATCGCCGCCGACAAGGATGGCGCTGGCAGGCACCAGCCCGCCGCCTAATACGCGGTCCAGTTCATCCAGCCCCGAATGCGTGCGTGGGGGTGGGGTTTCCTGTGTCGCCAGATCGGTCAGCGGGATGGTGGCCCCGCGTTTGCCGCCTAATGACTTGGTCGCAGGTCCGGCGGACAGGGGGGTGTCCTCGGATATGGTGTTCCATTCGCCGCAGCCATCGCAGCGCCCGGACCATTTGTTGAATGACGCCCCGCAGGCCGAACAAGAGAAGGTTTTTGCTTTTGCCATGATGGAGTGATGCCTTAGGGGGCGGTCGGGGTCAAACCGATCTGCGCGGGCGTTTGGATTCGATCAGGGAAATGACCAGTGACGCCAGAATACAGGCGGTGAACAGGTACAGCCCCCATGCCACCTCGATCTTGCCCAGCCCGATGCCCTTGGCCAGCGTGATGTAAAGCGCAATCAGGAAAATATCGGCCATCGCCAGTTTTCCCAGCACGGTCAGCACCGGCAGGGTGCGCTGATCCAGCAGGCCAAATTGCACCAATGCCAACCCGATGGTTTTCAGATAGGGGGCGAATAGCGCGAAAACCGTGACGACCAGCGCCAGTACGACATCCGTCCCCCACAGCGATTGCAGTCCTGAAATCACGCTGATTTCGCTGAGGCTGAACAGCGGCAACAGTCCGGCGCGCAGAAGCGGCGCGAACCACGCGACAGGGAACAGGATCAGGAGGCAAAGATTGGCGTATTTCAGCATTTGGCCCTCATGTGACAGGTGCCAAATTCTTTAAAAGAACTTGGTCAAGAATTTTTGAAAAATTCTTGGGTGTCACCGTACCGCCTCGATCGGGCCTTCGGCGCGGCCATGAATGAACTGATCCAGATAGGGATCGCCCGAGGCATCCATATCCGCCACCGGCCCCGTCCATTTGATCACCCCGTCATGTAGCATGGCGACATTATCGGCAATGGCACGGACGCTGGTCATGTCATGGGTGATAGTCATGGCGGTGGCGCCCATTTCCACCACGATTTCGCGGATCAATTCGTTGATCACGCCGGACATGATCGGGTCCAGCCCCGTGGTGGGTTCGTCGAAAAAGATGATTTCAGGCTCGGCCGCAATGGCGCGGGCCAGTCCCACGCGTTTTTGCATCCCGCCCGATAATTCCGCAGGGAATTTATCGGCCACATCCGGTTTTAGACCGACGCGGCGCAGCTTTTCCACGGCGATTTCGCGGGCTTCGTCCTTGGGGCGCTTCAGCGATCCGCGTAGCAGGCGAAAGGCCACATTCTGCCACACAGGCAGGGAATCGAACAGCGCGCCGCCCTGAAACAGCATCCCGAACCGCGCCAAAAACGCATCACGGTCGCCTTGGGTCACGTCCTGCCCATCCAGCGTGATTGTGCCGCTGTCGGGCGTCACCAGCCCCAGAACGCATTTCAGCGCCACGGATTTCCCGGTGCCAGACCCGCCGATGATCACCATCGACGTGGCCTTGGGAATGGTCAGGTTCACCCCACGCAGCACGCGATTGGGGCCGAATGTTTTATGGACATTGCTGAGTTCGATCATGCGGAAAAGAACACCTCGGTCAGCAGATAGTTGGCGGCCAAAATCAGGATCGACGCCGCGACAACAGCGGATTTCGTGGCCCGGCCCACACCCTGCGCCCCCCGGCCCGAGTTCATCCCGTAATAGCACCCCATCAGGGCCACGATGAACCCAAAGGCCGCGCCTTTTACCAGCCCGGACACCACATCAAAGGTTTCCAGAAAATCAACCGTGTTGGTCAGATAGGCCGCTGGATTGAACCCCAGCCGCGAAATCCCCACCAGATAGCCGCCCATGATGCCGATCACGTCACCAACACCCACCAGAACCGGCACGGCCAGCGTGGCCGCCAGAACGCGGGGCAGGGTCAGGTATTTCATCGGATGGGTGGACAGCGTGACCAGCGCATCAATCTGTTCGGTGACTTTCATCGTCCCAATCTCAGCAGCAATTGACGATGCAACCCGCGCGGCCACCATCAGCCCGCCCAGCACCGGCCCCAATTCGCGCACCATGCCAATCGCCACGATCGAAGGCACCACAGCCTCGGCATTGAAGCGGCTGCCACCTGCATAGATTTGCAGCGCCAATGCGCCGCCGGTGAATAGTGTGGTCATGCCCACAACAGGCAGGGACAACCAGCCGATCTGGACCAGCGCATTCAGAAATTCCCGCCCGTAAAACGGGGGCCGGAACAGGTGGGATATGGTTTGGACGGCATAAAGCGTGACCTGACCCACAAGGGCCAATGCGGCCAGCACCTGTCGGCCAATCGCAGCAAGAGGAGCGGTTAACATCATGAACTGGTATAACGACGGCGATAGCGCGCGCCCAAGGAGGTCAGAATTTCATAGCCGATGGTTCCGGCATTATCGGCCAGCACGTCCACCGTTTGTACGTGGTTCAGCAACGACAGTTCTTTGGGGTCTTCGTCCAGATGTGTGACATCGACGCCGATCAGATCCATCGAAATGCGGCCCCGGATCGGGCAGGGGGTTTCACCTGCATACAGCGAGGTTTTCGGCCCCATCGCGCGGTGAATCCCATCGGCATAGCCCGCTGCCACGGTGGCGATCCGGGCCGGGGCGGTGGCGGTCCATGTGTTGCCATAGCCCACGGTTTCGCCCGGTTCGACCTCGCGGATCTGGATCACGGGCAGGGCGATATGTGCCACGGGCTTGGCCTGTTCGAACGGCAGACCGCCATACATGCCGATGCCGGGGCGGGTGACGTCAAAATGGTAATCCGGTCCCAACAGGATGCCGCCGGTGGCGGACAGCGACCGGGGAACATTGCAGCCTTCGGTCATTTCAACAAAGACCCGCTGCTGATAGGTGTTCATCGGGTGGTCCGGTTCGTCCGCACAGGCCAGATGCGACATGATCAGGCGGATGTTCTGCGCCAGCGCGATGTCGCGCAGCGCGGCCCATTCGGCGGGTTCCATGCCCAGACGGTTCATGCCGGTGTCCAGTTGCACCCCGAATGGGTGGCCCGGTAACGCCTCGACATGGCGCAGCATCTGGTCGATGGAATTCAGCATCGGCGTCAGGTGCAGGTCATGGATCATATCCGTGTCGCCCGACATATGCCCGGAAAACACACAGATTTCCGGCCCCGGCCCAAGCGCCTCGCGGACGGCTGCGGCCTCTTCGGCGACGGCGACAAAGAAGCGCCGCGCCCCGGCCTGTGCCAGTACCCGCGCCACCCGGCCCGCGCCCAGCCCATAGCCATTGGCCTTTACCACAGCGGCGGTTTCCACCCCGCTGTTTGATGCCGCATCCAATGCCCGCCAGTTTTCGGCAAGGGCGTTCAGGTCGATTGTCAGTGTCGCAGTAGCCATGCGCGTGTTTTGACAGAGTGGCGGAATTGGTCAAGCGCAAACGCCATGCCGGTGCGGCATGGCGGAATTGCGGGCTGATTGCTGCCGAAACCCCGGCAGCGCCAGCCGCGGTTTGGATCAGTATTCCGGTTCTGATCCCTGTTGCCAGGGTTTGACCAGATTGCCGAAACGGGTGAACTGCGCCTCGAACGCCAGCTCCACTGTGCCGATGGGACCGTGACGCTGTTTGCCCACGATCACCTCGGCCTTGGCGTGAAGACGTTCCATCGCCGCCTTCCACTCTTCCATCTTTTCCAGTTCATGTTCGCCGGGTTTTTCGCGTTCTTTGTAATATTCCTCGCGGAACACGAACATCACCACGTCCGCGTCCTGTTCGATGGACCCCGATTCCCTCAGGTCGCTAAGCTGGGGGCGTTTGTCATCGCGGCTTTCAACCTGACGCGAAAGCTGTGACAGGGCGATCACCGGAATGTTCAGTTCTTTTGCAATCGCTTTCATCCCCATCGAGATTTCGGCGATTTCGTTCACCCGGTTGTCCGACATGCCCCGGCAAAGCTGAAGATAGTCGATAATCAGCAGGTCCAGCCCATGTGTCCGTTTCAGGCGCCGCGCACGGGCGGCCAACTGGCTGATCGGCAGGGCGGGGGTGTCGTCAATGAATAGCGGGCAGGCTTCCAGTTCTTTCGCGGCTTCGACGAAGCGGCGGAACTCTGATTCAGTCATGTCACCCTGACGGATGCGGTGCGACGAAATCTCGGACGCTTCGGCCAGAACCCGGCCAGCCAACTGTTCGGCGCTCATTTCCAAGGAAAAGAACCCAACCACACCGCCATCGACGGTGCCTTCGGTGCCATCGGGTTTCAGCCCGCGCTTATAGGCCTTGGCCACGTTAAACGCGATGTTGGTCGCCAGCGATGTTTTCCCCATCGACGGACGCCCGGCCAAAATCAGAAGGTCCGAAGGGTGCAACCCGCCAAGCTGTTTATCCAGATCAATCAGGCCGGTGGAAATCCCGGCCATGCCGCCGCCGCGCTGGTAGGCTTCGTTGGTGACGTTCACCGCCTCGGTCACAGCCTTCAGGAAGGACACAAAGCCGGTGTCGGTTTTGCCCTGTTCGGACAGCTTATAAAGCGCCTGTTCGGCTTCGACGATCTGTTCCTTGGGTTCCGAGGCGATGTCGACCCGCGCGGCCTTGCCTGCGATATTATTCCCCAGCCCGATCAATTCGCGCCGGATCGCCATGTCATAGATCATTTGTGCGTAATCACGGGCCGCATAGGCCGAAATCGCCGCCCCCGCCAGTCGCGCCAGATAGGCCGGACCACCCAGTTCTTTCAGCCCGGTGTCATCTTCCATGAAGGCCTTGAGCGTGACAGGGCTGGCCAGCGTGTTCTTGGCGATACGCGCGGCGGCCACTTCAAAGATGCGGGCATGAACGGGGTCATAGAAATGCTGCGCGCCAATGATGGCGGCCACGCGGTCGTAAATATCGTTATTGGTCAGGATCGCGCCCAGAAGCTGCTGTTCAGCCTCGATGGAATGGGGCATCGGATCGCCGCCCCCGGTCTGGTCCTTGGATTGGTTTTCAATTCCGTCGATTTTGGCAATTTCGTTCATATGGTCCGGTCCCCTTCGGAGAGTCCGTCATACAAAACCCGCAGGGGGGCGGGCAAATTGTATAAATCTGGGGAAAACCCTGTGGGTTTTCCCGGTTTCGCAATATCATGGGGGTGTGATGCCTGTCGCGTCAATATCTGGCATCAGGAAGGGCCGCCGCTTGGGCGGCCTTTCGCCGCGTCAGCTCTTTTGGCGGGCTTCCTGCCACGGGCGCGGGCTGGTCAGGAAGGCTTCGACCTCTTTCAGGGTTTCGTCATCGAACGCTTTTGACGCGCGGGCTTCGGCCAGCACATCCCACCATGTACACAGATGATGCAGTTTAACGCCATGATCGCCAAGGGTTTTCTCGGTTTCGGGGAAAATCCCGTAATAGAAGATCACCGCCGTATGCCCACAGGACGCGCCGGTTTCGCGAATCGCATCCACAAAGGACAGCTTGGATCCGCCATCGGTGGTCAGATCCTCGACCAGCAGTACGCGCTCGCCTTCGGTCATGGCACCTTCGATGCGGGCATTGCGACCGTAGCCTTTGGGTTTCTTGCGCACATAGGTCATCGGCAGCGCCATGCGTTCAGCCACCATCGCGGCAAAGGGGATGCCCGCGGTTTCACCGCCTGCGATGTTGTCGAATGCCTCGAAACCGGCTTCGCGCATGACGGTGACGGTCAGGAAATCCATCAGGGTGGACCGGATGCGCGGATAGCTGATCAGCTTGCGGCAGTCGATATAGGTGGGGCTGGGCAGGCCGCTGGCCAGTGTAAACGGTTCCGCCGCATTGAAATGCACGGCTTTGATTTCCAGCAGCATACGGGCGGTCAGGCGGGCGATTTCTTCTTTCGAGGGATAGGACGACGGGATCATGGGCGGGTTCCTTTGTTCGTTTTCGGGCCGGGGTGCGTGCGGATGGTGCGGGATGCCTGCGGCGCGAGTATTTTCAGCAAGATGAAATCAGGGCGTCACGCGCCAAAAGACAGGAAAGCCCGGATCGAATACGGTCACGGGGCCATCGCCGCTTGTGATTTTGGCGGGGAATTCCGTGGCGCTGTCCGATTTGGTCAGGGTCAGCGAGCCGCTGTTGACTGGCAGGCCATAGAAGGCCGGACCATTCAGCGATGCGAAGCCTTCCAGCTTGTCCAGTGCGTTTTCTTCTTCGAACACATGGGCCAGCAGGGGCATCGTGTTGGTGGCGGTGAAACAGCCCGCGCAGCCACAGCCGCATTCCTTGGCCGGGTCCACATGCGGGGCGCTGTCAGTGCCAAGGAAGAACCGCGCATCGCCCGAGGTGGCCGCCGCGCGCAGGGCAAGGCGATGTTCTTCACGCTTGGCGACGGGCAGGCAGTAGTAATGCGGCTTGATCCCGCCCACAAGGATGTGGTTGCGGTTGATGATCAGGTGATGCGTGGTGATCGTGGCCCCCAGATCGGCGGCGTTGGATTTCACATAATCCACCCCGTTCGCGGTGGTGATATGTTCCATCACTACACGCAGCCCCGGCGTGGCGCGGCGGACCGGGTCCAGCACACGATCAATGAACACGGCCTCGCGGTCGAAAATGTCCACCGCCGGATCGGTCACTTCGCCATGCACGCAAAGCGGCATTCCGATTTCGGCCATCTTTTCCAGCACCGGACGGACCTTGTCGAAATCCGTAACCCCCGAGGCGGAATTCGTGGTGGCCCCTGCCGGGTATAGTTTCACCGAAGCGCACAGGCCGGACTGATAGGCCGCTGCCACATCGGCGGGGTCTGTATCTTCGGTCAGGTACAACGTCATCAGCGGTTCAAACGTCATGCCATCGGGCAGGGCGGCCATGATCCGGTCACGATAGGCGGCAGCCTGTGCGCCGGTCACAACGGGCGGCACAAGGTTGGGCATGATAATGGCACGCGCGAAATCGCGGGCGGTTTCGGGCAGGACAGCCTGAAGCATTGCGCCATCGCGCAGGTGCAGGTGCCAATCGTCGGGGCGTGTGATGGTGATCGAGGTGCTCATGCCTTTGCGATTACACCTTTGCGCGGCTTTGGGCCAGTGGGCTTGACGCTGAAAATGCCCGTCTTGCCCCCGGAAATGACGCGCCTATTGGGCCGGGATCGTGATCTTGCCCTCGGCTGCGGCTTTTTCCAGCGCCTCCAGCCGCCTGCGAATGCGGGGGGCGTGCATCCGGCCCAGCACATTGCGGCACAGCATCGTGGCCAGCCAGGGGCGGTCCTGTACGTCCAGCCGGGCCAGAAGCCCGCGCAGATAAGACGCGTTATTCCGCCGGGCACGGTACAGATTGGCAAAGGCAGCCGCCGAAAATGTGCCTTGCCCGGCTTGGCTGAGGACGGTGAAGAGCAGGTCCATCGTCAACAGCTCGGTTTGCAGCGCATCGCCCATGTTGGGCATACGCAGCTTTGTTACATTGGGGCGCGTAAACAGCGCGGCGTGCATCGCGTCCAGATCTTCGTAAGGGTCATAAAACACAAACGTCTGATCCGCCGCGTCGATCATTTCGGGGGCAAATCCGTAGCGATCTGTAAAACAGGTGCGGCGTTGTTCGATGAAACGATCATCCCATTCGGTCACGCGCGGGTCCAATGTGGCCTGTGGCTGGACCGCCAGCACCGTTGCGCCGGGTGCGGCCACGGAAAACGCTGCTGCGGCATAACCACAGGGACCGGCGCCGTAGAACACGATGCGATCGAATTCATCGAAAAATCCGTCGTCGATCAGGTGGTCGAAGAAGTCATACACCGCTTGATCCCGAAACCATGTATCCCCGTCCGAAATCAGCGCCAGATGCGACCAGCTATGTTCACGGGCCACTTCCCAACCCATCGGTTGCGCGGCTTCTGAAAGCGCCTGAATCCCCTGAATCGATTCAAAGGTCACGATCAGGGTTTCGGATATATCCGCGAAAGACGCAAAATGGCGCTTCCCCAAGGGTTCAAAAAAGCCGGTTTCGTCGGAAATATCCTGAAGTTTACCCAACCAAGAGGGCTTTTTCAGCCCGTTCATGGGGGTTTCCAGCAATTTCTTCAGATCGGTCATACCATTCATCCTGCAAAATCCGCAGTCGTGCGGACTGTGTGTTGGATCAAGGTCTAGGCGTCTATTGGGGCGAAAATGCGGTAAATCCTAGGGCTTTCTGCGGGGCTTTTCGGGTGCGGATTCGGCACGGCGGGCATATTGCGCCAGATAGCGCGCCGCCGGGGGCGGAACAGGGCGCGATGGTGGTGTGACCATCAACCGTCCCATCAGGGCACGATAGGGTTCCTGCGTCATTAAATCTTGAATGCGGGACTTGCGCCATGCCACGGCGGTTTGGTGCAATTGTGCCAATTGGGAATCAGCGGCCAGCGCGACCCGTTCGGCCTGTACCTTGGGGGTCAGTGACAGGATCGAGGTATCTTCGTCCGTGCAATAATTGCGTTCAACCCAGTAATCCATGCCCAGCATATGATCCGAATGCACGGCGCGGCCACGGTCTGTCTTGAGCAGGTAGCTTTCCATTGCGCCCAACGGATAGTGATTCAGTTGCGCCAGCTTGTATTTGGGGCGGGTGTAATTGTTGAAAATCCGGGTGGTTTTATGCGCCTCCCCCAGTTCCTGCCCCTGACTATCGAACCAGCGGGCGGATGGCAGGCGGGCGGGATCGGGCTGCCGGGGGCGGTGGACGCCCAGCCTGTTATAGGTGCCATCGTTGCGATACAGGGTTTTGAACATGGCGCTGCGCCACGGCCAGTTCAGGATTTCCGGCGCGGCGCGGGTGAATTGTTCGGTCACGGGCTTGTCCTCGTATGGGACGATGCCGGGGTTTCCGAACAGCCGCCAGGTCAGGGTGATGGCGCTGGCATCGGGCAGGGCGTCAATCAGCGCCCCAAGGCTGCGGTCGCCGACATGGACGTTCACAAATTCATCCACATCCAGCGGCAGCAACCAATCGGCGCGTTTCACAATCGGCAGGTCGCTGGCGCGGTTCAGGGCGGTGAACTGGATGCCCCGCGCGTCATACGGCCCGTTGTTGCGTTTGTGAACCAGCAGCCCCATGGCTTGCAGCCGGTCCAGCATGGTGTCGGTGCCATCCTGACAATCGTTGGAAAACACCAGAAAATCGGTGACACCACAGGCACGGTGATGGGCCAGCCAGTCCAGCAAAAAGGCGGCTTCGTTGCGTACACATAAAATGGCAAGGATACGCAGCCCCATCCCTAGCTTTCCATATCCAGCGCCAGCGCCCATGCCACGCGTTCGGTGGCCGTCAGTTTGACCGAAATCGCCTGTTCATAAAGATCCTGAAATTCCGGCATGGCGTGCAATTCGTCCGCCTTGGCGCGGTGCCAGTCCAGCCCGGCCTGATGCAGATTGCGCAGGGTGTCGTCCTGCATCAGCCGGTCACATTCGGCGCGGGTGCGGGGGGTGTTGCGCTGGATCGTCAGGTCGCGGTGATCGTTCCAATCCATCCTGATCCAGTAGTTCAGCCCGATCGACCGATCCACATGCAAGGCCCGTCCGCGCTGGCGTTTCACAAGGAAACTTTCGGCAGATCGCAAGGCATAGTGGTTCAGTTGGATCAGGTCATAGCCGATGGATTTTTT
The DNA here is from genome assembly GCF_900182725.1 of Thalassovita litoralis. Taxonomy (GTDB): domain Bacteria; phylum Pseudomonadota; class Alphaproteobacteria; order Rhodobacterales; family Rhodobacteraceae; genus Thalassobius; species Thalassobius litoralis. Next base: position 284,347 of record NZ_FXTO01000002.1, read on the forward strand.
CGAACTGCGCCAGCCGTTTTTCAGCGCCTCATGCGTCATATCCCGGCCAGAGCCGTTGACCCATTTTACCTGATCGGCCTTATCTTCGGACAGTTTGTTGGGGCGGTGGCAGCTTAGTTTTCCATAAGCGCCATCGTTGCGGAACAAGGTTTTGAAGCCCCATACCGTGTGGGGTTTCGGGCAATAGCGCGGGGCGCAGCGGTCGAATTGTTCGATCACGAAACGGTCCGCCAGATCGGTCACGCCGCTGTGGCCGAACAGCCGCCATGTCATTGCCACGTTCGTTGCATCGGGAACGGCGGCGCGGAAATCGTCCAGCGTGCCGTTGCCACAGCGGATATTGATAAATTCGTCCACATCAATATGGGCGATCCAGTCGGCGTTCCGCAGCACGGGTTCATCCAACGCCTTGTCCAGGGCATATTGCTGGGGGGAATTGCCGTTCCAGTTGTCATTGTTGCGATGTTGCACGATGCCCATGTCCTGTAGCCGGGACAGGATGGCATCGGTGCCATCGGTGCAGTCGTTGGTATAGATCAGGAAATCCGTAACCCCGATGGCACGGTGATAGGCGACCCATTCCAGAATATAGGGGGCCTCGTTTTTCATGCAGCCCACAATGACGGTGCGTATCTGCGCCGGGGCGGCGGGGGCAAAGGGCGGGGCAGCGTTTTCTTCGTCCACCTGCCCGATATTGTTATGTGGCTTGAACGAGGACCGTTGCAGTTTGACGAAATTCTGCACGGCCATCGGCGGCATGTGTGCCACTGCGGTTTCGCTGATCCCTGCCGCCTGTGGTTTGCGGGCCTGTCGCTGGGCCGCCTGTGTCACCTGTGCTTCGCGCCGGGCGCGTTTTTCGACGCGGGTGGCGCGATCAATCCGGGGCATGAAGGCCAACAGATATTGCGAGGCGCGGAAGCCATTGGTCGGGTCTGCCTCCTCCCATTCCGGTGCCGGGGGTGGGGGCGTCAGGGCAGGTGCCAGCGCCGGATTGGCGGCGCAAAGCGCGGCATTGCTGGCGGCGAACCCATCGGAAATGGCGGCAAAGGCACCGGGGTCAATGGCATCGCCCGACACGGCCAGTTCATCCAGCAGAGATTTCCACAGTTTGCGGGAAATCAGCCGATCAGAGCGCGCCAACAGACGCAGCAGCAGGTTATTCAACTGCCGGGCGCGGGTGACATAGGCGGCGGATGGGGGCGGGGGCGGTGTGGCGGCCCGCGCCTTGCCAATCTGGGCGTCGATGCCAAAGGCGTCGCGCAATTCCTGCGTCACGTTTTCCGAATAAAACAGGTCGGGATCATAGGGGCGCAGGCTGACGGTGCCGCTGCCGAACACCGCTTCCCATTCGTCAATCAGCCGGGGATAATCCAGCCAGAATGCCGGGCATTGGGTTTCCTGATACTGGCCCTTGTCCGGGCGGATTTCATGCCCATCCAGCAGCGCATCGTCCCACCAGTCGGCGCTGCCCGCCATGTCCAGTTCCAGATCGGGCGCGGCGGCGCGGCCTTCCATCACCTGTGCGGCGTAATGGCGGGCCAACAGGCGGGCCTGTTCATCTACATGGGCGACAATGCGAATGTCATCGGACAGGGGCGACAACAGCGCCTTTAGACGCGCGATTTCCGAAGCGCGGGACAGCGTGCTGCCCAATTGGCTGGCGGACAGGATCATCAGATCGGGTTTGTGGGTTTCCGCTTCGGCCACCAACCCACGGGCCACGCTGTCAAACAGGCGTTTTTGCTGATCTTCGGGACCATAACCGCGATTGTGGCGCAGCGGGTCGATATGATCGGGGTCGGTCACGGCCATGAACAGGCGGGTGTGATTTTTTGCCCCGACCGAGCGAGGAAACAACACGCCCTTGGCCAAAAGCTGTTCGCGTTTGGCCGCTAGCACATCCTGTAGCCGCGCTGCGCCCACCTGTTCCAGACCGATATGCAGAACGATACGCATCAGCAAACCTCTTGCGGTTCGGGGTGGTCGGTTGGGGCGGGCTGGGGATTGCGATTGGCCTTGCCCCACCACGGCAGATCACGGCCCAGAAACGCTGATAGCCGGGCGCAGGCGTCTGCTGCGCCGACATCCAGCAGCAGAAAACGCGGGTCATCGCGGAACAGGCGTTCCAGATGGGCGTAATGTGCGCATATCCATTGCACCCGCTGCGCAGGGTTTGCGCCATACCCCTTTGGCAGGCCGGGGATTTGGCCGTGGGGCAGGCGCTTGGTTCCCAGATCAGACCAGTTCAGGATGGAATTAGACAGCGCCTCGGGCATACGCCATGTGGCGATGAAATGCGTATTGGGGTGGTGCAGGCGAATGGCATCAATCACGCCCCAATCCATTTGCGGCCACAGCGAATGGCCCTCGCTCAGGGTGCTGATTTCGGAAAACCCGTCAAACAGATCTAACCCGTGCAAGGGATCGCCGGTGGTAAAATAGCCGTGGTACAGCCGTTCCCCCACATAAGCCCCGTGCAGGTTCGTGTCGGGTGTCTGTCGGCGGCGGATGCGGTAATCAGCAATCCGCAACCCTGCGCGGCGCAGGGCATGGGCCAGCGTGGTGGTGCCTGATTTCGGCAGGCCCAGATTGACGATACGTTGCCGGTTGTTCATGGGGCGACCCCCAGTTTTGCCAACAGCTCCAATTCGGCCTGTGGCAGGGATGGGACGCTGCGCAGTTGCGCCTGCATGTCCCGATAGGCGGGTTGATCCAACAGCGCGTCCCGTTTTTCCCGGTGCAGGCGCACGCAATCCTGATGCAGGGCGGCAATCGCGGGATCGTCCATCAGTTGCGCCAGTTCTGCCTTCAAGGCCGGGATCATGCGCAGGATACTGGTTTCGGGAACAGAACTGTCATTGCGTTCGCGCCAATATGTATCGTCAAAGGCGCGGTTTTCGCGGTTCACATCGCCCCGGTCATTTTTTACCAGATAGCTATCCAGCGACCGCAGGGCATAATGGTTCAACGTGGCAAAATCCCGTGCGCCCTTGGCCGGGAATTTGCGGATGCGGCGGGGATTGGCGGCGACCAGAAATTTATGCGGCACCGCGCGCCCGGACCCGTCCGTCCAGCGGGGGTGTTTGCGGGGCGGCAGTTTGTCCCGAAAAAACGGACGATGCGCGCCGAAATATTTCAGCGGGAAATCGCGGCGCATCAGGGTTTTTACCTCGATCGCCATTTCGCCACACCAGATATCCGGGTCATGGGTTTGGGTGAATTGTTCGATCACCGGGCGGTCCTGATAGGTTTCGATCCCAGCATTGGCAAAGAACCGGAATGTCAGGGAAATCGCCTGCGGATCGCCGCAGGCATCAATCAGGGCGGGGATGGTGTGATCGCCGACATGGATATTCAGGAATTCGTCCACATCCGCGACCCAAACCCAATCGGCCTGTGCGACCACCGGCTGTTTGGCGGCATGGCGCAGGGCTTCCATCTGGTAATTGCGGCCCTGCGCGGGGTTTGGCAGATGTTGCACGATGCCTTTGGCGGCCAGCGCATCCAGCAACAGGTCTGTGCCGTCATCGCAATCGTTGGAATAAAACAGGAAATCGGTCACGCCAATGGCGCGGTGATAGGCGATCCATTCCAACAGGAAGGGGCCTTCGTTTTTGACACAGGTCACGGCGGTTATGCGCATGGCACACGCCCTTGCCCGGTCTGCTGTTTATGACACATGACTATACTGCCCATAATCCGGTTGCGGGTTGGTCCCGTTTTGCGCCGGTAAATCTTACCAAAAGAATGACAGGTGTGGGCAAAACCGTCAATGTCAGGACGCCCCTACGACATTGGTGCCCCTTGACGGCCCCGGCATCCCCTGCATCTGATAGGCCCGAGGGAGGACAGGCATGAGCGACATTTCCACGATTGACGATGTGCAAACCCTGCTGGCGGGGCAGAACTATGTGTGTGGGCGGGCTTTAGCGACGGTAACGTTCCTGTCGCTGAAACTGGGCCGACCCCTGTTTCTGGAAGGCGAGGCGGGCGTCGGCAAGACCGAGATCGCCAAAGCCATCGCCGCCGCGCTGGGGCGCCGCCTGATCCGCCTGCAATGTTACGAAGGGTTGGACGCGTCCAGCGCCGTTTATGAATGGAATTTCGCGGCGCAGATGATTGCCATCCGAACCGCCGAAGCCTCGGGTGGGGCGGATCGGGATGCGCTGAAGGACGAACTGTTCACGCAGGATTATCTGATTGAACGTCCGCTGTTACAGGCCATGCGCCCACAGGACGGCGGCGCGCCGGTGCTGTTGATTGACGAACTGGACCGCACCGATGAACCGTTCGAGGCGTTTTTGCTGGAGGCGCTTTCGGATTTTCAGGTCACAATCCCCGAACTGGGAACGGTCAAAGCGCCCGAGCCGCCGATTGTCATCCTGACCTCGAACCGCACGCGCGAGGTCCATGACGCGCTGAAACGCCGCTGCCTGTATCATTGGGTCGATTACCCGGATTTCCAGCGCGAAGTTGACATCTTGCAGGCCCGCGCCCCCGAAGCAGCCGAAAACCTGAGCCGCGAAGTGGTGGCCTTTGTGCAACGCCTGCGGACCGAGGATTTGTTCAAAAAACCCGGTGTCGCGGAAACGATTGACTGGGCCAAATGCCTGTTGGCGCTGGACGTGCTGTCGCTTAGCCCCGAGGTGATTTCAGACACGATTGGCGCAATCCTGAAATATCAGGACGATATTGCCCGTTTGCAGGGGTCCGAAGCCAAGCGGTTGCTGGACGAAGCACAAGCCACGCTAGAGCCGGTCTGATGTATGGCGACGGGGCTGGTGGCCGGGGGTGCTTGTGGGGGCTTGTGAATGGTTGAATATCCCGATCTGGACCTGCCGGATAACCCAAAGCTGACGCATAATATCACCTATTTCGCCCGTGCCCTGCGCAAGGCGGGGCTGCCTATCGGGCCGGGTCGGGTGATTGATGCCATCCGTGCAGTCGAAGCGGCGGGATTTACAGATAAGCGGGATTTTTATTGGACGCTGCACGCCTGTTTCGTGAACCGGCCTGAACATCGGGCGGTGTTTTCGCAAATCTTCCGGCTGTATTGGCGTGATCCGCGCTACATGGAACATATGATGGCGATGATGCTGCCCGCCATTCGGGGCGTGCAAGAGGACCGCCCCGCGCAAGCCGCTGAAAAACGCGCGGCACAGGCGTTGCTGGATGGACAATTGCCGGATGTCCCCCAACCCGAAGAGGCCGAGGAAGAAACCAAGATCGAAGTCGATGCCTCGATGACCATGTCATCCGAGGAACGGCTGAAAACGCTGGATTTTGAACAGATGAGCGCCGAGGAAATGGCGCAGGCCAAGCGGATGCTGGCGCGGCTGAGCCTGCCGGTGAAACCGATCCCGTCACGCCGGGCGCAGACCAGCTTGCAGGGGCGGCGGATCGACTGGCGGCGCACGATGCGCGGGGCCATGCGACGGGGCGGTGAACTGCACGACATCGCCCTGAAAGCGCCCAAACCCCGTTGGCCCAATCTGGTGGTGCTGTGCGATATTTCCGGGTCGATGAGCCAATATAGTCGGATGGTGCTGCATTTCCTTCATGCGGTTGCCAACGAAAAGGGGGCAGGCTGGGCCAAGGTTCATGCCTTCACCTTTGGCACGCGGCTGACCAATATCACCCGCCATCTGGCAACCCGTGACGTGGATCAGGCGTTACATGCAGCAGGGGCCGAGGCGCAGGATTGGGAAGGCGGCACAAGGATCGGCGATTGCCTTCATGCGTTTAACCGCGACTGGTCGCGCCGGGTTATGGGGCAGGGGGCGGTGGTGCTGCTAATCACCGACGGTCTGGACCGGGGCGATGCGCGGGCCTTGGAAAAAGAGGTGGAACGCCTGCACCTGTCCGCCCGCCGTCTGATCTGGTTGAACCCGCTGCTGCGCTGGGATGGGTTCGCGCCCAAGGCCACGGGGATCAAGGCCATGCTGCCCCATGTGGATGCCTTTCGCGCGGGGCATTCCATCGCCACGCTGGAAGAGCTGGCCGCCGCGATTTCCCGCCCCGATGACGGAGGCGAGAAGGACCGGCTGATGGCATTGCTGCGAGCGGGTTAATCAACCCGCTGAAACAGGGTGTAGCAATAGCGTTGTTCAACGCCTGATGGCGTGGTGTGAATGTGGCGCTGTTCGCTGATCAGGCGGAACGCTGGTCCCAACAGGCGGTGCAGGCTGGTCCCATCATGGCGCTGAACCGGCTGGCCAAAGCATTTTTCCGGCCCATCCGGCGCGAATGTGGCGATGATGGCATGGCCATTGGGGGCCAGCGCGCGGGTCAGCGTGGTGGCGTAATCGGCCTGATCCTGTGGCGTGGTCAGGAAATGCAGCGCCGCACGGTCATGGCACAGCGCATAGCGGCGCTGCGGTTGCCAGTGGCACACATCCGCAATCAGCGTTTCGGCCAACGCCCCATTGGGTAAATCGTTTCGCAGCCCTGCCAATGCCGCTTCGGATAGGTCCAGCGCGGTCAGATCGTCAAACCCCGCCGCTGCCAATGCCCGCAGCAAGGGGGAGCTTCCGGCACCGATATCAACAACGGCATCGTGTGGGCCAATACCTGCTTGCCGGACCAAGGATAAGGACAGTTCCGGGACGGGTTCGTGCCATGAAAGATCACTGTGATCTTTTTCCCGATAGGCGCGGTCCCAATCGGCGCGGTGTGACATGTGGTTTTCCTTCCCTGTGTTGCATCCGGGGATGCTTTGGTTTTGGATATATAATATTCACAATTTAAAATATGAAAATACATTCCTGAAAATATATGATTGCGGGACGGTTGGACCTTTGTCGTAGCATCTGGGGGGCAGACAGCGCCCGATCCTGTGCTAGATTGCCCCGTGTGAGGGGGAAAGATCATGGACCGTTTCGACAATATCCCGGAAATTGCACTGGCCTGGCATAAGACGGGCAAGGGCGCGGCGCTGGCGACCGTGGTGGAAACATGGGGCAGTGCGCCCCGGCGTGTGGGCAGCCAGTTGGCGATTTCCGGCGCGGGGGACATCGAAGGCTCGGTTTCGGGCGGCTGCGTCGAAGGCGCTGTGGTGGTCGAGGCGCTGGAGGCGCTGGAGGATGGCAAGGCCCGGATGCTGGAATATGGCGTCAGCGATGGTGATGCCTTTGCCGTGGGGCTGGCCTGTGGCGGCACGATCCGGGTGCTGGTCGAACCCATTGGCGATGCCTTGCCGCTGGACCTGCTGGAGGGGTTGGTTGCCGCCCGCGCGGCGCGGCAGCGGGTGGCTGTGGTGGCCGATCTGGTGGATGGCGACCGCTGGCTGACCCATCACGGGCATGACGAACGGTTCCGCATGGATCGGTCGGGGTTCGAGGAAGACGGGCGCTTTTTCGTGTCGATCCACAACCCGCCGCTACGGATGATCGTGGTGGGCGCGGTACATATCGCACAGGCCTTGGTGCCGATGGCGCGGCTGGCGGGGTATGATCCCACGCTGATCGACCCGCGCGACAGTTTCGGATCGCAGGCGCGGTTTCCGGGGGAAACGATCCTGCATGACTGGCCTGACGATGCGGTGAAATCGCTGGGGCTGGATACCCGCACGGCACTGGTGTTGCTGACCCATGACCCAAAACTGGACGATCCCGCGCTGGAACAGGCCTTGGCCGCGGAAGTGTTTTACATCGGGGCGCTGGGATCGAAGCGCACCCATGCCAAACGGGTGGAACGGCTAAGCCAGCGGGGCTTCACAGCGGAACAAATCGCCCGGATTCACGGCCCAGTGGGGCTGGATATTGGCGCGGCCAGCCCGGCGGAAATCGCGGTGTCCATTCTGGCGGAATGCACCCAAGTGTTGAGGCAGGGATGAAATTCGGTCCGGTTGATCCGGCACAGGCCGAAGGGGCCATTCTGGCGCATTCGCTGGATTTGCAGGGGCAGAAATTGCGGAAGGGTCTGGTGCTGGACCCCGTGCATATCAGCGCGATGCAGGCCGCCGGGATCACGCAGGTGATCGTTGCGCAACTGGGCGCGGATGATCTGCACGAAGATGACGCCGCACAGCAATTGGCAGCGGCGATTGCCCCCGATCTGACTGGGCTGCGGTTGTCCAATGCCTTTACCGGGCGGGTCAATATACTGGCCGATGGGCCGGGTGTGGTGGTGCTGGACGAGGAAAAGCTGATCGCCGCCAACGAGGTGCATCCGATGATTACCGTGGCGACAGTTCCGCCGTGGCAACAGATGGGTGCGCGCGGAATGGTGGCAACGGTCAAGATCATTTCCTATGGCGTGGCAGCGGCGGATGTGGCGCGGGCCTGTGATCTGGCGGCGGGCGCGATCCGCTTTGCCCCGGTGGTGCTGCGGAATGCCACGCTGATCGTCACGGAAATCCCCGGCGGCGCGGGCGAAAAAGGCGTGGCCGCGATCGAAGGACGGCTGACCGCCTTGGGGATGTCATTGGACACGGTCGTGACGGTTCCCCATCAGGAAATCCCGCTGCGTGATGCGCTGTCGGCGGTAAACAGCGATCTGGCGCTGATTTTGACGGGGTCGGCCACATCGGACCCGATGGATGTCGCCCCGCAGGCGGTGCGTCTGGCGGGCGGTCGGGTGGAACGGTTCGGGATGCCGGTGGACCCCGGAAACCTGCTGTTTTTGGGGGAATTGAACCAACGCCCGGTGATCGGCCTGCCGGGCTGCGCGCGGTCCCCGGCCCTGAACGGGGCGGATTGGGTGCTGTCGCGGGTGGCCTGCGGCATTCCCGTGACGGGGCGCGATATTGCCCGCATGGGCGTGGGCGGCTTGCTAAAGGAAATCCCCACCCGCCCGATGCCGCGCCGGGGCAAGGGCTGAGCTTGCCCGCGCTCTCGTTTTTCGGGAGGCTGCTTTTGTCAGAACAATTTTTGCGTCAGGCGGTGGAAACTGTCCTGTTTCGGAAAAATCGCCTTCTCAACTGGAAAGGCGCGTGATTAACTCCACCATACCAAGCAGAAATTGCGCCAGGGAGGAGTTACATGACAAAAGTGGAAATGACGGTAAACGGAAAATCCGTTTCCGGGGACGTAGAGGGCCGGACGCTGCTGGTTCAGTTTCTGCGCGACGGGCTGGGGCTGACTGGCACCCATGTGGGCTGTGACACCAGCCAATGCGGGGCCTGTGTGGTGCATGTGAACGGTGTGGCTGTGAAATCCTGCACCATGCTGGCGCTGGAAGCTGACGGGGCAGATGTGTCCACCATCGAAGGACAGGCCGCGCCGGACGGCACGCTGAACGTCATTCAACAGGCGTTTCAGGATCATCACGGGTTGCAATGTGGGTTCTGTACGCCGGGCATGGTGATGTCTGCGGCGGCATTGCTGAAAGACAACCCCAAACCGACCGAAGCGGAAATCCGTCATTATCTGGAAGGCAATATTTGCCGCTGCACCGGCTATCATAACATCGTCAAGGCGATCATGGCTGCATCCGGGCAGGATGTCGGGGCTGTTGCCGCCGAGTGACCAATATCCGGCTCCGGCGCTTTGGGTTGCCGGGGGGGTTTGAGTATTTTTGGCAAGATGAAAGGCGGGGTGCGCGTCAGGAGGAGGCCGCAGTTCGCCGCAAGGGAGGATGAACCATGCCGAAAGATCACGGCATCGGCGCCAGCAATAAGCGGCGCGAGGATGTGCGGTTCCTGACCGGAACCGGCAACTATACCGACGACATTAATGTGAATGGTCAGGCCTATGTGTATTTCCTGCGCTCGGACGTGGCGCATGGGCGGATCAACAAGGTGGATACCAGCGACGCCGAAGCCATGCCCGGCGTGGTGCGGATTTTCACCGGCAAGGATTTCGAGGGTGTCGGCGGTTTGCCTTGTGGCTGGCTGGTGACGGATAAACACGGCCAGCCGATGCAGGAACCGGGGCATCCGGTGCTGGCGCAGGGCAAAGTACGCCATGTGGGCGATCCCATCGCCGCCGTGGTGGCTGACAGTCTGGCGCAGGCACGCGATGCGGCCGAAGCGATTGTTCTGGACATCGAAGAATTGCCCGCCGTGGTGAACATGAAGGCCGCGCTGGCCGATGGTGCGCCCAAGGTGCATGACGATCTGGCCAATAACCTGTGCTACGACTGGGGCTTTGTCGAAGAAAACAAGGGCGCGGTCGAAGATGCCTTTGCCAAGGCAGCGCATGTGACCACGCTGGAACTGGTGAACAACCGCCTGATCGCCAACCCGATGGAACCGCGTGTGGCGGTGGGGGATTTCAGCCGGGCCACCGGGGAATCGACGCTGTACACCACCAGCCAGAACCCGCATGTGATCCGGCTGCTGATGGGCGCCTTTGTGCTGGGCATTCCCGAACACAAGCTGCGGGTGATTGCCCCGGATGTGGGCGGGGGCTTTGGCACCAAGATTTTCCACTATGCCGAGGAAGCATTCTGTACCTTTGCCGCCAAGGCGCTGAACCGGGCCGTGAAATGGACCGCCAGCCGGTCCGAGGCGTTCATGTCCGATGCACATGGCCGGGATCATGTCAGCAAGATCGAACTGGCGTTGGATGCAGACAATAACTTTACCGCGCTGCGGACTGAAACCTATGCCAATATGGGGGCGTATCTGTCCACCTTTGCGCCATCGGTTCCAACATGGCTGCATGGTACGCTGATGGCGGGGAATTACCGCACGCCGCTGATCTATGTGAACGTGAAGGCGGTGTTTACCAATACCGTGCCTGTGGATGCCTATCGCGGCGCTGGCCGCCCGGAAGCGACCTATCAGTTGGAACGCGTGATCGACAAGGCCGCGCGGGAATTGGGCGTTGATCCGGTGGCGCTGCGCCGTCAGAATTTCATCCAGCCCGATCAGTTCCCCTATGCCACCCCTGTGGCGGTGGAATATGACACCGGCGATTATGACGCCACGATGGATAAGCTGATTGAAATCGCTGATTTTTCAGGGTTCGACAAACGTCTGGCCGAGTCCAAAGCCCGTGGCAAGCTGCGCGGTTTGGGGGTGAACTGCTATATCGAGGCATGTGGCATCGCACCGTCCAATCTGGTTGGCCAATTGGGCGCACGGGCGGGGCTGTATGAATCCGCCACCGTGCGGGTGAATGCCACCGGCGGTATCGTTGTGATGACCGGATCGCACAGCCACGGGCAGGGGCACGAAACCACCTTTCCGCAGGTGATTGCTGAAATGATCGGGATTGACGAAAGCATGGTGGAAATCGTGCATGGCGATACGTCAAACACACCGATGGGCATGGGCACCTATGGGTCACGGTCGCTGGCTGTTGGTGGCTCGGCCATGGTGCGGGCCGCTGAAAAGGTGATCAACAAGGCCAAGAAGATCGCGGCGCATTTGCTAGAGGCATCCGAGGCCGACATTGAACTGAAAGACGGCCAATTCAGCGTGGCAGGCACCGATAAATCGGTGGCATGGGGTGATGTGACCCTGGCCGCCTATGTGCCGCACAATTACCCGCTGGAAAATCTGGAACCGGGGCTGGAGGAAACGGCATTCTACGATCCGTCCAACTTCACCTATCCCGCCGGGGCCTATGCCTGCGAGATTGAGGTGGACCCGGATACCGGCAAGGTGACGATCGAACGGTTTGCCGCTGCTGATGATTTCGGCAATGTGGTCAATCCGATGATCGTCGAAGGTCAGGTTCATGGCGGTTTGGCCCAAGGTATTGGACAGGCGCTTCTGGAAGGGGCAGTTTATGATGAAAACGGGCAGCTTCTGACCGGATCTTACATGGACTATGCAATGCCCCGCGCCAGCGATGTGCCGTTCTACAGCGTGGATCATTCGTGTCAAACGCCCTGTACCCACAACCCGCTGGGCGTCAAAGGCTGTGGCGAAGCCGGGGCCATTGGATCGCCGCCTGCGGTGGTTAATGCCGTGGTAGACGCGTTGCAACGGGCCGGAAAGCCCGTCACCCATATCGACATGCCGCTGTCGCCCGCCCGTGTCTGGGCCGCGATGAACGGTTAAGGAGAGGTAAGCATGTATAATTTCGACTTTGTGAAACCTGCGACTGTGGCCGAAGCGGTCGAAGCCCTGTCGGGCGAGGAGGCGCAGGCGTTGGGTGGGGGGCAAACGCTGCTGCCCACAATGAAACAACGGCTGGCATCACCCGCGACGCTGGTCAGCCTGACAGGCATCGCCGATATGCAAGGCGTCAGTCAGAAAGACGGCGCAATCTGCGTGGGCGGGGCCACCCCCCATGCGGTCGTGGCGGCGAATGCCGGGGGGTATCCGGCGCTGGCGGCCTTGGCGGGCGGCATTGGTGATCCGGCGGTGCGCAATCGCGGTACTGCGGGCGGCAGTCTGGCCAATAACGACCCGTCTGCCTGCTATCCGGCGGCGGCGCTGGGGTCGGGGGCAACCATTGTCACCAATACCCGTGAAATCGCGGCGGATGATTATTTTGAGGGCATGTTCACCACCGCCCTGAACGAAGGCGAGATCATTACCGAAGTGCGCTTTCCGATCCCGGAAAAGGCCAATTACCAGAAGTTTGAACAACCCGCCTCGCGCTTTGCCTTGGTGGGGGTGTTCGTGGCGAAATTCGCCGATGGCGTCCGCGTGGCCGTAACCGGCGCGTCGGAAGATGGTGTTTTCCGCTGGGCCGAGGCCGAAGCCGCGCTGAGCGCCGATTTCAGCCCCGCCGCATTAGACGGGCTGACCGTCCCGGCGGATGGCATGATTTCGGACCTGCATGGCACCGGGGCTTATCGGGCGCATCTGGTGGGTGTGATGACCAAACGGGCCGTTGCGGCGGCCTGATATGTTCTAACCAATTAAGAAAGACGCCCTTGGAAACGGGGGCGTCTTTTTGCTGGGGCAGGGCAACGCCTTGCTTTTCATCTTGCCCCAAATACTCATCTGCGGAACCTGTGCCGGGGGCAGGTCGCTGGCGTCAAAGCGGCTTGCGGGCGACAAAGTCGATCAGGGCGGATTGGCCGGAATGGCCGCGACCTTCCTGAACCTCGCGCTCATAGGCGCGGCATTCCAGAATATCCCAACCAGCAAAGGCCGTGCGCAAAAGTTCCGGGGTATACATGTTTTCGGCAAAGGGCGGGCCGCCGGTGCCGTGTTGCAATTGGTCTGGCGTGTAGCCGTGTAACAGGACCAGCCCGCCGGGTTTAACGGCGGATTTCATGCCCTCGAACAGGGTATGGCGACCATCCGGGCCGGTGAATTGGATGAATATCCCGGCAACCAGATCGTATTGGTTGGGCCAGTCGTATCCCAGCACATCGACCTGTTGAAAATCCACGTGAACGCCGTGTTCTGCTGCCAGTGCCGTCGCCTTGCGCAGGGCTGACGGGGCAAATTCCAGCGCCGTCACCTGTAGTCCGCGTTCAGCCATATAGACGGAATTGCGGCCTTCGCCATCGGCAACGGACAGCGCGGTTGCTCCGGGCGTCAGGTGGGGGTCATGGTCTGTCAGGAACCGGGCAGGGGCCTTGCCGGATATATAATCGTCGGTTGCGAAACGTTGTTCCCACATAGGCCCCTCGTACAAAAGAAATCGCCCCCACGTTTCGGATAAACGCAGGGGCGATGCAAATCACATGGCTGTCAGGATCACTTGCTGAGCGGTCCGATCATCATGATCATCTGGCGGCCTTCCATTTTCGGCATGTTTTCGACCTTGCCGATTTCTTTGACATCTTCGGACACGCGTTCCAGCAGTTCGCGGCCCAGATTCTGGTGGGCCATTTCGCGGCCCCGGAAGCGCAGGGTGACTTTCACCTTGTCGCCGTTTTCCAGGAATTTCACCACGTTCCGCATCTTCACCTCATAATCATGGGTGTCAGTGTTGGGGCGGAACTTGACCTCTTTGACTTCGATGATCTTCTGCTTTTTACGCGCTTCGGATTCGCGTTTTTGCTGTTCATACTTGAACTTGCCGAAGTCCATGATCTTGCACACCGGCGGCGTGGCATTCGGCGAAATTTCGACGAGGTCCAGACCTGCCTCTTCGGCAAGGGAAAGGGCATGTTGCGGCGTCACCACACCGACGTTTTCACCATCTGCGCCAATCAGGCGGATTTCAGGTGCGCGGATGCGATCATTGATCCGGGGGCCGGTATCGCGGGTGGGCGGCGCGTTGTGAGGTCTGCGAGCTATGGTTTTCTTCCTTCGATAATTGACGAAATTTCGAGGACGTAAAGTAGACGTCGTGGTTGCTTTCTTCAAGCGGCAATTCTGTGCCGATGACGGAAAACGGGCGCTTTTCCCCCTTGTTGTTGCAGGCGGGTGACCTCATGTCGTGACGGGACAGGGTTGGGCATGGTGGCCTTTCCCACAGATGAAGGATTGGATTATGAAAAACATTATCGGGATTGTGGTGGTCGTGGCGCTGGCTGTGGTCGGATATGTTGTTTTCGGCCCGAAAGATGAACCGCAAACCCCGGCGGAAACTGCAACGGTTTCTGACCCCAAGCCGGTGCAAACCCAGCCCGTACAGGATGACACCCTGACCGATCAGGCAAAAGCCGCCGCAGAAGAAGCGCGTTTGGCCGCCGAAAAGGCTGCGCAAGAGGCCCGTGAAGCAGCCGAAGCTGCCGCGGCAGCAGCCAAGGAAAAAGCGGCCGAGGCGGCTGAGGCCGCAAAAGAGGCTGCCGGTGACGCCGTGGAAGCGGCCAAGGATGCGGCTGGCGATGCAGTCGAAGCCGCCAAGGATGCCGCAGATACGGCGATGGACAAAGCTGGGGCAGCGGTAGAGGCAGCCAAGGACACCGGCGCAAATGTTGCTGAAGCTGTCGAGGAAAAGGCTGCCGGTGCTGCGGAAGCCGTCGCTGAAACCGCAACTGATACGGCGAATGCGGTGACGCAGGAAGAAACCTCTGACAAGGCCGCGTTGTCGGATTTGTTCACTGTCGACGGCTTTGATTATGACAAGGCAATCGAAGCGATTGATGGCTCGGATATGAATGCCAGCGTGAAGCTGACCACCAAAGCCGCCCTGAAACAGGCCAAGGATAATCCCGATCTGCTGAAGGAGGTGCTGGCGCAGGTGCGCAACCGTTTGGGCCTGTAATTCTGGCTACCGAAAAATAGAAAACGCCGCGTCCCAATAGGGCGCGGCGTTTTGTTTTGGGGATGGGGCGGGATCAGTCCAGAAACGCCTTTTCCACCACATATTCGGCGGGCTGGGAATTGGCCCCTTCGCGCAGGCCGTAATCTTCCAGCATTTGCTTGATTTCCAGATTGAAGGCCAGATTGCCGCAAACCATCGCGCGGTCGGTTTCGCGGTGGATCGGTTCAACGCCCAGATCCCGGAACGCTGTCCCATCGCGCATCAGATCGGTGATCCGGCCCATTTTCGGGCTTTGTTCGCGGGTGGTGGTGGGATAGTAGCGCAGCTTTTCGTGGAACCCTTCGCCGATCAGTTCGGCCAGCAATTCATCCTGCCGGATCGAATCGATCAGTTCCTTGCCATAGGTCAGTTCGCCCACTTCGCGGCAGGTGTGGGTGATGATCACCTCGTCATAATCTGCATAGGTCTGCGGATCACGCAGGAGCGACGCAAAAGGTGCAAATCCGGTGCCGGTGGCAAAGAACCAAATCCGTTTGCCGGGCAGCAGGGCGTCATGCACCAGCGTCCCAACGGGTTTGGGGCGCAGGATGATTTCATCGCCCACCTGAATATGTTGCAGGCGGCTGGTCAGTGGGCCATCCTGAACCTTGATCGAATAAAATTCCAGTTCCTCGTCCCAGGACGGCGAGGCAATGGAATAGG
This sequence comes from Thalassovita litoralis, assembly GCF_900182725.1. GTDB lineage: Bacteria > Pseudomonadota > Alphaproteobacteria > Rhodobacterales > Rhodobacteraceae > Thalassobius > Thalassobius litoralis. The sequence continues at coordinate 300,060 of NZ_FXTO01000002.1, forward strand.
CGCGCAACAGCGGTTTTTGCTTGCCGGTATTGGGATCGGGATCGCCCATCAGGCCAATCATCACGAATTCACCAGACCGGAACCGCAAAGATGCGGGGCGGGTACACCGGAAAGAAAACAGCCGGTCGGTCCAGTGTTTGACCTCGGTCACGGTCTGGGCGTCGGGCAGGTGGGGGACTTTTACGGCTTTCGCTTCGGTCACTGGTCTAATCTCGGTCATGTGTCTCTTTCGTGCCGGTCAGTAAACCGGCATTCCCCAGTTATCTTTGATCCATGTCAGATGAAAGGCGAAGACGGGAATTATCCCGCCCGCAGCCGCGACTGATAGTCGTTGGCGCGCCAATCGGCCCGGAAAACCCACTGATCTTCGGGTTGGCGGGCAGCCAGGTCGTTGCTGATTTCCACCTCGTCAAAGCCAGAGCGGCGGGCCATAGCGTATTGATCCGCAATCACATGCCCCTTGGCCCGCAGCCGCCCGGTATAGCCCATCAGGCGCAGGCGTTTGGCTAGCGTAAACCCGCGACCGTCCGCAAAGCTGGGAAAATCCACGCGGATCATGCGCAGGGCGGTCAAATGCCCCGCCAGCGCGTCGGGGTCTGCGTCCGAGGGCAGATCAACCGCCACCACATCATTCGCGGCATCGGTCAGCGCGGTGAACCCATCGGTCCAGTCATCAGGGGCAAAGCCCGTGTCGGTTACGATTACAGTCATTGGGCAGTTCCCGTTCTTACCATTTTGCCATCTACCAGATGGATGCCGCATTCAATTTTTTCGCTGCCACGCCAGCGGCCCGCGCGTTCGTCCTCGCCGGGTTTGACGGGGGATGTGCAGGGGCGGCACCCGATTGACGGATAGCCCCGCGCCACCAGCGGATGCCGTGGCAGGCGGTTGTTGATCATATAATCCTGCACATCGCCCTTGTCCCAATGGGCCAGCGGGTTCACCTTGATCCGCCGATCTTCTTCGCTTTCAAAGAAGTCCAGCGCGGCGCGGCTGGCACCCTGAAACCGTTTGCGCCCGGTGATCCAAGCGTCAAACCCGCTAAGCGCCTGTTCCAGCGGGCGGGTTTTGCGCAGATCACAGCAGGCATCGGTATCGCGCAGATGCAACGCGCCATAGGGGTCTTCGGCATCCAGCTCTTGCGGGTTGGCGTGGATCACGCGCACATCCGTCAGGCCCAGCTTTTGCGCCACCTCTTGCTGATAATCCAGCGTTTCGGGGAATAGCATCTGGGTGTCGATGAACAGCACCGGCGTTGTGCGATCCACCATTGCCACCATATGCAGCAGCACCACGCTTTCCGCCCCGAAAGAGGACACCATCGCGATACGGCCCACCTGTGGGTCCGACATGGCGCGTTTCAGAACGGCGCTGGCGGCGTGATGCTGATAGCGCCGGTTCAGGTGATCGACCCGTTCCTGAATAGGGCCAAGGGGTTGCTCAAGCGGCATTTTTCCGCGATGCCTCCGGGTATAGCGCGTCCTTGAACGGCGCGGCGCCAAGGCGACGATAGGCCTGAAGAAAGGTTTCCTCGGGTGTTTCGCGCAGGTCCAGATAGGCGCGGACGATCCGTTCGATGGCGTCGACGATTTCATCATAGGCAAAGCCCGGCCCGGCGCGTTCGCCGATCACGGCGTCCTGTGTGCCGTCACCGCCAAGGGTGATCTGGTAGTTTTCCACCCCGGCACGATCCAGACCCAGAATGCCGATATGACCGACATGGTGATGCCCGCAGGCGTTGATGCAGCCCGAGATTTTGATCTTCAGCGGGCCGATGTCATGTTCCAGCTTCAGTTCGTCGAACCGTTGGGCAATCTGTTGCGCCACGGGAATGGACCGCGCGGTTGCAAGGGCGCAATAATCCATGCCGGGGCAGGCGATAATATCGCTGATCAGCCCCACATTGGCCGTAGCCAGCCCATCGGTTTTCAACGCGGCATGAAGCGCGGGCAGGTCCGATTTATGGACATGCGGCAAGATCACGTTCTGTTCGTGGCTGATGCGCAATTCGTTGTGGCCGTATGCTTCGGCCAGATCGGCCAGAAGGCGCATTTGGTCGCTGCTGGCATCGCCGGGCGTCTGGCCGTGTGCCTTTAGCGATACGGTAACAATGGCATACCCATCGGCGCGGTGCGCGTGCAGGTTGGTATCAGCCCACGCCCGGAAAACCGGGTCTGCCTGATATGTGGTGTCATAGGCGGCGGTATCTTTGTGCAGGAATGCAGGCGGGGCGAACTGTGCGGCGATTGCGGCCAGCGCGTCCTGATCCATGCCTTTGAACAGGGGGCGAATTTCGGCAAACCGCGCCTCGGTCAGTTCGCGGAACGTATCCAGCCCGTTTTCATTGACGGTGATCTTGATCCGCGCCTTGTATTTGTTATCGCGCCGCCCCAGCAGGTTATAGGTGGTCACGACCGCCTCCAGATAGGGCAGCAGGTCGGCTTGCGGCAGGAAGTCATTGATGACTTTGCCAATAACGGGCGTGCGGCCCAGGCCCCCGCCCACGATGATCCTGTAGCCGATTTCGCCATTCTGACGGACAATCTGAATGCCGATGTCATGGGCGCGGATCACGGCGCGGTCCTGATCGCTGCCAGTCACAGCGATTTTGAATTTGCGCGGCAGGAATTGGAATTCCGGGTGGTCGGTGGACCATTGCCGCAGCAGTTCAGCCACGGGGCGGGGATCGGCGATTTCATCGGCTGCGGCCCCGGCGAAATGGTCGGCGGTCACGTTGCGGATGGTGTTGCCACTGGTCTGGATGGCGTGCAGGTTCACCTGCGCCAGCGCGTCCAGCATATCTGGCACATCCGGCAGTTTGGGCCAGTTATACTGGATGTTCTGACGGGTGGTAAAATGACCATAGCCCTTGTCCCACTTATCCGCGATCAGGGCCAGTTGGCGCATTTGTGCGGCAGACAATGTGCCATAGGGTATGGCCACCCGCAGCATATAAGCGTGTAATTGCAGATACAGCCCGTTCATCAGACGCAGGGGGCGGAATTCATCCTCGGTCAGCGACCCATCAATCCGGCGCTGAACCTGTGCGCGGAACTGCGCATTGCGGGCCGCCAGAAAGGCGTGATCGAATTCGGAATAGCTGTACATTATGCGACCTCTGCCTGTTTGCCGTGGAAGTAGTTCGAGGGACCAGTACGGCGGAAATCCTCGCGGAAGTGGGTGGGTTCGGGACCGTTCGGCCCTTTGGCGACATCGGCCAGATATGCGCCGACAATCTGATTTTGCTGGCGTTCAGCATCCAGCAGGCGCACCTGTGCGTGGGCCTCGTCCTCGATCAGTTCGGCCTCGGACATGTGCCGGGTCCAATTGTCCTGTGGGGTGAAATAAACCACGTCCCCTTCCAGAAGGGCGTTGGCGGTGATCACCTTGGGGGTAAAAGGGCGGGACATCGGGCTTATCCTTGCTGCATGTGGTGCGGTTGGTTTTTCTTGGGGGTAATATAGGAAAAATTCCCCTATTTGCGCCATATGTAGGAAAAAATAAGGACAATGTCATTTTTGAGTGCTACGGATGGGTAAATATTCTTCCGAAGGTAAGGAGAAGGAAATGTCGGTTCGGTTAGATGACACAGACAGAAAAATCCTTGTGGAGCTTCAGAAAGACGCGGGGCAGTCTTTGGATGAAATCGCCCGCAAGGTGGGGTCGTCAAAGACCCCGGTTTGGAATCGCATCCGCAAAATGCGCGAAGCGGGCGTTATGGGGCCGCAAACTGTGGTTCTGGATGCGGAAAAGCTGGGGTTTGATGCGTGTTTTTTCGTGTTGATCCGCACGTCTGAACACGAAGCGGACTGGCAGCGCAAATTCCTGAAAGCCCTGCAAGACCGCCCCGAGGTGCAAGAGGCGCACAGGCTGGCGGGGGATATCGACTATATCCTAAAGGTGCGGGTGAAAAACGCGCGGGCGTATGATGTATTCTATCAGTCGCTGATTTCCGAGGTGAAAGTCCACAACGTCACGGCGCTGCTGTCGATGGAGGAAATCAAATCCACCACGGCGCTGCCGCTGTAGCATATCCGCGGCGGGCCGTGCCCTGTGGTGTATGGCTTCCCCCGCCGTGGTTTCGGCAGGGGAAGCGCAGATTTTCAGGGCAGGGGGCTTAGTCCGCCAGTTTGATCAGCGCGTGGCGCTTTTTCCCCGCAGACAGTTTCACTGGCGCAGACAGCGCCCCCGCGTCCAGCATCATCCCGGCGTCGGTCAGTGGTTGGTCGTCGATCTTTGCCCCGCCTTCGGCGATCAGGCGTTTGGCGTCCTTGCCCGATTTCGACAGGCCAGACCGCACCAGCGCCTGCACGATGGACAGCCCGTCGCTCAGTTCCGCGCGGGTCAGTTCCACGGTGGGCAGATCATCGCCAACGCCGCCTTTCTCGAACACCTCGCGGGCGGTGGCTTCGGCGGCTGCGGCGGCTTCGGCCCCGTGGCACAGGGTTGTCACCTCATTCGCCAGAATGATCTTGGCCGCGTTGATGTCTGACCCTTGCAAAGCCCCCAGCCGTTCGCATTCTTCGACCGGCAGCTCGGTGTACAGCTTCAGGAAACGGCCCACATCGGCATCGGTGGTGTTGCGCCAGAACTGCCAGAATTCATAGGGCGAACGCATGTCGGCATTCAGCCAGACCGCCCCGTCGGCGGTTTTGCCCATCTTTTTCCCGTCCGAGGTGGTCAGCAGTGGGCTGGTCAGGCCGTAAATTTCATGATCCAGAACGCGGCGGGTCAGGTCGATCCCGTTGACGATATTGCCCCACTGGTCCGACCCGCCCATCTGCAACAGACAGCCATACCGGCGGTTCAGTTCCAGAAAGTCATAGGCCTGAAGGATCATGTAGTTGAATTCAAGGAAGGACAGCGATTGTTCCCGGTCCAGCCGCGATTTCACGGATTCAAAGCTCAGCATCCGGTTGACGCTGAAATGTCGCCCGATGTCGCGCAGGAAATCCAGGTAGTTCAGCCCGTCCAGCCATTCGGCATTGTTCAGCATCAGGGCAGGCGTGTCAGCCCGGTCGTAATCCAAGTACTTGGCGAAAACCTTCTTGATCCCGGCGATATTGTCGTCGATCTGACCGGCCGTCAGCAGCGGGCGTTCATCGGCGCGGAAGCTGGGATCGCCCACCTTGGTTGTGCCGCCGCCCATCAGGGTGATCGGCTGGTGGCCGGTCTTTTGCAGCCAGCGCAACATCATGATCTGGATCAGCGAACCGACGTGTAGCGATTTCGCCGTTGCGTCAAAGCCGATATAGGCCGGGACCACCCCATTGCTCAGCGCCTCGTCAAGGCCCTGATAATCGGTGCAATCCGCGATATAACCGCGTTCCATCATGACGTTCATGAAGTCCGATTTGGGATGGTAAGTCATCGTTTTGTTCCTATTGAGCGTTGCGCGGCACTGTATAGTGTGCAATCGGCAAGAGCGAAACCAGTTTTCAGCAGGGTTGGGGTATGAAAACAGCGGAACCTCAATGGGTCTTGGGTACGATGTCCGGCACTTCCTTGGATGGGGTGGATGCGGCGATGGTGCTGACTGACGGGCAGCGCATTCTGGATTTTGGCGAAACCGGCTATCGGGCCTATTCTGCGCAGGAACAGGCCGTGCTGCGCAATGCATTGGGCAAATGGCCCGGCGAGGATGGCGTGGCAGCCGCCGCGCAACTGGTCGAGGAGGCGCATATTGATCTGATGCGTGGTATCGGCGGCGCGGCGCTGGCGGGGTTTCATGGTCAGACCCTGGCGCATGATCCCGATGGGCGCGGCACCCATCAGGCGGGCGATGGGGCGCGTCTGGCCGAAGAATTGCGAATCCCCGTGGTCTGGGATTTCCGCAGTGCCGATGTGCGGATGGGCGGGCAGGGCGCACCGCTGGCCCCCTTCTATCATTTCGCCTGTGCGCAGTGGATCGGCGCGAAAAAGCCGCTGTGTTTCCTGAATCTGGGCGGCGTGGGCAATCTGACATGGGTCGATCCCACGCGTGCCACCCCCGAGGAACCGGGCGCCTTGCTGGCATTCGATACCGGCCCGGCCAATGCGCCGCTGAACGATCTGATGATGGAACGCCGGGGCGAAGCATTCGATCAGGGCGGGGCGCTGGCGGCGCAGGGCGAAGTGGTCGCCGGGGCGCTGGAGCTTTTTCTGGATGACATCTATTTCCGCCGGATGCCGCCGAAGTCGCTGGATCGGGATGCGTTTGCCGACATGCTGGAACTGGTGCGCGAACTGGATGACGCGGATGCCGCCGCGACAATGACGGGCATGGCCGCCGCTGCCGTGATGCAGGCGATGGAACATTGTCCCAGCTCCCCCGATCAGATGCTGGTCACGGGTGGCGGGCGGCATAATCCGGTGTTGATGGAAATGCTGCGCGTCGGTCTGGATTGCCCGGTTCACGCAGTCGAGGAGGTGGGACTGGACGGCGACATGCTGGAAGCGCAGGCCTTTGCCTTTTTGGCGGCACGGGTGCAGCGCGGATTGCCCACGTCCTGCCCGACCACCACCGGGGTGCGGGCGCTGGTGGGGGGGGGCGAAATCTCTTGGCCGTCGATCCTGTAAATTCTGCTGTGCATTGAGTATTTCAAATCAGAAAGAAACCAACCTGCTTCTTTCTGATCGCAAATACTCTGGGGGTGATGGCCGCAGGCCAGAGGGGGCAAAGCCCCCTTGTTCCGCTCGCCGCAGGCGTTGCCCTGAAAGGGGTGTCAGGCAGAACAGCTTGCCCCGCCCAATACGCAGAATTTGGCGCAGTGGGGGTGGTTCAGGGCCACGTCTTTTTCTGCCTCGGCCAATGTTTCCCCCAGTTCAAACTGGGGATCATAGGCCAGCAAGGTGCAGGCCAGCACCACGGGGCGGTCTGCGCCTTTGCGTTTGACCACCATGCGGGACGAGGCACACATCACGTCGTCGGGGGATTTGTTCAGAATGCCCCAGCAGGCGGTGGTGATTTCCGGCACCTCGGCGCTCAGGTCCATTTCGGGGAACAGCACACAGCGAGCCGGGTTGAACGCGTCAATCGCATAACCCTGCCGTGCGAACAGATCGGCATAGCCCTGCCGGGCTGTTGTATCGCTTTCGTGCCACAGCGCGCGGCCCGCGACTGTCATGGGGATGCCTGCATCGCGCAGGAAATCCATGCCCTTCAGGGTTTTGGCAAAGCTGCCCGTGCCGCGTTCGGCATCGTGGCGGCGTTCGTCCCAATGATCCAGTGACACCCGCAGGGTCAGCTTGCCGGGGTGGGCCGCGTTCAGCGCCTTGATCCCGTTGCGCATGGCGGGGCGCATCATGGGCAGCATGGCGTTGGTCAGGATCAAAACCTCGAATCCGGCCTCCAGCGACAGGCGGGCCATGTCGATGATCTGAGGATTCATAAACGGCTCGCCCCCGGTGAAACCGATTTCGTGCAGCGGCCAGTTGCGGGTGCGGACCTGCGCCAGATAATTGGCCACGTCATCCGCTGTCAGATAAACCAGCGCGTCATTGCTGGGGGAGCTTTCAATATAGCAATTGGCGCAGGTGATATTGCACAGGGTTCCGGTATTGAACCACAGCGTTTCGGGATGCGTCAGTGCCACGCGGGCGCGATCTTGCCCATCTGCGGTGTGCTGCGGATCGCGGAATTTTCCCTGATTGGCGGTCGGGCTGTGGGAATCCTTCATCGAAACCTCTTGAAATCAGGCAAATGTCATGACGGCGTGTGTATGCTATGCAGGCTAACGTCTGACGCCGCCAGAGAAAAGCAACGCTTTGATGCCTGACGCCATTGTGAAAGAGGCTGGGGGTGGTAGAAAGGACAAAGGCGGTTGTGACCGCTGGCATAGCACTCGAAACCGCCGGGGGTGTCCGGTCACACAGGATAAAGCGCGAGGGAACAGAATGGCATCGCGGATCATTCCGGTCGACCCTTTCGATCTGGTTGTTTTTGGGGGTACGGGCGATCTGGCGCGGCGGAAAATTCTTCCGGCGTTGTTCCGGCGTTTCTGTGCTGGCCAGATGGAGGAAGGCACGCGGATCATCGGCGCGGCGCGGTCCGATATGGACGACGCCGAATACCGGGCTTTCGTCGCCGAGGCGCTGATTGAATTCAATGGGGATCATTCGGGGTGCGAGCCGGGCACGATCACGCGGTTTCAGCAAATCCTGTCCTATGTCACGTTGGATGCACGCGGGGATAAAGGTTGGGGGGAACTGGCGGCCAAAATGCATCCGGGGCGGGTGCGGGCGTTTTACTTTTCCGTTGGCCCAAGCCTGTTTGGCGATCTGGCCTTGCGGTTGCACCAGCACGGTATGGCCGATCATGACACGCGGATCGTGGTGGAAAAACCGTTCGGGCGGGATCTGGCCTCGGCGCGGGCGCTGAACAAGGCACTGGCGGATCATTTCGACGAAAGCCAGATTTACCGGATTGATCATTATCTGGGCAAGGAAACCGTGCAAAACCTGATGGCGTTGCGCTTTGGGAACATGTTGTTTGAACCCCTTTGGAACAGTCATTACGTGGATCACATCCAGATCACGGTGGCGGAAACCGTGGGTGTGGGCGGGCGCGGCGATTATTATGATCGGGCCGGGGCCATGCGCGATATGGTGCAAAACCATCTGATGCAATTGTTGTGTCTGATCGCGATGGAACCCCCCGCCAAATTTGACCCGGATGCCGTGCGCGATGAAAAGCTAAAGGTGATCCGCGCATTGGGCGAGGTGGACCCGGCGCAGATCGTGCGCGGGCAATATCTGGAGGACGAGGATAAGCCCGGCTATCTGGAACATGTGGAAAACCCCAAATCCCTGACTGAAAGTTTCATTGCCCTGAAACTGCATGTGATCAACTGGCGTTGGGCCGGGACGCCGTTTTATGTGCGCACGGGGAAACGGCTGAAGGCGCGGACCAGTGAAATCGCTGTGGTGTTCAAAGAAGCCCCGCATAACATTTTCGATCAGGACAGCGGGCGGCACCGGAATATCCTGACGATCCGGTTGCAACCGAACGAAGGCATTGATCTGGACGTGACGATCAAGGAACCGGGACCGGGGGGGATGCGTTTGGTGGATGTGCCGCTGGACATGACCTTTACCGAGGCGCTGGGACCGGATGCCGAGGATGTGCCGGATGCTTATGAGCGGTTGATCATGGATGTGGTGCGTGGCAACCAAACCCTGTTCATGCGCGGTGACGAGGTCGAAGCCGCCTGGGCCTGGACCGATCCGATCGTGGCCGCGTGGGAGGAGCGGGAGGATAAGCCGCTGTCTTATGAAACCGGATCGTCCGGCCCGGACGAGGCGCTGGCCCTGATGCACAAGGACGGGCGTAAATGGAGGGACATACGCGCGTGAAACTGCTGACCTATGCGGATCGTGATATGATGGCGATTGATCTGGCCCAAAAGCTGGCTGGGGAATTGACCGCCACCTTGATGCACGAGGAAAGGGCGCTGTTGGTGGTGCCGGGCGGGACTACGCCGGGACCGATCTTTGATGCGCTGTGTGCCGCTGATCTGGATTGGAACCGCGTGGATGTGCTGCTGAGCGATGAACGCTGGGTGCCTGCGGATCATCCGCGCTCCAATACCCGTTTAGTGCGGGAACGGTTGCTGGTGGGGCGGGCCGCTGCGGCGCGGATGCTGCCGCTTTATGCGTCAGCAGATACGCCTGAACTGGCGCTGGCGCAGCTGGAACAGGTGATCCGGCCTTATTTGCCGATTTCGGTGGCGCTATTGGGGATGGGGGACGACATGCACACGGCATCACTGTTCCCGGATGGGGATAACCTGACGGCGGCATTGGCCCCGGATGCCCCGCTTCTGGTGACGATGCGCAGCCCCAGCCAACCTGAACCGCGCATTAGTCTGACTGCGCGGGTTCTGCGCGAAGCATTATCGTTACATATTGTGATTACCGGAGCAGAGAAGCGGGCAGCTTTGGGCCGCGCAAAGGACTTGCCACCGGAACAGGCGCCGATTGCGGCGCTGTTGGATGACGCCATGATACATTGGGTGGATTAGAAAGAATGAATTTTGACACCTTGTTGGCCTTGCGGGAAGATACCCGGACACGGCGGATTACGGATTTGTTTGATACCGATCCAGATCGGGCCAAGGGGTTTTCTGCCGGGTTTGATGGCCTGTTTTTCGATTACAGCAAGACGGCGATTGACGCCGGGATTCGTGCCGAACTGATCGCACTGGCCGAACAGGCCGGATTGGCGGAGCGGCGGGCAGCGATGTTTCGCGGCGACCGGATCAACCGGACCGAAGGGCGCGCGGTATTACACGCGGCGTTGCGGGCCGGAAAGGATGCGGTGATTGCGGTGGACGGGCAGGATGTCATGCCCGAGGTGCGGGCCACGCGGGCGCGGATGGAAATATTCGCCGAGGCGGTACGCAGCGGTGCATTTGCCGGACCCGGCGGGCAGATCACCGATGTGGTTAATATCGGCATTGGCGGGTCTGATCTGGGTCCAGTCATGGGGGTGGCGGCGCTGGCGCCCTATTGCGACGGACCAAGGGTGCATTTCGTGTCCAACGTGGATGGGGCGCAAATCCATGATGTGCTGGCCCCGCTGAACCCGAAAACCACGCTGGTGATCGTGGCCTCGAAAACCTTTACCACGACTGAAACCATGACCAATGCCCAGACGGCAAAGCGCTGGCTGGCGGCGGGGGTAGCGGAGCCAGCAGCGCAATTTGTGGCCCTGTCGACTGCCGAGGATAAAACCGCAGAATTTGGCATCCCGCCTGACCGGGTGTTCGGATTCGAGGATTGGGTTGGCGGGCGATATTCCATGTGGGGGCCGATTGGCCTGTCGCTGATGATTGCCATTGGGGCGGATGATTTCGCGGCGTTTCTGGAGGGGGGCGCGTCGATGGATGCGCATTTCCGCGCTGCACCGTTGATGGATAACCTGCCGGTTCTGTTGGCGCTGGTTGGGATTTGGCATCATCAGATTTGTGGCTATCCCACGCGGGCGGTTCTGCCCTATGAACAACGTCTGTCACGACTGCCTGCCTATCTTCAGCAGCTAGAGATGGAAAGTAACGGCAAATCCGTGGCTATGGACGGTACGCCGCTGGGGTATGTGTCTGGCCCGGTTGTCTGGGGGGAACCCGGCACCAACGGGCAGCACGCATTTTATCAGCTGATCCATCAGGGGACAGCCGTTGTGCCGTGTGAATTCATGGTGGGCGCGCGGGGGCATGAACCGGATTTGGCGCATCAGCATCGGTTGCTGGTGGCGAATTGTCTGGCGCAGTCCGAAGCGTTGATGTGTGGCCGATCATTCGATGTGGCATTGACCGAAGCCCATGCCAAGGGGCTGTCGGGCAAAGCGGCGGAGCAACTGGCCCGGCACCGGACTTTTCCGGGCAATCGACCTTCGACGACCTTGGTGTATGACCTGCTGACTCCACGGCGGCTGGGGCAGATCGTGGCGCTGTATGAACACCGGGTTTTTGTAGAGGGGGTGATCTTGGGGATCAATTCCTTTGATCAGTGGGGCGTTGAACTGGGAAAGGAACTGGCCACAGCCCTGCAACCCTTATTAGAGGGGGCAGACGGGGGGGACACCAAAGACGGTTCAACCCGGATGTTGGTGGAATATCTTCGGCATATGATGTGATCAACCCACAGAACTGAAAGCTATCACGACGCGATTTAGTGAATATCGGCATCGCAATTGGGAAAGCCCATTTCAATCAATTGCGCGCCGGTCAGATGGTAATAGCCCTGTGACAGATGTCGGGCGGTTTGCATGTACCAGCGGGCCAGATGCTTCGGGTAATGGTCCGCAATCACCTGTGACCAGTAATCGAACTGAGGATGCGAGAGCGGTTTGCCGTGATCGCTGGGACCGTGGAACCCAAAGCGGGTTCGCGGCACGACGCAGACATTGTCGGCACCCAGATACATCGTGCAAGAGGACAGGCAAACCGTTCCGCGAATTTCGATACGGGTGTTCTTTTGTTGCAGACGGCGGATTTGCGCCTGACGGTCGGATACCAGCCCGCCGCGATCATCCCTGACAATAAACACGGGCTGATTAGGCTCAGGACTCATAACCAAAACATGACTGTTGCGGCGAGAGCGATGGCCGAGAGGAAGACTTCGGGGCAGCGGTCATATCGGGTGGCGACCCGCCGCC
>NZ_FXTO01000003.1 GCF_900182725.1 Thalassovita litoralis
GGGAAAGAACGGTCGCAGCCGCGCCATCTGTTCGTCGGTCAGCCAAAATAGATTGCTCATGATACCCCCTGAAAGTTTGGGGATTTGAAGCATGCGACCAATGCGATCTCAAGCCGATTAATGGGTCCTGAGCCTAGCTGTCCAATATTTTGAACGGAGCCAATAACATGCTGATCACTTTTACCGGACCAGACAACATTCTGATTGATGCCGGGTTCTTTGGAAATGACGGGCTGAACGTCGAAAATATCAGTGACAGCGATACGCGAATTGTTATGCGCCAACCCGATACCGGAGTTGTGACGACAATTACAGGCACCGGACTGATGCTGGATGATGAAAGTAATCCGGTAGCTGGACGGATCAGCGGCTTTTCCTTTTCCCTAAATGGCGCGGTACAGACCACGATTACCGGGATCGACTGGGGTTTGGTAGAATTCGTCAGGGCGCTTTCCGAATTCAACGATGGCGGCTACCATGAGTATCTTGTCAATTTGATGTCGGAATCCCCCATCGTGATCGACGCCAGTGGGGCGACAGCGGGCCTCACGCTACTGAACGGACCAATCACATCCTTGATCCGGGCCAGTGTAACCGCCACAGGCACCAACTTTGCAGACCACCTGAGAGGAGGCGCCGGTGATGACCACCTGAGTGCCGGTTGGGGCACTGACCTTCTGGATGGTGGGAATGGAAATGACACATTCATTCTGCGGTATTTCGACAGTCAGAATGGGCACGATAGCATCTATGCGGGCGCCGGAAACGATCTGGTGACATCTGTTTACGAGGTCACCCGCAATCTGGCCGCAGCGACAAATCATATCATCTGGACCGGCGCAGGAGAGGACACAGTCTATGCCGGTATTGGGGCCGATCTGATTGGCGGCGGCGATGGTTTCGACCTGATATATGGCGACGATTCAACCGAAAGCGCACAAGATGGCAACGACACGATCTATGCAGGAAACGGCAGTGACACGGTTTACGGCATGGGCGGGGACGACGAAATCTGGGGCGGCTCCGATTATTCTGATGACAGTTTAAATGGCGGAACCGGCAATGACCTGATCGGCGGAGGGAATGGTGCTGACACACTTATCGGTGGCGATGGGAATGACACCCTTTATGGCGGCGCGGATGATGACACGCTGGATGGCGGTGCCGGAAATGATGAAATCTGGGGCGGCTCCGGCATCAGAAATTTGCTAAACGGTGGCGATGGTGACGACCTGATCGGCGGCGGCGATGGTTTCGATATCATCGAAGGCGGCGATGGGAATGACACGGTTTATGCCGGTGGCGAGTGGGACACCATTTGGGGTGGCGCTGGATCAGACGAACTTTGGGGCGGCGATGGATATGACACCCTTTATGGCGGCGACGGTAGCGACACTATGTCCGGTGGGTCTGGGCGGGACACGCTGGAAGGTGGAAACGGCCTCGATTTGTTGATGGGGGCGGACGGAGATGACCTCCTTTCAGGCGAAAATCACGATGATACGCTGTGGGGCGGCAACGGAGAGGACACTCTACTCGGCGGCGACGGGGACGATTTCCTGAATGGCGGGGCGGATGACGACTCGCTGACAGGGGGCGCAGGACATGACACGCTTTCGGGGGGGAGCGGGGCTGATACGTTCTTTTTCTCTATCAGAGAAGGCAACGATGTGATCCGCGATTTCAGCATATCCGAAGGCGATACTCTGGCACTGGATCTAAGTCTGTGGATCAACGAAGTCGATGGTGTATGGCGACACCCGCAAGACGTGGTGAACCTGTTTGGCGCATGGGGTGAAACCGGGATCGAGTTACGATTTGCTGACTTTTCGTCCGATGTGCTGGTGCTGGAAGGGGTCTGGGATTGGTTCGGGCTTGGCGAACATATTGTCACTTTCTTCTAATCAGCCATAGCAATGCAGGGAACCAGCCTTGCTTCCCCAAAACAAAAAACCCGCCCAATTGGGCGGGTTTTTCTATGTCTCGTCCCTACCGTAATCACGCGCTGATCATCAGGTCCAGGTTTTGCACGGCAGCGCCCGATGCGCCTTTGCCCAGGTTGTCCAGCACCGCGATCAGCACCGCGCGGCCGGTGGAGGCGTCGCCCCGGACCGAGATTTCAAGCCGGTTGGTGTCGTTCAGCGCCGTGGGGTCGATGCGGCTTCCCTGATCCTCGATCGGAAGGACAGATATATTGCCGCCCCCAGCGTAATGCGCCGACAGCGCGTCATGCAGCGATTGCATCGTGGCCCCGGTTCCCAGCGCCGACAGGTGCAGCGGGATTTGCACCGCCATGCCCTGTGCGAAGTTGCCGACCGATGGCACAAAAATCGGCGTGGCGGACAGGCCGGAATAGGCGACGATTTCGGGCAAGTGTTTATGTTTCTGCCCGGTCGCATAGATGAAAGCCGCCGGGGCGGTGCCTGCGTCATATTCCGCGATCAACGCCTTCCCACCGCCGGTATAGCCGCTGATGGCATTGATCGTCAGCGGGGCATCCGCCGGTATCAGGCCCGCGCCCACCAGCGGGGCCAGCAGGGCGATAGCGCCGGTGGAATAACAGCCCGGATTGGCGACATAGCGGGCGGCTTTGATCCGCGCGGCCTGTTCGGCAGACAGTTCAGGCAGGCCAAAGGCCCAGTCCGGGTTCACCCGATGGGCGGTGCTGGCGTCAATGATCCGGGTATCCAGATCAGCCGACAGCGCGACAGCGGCACGCGCAGCATCGTCCGGCAGGCACAGAATGGCCACATCCGCAGCGGCAAAAGCATCGTGCCGGGCGGCATCGTCCTTGCGCTTATCCGGGTCAATCTGAATCAGTTCAACATCGGCACGGTCGATCAGGCGGTCACGGATTTGCAGCCCCGTTGTCCCGGCTTCGCCGTCAATGAATACCTTGGTCGTCATGGCGTCCTCCTGATCGGTTTGATATTAGGACTGCCGAGTACAATGTCACAGCCAAAAGCAGAAGGCCCATCAGCGCAGATTTGCCCAAAAAGCGCAGTTTTAGCATCACTGCGACAATTCTGCCGGAAATTCCCCTGTTGCCAGCACCGTTTGGTGCAGTATCTATTCACCAACGCGCTACCCGTAACTCCTAATCTAAAGAGAGGCACGCACATGAAAAACGTCCTGATCGCATCCGCCGCGCTGTTCGCGCTGGCCGCACCGGCCTTTGCAGGCGACGCCGCCGATGGCGAAAAGAACTTCAAGAAATGCAAATCCTGCCACATGATCGAAAGCCCCGCAGGCGAATCCATCGTGAAAGGCGGCAAAACCGGCCCGAACCTGTACGGCGTGGTTGGTCGTGTGGCTGGCTCGGTTGAAGGGTTCAGCTATGGCGATGGTCTGGAAGACGCCCAAAAAGCTGGCTTTGTCTGGACCGAAGAAGCGCTTGCCGAATATGTGGTCGACGCGAAAAAATGGCTGGACGGTCACGGCTTCGCCAACAAAACCAAAATGACCTATAAGCTGAAGAAAGGTGGCGAAGATATTGCCGCCTATCTGGCAACCATGCCCGCTGAATAAGCGGCCCGTTACTGACGGATCAAGGCGCAGGGTTCCGGCCCTGCGCCTTTTCTTTTGCGCGAATCTGGGCGGGCCTTGGAATGGGGAAATCAGCCCGGCCAGCGACAACAGCAGCGTTATCGCCCAAAAGTTGCGGATTTAGCCCCGTTTCCCCCTCTGCATTCAAGAGGGTGCGACAAAATTATTTGATCTGCATCAAATTCGGCAATTGCCGCCAGTTGCGCGGCATTCTAAAACCGGAATTGGACCACGGGCGCAGAGTCTCTTTGCGCCCCTTTAACACACCAACAGGAGGCACAGAGCATGGCAGACGCAGCCATCCACGGCCACGGACACGAGGACCAGCGCGGTTTCTTCACCCGCTGGTTCATGTCCACCAACCATAAGGATATCGGTATCCTTTATCTGATCACATCGGCGCTTGTCGGTCTGATCTCTGTTTGTTTCACCGTCTACATGCGCCTCGAGCTGATGGAGCCGGGTGTGCAGTACATGTGCATGGAAGGCGCGCGCTTCACCGCTGCGGCTGCTGGCGAATGTACACCGAACGGCCATCTGTGGAACGTGATGATCACCTATCACGGCGTTCTGATGATGTTCTTCGTTGTGATTCCCGCCCTGTTCGGCGGTTTCGGCAACTATTTCATGCCGCTGCAAATCGGTGCGCCGGATATGGCGTTCCCGCGCATGAACAACCTGTCGTTCTGGCTGTATTTCGCCGGGACCGCGTTGGGTGTGGCGTCGCTGCTGTCGCCCGGTGGTAACGGCCAACTGGGGTCCGGCGTGGGCTGGGTTCTGTACCCGCCGCTGTCCGTGAACGAAGGCGGCATGTCGATGGATCTGGCAATCTTTGCCGTCCACGTTTCGGGTGCGTCGTCCATTCTGGGCGCGATCAACATGATCACCACCTTCCTGAACATGCGCACCCCCGGCATGACCCTGTTCAAGGTTCCGCTGTTTGCTTGGTCGATCTTCGTGACCTCGTGGCTGATCCTGCTGTCGCTGCCGGTTCTGGCGGGCGCAATCACCATGCTGCTGACCGACCGTAACTTTGGCACCACCTTCTTTGATCCGTCGGGTGGCGGTGACCCGATCCTGTACCAGCATATCCTGTGGTTCTTTGGGCACCCCGAAGTGTACATCGTGATCCTGCCGGGCTTTGGCCTTGTCAGCCACGTCTTCTCGACCTTCGCCCGTAAACCGATCTTTGGCTACCTGCCGATGGTTTGGGCGCTGATCGCGATTGGCGCACTGGGCTTCGTTGTGTGGGCACACCACATGTACACCGTGGGCATGTCGCTGACCCAGCAGTCCTACTTCATGCTGGCGACGATGGTTATCGCTGTGCCGACAGGCGTGAAAATC
Source organism: Thalassovita litoralis (assembly GCF_900182725.1). GTDB lineage: Bacteria > Pseudomonadota > Alphaproteobacteria > Rhodobacterales > Rhodobacteraceae > Thalassobius > Thalassobius litoralis. The sequence goes on from NZ_FXTO01000003.1 coordinate 4,894, forward strand.
TTTAGCTGGATTGCAACACTGTGGGGCGGCTCGATCGAGTTCAAAACCCCGATGCTGTTCGCCTTCGGCTTCTTGATCCTGTTCACCATCGGCGGCGTGACCGGCATCGTTCTGTCGCAGGCTGGCGTGGACCGTGCTTATCACGACACCTACTATGTTGTGGCGCACTTCCACTACACCATGTCGATGGGGGCGGCGTTCACCATCTTTGCCGGGATTTACTTCTACTTCGGCAAAATGACCGGCCGTCAGTACCCCGAATTCTTCGGCAAGCTGCACTTCTGGATGTTCTTCATCGGTGTGAACCTGACCTTCTTCCCGCAGCACTTCCTGGGTCGTCAGGGTATGCCCCGTCGTTACATCGACTACCCCGAGGCATTCGCCTATTGGAACAAGATCTCGTCGACCGGCGCGTTCCTGTCCTTTGCCTCGTTCCTGCTGTTCTTCGGCATCGTCATCTACTCGCTGCTCAAGGGCAAGCGCGTGACCGAAAACAACTATTGGAACGAATACGCCGATACGCTGGAATGGACCCTGCCCTCGCCGCCGCCCGAACATACGTTCGAAACGCTGCCCAAGCAGGAAGACTGGGACAAAGGCCACGCCCACTAAGGTGTTGACCTGACCAAAAACTAAATGATGGCCCGGACAGAAATGTCCGGGCCGTTTCAATAAAAAGCTTTGAATATTCCCCCTGCCCCATTTTGACCGGAGAGCCACATGACATTTGACTGGAGCCTGATCCTGCGAGAGTTCATCACCCTGTTCGTGGTGATTGACCCAATAGGTTCAGTGCCGGTTTTCCTGTTTGCCGTGACCCAAGTCCCTGCCGCATTGCACCGCCGCTTTGCAATCCGGGCTGTGATTGTCGCCACAGGTGTGTTGCTGCTGTTCCTGATGGGCGGGCAGATATTGTTAGAAGCACTGGGGCTTCGGTTGGGGTCGTTCCAAATCGCAGGCGGAATCGTGCTGTTCCTGTTTGCCTTGACCATGATCTTTGGGGATTCGAAACCCAGCAGCGAAATTGAACAAGCCAATCGCAATCATCTGTCCGGTGCGGTGTTTCCGCTGGCGATGCCCTCTATCGCCTCGCCCGGTGCGATGTTGGCCATCGTGATCTTGACCGACAATAACCGCAATTCGATTCCCGATCAGGCCATAACCGCCGCGCTGCTGGTGGTGGTTCTGGCAATCACGCTGGGCCTGCTGCTGCTGGCAGTACAGGTGCAGCGGTTTATCGGGGAAACCGGGGCCAGCGTGATCAGCCGGGTGATGGGAATCATTCTGGCCACAGTGGCCGTGGACGCGGTGCTGGGCGGGTTCGACACATTGGGCGTGCTGAATCTGGATACCGCAGCCACATTGTCCGCCACGTCTTCGCACTAACCCCCGAACCGCCAAGGAACCGCGATGCCCTATCAGTGGACACACCCCGATCCCAAGACCCGCGTTTTGTCATTGTGGCCGCACAGATCGCTGCCGCGCCGGGGGTTTGCCGCGATGATCCTGATGGCCTTTGTGCTGGGAACTGTGCCGTTATACGGGCTGATCGGCACGGTATTTCTATGGGGATTGCTGCCCTTTATTCTGGCCGTGGTGGCGGCGCTGTGGTGGGGATTGGAAAAATCCTATCGGGATGGCGAAATTCTGGAAGAACTGACCCTGACCCCCCAAACCGCCCATCTGCGCCGGACAGATCGCAAGGGCAACACACAGGAATGGGACTGCAACAGCTATTGGGCGCGGACAGAAATACATCTGAGCCGCGGGCCGGTTCCCTTTTATGTGACGCTGACAGGCAATGGCCGCACGGTCGAGATTGGCAGCTTCCTGTCCGAGGACGAACGCAAAGCGCTGTATGACGAACTGGTCACGGCGCTGGATGACATGCGAAACGCCTGAGGACACCATAACGGAAAAAGGGGGCCGCGATGGCCCCCTTTGTGTATTTTCACGCATAGCGCACCGATCAGGCGGACAGGCGATCCTTGACCAAAGGGCCGACCGCGCCGAAATCCATCTGCCCGGTGTATTTCCCTTTCAGTTCGCCCATCACCTTGCCCATATCGCGGATCGAGCTGGCACCAGTTGCCGTAATCGCAGCGTCCAGTGCCGCCGCGATTTCGTCCTCGGACAATTGGCGGGGCAGGAATTCTTCGATCACCACGACCTCGGCGCTTTCGCGTTCGGCCAGATCCAGACGCCCGGCTTCTTCGTATGTCCGGGCGCTTTCCTGACGTTGCTTTACCATCTTGCCAAGAATGGCCAACACTTCGGCATTGCCGACGCCGTCTTCTTTGCCTTCGCCACGGGCGGCAATATCACGGTCCTTGATGGCCGCATTGATCAGACGCAGGGTGGACAGGCGCGCAGCAGCCTTGTCCTTCATGGCCTGTTTCAGGGCCGCGTTGATCCGTTCACGCAATTCCATGTGGTCCCATCCCCTTGGGTGTGCATCAAAGGCGCACCCTAGCCAATCTGGCGTCATGTATCAAGTTGCGCATACGTCACGTTACCCTGTCCTATATACGAATGAGAAAGCACCCGAATGCGGGGCTGTCCCCCTTGACCCCACCGGCCCCTGACCTTAGTTACGCATCAATTTGCCAACCCCCCGCCGGAGATTAGTGACATGGCCCAGACGCCCTCTTCCCGCCCGACTGCCTGCCTGGCCCTTGCCGATGGGTCCATCTTTTATGGGACAGGGTTCGGGGCCACTGGTGTGGCGCAGGCAGAACTGTGCTTCAACACCGCGATGACCGGCTATCAGGAAATCATGACAGACCCCAGCTATGCCGGGCAGATCGTGACCTTTACCTTTCCGCATATCGGCAATGTCGGCGTGAACCCCGATGACGACGAAACCGGCGATCCGGTCGCGGCAGGCATGGTGGTGAAATGGGACCCGACCGAACCCAGCAACTGGCGGGCCGCTGAACGGCTGACCGATTGGCTGGCGCGGCGCGGGCGGATTGCAATTGGTGGCGTCGATACCCGCCGCCTGACGCGGGCCATCCGGCAATCGGGTGCGCCGCATGTGGCGCTGGCGCATGACCCCGATGGGAATTTCGATATCGAAGCATTGGTCGCGCAGGCCCGTGCCTTCCCCGGTCTGGTGGGGCTGGATCTGGCCAAGGACGTGACCTGTGCGCAAAGCTATCGCTGGGATGAAATGCGGTGGGCCTGGCCCGATGGCTACACCCGTCAGGACGCCCCCAAGCACAAGGTTGTGGCAATTGATTACGGCGCAAAACGCAACATCCTGCGCTGTCTGGCCAGCGCCGGGTGCGATGTAACCGTGCTGCCCGCCACCGCCACTGCCGCCGACGTGCTGGCGCATAACCCCGATGGCGTCTTCCTGTCCAACGGCCCCGGCGATCCGGCGGCTACCGGGGAATATGCCGTGCCGATGATCAAGGGCGTGCTGGAAGCGGATTTGCCTGTGTTTGGCATCTGTCTGGGCCACCAAATGCTGGCGCTGGCGCTGGGTGCAAAAACGATCAAGATGAACCACGGCCACCACGGCGCCAACCATCCCGTAAAGGACATGACCACGGGCAAGGTGGAAATCACCAGCATGAACCACGGGTTCGCCGTGGATGCCCAAAGCCTGCCCGCCGGTGTGTCGGAAACCCATGTGTCGCTGTTTGACGGGTCCAACTGCGGCATCGCCGTCGAAGGCCGCCCGGTGTTCAGCGTACAACACCACCCCGAAGCCAGCCCCGGCCCGCAGGACAGCTTTTATCTGTTTGAACGGTTTGCCGAAAACATGGCGGCGCGTAAATCCTAAGCGATTTAAATACCTGTTAACGGCCCGTTAACCCGTGGCTGGCAAGGTCTTCTGAACAGTGTTCAGGAGACCTTTTTCGTGTCTGTGTTGCCCCTTGTCCCCGATCCACCACCACAGCAACGTGCCTTCGGGCAATATCTGATGGATCAGGGCGTGCTAAGCTCGGCGCAAATGCTGCGGGCGAATATGGAACTGGCCCGCAATGACACGAGCCTTGAAGAAGTTCTGATCGCGCAAGGACTGGCGACGCCGTATGAGTTGGCCGATCATTCCGCCGGTTGGTTCCAAGCGGCGCGCGTGTCTGCGCGGACGCTGACACCCGACCCCATGTTATTGGCGCAGGTCGGGGCACAGACCTGTCTGAAACTGGCGATTCTGCCCCTGTGGCATCACGATGGAATCACCGCTGTCGCGACGGCGCGACCGAACCACCTGCCCCGGATTGCGACAATGCTGCCAAAGGCATGGGGCCGTATACAGCCCGCCATCGCCACAGAGAGCGAAATTCAAACTGCCCTTGCCTTTTACGCACGCACCGAGCTGACATTGGACGCCTCTTCCCGTGTGCCACTGTCCGAAAGCTGCCGCAGTTGGGACCATCATTCGCATTTACGCCTGCCGCTGACCTTGTTGGGCATTCTGGGCCTGCTTGTGGTTGCCTTGGCCTATCCGGTCGGGCTGTTCAGCGTGCTGACAGGCTGGGCCGCCTTTACCATGCTGGTGGCCAGCGCGATGAAGCTGGCGGCATTCCTGACCTATCTGGGCGACCAACCGACCGACACCGATCCCCCCACCCTGCCCGTTTCGCTTTCCCGCCCCGAAGCGAAGCGCCCGCGCATTTCCATCCTTGTCCCATTGTTTCGCGAAACCGAGGTAGCGCGGCATTTGCTACAACGTCTGTCCCAACTGACCTATCCCAAATCGCTGTTGGATGTGGTGCTGGTACTGGAAGAAACTGACACGTTGACCCGCGCCGCGCTGGATCGGGCGATATTACCGCACTGGATGCGGGTGGTGGTGGTGCCAGACGGGCAACCGCGCACCAAACCACGGGCAATGAATTACGCACTGGATTTCTGTCGGGGTGATATCATCGGGATTTTCGACGCCGAGGACGCCCCCGACGCGGACCAACTGGACAAAGTCGCAGCCCGTTTCATGCAAGCCCCGGATGATCTGGTCTGCCTTCAGGGGGTTCTGGATTATTACAACTCACGGCAAAACTGGCTGGCGCGGTGTTTTACCATCGAATACGCATCATGGTTTCGGGTCGTGATGCCCGGCATGGCACGGCTGGGCTTTGCCATCCCCTTGGGCGGCACGACGCTGTATTTTCGCCGCGCCGCATTGGAACATCTGGGCGGGTGGGACGCGCATAATGTGACCGAAGATGCCGATCTGGGATTCCGTCTGGCGCGGCATGGCTACCGGACAGAAATGCTACACACCACCACGCGCGAGGAAGCGAATTGCCATGTCGTACCGTGGATCAAGCAGCGGTCCCGCTGGCTAAAGGGCTATATGGTGACATATCTGGTGCATATGCGCCGCCCTGCGCAACTCTATCGGCAATTGGGCGCATGGAAGTTTTTGGGCTTTCAGGCACATTTCGTCACGGCGCTGTCTCAATTCCTGCTGGCACCGCTGTTGTGGTCATTCTGGCTGATCCTGCTGGGTGTGCCACACCCGCTGGTGGGGCTGGTGCCGGACGATATGCTGCGGATGATGGGGGCAATGTTTTTCGCGGTGGAACTTTGCACCATGATGATCGGGCTGACCGCGGTATCCGGCCCCGGCCACCGGCACCTGATGGGATGGGTGCCGACGATCCATTTCTATTACCCGCTGGGGGTTCTGGCCGCTTATAAGGCGCTGTACGAACTGATCTTTGCCCCGTTTTACTGGGACAAAACCCAACATGGGTTATCGCTGGATGCGACAGAATCCCCTTCAGGTGGCGGCAGCGTCCAGTTTCAGCCGGGTCACGAAAGCCTTTGAAATGTGTTCTTTCAGCGCCAGATAGGCGCTTTCTTCGTCGTGCTTTTCGATGGCACTGACGATCGCACCATGTTCGGCCAAGGCCACCTCGCCCCGCCCTTCGGCAGCAAGCGACGTGGTCGCCATTAACGCCATCGACCGATGCACAAGATCAAGCTGCTGCACCAGATAACGGTTATGCGATGCCAGATGGATCTGTTTGTGAAAGCGACGATTGGCCCGTGACAGGGCCGTGGGATCATTCAGCAATTGCTTATCGTCCTCGACCATGTCTTTCAGAACGCGCACCTCCTCGGCGGTGGCGTGGCGGGCAGCCAGACGCGCGGCCAACCCTTCCAGTTCTGCGCGCACCACGTAAAGTTCGCTCAGCTGGTTATGATCCAGTGACGCAACAATCAGACTGCGCCCATCCCGCGCCAACAGGGATTGGGTTTCAAGCCGCTGCAACGCTTCGCGGATGGGGGTACGGGACACACCGAACCGATCGGCCAGTTCGCTTTCGACCAGACGATCACCGGGACGATACACCCCTGTATCAATCGCTTCCAATATCAGCGTGTAAGCATCTTTTTGCACCGGCGTTTCCTTTTTCCCTGCATCCTTCGCGCATTCAGGCACAGTAGCCGCGCAGTTCCGCCACGATCAACCCTAAGCATATTGCGCCTTTCGTCGCGGCAGATTAGCGTCCGCCCATGCCAAAGGAAAACTTCAGCCACGTTACGCATTGGGTGTTTGATCTGGACAATACCCTATACCCCCCACACGCCCGCCTGTTCGATCAAATCGAACGGTGCATGACCCGCTATGTCATGGCCACATTGGGCGTGGATGAAGCCCGTGCCAATCGTCTGCGCAAACACTATTGGCACAGCTATGGCACCACGCTGGCGGGGTTGATGCGCGAACACGATATTGATCCGCTGCCCTTTCTTGTGGATGTGCATGATATTTCGCTGGACCATCTGGAACCGGACAGTGCGCTCGCCGCGCATATCCGCGCCCTGCCGGGGCGCAAGATCGTCTACACCAATGGCAGTGCGCCCTATGCTGAACGGGTGTTGGCCGCGCGGGGGCTGGCAGGGCTGTTCGATGCGATTTACGGCGTGGAACATGCCGGTTTTCTGCCCAAACCCGACCCAGAAGCCTTCCGCCGGGTATTTGAAACGGATGGCGTGCAAACCGACCGCGCCGCCATGTTCGAAGACGACCCCCGCAATCTGGCCGCGCCGCACGCAATGGGAATGCGCACGGTCCATGTGGCCCCTGATCCCCATCATGCGGACCATATACACCACCATACAGCGGATTTGACCGACTTCTTATCCCGCCTGAGATGATACGCCTAACCATCGGGTATATAACACAAATGTGAGCGAGACACGCTGTCACACTGCGTCAATCCGAGGCCTTTCATTCACGAACATGAATGTTTAAACGAAAGGTCCCAACACCATTTCACAGGATGACGCTATGACTGCGACTGACGCGATGGCCACGACCCCGGCCAAAGAAGCCCCGAAAAAATCCCCTGACGGGATGATCCTTTTTATCACCCTGCTGGCGCTGGCCGCGTGGGGGGCTTCGGTGTTTTTCTTTGGCATTCCCGGCCTTTACATTCCGGCGCTGGCAATGGTGCCGGTGATGTATGTGATCCTGATCCTGATTTCACGGGGATGACAGGATGCCGCTTGGAAAGCCCCCCTGTTTGGCACTAGGGTGCGCCGCAGGAGGCATTCCAGATGGCCATAACCGAAGTTGATATTCTGGTCTCCGGCGGCGGTGTCGCCGGGCTGACCGCAGCCGCTGTTTTCGGCTCTGCCGGGTTTTCCGTGCTTTGCGTGGACCCCACCCCCCCCATCACAGACCGCGACGCCGCCGGGTCCGATTTGCGGACGACGGCGTTTTTGCAGCCCAGCCAGGCGCTGCTGGATCGCGCCGGGCTGTGGGATCGGCTGGCGCCCCATGCCGCGCCGTTGCAAATCATGCGGATCGTGGATGCAGGCGGCCCCGTGCCAGAGCCGCGAATCGTCAAGGATTTCAACGCGTCGGACATTTCCGAACGCCCCTTTGGCTGGAACCTACCCAATTGGCTGCTGCGCCGGGAAATGGTGGCGCGGCTGGCAGAGCTGCCAAACGTGACCTTCCGCCCCGGCACCGGCACCGCAAGCCTGTTCACCCGCGAGGCTGGCGCGCGCGTCACGCTGAGCGACGGGACACAGGTATCCTGCCGGTTGGTGATTGCCGCCGACGGGCGCAATTCCCCGATGCGGGACGCTTCGGGCGTAAAGGTGAAAACCACCCGCTACGGGCAAAAGGCGCTGGCCTTTGCCGTCACGCACCCGATTCCGCATGAAAATGTATCCACGGAAATTCACCGTTCCGGCGGGCCGTTCACGCTGGTGCCGCTGCCGGATTATAACGGGCTGCCGTCCTCGGCTATCGTCTGGATGGAACGCGGCCCCGAGGTGGTGCGGCTGGCCGCCCTGCCCGAATCTGAATTCGAGGCGGCGATGACAGAGCGATCCTGTGCGTTGTTCGGGCCGCTAACGCTGGCATCGCGCCGAACGGTCTGGCCGATCATCAGTCAGGTGGCGGAAAGAATGTATGCCGAACGCGTGGCGCTGGTGGCCGAGGCCGCGCATGTGGTGCCACCCATCGGGGCGCAAGGGCTAAACATGTCGCTGGGCGATATGCGAGTGCTGCTGGAACTGGCCGAAGCCGCGCCCGAACGGCTGGGCGACCGGCACATGCTGGAAACCTATCACCGCCGCCGCCATACCGAGGTGCGAGCACGTGTCACCGGGATCGACCTGCTGAACCGGGCGTCAATGATGGAAGCGCGACCGTTGCGGGATCTGCGGGCGGCGGGGCTGAATGCGATTTATTCGCTGGGTCCGGTACGCAAGACGATGATGCAATTGGGATTGGGAACGCGGGGGTAAGCTTCGCCTGCGGCGAGCGGGCAAAGGGGCGCTGCCCCTCTGCGCCTGCGGCGCATTCACCCCGGAGTATTTGAGATCAGAAAGAAGCAGGCCGCCCGGTGTTTGGGGCGGCCTGTTTCGTATTACAGAACCTGATCCAGAACCGTTTTCAGGCGGGTCAGTGTGGCAGGCACATCATAGAGTTTGTCTAGCCCAAACAGGCCCAGACGGAAGGTCATGAACCCATCGGGTTCATCGCAGGCCAGCGGCACACCGGCAGCGATTTGCATACCTTGGGCCGCGAATTTCTTGCAGTTTTGAATATCCGGGTCGGTGGTATAGCTGACTACCACGCCGGGCGCACCGAAACCATCGGCGGCAACGGATTTCACGCCTTTTTCGGCCAGCATGGCACGCACACCATTGCCCAGTTGCCATTGCGCGTCCCGCAGTTTTTCAAACCCGTAATCGCGGGTTTCCTGCATCGTGTCACGGAAAGCACGCAGCGCATCGGTGGGCATGGTGGCGTGATAGGCATGGCCGCCGTTTTCATAGGCCTGCATGATTGAATACCATTTTTTCAGGTCCAGCGCGAAACTGTCTGACGTGGTGGTTTCCAGCCGTTGAAGGGCGCGGTCAGACATCATCACCAGCCCCGCCGAAGGGGACGCGGACCAACCCTTTTGCGGGGCCGAGATCAGGACATCGACGCCGGTTTGCTTCATATCCACCCACGCGCAGCCCGAAGCGATGCAATCCAGCACCATCAGCGCCCCAACCTGATGCGCAGCCTCGGCCAGCGCGGCGATATAATCATCCGGTAGGATCAGCCCCGCGCTGGTTTCCACATGGGGGGCAAAAACCACATCAGGCTTGGCGTCAAGAATGGCTTGCGTCACGTCCTGAATCGGGGCGGGAGCGAAGGGGGATTGCGAACCGTTGCCGGTTTGGCGGGCTTTGAACACCGTGGTTTGGGCGGCGAAATCACCCGCCTCGAAAATCTGGCTCCAACGGTAGGAAAACCAGCCATTGCGCACGATCAGGGCATGGGCATCATGGCCGAACTGCCGGGCGACCGATTCCATTCCATAGCTGCCGCCACCGGGGACCAGCGCCACGCCATCGGCGTTATAAACCTGTTTCAGCATCCCGGAAATGTCGCGCATCACCTGCTGAAAGGTGGCGGACATGTGGTTTAGCGAACGATCGGTGAAAACCACCGAAAATTCCAGCAGCCCGTCGGGATCGACGGTATCAAGCAATGCAGCCATGTGAGTTCCCTTTTCTTTTGAAACAGGGGTAGCGTGGATTGGCGGGCTTGTCCAAGTCTATGGTCGCATACCGTTACAACGGACCGGGGCGGCGTTCTTCGGACAGCATCACATTCGCTTCGACATTGCCGACACCGGGCAGCGCCATGATACGGCGGCGCAGGACACGTTCAAAATCGGGAATATCGCGGGCGACGATTTTCAGGCGATAGTCATAGATGCCAAGGATATGCTCAACCGTCTGAACCTCGGGGATAGCGGATACGACGCGTTCAAAATCTTCAAGGCTGACGCGGCCCTTGGTGGCCAGTTTCACCCCCAGAAAGACGGTAACGCCAAAGCCCAGCTTTTCACGGTCCAGCACAAGGCGGCGGGATTTGATCGCGCCGCTTTCGTGCAGGCGCTTGATACGGCGCCATGTGGCCGGTTGCGACAGGTTCAGGCGGCGGCCAAGCGCCCCGGCGGACAGGGTGGCGTCCTGTACCAAAGCACGCAATATCTGGCGGTCGATGTCATCAAGATCAATCATGCTTGGCCCCGGTGGCAAATCGGAATCGCCTGCGGCGGGCGGGCAAAGGGGCGCAGCCCCTCTGCGCCTGCGGCGCATTCACCCCGGAGTATTTTGGATCAGAAAGAAGCAAGGATGCGGAAGGGATCATACTGGCAGCACCTCGTCTTCTTTGATGCGGGCGACATGCATCAGCGCATCCAGATCCGCGATATGCGGCAGGGTCAGGATGCGTGTGCGATAGATTTGTTGATAATGCGCCATGTCGCGGGCGATGACGCAAAGGCGGACATCGACCTGCCCCAGAAAGGTTTGGATTTCCAGTACCTCGGGGACGTCACGGGCGGCGGCAAGGAAATCATCAAAGGCGCGGGGGTTGGTTTTGTCCAGCGTGACGCGAAGGCTGACTTCGACCTCGTACCCAAGCGCCCGCCAGTCGATCACCGCCTGTTGACCCAGCAGAATACCCTGCGCCTGCATCCGTTCCAGCCGCCGCCAGCATGTGGCCTGCGTGATCCCGGCCTTTTCCGCCAGATCGGCGGTGGACAGGTCCGGGTCCGCCTGAAACTGGCGCAGAATGCGCCGATCCGTATCATCAAGCATGATTTATCCGACTATTGCAAAAATTAAGAATGATTTATTGCATGATTGGCGCATAAATTCAAATTTTGAAACCTAAATTCGGCAAAAACAGCCGATAGTGCGCCCAGAATAACACGATAGGAAGGAGCGCCCAAATGCGCGTTTATTATGATCGCGATTGCGACATCAACCTGATCAAAGACATGAAAGTGGCCATTCTGGGCTACGGTTCGCAAGGCCACGCCCATGCGCTGAACCTGCGCGATTCGGGTGCAAAGAATGTTGTTGTCGCTCTGCGCGAAGGCAGCCCCTCGGCCAAGAAAGCCGAAGGCGAAGGTCTGAAAGTCATGGGCATCGCGGAAGCGGCCGCATGGTGCGATCTGATCATGTTCACCATGCCCGACGAATTGCAGGCTGAAACCTACAAAAAATACGTCCACGATAACCTGCGCGAAGGTGCTGCAATTGCATTCGCCCACGGCCTGAATGTGCATTTCGGCCTGATCGAGCCGAAGCCCGGCGTTGACGTGATCATGATGGCCCCCAAAGGCCCCGGCCATACCGTGCGCGGCGAATACACCAAAGGCGGCGGCGTTCCCTGTCTGGTGGCTGTCAATAACGACGCATCGGGCAAGGCGCTGGAAATCGGCCTGTCCTATTGCTCGGCCATCGGTGGCGGCCGTTCGGGCATCATCGAAACCAACTTCCGCGAAGAATGCGAAACCGACCTGTTCGGCGAACAAGCCGTTCTGTGCGGCGGTCTGGTTGAACTGATCCGCATGGGCTTTGAAACGCTGGTCGAAGCTGGCTATGCGCCGGAAATGGCCTATTTCGAATGCCTGCACGAAGTAAAACTGATCGTCGACCTAATCTATGAAGGCGGCATCGCGAACATGAACTACTCGATCTCGAACACCGCTGAATATGGCGAATATGTTTCGGGGCCGCGCATTCTGCCCTACGACGAAACCAAAGCCCGCATGAAAGCGGTTCTGACCGACATTCAGACCGGCAAATTCGTGCGTGACTTCATGCTGGAAAACGCAGTTGGCCAGCCGTCGTTCAAAGCAACCCGCCGCATCAACGACGAACACGCCATCGAAGCCACCGGCGAAAAACTGCGCGGCATGATGCCGTGGATTTCGGCTGGCAAAATGGTCGACAAATCGAAAAACTAATCCGGCGCGGTGCGTAGCTGACACGCGCCCAACATGGATTTGGACAAGGAAGCCCCGGCATCGATGCCGGGGCTTTCGTGCGTTTGCGGCCCAGCCCCTGTGCAGCCATGTGGATTGCGCCATGCCCCCTGCACCGCCATCTGTGCGCCATGACCCAATACAGCATCCACACACGGCAGGGCTTGCCCGAAGTTTGGCAAACTCTGCTTCGGGACTATCCACGCGAGGCGTGGCCGGATCACCCGAATTTCACCCGCCCGATCCGCAAATGGATGGGCGCTCATGTCAATTTTCGTCAGATGGCCGGGCTACTGCGCGGCCAAAGCAAGGAAATGATGGACAAAACACTGGACCCGGCGCGGTTTCAGGCCAATCTGGGCCACTACGGCCATGCATTAGTGCAACATCTGCACGGCCACCACGCTTGGGAGGACCATCGGTTCTTTCCCGAACTGGCCGGGGCAGCGCCGCGGTTTATCCGGGGGCTGGATATGCTGGAAACCGATCACACCGAGATGGACGCGTTGCTGGAGCGGTTCAGCCGTGCGGGCAACCGTTACCTGCAACTGATGCAGATGTCCCCCGATGACGCGCCGCAGGAACTACCGGACCTGATGCAGCAGTCACAAGCGCTGGAGCAGTTTCTGAACCGCCATCTGACTGACGAAGAGGATCTGGTGGTGCCTATCCTGTTGCATCACAAAATGCGGGGATAACTCCGTGTCATGGACAAACCCATAGCTTGCGCCTAGTCAGAACGCCCGGCCCGATGGTCGGGCGTTTTGATCAGAGGACACAGATGGACACGCAGATCACACGGGCCAGTTGGCTGATGGTTGGCATTCTGGGGCTGACATGGGGCGGGACGTTTCTGTTGATCGAACTGGCCCTGCGGGGGATTACCCCGCTGTGGCTAGCCTCTGGGCGGATCGGGTTTGGCACGGTGTCGCTGTTGGCCGTCTGGGCGCTGCGGGGCGGCAAGCTGTGGCAAAGCGAAACGCGGGACTGGCCGGTGTTGATCATCATCGGTGGGCTGAGTTCGGCAATCCCATTCATGTTGCTAAGCTGGGGCCAGCAATTCGTGACCAGCGGCTTTGCCGGGGTCAGCATGGCCGCCGTGGCCCTGATCGTACTGCCACTGGCGCATTTTTTCGTCCCCGGAGAGCGGATGACCCTGCGCCGGACCCTGGGGTTTGTGATCGGATTTGCCGGGGTGGTGCTGCTGATCGGCGGACAAGCCTTCGCCAGCACCGGGGCGGCGTGGGAAATTCCGGGGCGGATCGCCTGTTTGGGGGCAGCCGCCTGTTATGCCAGCAGTTCGGTACTGATGCGCCGCCTGCCGCCGGTGGACCCGGTGGGGCTGGCCACGATCGTGATGGTGATCGGCTCGGCGCTGGTGATCCCAATGGCGCTGGTCGTCGAAGGGCCACCCCCGGCGGTGTCGCTGCAAACGCTGGGCATTCTGGCCTTTCTGGGATTGGTCCCCACAGCGGCGGCAAACCTGATCCGGGTGCTGGTGATCCGCAGCGCCGGGCCGGTGTTCATGAGCCTGACCAATTATCAGGTGCCGGTTTGGTCCGTGGTGTTGGGGTCCGTGGTATTGGCGGAACCCCTGCCCCCCAGCCTGATCTGGGCGCTGGCATTGATCCTAAGCGGTGTGGCGCTTAGCCAATATGGCGCGTTGCGGCGGCTGTTTTTCAGCCGCTGACACAGCCATCCGACACCGCCCGCCACAGGCTAAGCGCCGAGCGGGTTTCAGCCACGTCATGCACCCGCAGGATTTGCACGCCTTCCATTACCGCATGAAGCGCCACGGACACCGATCCCGCCGCGCGGTCGCGCGGGTCCGGCGCGTTGCCGATGGTGCCAATAAACCGCTTGCGCGATACCCCCAGAAGGATGCCGCAGCCCAAGGCGTGAAATAGCGAAATACGGTTCAGCAACAACAGGTTATGTTCCAGCGTTTTGCCAAATCCGATACCGGGATCAATCACGATCTGGTCACGCGTCAAGCCCAGACTTTCGGCATGGGCGACGCGTTCTTCCAGAAAATCATACACATCCAGCAGCACGTTATCATAGCGCGGGGCCAGATGCATGACCTGCGGTTCGCCCTGTGTGTGCATCAACATCACCGGGATATGGTGGCGGGCGCAATAATCGGCCAAGGCAGGATCAAAGGTGAAACCAGACACGTCATTGACGATATTCGCCCCCGCCGCGATGGCAGCCTGCGCCACCGGGGCCTTGCGCGTATCGACAGAGATCGGCACAGCCATTTCGCTGCGGATGCGGCGGATCACCGGGGCAATCCGGGCCTGTTCTTCCTCGACCGGAACCCATGCCGCACCGGGGCGGGTGGATTCCCCGCCCACATCAATCAGATCTGCCCCTTGTTCCACCATATGACGAGCGTGGTCCAAGGCCTGATCCGGGGCATCATGCGCCCCGCCGTCGGAAAAGCTGTCTGGGGTGACATTCAGGATTCCCATTACCGTAGGGCGATCCAGCGGCACACCGGCCATTGGGGCGCGGGGGGCGGTCAGACGATCCAGTATATCCTGCGGGGCATCCTGTGCTGAAATCAGACGGGTGCCGGTGCGGGTGATTTCCTCGATCCGGTCAAACCACGCCCAGCCCCCGGCCAACGTGAGCGCCCCATCGGGACGGCACGGATCAATCTGGGTGATCGGGCGATAATAGCGTTTCATGGCATTCTCCGGCAGGAATGCCCGATGGTTACAGCATCTTGACGTCAACCGCCACTGCCCGCAGCGGCAGGGTATCGTCCTTAGGCAGGTCTTCTCCGATGATCAGCACGTCAGCGGCCTGCATTTCGCGGGCAAACCACAGCACCACCCCCAGCGCCTGACGCGGGTGGGCCGAAGGCCCATCAACCGCATCCAGCACGATTTTGGACGGTGCCCAAACGCTGATCTGATCGTTTTTCATCGACCAATCCAGTTCCGTGCGGGTGTTCACCACCACACAACGCCTGTCGCGCCCCGCCAGCACCCATGCGTTTTGCTCAATCGCCAACAGGTCAATCCGCCGTTGCGCCATCGGGTTGCAGGCCTGCGGGGCCGCCTGATCGGGTGCCCCAACGCACAGGATGGTTGGGCGGTGTTCCTGTTCCAACTGGTCAATCCAATGCGACAGCAGCGGCGATTGCACCGCAGCATTGGACAGATACACGACCTGCGGATGCGGCTTATCTTCGGCGGGGGCATGGGGATGCACGTCTTTGCGAGCACGCACGATTTCCACCCCCAGCGCACCGGGACCACGATCCAGCTTTTCGATCCGCACGAAAACCCGCATGGCCTGCGGTTCGGCCAGAATACGTTCGGCAACCCGTTCAGCCAGCGTTTCCAACAGGTTCAGCCGTTCGGCGGCCAGTTCATGCGCGATGGCTTCGGTCACACGGTCATAAGACAGGATACGATCCACATCGTCATCGACGGGTCCGGTCAGGGGGCGCACCTCGACCACGATGTTGAACTGGATGCGTTGGGTTGTGCCGCGTTCCTTCTGGAAGGCACCGATTTCCACCTCGACCACATGATCGCGCAGGGAAATCCGATCCAGCGGCCCCTCGCCTGCCGTCCCTTCGGCCCGTTCAGACGGATGGGCAAAGGCCCATTTAAGTTCCTGTGACATTGGTCGCCCCTTCCGCGCCTGACGCCGGGCGCTGCGTATCCGTTTGCACCCAATTTAATGGGATTGGCAACCGGGCAACAGGCGCGATACGCCTGAATCCCGGCCAAAACCGGCATATGCGGCGGGCGTCAGTTTTGTGACAGCTCGGTTTGTGGCCGATAGAAGTGATGCACCCCGATCGTGGCTGTCCGCGAAAACTTGCGCGACCATTTCGGACGCACGGCCTTGGTGTGGTAATACGTGGCCCCATCGGTCAGGTTGCGCGGCGCGCCGGACAGGATCAGCTTGGCCACCTTGGCCACCCGCTCAAAGGCCCGAGGTTCGCCAATCACTTCGGCGTGACCATCACAGGTATAGGTGAACTGGCACTGATATTTCCGACCCGTCCCCTGATTGATCACACCACAAACAGTATCGGGAAACCGGGGGCTTTCGACGCGGTTCATGATCACTTCGGCCACGGCAAATTGGCCTTTGACGCTTTCACCACGGGCTTCGAAATACAGGGCTTCGGCCAGACAGCGCCATTCCTCGCCGCCCTTTGCCTTGGGAAGTCCCGCCAGCCATTCGCGCGAATAGCTGATTTGTTCAAGCTTGCCCGAGGGGCGTAGCAGTTTGCTTAACCGGGTGGCAGATTGCCCAAATAACCCGCGTTGTTCCTGCTTCAGCACTTGGTCCATCGGGGTGTCGGCAACAGCCGGGACCACCGTCGAAAGGGCCAGAATACAGGCCAGAAGGATACGCATTTTTTCAGTCTCCGAACCACGGAAGCGTCCAAAAACGCTGCCACAGCACCCGGCGCATAGAGAAAAAATCGCGTTTCGTCCACCCAAGGCGGGAAAAATCGGCCAGTTTGCGCCAGTTCGGGGCGGGTTAACGCCCCCAGAAAACTGGAACAAACCGTTTTATTTCAATGCGCTAACCCGAAATATAGCCCAACTTATCCCGAACAGCCAATTGCGCTGCCGCCAACCGTGCAACCGGCACCCGGAAGGGCGAACAGGACACATAACTGAACCCGGCCTCGCGGCAAAAAGCGATTGATTCGGGGTTCCCGCCGTGTTCGCCACAGATAGACAAAGTCAAGTTCGGATGCGCTTCGCGACCACGTGCGGCACCGATGCTCAGCAACTCGCCCACGCCTTCGGTGTCCAGCATGTGAAACGGGTCTTCAGGGTAAACGCCCTGCTGCACATAGGCCGACATGAACCGCCCCGCATCATCGCGCGACAAGCCATAGGTCATCTGCGTTAGATCGTTCGTTCCGAAAGACAGGAATTCGCAATGGGTGGCAATTTCCCCCGCCCGCAAGGCCGCACGCGGCGTTTCCACCATGACCCCCAGACGATAGGCGAACTTCACCCCGGTTTCATTGCGCACCGCCACGGCCACGGCATCAACGCGGGTTTTCACCAGTTCCACCTCGCGCTTGGCCGATACCAGCGGGATCATGATTTCCGGCACCACCGGATCACCATCGCGGCTGGCTTCGATCGTAGCCTCGAAAATCGCGCGGGCCTGCATTTCATAGATTTCCGGCACGGTGATCCCCAGCCGCACGCCGCGCATCCCCAACATGGGGTTATATTCGCTCAGCGCCTCGACCCGGCGGGTCACGTCGGACAGGGGCAGATCCAGCGCCTCGGCCAGTTCGCGGTGTCCGGCGCGGTCGCTGGGCAGGAATTCGTGCAAGGGCGGATCAAACAGGCGGATACAAACGGGTTGCCCCTGCATGATACGGAACAGTTCCGCGAAATCCGCCCGTTGCATCGGCAACAGACGGTCCAGCGCGGCACGACGGTCCTGACTGTCATCGGCAAAGATCATTTCCCGCATCACGGTCAGGCGATCCGCCTCGAAGAACATATGTTCGGTCCGGCACAGGCCAATCCCCTGCGCCCCGAAATTGCGGGCAGTGGTGGCATCCGCCGGGGTGTCGGCATTCGCCCGCACCCCGATATCGCGATATTCATCTGCCCAGCCCATCAAGGTCTGAAAGGCATCGTCCTGCGCGGCTTCCAGCATCGGGGCTTCGCCCGCCAACACTTCGCCATTGGTGCCGTCGATGGTGATCACATCCCCGGCGCGGAATTCGCGCCCGTCCGGGGTTTCCAGCGTCTTGCGCCGGGTGTGGAACGTCAAGGACGACGCCCCCACCACACAGGGCAACCCCATGCCGCGCCCGATCACGGCGGCGTGGCTGGTCATACCGCCCCGTTCCGTCAACACCGCCACGGCGGCGTGCATCCCGCGAATGTCTTCGGGGCTGGTTTCCCGGCGCACCAGAACGCAGGCTTCGCCCCGTGCGGCGCTGGCCTGTGCTTCGGCCGCCGAAAACACGATCCGCCCCGAGGCCGCCCCCGGACTGGCCGCAATCCCCCGCGCCAGCCGGTCGCGCCGGGCGTCCGGGTCCACCTGACGGTGTAGCAATTCGTTCATGGCCCGCGGTTCAATGCGCAGCAACGCCTCTTCCTTGGGGATGATCCCATCCTCGGCCAGGCTGATCGCAATACGCACCGCAGCGCGGGCGGTACGGGCCACGCGCACACCGTCCAGAATATGCACCCGCCCGTTTTCAATGGTAAATTCGGCCTGCATTTCCTCGCGCAGGCGTTGGCGCATCATTCCTGTATGGCGGATCAGGTCATCGAACGCATCAGGGGCCAGTTCCTGCAAGGACGGCCCGCGCGGATCGCGTTCCAAAAACAACGCCCCTGCCCCCACAGACAGCGCATCGCGCCCCTGTGATTGCGACAGATACCGCCCGGTGATTTGCGGCTCTCCGGTTTTGGAGTGCACAAGCTGGATCACGCCCGAACCGCATTCCCCCTGCCCCATTCCCAGCGCCATTTCCTGCACCACCAGCCCCAGCCCGGCATCCGCAGGCGCGCCCTTGGCCTGCCGCAGCAGCCGCGCCGTGGTGCCTTCCCATGCGCGGGCCATAGATCGCAACACCTCGGCCAGTTGCACGGCAGGGTCTTGGGGGAATTCCTCTTCGGTTTCATCTTCGTAGGCGCGTAATACCTCGGACAGCCCTTCGGGACCATCCAGCGCCACATCGTCGAACATATCCGGGTCCAGCCGCGCCACATGGATGGCATAGGCCTGCACGAACCGCAGATACATGGCCGCCGCAGCCTCGGCCCCCAGTTGGTCGCACAGATCAACATACATCGCATCGTTCATGCCGATATTCAGCACCGCCCCCGGCCCGCCCCAATCCGGGTCTTCCGAGGACGGGCGCACGCATAAAAGCGGTGCATCGCCAAAGGGTTCCAACAACGCAGGGATATTCGGCATGTCCCCCGCAGCAATCCGATGTACCGCGTCAAAGCTAAGCGCCACAGTTTTCGGCACCGGCAAATCCAGCCGCACCAGACGTTGCAGGCATTTCGCCCGCCCGCCATGCGTGGACGCCGTCATCGGGGCCGAAGGGGTAATCAGGGTGATGTGTGGATCGTTTTGCTGCACTGCGGCACCTTTCATCAATGGCCGCAGAATACGCCCCATCCGGGACAAGGCAAGCCCGCGCCGGGAAATTTCCGCACGCGGGCTTTCATCTTGCAAAAAATACTCTGGGGTTTTCGGGCAAGGAGACAACGCCCCCTGCCCTTTCCCCGGTCTTAGCCTTCGATCCGGTTCAGATCGGCCACCGACAGGCAAATCACGCGGATGCGCGACAGCAGGTTCAGACGGTTGCGCCGCACCACCTGATTGTCGGAATTGACCTGCACCGCCGTAAAGAACGCATCAATCGGGGCACGCAGCGATGCCATCGCAGACATGGCGGCCTCGAAATCTTCGGCCTGCATGGCAGGGGCAATCTGCGCTTCCGCGCTGTCCAGCGCGGCGAACAGGGCTTTTTCCTCGTCCGTTTCCGCGAATTTGACATCCGCGCCAAAGGAATATTCCACCCCATCCTTTTCTTCGGCCTGCGTCAGGATGTTGTTGGCGCGTTTGAACCCTTGCAACAGGTTTTCACCGTCATCGGTGGTCAGGAACCCGCCCAAGGCACGGGCACGTTTGACCAGCAGGGTCAGATCGTCATTGCCGGGCATGGACAGGCACGCGTCAATCACGTCATGGCGCATCCCCTGATCCCGCAGGTAAACTTTGAGCCGGTCGTGGAAGAAAGCCAGCAAATCGGCGCTGATGTCCGGCACGGGGGCGGCCACCTCTTGCACCTTCGCCTGTGCATCGGGGGCCAGCTTGGCCAGCACGGTTTCCAGCGCCGCACCGAACACACCATGATCGGCGATTTCATCCAGCATGTCGTTCAGGGCAGCCAAATCCGCGCCATCGGCATCGGATTGGGTGATGTGGTGCTTCAACAACTGGCTGTCGATGAAACGATCCAGATTGACGCGCATATCCCCGGTCAGAACGATACGGATCACCCCCAGCGCAGCACGGCGCAGGGCGAACGGGTCTTTGGACCCGGTGGGTTTTTCATCAATCGCCCAGAATCCGGTCAGCGTATCCAGCTTATCCGCCAGTGCCACGATAGAGGACACGTCCTCGGACGGGACATCGTCAGACGGCCCCAACGGTGCGTAATGCTGCTGACAGGCATTTGCCACAGCCTGCGGCAGGCCCGCCGCTTCGGCGTAATAGCGCCCCATCAAGCCCTGCAATTCAGGGAATTCATACACCATTTCAGACGACAAATCAGCCTTGGCCACCTGTGCCGCCTGCTGCGCCAGATCAGGGTCCACCGACAGCACCGGCGCGATTTCACGCGACAACGCCGCAATGCGGGCAATCCGCGCCGCCTGTGTTCCCAGCTTATTGTGGAAGGTCACGTTCGACAGGCGTTCGGTCCATTCCGACATCCCGGCCTTGGCCACCCGCAGATCGTTTTCCCAGAAGAATTTCGCATCCGACAGACGCGCCGACAGCACCTTTTGGTTGCCCGCCAGAATGGTTTTGCCGTGATCCACGGTTTCGCGGTTCGCCACGGTGATAAACCGTTCGATGCGTCCGGTTTTCGGGTTTTTCACGCTGAAAAACTTCTGGTGTTCCTTCATCGAGGTTTGCAGCACCTCGGGCGGAAGGGACAGGAAATCAGCGCCAATTTCGCCCATCAGCACAACAGGCCATTCCACCAGACCGGCCACTTCGGCCAGCAGGCCGCGATCTTCGACGACCTCCAGACCGCTGGCAAAGGCCATGTTGGTCGCGTCCTGCCAGATGGCATTGGCGCGTTCTTCGGCGGACAGGATCACATGGTCGCGCTTCAGCTTGGCCGCGTAATCATCAAAGCCCGAAACCGCAAACCGCCCCGACCCCATGAAACGGTGGCCCTGCGTGGTGTTGCCGGATGTGATCCCGTCCACATCCATCGGCACCACTTCGGCCCCGGCTTCGTCGCTCAGGATGCACAGGATCGAATGCAGCGGACGCACCCAGCGCAGACTGCCCGCGCCCCAGCGCATAGATTTGGGCCACGGGAAATTGCGAATGGCATCTTCCAGCACCTCGGCCACGATCTCGGCGGCGGGGCGGCCCGGCTTTTCGATCACGGCAAAGAAAACGCGGCCTTTCTTTTCGTCGCGTTCTTCCAACTGGTCACGGGTCAGCCCCGCACCGCGCAGGAAGCCTTCGATGGCTTTTTCCGGCGCATCCACACGCGGGCCTTTGCGTTCTTCGCGCAAAGTGGGGCTTTCGGCCAGCAGCCCTTCGATGGTCAGCGCCAGACGACGGGGCGTGGAAAAGGCCGCCGCCCCCGCATAGGTCAGCCCGGCATTCACCAGACCATCGGTCACACGTTTTTTCAGGTCGTCCGCCGCACGCGCCTGCATACGGGCCGGGATTTCCTCGGAGAAGAGTTCAATCAGCAAATCGGGCATATCAGTAGCCTTTCGGCGGAGTTGGGCAATCGGCAGGGGCAGGTTCACCGTTGAACACGACCTCTCCGCAATGGTTGATCTGGTTCCAGACATAGCCGCGTCCGTCGTCCATCACAGCGACGATGCGATCAATGCCATAGTGAAAATTGGCCTGCCCAAGGAAAGCCAGCGCCGTACCGTTTTCCAGTGCGCGGCCCAGTTCCTTGGCGTCGAAACAATCGAACCAGCCCGGCGCAACCAGCGGGTCGGCCTTGGCATAGGATTGGAAGGTTTCGGTCAACATGGCCTGACTGTGGTTCGTGGTGAAACAGGCCCGATACCGGATGGGCGAGCTGTCAGAATCAATGGCCTGAAAATTATCATAGATAATCGGCTCGGGCTGGCCCGACGCCAGCGATGTCATCTGGACATCATCCGTACCGTTGGCCACCACTTCATCATAATAGGCGTAAACCTGAAGCCAATACATTGCCGCACCTGCGGCCAAGGCAGTAAACACGATAAAACCCGCCAGTATTTTCCCAATCATTCCGCTGCCCAGCCCCCGGCTTCGGTCTGCACAAAGGCGTCAGCGCATTTTTTCGCCAAGGCCCGCACACGACCGATATACGCCTGTCGTTCCGTGACCGAGATCACCCCCCGCGCATCCAGCAGGTTGAACAGGTGGGACGCCTTGATGCACTGATCATAGGCCGGGTGCGCCATCACGATACGCTTGCCGGTTTTGGGATCGTCGTAATCCTGCGACAGGATTGCTTCGCATTCGGCCTCGGCCTCCTCGAAATGCTTTAGAAGCATGTCGGTATTGGCCACATCGAAATTCCAACGCGAATATTCCTGTTCGGTCTGGCGGAACACATCGCCATATTTCAGCGCAATCGGCGCATCCGGGTTGTTGAACGGCATATCCATCACATGATCAACACCCAGCACATACATCGCCAGACGTTCCAGACCATAGGTCAGTTCCCCCGAAACCGGGTGGCAATCATGCCCGCCGACCTGTTGGAAATAGGTGAATTGCGACACTTCCATGCCATCGCACCAGACTTCCCAGCCCAGCCCCCACGCGCCCAGCGTGGGCGATTCCCAATCGTCCTCGACAAACCGAATGTCGTGCAGGTCCATGTCGATGCCAATCGCCTGAAGCGAACCAAGATACAGGTCTTGCAGGTTCGGCGGCGATGGTTTGATCAGCACCTGATACTGGTAATAATGCTGCAAACGGTTCGGGTTTTCGCCATAGCGCCCATCGGTCGGGCGGCGCGACGGTTGCACATAGGCCGCCGCCCACGGGCGCGATCCCAAAGACCGCAGCGTTGTGGCCGGGTGAAAGGTGCCTGCGCCCACTTCCATGTCATAGGGTTGCATCACGGCGCAGCCCTTTTCGGCCCAGTAATTCTGAAGTCTCAGGATGATTTCCTGAAAGCTGCGCGGTTTGGTGGTCGTCTGTGCCATCAGTCCTGCCCCTGTTGGCCTTTTCAGGCCCAAGAAAAAGTCCCGCCTTACCTACGTCCAAGGGCCAGCAGGGTCAATTGCGCCTTAGCGCATTATTTGGGTGCGTCTAACGTGCGATTTGATAAAACCGTTGAACAAAGAGGAAGAACAGAACAGGGCAAGGACCTTTTGACATTATGCTGAGATTAGTGACCGCCGCTCTATTTTTCGTGGTGATGGCCACCAAAAGTCTTTTTGCGCAAGACGATACCGTTTGGGTGCAGATCGAAGCCCAACCCACGCTGGCACAAGCGCTGGACCGGGCGCGCGACTATTCCGGGGATTTACAGGACGTGAACGGCTTTTCCGTGCGCGGTGGCTGGTACGCCATCGTGTTGGGGCCGTATCTGCGTGATGACGCCGAACAGGTGTTGCGCGTCTACCGCGCCGAGGGACGCATCCCCCGCGATAGCTTCATCGCCTATAGCGCCAATTTCGACAGCCAGTATTGGCCCGTCGGCAGCGCCGGGCTGACCGATCCGGCCACCGCTCCCGCCGATACCGTCGCGGGCGACGCAACCACCGACACCGCAACACCCCAGCCGGAACAGCAGCCCGAAGCGGTGGCCGAACCGGACATCCGCCAGCCGGACGAAACCCTGCGCGAAGCCCGCGCCAGCGAAGCCGCCCTGACCCGCGAGGAACGGATGGACCTGCAACGCCTGCTGCAATGGGCGGGGTTTTATAACGCGTCCATTGATGGTGCATTCGGGCGCGGAACGCGTGCATCTATGGCGGCATGGCAGGACGCCAACAACCACGAACCCACAGGCGTTCTGACCACCGGGCAGCGGGCCGAATTGTTGGCGCAGTATAATGCCATTCTGAACGGTCTGGACCTGCGCCGGGTCACGGATTCCCGTAGCGGGATTGACATGAAACTGCCGATGGGTGCCGTGAAATTCGACAGCTACGAAGCCCCCTTTGCGCATTACGCCGCCACTGGCAGCGTGCCGCACGCGCGGGTTTTGCTGATCTCGCAAGAGGGCGACCGCAACACGTTGTATGGCCTGTATGACATCATGCAAACGCTGGAAATCGTGCCGTTGAACGGGCCGCGCAAGCTGGATGGCGATTCCTTCACGCTGGTGGGTGAAAACGCGCAATTCGTTTCACATACCCAAGCCACGCTGAAAGACGGGCAAATCAAGGGCTTTACCCTGATCTGGCCAACTGGCGACGAAACCCGCCGCAGCCGCCTGCTGGGCGAAATGCAAGACAGCTTTGCCCGGATTGACGGGGTACTGGACCCCGCCGCAGGCAGCAATCTGGAACAGCGGGTCGATCTGGTATCGGGTCTGGACGTGCGGCAACCAAAACTGAACCGCTCGGGCTTTTATGTCGATGACAAAGGCACGGTCGTGACCACCGCCGATGCCGTGGCCGCCTGTTCGCGGATCACGCTGGATGGTGAAAACGACGCCCGCGTTCTGGGCAGCGATGCCGCGCTTGGCGTTGCAGTGCTGCGCCCGGTGCAGGCCTTGGCCCCGGCCACCGTGGCCCGGTTCCAGACCGCCGTGCCGCGCCTGCAATCGGAAATCGCGGTGGCGGGCTATTCCTTTGGCGGGGTGCTGGATGCACCGACGCTGACCTTTGGCACGCTGGCCGATTTACGCGGCTTGCAGGGACAGGAAAATCTGGACCGTCTGGCGCTGGCCGCAATGCCCGGTGATGCGGGCGGGCCGGTCTTTGATACCGGCGGCGAGGTGCTGGGCATGTTGCTGCCCCGCGTCGATGGCGCCCAGAAACTGCCCGAAGATGTCAGTTTTGCGCTGGATGGGACTGAAATTCGCAAGCTGCTGGCCAGCCTGAATATCACCCCCAGCGAAATCGGCCAGATCACCAACATGCCCCCCGAGGACATGACGATCCGCGCCGCGGGCATGACGGTTCTGGTAAGCTGCTGGGAATGATCGCCCCCGCCCCGGCGGGAACTGAAAAGCACGAAAGGCGCGGTTCGCTACCGCGCCTTTTTCTTTGTCCGCTTTCTTGGTCTGCGCCCTTGGCCCGACCAGATCAGGCCCGCCAGAAATTCACCGTCAGGATCGCGTAAACCACCAGCAATTCCAGCCGCCCGATCAGCATCCCCAGCGACAAAAGCCATTTGGCCGTATCATTCAGCCCGCTGAAATTCCCAGCCGGGCCAATCTGATCCCCCAGCCCCGGCCCGATATTCGCCAGCGCCGCCGCCGCGCCGGAAACCGCAGTGATGAAATCCAGCCCTGTCATTCCCAGCGCCACGGACAACACGCCCAGCGTCACGATAAAGAACACAAAAAACGACATGACAGAATTCAGAACATCATCGTCGATCTTACGGCCTTCGTAGCGGGGGACAAAAATCCCGTGCGGCGATTGCGTCTTGCGCAGTTGCGACCGGATCGACGCGAACAGGATTTGATAGCGAAAGATTTTCACCGAACAGGCCGTCGATCCCGCGCAGCCCCCAATCAGCCCGATAAAGAAAAACAGCGCCACCAGAAAATGCCCCCAAGCCATGTAATCCACGCTGGCATAACCCGTGCCTGAAATGATCGAGGTGATGTTAAACAACGCCTCTCGGACCGCCTGTTCCCAGTGGTGCGGAAAGATCGAGGTCAGCACGACACTGGTGATCACCACCAAAACCGTGATCGTGATCAGGAACCCGTGAACCTGCTTGTCGCGCCACAGCGCCGTGCGGTGCCCGTTCACCATCTGCACGTACCGCACAAAAGGCAGCGCCGCCAGGATCATGAACAGCGACGCCACATATTCCAACGGCCCGGAAAACGCACCGAAAGACGCGTCATAGGTGGAAAACCCGCCGGTGGAAATGGTGGTCAGGGCGTGAACCGTGGCCTCGAACGCCTCCATCCCCAGCGCCATGTAGGCCAGCAAGCACACCAGCGTCAGCGCCACATAGATGACCGAGATTTGCGAGGCAATTTCAGTGGCACGGGGCAGGATTTTTCCCAATGTGTCGAAACTTTCAGACCGGAAAATCTGCATCCCGCCGACCCGTAATTCCGGCAGAAACACCATCGCCACCACGATGATCCCGATGCCGCCCAGCCATTGTAGAATGCCACGCCACAGCAACAGCCCCTTGGGCAAATCGTCCAGCCCGGAAAACACCGTAGCCCCGGTGGTTGTCAGCCCCGACATGGATTCGAACACGGCATCGACCAGTCGCGCCTCGGTCGCGCCGAAAACAAAGGGCAAGGCGCCGAAAAGCGGCAGCGCCACCCAGACGCCCGTGGTCAGCAAAAATGTCTGCTGGATGGTCAGATGATCCTGATTGCCATTCTGGCACGCCAGTGCAATCAGCCCCCCGGTGACAAAGGTAATCACCGCGCTTTCCATGAAAACGACCCATTCGCCCCGCCCTTCGGCCAGATCCACCATCATGGGGGGGATCATGGTCAGCCCAAGACAGGCCAGCAACAGGCCAACGACATATCCAACAGGACGAAGATCAAACATCTGCCGAGGCTTGTCTGTCCCCGTGTGAACTGTCAAGTCATCCAATCAAAACGCAAAAAGAAACCCGCGCCGGATTGGAACGGCGCGGGTTTTCTGGACCACGGATCACGCAGCAGCGGCGCGACGATCAGACGTAGAACAGATCACGGAAAACGTAGCGCGGAATGTCGTCACGGGTCAGGCCCATCTTTGCCAGTTCCTCGTCCGATTTCGCATTCAGTGCGTGAACCTGATCAGCACGCGAGCGATATTCCGTATAGGCATTGATGCCCTGCCCGATGCTGGTAAAGAATGCGTCCACACGCGCGCGCAGACCTTTTTTCGCGAAGATGATGTTCGTTGCCGATGCAGCCATTTTGGAAACCTCTGGGCTTAGCGTTGGTTCCTTCCCTGCTTTTGAAAATAGGTCAGTCCCGTTGACTTTACCAATGCGGATTCGACATGCCCGACCTGCATTTGCTGCATTGCAGCATAAGCGCCCTTATTGGATCGGCTTCTGATCCGGCATCGTGGGGGGCGTCGCAGGTTCGCGGTAGCGTTTTTCCTCTGGCTCGGGCGGCGCAACATCTGCCTTGGCGGTCGTGGTTTTCGACACGGTCGCTTTTGCCGCCCGCGCCTTGGCCGATGTCGCTGCTGCGCGGGGCTTTGCTGCGGGTTTCGGGGTTTCCGCCTGTTGCGCAGCATCATGGGTCAGCGCCACAGGGTTTGCCGTTGCGGCCACATGGGTGAACAGCTTTAGCGCATTCATCTGCGTTTCCCATGTAAAGATGGCCATGCGAAACATCGAAATCGACAACTTATAGGGATTCAAGACGTGGATCATCTGGCATTCCTTTCGTTTGTATCCGCGCCCAGCCTGACGAAAGAACGTAACCATTCCACGACAGCAGACGCGGGAAACATCCTGCCACTGCCCCGCATATGTACCGAATCTTTCTGTAACGCCGCGGGCAGCGCCCCCTGCCCCCGCACGCAAAACAGGCACCCCTGACAAAATTCGCCGGTGGCCTGCATAATTTCGCGTCAAAATTGACCTATGGTCAGCCTACATGGAACAGCGTGGTAAACAGGCGCGGGTCGATGCTTTCGCTGGCAAACGTATCGCCTTCGACCAGAATACTGACAGCATCATGGCTGTGCAGGCTTTCCTGATGGCTGGCAACCACGCGGAAATCACCCACGCGCGGATCATTTTGCAACTGCGCACAAAACAGCCGCGCCGCATCTTCGACAAAGATCGGATTGGCCGCGTTCAATTCAGCGAACGCCTGTTCATCTTCGCGTTTGACCATCACCTGCGTTTCGGTCGGCACAGCCGCGCGAGCCATATCAATCACGTCTTCAAACCACAGACAGTCACCGCCCGGCGCTGACACCAGCGAAATCCGCGCAACGGATCGCTGCGAATGCGGCGTCGCCAATTGCCCCCGCGTCATCCGGGCGTGTTCGCTCAGTTCCAGCGAACAGGGGCAGGTTGACGAATAGACATAATCCAGATGCACGATCTTTTTACGCTGACCGGCGCTTTCCACCAGTTCCAGCGCAATGTCGTAATATTGATAGCCCATCAACCCAGACCGCAGGCTTTCCACCTTGGCCGGATAGGAAAACCGCATCTGAATCCGGGCGTCGAAACTTTCCAGATCGGATTTGTAATCCTCCAGCGCCGCCTCGATCACCTCGAAGCTAAAGGTCTTTTCGGCGTGTTTATAAAAGGACCGCATGATCCGGGACATGTTAATGCCCTTTTTTTCCGCCTCCAGACTGACGGTGCCGGTCACGCTGGTTTCCAGCGTTAAATCGCCATCATTGCGGGTATGGAACCGGACCGGCAGGCGGAAATTGGAAATCCCCACATGCTGAATTTGCCGTTTCGCGCCCTTGATCAGGCTGGCAGGCCCGTTTTGCAGATCGGGCAATCCGGCCTTATAGGCGGCATCGACAGTGAAATCCTGCGGATATTCGCGCGACAAATCGGGATAGTCAGGCGCATTGGTCCCGCGCAACAGCCGCGCCAGCGCCGGGTCCAGCGCCGCCAGTTCCTCGGACGAGGCCCCCCCCGCCCATTCGCGCAACCGCGCCAAGGCCTGCACGGCGTCATCACGACTATAGGCGCGGTCGATTTCCGGCGTATGAACAGTCATGGTGAACCTTTCTTAGCTGCGTCCTGAACCCATAACTTAGGGGCTGTTGTCCGCGTTTCCAATTCCGAATGAACAGAACAAGGAAACGACAGACAACCGATCAGCCCCCGGTTATTGCGGTCAGTTATTCCGGCAACGGCCTAGGCTTGTTCCAGCGCCGCCAAAAGATCCGCCACCAGATCGGCGGCATCCTCCAGCCCGACCGAAAAACGGATCAGCCCCGGCGTAATCCCCAGTTCCACTTTCTGCTCGGCAGGCAAGCGTTGGTGGGTCGTGGTGGCCGGATGGGTCGCAATGGATTTGGCATCGCCCAGATTGTTGGAAATCACCGCGATTTCCAGCGCATTCAGGAACCGGAACGCCGCCTCTTGCCCGCCTTTGATGTCAAAGGACACGACCGTGCCGCCCATCCCGGCCATGTCAGCCGCCAGCGCGTGCTGTGCATGGCTGGGGTGGCCCGGATAGATCACCCGCGCCAGTTTCGGATGGCCCTGCAACGCATCGGCAATCTTCAGCGCGCTTTCCGCCTGCGCCCGCACGCGCAAATCAATGGTTTCCAACCCCTTCAGCATAATCCACGCGGTAAAGGGGCTCATCGCGGCGCCGGTATGTTTCATATAGGGTTCAACAGTGCCGCGAATGAATTCCCGCGTCCCAAGGATCACACCGCCCAAGGCACGCCCCTGCCCGTCAATATGTTTGGTGGCTGAATAGATCACCACATCCACGCCCTGTTCAATCGCCTTGGAAAACACCGGGGTGGAAAACACATTATCCACCACCACCAACGCGCCAACGGCATGGGCGATTTCAGCGACTGCGGGGATATCAATAACCTCCAGCGTCGGGTTCGAGATCGATTCAAAGAACACCAGCTTGGTATCGGCCCGCACCGCCGCGCGCCACGCGTCCAGATCGACACCGTCCACCAACGTCACCTCGACCCCGAACCGGGCCAGAATGTCCTCAAGGATATACAGGCTTGACCCGAACAAGGACCGCGCGGCGACCACATGATCGCCCGCCTTCAGCATCGACACCAACGCCCCGTTGACCGCCGCCATACCGCTGGCCGTGGCAAAGGCATCTTCGGCCCCTTCCAACAGCGCAATGCGGTCTTCGAACATCGCCACGGTCGGATTGCCATAACGGGCATAGATAAATTCATCCGGGCCGGTTTTCAGAAACCGTGCCTCGGCCTGTTCGGCGGTGTCGTAAACGAACCCCTGCGTCAGGAAAATCGCTTCGCTCACCTCGTTATACTGCGAGCGGCGCACCCCGCCATGCACCAGCTTGGTCCGTTTGTTCCAGTCTTTGCTCATCTGTCATTCCTCCGGCCCTGACGGCCAATAAAAAAGCCCCGAACGCGGCCAAGCGAAAGGGGCTCTCTCATCCTGACCTTTTAGCGGGATGTTTAACGTGGCCCGCAATCCGGTAACAAATCGCCACGCCCGACCTCTACGCCCCTGCACTGCACAGGTCAACTGTCACGTAGCTGTAACAGCGTTTTCACGCCTGTTTTGCAGGCTTGCCCTACCACAAGGACAGAACGATGCAGAGGGTCAGGGGAATGACGCTGCTACGGATCAATGCAACAAAACACGGGCTGGAACGGCATAACAGCACGGCACCGCTGTTGCCCTGCCTGCGCCAACACTTGCAGCGGCAACCGCCAACGAGGCCTGTTGTAATCATGACCCACGGATTTCGTTTTGCGCCGGGGGCCGGGGCGGATTGCCCGCATAACCATATCCTGTCCCTGAATAAGCACCCCATTCACCCCAAGGCGCTTAGCTGGCCCTGTGCCTTGGGGCTGACCACAGATAGCGCTGCACCGGGGCTGGGCATTGCCTTTGGCTGGCCTGCACTGGGATCACTGTGGCAGGCCCATACACAGGCCAAACAGGCGGGGATGATGCTGGCCGCGCTTATCACGCAAATCCACGCGCTAACCCCGCAGCGGCCCATTCACCTGATGGGGCATTCTTTGGGCGCACGCGTGATCCTGACCGCCCTGCCCCATGCACCAACCGGCAGCGTTCACCGCCTGTTGTTACTGGCCCCGGCCGAATACCAAAGCACGACGCGCGCCGCACTGACCAGCCCCGCCGGGCGTCAGGCCGAAGCGTTCATGATCACCAGCGGGGAAAATGCCCTTTTTGATGTTGCGCTGGAACGGCTGATTGCCCCGCCTTGCGCCAAAGACCGGGTTATCGGGCTGTCGGCCCCGGACCTGCCGAACCTGACCACATTGCGACTGGATTGCCCCGCAACATTGGCAGCACTCGCCAAGTGCGACCTGCGGATCGCGCCGCGCCAGAAAGGGATCTGCCATTGGTCTGTCTACCTGCGTCCCGGCGTTTTCGACCTTTATCGCGCCCTGCTGTGGCATCCACAGCATCCCACATTGGCGGCGCTGCGGCTGCCCGTGAAATCCCACAGCCCCGCATTCCGGCCACGCGTCCCCGCATTCCAGCCCTTGTCTTTGTTCAGAAAAGCCCCATCATGACGCTCCCAACCCAAAGGGACGCGAGACATGACAAACCCCATCGACCTATATTACTGGCCCACGCCGAATGGCTGGAAAATCTCTATTGCGCTGGAAGAAATGGGCCTGCCCTACACCCTGCATCTGGTGAATATCGGGAAGGGCGAACAATTCGACCCCGAGTTTCTGAAACTATCCCCCAATAACCGTATGCCCGCGATCATGGACCCGGACGGGCCGGACGGCGCACCGATTTCCATCTTTGAATCCGGCGCGATCCTGCAATATCTGGCCCGCAAGACCGGCCAGTTCTATGGCGAAACCGAACGCGACCGAATTGCCGTGGACCAATGGCTGATGTGGCAAATGGGCGGCGTCGGCCCGATGGCCGGTCAGGCGCATCATTTCCTGAAATACGCCCCGGCGATGGAACCCCCGCAAGACCTGCCCTATGCCAAGGATCGTTATCGCAACGAAGTGTCCCGCCTGTATCGCGTGATGGATACGCAATTGGGCAAAACCCGCTATATCGCGGGCGACTTCTACTCGATCGCCGATATGGCGCTGTGGGGTTGGGTGTCTTTGTGGGAAGGCCAGCAACAAACGCTGGACGACAAGCCCAACCTGAAACGCTGGCTGGATGAACTCTCGGCCCGTCCCGCAGTACAAAAAGGCCGTGCGCTATCTGCCGACCAGCGCACACAGGGCGGGCAGGATAAAGAAGCCCAAAAGGTTCTGTTCGGTCAAAAAGGCTGATTGAACCGTCACGCGCCTCCGAAACGGTCAGGCGCGTGACACCGTTGTAAATGAGTATTTTTGGCAAGATGAAAGCAGTCGTTGCGCCCCAATAGCACGGAGGTGCCGCGCATTAACGTCAACGGCGGCGCGCAACGCTATGGCTCTTTCTTGGTAAAAATATCCAATTCCGACCCATCCGCCGAGCGCGCCACTGATCAGGTTTCAGGCGTATCTTCCCCGGTTCCGTATTTTTTGAACACCGACCCTTGGGTCAGGAAAAACAGGAAAATTGCCGCCGTCAGCCCGAAGGTTTTGAAATAGACCCAGGTTTCCGTGCTTTGCGTGCGCCAGATCGCTTCGTTCAAGACAGCCAGCCCAAAGAAGAACCCACACAGGCGGCGGGTCAGGATCATCCAACCGTCATGTGTCAGCGGCAAGGCCGCATCCATCACCGATTGCAGATAGCTTTCGCCGCGCAACAGGCCAAACCCCAGCGCCCCGCCGAACAGCACATAAATCAGCGTTGGTTTCATTTTAAAGAAACGGTCGTCGTTCAACCAGACCGACAAGCCGCCGAAAACCACCACCAGCACCAGTGTCACGACCTGCATCTTTGACAGATGGCCCGTCAGTTTCCACAACAGCCCGGTGGAAATCAGCATCAGCGGAATGAACCCGGCCGTGACCAGAATGAAGCCTTCGTAGTCGGCCCCGCCAATGGTGAACACCCGGTCCTTCAGCCAGACATAGGCGGCAAAGAACACCACCACCGGCCCCAGTTCCAGCGCCGTTTTCAGCATCGGGTTGATTTTCTGCTCTGCCATTTGGTTGCCTTTCAGCCTCCCATTTCCACAATCACCGCGCCCGCCGCGATCAGTGCCATCAGCACCAGACGGCGTGGCCCGACGGTTTCCTTCAGGAACACCCACCCGATCACCGCCGCGAACACGGTCGAGGTTTCCCGCAACACCGCCGCTTCGCCCACTTTGTCCAGCCGCGTTGCCATCATCACCGACCCGAAGCTGAAAAACGCGATCACCGCGCCCACAAAGCCCCGCATCAGCAGCGGCGGCAATTCGGGTCGGTCCCGCATGGACCGCCAGCGCAGCGCCGCCACAACCGGCATAGCAATTCCATCGAATAGAAAGAACCACGCCAAAAAGGTAAATGGGTCCGCCGTGGCCCGGATACCATAGGCGTCATAGGTCGTATAGAGCGCGGCAAAGCTGCCGGTGATCACCGCCAACCCCAGCGCAACCCCTAAAACTCCGCGATTTCCCTCTAGTTTCAGGTAGTTATACAGCGCCAACCCGAAAATCCCGCTGAGCAGCACGCCGACACCCAGCCATTGAATCAGGGTAAAGACCTCTCCGAACAGCAGATATGCGCCGATTACGGTGAAAAACGGCCCGGTGCCGCGTACCACTGGATAGACCACCGTATAAGACCCGCGCGAATAGGCCATCGCCTGCAACACTTTGTAGATCGTATGAACCACAAAGGCCCCGGCAAAGATCGGCCACATATGCGGTTCGGGA
Organism: Thalassovita litoralis; assembly: GCF_900182725.1. GTDB lineage: Bacteria > Pseudomonadota > Alphaproteobacteria > Rhodobacterales > Rhodobacteraceae > Thalassobius > Thalassobius litoralis. The sequence continues at coordinate 38,521 of NZ_FXTO01000003.1, forward strand.
AATGGCACCACAAAGAATGCAAAGGGCGCGGCCATTGCACCATAAAAGAAATCAATCGCCCCGCGCGACATCCACGGATCATGCCGCCCTTTTTGGATCGCCCCAAAAATCGCGTGCAAAAAGGCCGCCAGCAGGGCCAGGCTTAACGCCAGTTGATGACCGGCCTCTGTGCCTTCCAGCCCAACCAGCCAGGCGCTCATATCATGCGCGGGTCCGCCATCCCCATCATGCTGGACAGATGCGCCCGCGCCCGTTCGGCCAGATCCACATCCCGCCCTTTCAGGGTACGCACACGTTCCCCGCCCACAGGGTTCATCGCGTAGGATTCGATCAATTCGGTTTCCAGACTGTCGATGACAAAGCTGTTGCGATACCCCGGACTGACACAAACATGCGCGACCTGCGGCACCGCATCTTCGACATGCGAATCCCAGATGATCCGCGCCAAGCCCACAACATCGGCCCCATCCGCCACGATACATTCAGCGCACAACACGCGTCCCTCGGGCCAATCGCGGAAATGGTTTTGCCCGTCAAAGTCGATCCGGGCACTTTCCAGCAGATCGTCCATCGCTTCGAACAGGGCATTATTGTCCCATTCGCTGCATGAATTCAGTGTCTCATGGATTTCCAGCATCCTGCCCGTCCGCGTCTTTCTTGTTGTGTGCCATCTGCGAATCCCCTGTGAAACAAGGGAAATTTCCGAATGGTCGGAAATTTGTGACTCGGGCGCGGTGGATTCACAAGCCGACTCTTGGGGATAAACGGGGGATAAGCACGGGGATAAACGGGGGAAATCCTGTGAGTCCCCAAAATGACCCGCAAAGCCAGTTATTCGCATTCTTGACCTTCCCCAGCCGCCCCCTATTTTAGCGCCAAGCGAGGACGACCTCCCCCGTGGCGATACAGACGCGGGCCACATGCGCGGGACGACCCGTAAATCACAAACGGGGTATCCGATGCGCAACACAGCGGACCGCATTCGTCATGCAATTTCATTTGAACTGATTGGGCTGGCCTTGGTCACGCCATTGGGCGCGTGGGTGTTTGACACGCCGATGCAGGATATTGGCATTGTGTCGCTGCTGAGCGCCATTGCTGCAACGCTGTGGAATTACATCTATAATCTGGGCTTTGACCGGGTTTTAATGCGCGTGCGGGGGGATGTCCGCAAAACGGTCCCCCTGCGCATTGCCCACGCGGTTTTATTCGAGGCCGGGCTGCTGCTGGTGCTGCTGCCGTTGTTCGCGTGGTATCTGGGAATTACCCTGCTACAGGCATTTCTGATGGATATGTCTTTTGCAGGGTTTTATCTGGTCTATGCCTTTGTCTTTAATTGGGCATATGACGTGATTTTTCCAATCCCGGTGAACGCCGGTTAATCCGCCCCCGTCAGCGCCCTTGCAAACTCTTCCGGGTCGAACGGGGCCAGATCGTCGATCTGTTCGCCTACCCCGATTGCATGGATCGGCAGCCCGAATTTATCCGCCAGTGCCACCAGAACGCCGCCCTTGGCGGTGCCGTCCAGCTTGGTCATCACCAGCCCGGACACATCCGCCAGCTTTTGAAAGGTTTCCACCTGCGACAGCGCATTTTGCCCCGTCGTGGCATCCAGCACTAACAGCGTGTTATGTGGCGCGGTTTCGTCCTTTTTGCGGATCACCCGGACGATTTTGGCCAGTTCTTCCATCAAATCCTTGCGGTTTTGCAAGCGGCCCGCCGTGTCGATCATCAGCAGATCGGCGCCGTCCGCCTCGGCCCGCACCATCGCGTCGTATGCCAAACTGGCAGGATCGGACCCTTCGGGAGCGGTCAGCACCGGCACACCCGCACGATCCCCCCAAACCTGAAGCTGCTCAACCGCCGCCGCGCGGAACGTATCCCCCGCCGCGATGACCACTGATTTTCCAGCGGCCTTGAACTGGCTGGCCAGCTTGCCGATGGTCGTGGTCTTGCCCGATCCATTGACCCCAACCACCAGCACCACCTGCGGTTTTTTGGGATAGATCGGCATCGGCTTTGCCACCGACCCCATGATCCGGGCGATTTCTGCGGCTAACAGATCCTTGATTTCCTCGGTCGACAGTTTTTTACCGAACCGCCCTTCGGCGATATTGGCCGTCACCCGCAGCGCCGTATCCACCCCCATATCCGAGGCAATCAGCAGTTCTTCCAACTGCTCCAGCATGTCGTCGTCCAATGTACGACGCACGACAGCTTTGGTTTCACGGCCCAGTAACCGCCCCAATAAACCGGGTTTCGCCGGGGCATCCGGGGACTCAACCGGGGGGGGCGTCGGTGTCGATACGGGCGCTTCCGCCGCCTGTGGTACGGAGGCAGGCGCAACCACCGGATCAGCCGCAGGCGCAACAGGCTCGGGCGCGGTGGTCGCCGCGTCTTCCTGACCACCATCTTCCACGATGGCATCCAGCCCTTCCTCCAATTTGGACGAAGACCGGGTCAAACGTTGTTTCAGCTTGCCGAAAAAAGACATGCAGCCCTCCGCAGGTGTTTCACACCACCTAGCCATTCTGGCCCCGCAATGGAAGCCCTTAGCCCGCAATCCCGTGCAACAGCCCCCACAGGATCAGCCCTTGCGCGGCATAATACAGCCCCCAAACCGCAAAGGCCGCCAGACGCCCGCCCTTGCCCAGAAATAATATCGTCGACAGGATCAGGTCCGACGCAATGAAACACAATGCCCCGCCCAACAAAAACAGGCGCGGCCCACCGGACAGCGCGGCACTGACCCCCATCGCCAGAATCAACACAACATACCCCCGCACCGCCCCGCGCAAAGCGCCGGTCCGGGGGGATAGCCAAACCTCGGTCGACAGGCCCAGGCAGATCAGACCAGCCAGCACGGCCCAGAACACCCCATCCGTCCCGCGCATCGGAAACAGCGTCAGGAAACTGACCACATAGAACACATGCCCCAAGGCAAAAGCCCCGATCCCCGCCTTCAGCATCACCGGACCGGGACGGGATAGCAGGTAATCGCCCGCGATACAGGCCCACAGCCCGACCACCGCCAGCAACGGTAGGCCCGCCATGCTGACCGCCAGCGCAGGCAACACCATTGCCCCGGTCTTGATCCCCGTGCGTAGCCAGCTTTCGCCACGCCAGCAAAAGCCCACGCCATAGATCAGCGCCAACATCCCGCCCAGACCGATCAATCCCGCCATATGTTCCCCTCGGATTTAGCGCGTATCATAAGGGCGGCACCGGCATCGCACCACCGATTTCCCCCACCCGCGCAAATGTGACTTGGCAGCACGCCCACCCCACGGCACAGTTCCGGCATGAGATACACAGCCCTTTTCACCCTGTTCATGGCCGCGCCGTTAACCGCCGAAACCGCCCTGACGGCCGATCAGTTCGATGCCTATACGCGCGGCAAAACCTTTTACTATGCCGAGGCAGGCACCCCCTATGGCGGCGAAGAATATCTGGAAAACCGCCGCGTCCGCTGGTCCTTTTTGGATGGCCGTTGCAAGGACGGGCATTGGTACGAAGACGCCGGTCAGATTTGTTTCGTCTACGAGGACATGCCCGATCCCCAATGCTGGGCGTTCTTTGATACTCCGGGCGGGCTGATGGCGCGGTTTGAAAACGACAGCGCGGCAACCACCCTGTATGAAACCCAAAAAACGGACAAACCGATGCAGTGCATGGGGCCAGATGTGGGTGTATAACCTGCACAAAGCGAACCTTTCAGACGAATCTTTTGACGTAAAACCCCGCCATTCGATAGAATTTACAACTTTCGCCACATTTCCGCTTTTCTGTGACCCCGACCGCCGCCTAAGCTGCCGACAGGGATAATACAGGACAAAACGGCGGCATGATCCTTTTCGCATTGGCTACGTTGCTACCGGCGGTTTTGCTGTGCCTTGGGGCCATCTGGGGCGGGGTCTGGATTTGGGCCGGGGTCAGCGCAATCACTGTGCTGTGCTTTACCATCGACCGCCTGATCGCGGGCGAAGCCGCCCGCCGCAATGCCGATACCGAATTTCCCGCCGGTGACGTGCTATCGGTCACGCTGGCCTTACTGCACCTGCCCATGCTGCTACTGGCTGTCACAGCCATAGGGGCGGGCAATGCTGTCCTGCCATTAACCCCGTGGGACCGCATCGGGGTGCTGATCGGCTTTGGCCTGTTTTTCGGCCAGATCGGTCATCCCAATGCACATGAGCTGATCCACCGCTCCGGCAGGGTGCTGCGTGATCTGGGGGTTATGATCTATGCCACGCTGCTGATGGGGCATCATGCTTCGGCACATAGGTTAGTGCATCATGTCCATGTCGCCACCGGGGCTGATCCCAATTCGGCTCCAAAGGGGTTGGGGTTCTGGCGCTTCGCCCCCCGCGCATGGCTGGGATCGTTCCGGGCTGGGCTAAGGGCCGAAACCGCCCTGCGCAGCCGATCCAGCCGCATGGGGCACCCAATTCATCCATATTTTATTTATACAGGGTGGTCGCTTATCATCATTAGCTCAAGTACCGCCTTAGCTGGATGGGCAGGCCTACTGGCCTGTCTTGGGTTGGCCGGTTACGCACAGGTTCAAATCCTGCTGGCCGATTATGTGCAGCATTACGGCCTGCGCCGGTCCCTGCGCGACAACGGGAAACCCGAACCCGTCAACGCCGCCCATTCGTGGAACAGCCCGCATTTGTTTTCATCCGCCATGATGCTGAACGCGCCCCGCCATTCGGATCACCACATACACCCATCGCGCCCCTATCCGGCACTGCGGCTGACGCCAGATATGCCCCGCCTGCCGCATTCGCTGCCTGTGATGGCAGTGATTGCCCTGATCCCGCCGCTGTGGCGCCGGGTCATGGATCACAGGCTAAACGCCCTGTCCCCCACAAACGTCACGCCTGCCGCCCCCGCATCGGATTGAGTATTTTTGGCAAGATGAAACCAGCGCCCCGCGCCTGATCCTCCGCCCGGCACGCATTAACCTTACCGCGCGGTTGATAGGACACGCCGCGCCCGTTCTTTCTTGGTACAAATATCCGCGCCGCAGGCATCCATCCACGCGGCCCGTGCGTCGCTTAGAACAGGCTGCCCTGTTCCGGCGGCTTGCGTTTCGGTTTTGGTGCCGCATCGGATTTTTCCGGGGCTTTAGCCTTGTCCCCCAGCGCGAACCGCCCATCCGCAAATTCGATTTCCAACGCGGTCGCTTTGCCTGCTGCGGCGCTGGTTGTCACCACCGCCCCATCGCCGCGCACCACCGCATAGCCGCGTTTCAGCGTGGCCTTGTAGCCCAGAGTTTCACGCAACCGATCCAACCGTGCAACATCGCGCTGCCAGCCGTCGATTTGCCGTTGCCCTGCTTCGGACAGCCGCAGCGACAACCGCGCCAAATCAGTAGATTTTCGTTTTAGATCAGCTTGTAATGGCGCGATATTCAAGCGATCCGCCCGCCGCGCCAACGCCTCTTTGCGGGTATCCACCACGCGCGTCAGCCCCCCCGCCAGACGTGGCGACAGGCCAGACAGGTGGCGTCGTTCGGATTCAATCCGGCGGCGCAGCGCGGCAGGCCGCAACCCGCCCGCCGTTTCCGACAGCCCCACCCGGCGCATCTGTACCGACCGGATCAACGCCTGTGGCAACCGATCTGCCCAGATGTCCAGCCGTTGACGCGGGCCGTCCAGCAACGTGTCCACACGCGGCAAGGCGCGCGACAGATCCCGCAACCGTTGCCCGCGCTGCGCCACGCCTTGCGTCAGCGCCCGGCTAAGCCGCGCGTTCTGCTGGTCCAGCCAGCTAAGCAATTCCATCCGCACAGGCACCGCCAGTTCCGCCGCCGCCGTTGGGGTGGGCGCACGCATATCCGACACGAAATCAATCAGCGTGGTATCGGTTTCATGCCCCACCGCCGAAATCAGCGGAATATCGGATGCCGCCGCCGCTCGGGCGACGATTTCTTCGTTAAAGCCCCACAGATCCTCGATCGAGCCGCCACCCCGCGCGACAATAATCAGATCGGGACGCGGCAGCGCCCCGCCCGGTGTCAGCGCGTTAAAGCCCCGGATCGCATTTGCCACTTCGGGCGCACAGGCCGCCCCCTGTACCGCCACCGGCCAGATCAGCACCTTGCGCGGGAACCGATCCCGCAGACGGTGCAGAATATCGCGGATCACCGCCCCCGAGGGCGATGTCACAACCCCGATCACCTCGGGCAGGTAGGGCAATTGTTTCTTGCGGGCGGGATCGAACAGCCCTTCGGCGGCCAGCGCCTGTTTGCGCTTTTCCAGCATCGCCATCAACGCGCCCATCCCGGCAGGTTTGATGTCTTCGATCACCATCTGGTATTTCGACTGCCCCGGAAAGGTGGTCAGACGGCCCGTGGCAACCACTTCCATGCCTTCTTCGGGGCGGGTGGTCATGCGGGTGAACACGCCCTTCCAGATTACTGCCGCAATCACTGCGCGGTCGTCTTTCAGGTCCAGATAGACATGGCCGGAGCGCGGCATGGAAACGCGCCCCACCTCGCCGCGGATGCGGATATGGGAAAACTCGCCCTCGATCATGCGTTTGACCGCCCCGGACAATTCCGAAACGCTAAATTCCGGGGCATTCAGCCCGTCAGAGGGTTCATCGAACAATTCGGACATTACGCACCTGTCTTGTATCCGGGGTCGGCGCACCTTAGAACGCCACCAACAGAAGGCCAAGCGGAGACACGGCATGAATATCCTGATCCTGGGCAGCGGCGGGCGCGAACATGCGCTGGCATGGGCGGTCATGCAAAACCCCAAATGCGATAAGCTGATCGTGGCACCGGGCAACGCCGGGATCGCGGCGATTGCAGATTGCGCCAGTCTGGACATTGAAAACGGCGCGGCGGTGATCGGCTTTGCCGAGGAAAACGCGATTGATTTCGTGATCGTCGGTCCCGAGGCCCCGCTGGCGGCTGGTGTCGCGGACGATTTGCGCAATGCGGGGTTCAGCGTCTTTGGCCCCTCGAAAGAGGCGGCGCGGCTGGAAGCCTCGAAATCCTTCACCAAGGAAATATGCGACGCGGCCAACGCCCCCACCGCAGGTTATGGCCATTTCACCGATGCCGAGGCCGCCAAGGCCCATATCCGCGAACAGGGCGCGCCCATCGTGGTCAAGGCTGACGGTCTGGCCGCTGGCAAGGGCGTGATCGTGGCAATGGACGAACAAACCGCACTGGACGCCATCGACGACATGTTCGGCGGTGAATTTGGCGCGGCCGGTGCCGAGGTGGTGATCGAAGAATTCATGGAGGGCGAGGAAGCCTCGTACTTCATTCTGGTGGATGGCGAAACCTGCCTGCCCATCGGCACCGCGCAGGACCACAAGCGCGTGGGCGAAGGCGACACCGGCCTGAACACCGGCGGCATGGGCGCCTATTCCCCCGCGCCGGTTCTGTCGGATGAAATCGCACAAAAGGTGATGGATGAAATCATCCGCCCCACGATGAAGGCAATGGCAGATCGCGGCACCCCCTATCAGGGCGTTCTATATGCCGGGTTGATGATCAAGGACGGCCAGCCGCGTCTGGTGGAATATAACGTGCGCTTTGGCGATCCGGAATGTCAGGTTCTGATGCTGCGTCTTGGTGCGCAGGCGTTGGACCTGATGCAGGCCTGCGCCGAGGGCCGCCTAGCCGATGCCACCGTGAACTGGGCCGATGACCATGCCATGACCGTTGTTATGGCCGCGCAGGGCTATCCGGGTGCCTATGAAAAGGGAAGCGTTATCAAAGGGCTGGACGCCCTTCCTGAAACAGCCTTTGAAATGTGTTTCCATGCCGGGACCGCCGAAAAAGATGGTCAGATCATCGCCACCGGCGGGCGGGTGCTGAACATTACCGCACGCGGCACCACCCTGCGCGAAGCGGCGGATCGCGCCTATGCGATGGTGGATCGGATCGACTGGCCCGAAGGGTTCTGCCGCCGTGACATCGGCTGGCGGGCGCTGTAATTTTGAAAAACGGTGGCGTGCAGGTTGCGCGCCACCACCGCCACAACGGCACCGTGGCGCAGCAGTTTGCCTCCTTCACGATGCCCGCGTAAGATGGCAAAAGACTTACAGGGAACGACCACCCCATGACGGACCTCGTTGATCAGGCTTACGCCTCTGGCGACTTCATGGAACTGATGTTCAGCCACGCCCCTGTGGGTCTGGTCGTCACGCAAAACCGCGTCATCCGCGACTGTAACCCCACCTTCGCCACCATGTTCGGCTATGATCGCGCCGAACTGCGGGATCGGCTGTTCAACATCCTGTACCCATCCGAGGCAGAATTCGCCAATATCCGCAATCGCGGCATCAAGGATTTGCAGGAAAACACCGGCTATTGGGATGAGCGCGTGATGATGCGCAAAACCGGGGAAAATTTCTGGGTCCGGGTGCGCGGCCATACCTTTACCCCGCAAGAGCCATTGCAACGCGCTGTCTGGAGCTTTGCCGACCTGTCCCGTTCCCGCCCCTATCAGCCCCTGACCCGCCGCGAACGCGAGGTGTTTTCCCTGATGGGCGAAGGTAAAACCAGCAAGGAAATTGCCCAGATCCTTGGTATGTCCTATCGCACGGTCGAGGTGCATCGCGGGCGTCTGCTGAAAAAATTCCGCGCGTCCAATACGGCAGGGCTGTTTCAATCACTGGGTCAAATCAGCGGGCCGCATGTGGTGAAATCCGATGAAGACGCCGCCACCGGCACCCGCCCGTGACGGTTCGCTACGGCTTCAAACCCGCACTGCTGCGGGCAAGACGCACCTGCATTCTGGATGGCACGACGTTGACCCTGCAAACCCCAGCGGGCAACCCGGATTGGGTGCTGGACCTGACCACCGTGACCGGGCTGGCCTATAGCGATCAAACCATTGGCTATACCCGTATTCGGCGGCTGGAACTGGACACGCCCACAGGCCGCAAACTATTGGGCCAATCATTAGGCACCCCCGGAAATGGCCCCGCAGCACAGGAATTTTTCGCCCTTGTGTTGGCCATTTTGCAAGCGGTCCACCCCCATACCCCCGACATCGAAATCCTGTACGGCCAACGCGGCAGCGCGCGTTGGGGCATGTTCCTTACCGGGGCATTTTCGTTTTGCGTTGGGCTGGCCCTGCCCATTGTCGCTTTGGCGACCAGTCCGCGCAGCGATGTTCTGACGCAAATCGCGCTGCCCTGCCTAGTCCTGATCCTTCTGGGTGTCGTTTTTGGCTGGCGCAACCGCCCGTGGACGCCCACGCCACGCCTGCCGCTGTCTGCGCTGATCGACCTGCTTCAGGTCAACGACAGGTCAAAGCCTCTGACAGGCTCTGATCCCCGCGATACGGCCCCACCGCCACAGAGCTAAGCCGCCCATCCGCCAGCGTTGTCGCCATGACCTGCGTCCAGTCGCCATTGGCCGTGATGATCACCGGAGGCTGCCCCGCACAGGCGCGAATGCCGCCCGGAATATGATCCCAACCGATCCGGTGATTGGTCAGAAACGGCTGGTCCGCGACAGGCACCAATTGCCCATCGACAAACCGCCAAACCCGCAGCAGTTTAGCCAGATGGGGACGGTCGACATAGGCGATTTCTACCGCCCCGTCGCCATCCAGATCCGCCACACCGACCGGGGCCAGCCAGCGACGCGCCTGCCCGATAAACGGCGTCGCCGCAATCAGCCCGGTTTCGTCCCAGACGCTGAACCGCGCCCCAAGCCGCAGATCGGTCTGCACCGCCATCACCTCGGGGGCGCCGTCACCATCCAGATCGGCCAGACGTGGGGCAATATCTTCAAAAATCTGGCTGTCCGGCAGGGTGATCGTCACCTCTTTGCCGTGGTCCAGCCGCAACCGCATCGCCCCCCATTCCGGCGTATGGCCCAGAATGTCATGGTGATAGCGGGATACCGGGCGCAGATACTCTGCGCCCAGAATGTCTTCCGCAACAGCGCCCCCGCTCCACAGCGCCACACACAGCGCCAACAGCGAACCACGCCAGCCGCACATGATCAGATCTGTTTTTCCGGCATATGAACCACCAGACCGTCCAGCGCATCCGTGACCTTGATCTGGCAGGTCAGACGCGACCGCGCGGGATCGGGTTCATAGGCGAAATCCAGCATATCCTCTTCCATGTCATCCTTGGCGGGCAGCTTTTCCACCCATGCCGGATCAACATAGACATGGCAGGTTGAACAGGCACAGGCCCCGCCGCAATCCGCCTCGATCCCCGGAATATTATTATCCCGCGCACCTTCCATCACGGTCAGCCCGTTGGCCACATCCACGACATGCTCGGTGCCGTTATGCTCGATATAGGTGATTTTCGCCATGTCGGCGGCCTCCTGCATCTTCGTTTGTCACAGTCAGCCATCTTCCTAGCCAAGCTGGCCCCGCTGCACCAGTCCCTTTTGCGTGACCTGCGCGGAATTGCCAACACCTGCCGCTTCTACTTCCCCCATTGCGTGAAAACCGCTACACTTGGGCAAACAAGCCGCAAGAGGCGCCGAGCAGATGACCCGTTTTCCCGTTCAGGCCGTAATCGCCCTGTCCGTCGCCAGCGCGGCCCTGTCCGCCTGCAACACGGCCCTGCCGGAGCTGACCCGCGAACCCGAAGTCACCCGCACTTACGAAGAAGCCCCCCCCGGTGCCGCCCCCGGCACCTGCTGGGGCAAGCACACCAGCCCCGCGCTGATCGAAACCGTCACCGAACATATCATGCTGCAACCGGCCGAAGTGCGCACCGATGGCACGGTCGAAGCCCCGGCGATCTACAAAACCGAAACCCATCAGCGCATCGTTCGGGAACGCAAGGACACATGGTTTGAAGCCCCCTGCCCCGAAGCCCAAACCGTTGAATTCGTGTCTTCGGTTCAGCGGGCGTTGTCCGTGCGCGGGCTGTATCGCGGTCCCATCACTGGCCAGATGGACAGCCCCACCCGCGCCGCCATTCGGAAATTCCAGAAACCACAAGGGCTGGATTCCGGCATCCTGTCCACGGCGGCCGCCCGCAAACTGGGCCTGATCGCAATGGAACGCCCCAAGGACTGATCCACCAGCGCCCCCCGGATGCCCCGCTTACCGCCCTGTTGCGCCGTGCGTATTTTGGGCAAGATTCTTTCTTGGTGCAAATATCCGCGCCGCAGGCATCCCGCACCATCCCCATGCGCGACATCAGCGGGCAAAAGAAAAGGGCCGCCCAACGGACGGCCCCTTCTCGATGACCCGAACGGATCACTCGTCAATCGACAGTGCCACGAACCGCGGCTCGCCCGCGCGACGGATCAGCAGCAGCAAGGATTTGCGCCCGGCCTCTTTCGCCTCGTCCACGCGGTCTTTCAGATCCGCCACGGTTTCCAGCTTTTGCTGCCCCGCTTCGGTGATCAGATCGCCCGCTCGCAACCCTTTCTCGTAAGCCTCGGTGGTTTCGTCCACATCCATCACCACCAACCCCGAGGCATTGGCCTTCAGTTGCAACTCCTTGCGCAACTCTTCGGTCACCGGGCTGAGCGTCAGGCCCAGCATCTCGCGCGGTTCGGCCGCATCAGGTTTGGTTGCTGCGGCAGGAACCGCTTCGGCTTCCTCGCGGCGGCCCAGCGTCACTTTCAACGTCTGGGTCTTGCCGTCCCGGAAGACCACCACGCGAACCGCTTTGCCCACATCCGTGTTCCCGACTTGACGCACCAGCGCCCGCGTGTCGCTGACATCGGCCCCGTCAAAGCTCAGGATCACATCGCCCTGCACCATGCCCGCTTCCTTGGCCGGACCTTCCGGCACGTCCGTCACCAGCACGCCTGCGGTCTTTTCCAGCCCCATCGCCTCGGCCACGTCATCGGTCACATCCTGAATGCGCACACCCAGCCAGCCGCGCCGCGTTTCACCGAATTCTTTCAGTTGCGCCACCACCTTGCTGACCACATTCGACGCCATCGAAAAGCCAATCCCGATGGACCCGCCATTGGGCGACAGGATCGCGGTGTTCACACCGATCACATTCCCGTCCATATTGAACAGTGGCCCGCCCGAGTTCCCCCGGTTAATCGCTGCATCGGTCTGAATGTAGTCATCATAGCTACCCGAAAGCGCCCGGTTGCGCGCCGACACGATCCCGGCAGAAACCGAAAAACCCTGACCCAGCGGGTTGCCCATCGCCAGCACCCAATCGCCCACACGAGCGGCATCGCTGTCACCGAAGCTGACAAAAGGCAGCGGCTTGTCTGCCGTGACCTTCAACAGCGCGATATCGGTATTCGGATCGGTGCCAATCACCTTGGCTTCCAGCTCTTCACCGCCGAAAAACTCGATCACGATCTCGTCCGCGCTTTCGATCACATGGTTATTGGTGACGATATAGCCGTCTTCGGAAATCACGAACCCTGACCCAAGCGCCGAAGACCGCCGCGGGCGATCACCATTGCCGCGATTGCGGTCTTGAAACTCTTTGAAAAAATCCTCGAACGGGCTGCCCTCGGGGACGATCGGGTTCGGCCCCGCATTCCCCGCCACCACAGTCGAGGTGGTGATATTCACAACCGACGGGCTGATCTTTTCCGCCAGATCGGCCAGACTGTCGGGCCGGGCCGATGCCGTCATCGTCTGCGCCAACACCAGCGCCATCGCCACAATCCCCAGCCACAAAGCCCGCATCGGGGCGGTTCCACGCCGGGGAACAGAAATTGCCAGACTGCTCACTCCCATCTCTCCTTTGATCCAGATATTCTACCAGTTTCCGAAACTGGACTGCTGCGGCCACCTTCCCCCACCAGCCGCCGCGACGCAACTCAATCCGCATCGCGCGCCCTCAACTGGCTGTGATACGCTGGTGATCCCCGCAAGCGGCCTGCCCGGCCTGACCGTCAGGATCGAGTATTTTTAATCAGAAAGAAGCAGCAGCCCGTACCATTTTTCTGATGGCTTCTTTCTGATCCGAAATACTCAGGGCGCGCGCCCTCAGCCCATAGCAGCGGGAGAGGTCGATGAGGCGCCATCATCAACACCGAATGCGGATAATCAAAAAACGGCTCAGGCCCCGATCTGCTTGGCCAACCAAACCAGAGCCACCCCCAGCGCCAACGCAGCCAGCCCCAGATTGCGCCGCGCGTCCATTGGCAATGTGCGTAGTGCTTCCAGCAAGCGTTCCAATAGCGAAGGGGCCAGCGCCCAGGCCAGCCCCTCTGTGATCAGCACCAGCCCAAGGGCCAGACATGCCGTTGCGATCATCGCGGCGATCATTCCGCCGCGCGATCGTTTTTCAGATAGTCGAAAAATTCGCTGTCCGGTGTCATCACCATAGACGAATTTCCGCCCTTCAGTGCAGTTTCATACGCCTGAAGCGACCGATAGAAGGCAAAGAACTCAGGGTCCACGCCAAAGGCTTCGGCAAAGACGGCGTTCCGTTTTGCATCCGCCTCACCGCGCGTCACCTGCGCTTCGCGTTCGGCTTCGGACAGGGTTTCCACCACGGTACGGTCTGCCAATGCACGCACCCGCTGCGCCGCTTCGTTACCGCGGGCGATTTCATCCGCCGCTTCACGTTCGCGTTCCGCCTTCATCCGGGCAAAGGTCGCATCAAGGTTTTGGCGCGGCAGGTTGGTTTGCTTCAGGCGCACATCCACCACTTCGACCCCAAGGCTACGGGCGCTGGCACGGGCCTGATCGCGAATCCGGGTCATCAACCCGCGCCGGTTTTCCGACAGGATCGTATCCGATGTCACCTGATCGGCACCCAACACTTCGCGGATCTGCGCGTTCAGGATGGATTGCAGCCGGTCTTCGGCCACGCGAATACCGCCCACGCCCACGGCCTGACGGAACTGCACCACGTCCGAGATACGGTAGCGGGCAAAAGCATCCACCACCAAACGCCGGTCATCCGAAGGCGTCACTTCGATCGTGTCGGTGTCCAGCGACAGGATACGGTCATCGTATTTCACCACTTCCTGAATCAGCGGGATTTTGAAGCTCAGTCCGGGCTGTTCCTTCACGGCCTTGATCTGACCGAATTGCAGCACCAGCGCCTTTTCGCGTTCATCCACCACAAAAACCGAGGACAGCACGCCAACAACAGCGATCACCAGAACCGGCAGGATATAAGTCGTCTTCTTCATGGCTTATTTCCCTTCCTTGCTGCGGTTCAGTTCGTTCAGCGGCAGATAAGGCACCACACCAGACCCACCCTGACCGATCAGCGACTGATCCAGAATGGTCTTGTCCACGTCACCCAGCACCTTTTCCATGGTTTCCAGATACAGACGCTTGCGGGTCACTTCGGGGGCTTTCTGGTATTCTTCCAGAACGGCGGTAAAGCGGCTGGCGTCCCCCAGCGCATCGTTCACGACCTGCGCCCGGTATGCTTCGGCTTCTTCCAGTTTTTGCGCAGCTTCACCGCGGGCTTCGGCCAGAACGCGGTTGGCATAGGCATCGGCCTGCCGTTGCAGGCGGTCGCGTTCCTGCTCAGCGGCCTGCACCGCGCGGAAGCTGTCGATCACCTCGGCGGGTGGGTCAGCCTTTTCAAGGTTCACCCGCACGATGTTGATCCCGCTTTCATAATCGTCCAGCGATGCCTGAATGTTTTCTTTCACCCGGTCGGCAATCAAACCACGATCCCGGTTCAGGATCGGGGCCAGATTGCTGGCGGCGATGATTTCACGCATCACGGATTCGGAAACCGCCTGCACCGTCAGACGCGGATCACGGATGTTGAACAACAGCTTGGCAGGATCGTTGATGTTCCACACCACCTGAAAATCAATATCCACGATATTGGCATCGGTGGTCAGCATCAGCCCGGTATCGGTTGAACCGCGGGCCACACCAATGTTTTCCGTCCGTTCCGATGTCACATTCACCACTTCGGCCGTCACAAACGGCCACGGCGCAAAGTTCAGACCGGGATTTCCGGTGGCGTTATATTTGCCCAACAGCAGTTCCACAGACTGTTCTTCGGGCTTCACGGTATAGAAACTACCAAACGCCCACAGACCGATCGCCACCAGAACACCCAGCCCCAGCGTACCCTTGGTGAATTTCGGGCCACCGCCGCCGGTGCTGCCACGGGTCGGCCCGTTGCCGCCCCCGCCGCCGCCCAGATAAACGCGCAGGCGTTCCTGACCTTTTTTCATCAACTCGTCGATTTCCGGGATTTGCGGGCCATCATCGCCCGGACGCCGCCCGCCACCGCCATTGTTCGGGCGGTGATCGTCGCCGCCACCGCCCCTGTTTCCGCCGCCGCCCCAAGGGCCGCCAGAATTCCCAGCCATTAACTGTCTTTCCTTATGTTATCTCTCTCAACGGGCTGTCCTTAACCTGTGCAGCCCATCACAAAATTCAAGCGTTTCCGCCCTGATAAGACACCGCAGACCTGCGGCAAATCCTGCTTTAGGCCCGGCGTACCGGCGTTTTCATCGTCACGATTTCCTCGGACATGGTGGGATGCACCGCGACGGTCCGGTCGAAATCTTCCTTGGTCGCGCCCATTTTCACGGCAATGCCCGCCAGTTGGATCATTTCCCCCGCGCCCGGCGCCACGATATGACAGCCCAACACCCGGCGCGTATCCGCGCAGACCACCAGCTTCATCAACACCCGGTCCGAGCGCCCGGCAAAGGACGACTGCATCGGTTTGAACGAGGTCGCGTAAACCTCAATCGGGCCTTGGTCCCGCGCGGCTTCCTCGCTTAGACCCACAGTTCCCATTTCGGGTTGTGTGAAAATCGCGGTCGGGATCAGGTCGTGATCGGGTTTGGTGGGGTTGCCCTTGAACACCGTTTCCACAAAAGCCATACCTTCGCGGATCGCCACCGGGGTCAGGTTCACCCGGTCGGTCACATCGCCCACGGCATAGATCGACGGCACCGCCGTCTGGCCATAGTCGTCCACGATGACCTGCCCGCCCCTGCCCACTTTCACGCCGACCTGTTCCAGCCCCATATCGTCGGTGTTGGGGGCGCGGCCTGTGGCGAACATGACCTGATCGAACAGGGTTTCGTCACCATTGGTAGCCACAACGCGGATTTTCCCATCCGCCGCGCGTTCCATGCTTTCGATATTAGTGCCAAGGTGCAGCTTCACGCCGCGCTGGATCATTTCCTCGGCCACCAGTCCGCGCGCTTCGTCATCGAAACCGCGCAGGATTTGCGCACCACGGTAATATTGCGTCACTTCCACGCCCAGACCGTTCAGGATGCCCGCAAATTCACAGGCGATATAGCCGCCACCCAAAATCAGGATATTGCCCGGCAATTCCGGCAGGTGGAAAATGTCGTTCGAGGTAATCGCCAGCTCCGCCCCCGGCATATCCGGCTTTACCGGGCGTCCGCCCATCGCCAGCAGGATATGTTTCGCGGTTTTGCGGGAACCGTCCGACAATTCCACCGTATGCGCATCCACGACCCGCGCCCGCGCGTCAAAGCTATCCACCCCGGACCCGGCCAATAAGCGGCGATAGACACCTTCCAGCCGGTCCAGTTCAGCCTCTAGCTTAGATTTGAAACTGTCCCAGTTGAATGCGCCCAGCGACACATCCCAGCCATAGGCCGCCGCGTCGCTGGCCATTTCGGCGTATTCGCTGGCGAACACCATCAGTTTTTTCGGCACACAGCCCCGGATAACGCAGGTGCCGCCGTAGCGGTCTTCCTCGGCCAGCGCCACCTTGGCGCCCGTTTCACCAGCCGCCACCCGCGCGGCCCGAACGCCACCCGAGCCACCACCGATCACGAACAGGTCATAGTCAAAGCTCATCAATCTTCCTCAATCCGACAGGTCCGTAAACAGGTTGTCCGCCTCGACAAAATCCAGACGGTCGTTTTGAACGGTGCCTTCGTTGATATCCCGTGTTTCGACCCGGCCATCGCCATAGCCGATCACCACTGTGTCACAAATATCAATGAACAGGCCATTTTCAACCACACCGGGGATCTGGTTCAGCGCCATCGACAATTGCCGCGCATTGCCGATCCGGTTCAGGTGCAAATCAATGATGTGATTGCCCTCGTCGGAAATGAACGGCACATCGCCATTCATCCGCAGCGTGGTTTCCCGTCCCATGACATCCATGGAAATCAACAATTCCTCGACCAGCGCCTTGCTGGTCTGCCAACCAAACGGGATCACCTCGATCGGCAGCGGGAACGCGCCCAGCGTTTCCACCTCTTTGCTGGCATCGGTGATCACAATCATCCGGTCGCTGGCGGTGGCCACGATTTTTTCCTGCAAATGCGCCCCACCGCCGCCTTTGATCAGATTGAACGCACCATCGAATTCGTCCGCGCCATCAATCGTCACGTCCAGCCATTTGGCTTCGTCCAGGCTGATGACGCTGATCCCCACATCCCGCGCCAGAACCGCCGTCCGCGCCGATGTCGGAACTCCCTTAATCCGCAGCCTTTCGTTGCGCACCCGTTCGCCCAGACAGCGCACCATCCACGCGGCGGTTGATCCGGTTCCCAACCCCACTTTCATTCCATCTTCGATAAATTCGACAGACCGCTTCGCGGCGGCGAATTTGGCTTTGTCGATTGGCGACAATTCTCCGGTCATGGCAGCGCCTCTGTTGATTTCACAACGCTTATAGAAGCGATGACGACCGGGGGCGAGGGTCAATCGCCCATCTGTGCCGCATCGGGCAGTTTGCAATCTATTGCGCTTTTCCTGCCTATCATGTCGCAATTCATCCGCCCCCAAACACCGCAATCCATGCTAGACACCCAGAAAACAACAGGGAATCCGCGATGTTTCTGTCGGTCTTTGACATGTTCAAGGTGGGCGTCGGCCCGTCATCCTCGCATACGATGGGACCAATGGTTGCCGGTGCGCAATTCCTTGACTTGCTTAGAAATTCCCCTTTCGAGGCGCATGGGTTGCGCGCCTCTTTACATGGGTCGCTGGCCTTCACCGGGATCGGCCATGCCACGGATCGCGCCACGATTCTGGGGTTGGCGGGGTTTACGCCTGACAGTTAC
Source organism: Thalassovita litoralis (assembly GCF_900182725.1). Classification (GTDB taxonomy): domain Bacteria; phylum Pseudomonadota; class Alphaproteobacteria; order Rhodobacterales; family Rhodobacteraceae; genus Thalassobius; species Thalassobius litoralis. The sequence continues at coordinate 56,456 of NZ_FXTO01000003.1, forward strand.
GATCACGCCCGCGCTGAAACCGTTCTGGCCCAAATCCGCGACACGGAAACCGTTTTGAACGACGGCCTCAACCCTCTGCAATTCAATATAAAATCTGATCTTATTTTCGATTATGACCACCCCTTGCCCGGTCACGCCAACGGTATGATCCTGATGGCCACCGACGCCCAAGGCGACGTAATCTTGCAGGAAACCTACTATTCCATCGGTGGCGGTTTTGTGATGACCGAAGCGGAACTTGCCGCAGGCAAAGACACAGACGAAGGCGCCCCGGTTCCGTTTCCGTTCAAATCCGCAGCCGAAATGCTGGACATGGCGGCGAAATCCGGAAAATCTATCGCCCAGATGAAGCAGGCGAATGAAATTTCCCGAAACGGGGCCAACGGGCTGAAACCCGGCCTGACCCGCCTATGGGATGTGATGAACGACTGTATCAATCGCGGCCTGACCACCGACGGCACCCTGCCCGGCGGGCTAAGTGTTAAGCGCCGCGCCAAGGCCATTCATGACGCGCTACAGGCCGAACGCGGACTGAACATATCTGCGCCGCATGTGATCAATGACTGGATGTCGACCTATGCGATGGCCGTGAACGAAGAAAATGCCGCCGGTGGGCAGGTCGTCACCGCCCCGACCAATGGCGCCGCGGGAGTGCTGCCCGCAGTCATTCGGTATTGGCTGGATCATGTTCCGGGCGCAACTACATCAAAAATAGACGAATTTTTACTGACAGCCGCCGCCATCGGTGGGCTGATCAAATATAACGCCTCTATTTCCGGTGCCGAAGCAGGCTGTCAGGCCGAGGTGGGCAGCGCCGCCGCAATGGCCGCCGCCGGATTATGCGCCGTAATGGGTGGCACACCGGAACAGATTGAAAACGCCGCCGAAATCGCGCTGGAACATCACCTTGGCATGACCTGCGACCCGGTCAAGGGGCTGGTGCAGGTGCCCTGTATCGAACGCAACGGGCTGGGCGCGATCAAGGCGGTTTCCGCCGCTTCTTTGGCGTTACGCGGGGACGGGCAGCATTTCGTCCCGCTGGATGCCGCGATTGAAACCATGCGCCAGACCGGCCGGGACATGCACGAACACTACAAGGAAACCTCGCTTGGAGGTCTGGCCGTCAACGTACCCAACTGCTGAGCGCGCCTTTTGATGTTGGGCGCGCTGCCTGCATTCATCTTGCCAAAAATACTCATTTCCCACCCCATCCACCGCCGCACCGTCCCATCCGCCAGATACCGTACCCACACGGCATTGCCCGCCCCCGGTTTCGGCCATAGCCTGCCCGGATGACCCAAGACCGCCCCCTTCTTGGCATCTTGCTGATGCTTGGCTTTTGCACGCTGGCCCCGCTGGGCGATGCGCTGGCAAAACTTGCCGGGGCGGCGCTGCCTGTGGCGATGATCCTTGTCACCCGTTTCATTGCGCAGGCCGTGTTCCTGTGGCCGCTGGTGCTGATGACCGGGCGGCCCTGGCGGTTGCGCGGGCGATTGCTGCGCCTGACGATCTGGCGCACCCTGCTGCATATTGTGGGCATCGGCATGATGTTCACCGGGCTGCAATATCTGCCGCTGGCCGATGCGATTGCCATTGCCTTTGTCATGCCGTTCATCATGCTGTTGCTGGGTAAGGTCGTCCTGAACGAGGAGGTCGGCCCACGCCGTCTGATCGCCTGCACTGTCGGTTTCATTGGCACTTTGCTGGTGATCCAGCCCAGCTTTGCCGCCGTTGGCGCGCCTGCGCTTGTGCCACTGGGCGTTGCCGTTGGGTTTTCGCTGTTCATGCTGATCACCCGCCAGATCGCCAAAGACACCGACCCGGTCGCGCTACAGGCCGTCAGCGGAACAATGGCCACGCTGGTTCTGGCCCCTGTCCTTATTCTTGGCACAGTGATGGGGCTTCCGGCCCTGTCGATCACCATGCCGGACATGGGGCAGTCCGTGCTGCTGCTGTTGATCGGGCTGGTTGGCACATTGGCGCATCTGCTGATGACATGGTCACTGCGCTTTGCCCCGTCGGCCACGCTGGCCCCGATGCAATATCTGGAAATCCCCATCGCCACCGTGATCGGCTGGGCGTTGTTTCACGATCTGCCGAATGGGCTGTCTGCCGTGGGGATTTGCATCACCATCGGGTCTGGTCTGTATGTCGTGTTCAGGGAACAGGCCATCCATCGCAGGCCCGCAAGCCCCGCACCGCCGCCGCCAGCGCCGCCAGCGGCAGAATAAGCAGCATCGCAGGGGCGTGCATATCCAGCCGCACCGGACCCAGCGCCCGGTTTGACGTGCCAACCCGCCCTTCCGGCGCGAATGGCAGCCCGTCAATCGGCCATTCCAGCCCCGATGACCGCCCCGTTACCTGCCCCATTGGAAACAATGACACCAAAGATCCCGGCGGCAAATCCAGATCAATCGCAGGCGGACACAATAGGATTATTTGATGTTCGGTTAACAGGATGCAGCGTTTCCAAGGCCGCCGCGTCAGCACGTTAAAACACGCCAGCATATGATCCAGCCGGTCGCCATTGAACCCGACCCCGATCATCATGGGGGCCTGCACCGTGCGCAGCGCCTTATCAAAATCGGTGCTGTCCTGTTCTGAAATCCGGGTCAGCCGCGCAGGACCAACAGCCCGCCGGGCCTGTGCCGAAAGGGAATCCAGATCGCCAATCACCCGTTCGGGCATAACATCATGCCCCAGCGCCACATCGGCCCCGCCATCCACCGCCACAACACGCGGCGCAAATTCACGCGCCAAGGCCAGCACATCCGCAGATGCGCCCCCTGCCCCAATCAGTGTGACGGGATCATCAAAACGAAAAACCGGCTTTTCCATAGGGTGTTTAGTGCCTGTTAACCAACGGGATCACAATATTGCCATGAAATGATACTGTAAAAACCCAAGATTCGTTCCGAATTGGTCTGGTTCCTCATGGTAAACATGAGACCAAATAACCAGGAAGCGAGTAGTCATGGTAAACACGAGTAAAATTCTGACGGTCTCCTACGGCACCTTCTCTTGTACGTTGGAAGGGTTCGACGACTCGTTCGATATGATGAAAGCCATCGCGGAATATTTCCGCGATCTGGCGCAGGATGACCGCTATTTCGGGGCAGAACCGCCCACACCGGACGCCGAAATGCTGGCGCGGATTGCCGAACGCGAAGTTTCCCGCCGGGTCGAGGCGCGGCAGGAACGCGGTGCGATTGTACTCCGCCCGTCGCCCGAGGCACCGGAACCCGTTGCCGAAGCCCCCGTGCCCACACCGGCGCCTGAACCGGAAGCGATTGAAAAAGCGCCGGAAATTACGGCTGCCCCGGTTGTGGACACCCACCAGCCCGAACCGGAGATGATCGCGTCGGAAACAGTTACCCCTGACGAGCCCGAAGCATCCCCCGCACCCAGCTTTGACGAGGATAGCATCGCCGCGAAACTGTCTCGGATTCGTGCCGTGGTGTCCCGCTCTGCCGACGCGCAGCCATCCGAAACACCAACCTATTCCGAGGATCAGCACGCCGAGGACTTCGACGACAGCTCTGCCGCGTCAATCGCTGCCGCCCTGCACAGCGACACCGCCGCGCCCGAGCCATTCGATGCCGAAGAAGAAGACGACCTGATCGGGGATTTCGCCGTAGCGGCCCCCGCCGAATCGGAACAAGACGCCCAAGCAGATACAGAATCCGATTGGGACGAACCGCAGGATCAAAGCGCACTTTATCCGGGCGAAGACCCCCAACTGGCCGAAGATATTGCAGCCGCCGAAGCCACGAATGAGGGTGACGAACCGGCAGACGATCTGGCGGACACCCCGATCGAGGCCAGCGAACCAGCCCCGCAACCGCTGCGCGCCCGTGTGATCCGTATGAAGCGCAAGGATTTCGAGGCCGCAGTTGCCGATGGCGCACTCACCGCAGAGGATGAGGCGGACAATCAAAGCCTGTCGCCCGAAGCCGAAGCCGAATTGCTGAAAGAACTGGCCGCAGTCGAAGCCGAGCTGAATCTGGATCTGGACATCGACGATCAGAACGCAGACGAAACCGGCTCGATCTTTGCCGATGATGTCGAAGAAGAAGCGCCCGCAGCACCGCAGCAACCACGCCCACAGCGCCCCGCCGGAGCCGAAGCCACAACCGATGTATCGCGCCTGATGGACAAGGCAGAAGAGGAAATGGAACGCCCCGACGGCGCCCATCGCCGCAGTGCAATCGCCCATCTGCGCGCCGCAGTTCAGGCCACCCGCGCGGAAACCGAAGCAGGCGGCGGGCTGAATCGCGGCGATGACAGTCTGGATGCCTATCGCGACGATCTGAACAGCGTGGTGCGCCCCCGCCGCCCACGCCCCGCAACCGCGTCGGATCAAGGGGAAACCCCGCGCCGCCCCGCACAGAAACCCGCACCGTTGAAGCTGGTGGCAGAACAGCGCGTAGATACGGTGGCACCTGCGCCCGCCCCACAACAGGTCGTGCGTCCCCGCCGTGTGATGCTGACCGATGTTCAGGACGATCCGGCACCGCATCCGCTGACCGAAGGGGCCGCCAGCTTTACCGAATTCGCGGAACAGGCCGGGGTGAAAAACCTGTCAGACCTGATGGAAGCCGCAGCGGCCTATATGTCTTATGTCGAAGGTCGGCAAAAATTCTCGCGCCCGCAACTGATGAACAAGGCCCGTCAGGTCGAAGAGTATCAGTTCAGCCGCGAAGACGGATTGCGGTCTTTCGGGCAATTGCTGCGTCAGGGCAAAATCGAAAAGCTGAAAGGCGGGCGCTTTACAGTCGCCGACGATTTGATCGGGTTCAAACCGGCCAACCGTGCCGCAGGCTGACAGCGGCTTGGTTCAAAACCCGATCCGACGCCCACAGAACACCCCGGCCCAACGCCGGGGTTTTCCATATTCCACCATATTATTCTACATGGAAACTATGCCGCGCCCGCCCCTGCCGCTTCGAGGAATACAGCGCCTCATCCGCATCCTCTAACATATCGCGGGCAACTGGCGGATCGTAATCCACCGACAGCACAATCCCCAGACTTGCGGAAACCCGACAATCCTGCCCGCCATAATGAATGGGTTTTTCCAGACGTGCGATCAGGCGGCTGGCAATGCGCGACAGGGTTTCACGTTTCTGAATACCCGTCAGGATCAAGACAAATTCATCCCCCCCGACCCGCGCCACTGTGTCATCCTTGCGCACCTCCTCGACCATGATCCGGGCAACCCGTTGCAGCACATGGTCCCCCGCAGCATGGCCCATTGTATCATTCACCGCCTTGAAGAAATCCAAATCCAGATGCATCAGCGCAAAGGCCTGTCCCGCCCCGATCAGCCGCGCCAATATGTGATCCATCGCGCGACGGTTCTTCAGCCCGGTCAGCGTGTCGGTAAATGCCTGTTCTTCTGCGGCAATCTTAGCCCCCTGCAACCGCATATTCAGCTTGCGGCTGGCTTCCATCGCGGCGGATTTCGCTTCGATCAGATACAGCATTTCAATCATCATATCGGTCGCTGCAAAATCTGCATTGGTCAGATCGTAGTCCCGGATGCTATCCAGCACTGAAATCCCAAATGACAGGTTCAGGATCGTCACCGGGCCGCATGGCATCAACACCCCCTTTAGCGCGGTTTTCGGATCATCGGCAAATTGCAGATGCAGCTTTTCACCCGGACATTCGACAAGCTGGCTGAACCGGGACAGGCGGGGGCGGGTCAGGTCGAACACATCCAACAGCGGTAGCCCCGCCAGCCTGCGCTGTGGCCGCAATTTGCACAGCGTCGGCCCGGCGTGGCGGATCACCCCATTGGCATCCAGCATCGCATACATGGGACACAGCACATCCATTAGGCCACGGATTGCGGCTTCGCTGACCTGTTCCATGTCAGCCCTTCCCCGCGCTGAGGGTGAAACTTCGCCCTTCTGCAAAAGCGGTTTCCACCAGCGCAATATAGATTACATCGTCCCCCGGCCCACGATGGCGCAGGTCCAGAAACACCAACGCGCCGTAATCATCCGCCATCGTCCGCAGTACCCCCAGCATCACGGGACCAAACCCATCACGATCCGACCGCACATGCAGGTGCAAACAACTGTCCCGGTCATCATGCAGTTCCAGCCTTGGCAATTCCAGATCGGACACAGCCATCCGCGCCCTATCCGGCAAATCATCCAAAGAATGCAGAAATTCCATGAAATCGACGCCGCCAAAGCGTAACAAACGGCGCAAGGCTTCTGCATTGGGATGGGACACCAGATAGGTTCCGATGTCTTCTAACACCTCATCACGCGGCTTATTCAGCAACGATACGATCCCGCCCAAAACCTGATCCGTCAACGCGTCGTCATAAAATAGCATCGCCTCGAACCCCGAGGCATCCAACGCAACGCCGCGCGCCACGTCCATCCAGATTTCTTCGCCATATGTATCGCGCACAAAACACTGTATTGCGCGGTTGATCAGCCCGTGCATACCGCCCACCATTCCTCTGTTCGTGGGTCGAGTGTGGCGGTGCTTTCCTTAACAAGCCCTCAACATATTCAATTGTCAGGAAATAGTATCAGATCACCGATATGCAGGGCGTTCACCTGCGCAGGGGCGATGGCATACGCGCCATCCAGCACCCGTTTGATGACCAGCGCCTTCAAATTCACCCAACGCCCGTCCGGCAGGTTACGCAAATCACCGTCACGTTCCAGCATGTCGCCATTCAGCCGAACCGCCAGTGCTTCGGCCCTGTTATTCGCTGTCCGAAACAAAATGACGCCCTGCTGCATCTGAAGGTCCGGTCGGAACGCCACCTCCAGATAGACGCAACCGGGGCTGCCATCCTCGAAGGTCATGCTGCATCCCTGACGGATTTGAGCGATCAGGTATTCGGGCAGTTTGCCAAACGCCCCACCCGGCAACCCAACCCCTTCGGGGCGCAGGGGGATCAGTTCCGCCAATTGTCCGGCCTGTTCTGCCGGTGTCGCTTGTCGCTGATCGTCGTTATACTCGTATCGGCTTGCCTTGGCGTTCGCCTTGGCCGCCAATTCCAAAACCCGGTCCCGCTGCGGTAAATCCGACACATCCGAAAGCTGCGCCAATGCCGCCCTGCCCGGTAATCCCCAGCGATGCGCCATTTCCCACAATGCCGCGTTTTCCGGCGCGACCCGCCCCGCCGCAATCCGCGCCAATTGCGACTGCGCCGACAACCGTTCTGCATTCAGGATCGGGGTCAGCCACAACACCGCCAAGACCAGAGACAACAAGGCCATGCCGATATTCACGCCGCGCACCCGTGCGCCCCAATCGCCGGGCCACAGAACCAGCGGCGCATAGGCCAGCCCGTACAGCATCACCATACCCACGCTTAGCGCCGCCAATACCCGCTCGGGCGTCCAGCCATAGGTCAGAACCCGGACACCGATGCCCCACACGGCCAGCACCGCCAGCGGCACCACCATCACCGCCAGCGCCTTTACCCCCCAGCGCATCGGCCACGCAAAGACCTGATGAAAACCATCACGATCCACGGACACCGTGATCAGGGTAATACAACCAATCGCAACAGCGGTCAGCGTCGCGGTTTCCGACGTGAAATTCAGTACCTCGTCCAACCCTGTCACAAATACCGCCAGCAGAAACAGCGCCAGAACGGGGACGACCATCGGCACCAATAAGCGCAGCAGACGCAGCAGCAAATGCGGGGATACATAGTCTTTCCATTCATGTGCCACGGCCAACGCCAGCCCCAGCACCGTCCCGGTCAGCACGAATGGCACCGCATCCACGCGGATCATCCGTTCAATCGCATCAATCCCCACCAAGGACAGCAGCGCATCGCTCAGATACAGCACGCCCCAGAACACGCCTGTGAACAGACCCGCAGCAGCAAAGCGCACCAAAATTCCCCACGCGGTCTGAAACAGCGCGGCATAGTCCCGCCACGCCCCCCGGCCATATTCCAGCATCACCGATAGAAACGGCGTTCCCACCAGATAGATCATCGCCAAGGCAACCATTGGATGCCCCGCTTCGATAAAATCGGCAGCCGAGGGAAAGCGCAGGCTTCCCCAAATCGTCAGCCCGGCAATCATCACCGCTACCCCCGCCGCCGGGGCCAGCGCCCGCGACAGTTGGATGGGGCCAGTCAGTGCCATAACGTGAACGAAAAAGCTTAGAATCGCCAGCGTCAGGAACATTTCCATCCGATCATGGCCCAACAAGGACGGCAGTTCTGCAGTCAACCACCACAGTGAAAAGCCCCCCGCCGCCCCCACAAGCGCCATCAGCAGCCGGGTCCGTGTCCAATCCTCGGTCTGTTCCATATTGCGTTTCCTTTTCGGGGCGTCAGGACGACGAACAGGCTAGCCCGTCAGCGAATCCAGCCAAACCGGGATATGACCAATATCGGGCAGAACCGCATCGGCCAGCGGGGCCAACTCCCCGGCCAGTGCGGTGCCGGTCAGAACGCCCAGCGTCCGCATCCCGGCACGACGCCCCGCCAGCAGATCATGGGTACTGTCCCCCACCATCACCACGGTTTCCGGCTCCAGTCCGACATGATCGGCGAATGCCAGCAAAGGCCGGGGCGATGGTTTGGCCCCAAATCCGCTGTCGAATCCGGCGATGAATTGAAACTGCGCCTCGACGCCTGCTTCGGACAAATGTGCGCGGGCTGCATACTCAGAATCGTTGGTCATCACGCCCAGCATCAGCCCCCGACCAGCCAGTTCGGCCAAAAATGGCGACAGCTCCACCGCCGGGGCCAGTGTAGCTTCGGTCGCGCGAATGCTAAGCAACGCTTCCAGTTCGTCAGGTTCGTATTGCGGCAATACTGCTGCCAAAGCCAGCGCCACCTGATCGTTGGACCCGGCAATGAACGGGCTATCCGGCAAAAAACCGCCATCTTGCAGATCGTAACACACCACGCGGGCAACGGTTGCCATCAGCGCCGGATCGTTCCCGGCAAGCTCTGCAATCATCCGCCCGGCCCAGCCATCCCACGTCTGGCGAAAGTCAAACAATGTGCCGTCCTTGTCGAACAGAAGCCCTGCAATCCGCATATTCCCGCCTCGTTGTTCCGCGCGATTGTATCTGGTGTCAAACTGCCCGCACACCGAACAATTGGCAAGCCGCATCCCGCCCGGTTTCCATCGGGGATCGCTTGACTTTCGCCCCCGGTTCGGGTCGCTTGTGCGGCATGAAAACACTGCCCCCCTATCGTTTGCACACTTCGCTTGGTTATCACCTTTCTATTGCCGCCCGGCTTCAGGAACGGCGGCTGGATGAACAGTTGAAAACGCTGGGACTGACCCGCACGACATGGTGTATTCTGCTGGCTGTCGGGAACGAGGATTTATGCCAACCTTCGGATATTGCCGAATTCGTGGGCATCGACCGCACCGCCACGTCCCGCGCCCTGCGGCATATGGAAGATGACGGCCTGTTGGCCCGCTCCTCGGGAACCGAAGATCGCCGCACCCGACGCGTTGAACTCACCCCCAAGGGGCAGCAGGCCATCGCCACAGCCACGCCGTTTGCCCGTGAAAATGCCGATCTGATGTCAGACCTTTTGTCCCCCGGAGAAGAGGCCGAACTAAAACGGTTGCTGACCAAATTGCGCCAGACAGGCGATTTACGGCTGAAAACGCTGTAACTCTCCGCCCGGTGCCAGCAGCGACCGCTCAGGTCCAGTGCATGACCTCGCCCCCCGGCAAGGCAGCCCGCGCCTGCATCAGGCGCTCATAGGGCATTGCCTGCGCATCGCAAAAGGCGATAACCCACTGGTCGTCCATCAGCAGAAAATCCAGCACGGACCCCAAAAACGCCGGATCGCCTGCGCCGGTTTTCAGCTCTTCGATGCCTGCGCCGGTTGACCCCATAAAGATGGGCAGCAATTCATCATTTCCGATCAGCCATTCCAGCGCCCGAAGCGCCAGTGTTTCGGCGAAATCCTGCGTCACAGCCATCTGCGTCCGGTCTCTTTAACATTTGGTTACTCTTTCTTAACCAATCCCACGAAATAAAGGAGCATTCAAGCTGACCCCTCCTGCACCCCAAGGGTGCGCTGATATCAACCAAGGCCCCTCATGACTGGCAAAATTCTGATTATTGACGGGATTACCACCAACCGGATCAGTCTACGCGTCCGGCTGTGCGCCGCATATTACGAGGTGGCGCAGGCCGCCACGGGGGCCGAAGGGCTGGCAATGCTGGACACCGCCCGGCCCGATCTGGTGCTGATTTCATCAACCTTGCCGGATATGAAACCGTGCGACCTGTGCCGTAGTTTGCGGCAAAACCCTGCGCAGGGCGATCTGCCGGTGATTGTTCTGGATACCGCCCCCACACGCGAACGCCGTCATGCCGCGTTGGCCGCAGGGGCGGACGATACGCTGGACCGCCATACCGAACCCCGCCTGTTGCTGGCCCGTCTGCGCAGCCTGTTGCGCGGCGGGACCAGCCGCGAAGACCGGAACCTGCATTCCCATGCCCGTGCCTCGGTCGGGTTTGCAGAACCGACGACTGCCTTTACCCAAAAGCCCCATGTGGCGCTGATTTCCGAAGATACCGGGCGCACGCTGACCTGGGTCAAACGGCTGGAACGGCTGCGCCCGTGGCGGTTTTCACTGCATTCGCCGCGTGCGCTGTCACTGGATTTCGGGCAGGATGGCGTGCCGGATGTGATCGTAATCGCGGGCGGCTCTGGGGATGAACCCGATCTGGGGGCGGCCCTACTGGCGACATTAGGGGCGCAGCCCGGCTTTCGGCGCTGCAAGTTTTTGGTTGCCTTGCCCGACACCCGCCCCGATCCCGCCGCCCAAATGCTGGACCTTGGTGCGCATGATCTGATGACCGGCCCCTTTGACGCGGACGAGGCTGTCTTGCGTCTGGATCAGCTTTTGCGACGCAAAGCGCGGTCCGATCAACTGCATGAAACCCTTCAAAACGGTCTGCGGGCGGCCTTGATCGACCCGCTGACAGGGCTGCATAATCGCCGCTATGCCCTGCCGGAATTGGGGCGTCTGGTCGAAGAGTCAGCCAGAAACAACACCGGACTGGCCGTTATGCTGGCCGATCTGGACCATTTCAAACGGTTGAATGACAGCTATGGCCATGCCGCAGGCGACGCCGTTCTGGCCGAGGTATCCCGCCGCCTGCGCGGCGCGATGCGCCCCGGCGACCTGCTGGCCCGCTACGGTGGCGAAGAATTCCTGATCGCCTTACCTCAGCTTAGCCCATCGGAAGCCAGACAAGCCGCAGATCGGCTGTGCCGGGCGGTGGGGGATTTGCCCCTGACGATCCCCGGCCACGCGCAACCATTGCCCGTTACCATCAGCATCGGGCTGGCCGTCATGGCCCCCCAGCCTGCAGAAATGAATACCTGCGCTCAAACCCGCATTACCGGGCTGCTATCCCGCGCGGACCGGACACTATACGGTGCCAAAGCAGACGGGCGCAATCAGGTCACGATGCTGGACCGCCCCGCAGCCTGATCCGCCAAATACAGAAAACGGCCCACATCGGGGCCGTTTCGCACGCCTTCAACCACCGCAAAACGGGCTTAGTCGCGGTCTTTTTTCCAATCCTTCTTATGATCGTCGCGGTGCTTCTTCAGCCCCTCTTCCAGCCGATCCGCGAAACCAGCCCGTTCGCTGTCACTCATTGCGGCCAAGCGATCAATCAGCATCCGCTGCCCCAATTCCTGCCGTTCCATCCCGCCCTGCAACTGGTTCATCAAGATCGTTTCGACCTTGGCCGCGTCATAGGGCGTGGCGCGCAATGCTGCCAAAACATTGGCAAACTCGGCGCGGATTTCCTCGCGCGAGGGGCGCTGACTGCGATAGGCTTCGCGCATCTGTTTACCAATGGCGCGGCGATCTTCGCGGCTCAGCGCGTGGGTGTATGGTCCCACCACCATATCCAACCGGGGCGGATGACGTCCGTCCTTGCCGGGCGCGAATTTCCACGCCGCCCCCGCAATGATCCCAACCACAGCCAGATTCATCGCCAACGAAGCGAATAAAACACCTTTTAGCCAAGGGCGCATTCCCGTGCGGGTCGTTTTGGTTTCCTGCGTCTGGGTCATGTCTTTACCCCTCTGCCATCGCAAATTCATAACTGGGCATCAGATCAACCAGATATTGATCCGTCACAGTCGTTCCTAAAAAGCTTTCCGCCGTGGTCATAATGGATGCAGGCGGGTTCACCCCGATCCACAGCCCCGCCACACCAGCAGTTGCCAACCCAGCCACCGCAGGCCAGCCGCCAATCGCCGCCAATAGCTGCCGCAACCGTGACGGCGGTCGGGGGGCCACAGTCACCGGCGCAGCCGCCGCCTGCGCGTCCAGCGCATCCGCCAGCACCCGCGCCATGAAATCGGGCGCAGGCACGACATCTTGCGTGCGCATATCGGCGAACATAGCGTCCAGATCGAAATCTTCGGTCTTTTTGTCCATCTCAGCCATCTGTATACCCCAATTCCTCGCGTCGACCGGCCAGAATGGCCGCCAGCGCCCGTTTGCCCCGTGCAGTCAGACTTTCGACCGCTTCGGTGCTGATCTCCATAATCTCGGCAATCTCGGGATTGCCCAAGCCTTCGATGTGCCGCAGCACCACCGCCTGACGCTGCCTGTCCGGCAGTTCCGCCAAGGCATCGCGCAGTGCCGCCATCCGCGCCGCATTCTGCATATCGCCTTCGACCCCGTCGCGGTCGTCTTCGGGTTCCGGAACCGAATCGATATCGACATTGCGCTGCTTCCGCAGCCGGTCCGTGCAAAGGTTGGCAACCACACGATACAGCCAGGTTGTCACCTTCGCCTCGCCCCGCCGCCAGTCGGGGGCGATTTTCCACAGCCGCAACATGGCGTCCTGCGCCACATCCTCGGCCTCGGCCCGGTCGCCCAGCATCCGCATCGCCTGCCCGAAGGCACGCGGCGTCAATCGTATGTTCAGCGCACGCGCAGCATCCGGGTCGCCATTGGCATATAACACCAAAAGCGCATCGTCCGACACATCCGCAAAGGCATCAAAGGGCATCTTCATTGTCCTTTTGCCGTATCCTTTCGGCAGGTCCGGGGCAATGCCCCGAAGGACCGGGGCGACCTGCGCCGCCCCCGCCCAACAGTCACCGATTACTGGCCGCGCTGACGCTGGCAATCGCCTTTGCCTTCACCTTTGCCCCAGCCGTGGCCATCACCACCGTGGCGCATCATGCGATCCCCATGCCCCATGCGGTCATCTTTTCCGCCCATGCGCTTTTGCATTTTATTCTGCATCTGGGCCATTTCCTCGGCCGAGATTGCCCCGTCCTTGTCAGCATCCAGACGGTCGAACATTTTCCCCTGCTGCTTGGGCTGCATTTCCTCAAGGCTCAGCTTGCCATCGTCATTCGCATCGCGATCCACGATCATGTGCTTGGCCTGACGGGCCATACGATCCGCCATTTGCTGTTGACGCTGGGCCACGATTTCTTCGGCGCTCAGGGTGCCGTCCTTGTCAGTATCCGCCGCATCGAAGCGGGCTTTGAAATGGGCAGCGATTTCTTCTTTGGTGATCTTGCCATCGGCGTTGGCATCCATTTCTTCAAAGTTGAACATTTCACCACGCGGGCCACCGAAATGGCCGCCCATGCGGTCCTTGCCAAATGCCAGCGCCGCGCCCCCGGTCAGGGTCAGTGCCGCAACGGTCGAGATCAGAATTGCACGTTTCATTTGCGTTCTCCGCTTTTCAGTTTGCTTTTGAAACCGGCCATTCAGCCCGTTTTCTGATCACTAAACGGGCCTGTCGTGCAGTTCCGTCGCGCCTCATCGAAAAAAATGCGCCCCATCACGCAGCCGTGACAGTGCTGTGATCGCCCCCCCTTGCATCCCGGTTTTGCGACATCGGGACGCAAGGACAATGCGCGGGCTTTTTATTCTTGATCTCCTGACGCAATTTCCCCGGTCTATGGAAACGCGAGGAAACCATGTCTGACAACGCCGTTCACGTTCACGAACGCCCCACCTGGCCGGCCATCATGACCGGATGGAAGCGCAAATGCCCCAATTGCGGCAATGGCCCTATGCTCAAGGGCTATCTGGGTGTGCGCAAATCCTGCCCCGTCTGCAAAGAAGAATTTCACCATCACCGCGCCGACGATGGCCCGGCATATTTGACGATTTTGATCGTTGGTCACTTGATGGCCCCGCTGCTTTTGCTGGTATTTGAAACATGGCGCCCGGAACCTTTGGTTCTGTTTACCATCTTCGCTATTGGCACCGTCGCCCTGTCGCTTTACCTTCTCCCTCGGTTGAAGGGGGCAATGATCGGGTATCAGTGGGCGCATCGGATGTATGGGTTCGGCAAAGCCGATTAAGCCTCCTGCGAGGGAGGAAACATGACGCAAGACAAAACCGCTATCCGAAACGCAGCTACGGTCATCGTGCTGCGCGATCGTTTGAATGATCCGCATGTGCTGATGGGCCAGCGCGGCGCGACCGCTGCTTTCATGCCCAATAAGTTCGTCTTTCCCGGCGGCGCGGTGGACAAAGAGGACGCCGCAATTCCGCTGGCCACACAGTTGCAACCGATCTGCCGTGATCGGTTGCTGGAAGATGTCGAACAGGATCTGACCCATGCGCTGTCCGTGGCCGCGATCCGCGAATTATGGGAAGAAACTGGCCTGATCCTTGGGCAAAAAGGCGAATGGGACATGACCCCGCCCGCCGATTGGGAAAGCTTCGCCGCCACGGGCCACGTTCCGGCAGCGCATCCGCTGCAATTCGTGTTCCGCGCCATCACCCCGCCGGGCCGCCCCCGCCGGTTTGATGCCCGGTTTTTCATGATCGACGCCGATGAAATCGCCAGCGATCTGGATGATTTCGATGCCGCCTGTGACGAGCTTTCGCACCTGCAATGGATTCCCCTGCCCAAGGTGCGCGAATTCGATCTGCCGTTTATCACCGAGGTCGTTTTGGCGGAAATCGCCAAACGCGCCCACGATCTGACGCCACCGGATTCGGTTCCGTTCTTCAAGAACAACGAAGAACAGAACCTGTTCCTGCGCCTTAAAGGAGTAGGACCAATGACAGGACGCTCGCACTGATCAACGCGATCCCGGCGCTTTCGCGCCGGGTCAGCCGCTCTTTGAAGACCAGAACCGACGCGGCTATGGAAAAAATTACCTCGACCTGCCCCACGGCAAAAACATAGGCCGCATTCATCAGGGCAAAGGCCGTAAACCAGCCCAGCGACCCGCCCATGCTGGCAATCCCCATCCAGATAGATTTGCGCCACGATCCCAGAACCTTGGCCATCTGTCCGGGTTCTTTCCAGATCACCCACAGGCTTAGCCCCAGCGCCTGCGATGATGTCACCACCACCATCGAAGCAAGCGACCGCATCAGCGTATCGTCGCTAACCACCTCCAGCGTGGCCCCCCGATAGCCCACGGCCGACACCGCAAACAAAGCCCCGGACAGCAGACCCAGCCCTGCGCCCTTGTTCATGAACCGCCGCCAGCCACGGCCACCGACGTTTTTCATGTCGGACAGCACCAGCACGCCGACCAGACCCAGCAGGATCGCCACCAACCCGCCCAGCGAAATCCGATCCCCCAGCACCACGAATCCGGCAAGGGCCGTTTGCACCACCTCGGTTTTCTTGAAGGTGATCCCGACCGCGAAATTGCGTTCAGCAAATAGGGCCACCACGCACCACGTTGCCAGAATTTGCGCCAGCGCACCGCTTAGCGCATAGGGCAGAAACAACGCCCCGACATCAGGATAGCCCTGCCCGTTCCACCAAATATAGCCCGTCGCCAGCACAACGACAAAAGGCGCCGAATACAGAAAGCGGGCCAAGGTGGCACCGCCCGCAGACAGCGTTCCCATCGCCAACATTTTTTGCAACATAAACCGCAACGTCTGAAACGCCGCTGCGACAACCGAAATCAACACCCAAGTCATTCACGCCTCCGCCTGACCGTCTTGCGCCAGCCGGTCCGCAGCGTGCTGCCGCCGGTCGTGTGTTTGCGCCCCTCGTCGGCAATAGGCCCGATTTCTACTTTGACCTCAACGCCTAACTACTGCCACTCGCCCGGCACGAAACCAAAGGCACGGGTTTTGAAGACCCGCCCCCGATCAGGCATAACCTGAACATACGAGAATCACCGCCCCCCGCCATACCAAGTGGGGGGCGCAATCGCTTGGCACTTGTGACGGTTCAGAACGGCATCGGATGGGCGCGATGCACCTCGTTCAATTCGGCCAAAACCTCCTCTGACAGCGTCAAATCCGCCGCCCCCAAAGCGCGCTCCAACTGCTCCAGCGTGGAGGCCCCGAAAATCACCGACGTCATAAATGGCCGCCCCGCACACCAAGCCAGCGCCATATGCACCGGGTCCAGCCCGTGCCGCGCCGCCACCGCCAGATAGGCATCAACCGCCGGAAACACCCGTTCCGTCCGGCGTCCCCCCAATTCAGGCACCAAGGACATCCGCGACCCGTCTGGGACTGCCCCATGCTGATACTTCCCCGTCAGCAACCCGGCGGCCAAAGGCGAAAATGCCAACAGGCCAATGTCTTCATTCACGGCCATCTCGGCCATATCCGTATCGAACAGACGGCACAGCAGTGAATATTCATTCTGAACCGACGCCACACGCGGCCCGCCCATGCGCTCTGCCGTCATCGCCCACATGGCGCATCCCCACGCACTTTCGTTGGACAGGCCAAAATGGCGGATATTGCCTTTGTCCACCTGTTGCTGAAGCGCCCCCAACGCGTCTTCCATATGGCCCAGTGTTGCCCCCCGGTCCTGCCCCGTCGGATCATAAGCCCAATTCTTGCGGAACATATAACTGCCCCGGTTGGGCCAATGGAACTGATACAGGTCGATGTAATCAGTCTTCAGCCGCCGCAAAGACCCCTCGATCGCCTCAGGAATCGTCGCCGAGGATATAGGCGCCCCATTCCGCGCATGTTTCATGCCTTCGCCCGAATGCTTGGTCGCCAGAATATAATCGCCGCGCCGCGCAGGGTGGGCGGCGTTCCAATTGCCGATGATCTCTTCGGTTCGTCCAATCGTTTCAGCCGCAACCGGGTTCACGGGATACATCTCTGCCGTGTCGACAAAATTGATCCCGCGCGCCAACGCCATGCTCAATTGCGCATGGGCCACGGTTTCCGAGGTCTGCGTCCCAAAAGTCATGGTGCCCAGGCACAACTCTGTCACATCCAGCCCGGTACGTCCCAGCGGTTTCGTTTTCATGCGTCCTATCCCCATTGAAATGTCATGCAATCTGTCGCGCAACATACCCGGACAAAAGGAAAAAACCAGCAATGAACCCTATTGTGCGCCTGACGGCGCTCATGTTCCTGCATCGTCGGCCTCCGGCCTCCTCGTCAGGTCTTGGGGCGTGGCCCCAAACCCCAGAGTATTTTTCATCAGAAAGAAACCAAATTGCTTCTTTCTGATCTGAAATACTCTGGGGGTAAGGGCGCAGCCCGAGGGGGCAAAGCCCCCTTTTGAAAGCGCTTGCCTTGTACGCAGATTACGGCAGGTTGGGATCATGCGCATGATCATCTCTTTTGCCGCCCTGTTTCTGTCCGTGATTCTGCTTCAGCTCTCGTCTGGTGGGGTTGGGCCGCTGGATGCCTTATCGGGGGCGCAGCTTGGGTTTTCCACCGGGCAGATCGGCCTGTTGGGGTCGGCGCATTTCATGGGGTTTTTCGTAGGGTGCTGGTGGGCACCGCGCCTGATGGGAACGGTTGGACATTCCCGCGCTTTCGCGGCCTTTACCGCTGCCGGCACCATTGGGTTGATGTCTCATATGATGCTGGTTGGTCCGTTGACATGGGCCGTGATGCGGATGGGGACCGGGCTGTGTGTGGCCGGGTGTTACACGATCATCGAAGCATGGTTGCAGGCCAAGGTGACAAACGAAACACGGGGCCGCGCGATGGGGGTTTACCGCGTGGTGGATATGGGGGGATCGCTGGTGTCGCAAATGCTGATCTCTGTTTTGGCCCCGGCCAGCTATGTTTCTTATAATCTGCTGGCCATTCTGTGTTGCGCCGCCTTGGTTCCGCTGGTGCTGACCCGCGCGGAACAGCCCGAAACCCCCGATGCCCCCCGTTTGCGCCCGATGCTGCCGGTTCGTCGCTCCCCTTTGGCGGCTGCCGGGGTGATCGTGGCGGCGCTTTCCAGTGCGTCCTTTCGGATGGTTGGCCCGGTGTATGGACAAAAAGTGGGCCTGCCCGCCGATCAGATTGCGTATTTTCTGGCCGCATTCGTGGCCGGTGGGGCGATTGCGCAATATCCGATAGGTTGGCTGGCAGATAAATTCGACCGGCGTTGGGTGCTGATCTGGCTGTCTGTTGCGGCAATTATCTCTTGTACCGTGACGGCGCTGACCCATGACCTGTCTACCGCAGGCATTCTGCTGACGGCTGGTTTTTTCGGCCTGACCACATTCCCCATTTATTCGGTTGCCGCCGCCCATGCCCATGATTTCGCCGAAAGCCATGAACGGGTCGAACTGTCTGCGGCCTTGATGTTCTATTTCGCGCTGGGGGCCATTGCCGCCCCGCTTTTGGCGTCGTGGCTGATCGAGGCTTTTGGTCCCCCCGCCATGTTTGTGTTGATCGCGGCGGGTCATGCGGTGCTGATTGTGTTCGGCCTGATCCGGATGCGCGCCCGTCCGGCCCCACGCCGTACCCGCTATGTCTGGAGCCCCCGCACCTCGTTCCTGATTGGTCGCCTGATCGGCCGCAGCCGTGACGATTAAGGGTGCTGGCACACCCGGCCCCCATGCGCTAAAGGGGTCGGGAAACGGACGAAGGGTACGCGTATATGGCACGGCATCTGATCACATCGGCAATCCCCTATATCAACGGGATCAAGCATCTGGGCAACCTTGTGGGCAGCCAATTGCCCGCCGACCTGTTCGCCCGCTACCAACGCGCCCGCGGAAACGAGGTGCTGTTCCTGTGTTCCACCGATGAACACGGCACCCCGGCAGAGCTGGCCGCCGCGAAAGCAGGGCAGCCCGTTGCCGAATATTGCGCGGAAATGCATCAGGTTCAGGCCCGCATCGCCGAAGGTTTCCGCCTGTCCTTTGATCATTTCGGTCGTTCCTCCAGCCCGGAAAACCACCGGCTGACGCAGCACTTGGCGGGCAAGCTGGCCGAAAACGGGCTGATCCGCGAAGTCAGCGAAAAACAGATGTATTCCAAGGCCGATGGCCGTTTCCTGCCGGACCGCTATATCGAAGGCACCTGCCCGAACTGCGGCTTCGACAGCGCCCGTGGCGACCAGTGCGACAACTGCACGAAACAGTTGGACCCGGTGGACCTGATCAACCCGCATTCCACGATCAGCGGCTCGACCGATCTGGAAATGCGCGAAACCAAGCACCTGTACCTGTGCCAGTCCAAGATGAAAGACCAGCTTGAGGCATGGATCGACAGCAAAACCGACTGGCCGGTACTGACGACATCCATCGCTAAGAAATGGCTGAACGATGGCGATGGCTTGCAGGATCGTGGCATCACCCGTGATCTGGATTGGGGCATTCCGGTGAAAAAGGGCGAACAGGACTGGCCCGGCATGGAAGGCAAGGTGTTCTATGTGTGGTTCGACGCCCCCATCGAATATATTGCCTGCGCACAGGAATGGGTGGACGCTGGCAAGGGCGACAACTGGGAACGCTGGTGGCGCACCGACAAGGGCGCCGATGACGTGACCTATACGCAGTTCATGGGTAAAGATAACGTGCCGTTTCACACGCTGGGGTTCCCCACAACCATGCTGGGTTCGGGCGAGCCGTGGAAGCTGGTGGATTACATCAAATCCTTCAACTACCTGAATTATGACGGCGGTCAGTTCAGCACCTCGCGCGGGCGTGGAGTGTTCATGGATCAGGCCTTGGAAATCCTGCCCGCCGATTACTGGCGCTGGTGGCTGCTGTCGCACGCGCCGGAATCTTCGGACGCTGAATTCACCTGGGAAAATTTCCAGGCGTCTGTGAACAAGGATCTGGCCGATGTGCTGGGCAATTTCGTGTCGCGCATCACCAAGTTCTGCCGCTCCAAATTCGGCGAAGTCGTCCCCGAAGGCGGCAGCTATGGTGACGCCGAACAAACCCTGATTGCTGATCTGACCGCGAAAATCGCCGCCTATCAGCAGTTCATGGAAGAAAAAGAAGTCCGCAAGGCTGCACAGGAATTGCGGGCGATCTGGGTGGCGGGCAACGAATACCTGCAAGCTGCCGCGCCGTGGTCCACCTTTAAGACCGACCCGGAACAAGCCGCCGCACAGGTGCGTCTGGGCCTGAACCTGATCCGGTTGTATGCGGTTCTGTCCTCGCCCTTTATCCCTGATGCCAGCGCCACGATGCTGGCCGCGATGCAGACCGAAAATGGCGATTGGCCCGATGACGTGCCCGCCGCGCTGACCGCGCTGGCCCCCGGCCATGCCTTCACCGTGCCGGATGTGCTGTTCGGCAAAATCACCGATGAACAGCGCGAGGATTGGCAGCAGCGTTTTGCGGGCATCCGCAGCTAACACTCTTGGCCTAGGCCCAAAAACATGCAAACTCCCTTTCGGAAGCGAGAGGGAGTTTTTTCATGAACGGCGCAGAAAGCCTTGTCCAAAGCCTGTTGAATGCAGGGATTGATACTTGTTTTGCCAATCCCGGCACCAGCGAAATGCACTTTGTATCCGCGTTGGATCGACATGCGGGTATGCGTTGCGTGCTGGGCCTGTTCGAAGGCGTGGTGACAGGTGCCGCCGATGGCTATGGCCGGATGATGGACAAACCAGCCATTACCCTGATGCACTGCGGCCCCGGCCTGACCAATGGCATGGCCAATCTGCATAACGCGCGGCGCGCCAATACGCCCGTGCTGAACCTGATCGGGGATCAGGCCGACACGATCGTTCATCTGGACCCGCCCCTGACCGCCGACACCACGGCGCTGGCGCGTACCCTGTCCGTCTGGACCCGCCGCAGCAACAGCGCCGCCCGTGTGGCCGCCGACGCGATGGAAGGCATCCGCGCCAGTCTGGAAGGCCCCGGCGTTGCCAGCCTGATCCTGCCGTCCGATGCGGCATGGACCGAAGGCGGCGAACTGGCCGCCTATCTGCCCCCCGCCGCCCCAACCGGCCCCACCGGGTTGGCTGTGGACCGCGCTGCGGCAATGCTAACCAACGGCAAGAAAACCGTGTTGCTGCTGTCCAACCGTGCCCTGCGCGAAGCCCCGTTGGAAATCGCGGGCCGCATCGCCCATAAAACCGGCGCTCGGCTGATGACCCTGTCGCAAATCCCGCGCCTACAGGCCGGGTTGGGCCGCGTTCCGGTGGAACGTATCCCCTATAACGTGGACCTGTCGATCAAGGCACTGGCCGGGGTGGAACAGATCATCCAGATCGGTTCGCGCGAGCCGGTGAATTTCTTTGCCTATCCAAACAAGCCCAACACCCCCATGCCCGAAGGCTGCGAATGCCTGATGGTCACGCGCCCCGAGCAGGATCACATGGCCGCGCTGGACGCCATCGCGCAAGCGGTACAGGCCAAGGACGCCGCCCCGCTGTCCGCCGCCCCGGATCACGGCACCCTAAGCGGCGCACCGACACCCGAATTGCTGGGTGCGGCGATCAACCAGAACCTGCCCGAAAATGCGATTATCGTGGATGAAAGCGTCAGCTATGGCCGCGCCCTGCTGCCCGCCTTCAGCACCGCCAAGCCACATGATTACCTGCACCTGAACGGCGGCGCGATTGGCTTGGGCATTCCGATGGCCACCGGGGCGGCTGTGGCCTGCCCGGGTCGTCGCGTGGTGGCATTACAGGCAGACGGATCGGCGCTGTACACCGTACAAGGGCTGTGGACACAGGCCCGCGAGGGGCTGAACGTCACCACCGTGATCCTGTCCAACCGCCGCTATGCGATCCTACAGGGCGAAATGACCGCCGTGGGTGCCAACCTTGGCCCCGCCGCGCAGGAATTGTTTGAACTGGATCGTCCAGCAACGGATTGGCAGGCCATCGCCAAAGGGTTCGGTGTTCCGGCCACGCAGGCTACTGATATGGAAAGCTTTGTGGATCAGTTGAACCGCGCCAACGCCACCCCCGGCCCCAGCCTGATCGAGCTGATGATCTGATACGGGAAAGGGGGCGATGCCCCCGCCCATCCAATAACAATCAGGCCGCCAATATGCGGTCATACCATGTGCCGACGTGGGCGGCGCATGGGGTACTATCCAGCCACCACCGGGGGCTTTCTTTCTATATTCGGGTCCAGCGGTGGAACACATCCGGGCCAATGGCGCGGGTTTCAACCAGTTGAAAGCGCGGTGCCTCGGCCAGACGGTCCAGACCCAAAGCCCCCAGCGCGGGCCGTCCTTCGGCCCCAAGCGCCACACCGGCGGTAAACCCGATCAGTTCATCCACCAATCCGGCGCTTAGCAAAGACGCCGCCAACATGCCCCCACCTTCGCAGAAGACACGGGTCAGCCCCTGTTCCCCCAATCGGCGCAACACCGAAGCCGGGCAAATCTGTCGGCTTTGCAGATCGCATTCCAGCAGGGTCGCGCCCAACCCTTCCCACGTGTCGCGCAACATCGGGTCAGGGTTAGGGCCATGAC
The DNA here is from genome assembly GCF_900182725.1 of Thalassovita litoralis. GTDB lineage: Bacteria > Pseudomonadota > Alphaproteobacteria > Rhodobacterales > Rhodobacteraceae > Thalassobius > Thalassobius litoralis. The sequence goes on from NZ_FXTO01000003.1 coordinate 79,066, forward strand.
AGATCCAAACCGGAATTTCGCGCGCCGTGCGGGCCAGATTGCCCATCAGCGGCAAATCCAGATGACGGGATACGACCACACGTACCGGCTGCCGCACCGGGGGAAAATCGCGTACCGTCAGCGATGGATCATCGGCCCGCGCTGTTCCTGCGCCCACCATCACCGCATCATGCCGCGCCCGCTGCGCCTGTACCAGATGGCGGGCGGGCGGTGCAGTGATCCATTGGCTTTCGCCCGATGCGGTGGCAATGCGCCCGTCAAAGCTGCTGGCCAGTTTCAGCGTCAGCCACGGGCGGCTTTCTTCGGTCTTCAGGAAAAATCCAGCCAGATCATTTGCCGCTTCTTCGGCTAATAGGCCCGTTTGCACCACGATCCCGGCATCGCGCAGCATCGCCAGACCACGGCCTGAAACACGCGGATCGCTATCGCCCGCAGCCACCACCACACGGGCCACACCCGCCGCAATCAACGCATCGGCGCAGGGTGGGGTTTGTCCGTGGTGGGAACATGGCTCCAACGTCACATAGGCCGTTGCCCCCCGTGCTGCGGCCCCGGCCTGCGCCAAGGCCTGCGGTTCAGCATGAGGGCGTCCGCCCGGCGCAGTCCAGCCCCGCCCCACGATGCGCCCCTCCTTCACGATGACGCATCCCACGGCGGGGTTGGGCCAGGTATTCCCCTGCCCCCGGCGGCCCAATGACAGGGCCAGCCGCATGTAACGCAGATCGTCGCTCACTCTTCTGGCGCAACGTGAGGGCGCAATTCCGATACGAATTTATCGAAATCACCCGCCGCTTGGAAATTCTTGTAAACGCTGGCAAACCGCACATAGGCCACGGTGTCGATCCGGGCCAAGGCCTCCATCACGATTTCCCCGATGGTTTTGCTGGGAATGTCGGTTTCCCCCATGCTTTCCAGCCGCCGGACAATACCGCTGATCATCTGATCAATCCGTTCCGGTTCCACCGGGCGTTTCTGCATGGAAATCCGGATCGAGCGTTCCAGCTTATCCCGATCGAAATCTTCGCGCCGACCGTTGGATTTTATCACCACCAGATCACGCAGTTGCACCCGCTCATAGGTCGTGAACCGGCCACCACAAGCCGGGCAGAACCGACGCCGCCGGATCGAAACGTGATCCTCGGCCGGTCGTGAATCTTTTACCTGAGTGTCGATATTTCCGCAAAACGGGCAACGCATTGCCGATCCCTCTCTTTCATCACCGCCTCTTTGGTGTTGGGTTTGGCCCCAACTTATCCACAGCCACTATAGGGGGGCCGCTAGAGTTTGGGTAGAGGGGAAATGAAACCGCAAAACCAAGGGTCTATTGCGCGATTTTCACACCAAATGCGCGACGACCTGTCGGCTATGCGGGCGGTTGCGGTGTTCAAACAGATAAATACCCTGCCATGTCCCCAAAACAGGCCGCCCCTGTGCGACCGGGATCGACAGGGACACAGGCATCATCGCGGCCTTGATATGGGCGGGCATATCATCCGGCCCCTCATAGGTATGGGTCAGATAGGACATGGACGGATCCGTTGTGGGCGGCACCAAGCGATGAAAAAACGCCCGCAAATCCGTTTGCACCTCGGGGTCGGCATTTTCCTGTATCAGCAAACTGCATGACGTATGGCGCACGAACAGGGTGAGCAGCCCATGCTGTCCTCCCGTCCCCGCGCACCAGCGGGTCACATCGCGGGTAAATTCATAAAGCCCCTGCCCCTGCGTGGCGATTTCAAATGTGGTTTGCACTGGCCTTCTCCTGCCGCAAAGGGCCGGGTGCGGTCCCCTCCCCCTTGAACCGCGCATTGTTTTTGAAACGCCGAAATTCGGGGCTGGATCAGGGAATGATATCCGGCCCGTCAAAACAATACTGACGGGCGGAATCCACAGACAGGGCGTATCCCTTCTTGGACAATGACAAGACCAAATCACCCCGTCCCCCATCCGGCAACTGTGCAACAACCGGATGCGTCGGATCGGTGGTAAACGTCACAGCCGTCCACCCCGAACGCGTCACGGACGGGGCGCGGCCTTGTACCAGATACACCCGCTTGTTTGGGCCAAGCCCCAGTTCGTGAAAGGCATAGGCGCCCGCAGCGCACCAAAACATTGCAGGCCCAGCCCCCGGATGGTTCAACACCTCGAACTCCTGCCGTTCGCCCGACAGGGTATTCACCGTCATCAAATCTTCCATATTGCGGGCATCCGCCGCCATCGGCAGGGCCACCAACGCCGCCATAAGCACAACAGATTTCATAACATTCCCCCGTCGACTGAACCGATCACACAGCAATATAATACAAAACCCCGGTGATCATAGTACCAGCACAGTCACAGATATGTGCGATACTAAAAACGCCCCCGAACCGGGGGCGCTTTTCTTATTGATCCAGAAAGCTGCGCAGCTTGCGCGACCGACTGGGGTGTTTTAGTTTCCGCAAGGCCTTGGCCTCGATCTGGCGGATACGTTCGCGGGTCACGCTGAACTGCTGACCCACTTCTTCCAGCGTGTGATCGGTGTTCATGCCGATGCCGAAACGCATCCGCAAAACACGTTCCTCGCGCGGGGTCAGGCTGGCCAGAACGCGGGTGGTGGTTTCCTTCAGGTTTTCCTGAATGGCGCTGTCCAGCGGCAGAACCGCGTTCTTATCCTCGATGAAATCGCCCAGTTGGCTGTCTTCTTCATCGCCAATCGGGGTTTCCAGCGAGATCGGTTCCTTGGCGATTTTCATCACCTTGCGGACCTTTTCCAGCGGCATTTGCAGCTTTTCGGCCAGTTCCTCGGGCGTGGGTTCGCGGCCGATTTCATGCAACATCTGGCGGCCAGTACGCACCAGTTTGTTGATGGTTTCGATCATGTGAACCGGAATACGGATCGTGCGGGCCTGATCCGCGATGGACCGCGTAATCGCCTGACGGATCCACCATGTCGCGTAGGTGCTGAACTTGTACCCCCGGCGATATTCGAACTTATCCACCGCCTTCATCAGGCCGATGTTACCTTCCTGAATAAGATCAAGGAATTGCAGGCCGCGGTTGGTGTATTTCTTGGCGATGGAAATCACCAGACGCAGGTTGGCCTCGACCATTTCCTTCTTGGCCTGACGCGCCTCTTTTTCGCCCTTCTGGACCTGAGACACGATGCGGCGGAATTCGCTGATATCCAGACCAACATACTGACCGACCTGTGCCATATCGTTGCGCAATTCTTCGATCTTGTCGGTCGACCGTTCCATCAGCATTTGCCAGCCGCGCCCCGTTTTCTGGGACATGTCATCCAGCCAGTTCGGGTCCAGTTCGCGGCCACGGTATTCGTCAACGAATTCACGGCGGTTGATACGGGCCTGATCGGCCAGTTTCACCATCGCCCCGTCGATTTGCATCACGCGCTTGTTGATGCCGTACAACTGGTCAATCAGCGCCTCGATCCGGTTGTTATGCAGGTGCAGTTCATTCACCAGAAGCACGATTTCAGACCGCAGCTTCTGATACATTGCCTCGTCCTGATCGCTGAACGATCCGTCTTCGTTCAGCGTGGCCGAGATCCGGCTGTCCTGCATTTCCGACAGGGTTTCAAAATCATAGGCAATGCGGTTCAGCGTTTCCAGAACCTTGGGCTTCAGCGCCGCTTCCATCGCGGCCAGCGACATGTTGGCCTGTTCGTCATCGTCGTCGTCGTCGTCGGAACGGATCGGATTGCCATCGGCGTCCAGCTCTTGCTGGTCCCCGGCTTCTTTCTTCGGCGCAGCGGATACATTGGCGGCTTCCCCAACAACGGGGGCGTCATCGTCATCACCGTCCATCTGGTTGCCAAACGTGGCCTCCAGATCAATCACATCGCGCAGCAGAATATCCTCGGACAGAAGTTCATCGCGCCAGATGGTAATCGCCTGAAAGGTCAGCGGGCTTTCGCACAGGCCCGCGATCATGGTGTTGCGCCCGGCCTCGATCCGCTTGGCGATAGCAATTTCGCCTTCGCGGCTCAGCAGTTCAACGCTGCCCATTTCGCGCAGGTACATCCGCACCGGATCGTCGGTCCGGTCCAGCTTTTCGGTCCCACCCGAAGACAGGGCCACTTCGCCCTTGTTCGAGGACACATCGACAACAGCGGTCGATTTGGCCTCTTCTTCCTCGACCTCGTCATCTTCGATCACGTTGATGCCCATTTCGGACAGCATCGACATCACGTCTTCGATTTGTTCCGAAGACACCTGATCGGGCGGCAGCACTTGGTTGAGCTGGTCATAGGTGATGTAGCCGCGCTCGCGTGCCTCTGCGATCATCTTTTTGACCGCAGCTTGGCTCATATCCAAAGAAACCTCGGTTTCCTGATCGTCCGATTTTACGTCTTCGTTTTCTTTTGCGGCCATGTAAGTCTCCTGCACGGTGCGAATTCTTGCAGTTAATTCAGGTCGTCGGGTGATTCGCTAAAACGAATCAATAGCGTGTCTGTCCGATTCGGCCACCCGTCTAACCCGTTTTATTGCTCATTTCCTGCCCGAAACGTCTATCCCTTACCTTTCGAGAAGGAAATTTTACCCAATAGCGCGTCCAGCGCTGCGCGTTCATCCCGATTGATTCGCGCGCCGTTCGTACCAACATCGTATTCCGCCCTGTCCTCGTTTTCGCTGCGCAGGGCGCGGTTTCGGGTTTCAGCGGCCTGATGCAAGCGCCACGTCACCGCCTCGTCGGCAACACCGGACAGCTCTTCTTCGGCCTCTGCGATTTCTGCGCTCAGCCCCCTATACGCGCGCAGCTTCGCCAATTCTTCGGTCACGGTCATCCGCGCCGCCTCCAGATCGCCCGCCCGGCGGATCGAGGGGGCAATGGCGACATGGGGCAGCGCGAACAAGCTTTCAAGCCCCCCCGGTCCCAAATCCATTGAAATCCGTTCTTCCAGATCGTCCAGCGCCCCCAGATGGGCGTTCCCCAGCACCAGATCGCGGATCAGCGCATGATCGGGGTCGATACAGTGCATCGCCTCGACCTCGGCCTCGAATTCCAGCGCCAGTTCAGGGGACCGGATCAATGTCGCCAGAATGACCGCCTCGCGCACGCGTTCCTGTACATCATCCCCGGCCGCCACCAGCATGGACTGGCGCGTACTGGACACTGGCACAGGTTCCGGCTTGAACCCCGGTCGCCATTCGCGCCGCGCGGCACTGCCCTGCCCCGGATTTTTCCGGCGCGATTGGCTGAACAAATCCCAGCGCAAATCCTTGATCGCCAGCCCGTAATGCGCCCGGATGGACGGGTCGCGGATCAGCTTGATCTTTTCGCGCAGCGCCTTGTCCAGCGCGGCCCGGCGTTCGGGGCTGTCGAATATCCGCCCTTCGGTTTCGCGCCGCCACAGCAGGTTCACCATCGGGATCGCATCATCCAGCACTTGCTGTACCGCCCCCGCGCCCTTTTGGCGGATCAGATCATCGGGGTCCATGCCTTCGGGCATCAATGCAAACCGCAGCGATTTACCAGCCTCCAGCAGCGGCAGCGCCAGATCAATCACCCGCATTGCCGCCCGCAGGCCCGCAGTATCCCCATCCAGCGCAATCATCGGTTCATCCGATATACGCCACAACATCTGTAGCTGGCTTTCGGTGATTGCAGTCCCCAAGGGCGCGACTGTCGCGCCAAACCCGGCCTCGGACAGGGCGATGACATCCATATACCCTTCGGCCACCAAAAGCGGCTTGCCCTTTCCGGCGGCTTCGCGTGCGGGACCGTGATTATACAGGCTGTGGCCCTTGTCGAACAATTCCGTTTCGGGCGAGTTCAGATATTTCGCATTGTCATTCGGGTCCATCGCCCGCCCGCCAAAAGCAATACACCGCCCGCGCGGGTCGCGGATCGGGAACATGATCCGGTTGCGAAACACGTCATAAGGGCGTTTGCCCTTGTTCGACGGCTTCGCCAGTCCGGCCCCAAGAATCAAATCCTCGGCCACACCCTTGCCGGTCAGATGATCCCACAGCGCCTGCCAGCCATCCGGCGCAAACCCGATCTCGAACCTGTCCTGCGTTGCCACGCTTAGCCCGCGCCGATCCAGATAGGCCCGCGCGTCCTCGGCCACGGCGCGTTTCAGTTGCAGGCGGAAGAACTGCACCGCCTGTTCCATCACTTCAGCCAGTTGCGCCCGGCGGTCGGCTTTTTGCTGGGCGCGAGGATCGGCCTTGGGCAGGGTCATCCCGGCTTCGCGGGCCAAAATCTCGATTGCTTCCATGAAGCCGACATTTTCGGTTTCCTGCACAAAGGAAATCGCATCCCCTTTGGCATGGCAGCCGAAGCAGTAATAAAACCCCTTGCGGTCATCCACATGGAAGGACGCGGATTTTTCCTGATGGAACGGGCATGGCGCCCACATGTCGCCCTTGCCCTGATTGGATTTGCGCGTGTCCCACATGACTTTGCGCCCCACCACCTGAGTCAGGCTGGTGCGGCTGCGCAGTTCATCCAAAAATCCGGGTGGCAGACTCATGGCCCGACTATACGCCCCAAACGCGCAGGTGCAAACGGCGCTGCATCAACGAGATCACTGATAATCCAGACAGGCCGTTTCAAACGTGCTGACGGTTTCAGGCACCAGCTGCGCGTCCGGCAGGGAATAAATCCACGCCACCAGCACATCGACATTCGCTTCGTATTTGCTGCCTTTGATCGGGTCCGACTTCAGGATTTTCTTGGTTGCCCGGTTCTGATTGCGCCCCTCAGTACGGTGCGAAATCGCCGCTTCGACAATCCCGGCCTGAATGGCACAGCGATCCGCTTTCTGCTCCTTGGTTTCGGCCAAGGCAGGCACGGCGAAAACAGACAAGACGGTCAGTATCAAAGCACGAAACATAGGCACCCCCGGATAGCAGATCAGACCCCGCCTAGATGACAGCCCGCCCCGTTTTTCGCAAGGGTCGGCTGCGCATTCTGACCTCCCCGCCCCGACCGGGGTCATCTTGGTCAGCGTTGCGGGTCAGATGATTCGGGCAGCGCCCCTTGCGCGATCCCATAGGGTGAGCAGCCCAGAACAATTCCCCTCTTAGGGTGCGGGGCATCAAAACCAGCGCCCGGCCCCACGGATTGATACCCCATTCAAAACCAATAACAACAGCCGACAATACATTGAATTAAATACCAAAGACACCTGCCACGGAATGCCCGCTTCACGCCTTATTTCAGCCATCATACCCCGCCAAACATAATCCCGATGGATTCTGAGTCGTCAGTTCCCTGCGTCCAATGCGCAGACAGAAAGTATGTGGGACCTAGTCATGTGTTCGAAGAAAAATACCCCGTCCGCCCCTTCGCCGCGCCCCGTGCGGGTCAGAAGGATTGGTCAGCAGATCACCAACCATCTGCACCGCTTCCGAAAAGAAGAGGATGGGGTCATGATCGCCTTCGCCATGCTGATGTTGATCACCATGCTGATGATTGGCGGGATCGGCATTGACGTCATGCGATTTGAAATGGATCGGTCCCGATTGCAAAACACATTGGACCGTGCCGTTCTGGCTGCCGCCGACCTGGATCAGCAACTTGGCGCCGAAGAGGTCGTAAGCGACTACTTCTCCAAGGCGGGCATGGCCCAGTATCTGACCGGCGTGAATGTAGAAAGCGGGCTTGGCTCCAAACGCGTGAATGCGACTGCGGAAACGACCTTCAACACGTTTTTCCTGAAACTGATGGGGGTCAAAACTCTGACGGCCAAGGCCCAAGGCACCGCAATGGAAAGCATCGACGGGCTGGAAATTTCGCTGGTTCTGGACGTGTCGGGATCAATGAACAGCAACTCGCGCCTGTCACGCCTGAAACCTGCGGCCAAGGAATTCGTGGAAACCATCCTGAATTCGGCGGAAACCGGAAACGTATCCATCTCGGTCATTCCCTATGCCACGCAGGTCAGCGCCGGTCCCGACATCATGCAACACCTGAACGTGTCGTCAGAACACAGCTATTCCGATTGCGTCAACTTCATCGCCGATGAATTCAGCAAACCCGGCCTGCATGACGAAGGTTTGCTGGAACGCACCGCGCATTTTGACCCTTTCACCTATAGCGAAGACCCGATTGACCACCCCGTTTGCCCCGTCGAGACGTCGCGGGACATCCTGCCCCTGTCGAACGACTTGACGGAATTGCAGACCTATATCGACAACCTGATCGCCAAGGGGAACACGTCGATCGATATCGGGATGAAATGGGGTACTATGATGCTGGACCCCAGCTTTAACCGCGTGGTCAATGATCTGGTATCCGATGGCGTCGTGGATAGCGTATTCACGGCACGCCCCGTCGCCTATACCAGCAGCATGATGAAAATCATCGTTCTGATGACAGACGGCCAAAACACCACGCAGTATTTGCTGAATCCGTCGCTGCGGACGGGTCTGTCCCCGGTCTACTACAACGTATTGGAAGACAAATATTCGGTCTACCAGTCGTCGGGAACCTCAAACTCCTCTAATTCCGATACAAGCTATTACTGGCCGCATACGGATGACTGGCACGATCACCCCTATGGGAACGGCACCTACGAAGAATGCTCCACCAGCTATGGCCAGAAAAGCCGGGATAAGAATAACTGGTGGTGGGGTGGCGGCAGCACGACCACCTGTGAAGACGTCGAAGAACCCGGTACGGCCATTCGCCTGACCTTTCAGGAATTGTGGGACCGCGTTTCGCTGGCCTGGAATGCCACCTACAACTATGCCGACATGAGCAACGCATGGGCCACTTGGTACACTGCCGCCTTCAGCACTGTGAACGGCACAGTCAAGGACCAGCGCACCAAACATATCTGCGACGCCGCCAAGGACGAAGGCATCATCGTCTACACCATCGGATTTGAAGCGCCCCGCAATGGCCAGAAAGTGCTGGCAGACTGCGCGTCCTCCGACGGTCACTATTTCGACGTGAACGGGTTGGAAATCGAAGATGCCTTTTCCTCGATCGCCGCGTCGATCCGTAAACTGAGGCTGGTTCAATGAGAAAATTGTTTACCCTTCCCCACCATCTTCTGCGCGAAGAAACTGGCACAGCCACCGTTGAATTCGTGATCGTCTTTCCGTTCTTTCTGGGGCTTATGCTGTCCATGTTTGAACTGTCGCTAATCACCATGCGGGAAACCATGCTGGAACGGGCGCTGGATCTGACGGTTCGGGAAATCCGTCTGGAAACCGGGGCAGCCCCCCAACACGACGAAATCAAGACCCGCGTCTGCGAACGCGCGCCCGTCATTCCGGATTGTGAAAAAAACCTGCGGCTGGAAATGGTACAGGTCGACCCACGTGCATGGACACTGCCGGACGCGGAATTTGACTGCGTTGACCGTTCCCAAGACGTGCAGCCCGTTCGTAACTTTGTGAACGGTATGGAAAACGATCTGATGCTGTTGCGGGCCTGTGCCAAATTTTCCCCGGTCTTTCCGGGGGCCGGTCTGGGGAAAAAACTTAGCAAGGATGGCGCAGGTATGGCCGCTCTGATCGCAACCTCCGCCTTTGTTCAGGAGCCGATGTGATGTCAGTCAAATCTATTCTTTCCCGCCAGTTGCGCCGTTTCCGCGACGACACGCGCGGCACTGTTGCCATCGAAGCCGTGATTGCCTTGCCTGTGCTGTTTTGGGTCTTTCTGGCGTCTTTCGTGTTCTTTGACGCCTACCGTCAGCACAGTATCAACGTGAAAGCCGCCTATATGGTTGGGGATATGCTGTCGCGCGAAACCAATGCCGTGGACACCGAATATCTGGACGGTATGAAATCGCTGTTCGACTACCTGACCAAAGCCTCGACCCAGTCCCGCATTCGCGTCACCGTGCTGCAATGGGATGAAGAAGACGAAGCCTATACCCGCGACTGGTCCGAGGTCCGGGGCGGCGGCATCGCGGAACTGACAAATGCCGATTTACAGTCGCTTAGCTCGAAACTGCCGGTCATGTCGGATAATGAGCGTCTGATCTTGGTCGAAACATGGGCGCATTACACACCGCCGTTCAAAGTAGGTCTGGCCGAACGGGACATGTATAATTTTGTCTTTACCAGCCCCCGTTTTGCACCATTGCTACGCTGGCAAAGCTGACCGACCCCACATACAAAAAACCGCACGTTTTCATAACGTGCGGTTTTTTTGATCTAATCGCGTTCCGCCAGCATGGCCTGCAACATTTCCGCCATGAATTTGGTTTGTCCACCGGGCATCACCCCGCCAATCCCAACCTTACGTCCCATCCGCCACCAAATCCCCGGCTTCCAGCGGCGCGGCTGCGGCGTGGTCAATTGCACTGTGAACCCGTGCGATGGCTTGAACGCAAACGTGCCGCGTTCGATCCGGGCGATCTGTTCCAGGGGGGCGATCACCTCGCCCGCGCTGTCATGCAGCCCCGCGTCAGTTAGGTAAATTGATAGCTCGGTCGCGCGGCGCATCTTTTCCGCCAGCCCCAGCGACGCCAGCCCCAGCACGATCAGGAACACCTGCCACAGCATGTTATCCGGCGGCGTCGACAGCGCCACATACAGCAGCAGGCCGCCCAGAACTGCCAACATACCCACACCCATCCAGCGGCGCGGAACCGAGGCAGCGGCGCTGGCCAGATACGGGGTTTTTGCGTTTTGCATGATGTCTCCTCTGCGCGTTTCGCCCGGATGTAGCGCCAAACGCCCCGCTTGACGAGAGGGCGAAATCGCAAAGCTCAGGCGGAAACCCCCTTGCGCACCATCTGCCAGTAGATTTCCTGTACCTCGTCCACGGTCAGGCGTCCTGCCGTGCGATACCAAGTCGTCACCCCCGTCACCATCGCGATCACCGCCATTGTGGCCACCTTTGGGTCCGGCACATCGAAATCCCCCGACTGCGCCCCATCCCGCAAAATCGCCTCGAGCTGGTCTTCGTAGCGGCGGCGCAAGGCTTCGATCACGCTGAAATTATCCGGGGTCAGGTTGCGCAGTTCCATATAGGACACGAACACCTCGTCCGGGCGTTCAAGGTGATAGCGGATGTGAAACCGGGTAAACCGTTCCAGCCGCGCAGGGGCGGTATCCGCCCCGGCCTCGTCCTGCCAGGCGGACAGCAATTCTTCCATGTGGGTGCGCATCAGATCAAACAGCAGGGTCTGCTTGTCCGGGATATAGTTATATAACGCCCCCGCCTGCACCCCCACCTGCGCCGCGATCTGGCGCATGGACACAGCCGCAAACCCATGCCGCGCAAAAAGCTGCAACGCAGCTTTCAGGACGCGTGGGCCTGTGATATCGGAATGAGAGCCAGCGGTTCGTGCCATTGGCCAAGCATAACTGAACACACGTTCAAATCAATCACAAACCCCAACCTCGTGCGTTGACAGTTCCCGCCCCCGCTGCAAAGGCTGTGGCATGGATGCGGTATTCTCTTTCGTGATCTCTGCCTTTGCCCTGACGGGCAGCCCCGGCCCTAACACGCTCAGCCTTGCGGCGGTGGGGGCATCCTTTGGCCGCGCGCGCGGCATGGCCTATCTGGCGGGACTGACTCTGGGGGTAATGCTGGTGGTTGTGCTGGTCGGATCGGGCCTGTCCGGGCTTGTGCTGGCCCTGCCCGGTGTGCGCCCGGTCGTTTCCGTATTGGCTGCGGTTTATTTTCTGTACCTTGCATGGAAAATCGCCACCGCCCCGCCGCTGGGCGCACCTTCAGCCACCGCCGCAGCCCCCCGCTGGTATGCGGGCGTATTTCAATCCCTGTCCAACCCCAAGGCCTATGCCGCGATGGCCGCATTATTTTCCGGCCATATGCTGTATCCCGACCTGCCGCTTCAGGACGCCCTGAGCAAAGCCGCGCTGGTGGCTTCGGTCATTCTGGTGGTGAATCTGGCATGGCTGACCATCGGCGCAGCCCTGACCCATGTGCTACGTGCGCCCCGCGCGGCGCGTGCCGTCAATATCGCCTTTGCGCTGTTGCTGCTTATCTCGGTCGCGCTATCCGTGATGTGACCGTTGCGCCGCTTGCGCCCCACCCCGGTTTCAGGGCAAAACAGACCCACCCCTGACAAAGGTCTTTGATATGCGCCCTGCCCTGCCTGCTGTTTTGCTGCTGAACGCCCTGCTGATAGCGGCGGGCTGCGCACAGGTGCCGGAACTGGACGATCACGTTACCCCCGCCGCCAAGGCCGCGCCATATCCGGCGCTGGTTCCACTGGACCCGCTGCTGAACAGCACCGCCGAAACCCGCATCACCGACCAGACAGACCCGCAACTGCAAGCCCGCGCCGCAGCCTTGCGCGCCCGTGCGCAGCGTATGCGGCAGGCGACCAATCCCTGATCGACCATAAAATCCATCGCATCTGTGCAATGGGGGGACAAATCGTGATTTGCCGCGTTGCATGGTCCCCGCTTAGGCGATACATCCCGCCTGAATTAAAACAAGAGTCAGGAGGCTTCGATGAGCCAACCCTTGCGTCTGGGCATTGCCGGGCTGGGCACCGTGGGCGTCGGTGTCGTGAAAATCATTCAGCAGCAAGCCGACCTTCTGACCATGCGCACCGGGCGCACTGTCACGATCACCGCGATTTCCGCCCGGTCCCGCAACAAAGATCGCGGTGTCGATCTGTCCGCCTATGGATGGGAAGATGACCCTGTCGCGCTGGCGAAACGCGACGATGTGGATGTCTATGTCGAACTGATGGGCGGATCGAACGGTCCGGCCAAGGCCTCTATCACTGCTGCGCTGGATGCGGGCAAGGATGTCGTGACCGCCAACAAGGCGCTGCTGGCCCTGCACGGGCAAATGCTGGCCGAAAAAGCCGAAGCCGCGGGCCGCGTGATCCGGTACGAGGCCGCCGTGGCCGGGGGCATCCCCGTCATCAAGGCACTGGCCGAAGGGTTGGCAGGCAACCGCATCACCCGCGTGATGGGCGTGATGAACGGCACCTGCAACTATATCCTGACCCGGATGGAAGCCACCGGCCAAGGATATGAGGCGCTGTTCGACGAAGCCAACAAACTGGGCTATCTGGAAGCAGACCCCAATCTGGACGTGGGCGGCATTGACGCCGGTCACAAACTGTCGCTGTTGTCCTCCCTGGCCTTTGGTACGCAGGTGGATTTCGATGGCGTAGAACTGGAAGGCATCCAGCGCATCGCCCTGCAAGACATCCGCCACGCCGCCGATATGGGATACCGGATCAAATTGCTGGGCGTGGCCCAGATGACCGGGCGCGGGCTGGAACAGCGCATGTCGCCCTGCCTTGTCCCCGCCGACAGCCCGCTGGGGCAGTTGGAAGGTGGCACAAACATGGTGGTGATCGAAGGCGACAGCGTTGGCCAAATCGTGCTGCGCGGCGCAGGCGCGGGCGAAGGCCCCACCGCCAGCGCAGTGCTGGGCGACATCTGCGACATCGCGCGGGGCTACCGCTACCCGGTCTTTGGGCAACCTGCTGGCACGCTGACCGCCGCACCACGGGCGCAATCGGCCCTGCCCGCCCCCTATTACCTGCGCATGTCGCTGCGGGATAAACCGGGGGCGCTGGCCAAAATCGCCTCGATCCTTGGCGAAGCAGGCGTTTCAATCCACCGGATGCGTCAGTACGATCATGTTGACGATATCGCCCCGGTGTTGCTGGTCACGCATAAAACCACCAAGGCCGATCTGGACGCCGCCCTGGCCGCAATCGAAAAAACCGATGTGGTGACAGAAGCGCCCGTGGCCTTGCGGATCGAAACCGTCTGAGGACAGCGCCGGGGGCCAAAGACAAGAGCCTTCGGCCAGAGTATTTGTAGCAAAATGAACAGGGGGCGGCATGGCCTTTCTGGACGTGGAAACTTCGGCAAGCGGACGGCGCTGGATCGGCCTTGATCCAGCGGTGGCGCGGCTGGCCGAGGCAATGGCCCAGCAAACCGGCCTGCCCGCGCCCCTGTGCAATGTGCTGGCGCGGCGCGGGGTCGATCCAGCCGCAGCACAGGGCTTTCTGGAACCGCAACTGCGCGACCTGCTGCCCGACCCTCGTAGCCTGAAAGACATGGAAGCCGCCGCCGCCCGGTTTTTGCAGGCCGTGAAGCACCGCGAAAAAATCGCGGTTTTTGCCGATTATGACGTGGATGGCGGATCGTCCGCCGCGCTGCTGCTGGACTGGTTGAACCGTATGGGGCGACAGGCCACGCTATATGTGCCCGACCGCATCGACGAAGGCTATGGTCCCAACGAACCCGCTATGGCCGCGCTGGCCCGCGATCACGACCTGATCATCTGCGTCGATTGCGGTACGCTTTCACATGGCCCAATCGCCGCCGCCAAGGGCGCGGATGTCGTGGTGCTGGATCACCACCTTGGCGGTGAAACCCTGCCCGATTGCGTGGCCGTGGTGAACCCCAACCGACAGGACGAAACCGGCGATCTGGCCCATCTGTGCGCCGCCGCCGTGGTGTTCCTGATGCTGGTCGAAGCCAACCGCCAAATGCGCAGCGACGGGGCGCAAGGCCCCGATCTGATGACGCTGCTGGATCTGGTCGCGCTGGCCACGGTGGCCGATGTCGCGCCCCTGATCGGCGTCAACCGCGCGCTGGTCCGTCAGGGGCTAAAGGTCATGGCTCGCCGCGACCGCCCCGGTCTGGTGGCGCTGGCCGATGTGTCGCGGATGGATCAGGCCCCGAACACCTATCACCTTGGGTTTCTGCTGGGGCCGCGCATCAACGCAGGTGGGCGGATCGGTCAAGCCGATCTGGGCGCGCGCCTGCTGGCCTGTCAGCACCCGCTTGAAGCGCAGGCCATGGCCGAACGGTTGGACCACCTGAACAGCGAACGCCGCGAGATTGAGAATCAAGTCCGCGCCGCCGCGGTGGCCCAAGCCGAAGACCGTGGGCTGGACGCGCCGCTGGTCTGGGCGGCAGGCGAAGGCTGGCACCCCGGCGTTGTCGGTATCGTCGCCTCTCGTCTGAAAGAAGCCACCAACCGCCCCGCCGTGGTGATCGGGCTGGATGGCGACGAAGGCAAGGGATCGGGCCGTTCCGTGACAGGGGTGGACCTTGGGGCGTCGATACAACGACTGGCGTCCGAAGGTCTGCTGATCAAGGGCGGTGGTCATAAAATGGCGGCAGGGCTGACCGTGGCCCGCGACCAGTTGGACGCCGCAATGGCCCGCCTGTCCGAATTACTGGCCAAACAAGGCGCGGGCGCAAGCGGCCCAGCCGATTTGAAACTGGACGGCATCCTGATGCCCGGCGCGGCCACGGTCGATCTGATCGAAGACATTGAAAAGGCAGGCCCATTCGGGGCGGGTGCCCCTGCCCCGCGCTTTGCCTTTCCAGATGTGGCGATCCAGTTCACCAAACGGATCGGCGAATCCCATCTGAAGCTGACCTTTGGCGACGGGCTGGGCGCACGGGTCGAAGCGATTTGTTTCGGGGCCTATGACAGCCCGCTTGGCGCCTTGCTGGAAGGCCACAATGGTGCCCGCTTCCATCTGGCCGGGCGGCTGGAAATCAACACATGGGGCGGTCGGCAAACCCCACAATTACGGATCGAAGATGCCGCCCCTGCCAGCCCGGCCTAGATGATGAAGATTTCGTAAAATTCCGCGCATTTTCCTCTTGCGGAACTGCGCAGCTTTCCCTAGAAGACGCCTCACGCCAAGCGCGGCCCGTTCGTCTATCGGTTAGGACGCCAGGTTTTCAACCTGGAAAGAGGGGTTCGATTCCCCTACGGGCTGCCATTTTTTCAGCCATTCAGTCATACGAAATCACCTTTGGGACTTTCCCTTGGGACGTTTCAGACAATGATCGCGCACATCATCCAAACCATCATATGCGGCAAATCAGGGCAACCGCAAACGATTGCCCTATCCGGGTTCTATCCGGATTCTGTACGTTTCAGGAAAACAGCCGACCGCGTACCTTGATCACCCCAATCAGCAGCGGCACCAGATACAGCAGGTCAATGATCACCAGTAACAGCCAGGGGCGGGTGAAAATCAGGCCGATTCCGATCACCAGCGAAAACATGATGATCGCCACCAGTCCACGCGGTACATTCAGTCCCTTAGGTGAAAACGTCCGCAGGCTGGACACCATCAGCAAGCCGACCAAACCCAACCAAAGCGCGGTCCAGATCGACGGCAGATCAAAGCTGATCAGCCCGGCTTGTGTGGCGAACACAGGCAACAGGCACAGTAACGCCCCCGCAGGCGCAGGCACCCCTACGAAATAGGGCTTTTCCTTTTCTTTATCCGCGTCTTCCTGCGTGCTGGGACCATCGCCGCGCATCACGTTGAACCGCGCCAGCCGCAAACAGGTGGACGCCGCGAAGATCAGCACGAAAATCCACCCCAGCGACCCCAGGGTGGACAGGTGATACTGATACACCAAAATCCCCGGAGCCACCCCAAAGCACAGGAAATCCGACAGCGAATCCAGCTCGGCCCCGAAATTCGAGGTCGCGCTGAGCCGCCGCGCCAACAGCCCGTCCAACCCATCCATCAGCACGGACAACAGGATCAGCAGCACGGCAAAGCCGAACCGTTCATCCATCGCATACTGGATCGAGGTCAACCCCAGACACATCCCCGTCAACGTCACCATATTGGGCAGCAATTGCAGGAACGGCACGCGGTCTTTGTCCGGGCGGGGCAGCAGTTTCATTCGTCAGCCCCGGCCATAACCCCGGTCGTCGCGGTCAGGTCCGCCAGCACGGTTTCCCCGGCAATCATCGTCTGGCCGATGGATACCAGCGGCTGCACCCCTTCGGGCAGATAGATGTCCAGCCGCGATCCGAACCGGATTAGCCCGAACCGTTCCCCCCGGCCCAACGTCTGCCCCTCTTGCGACCAGCACAGGATACGCCGCGCCACCAGACCGGCAATCTGCACCACGCCATATTGACGGCCATCCGCGATTTGCACGGTCAGCCCGTTGCGTTCGTTATCCTCGGACGCCTTATCCAGGGACGCGTTCAGGAACTTGCCCGGACGATAGGCCACGGTGGTAATCGTGCCTTCGTGCGGCAGGCGGTTCACATGGCAGTTGAACACAGACATGAACACCGACACGCGGGTCATCGGCTGATCGCCCAAGCCCAGTTCAGCAGGCGGCACCGCCGGTTCCAGCAGCGAAATCACCCCATCCGCAGGCGAAACCATCAGGCCGGGGCGGTTCGGCGTCACCCGTTCGGGATCGCGGAAGAAATAGTAAACCCAGATCGTCAGGCCCGCCCCGATCCAGCCCAGCGGTTCCCACAGCCAGAACAGCGCCAGCGTGATCGCGGCGGCAATCGCCACAAATTTGCGCCCTTCCGGGTGCATCGGCTTCACGAATGTGGACAGCATCGAGACTGACATGGACCCTCCGTCCGTTACAATTTGGTCATGATCGTTGGAGCGGTGCATAGATCAATCCCGCGCCTTTGCAAATGACCGATCTGCCGCAGCACGGGGATTGGGGGCCAAAGCCCCCCTTGTTATCCGTGAATATAATGTAGCGTGTCAAAGCTGCGTCGCCAGTCTGCCACCTCGGCGGCCAATGCTTCGGGGGCGTTGGACCGCAGCGCCGCCGCAATCAGCCCCGCCAGACGCGGCATATCGGCGGGCGTCATGCCCCAGCGCACCAATTCGGGCGTTCCCAATCGCAACCCGTTCACATCCCCCGGCACCTCGGGCAGGGGCAAGCCAATACCACAGGCCAGAATCCCCGCCCGCCGCAGGGTTTTCGATGCGGCCTGACCACCGCCCAATCCCGCCGCTTCGATCGCAAATTGATGCGACCCGGTGAACCCGCGCCCAGCGGCAAAAATCGGCAAGCCCTGTTCGGCCAGCGCCCCGGCCAGCGCCTTGGACGTGTCCACCATCTGCTGCGCATAGGCCGCGCCAAAATCGCGCCAGTCCAGCAACCCCACCGCCAGCGCCGCCGACTTCGCCACATCGAAATTGGCCGTCAGCCCCGGAAAGGCAATGGCGTCCAGCTTTTGCGCCAGATCGGGTTCGTTGGTCAGGATCAGCCCGCCCGCCGGACCGCCCAGCGATTTATAAGTGCTCATCGTCATCAGATGCGCGCCTTCGGCCAGCGGATCAGGGAATGTGCCGCCCGCAATCATCCCGCATTGATGCGCCGCATCGAACAGCAGCTTTGCGCCCACCTCGTCTGCAATATCGCGCAGGGCGGCTACCGGATGCGCAAACAAGTTCAGGCTTTGGCCGATGGTGATCAGCTTGGGCCGCACCTGACGCGCCATATCGCGCAGCCCGTCCAGATCCACGGTATAGCCATCGGCATCCACCGGGGCGCGGTGGATTTGCAGCCCATACAGCCCCGCGCATCCTGCCTCGTGATGGGTGACATGCCCGGCAACCGAAGCAGGCGGCGCAATGATGGCATCCCCCGGTTTCGTCGTCGCCATGAACGCGTACAGATTTGCCAATGCGCCAGACCCAACCCGGATTTCCGCGTATTTGGCGTTGAACACCTCGCACGCCAGCGCGGCGGCGATCACTTCGATCTGTTCGATTGCTTCCAGACCCATTTCGTATTTATCGCCCGGATAGCCCAGCGACGGACGCGACCCCATGCCGGAACACAACAGCGCCTCGGCGCGGGGGTTCATGACGTTGGTGGCAGGGTTCAGGTTGAAACAATCCTGTTCGTGAATCTGGCGGTTTTCCGCAGCCAGTGCTTCGATCCGCGCGGTCAGGGTGGCGGCATCCGCACCGGGCAGCCCGGCCTGAATCTGATCTATCCGTGCCACTGCAACCGGCGGCAACCAAGGGTGGGTCTGTGCAACGCTCATGTCAAAGCTCCATACTGTTCCCCATCACGATGCGGCTGAAAAAGCTGGCACACAAATCAGATTTCAGAAATATTAGGGTCAGAAATTCTAAGGCTAACCCCATGCCCGTTGCACCGCCCTTTCCCCGTCTGCCATCGCTGAATGCCCTGCGCGCATTCGAGGCCGCCGCGCGTTTGGGGGGCTTTGCCCAAGCCGCGCAGGAATTACAGGTCACGCCCGGCGCCATTTCCGCGCAGGTCAAACTGCTGGAGGACGATCTGGGCGCCCCACTGTTTGAACGATCCGCGCGGGGGGTCCGGCTGACATCGCTGGGAGCGCGGGCCTTACCGGGGTTCATTGCGGCCTTTGATGGTATGTCCGAAGCCATGCGTCACTTGCGGCAAGAGGCAACACCGGGGCGCGTTCATATCGCCACCCTGCCCGCGTTGGCACAGCTATGGCTGGCCCCACGCCTGCCGGGGTTGCGGGCGGCCCTGCCCGATATGGAAATCTCCATCACCGCGCTGGAAACCCCGCCGAACCTGAAACGGGTGCCGTTCGATCTGTGCCTGTTTTACGCTAACCACAACGGGGCAACGCCGCTGTGTGATGATCACATCCTGCCGGTTTGCACCCCGGAACTGGCCCACCACCTGCACCACCCGCGCGATCTGGCGACGGCGACCTGCCTGACCGATGCCACATGGGCCGGGGATTGGGAAATTTGGGCCGAACGCGCCCTGCCCGATCACGCCTTTACCCCGCGCGGCCCGGTGTTTTCGCTCTATGCGCTTGCGGTCCAAGAGGCGCTGGCCGGTGCGGGTGTGTTGATCGCGCGGCGGGCGCTTGTGGCCCCGCATCTGGACAGCGGTGCCTTGGTCGCGCCTTTTGCCACCTCTGCCCCGGCACCCGCGCCCATCGCCGCATGGTCATTGCCGGGCAGCATCAGCAGCCCAACCGCCATTGCCCTTGATCGCGCGTTGCGCAGATCAGCCGCCGAACCCACCAAATCCACCTGACGCGCGGGTATTACTGTTTCCAAACCCTCCGCGCGAAAACGCCGTGGTCTTTGTCATCGGCGGTTTCCCGACCGTCGTAGGGGCTTTGCTGAAGGCCGACGATCCCAGTTTCGCCTTGCCGGTATTGTTGGAATATGTGGCGTTTCCGGCGGGGTTGGTGAAGCGCCCGTCCGGGGTTTTATACAACGGCTGTGCCGCCACCCCACGCCCACCGCCCAGCATGTTGCCGATCAAATATCCAGCCAGCAACGGCATGAAAATACTACCGGACCCGCCCGTGGTTGCCTGCGCTTCGGACCCGCAATTACCTTCGCCATATTGCTGTTCGCACACTTCCAAACTGTCGTATCGCGGCGCGGTTTCCACATTCAGCGCCTGCGCTTCGGCAAAGGCGGTGCGGCAATCCTCGCCGGAAAACAGGCTACCAGCGCCAGAGGCATCCAGACAGCTTTGCAGATCGGGGAACGCCTGCGCGTCAACCGCTTCGTCGCGGCATCCGGCCAGTGTGAACGACGCAGCCCCAACAATCACAAGCGCGGCGGTTTTAGAACGTTTTCTCATGGAACTCTCCGGGGAATGATCAATCACGGATGAAATGGGGTTTAAAGCGGGACAGGTCTTGTGTGATACGCGCCCGATCCTCGCGGATACCGATCCCTGCACAGGCATCGCCCACGATCCAGGCCCCGATCACCGGGCGGAACCCATCAAAGACAGGCAAGGGCGCATACCCCTGCACGATCCGCGGATGTGCCGCGTAAGCGTCATTGGTTGCAACCTCGGTCAGCCGCCCATCCTCGAAAATCGAAATAGACGCACCTTCGCGGGAAAAAATCGGTTTGCGCACATACCCCTGCGCCAAGGCAGGCCGCGCGCGTTCAAAGCTGGCGGCGATGGCATCCACTGGCCCACCCTGCCCGTCAAACGCCCCGGCCACATCGGCCTCGAAGAAGGCAGGCAGCAAATTCGGGTGTCCCTCGAACATGTCCCACAGAACCGGCAAGATACCCTTGTTCGACAAGATCGCCTTCCACGGCGGTTCGATCATCAGACATTGCGCCGTGGCCAGATGGGCGGCGTAATCGTCCCGCAGCAAATCCTCCCACGGGTATAGTTTGAACAGGATGCCGATCACCCGGTCCTGATCGTCCACGAACTGCCCATCGGGGCTAAGGCCGATCTTTTCCAGATCGGTATAATGCGCCCCCAATCCGGCTTCGCGGGCGGCCCAACCCAGCCCTTCGACCGTGGCGTAATCTTCGGGATTGCCACCAACGGCAGTAAAATGCAGGTCCGTTTCCGGCGCGAACAGGCTGCGCAGACGGTCCACAACAGCCTCGTGAATGCCGTTGAACTGATCGTCCCCCGCATTCAGTACGCCAGCGGCAATCTGATCTTCCAGCCATTGCCACTGAAACGCCGCGCTTTCGTACAGCGATGTCGGCGTATCCGCGTTATATTCCAACAGCTTGGCCGGACCTGTCCCATCATAAACCAAATCGAACCGACCATAGAGCGACGGTTCGCGGTTTTTCCAGCTTTCGGCAATATAATCACGATGCGCCGCCGGGATTGCCAGCTTGTCCAGCAATTCCTCGCTTTGCAGAACACGGTCTACCGCCTCCAGACACATGGCATGTAGCTCGGTCGCGGGGTCTTCGATCTGGTTTTCGATCTCGCTCAGGGAAAAGCAATAGGCCGATGTTTCATCCCAATAGGGTTCGCCATGCATGTCGACAAAGGTAAAACCCTGCGCTTCGGCCTTTTCGCGCAAATCCGGGCGCTCCGGCAGTTCGATCTTCTTCACGTCAGGGATACCCTTTTTCCTACATCAAGCGTTCTGCCTGTTGGTCATAGCAGTCGCGCCCCGGCCTATATGGGGGTTGGTCGCCGCATTGTGAACCATCAAAACCCGAACAATCCCGATCCACGTCGCCCCCCGCGGCCAAGGTATTTGCTCAATAATCGGGCAAAACCCTTTGATACCGCCCAAAATCCTTTCGCTTCCATATCAGCCCATCAGAATGTGTAATATGGAGCGACCATCGGCATCAGCGGGCCATTTTAGCCATTCCGTATGCCGCACAGCCATTGGGAAAGGCGGGGGATCGAACACATGAAAGGCGCCAAGCCGATCAATACGCGCGAATTACGGGTGCTGTTGCACCTGCTGGAAGAACGCAGCGTCACCCGCACAGCCGAGGCGCTGGACATGACACAGCCTTTTGTCAGCCTTGTGTTGCGCCGTTTTCGGGACATGACAGGCGATCCCATCCTTGTGCGCAGCGGGGCGAAACTGGTGCTGACGGTACGGGGCCAAGAAATGATCGAACCCTTGCGCAGCGCCCTGTCCGGGATTGATCAGGCCGTGGGGCAACCCGCCGCCTTCGATCCCCAAAACGCCAAAGGAGAATTCCGCATCGCCTCCGCCGACTGTATGGAGGCGATTATTCTGCCAAACCTGATTGCCCGTCTGCAAGACGCCGCGCCGGGGGTGCGTGTGCTGGTTCGGGCGGTAGATCAGGCCTATGACTATGCCGGGGCGCTGGAACGTGATGAACTGGACGTGGTCATTAGCAACTGGCCCGGCGCGCCCCAACACCTGAAAACGGCCCGCCTGCTGACCGAAGATGTCGTATGCCTGTTCGGTGCCAATCATCCATTTGCCAATCAGGAAAGCATATCCCTACAGGATTATCTGGCCGCCGATCATCTGGCCCCGGTCGCACGGTCCAAATCCGACCCCGGCCCGATTGACAGTCATTTGGCCGCCGCAGGGTTGAAACGGGACATTCGGGTGATGCTGCCGGAATTTAACCTGATCCCCCACATGTTATTGAATGGGCAGTTGGTTTTCACCAGCAGCGCCAACTTTGCGCGGTATCAGTGTTCAATCCTGCCGCTGGCCAATCTTCCCGCGCCTGCTGAGTGCGGCTCGCTGGATTTTTATCTGCTTTGGCATGAACGCGCACAGGCGGACGCCCGCAACACATGGCTGCGCCAGCAAATCATTGCCGTGGCCCGCAGCCTGAAATCCTGATGACAATAAACCCCACTATATCGAAAACAGTATAAACTTTTTACCGGATCACAGACTCCCCCCGGTTGACCCACCCGCCTAAGCTTTCTGCAAGAGCGAAGAAACCAGAGGTATCCATCACGATACCGGGCCGAACGGGAAACAGAATGACACACTCGACGATGCAATCGACGCTGGTCGCTACAGAAAGTGAAAAATCCGGTCGTTGGGCCGGGCGCAACGCCGACAAGGACCGCCTGCGCCAGGAAATCTGGCAGGGCTTGGAAGACAGCCGTATGAATGTCGGCCCGGTCTGGAGCCGGATTTCCAACTGGGTCGGTGCGGATATGGCGGCAAAGCTGTTGTCGGAACTGGACATCTGGAAACAGGCGCAGGTTGTGAAATGCAATCCCGATCCGCCACAAATCCCAGTCCGCCTGCGTGCCTTGTATGACGGTAAAATCGTGCTGATGCCGGTTCCTGAATTCGGCACTGGCGACTTACCTTGGGTCTTGCTGGCCCCCAAGGAACTGGAACGTCAGGGCGTGCAATTTGAACTGGCCGCGACATCGGTCGGCGCGGTGCAGGTCGGGCGCAAACTGTCTTTCGAGGATTTACCGAAAATTGATCTGGCGGTCTGCGGCTGCGTGGCTGTCACCCGTGCGGGCGGACGTACCGGCAAGGGCGGCGGGTTCGCTGATCTGGAACTGGGCCTGTTTCGTGATCTGGAAAAAATCGACGCGACAACCCCGATTGTAACCACGGTTCATTCCAGCATGGTCGTCGATGATGCCCGCCTGCCCGTGATGGCGCATGACTCTTTGCTCAACTGGATCGTGACGGAAAGCGACGTGATCGAAACCACCCCCAGCGGCCCGCAACCCGGCGGCGTGAACTGGGATCTCGTGCTGCCAGACCAGCTAGAGGACATCTGGTTCCTGAAAGACCTGAAAGACAAGATTCTCGCCCGAAAGGCGGGTTAGGTCGGTTTCCCGACCGTCATGGGAGGAGAAAAACCGGCTGTCGCGGCCCTTCGCGGCGGTCACACCAGCAGACAGGGTGCCATCGCGCCCCCTGCGCATGAACAGACATAAAACCAATAAACTGCCGGACACCGGCACCCAACAGACGGAGTGAACCCATGACAATGACCTCTTTTTCCCGCCGGGGCTTTTTGAAAAGCGGTGCGGCACTGGCGGCGGCCTCGGTCCTGCCGATGGGCGGCGCCCATGCTGCAAGCAATATCACCATTGGCGCGATCTATGTCGGGCCACGTGACGATTTCGGCTGGAACCAATCCCACGCTGCCGCAATGGACATCCTGCGCAATGTCCCCGGCGTGACAGTCATCGAAGAAGAAAATGTTCCCGAAACCGATGCCGTGGCCCGGTCGATGGAATCCATGATCAATCTGGACGGGGCGAACCTGATCCTTGCCACCTCCTTTGGCTATTACAACCCGTTCGTGCTGGAAACTGCCGCCAAATATCCCGATGTCCAACTGCGCCACTGCGCCCCGTTGTGGAACCCGGACACTGATCCGAAAAACGCAGGCAGTTATTTCAGCTATCTGAATCAGGCGCATTTCGTGAACGGTGTGGCGGCGGGGCTGTCCAGCCCTACCGGGAAACTGGGGTTCGTCGCGGCCAAGCCCGTGCAAACGGTGCTGTCCAACTGCAACTCTTTCCTGCTGGGGGCGCGCAGCGTGAACCCGAATGCCACGGTGCAGGTGATCTTTACCGGCGAATGGTCGATGCCCGTCCGCGAAGCCGAAGCCACAAACGCCCTGATTGATGCGGGTTGTGACGTGGTGTCCTGCCATGTGGACAGCCCCAAGGTGGTGATCGAAACCGCCGAAGCGCGGGGTGTGAAAACCTGTGGCCACAATGCCGATCAGCGCCAGCTTGCCCCCAACGGCTTTATCACTGGTGCAGAAAGCAAATGGTCCACCACCTACAAAATCTACGCCAATGCACTGATGAATGGCGAAGAGGTGCCAAATCTGATCGCAGGCGGCTATCATAATGACATGGTGATGAACACGCCCTTCGGTGCAGGTGCTACACCCGAAGCCATCGCAGCGGCCAACGCTGCAATCGACGGATTGAAAGCGGGCAAACCGATCTATGTCGGCCCGCTGAAGGACAACAAGGGCAATCTGGTGATTCAGGGCGAAATGGACAATTACGCCCCCGAGCTGGAAAAGATGAACTATCTTCTGGACGGGGTCATGGGGTCCACCACCTGATCCGATGAAACCGGGCGTCAGGAAACTGGCGCCCATTTTTGCTCTGTCCAACATGCGCTGCCAATGCATGATGGTGCCATACCCCAGCACCGGAGAACGTCATCCTTCCATGTCCGTCATATCCCCTACGATGCGCCGCCGTTTCCGGCCAGACGCACGCATTGCCACAATAGCAGAGGCAATCCTGATCCCTGTCGGGGCCTTGATCGTCGCGGCCCTTGTTTTTTCCGTCTTCTTGCTGGTTCTGGGCAAAGACCCGGTGCGCTTCTTTGGTCTGGTCTGGACCGGCGGGGCAGCTTCGGCGTTTTCGCTTCAGAACACGTTGCAGCGTGCCGCCCCTTTGATCCTGACCGGGCTTGCCTTTGCCGTACCCGCGCGCATTGGTCTGACGCTGCTGGGGGCCGAAGGGGCGCTGGTGCTGGGCGGGTTCACCGCCGCCGTGACTGCCATCCCGATGATACAGGCCGGATGGTCGCCGTGGATCGGATTGCCGCTTGTGGCCGGGATCGCCATGTCGGTCGGGGGTGTCTGGGTCGGATTGGCAGGATGGTTGCGACACTATCGCGGGGTGAATGAAACGATTTCGTCTTTGCTGCTGACGTATATCGCCATCGCAATCATGAACTTTCTGGTCGAGGGCGTGTTTCGCGATCCCGGATCGACCAACAAAGCGTCAACCATGCCGCTAAGCGCGGACTGGCGGATCGGTGACATCCCCGGCACGTCTGTGCATTGGGGGCTGGTCGCGGGCCTGATTCTTGCTGCGCTGCTGTGGATTTTGATGGAGCGCACCACCTTTGGGTTTTCTGCTCGTATCGCAGGCGGCAACCTGCGCGCGGCACAGGCACAGGGGTTGCCCGTCGGACGGCTGGCCATCGCAAGCTGCGCCATCGCCGGAGCCTGCGCCGGATTGGCAGGATTCTTTGAAGTGGTCGCCGTCCACGGACAGGCAAATGCCTCGCTTGCGGCCAAATACGGATTTACCGGCATTCTGGTGGCGTTTCTGGCCCGTCAAAACACGCTGGCGGTGGTGCCAGTGGCCTGCCTGTTTGGCGCGCTGGCGGCGTCTGGCGGCTTGGTGCAACGCCGCATGGATATGCCAGACGCCACGATGCTGGTGCTTCAGGGGATCATCTTTGTCACCCTTCTGGTCAGTGAAACATTCTATGGGCGCTTGCCGTTTTTCCGCACTTCGCAAAGCGGGGACCGGACATGAGCGATGCAGTATTTAGTGTCCTGATGGCGATGATTGGCGGCGCGATCCGGGTTTCCACCCCGTTTCTGTTTGTCGCCTTGGGCGAAACCCTGACGGAAAAATCGGGTCGCATCAATCTGGGACTAGAAGGGAATCTGGTGCTGGGCGCGATGGTCGCCTATGCCACGTCCTATTCCACCGGAAACCCCTGGCTTGGCGTACTGGCCGCAGGCGCGGCGGGCATGGTGCTAAGCGCCGGGCATGGCTGGATTTGCAAGCTTCCCAAGGTCAATGACATTGCCGTGGGCATTGCGTTTATGAACCTTGGCACCGGGCTGGCGTTTTTCTTTGGTAAACCCTTCATTCAGCCCACCGCCCCCCGGCTGGACGCGGTGGCATTGGGGAACTGGTCCGCAACCCCGCAGGTTCGGCAGGCGCTGCTGGTCAATCCCCTGTTTTTTGTCGGGCTGGCGCTGGCTGTGATCCTGTGGTGGATGCTGAAAAGCACCCGCTGGGGGCTGACCATTCGCATGACCGGCGACAGCGCCGCGTCGGCGCGGGCAATGGGCGTATCCGTGGATCGGGTCCGCCTGCTGACCACAGCTTCGGGCGGATTTCTGGCCGGGATCGGTGGCGCGTTCCTGTCGCTGTATTACCCCGGTAGCTGGAACGAAAGCCTGTCGTCTGGACAAGGACTGATGGCCGTCGCACTGGTGATTTTTGCCCGCTGGAACCCCTTGCGTTGTGTCTGGGCGGCCCTGCTGTTCGGGGCAACCGGCGCCTTGGGGCCAGCGCTGCAATCCATCGGCATCAGTCAGGGCTACTATTTCTTCAATGCCGCCCCCTACATCCTGACATTGGTCATCATGATCATCTCGGCGCGGTCCGAAGCCGCCTCGCGGGCGGCCCCAAGCGAATTGTCAATTGTGAAATGACGGGAACAAAGCAGATGACAGCGACACAAGCCCCTTCGCTTCGTACATTTCACATGAGCAAAGCCTTCGGTCAGCTACAGGCGCTGGACGATATATCGCTTGATGTGGCAGCCGGGTCGTTTCACGCATTGCTGGGGGAAAATGGCGCCGGGAAATCCACCTTGGTGAAATGTATCATGGGCTTTTATCAGGCCGATGCCGGGCAGGTTATGTTTAACGGCCACGAAGCAAAAGTGCGCAGCCCCCGCGACGCACATGCCTTGGGCATTGGCATGGTCTATCAGCACTTTACGCTGGTTCCTTGTCTGACGGCGGCCGAAAATCTGGTGATTGCGCGGGCGGATACGCCGATGGTCATCAACTGGAAAACGGAACGGAAGCGGCTGGACGCGTTCATGGAAACCATGCCGTTTCAGGTGCGTCTGGATGCCTTGGTTTCCACGCTTTCCGCCGGGGAAAAGCAAAAGCTGGAAATCCTGAAGCTTTTGTATCTGAACCAGCGCTTCCTGATTTTGGACGAACCCACATCGGTCCTGACACCATCCGAAGCAGACGAAGTTCTGGGCGTCCTGCGGGATATGGCCCACCGGAATGACGTCACGGTTCTGATGATTTCCCACAAATTCCGAGAGGTCAAAACCTTCTGCGACAGTTTCACGGTCCTGCGGCGCGGAAAATGCGCTGGAACCGGGGACGCCAGAACCGCCAGCATCGCAGAGCTAAGCCATATGATGATCGGGGACGCGGGGCTGCGTCCGCCAGCCACCCGAACCGCCGCCCCCAAATCCGCCCCCGCGCTGCACCTGAACAATCTGTCAGCCCGCGATGTCGAAGGCCGTCATGTCGTATCGAATGTCACACTGACCGTTCCAGCCGGGCAAATCGTTGGCATTGCCGGGGTATCCGGCAACGGCCAAAGCGCCCTGATCGAGGTGCTGTCCGGGCAGCGCGCGCTGGAAAGTGGCCACATCACCGTAGGCGACGCCGCCTTTTCGCCGACACGCCGGAATTTTGACCGTTTCAAGGTTTTCGGCCTGCCCGAAGAACCCTTGCGCAATGCCGTGGTCCCCCGCATGACCGTGGCGGAAAACATTGCCTTTCGCAGCTTTGACAAA
Organism: Thalassovita litoralis; assembly: GCF_900182725.1. Classification (GTDB taxonomy): domain Bacteria; phylum Pseudomonadota; class Alphaproteobacteria; order Rhodobacterales; family Rhodobacteraceae; genus Thalassobius; species Thalassobius litoralis. The sequence goes on from NZ_FXTO01000003.1 coordinate 107,296, forward strand.
TCGCCGCTGGCCAATCGGCTGGGGATACTGTCCCCCGCCCGCATCCGCAAACGGGGCGCAGAGCTGATCAACAAATTCAACGTCCACACCAGTTCCCCGGATGCACCGATTGAAACGCTTTCGGGCGGGAATGTGCAGCGCGCAGTTCTGGCGCGGGAATTGTCCGGGGCAGTGGATGTGCTGATCGTTGCGAACCCTTGCTTCGGTCTGGATTTTGCATCGGTTGCGGACATCCGGGGAAAAATCATGGAAAGCCGCAACAAAGGCGCGGCAGTTCTGCTGGTCAGCGAAGATCTGGACGAAATCTTTGAACTGGCGGATCAAATCGCGGTCATGTCCGAGGGGCAAATCACCTATCTTGCCGCAACAGCAGACACCGATACCATGCAGGTCGGGCAACATATCGCGGGGCACGGCAAATAAAGCGCCCCGGTCGTTCTGTTGTTTCACTCGACCGCAGGAAGATCGAAATTCTTCAGCGTGCGGCGACTGTGATCCGCGCCGTAGATGCGGGCAATCGTTTCGTGAATGCACCGGGCATGGTCTGCCGCTTTATCTCGCACCCGATATAGCGGCCCAGCCACGGTGATCCCGTAAATTCGATACCCATCCACCACCGGCACCGCCACCCCGCCCAGATCGGGCGAATAGTTCGACGCCGACTGAAACCAGCCCCGGCGACGGCCCTGCTCCATCTGCGCCAGCACTTCGGACAGGCTCATCGGGGTGTTTTCCCCATAGCGTTCATAACTGACCTTGCGCAACAAAACCCCCAGATCGTTTTCCGAAAGCTGCGACAGCAACGCCTGACCTGATGCCGTGGCGTGGATCGGCACACGATTGCCCTGCGCGGCGGCATAACGGACGCCGGATTGGGACTCGACCACATCGACGAATACCGCGAACAACCCGCTGGGGGCCGAAATCCACACGGTTTCCCCGGTTTCTGCGGCCAGTTCCCGCATCACCTGTATCAGCCGTTCGGGAATCGGTTCACCTTCGGCGATGGCCTTGGACAGCAACAGCCAACGCGGGGTTGGATAAAACCCGGCCCGCGCCTTGGGTTCATACAGATAGCCGCGTTCTACCAGTGTGGACAGGATATTGAACGCGCTGGATCGCGGCCAGCCGAAATGGGCCACCACCTCGGACAGGGTGGCCGGGCTTTTCCGATCCGCGAAAAATTCCAGCAATCCCAGTAGGTTTTCAACCTGTTTAACGGTCAAAGGCTTTCTCCTGTTCCGGGGGTATTTCCCGCCCCTGTTCCCGGTTGTCCAGACACGCATTCGCGCAGGCCCAGAATCCAGTTGACAAGATAGTTCGCAGATTCATTAATAGTCCAAATACTGAATTATATGTTCATATATATGAACAAATCGGAGGGAAAGCAATGGGGCCATTGGCGGGGGTGCGTATCCTTGATCTGACCACGGTTCTGATGGGACCGTATGCCACGCAGATCCTTGGGGATTTCGGGGCTGACGTGATCAAGGTGGAATCGCCCGATGGCGACGTGGTGCGCCAGATTGGCCCGGCCCGACATCCCGACATGGGGCCGCTGTTTATGAACGTGAACCGTTCAAAACGCGACATCGCGCTGGACCTGAAACGCCCCGAAGCCCGCCCCGCCATCCTGAAACTGGTGGAACAGGCCGATGTGCTGGTGACGAATATCCGCCCCCGCGCGATGGCGCGTCTGGGCCTGTCATACGAGGAACTGGCCGAACTGAACCCGCGCCTGATCTATGCCGCTCTGGTGGGCTATGACCAAACCGGCCCCTATGCGGATCGTCCCGCCTATGATGATCTGATACAGGGCGGGTCTTGTATCGCGCATGGGTTTGTGCGGGCGGGCGGGCAGCCGTCCTATGTTCCGGCAGCGGTGGCGGATCGGATCGTCGGCATGGCCGGGGTCAATGCCATTCTGGCCGCCGTGATTGAACGGATGCGATCCGGTCAGGGACAAAAGATCGAAATCCCGATGTTCGAAACCATGGTATCCATGATCATGGGGGATCACATGGGCGGGCTGACCTTTGATCCGCCGCTGGATCAGGGCGGCTATGCCCGCCACCTGTCCCCGGACCGCCGCCCCTATCAAACGCAGGATGGTTATGTCTGCGCCCTGATTTACACAGACGGCCACTGGCAACGCTTCTTTGACGCCATCGGGCGCGGCGAAATGTTTACCACGGACGACCGTTTCAGCAGTTTCACCAACCGCATGGCCAATATCGACTTTGTCTATTCTGAACTGGGCAAAATCATCCGCACCAAAACCACCGCCGAATGGCTGGACATATTTGAACGCGCTGACGTGCCTGCCATGCCCATGCACAGCTATGAATCTGTGATGCAAGACCCGCATCTGGTGGCGACCGGGTTCTTTGACACTATCGAACACCCCAGCGAAGGCACCCTGCGCCAGATGGCCGTGCCTGTCAGCTTTTCCCGCACCCCGGTGAAACCATCCCGCCCCGCCCCGCGTCTGGGCGAACACGGGGCCGAGATTCTGGCCGAGGCCGGATTTTCAGACGATGACATTGCCCAAATGCAGCAAAACGGGGCGCTGTGCGCCATGAAGAAGGACTAAGACATGGATTTTGCCCTGACCGACGACCAAACCGCGATCCGCGATGCCGTGTCCCGTATCTGCGACCGTTTCGGCGCGGATTACTGGCTGACCCGCGACCGCGAAGGCGGCTTCCCGGTGGAATTTTATGACGCGCTGGCTACCGAAGGCTGGCTGGGCATTTGTACGGACGAAGCACAGGGCGGCGCCGGGCTGGGCATCACCGAAGCCGCAATCATGATGCGCACCATTTCGGAATCCGGGGCCGGGCTGTCGGGGGCGTCTGCGGTGCATATCAACATCTTCGGGCTGAACCCCGTGGCCGTGTTTGGCACCGAAGAACAAAAGGACCGCATGATCCGCCCAATGGCCGCCGGTCAGGAAAAAGCCTGTTTCGCCGTCACCGAACCCAACACGGGGCTGAACACCACGCAGTTGAAGCTGCGCGCCGAAAAGCAGGGCGATAAATATGTGGTGAACGGACAAAAGGTTTGGATTTCCACCGCGCAAGTGGCCGATAACCTGCTGGTTCTGGCCCGCACCACCCCACTGGATCAGGTTAAATCCCCCACGCACGGGCTATCACTGTTTTACACCCCGTTCGACCGCGACCGGATCAAGGTGAACGAGATCGAAAAAATGGGCCGCAAGGCCGTGGATTCGAACGAGCTGTTCTTTGAGAACTTTGAAATCCCCGAAAGCGACCGGATCGGCGAAGAAGGCCGCGGATTTGAATACATCCTGCACGGGCTGAACCCCGAACGTATCCTGATCGCCGCCGAGGCCGTGGGGCTGGGTTTTGCCGCGTTGAAACGCGCCACCGATTACGCCAAGGAACGCGAGGTCTTTAACCGGCCCATCGGTAAAAACCAGTCGATCCAGCACCCGCTGGCGATTTGTCATGCGGAACTGGAAGCCGCGTGGCTGATGATCATGAAAGCGGCGTGGGAATACGACAATGGCCTGCCCTGCGGCGCATCCGCCAACACCGCGAAATATCTGGCGGGCGAGGCCGGGTTCAACGCCTGCCAAACTGCGGTGATGACGCACGGCGGCTTTGGCTATGCCAAGGAATATCACGTTGAACGCTACCTGCGCGAAAGCCTGATCCCCCGTATCGCGCCCGTGTCCCCCCAGCTTGCCCTGTGCTTCATCGCCGAGAAGGTGCTGGGCCTTCCGAAATCCTACTGAAAGGACCGATTATGCCCGGATTGTATTTCGAAGACTTCGAGGTTGACCGCCAGTTTCGCCACGAACTGACCCGCACCGTGACCGAAGCCGACAATACCATGTTCAGCCTGATGTCGATGAACCCGCAACCCCTTCACATTGATGCGGATTTCGCCGCAGGCACCGAATGGGGGCAGCGGTTGTTCAATTCGCTGTTCACGCTGGCGATCATGATCGGGATGACGGTGCAGGACACCACGCTTGGCACCACGATCGGCAATCTGGGCATGTCCGATGTGCGCTTCCCAAACCCGGTGTTTCATGGCGATACGCTGCGGGCGGAAACCCGGATCGTATCGAAACGCGAAAGCAAATCGCGCCCGGATACGGGCTTGGTGGAATTTGAACATAGCTGTTTTAACCAGCACGGCACGCTGGTGGCGTCCTGCCGTCGGGTGGGGCTGATGCGCAAACGCCCAACCGAAGGGGCCGCATGATGCGCAGCTTTCTGTTCGTTCCCGGCGACAGCACCCGCAAATTCGCCAAGGCTCTGGGCGGCGAGGCGGACGCGCTGATCCTTGATCTGGAAGATTCCGTAGCAGCCCCCGCCAAGGATCAGGCCCGCGTCTGCGTGGCCGAGATGCTGGGCGCGGATCGGGGCGGCAAGGCGCTGTTCGTGCGGGTGAACGCGCTGGATACCGGGTTGACGCTGACCGATCTGGCCGCCGTGATGCCCCATGCACCCGATGGGATTGTGCTGCCAAAATGCGAAGGCCCGGACGATCTGCGGCAACTGGCGCATTATCTGGCCGCGTTCGAGGCCGCGCATGATCTGCGCCAAACCCGCATTCTGGCCATTGTCACCGAAACCGCCGGTTCCCTGTTCAGTCTGGGCCAATACCGCGAGGTTGACCCGCGCCTGTGGGGGATGATGTGGGGGGCCGAGGATTTGGCCGCCTCGCTTGGGGCGCGGCAGAATGCGGAAAATGGCGTTTATCACGAACCCTTCCGACTGGCCCGCAACCTGTGCCTTGCGGGTGCTGCGGCGGCGGGCGTCGTGGCGGTGGATACGATCTGTGCCACGCTGAACGATCTGGACGCGTTAGAGACAGAGGCCCGGATCGCCCGGCGCGACGGGTTCGGGGCAAAGGCGGTGATCCACCCCAACCACGTTGCCCCGGTGAACCGCGCGTTTCAGCCAACGGAACAGGAACTGGATTGGGCGCAAAAAGTGCTGGACGCCTTCGCCGCCAATCCCAATGCTGGTGTCGTCAATATCGACGGGCAGATGATCGACAAACCGCATGAACGCGCGGCGCGTAAAATTCTGGCCGCACGCGCCCCGACCTGAACAGGAGGACACGATGGGAGGAGTTATGGAGGAGAACCGGCCGGTCAATGCGCTATCGGCGCTGTTGGCACGGGTGGAAACCGTGCTGATCGGGGTGTCAGGCGCAGCTATGGCGGCCATCATGCTGATCGTCGTGCTGGATGTATGCCTGCGCTATGTCCTGTCGTCACCGCTGACGTGGTCTTACAGCCTGATCGGGCTGTATATGGTGGGAGCGGTGTTTTTTCTGGCGCTGTCCGATACGATGCACCACCACGGCCATATCGCGCTGGATGTGTTCGTGCCCTTCCTGCCCCGGCCCGTCCGGCATTTGGCACAGGCCGCGGGCTACGGCGTGTCGACCCTGTTTATCGGCGCAATGACATGGCTGGGCTATACGCAGGCCGTCAGCGCGTTTTTATCCGATGACCGCGTGGCCGAGGCCGTGGCTTGGCCCACCTGGATTGCCTATGCGCTGCTGACCGTGGGCATGGGGGCGCTGTGCCTGCGCTGCGGCTATCGGGCTGTATTTCATCTGGCCTCCATCTTTTCCGCCCGTGATCTGGTGGAACTGCCTGCGCCGCCCAATACCGAACTCAAAACCGGAGAACACGGCGAATGAGCGTTTCCATTGTTCTGATCCTTCTTGCTGTTCTGCTGATCACCGGCCTGCCTGTCGCACTGGCGATGGGGGTATCCGGCGCTGTGGGCCTGTATATGTTCGGCGGCTGGCCTATCCTTCAGGGCATCCTGAAAACCACCCCGCTGTCCACCGCCAACAGTTATGAAATCATCACCATCCCGATGTTTATCCTGATGGCAGAATTCGTGATCATTTCCGGCGTGGCAAACGATCTGTTCCGCGCGGCAACCGTGTGGGTTGGGCGGCTGCGCGGCGGCGTAGCGATGGCAACCGCATTGGCGGGCGCCGGGTTCGGTGCGATTTCCGGGTCATCCACGGCGGCGGCGGCAACGCTAGCGTCCACCTCGATCCCGGCCATGCTGAAAGAGGGGTACGATCCCAAACTGGCGGGCGGCGTCGTGGCGATTTCCGGCACCCTGTCGATGCTGATCCCACCGTCCATTGCGCTGATCCTGTACGGGATCATCGCGGATATTCCGGTTTCTGCCCTGCTGGTGGGTGGGGTTCTGCCCGGCATTCTGGTGACGGCCACGATCATGCTGACCATCGCCTTTCTGGTCTGGCACGACCCCAGTGCCGCCCCCAAGGGGCAGGCCTATAGCATGGCACAGAAATTCGGATCGCTGAAACGGGTGGGTCCGGTTCTGATCCTGTTCTTTGCCGTCACCGGCACGATCTATTCCGGCATCGCCACCCCGACCGAGGCGGCAGGCATCGGCGCCTTCTGCGCCATGCTGATCGCTGCATGGGAACGCAAGCTGACCATTGCAAATAGCTGGCTGGCGTTGCGGTCTGCCGCGCAAACCACATGTATGATCCTGTTCATCATTCTGGGGGCGCATGTCTTTGGCTACTATTTCACCCTGACCCGCGTCACCAATGATCTGGCCGATTGGGTGGGGGCGCTGGAAGCCTCGCGCTGGGTTATTCTGGCGGTGATCCTGTTTGGCTATCTGATCCTTGGGTTTTTCATGGACCAAATCGCCATCCTGATCCTGACCGTTCCCGTGGTGCTGCCGCTGGTCTATCAACTGGGGTTTGATCCGGTGTGGTTCGGGGTTCTGATCGTCGTCACCGCCGAGGTGGGCATGGTCACGCCACCGATGGGGATGAATGTGTTCGTCGTCGCCCGATACACCCGCCGCCCGCTGGGCGAGCTGTTCCGGGGCGTCATGCCCCATGTCTGGGCGCATCTGATCGTTATTGCACTGCTGGCGGCCTTTCCGGCCATCATCCTGTGGCTGCCATCCACCATGCAGTGACAGTGTTCCAATAGGAGGAGGAGACTAAAATGAAACATACCAAACTGGGCCTTATTACCGGGCTTATGCTGAGCGTCAGCGCAGGCGCGGCTGTGGCCAAGGACGTCAGCCTGCGCGTGGCCGACAGCCTGCCGGTCGGCCACTATATCGCCGAAAACCTGCTAAAGCCGTTTCTGGCGGATGTAGAAAAATCCACCGATGGCGCGGTGGGGTTTGATTATTTCCCCGCACAGCAGTTGGGCAAGGCAAAGGACATGCTGTCGCTGACACAAACCGGCGTGGCCGACATTGGCTATATCGGGGCGTCCTATCTGGCGGATAAACTGCCGCTTAGTTCCGTGGCGCAGCTTCCCGGCACGTTCAACAGCGCCTGCGAAGGCACGATGGCCTATTGGGAAATCGCCAAACCCGGCGGTGTGCTGGATCAGGCCGAATACGCCCCCGAAGGTGTGCGCGCCCTGATGGCGCTGGCATTGCCGCCCTATCAGTTGTTTTCAGCCAAGGAAATTTCCGGCGTAGACAGCTTTCAGGGGCAGAAAATCCGCACCAGCGGCGGCTCGCAGGCGCTGGCGATGACCAAGCTGGGCAGCGTTCCGGTGCAAATGTCCGCCCCCGAAGCCCGCGAGGCCCTGTCGCGCGGCACCGTGGACGGGATCGTGTTCCCCTATGGGTCGGTCATGCCGTATGATCTGGCCCCGCATCTGAAAACCGCCACGCAGGGGCTAAACCTTGGGTCTTTCGTGCTGGCCTATATGATCAGCCAGTCGAAATACGACAGCCTGTCGCCCGAAATGCAGAAAACCCTGACCGAGGCGGGCGAACGCGCCACCAAACACGCCTGTGCCGTGATCGACGATATGGTTGGATCGGACAAGCAAAAGATCACGGATGCTGGCGTGACCTTTGTCACCCTGCCGGAAGCGGATGTGGCGAAAATCCGCGAAACGCTGAAATCCGTGGGCGATGAATGGGCCGCCGATCTGGATGGCCGGGGCCGTCCGGCGACCGAAGTCATGAAGGCCTTCATGGCGGCACTGCAATAAGCCCCTTGAATGCAAAAGGCCCCGGATGGTTCCGGGGCCTTTTTTTGCTGTATGGTGCGCGGCTTATTCCAACCGCATCAACAATCCGGCAATCAGTTTCGCGCGTTCCGCCAGACTGGACACGTCAATCTGTTCGCCCAGCGTATGCAGCCCCCTGCCCCGGACCCCAAGCGAATCCAGCGTCGGAATGCCCATATAGCCGGTGAAATTGCCATCCGATCCGCCGCCTGCGCTGGCGCTGGTCAGATCAAATCCCAATTCCGCGCACAGTTCCTTGGCCAGATCGAACATTGCCATCGTTCCCGGTTGATCGGGTTCCCAAACCGGGCGGGTGACACCGCGCGTCACCTCGAAGATCACGCCGTTTTCTTCGCCTTGCAGGGCCATCATCGCCGCCACGCCGCGATCCAGATCTTCCTGTGTCTTGGCCATGGTCAACGCCTGCGCCTCGCAACTGGAGGACACGCAATTCACCCATTGCCCGGCATGGATCACCCCAACGGAAAACGTGCAATCGTCCGAGGTCATCGCCTCGATTTCCAGTATCTTTTTCGCCATCGCGGCAATCGCAGATCGCCCATCCGCCAGCGCCGCCCCGGCATGGGACGGCTTACCCCGCGTCGACAGGTTGAACCGCGCAATCGCATAGCGCCCGATCACCGCGCCCCCATCCGGGCGGGCCGGTTCAGGAACCAGAACATATTTGTTCTTGGCCGCCTCTGCCTCGATCAGATCGCGGGTCGACGGCGTGCCGACCTCTTCGTCCGGGGTGAACAGAACGGTGATCGGCAGGGGCGATTGCATCCCCGCCGCCCCCAATGCCTTGATCGCTTCCAGACTGACGAAATTGCCGCCCTTCATGTCCTGAATGCCGGGACCATAGCAAATATCCCCTTCGCGTTTGAAGGGCAGCTTTTCCAGCGTCCCGATGGGATGCACGGTGTCCATATGCCCGGCAATCAGGATACCGGGCTGTCCGAAATCGGGATGCGGAAACCGGGCGCGGACCGATCCGCCGAACCCCATCCGCCCCGGAATACGATCCACGACCGCCCCCGCCACGGTCAAATCATAGGCCGCGATGTCCATCATCCGATCCACTGCCGCCGCGTCATAGGTGGGGCTTTCGCATTCGATCCACGGACGCAGCCGGTCCAGCATGTCGTCCGTGTCGAATTTCAAATCAAGCGGGTTCATCCTGCGGCCTCGGCTGTGGTGTTGTCCAATGGCATCCGCCGTTCCACCACCCGCGCCATGATCGACGCCCCAACCGGCAGCATTTCCGTTCCCAGCACGAAACCGGGATTATGCAGCGGCACGGTGCCGGTATGGCCCACACGGCAATAAGCACCGGGAACGACCTTGAGCATATCCGCGAAATCCTCGGAGCCGGTGGCGGGTTCATCGGTGCGGCTGATCATGTCTTCGCCCACAATGTCACGCGCCGCATCCATATAGGCATCCGACAGCGCGTCATCGTTCATCAGCACGTCAAAGACATTGCGCAGCTCTGCCGTGATTTCCACGCCATAGGCCTGCGCCATCCCGGCGCACAGGTCTTTCATCCGGGTTTCGGCGGTTTCATAGACTGAATCCTTGAAATACCGGATCGTCCCGCACAGATGCGCGGTTTCCGGCACAATGTTATAGGCGCTACCCGCATGGATTTGCGTCACCGACAGCACGCAAGCATCCAGCGGTGCCACGTTGCGGCTAACGATGGTCTGCAACTGCCCCACCAAAGACGAGGCAATCACCAACGCGTCCCGCGATTGCTGTGGCATGGCGGCATGGCTGCCCCGGCCCGTCACGGTGATGTCAAAAAACGCCGCCCCCGCCATTGCCGCGCCTTTGCAGATACCCACGCTGCCCGGTGCGCCATTGGGGGAATTGTGCATCCCGTACACTTCATCACAGGGGAAGCGATCAAACAGCCCGTCCGCCAGCATCCCGCGCGCGCCGCCCAGCCCTTCTTCGGCGGGTTGGAAAATCAGGATTGCGGTCCCGTCAAAATCACGGGTTTCCGCCAAATGTTTTGCCGCGCCCAACAGCATCGTCGTGTGGCTGTCATGGCCGCAGGCGTGCATTTTGCCCGGATTTTTCGACGAATACGGCAGGTTGGTCTGTTCGTGGATCGGCAGTGCATCCATATCGGCCCGCAGCCCCACACGTTTGCCACCTGTGCCTTTGCCCCGGACAATCCCGACAACGCCGGTTTTACCCACTCCGGTGTGGATTTCGTCCACACCGTATTCTTTCAGCTTTTCAGCGACGATGGCGCTGGTGCGCTCTTCTTCCATCCCGATTTCCGGGTGAGCGTGCAGGTCTTTGAAAATCTCGGTCAGCTCCTCGGTGCTGGCTTCGATCACGGGCAGAATGTTCATGGGGTTCTCCTTGGTATCTGTCATTGGGCGGGGGCGCTCAGGCCGCCCCCAATTCCCGGAAATTGGCAAAATCCCAGCTTCGGCCCGGTGCGGCCTCGATCAGGGAACGGGTATAATCATGCTGCGGGTTCGCCAGCACATCGGCGGCTGCCCCCTGTTCAACGACAACGCCGCGCTGCATCACCAGAACGTCGTCGCAAATCTGAGCCGCAACGCGCAGGTCGTGTGTGATGAACACGATCGTGATCCCCAGTTTTTCTTGCAACTCGTCCAGCAGGTCCAGCACTTGCGCCTGAACCGACACGTCCAGCGCCGAAACCGCCTCGTCCGCGACCAGAACATCGGGTTCCATCGCCACCGCGCGGGCAATGGCAATCCGCTGGCGCTGACCGCCGGAAAACTGGTGCGGGTAACGGTCCAGACTGTCGCGCGGCAGGCCCACGATCTCCATCAGTTCCGCCGCACGTTCGCGGGCGGCTGCGGGGGATTGGCCGTAATTCACCGGCCCTTCGACCAGACTGCGCCCCACCGTCCAGCGCGGGTTCAGCGACCGGAACGGATCCTGAAACACCACCTGCAAATGCTGGCGATGCGGCTTGAGCTGCTTGCGCGTCAACTGGGCAATATCGCTGTCACGCAGCCGGATTGCCCCGCTGGTGGGCTGGATCAGCCGCATGATACAGCGCGCAACGGTGGATTTTCCCGATCCGCTTTCCCCCACGATCCCCAGCGTCCGCCCCCGTGCCACATCAAATGTGACAGCTTTGGCCGCGTGGGTGCCGGGGTGGCGTTTGAATAAACCGCCGCCGCCATACACCATATTCAACTGTTCGACCCGCAGCACCGGATCACCACCCGGCGCCGGGCGCGCGGCGCGTGGGGTCAGGCTGGGAACCGCGGCCAGCAGCTTGCGGGTATAGTCCTTCTTGGGGTCGCGCAGCAGGGTTTCGATGGGGGCATGTTCCACCATATCCCCGTGGTTCATCACATAAACGGAATCCGCGATTTCCGCGACCACGCCCATATCATGCGTAATGAACAACACCGCCGTGCCGTGCTTTTCCTGTAGTTCGGCAATCAGGGACAGGATTTGTTTTTGCGTGGTCACGTCCAGCGCCGTTGTGGGTTCGTCCGCAATCAGCAGTTCAGGTTCCAACACCAGCGCCATTGCGATCATGATCCGCTGCCGCTGCCCCCCCGAAAGCTGGTGCGGATAGCTGCGGTACACCCGTTCCACATCCGGCAAATGGACCTGTTCCATGATGTCGATCACCCGGCGGCGGCGTTCGTCGGCGGGCAGTTTGGTGTGGCTTTCCAAAACCTCCTCGATCTGTTCACCGACCCGCAACACCGGGTTCAGCGCCGTCATCGGTTCCTGAAAGATCATCGCCACACGACGGGCGCGCATGTCCTGCATCGCGCCAGGGGATTGCGCCAACAGATCGGTGCCAGACAGCGAAATGCTGCCCCCTGTCACAAACAGCGCATCCTTGGGCAACAGCCCCATCACCGCCAGCGAGGTCACGGATTTCCCCGACCCGCTTTCGCCGACCAGACACACCGTTTCCCCCTGCCGGATGGTCAGGCTGATACCGTTCAGCACCGGCTTGGCCTTGGCGGCGGGTGGCAGGCTGACCACCAGATCAGAAATATCCAGTACGGTTTTCGCATCGTCGAAATTACGCGTTTTGAACAGCATGGGTTATTCCCCCCGTTTCTTCAGGCGCGGGTCCAGCATGTCACGCGCGGTATCGCCCAAAAGGTTGATCGACAGAATACACAGCGACAGCATCAGGCCGGGCCACAGGATCAGTTCGGGCTTGATACGGAAATACTGCCGCCCCTCGGCCATGATATTGCCCCAGGTCGGGATTTCCGTGGACACGCCCGCCCCCAGAAAGGACAGGATCGCCTCGGTCAGGATGGCAGAGGCAAGGATATAGGTGCCCTGCACGATCAGCGGCGCCATCGTGTTCGGCATCAAATGCTGAAACAGGATTTTCGGCATCGACGATCCCAGCGCCTGCGCCGCCTCGACATAGGGTTCTTCGCGGGCCGTCAGCACCACCGAACGCACCAGCCGCACCACACGCGGGATTTCCGGGATGGTGATCGCCATAATGACCGATGTGATCGACGGGCCGTTCAGCGCCACCAGCGCAATCGCCAACAGGATCGACGGGATCGCCATCAGGCTGTCCATGATGCGCATGATGATCGTGTCCAGCATACGGAAGAACCCCGCCACCAGACCGATCAGCAGGCCGATCAGCACGGACACCACCGCCGCACCGATCCCGATCAGCAATGACACCCGCCCGCCGATCAGCACCCGTGAATACAGATCACGGCCATAGGGATCGGTTCCCAGCGGATAATCCGGCATCGGGCCTTTCAGGCGCAACAACGGCTGCATTTCCAGCGGATCATGCGGGGCCAGCCACGGCGACAGAAGGGTGATGATCACAATTGCCAGCAGCACCAGCGCCGCCAACAGCGGGCCAACGCCCAGCTTTTTCAGGCCCGGTATCGAAAGCAACCGCAGCACCGATTGCATGGCCGAGGCCGGAGGAACAGAATTCATAGCCATCAGTAACGGATCCTCGGGTCGAAAATCGTATAGGAAATGTCGATAATCAGGTTCACCACGACATAGGTGCCACTGGTCAGCAGGATCATCGCCTGAATAACCGGGTAGTCCCGCGCCAGAATGGCATCGACGGTCAAACGCCCGATACCGGGGATGTTGAACACGCTTTCCGTGACCACCACACCCGAAATCAACAGGGCAAAGCCAGTGCCGATCACAGTCAGGATCGGGACGGCAGCATTGCGCAACGCGTGACGGAACAGCACTTTGCTTTCCCGCACGCCCTTGGCGCGGGCGGTGCGGATATAATCCTCGCCCAGCACTTCCAGCATTGATGCACGGGTCATCCGCGCAATCAGCGCCACATAGATCGTGGCCAGCGTAAGCGCAGGCAAAATCGCCCGGTCCAGAAAGGCCAGCACGCCCTTATCCGTGGGCGAGGCATAGCCCTGCACCGGGAACCAGTCCAACGAGATCGCAAACACCAGAATGAACAGATAGCCAATCACGAAAACCGGCACCGAAAAGCCCAGCACGGAAAAGCTCATGACGGCGTAATCCACCCAGGACCGATGCCGCCATGCGGCCACCACGCCCATTGGCACGGCAATCATCACGGCAATCACAATCGTCAGCAGCGCCATATTCAGGGTTGGGAAAATCCGCTGCCCGATCATCGTCGTAACATCGGTGCCGGAAATCAGCGATACACCCAGATCGCCCTGTAGCAACCGCCCCATCCATGTAAAGAACTGGACCAGCAGCGGATCGTTCAGGCCCATCGCCTCGCGGATACGGTTCAGTTGTTCGGGGGTCGCCATATCGCCCGCGATGATCGCGGCAGGGTCGCCGGGCGTCAGCCGCAGCAACAGGAACACGAAAATGGCGACGATCAGCATCACGGGAATGATAGCCAGAATTCGGCGGATGATATAGCCCAGCATCGACAGAGCAGCCTTTCGTCGGGATAGTTTTCAGGGGGATGGCGACAACCCTGCCGCCATCCGAAACAGGACCGCCCCAATCACAGGCCGGTCCCTTGGGCGCTCAGCCCTCTTTCTTCACGTTCCAGAACACCGGCACCGGCGAGGCCAGCATATCCACGATATTCGCGCGGCGCGCCTGCGGATTGATGTACTGCCCCAGCGGGATATACAGCACGTTTTCCAGCGTATGTGCCTGAATTTTCTTGGCTACGGCCTGCTGTTCTTCCAGCGATGCGGCTTCGACGAATTCAGCTTTCAGGGCTTCGATGGTGGGATCATCCGGCCAGCCGAACCATGCGTTATCCCCACGTCCGTTCAGCATCGGCGACACCAGCGGGCTGCTGATTTCAGGCACCAGCCAGTTGGTGAAGAAGATGTTCCAGCCCCCTTCGGCGGGCGGGTTCTGGCTGGCGCGGCGAGTCACAAGCGTTTGCCAGTCCATCGGCTGCATATCCACATTGAACCCGGCATTCCGCATGGCCTGCGCGGCAACCACCGGCTGCGCGGCCAGCGTCACCACATCGGTCGGGGCCATCAACACAATCGGGGTGCCATCATAGCTGGATTCCGCCAGCAGTTTCTTGGCCCCTTCGATGTCGCCGCCCGACGTCAGGGTTTCCGCACCCGTTGCGTCGGCCAGCGGGGTGCCGCAGCCAAAGATTGCGCCGCAAACTTCGTAGTAATCCGGGTTGCCGACCAGCGTAGCCAGAACCGCCTCTTGCGACAGGGCCATTTGGGCGGCTTGACGGACTTTGACATCATCAAACGGCGGATATTTGAAATTCATCCGGCCAATCGTCTGATACCCCATCGGTTCGCGCTTTTCATACACAACATCCGGGTCGCCATCCAGCAGCGGCAGCAAATCCACCTGAACCGCTTCGACATAGTCGATTTCACCGCCCAGCAGCGCATTCATCGCGGTTTGCACGTCCGGCATGGTGGTCCAGACCACCTTGTCTACGTTCACAACCTTGCCACCGGCCATGTTGTCCGCAGGTTCGGAACGCGGCACGTAATCTTCGTTTTTCACATAGGTGACGTTCACGCCGGGCTGGAATTCATCCACCACGAATTTGAACGGGCCAGACCCGATATGTTCCGAAATCGGTGTATCCGCCGGGGTGGCCGCAATCCGGGCAGGCATGATGAACGGCGGCAGTGCCGATTGCTTGCCAATCGTATCCAGCAGTGGGCCGAACGATTTGGTCAGTTTCCAGACCAGCGTTTTATCGTCCGTCGCGGTCAGGCTTTCGGTCACGTCCATGATCAGCTGACCACCAGCATCGCGCTTGGCCCAACGCTTCAGGGATGCTTCGGCATCTGCCATCGTGACCGGCGCACCATCGTGGAATTTCAGCCCATCGCGCAGGGTAAAGGTATAGGTCAGCCCGTCCTCCGAAACAGTCCAGTCCGCCATTTGCGGCTGCGGGGCGAATTTACCATCCACGGCCACCAGCACATCGTAAATCATATACGCATGGTTCCGGGTGATATGGGCGGTGGTGATCACCGGGTCCAGCACGCGCAGGCCGGAGTGCATCACGGCGGTGATGGTCGTTTCAGCCCAGGACGCCCCGGCTGCCAGCATCGCGGTCGAGGCCATCAGCGCGCCGGCCATCAGGCTTCGCGCGCGCAAGGCACCACGGGATCGGAAGGAATGAAAGGTCATAGTCTTCTCTCTCTGTTGCTAGTTGGTTTTATGGTTGCTCTGCCCTGCATTCTTTGGGCAGGTGCAGATGTCTGGGTGACGGAACGCCTGTATCTGTTCAGCTCACCTCTTGCTTTGCGGGTGTGAAACGCGCGCCCAGCGGTTCCAATTTCATGCCGGGGGCCAGTCGATTCCACGGCAGGCTGGCCGGGCTAAGCGGCATCGGACCGGGGGCGGTGCAGGTCAGGATCGTTTCGGCAATCGGATCAAAATCCGCCCGGAAATGGACAGAGCTTTTGTTCACCAAAATCGCCTGTTCCGTGGGTTCTATGCCGACGAAACGGTACATATTCTGATCGGCCATCTGCGCCTTGTGCGTCGTGACCGCCACCCGCACATCACCAATCCGCAAACAGGCCGACGGCCCCAGATCCATCGGTGCGCCGCCGTAATACGGCCCCGATGCCACGAATTTCCCATCCGACAGGGTTTCCACCACGAACCGCCCGACAAAGGGGCTGTCGCCCGGCACATCGGAAAACCCGCCCACGGCAATTTCGATTTCCGCGCCCTGCCCTGCGGCATGAGCGGCGGCAGCGGCGGTGGGGTCCACCATCAGGCCCAAGGCCGCCCGCTGGGCATTCGCCCGGACCAACGCCCGCAACATGCCCGTGGTGTTGGAATCCCCGCCCGCGCCGGGATTGTCCTGTGTGTCGGCAATCACCACCGGGCGGCTGGCGGTTTCGGCGATCCGCATCGCCTCGGCCACGCCCGCATCGGGATCATAGGATTTGCCCGCGAACTCCGCCTCAGCGGCATTGACATCCGCCAGCACCGCATCCGCCCCGGCATCGGCATCGGCCTGCGTGTCACTATAGGCCACAACCGTTGGCCCGCATTCGGGAAAATCCGCCGCCGGAAACCCAAAGAAATAAGACAAGCTGGACAAAGCCCCGCCTTCTTGTGCGGCCAAGCGATCATAAATCCCCTTCGCCGGTTCCGCGAATGTGCTTTGCCATGCGATCGGGATCAGGAAATCCAACCGCCGGAAAGCCTTGGCAAAGGGCTGTCCACGGGTCATCAGCCGGTTCAATTGCTCTGCCGCGCGGTGGCCGGTTTCGGCCATATCCACATGTGGATAAGTGCGGAACCCCACCAAAACATCGGCGGCATCCACCATCTGTTGCGTGATATTGCCATGCAGGTCCAAAGCGGACGCAATGAACACATCCGGCCCCACCACCTGCCGCACCCGCGCCAGCAATTCGCCTTCGCCATCGTCGACATGTTCGGCAACCATCGCGCCATGCAGGTCCAGAAACACCCCATCCAGCGGCAAGGCGGCGCGGATACCTTCGACGATTTCATCCGTGATCCGGTCATAGGCGTCGCGCGTCACCGCAGCGGACGGAATGGCCCCGCACCACAGCACCGGCACCATGTCCCAGCCCGCGGCCTCGCCATAGGTGACAGCCCCGCCAATCCCCAGATTGATATCGCGCCCGGCATCAATCAGCCGCTGGCCCCGCGCCAAGGGCATGTAGCCCCCGCCCTGAATGAAACTGTCCATATCCGCCGGACTGGGCGCAAAAGTATTCGTTTCATGCAGAAAACCGGCTAACGCCACTCGCTTCGCCATAAGACGGCCCACCCCATCGCTTTCGGTCCCCAAACGCATCCCAAGCTTCCCTAACGGAATGCGCCGCTTTTTCGATTCTTCTGTATTGCATTATAATACAGTTGCATCGTATTTTCAGCGTAGGGGTCGAATTATCCTCAAGTCAACAGAGATCGAGTAAAACGAGTACAAGATGTCACGAAATACCCTGCGCGCTGAATCCGGCGTCCGTTATTTAAGCGACGAGCAGCGCGCCGATCCGTTGTTCACCAACTCCATCGCCCGTGCACTTCAGGTTCTGGCCGCATTCCATCAGGCGGACCGCCCGCTTTCGCTCAGCGAAATTGCATCACGCGCCGGGGTGGATCGCAGCGCCGCCCAGCGAATTGTTCATACATTACGCAGCCTTGGTTATATTGCGCGTGATGCCGATGACCGGGGATTCCTGCCCGGTATTCGCATTCTGGATCACACGCTGGATTACCTGCGCCTGAATCCCCTGATCCAGAAAGCCACCCCCGTATTATTGGAACTGCGGCGCAACGTGCGCGAACGGGTTGACCTGTCGTTATTCGATGGGCAGCGCGTGGTTTACACCGCCCGGATGCAAAGCAAGCGGGAAACATTTTACGCCACATTGGTCGGTCATAGCGTCCCGACCTTCAGCTCCTCTGGGGGGTGGGCGATTCTGGCCCGCCTGCCCCAGGACGAGGCCCGCGACATCATCGAAGCCTCTGACCGCACCCCGTTCACCCCCCGCACCCTGACGGACACGGATGCCATCATGGAACAAATCCAACTGACCCAACAGCGCGGCTACAGCATCGCCGTTGAACAAATCCTGCTAGGCGAAGTCGCCCTTGGGGTTGCGATCAACGCCCCAAACGGCCGCCCGCTGGGCGCGATCCATGTGGCCGGATCATTGGCCGAATGGACGCCCGAAGAGTTTGCCAACCGCGTCGCCCCCCTTGCGTTGGAAGCGGCCCGCGCCATCAACCATTCCTGACCCGAAAGGCTTGTCCATGTCCGAATCCATGTCCGAAATCGCCCTTTCCGGCCTGTCGGCCCCTGTTACCCTGAAAATAGACCGTTGGGGGCTACCGCATATCAAGGCGGAAAATCTGCCCGATCTGTTTTTTGCCCAAGGGTTCAACGCAGCACGGGACAGGCTGTGGCAGATTGATCTGTGGCGCAAACGCGGGCTGGGGGTGCTGGCGGCGGATTTCGGCCCCGGTTATCTGATGCAGGACCGCGCCGCGCGGCTGTTTCTGTATCGCGGCGACATGGAACCGGAATGGGCCGCCTATGGCGAGGATGCGGAACTGATCTGCACCGCCTTTGCAAACGGGATCAACGCCGCTGTGGATCAGGTCTTGGCTGGCACCATGCCGCTGCCACAGGAATTTGCCGCCCTTGGCACCCAACCGGCCCATTGGTCCCCCGAAGATGTGGTGCGTATCCGCACCCATTGCCTGACGCGGAACGCGGGGTCCGAACTGGCGCGGGCGCAGGTGTTGGCGCTGGCCGATCCAGAAACCGACCTGCTGCGAGCGCCGCTGAACCCGCCGGTGGATGCTTCCGAATGGGCCGTGAATGCCGGGGGCGATTTGCCCGCCCATGCGCTGTCCGTGTTTGAACTGGCCACCGCGCCCGTCACATTCAGCCCCGATCGTCTGGCCGCCACGCTGGAAGACGCCCCGCGCTGGTCCCGCGTCAATCCGGCCAAAACCGTGATCCCGGCCCCATCTATGGAGGGGTCGAACAACTGGGTCATATCCGGCGACCGCACCGCATCGGGCCGGGCGATCATGGCCAGCGACCCGCACCGCGCCCATGCCGCGCCGTCACTGCGTTATATGGTGCATCTGACCGCCCCCGGTCTGGATGTGATCGGCGCTGGTGAACCCTCCAGCCCCGGCATCATGGCCGGACATAACGGCCACGCGGCCTTTAGCCTGACGATTTTCTGCGCCGATCAGGAAGATGTCATGGTCTATGACACCGACCCCGCCAATCCGCTGCGCTATCGTTACAAGGACGGCTGGGACCAGATGCAAACCGTGACCGAATGCTTTGGCGTGCGCGGCCACCCGGATCAGGTGCTTGATCTGCATTTCACCCATCACGGCCCGGTGGTCTGGCAGGACGCGGCCAGAAACCGGGCGCTGGCGTTGCGCACGGTGTTCACCGATCCCGGCACCGCCCCCTATATGGCCAGCCTGAAAACCATGCGGGCCACCAGTTTCAGCCAGTTTCGCCAACAGGCCGGAACATGGGGCGCGCCGTCGGTCAATCTGGTTTATGGCGATGTAAACGGTGATTTCGGCTGGCAGGCCGCTGGCTATGTGCCGCGCCGGGACGGCTGGCGCGGGCTGGTGCCGGTATCGGGCGATGGGCGGTTTGAATGGGCGGGCTACATGACCGCCGATGACCTGCCCCGACTGGACAATCCGGCACAGGGCTACGTCCATTCCGCCAATGAAATGAACCTGCCCGCCGAATGGCAAAACGGCCCCGCCGTTGGATTCGAGTGGTTCGAGGATCAGCGCGCCGCCCAAATCGCTGCCGCCTTGGCCGCGCGGAATGACCACGATGTTCCGGCCTCGACCGCGCTGCAAACCGATACGTTTTCACCCTTTGCCCCGCGTCTGATTGCGCTTCTGCCGCAGGACGCGCCAGGGGCCGATCTGCTGCGGCTGTGGAATGGCCGGTCTGACGCCGATTCAGCCCCGGCCCTGCTGTACGAGCTGTGGCTGTCGTCACATCTGCGCCCGGCCCTGCTGGCGCGGATCGCCCCGGACCCCGATTTGCGGCGCTTCCTGATCCCCGGCAATATCCCCGTGGTGACAGACCTGTTAGAGGGCAAACACCCCACCCTGTCCGCCCGCACCGGGCTGGACGATCCGGCCACCCGCGACGCCCTGCTGCGCGACACGCTGGCCGCCGCCCTGACCGACGCAACCGACAGGTTCGGCGCGCCGGAAAACTGGCGCTGGGGGGATCTGCATCACGGCTGGTTCGATCACGCCCTGACCCCGGTCAAACCCGGTTTCGATCTGGGACCGTGGCCCAAGGGGGGTGGCAACACGTCAATCATGCTGGCCCATCACGAGGCCAGCGATTACCGGGTGCGGATCGGGGCCTC
This sequence comes from Thalassovita litoralis, assembly GCF_900182725.1. Lineage (GTDB taxonomy): Bacteria > Pseudomonadota > Alphaproteobacteria > Rhodobacterales > Rhodobacteraceae > Thalassobius > Thalassobius litoralis. Next base: position 127,690 of record NZ_FXTO01000003.1, read on the forward strand.
TGTGCGGATGGTGATTGATGTGGGCGCGTGGGATAACAGCGTCTGGATCAACGCACCCGGCCAATCCGGGATGCAGGATTCCCCCCACCTACAGGATTTGGCCCCGCTTTGGGCCAAGGGGGACTATGTGCCGCTGGCCTATTCCGAACAGGCGGTGGACAAGGCGACCGCCGAAACCCTGACCCTGATCCCCGCATAAACAAAAAGGCGGGCCACTGGCCCGCCCCGTTTTCCCGGTCTGCGCCGACTTAGGCGCTGCGGTTCACCGCGGACACCACCGCTTCCAACGACGCCACGACGATGTTGGAATTCAGCCCCACGCCCCACAGCGTTTTGTCGCCCTGTTCGATCTGCATGTAGCAAATCGCCACCGCGTTCGACCCGCGCGATACCGAATGTTCGCTGTAATCCTGCACCGAAAATTCCACGCCCAGATGGCGCGACAGCGCATCCACAAACCCGTCAATCGGCCCGGTGCCGCTGCCAGTGATCGTGATTTCCTGACCGTTATCCAGAATCTTCGCCTCGACCACGCGCTGCCCTTTGATCTGCGTATCGGGCAGGGTCACATGGCTGATGAACTTGATCCGGCCCGCAGGCTGATCGACATAGCGTTTCAGGAACTGTTCGTGGATGCGGGCAGGCGACAATTCGGTGCCCTCAGTATCGGTGATCTCCTGAATATCGCGCGAAAATTCCACCTGAAGCCCACGCGGCAGGTTCAGCCCGTAATCCTGTTGCAGCACATAGGCAATGCCGCCCTTACCGGACTGTGAATTGATGCGAATGATCGCTTCGTAGCTGCGGCCCACATCTTCGGGGTCAATCGGCAAATACGGCACTTCCCACTGGGGTTTATTGGCCTTTTGCAGCGCCTTCATCCCCTTGTTGATGGCATCCTGATGCGACCCGGAAAACGCGGTATACACCAGTTCCCCAACATAGGGGTGACGTTCCGGCACAACCATCTGGTTGGCATATTCAAACACGTCTTTCATGCGCGGAATATCCGTGCAATCCAGCAGCGGGTCCACGCCCTGCGTGTACATGTTCAACGCCAGCGTCACCAAATCCACGTTGCCGGTGCGTTCGCCATTGCCGAACAACGTGCCTTCGACGCGATCCGCCCCAGCCATCAGCGCCAGTTCCGTCGCCGCCACGGCGGTGCCACGGTCATTATGCGGGTGCAGCGATATGATGATGGAATCGCGCTTGTCCAGATTGCGCGACATCCATTCGATAGCATCGGCATACAGGTTCGGCGTCGACATTTCGACCGTCGCGGGCAGGTTCAGGATCAGCTTGTTTTCCGGGGTCGGCTGCACGATTTCGGTCACAGCGTTGCAGATTTCCAGCGCCACGCTTAATTCCGTGCCGGTGAAGCTTTCGGGCGAATATTCAAACCGATAGCCGCCGCCTGCCTTGGCCGCCATATCGGTGATCATCTTGGCCGCATCCGTGGCGATCTGTTTGACACCAGCCACGTCTTTTTCAAACACCACCCGGCGCTGCAATTCGCTGGTGGAATTGTAGAAGTGAACAATCGGCTGATGGGCGCCTTCCAGCGCCTCGAACGTGCGGGTGATCAGTTCGGGGCGGCATTGCACCAACACCTGAAGGCTGACATCACGCGGCACATCGCCCTGTTCAATCACCCAGCGGGCAAAATCAAAATCCGTCTGCGAGGCCGAGGGAAACCCGATTTCGATTTCCTTGAACCCCATATCCAGCAGCAGCCGGAACATCCGTTCCTTGCGGTCCTGCCCCATCGGATTGACCAGCGCCTGATTGCCATCACGCAAATCGACAGAACACCAGGTCGGCGGCTGGGTGATGCGTTTGGACGGCCATGTACGATCCTGCAAATCCAGAATTTTGAAGGGTTCGTATTTCGCGGGCGCGCCCGTCATGGTCTTGTGCAAGCTGCCAGAGTTCATTTTTCCCCTCCAAGTTTTCGGGTCGTGGTCTGGTCGGTTCAGCCCGACCTGACCAGTAATCGCTACCGGCCTTGTTCTTTGCCTGTGTTGAGGGTGGGGTCAAGGCCCTGCCAAAAAAATGCCCGCCCGGCGGCGTGAAATTCGGGGGCAGCCAGTACAAACCAGTCGGCAAAACGGTATCGGTGGCATCTGCTACTTTACGGCTCACCACCACCGGGACAGACATTAACCCATTGTTAATACACGTTTCGCGTGCGAAACACCCGGCATTTTATGCGCGAATACTGTCCAACACCCGCGCCAGCATCGCCTGACAGGCGTTCAGTTGCGACAGGGTGATATATTCATCCGGCTTATGCCCCTGCCCCTCCATTGATCCGGGGCCGCACACCACCGCCGGAATACCCAGAGCGTCGAAAAAACCCGCCTCGGTCCCAAAGGCCACCTTGGTCACGGCATTGCTGTGCGCCCATGATTGCGCCAGTTTTGTCACCTCGGCATCTGGTGCGGTATCCAGCCCCGGATAGGATGACCCCGGTATGATTTCAATCCGCGCATCGGGGAACGCCGCGCGATACCGCCCAGCCACCTGAGCCGCCGCCGTTTCAATCCAATCCTGCAAATCATCCGGCGCATCCGCCGCCAGATGGCGGAATTCAAACGCCAGCTCGGCCCGATCCGGCACGATATTCAGCGCAGTCCCACCAGACAGCACGCCCACATGCACCGTGCTATATGGCACACCATAACCCGCATCCCGCGCGCCTTGCGTCGCAAGATCGCCCTGAATATCGCGCAGCGCCGCCATGAAGTCCCCCGCCAGATGCAGCGCATTCACGAATTGCGGGGCCAGCGCTGAATGCCCGCTTTGCCCATGACACACCGCCCGGAACGCCCGCTTGCCCTTATGCCCGATCGCCACCTGCATATCGGTGGGTTCCCCCACAATACAGGCCCGTGGGCGGCCAATCGCAGGCACCAGCGCGTCAATCATCCGTGCCATCCCGACACAACCGATTTCCTCGTCATAGGAAATTGCCAACTTCAGCGGCTCTTTCAGGGGGCGTTTCGCGGCGTGATCCGCCGCCACCAGCATCGCCGCCAGAAATCCCTTCATATCCGTGGTGCCGCGCCCATACAGCCGGTTGCCTTCGCGGGTCAGGCGAAACGGATCGCGGGTCCAGACCTGCCCTGCCACCGGCACCACATCCGTATGCGCCGACAACAGCACCCCGTCCCCCTCGGGGCCGATCTGCGCGAACAGCCCCGCCTTGTCGCCGCCCGGATCGGTCACGCGGGTGACACGAAACCCCCGCTGGGTCAGGAAATCTTCGATATACCCAATCAGCGGCAGGTTTGATCTGTCGTTGGTGGTTTCAAACCCAATCAGCCGCTCCAGAATATCCAGTATCACACGTCATCCCCTGTCAGGCTGCCCAACACGCCCAACACCTGCGCCGGGTCGGTTTCCGGGTTCACGATACACAAGCGGAATACCATTTGTCCCCGCCAGCGTGTCGGCAAACACAACAACGCCCCGGACCGGCGGTTCGCTTCGGCCCATGTTTCCATCTCTGGCTCGCTCATGCCCGAAGGCCGGAACAGGATCACCGTCAGGTCCGAGGTCAGCAGCAATTCCACCCCCGGCATGGCATCAATCCCCTTTGCGATGTCCTGCGTGATGGCACGGGTGCGGGCAATCGCCTGCCCATAAGCATCCGTCCCGTGGACCGCCAGCGAATACCACAACGGCAACCCCCGCGCCCGCCGCGTCAGGTGGATCGCGTAATCCGACGGGTTGAAATGCGCCTTGTCCACCGTATCCAGATATACCGCTTGTTGCCCATGCGCCGCCGCCCCCGCCGCCGCATCCCGATAGATCAGGGCGCAACTGTCATAGGGCGCAAACAGCCACTTGTGCGGGTCCACGATAAAGCTATGCGCCCATTCAATCCCCTGAAACAGTGGGCGCGCCGCCGGATCGGCCAGCGCCGCCAAGCCATATGCCCCATCCAGATGCAGCCACAGCCCGAAATCTTCGGCCAGATCGGCCAGCCCCGCAATATCGTCCACCGCGCCGCAATTAGTGGCCCCGGCGTTGCCCACGATGGCGAAAACCCGCTCTGGCCCGGCCTGTGTCAGGGCCGCCCGCGCGGCGTCACCGCCCATCCGGCCCTGTGCGTCGGGATCAACCGTGATCACGTCAACGTCCATCACCCGCGCCACGGCCTTGATCGAACTATGCGCTTCGGCGGAACACAGCAGCGCCCAACGCGCCGGGCGGTCCACCTGCCGCGCCCGCCAGTCGCGGGCCGCATGAAGCGCCGACAGATTGCCCAGCGTGCCACCCGCCACGAACACCCCGCCCGCGCTATCCGGCCAACCGGCCAGATCGGACAGCCAACGCAACGCCTGATTTTCCGCGTGGATCGCCCCCGCGCCGCCATCCCAGTTCCCCGCGAAGATTCCCGCGGCACCAAGCGCCGCATCGAAACTCAGCGCCGCCCGCGACGGGGCGGACGCCACAAAAGACAGGCTGGTCGGATGCCCAAACGGCCGCGTCGACGGCACAATCGTATCGGTAAACAGCCGAAATGCCGCGTCGGCCCCTATGCCGCCCGCGGTGATAGAGCCGCCCAAAACCGGGTCCAGCGCGGCAAAGCTTTGCGCCCCGTGCTTGGGGTCCGGCCCATCGGCAATGCGGGCGCGGGTCCAGTCCAGAATGGTGTCGGTCGCCTGTGGCGCAAATGGAAACGGGGTATCAGTCATCGGTCTTAGTCCTGCGCCAGCTCTGCGATTTCGCGCCGGAACGGCAGCGCATCGCCAATATCGTCACCATCCAGTTCACGGGCATAGCGATGCCCGGCATAGGTCGCCCAAGCAATCGGCCCCGGCGCGTTGGCATCCCCGATGATCTGCACCGTTTTGATCCCCGCATCGGCCCATTCCACCTGCCGGTCCTTCAAGGCGCGATACACGCCGTTGGTTTCGATCCGCGATGACACCAGCACCACCGCATCACAGGCCACGGGCGTCAATTGATCGGTATAGGTGCAATTCGTCACCACATGATCCGCGCCAATTTCCACCACACCCCGGTTCAGCACGATCTGCACCCCCATCTGTGCCAGACGGCGATGAATCGTATGCTGTTCCAGCGTGTTAACCGTCCAGTCCGACACATAGGCCGAAGGCGTCACCAGACTGACCAAGGCCCCGTTCGAGGCCAGCAATTCCGCCAGCACCCCACCCATGTAATAATGATCGTCATCATAGATCACCACCTTGCCCCCCGGCAGCCGCCCGGCCATCAGATCATCGGGCGTATAGACTGGCATGGCCGCATCGGTGGGAAACGGCACCACATGCTGACGGCTGACCCCATCGCGCCGCCATTTGGCCCCGGTCGCGATACAGATATTTTCAAATCCGAACTCCAGAATGCTGTCTGCATCCAGTGCGCTGTCGAAATAGGTTTCCACGTTGGGCTTCTGACCAATCTGATAGGCCCGGTAATCCACCACCCGCCCCCATGCCGACAGGCCCGGCAGCAACCGTTCCCGCGCCACCCGACCGCCCAGCGCGGTTCCCGCCTCGGCCAGTGCCACATCATAGCCGCGTTCGGCCAATGCGCGCGTCGCCTCTAGCCCCGCCGGGCCTGCGCCGACCACCAGCACGCTTTGACTGGTGCCTTTGGCGTTCATTCGTTCAGGATGCCAGCCCTTGCGCCATTCTTCCATAAAGGTAGGGTTCTGGGTGCAACGGCTGATACTCATGGTCATGTCGCCGGTGATGCAGATATTGCAGCCGATACATTCGCGGATATCCTCGATCCGGCCTTCGTCGATCTTTTTGGGCAAAAACGGGTCCGCGATGGACGGGCGGGCGCAGCCGATGAAGTCCAGCACCCCCTGCCGCACCATCCGCGCCATCACATCGGGGCTGGTGAAACGCCCCACACCAACAATCGGCTTGCTGGTCAGGTCATGAATGCCCCGCACCAATTGTTCCTGCGCGGCCTCTTCCTTGAACCGTGACGGACCGGAACAATCCTCCCATGTGCCTTGGGCCAAATCCCACAGGTCGGGTAAGTCCCGGTTCATTTCGATGAAATCGCGCAGCTCTGCATTGGAAAAGCCCAGATCGCCAATGGTTTCATCCAGACTGACCCGCAGTGTGATCCCCATGCTGTCGCCCACCGCATCGCGCATATCCGCGATCACCTCGTTTACGAAGCGGGCGCGATTTTCCAGACTGCCGCCATATTCATCGCTGCGCTGGTTGGTGGCGCGGCTTAGGAAATGCTGGAAAATCCCGAACCCATGCGCCCCATACAGGCAAATCAGATCGAACCCCGCCCGTTTCGACCGCTGTGCCGCGTTCACGAACCACCGGCGCAAGTCGCGGATATCCTGCTTATCCAGCGCCCGCGCCTGCACCGGATCGTTGGTAAAGGTGCGGATCGGCATGGCCGACACCGCCATTGGGACTTCCTTGGTATACAGGTTCGGCCCGTTGATCCCGGAATAGGCAAGCTGGATGCCCGCCAGCGCCCCGTGTTCTTTCATCTTTCCGGCCATTTTGCCCAGCATGGGAATGTCTTTGTCCTCCCACAGGCGTAATTCGATGAAAGGCGCGATTTCCGAACTGTGGTGCATTTCCGTTTGTTCGGTAAAAATCACCCCCCAGCCGCCTTCGGCTTTGATCCCACGCATGGCCGCTGCGGCGGACGGGTCGCGATAGCCACCGCCATTGCAATGCGGCACCTGATAAAAGCGGTTCTTGGCCGTCACCGGGCCGATCTGCATGGGTTCAAACAAAACATCGTAGCGAGGGTCGCGCAATTTCAGGCTCCGTCAGGTCAAAGGAAGGGGTCGGATCAGGATACGACCCGCGCCCGAAACCGAAAGACAAGCCTGCGAAAGCGTTGATTAGGGGCAGGCTAAGCCGTCCCTTGCATCGGCACTGGCGTCCACCCGGCCCAGACCCGGCAAATCCCCCCGCGCCACTGCCGCCCGGCTGTGCTGAAGAAAGGCGCGGACCGCGTTGGATTTATCCGCATCGCGCGGCATCAAAAGCCCCATCTTCATCGCCCGCACTGGTCCCGTCATCGGAATGAATTGCAACGGTTTGCCATCCGGTGACAGGCTGTTCAGCGGGCGCACATTGGCGATGGAATAGCCATAGCCATTCGCCACCAGACTGCGCATCACCGCCATATCGCGCGTGCGTTCGGCAATCCGCGGCTTGGTTCCGGTTCCGGCAAAGAACGACAGGAAATAATCCGCGCTCAGCGGCAGGTCCAGCAGCACCATCGGATGATCCCGCAAATCGGCCACCGAAACCCCGGCCCGACCGGCCAGCGGGTGTGCCTCATTCACCAACACGAAAGGCGGTAATTCCACCAGCGGGGCGAATTGCAGATCGGCGGGAACCTCCAGATCATAGGTCAGCGCTACGTCGATTTCCGACCGGCGCAGCCCGCTGATGATATCCGCTTGGTTCAATTCATATTGGCGCAGCCGTACATCGGGGTAATCCGCCTCGAAACTGCGGCGCAGCGCAGGCAGCACCATTTGCGCGAATGTCACCAGACAGCCCACCGACATCGGACCCCGGACAGACCCGGAAATATCCCCGGCAATATCCATCAAAAGCCCCGCCTCGCGCAGGACCACACGGGCCTGTTCCAGCATTTGCCGCCCGCCCTGCGTCAGCGATAGCCCCTGTGCGTGTTGGCGCACGAAAAGCGGCAGGCCGAATTCCTGTTCCAACTGGGTGATGGCCGCAGAAATCGACGGCGAGGACACATTGATCCGTTCCGATGCCTTGGCGATACTGCCGGTATCACCAACAGCCACGAAATATTCAAGCTGCCGGAGCGTATATCTCAGCATCTGGGGGCCTTGTCCTGTCGCGTTGACCCCAGCATTGACCGCGATCCCCGCAGGTTTCAAGGGCGGGCACCGATTTGTGGGCCGCCCCGAAACCCGTTGCGTATTTTCACCGCGCGGCACAATCCCGGCTTATTCGTCCCCCGGCACGCCATAAGACGGCGCTTCGCGCGGATCCAGCGCCCGCTGAATATAGGCGTCCAACTGCGGTTTATAGATGTCCCACGCGGTCGCTATCGCCTCGATCGGGCAATCTTCGGTCCAGTCACAGCGCAGATCGGCCACAGGCCAGGCCACCCGGTCCACCAGCATCATACCCGCCGAATGCACCGGACCGGCCTCGCCCCCGGCGGCCAGACCGGCCCGCATGGCCGCGATCAGCCGGTCGCCCAGATGCCCCCGCGCTGTCACGAACCCATCCACGATGGCCTGCGGCACGCCGTCATTCGCCAGCAAATTCCCGCCCGAGGCCACGTTATCCCCCTGCGCCTGCGTCCAGATGCCCAGACTGTTCGGCCCGGAATGAATGGCGGTTCCGCCCTGCGCGTCCACGGCCAACACCTGCCGATATTCGATGAAACTGCCGCGCTTTTGCACCTCGGCCACGGCTTCGGCGGCGCTTAGCCCGTCTTGCATCAAATCCAGCGCCAGCGGACCCAGCCGGGGATCGGTCACGTTTTGCGAGGCCACAGCCCCCACCCCGGCCCGCGCATAGGCGCAGCGCGCCGCAACTGCCGGTGACGACGATGAAATCGCCACCCCAAACATGCCGGTTTCCGCGCAGCGCGCCACAAGCGAAAATGTCATGGGCTTACTCCGGGATTACAGCGGTGGCGTCGATTTCCACCAGCCATTCGGGCCGCGCCAAGGCCTGCACCACCAGCCCCGTCGAAACCGGGTACACGCCTTTGATATATTCGCCCATCGTGCGATAGACCGCCTCGCGGTGGCGGACGTCGGTGATATAGACCACCACCTTTACCAGATGTTCCATATCGCCGCCCGCTTCTTCGATCAGTTGGCGGATGTTTTGCATGACCTTGTGGGTCTGCTCCACCGGATCGTGGCTGTCGATATTCACCGCATCGTCCAGATTTTGCGGGCATTGCCCCCGCATCCAGACGGTTTTGCCGCCCTGTGTGACCACGGCCTGACACAGATCGTTGTCCAGCTTCTGTTCGGGATAGGTGTCTTTGGTGTTGAATTTGCGAATGCGGGTATGGGCCATTGGGGTCTCCGGCGATGGATGGGCAGATTTGGTCAGGATTTCATACCTGCCTGCCCGGATGAAAGAACGGACTGGCTTATTGCTGATTAGGCCGGGCCTAAGCGTATCCCAACATGGCTTAGTCATACCCCAAGCAATGCTTTCGCAAATCATGCTTTCCGGGGTCGGACCCGCGCTTTTAGGGTGGGCGGATGACCCTGACAGACATAGCCCGAAAGGACCCCACGAATGGCCCCCACGAAAATTGATACGCTGGTTGTCGGCGCCGGACAGGCCGGTATCGCCATGAGCGAACACCTGTCCCGCAACGGGGTGGCGCATGTCGTGCTGGAACGCGACCGGATCGCGGAACGCTGGCGGTCTGAACGCTGGGATTCGCTGGTGGCGAATGGCCCGGCATGGCACGATCGGTTCCCCGGCATGGAATTTCCCAACTGCGGCCCCGATGATTTCGTCGCTAAAGACTCCGTGGCCGATTATTTCGTGGACTACGCCAAAATGATCGACGCCCCGGTAAAATGCGGCGTCACTGTGCAAAGCGTGGTCAAGAACGAAGGGGCCGAGGGCTTTCGCGTCACCACCAGCGAGGGGGACTATGACGCGCTGAACGTGGTGGCCGCGACCGGGCCTTTTCAGGTGCCGGTGATCCCGCCGATGATCCCCGACAGCGTTGGCATCCCGCAAATGCACTCGGCCGCGTATCGCAACCCCGATCAACTGCCCGAAGGGGCGGTGCTGGTGGTGGGGGCCGGATCGTCCGGCGTTCAGATCGCGGATGAATTGCTGCGGGCGGGCAAAACGGTTTACCTGTCGGTCGGGCCACATGACCGCCCCCCGCGCAGCTATCGCGGGCGGGATTTCGTGTGGTGGCTGGGTGTGCTGGGCAAATGGAACGCCGCCACCCCGCCGCAAGGGGCCGAACATGTCACGATTTCCGTCAGCGGCGCACATGGCGGGCATACGGTGGATTTCCGGCAACTGGCCGAACGCGGCATGAAACTGGTCGGGCGTACCGAAAGCTATGACAACGGCACCCTGCATTTCGCCGATGATCTGGCCGATAATATCAACGCGGGCGATGCGAATTACCTGTCCGTTCTGGACGAGGCAGACGCCTATATCGCCCGCAACGGGCTGGACCTGCCCGAAGAACCCGCCGCCCGCCGGATCGGCCCGGACCCCGATTGCATGACCCATCCGCTGCGTGAACTGGATTTGGCACAGGCTGGGGTTGGCGTGATCCTGTGGGCCACCGGATTTGCACAGGACTATAGCTGGCTGCAACTGGACGTGTTCGACGACAACGGAAAGCCCAGACACCAGCGCGGCGTATCACCTGAACCGGGCATTTTCTTTTTGGGGCTGCCGTGGCAATCACGGCGCGGGTCGTCGTTCATCTGGGGGGTGTGGCACGATGCCAAACATGTGGCCGATCAGATCGTCACCACGCGCGGCTATATGGAATATCACGTAGCCGCCGGAACCGGGGCACAGGGCACATCCGCCGCCTGATATGCGCCCCTGTTTCCGGGCGTTTGGTTCCATATCAACGGGCCGCCAGAATACGGCCCGTTGATCCGTTTACGATCAAGCGATCAGAACACACCCAGCAAGGTCGACGTCAGGGTCGAATGACGCCCTTCGGCAACAGAGCTGGCCAGACTGTTCAGCGGTGCCTTGGTGCCTGCGGCGCCCAGCGGCAGGCTCAGCCCGACGCGGATGGTATCCAGATCTTCATCGAACAGACCGTCCACGCTGAGCGAGGTGCGGGCCAGTTCCATCGTCAGCAGCACAGGCCGCCCGGAAATATCGAAGCGGTAGCCCGCCCCCAACCCAACCGAGGTTGCATCAAGGCTGTCGCCCATAACATCCAGCGACGCCATATCCAGACCGCCGAAAACCATCCAGCGATCATTCAGCATATGGGTTGCCGACAAACCAATTGCAGTCAGATCGACATCGGGAATGCCTGCCCCCGACAGGCGCGACAGTCCCGCCCGCAGCGTCATGTTGGTCCGATCAGATACCGCAAAAGACATGCGCAGCCCTGCGTCTTTCAGGTCCAGACCAGCGGGCATTTCCGGGTCGGTTTCCGATTTCCCGGCATACAGCTCCACCGCGACGCGGTCCGTTTTATAGCCCATCGTCAGACCGAAGGAACGCATCGAAATATCTTCGTTGATAATCGTCAGTTCCATCGCAGATTTTTCGGCATATGCCCCCAGCGACCAGTGATTGCCAAAGGCATAGCTGGCTTCCAGATCATAGGTGGACATCTGAAGCTGCCCCGGCAGACCGTCAGTGTCATGGTTCGACAGGCCAACGCCGCCGCTCAGGCTGAAACCGTTGGCAAAATTCGCGGACCCGGCGAAATCCAGCGTGGCACCGCTTAGATCGTCGCTCAGGCCGGGAATATCCGTCGAGCTGTAGCCCAGTGTCAGCATCCCGCTCATTTCCTGTGCGGATGCAGCGGCAGGAAGCATTGCCGCGATGAGTGCAATCATTTTTTTCATTGTGGTTCTCCAAGACTATATTCCAAACGGAATACCTTCTCGAGAGCTACAACCTGTGGGTGCGCGACCTCAAATGTGCATAGGAACCAATGCCCTATCCTTTGAAACGGTGACTTAGGGGCCACAAGTTCCGTGATCTTTCATCGCCTGTTGTAAATCGTCCAACGCATCAGAATTCACAGCCCCGATCCAACCGACCAGCCAGTTTAACGCATCGCCCGGTATTTCCGTGATAAAGCTGCGGCTTTCCGGGTTGATGCCGGACAATTCCGACAGGACATTAGCCATCCGCACCACGGCGTAATCCGCATCATTCCCGACCAGATAGGCGCAGGCCACCTGTGTCACGGCCGGATCAAGCGCGCTTTTCTTCATCAAATGGCGGCGTATATCTGCCGGGTCCAGGCTGGACAGGGACACAGACCGGAAATCAATCAGAACAGGCCGCCCCACGGTTTCAGGCGGTATCTTTTCTGAATTTGTCTGAAGCGAAATCAGTTCCTCAAGGGTAAATGGGTCAGCGGCGCGGATAAAATGCAATCCAAGCGCGTCGAAATAGCGATGATACAGCACGTTGGGCTGCTCCTGAAATCGGGGCCAGAAAAATAAAGCGGCCGTTCATTTGGAAACCAAAAACAACAATGCGGACAGGATTGCGGTCTTCGGATTTAAATTCCACCCGTAAAGACCTGCATCCCTTCCAGAAAGGCACTTGCCCATAGCTTTGGCAGAAGCCTTCCCTAACGGCAACCGATGACTTGCAATCTGTGCCGGGACTTTCCCTTTACATTCAGGGCGGTGCATGTTGTGCTTAGGGCGCAGCCCGGAGCATTGACGCCTAATCAGGGGAATACATCCGGGAAATCAGCCATGCGGGCTGGTGACTGGCCGTGAACCCGAAGATCCGCGGTCCGAAAAGTCGAAAAGATCTGGGAGGGAAACCCCTACAATGTCTCACATTCTCAAAGGTGCAATTGGCGCCGGCCTTTTGGTATTCGCAGCAAACCAAGGTTTAGCACAAGATTGCGGTGAAATCTCGATCGCGGAAATGGATTGGGCGTCAGCGGAACTGATGGCCAATGTCGACTCGATCATTCTGAGCGAAGGGTATGGCTGCGACGTGGAACTGGTCCCCGGTGCGACCACCACCACCTTTGCGTCCATGTCCGAAAAGGGACAGCCCGACGTGGCCCCCGAACTGTGGATCAACGCGGTGCGCGACATGCTGATGGCCGCACAGGCCGAAGGCACGCTTGTCACCCTGAACGATGGCCCGATCACCGATCTGGGCGAAGGCTGGTGGCTGACCCCTGAATTTGCCGCCAAACACCCCGAACTGGACACCGTGGAAAAGGTGCTGGCGCATCCTGAACTGTTCCCCTACGCCGAGGACGAAAGCAAAGGCGCCTTTGTCGGCTGTCCGGCGGGCTGGGGCTGCCAGTTGGTGAACGCCAACCTGTTCCGCGCCTTTGACATGGAAGCAAAGGGCTGGGTTCTGGTTGATCCCGGTTCGGCTGCGGGTCTGGACGGGTCGATGTCCAAAGCGGTGGAACGCAGCGAGCCCTGGTTCGGATATTACTGGTCGCCCACGTCGATGATCGGCAAATACAACATGGTCAAACTGCCGTTCGAGGCCGAATGGGCCGGGCGGGACAACTGGGACGGCTGTATTGCACTGGCCGAACAGGATTGCGCCGACCCCAAGCCGACCTCGTGGACCGTGTCCGAGGTGAACACCGTCGTCACCGACGATTTCATCGGCAAGGCCGGACCCGCGCAGGACTATTTCAAAAAGCGCGTGTTCCCCGGTGCCATCATGAACAACATGCTGGTCTTCATGAGCGAAAATCAGGCCACGGGCGAAGATGCTGCTTATGAGTTCCTTGCGACCCAAGAAGATGTCTGGACCAAGTGGGTTCCGGCGGATGTTGCCGCCAAAGTGCGCGACGCGCTTTGACCCTGTGATCCCATCAGAAGGGCCCGGTCACGAAGCCGGGCCCTTCGTCTATCTGTAAAGGCAGGACAAACTCATGGATTTTCTATTGGAGTTTCCGTCACTGGGCCGATCGGACCTGAGCGCATTGCGCCGGGGCATCGACGGCACATTCCGCGAATTCACCCGCGCCTGGGGGGAATCGATTGAAAACTTTTTCGACCCGCTGCTGGCGTTCCTTGTCTGGTTTGAAAAGCTGCTGCAAGCGACCCCGTGGCCCATCATCATCCTGATCCTTGCCGGGCTGGCATGGGCCGGGTCGCGGTCATGGAAGATCACGCTGGGCAGTGTGGTCGCCTTTGTCGTCATCGGCTTTCTGGGCATGTGGGAGGACACGATGTCCACCCTTGCAATCATATCGGTTGCCACATTCCTGTGTATTCTGGTGGGTATCCCGCTGGGCATTCTGATGGCGCGGTTTGACCGGGCGCAGGCAATCATCACCCCCATTCTGGACGTGATGCAAACCATCCCCAGCTTCGTTTATCTGATCCCCGTGGTGATGCTGCTGGGCATCGGCAAGGTGCCGGGGCTGCTGGCCGTGTGCATTTATGCGCTGCCGCCGCTGGTGCGTCTGACCAATCTGGGCATCCGTCTGGTGGACAAAAGCGTGATGGAGGCCGCCGAGGCCTTTGGCGCATCGAACAAGGAAAAGCTGTTCGGCGTACAAATCCCGCTGGCGCTGCCCAATATTTTTGCCGGGATCAACCAGACGATCATGATGGCGCTGTCGATGGTGGTGATCGCCTCGATGATCGGTGTGCAGGGTTTGGGCGTGCCGGTGCTGCGGGCGATTTCCAATCAATATCTGGCGCTGGGTCTGATGAACGGTCTGGCCATCGTGGCGCTGGCGATCATCTTTGACCGGGTCAGCCAAACCTATGGCAAACGCCTGCAATCCTATCGGGAGGCCGGGCATGGCTGACGACACCAAGATTTCCATCCGCAACCTGTACAAGATTTTCGGCGACAATCCGCAAACGGCGCTGAAACAGGTCCATGGCGGCATGGGCAAGGACGAACTGCTGGACAAGACCGGGCATGTGCTGGGCCTGAATGACATTTCGTTGGATATTCCCGCGAACAAGCTACAGGTCATCATGGGCCTGTCCGGGTCGGGCAAATCCACGCTGATCCGTCACCTGAACCGCCTGATCGAACCCACTGCGGGCGAAATCTGGATTGATGGCGATGACGTGATGGCGATGGGACCAAACCAGTTGCGTGATCTGCGCCGGTTCAAGATGTCGATGGTGTTCCAGAACTTTGCCCTGCTGCCGCATCGCAAGGTGTTGGAAAATGTCATCTATGGGCTGGGCATTCAGGGCGTGGACGAATCCGAGGCCACGAAACGCGCCGCGCATTGGCTGGACCGTGTCGGATTGGCCGGGTACGAGGATTACTATCCCGGTCAGCTATCCGGCGGGATGCAACAGCGTGTGGGGCTGGCCCGCGCGCTGGCCACCGATGCCGATATCCTGCTGATGGACGAGGCGTTTTCGGCGCTGGACCCGCTGATCCGCACGGATATGCAATCCATCCTGCTGGAACTGCAACAAGAGCTGAACAAAACCATCGTGTTCATCACGCATGATCTGGACGAGGCCATGCGGATTGGCGACACCATCGCCATTCTGCGGGATGGGTGTCTGGTGCAATCTGGTGACGGGCAAGACATCGTTCTGCGCCCGGCGGATGATTACATTGCGGAATTCACCCGCGAAATCAATCGCAGCAAGGTGATCCGCATTCGCGCCCTGCAACGGCCGATTGCCGGGGATGCCCCTGTGGGTGAACCGCTGCCATCCTCGACTGTGCTGGCGGATGCGCTGGAAAAACTGGTCGCGGCCCCTGCGCAGGCGCTGCCTGTGGCGGATAAATCCGGCAAGGTTGTGGGTCAGGTGCATCTGAATGATGCGGTCAAGGCGCTGCACGCCTGATCCCAGCCCAGCACACCAACACAAAAGGCGGCGCTAAATGCGCCGCCTTTTATTGTTTATGCAAGCTGATCAGGCCGCTTTGTCCAATGCAGACGTTTCGACATCAGCCGCCACAAATTCCGCATGTAGCGCCTTGATCACCGGGGCCAGATCGTCGCGTTCCAAAATGAACTGCACATCCACATTACGCGGCCCCTGCGATGCGCCCAGCGCCGCCAGCCCATTCGCGGCAATCGCCTGCAATCCGCGTGTCAGCACCGCCAGCCCCGTCAGATCGCGCCCAATAGCCGAAGCCATCGCCAGCGGACGAGCCGAGATTTCCGCCGTGGGATACAGGCGCGTCAGATCCTTTTCCACCCGGCGCATCACCTTTAGCGAAGCGTCCAGATAATGCGTGATCGTATTCGCGTTCGACGTCTTCGACACGATCCGCACGTTATGGCGGGTCAGCACCTCCAGAATGGCGGCGTCATAGCCTTTGACCCCCACCATGTCCTGCTCAAACAGTTCCAGCGCGACAATATCCAGCCCCGTCACCATTTCCACCGCCGGTTCCGTTGCGGGCTGATCGTCGATCAACGTACCGGGATCGTCAGGTTCAAAGGCATTGGTCACACGCAGGGGCACATCCGCCTGACGCAGCATTTTTGCCGCGCGAGGGTGGATCGCTTCCATCCCCATATTCGACATCTGATCAGCCACGTCATAGTTGGTATGGCCCAGCTTGCGCACAGCGCCCTGCCCCACCAGATTGGGATCAGCCGACGACAGGTGAAATTCCTTGTGGATGATCGCCTCGCGGGCGCTGATCAACGCCGCCAGACGCGAAAACGTCACCTCGGAATAGCCCCGGTCAAATTCCCGCATCAGCCCTTCGGCACATTGGGCATAGCCCGTGACAATCGGCATTTCCTGCTGGGGGTCCACGTCCTGCATGGCGCGGGTGATCCGGTCGTCCAGCGAAATATCGCCTTCGTCCCGCCAGCCCGACAGGTCCACGAACCGGGCATTCACCCCGGCGCGTTGCAGCATCAGCGTGGTCACAAAGGCCGAATGCGCCTCGCCCAGACCAGACAGCAATTCACGGATTTGCAGCATATGTTCTGACAGCCGGAAATGGCCGTAGCTGCACAGGCGTTGCAGGTCGATCAGGCAATTACGCGCGCCGTCGATCCGTTCCGCCACAAAGGCCCGCGCCTGTTCAACATCCGCCGGATGATCCAGCACAGCGGCATGGGCCGTTTCCATCGCGGCCTCAACACGGGTCAACGCGTCATGCCAGCCGTGGCCGGTATCGGCGTTGGCAAATTGCGCATAGACCCCCGGTTCGCCGGTCTTTTTATGTTCCAGCAACAGGTTGGTGATGCCACCAAAGGCCGACACCACGAACACACGGCCATAAAGATCGGCCCCCTGACGCCCGCCGATGAACAGCGTATCCCGCAGTTCACCGACACGGGACATCGACGTGCCCCCGATTTTTTCAACAGTATGATGGGTCATGTTTGCCCTTTCGGTCAGTCGGCAAGCTCCTCTGCCGGGGCATAGGAACCGTCCTCGCGGTGGACTTCCTTGCCCGTCACCGGCGGATTAAAGCAGCAAGCCATGTGCAGTTCTTCCTCGGCGCGCAGAATATGTTTGTCGTGCAGGTTCAGCGCATACATCACGCCGGGCTTGATCGCGTGGGTTTCCCCCGTGGCCAGATCGGTGATCGAGCCCTTGCCCTTCATGCAGTAAACGCTTTCGAAATGGTGCTTATAGTGAAAGGTATGTTCCGAACCCGCCTCTAGCACCGTGATATGGAACGAAAACCCCATCCCGTCATCGGCCAGCAGCATCCGGGTCGAGGTCCATCGCGCATCGGCCACATGGCGGTCTGTTTTCTTTAGCTCGTTAAAATCGCGTACAATCATTTGCGTTACTCCGCTGCAAGTTTCAGTTCACCCAGCACATCGCGGGCGGCTTGTGTCAGAATGTCGAACCCTTCGCGGAACAGGCTGGCCGGGGTGGTCAGCGGCGCAAGGATTTTGACAACCTCATCATTCGGGCCAGAGGTTTCGATCACCAGCCCCATCTCATAGGCGCGGGCGCAGATACGCGCCGCCAGTTCCCCGGACCCAACATCAACCCCCTGCATCAGACCCCGCCCTTTCAGGACAGCCCCCGGCACCAGATCGGCAATGTCCGACAGCGCCGTTGTCAGCAGCATGGATTTTTCCGCCAGTTCCCGCTGGAACGCATCCGTGGCCCAGAATTTTTCAATCGCGGCGCGGGCCGTAACAAAAGCGTGGGTGTTCCCCCGGAACGTGCCGTTATGTTCAGCAGGCCCAAACACGTCATGCTGCGGGCGCACCAGCATCAACGCCATCGGCAGGCCGAAGCCCGAGATGGATTTTGCCATCGTCACGATGTCGGGCTGAACGTCCATTTCCTCGAATGAAAAGAACGTGCCGGTGCGGCCACAGCCCGCCTGAATATCGTCAATGATCAGCAAGGCACCGTGTTTATGGGCGATGTCCTGCATCTTGCGCACCCAATCGGCCGAGGCGGCGTTCAGCCCGCCCTCGCCCTGCACGGTTTCAAACAGGATGGCGGCGGGGGCGTCGATCCCGCCCGATGGGTCGCCCAGCATCTGATCCAGCAACGCCGCGCTGTCCACACCTTCGGCATAGCCATCAAAGGGCATCCGGGTCACGCCTGCCTTGTCCATTGCGGCGCCACCCCGGTGATAACCGTTGCCCGTGGCAGCCAAGGCGCCCATCGTGACCCCGTGGAACCCATTTGTGAACGCGATGATATTCGTGCGGCCCGTCACCTTGCGGGCCAGTTTCATCGCCGCTTCCACCGCATTCGCGCCGGTGGGTCCTGTGAACATCACCTTATGATCCATATGGCGCGGCTTCAGGATGTGATCCTCGAACGCCGTCAGAAACGCGCCTTTGGCCCCGGTGTGCAGATCCAGCCCATGCGCCAGCCCGTCGCTGGCGATATGATCTATCAGCGCCGCTTTCAGATCGGGATCGTTATGGCCATAATTGAGTGACGAACAGCCCGCCAGAAAATCAATGAAACGGTTGCCATCGGCATCGAACAATTCGGACCCGCGGGCGGTATCGAAAACCGCAGGCATCCCACGGCAATAGGACCGCGCCTTGCTTTCGCGGCGCGTAAAGATAGACGTATTCTGTACCATGTCGTTGGGCATGGGGTGTCCTTTCGGAAAAATCGGGAATGTATCGGGCGATGCTCAGGCGGCGCGTTTCAGCGCGTCATGTTCCTGCGGCAGCGTGATCGTCACCATATGTTCAGTGTCGTGCTGCCCGTCAAAATGGGCATCGCGGGTGAAATGGGGCGCGTCGGACAGATCGCCGCCAATCGACCGGGCAAAGCTGCGAAACAGCCCCCAAGAGGCATCGTTGTCCTTGGTGATCGTGGTTTTCAACGCGCGCGCCCCATCGGTTTCAGCGCGGTTGATCAGGTCAAACAGCATGGCCTTCCCCAGCCCCAGACCCCGCGCTTTTGGGCTGACAGCCACCTGCCAGACGAAAAACGCATCGTCATTCGGAATCATATGCCCGGAAATCCAGCCCAGAATGTCGCCATCCACTTCGGCGACAACGCAGGTATCGCGGAAATGATCGGCCTGAATAAGGTTACAGTACATGGAATTTTCATCCAGCGGCTTACACGCGCGGATCAGTTCCCAGATTGCCGCCCCGTCCTGCGCGGTTGGCTTGCGCAGCCGGGGCGCACGCGTTCGGGGACCAGATGTATCTTCCTTGACCATATCCTTGGGCATATTGCTTCTCCAATTTTTATTCGCAACACTAAGTATATCATCAGGATAAAAATTTCAACACGCTAAGTAAATTTATCCGAATTTAGCGCATTTACGCTGCAACTATGGATATTAAGGCAGTATTTACTTCGCAATCCCCTTCAAAATCGCTACACAACACAAAGCATATTTTCACAGTTGGTCAAAATACTTCGCGGATTGAAGGATCACCCCGATCATGCAAGGATGGGCGGCCATGACTGACCAGCCTTCTGACACCCAGCGCCATCGCACCGATGACAGCCTGATTGCCTTGCGCCGCATTCTGCGGGCAACGGAACAATATTCGCGCGAACTGGCGCAGGCCGCCGGGCTGACGCCCGCGCAATTGCGGGTGTTGCAAATCACCGCAACGCGCGGCGGATCGACCACACCCAAGGACATGGCCACGCAAATGCGGGTCAGTCAGGCGACGGTCACGGCGCTGGTGGATAAACTGGTGGCACGCGGCATGGTGCAGCGGCAGCGATCGGAAACCGACCGGCGGCAAACCAATGTGGTAATCACCCCCGATGGCTGGGACGCAGTCAAAGACGCTCCCGACGCGCTGCAACAGCGTTATGTCCGGGCATTTGAAAAGCTGAAGGATTGGGAACAGGCGCAGCTTTTGGCGTCACTGGAACGGGTCGCCGCCATGCTGGACGCCGGGGATATTGATGCCTCGCCGGTGCTGACCACCGGCGAAATCACCCCACCGGGCAAACCGGGGTAATCAGCCCGCCCCAGCCTCTTTCGTCAGGATGCGATTGGCGGCGGCTGCGATTTGCGCCCGCAACCAAACATGGGGCGCGGAAACATGGGTGCGGGCCGTCCAATACAGATCAATGCTGATCTCTGCCAAAAAGGGACAATCCCGGATCACCACCTGCGCCCCAAAGCTTTCGGCAATCCGGCGCGGAACCGTGGCAATCATATCTGTGCCAACCAGAATATCCGGTAGGTTTGCGGGGCTTGGCACCTCCATCACGGCGTTTGGGTAATGGCCTTGAGCTTCCATCACCACCAGAAACCGCGACCGGAACGACCCGCCGTAATTCACCACCACCTGCGGCGCGGCCACAAATGTATCCACATCCTGCACCGTCCGCGCCAGCGGGTTGGCGGGGTCCATGATGCAAACGTAATCCTCGGGCAGCAGACCGCGCCTGAAAAAGCTGGGTTCCTCAAGCCGGATCGGCCCGATCAGCATGTCGCTGTCACCACGCATCAGTTGTTCCTTGCCCCGCACTGTGGATGAAATGATGCGGATCGCCATCCCCGGCGCTTTTTGCCGAAGGGTTCGCATGACCTTGGGGATCAGGGTGACACGCTCGTAATAATTGCAGCTTATCCCGATCTCCAGCTTGGCCACAGCCGGATCGAACTGACGCGGGGCGGTCAGCGCCTCGAACCTGTCCAGCATGGCGCTGGTTTGGGCCACCACTTCCTCGCAGCGGTCGGTTGGCACGATCCCCGCCCCCTGCCGCACAAATAGCGGATCGCCGAACGCGTCGCGCAGGCGGGCCATCGTGTAGCTGACGGTGGATTGCGTCACCCCCAGGCTTTCCGCCGTTCGGGAAAAGCTGCCATGCCCATGCACCAGCCGCAAAACCCGCAGGGCCGAAAAATCCAGCGCAAAAGGATCAGTTGCCATTTCAAACCCATATCGAATATTTCGATTTGGTTTATCAAATCCATCAGATTGCCCAATGTCAAACCCGCCGCTACGCTGCCCCCCACATTTGCGACTTTGGGAGGAGGAGCGATGACAACGGATGTGATGTCCAACGTGCCGGTGGACGACCGGATCACGATCGCGGAACTGACAGCAGACCCTTATTCGATTTACCGCAAATTGCGGGCTGAAACCCCCGTGCTGCGGATCAACAGCATCAATCGGATCATGCTGACCAAGGCGGCGGATACCAAACACGTCAAGGACAACTGGGAACTGTTCAGCTCGGACGATCCGCTGACCCCGATGAAACGCGCCTTTCTGGCCCATACCCTTATGCGCAAGGATGGCGAGGCGCATAAACGCGAACGCAACGCGATGGCCCCGGCCTTTTCACCCCGCAATATCAAAGGCTGCTGGAACGAGATTTATACGCAGGTCGCCAAGGATTATGTGGGCCGCCTGCCCCGTGGCGAAACCGTGGATTTGTTCAGCGGGCTGGCCGCCCCCTATGCGGCGCGCTGCCTGACCTATCTGCTGGGCATCCCCGAAGCATCCGATGCGGATATGATGCGCTGGTCGCAAACGCTGATCGACGGGGCGGGGAATTTCGGCAATGTGCCGGAACTCTTTGAACGCTCGGACGCGGCCAATGCGGAAATGGATGCGCTGTTTGATACCTGCGTGGCACGGGTCAAAGCGGACCCCGATCAATCCGCCCTGTCGGTCATGGTCAATGCCGACGATCCGATTGAACGCAGCCAGATTTATTCCAACGTCAAAATCGCCATTGGCGGCGGTATCAACGAACCACGCGATGCGCTGCTGACCATTCTGTATGGGCTGTTCACCAATCCCGATCAACTGGACGCCTGCAAGGCAGATGCCCTGTGGGACGCCGCGTTCGAGGAAGGCGTGCGCTGGGTCGCGCCGATTCAGGCCAGTTCGCGGCTGGTGATGCAGGACACCGAAATCCGGGGCCACGCCATTGCCAAGGGCGAGGTGGTAATGACCGTTCAGGCGTCTGCCTGTCACGACGAAGATCTGTACGACAGGCCCGAGGAGTATAACATCTTCCGCCCGAAAACGCCGCATCAGGCCTTTGGGAACGGGCCGCATTTCTGCCA
Source organism: Thalassovita litoralis (assembly GCF_900182725.1). Classification (GTDB taxonomy): domain Bacteria; phylum Pseudomonadota; class Alphaproteobacteria; order Rhodobacterales; family Rhodobacteraceae; genus Thalassobius; species Thalassobius litoralis. The sequence goes on from NZ_FXTO01000003.1 coordinate 149,814, forward strand.
GGGCACCCATATCGCGCGGCGGATGCTGGCGCAGATCGTGCTGCCGATGCTGTTTGACCGCTTCCCGAACATGACGCTGCCCGACCCGGCGCAGGTCAAATTCTGGGGCTTTGGCTTCCGTGGGCCGCTTAGCCTGCCGGTCACGCTGAACTGATCCAAAACCCGGACAGGCGACCCGCCTTTCCAACACAACAAAACATAAAAACACGCGCCAACAGGGAGAAACGCGATGAAACGTCGTACAATCATGAAAACCATGGCTGCTGCTGTGCTGGCCTCGGGGCTGGCACCGGGGCTGGCCGCCGCGCAAGAGGTCACGCTGCGGCTGCACCAATTCCTGCCGCCGCCCGCCACGGTGCCGAAACACATCATCAAACCCTGGGCCGCCCGGATCGAAGAAGCCACCGGCGGCAAGGTAAAGTTTGAACATTACGACGCAATGGCGCTGGGGGGTAAACCGCCGGAACTGATGGATCAGGCCATTGATGGCGTCGCCGATGTGATCATGACGGTGGTGGGCTATACCCCCGGACGGTTCCCAAAAACCGAAGTGTTTGAACTGCCCTTTATGATGACGAACCCCGTGGCCACCGCCAAGGCGTTTCAGGAACTGGTGGAAACCGATCTTCAGGACGGCGAATACAAAGACGTCAAGGTGCTGGGCGCGTGGGTGCATGGCCCCGGCGTGATCCATGCCGACCGCCCCATCGAAACCGTCGAGGACATGGAAGGCCTGAAAGTGCGCGGCCCGACCCGCGTGATCAATGATATGCTCAAGGAACTGGGGGCCACCCCCATCGGGATGCCCCTGCCCGCCATCCCCGAAGCCCTGTCCAAGGGCGTTGTCGGCGGCACGGTGATCCCGTGGGAAGTCACCCCAGCCATCAAACTGGCCGAACTGGTGCATAACCACACCGAATTTACCGGGGACGAAGCCCTGTATACCGCCACCATCGTCATGGTGATGAACAAGGACAGCTATGCCAAGCTGCCCGATGACATCCGCGCCGCGATTGATGCGGAATCGGGGCAGAAACTGGCGGAATTCGCGGCTCAGGTGATGTGGGATCACGACAAACCGGGCCGCGACATTGCGGTAAAAGCGGGCAACACCATCATCCAGCTTTCCCCGGAACAAGTGGAGCGCTTCAAGGCCGCCTCGCAGCCCGTGATTGATCGCTGGGTGGCCGAAATGGACGCCAAGGGGATCGACGGCAAGGCCCTGATCGCGCAGGCCAAGGCACTGATCAAAAAACACGGCGGCTAAACATACCCTGAAACATGAACATCGCCGGTCCCGCTTTGGTCCGGCGATTTTCCGTTCCGGGCGTAACGTAACGGCATCTGCCCCCTGCCCGCGCCCCACGGTTTTCGGCTATGCAGGGCAAAACACTGATACATCCGGAGCGCCCATGACTCATCCAACCCGCACCCGCCGCGCGGATTACGCCGATTTTTACCAAATCCAGACCCGCTGGATGGACAACGATATGTATGGCCACATGAATAACGTGGTGCATTATTCGCTGTTCGATACGGCGGTGAACGGCTGGCTGATTGCCAAGGGCGCATTGGATCCGATGCGCAGCGACAGCTATGGGCTGGTGGTGGAAACCGGCTGTAAATACTATGCCGAAATGGGATTTCCCGATCTGGTCACAGCGGGCATTCGGATTACCAAACTGGGGTCATCGTCCGTTCGGTACGAGGTGGGACTGTTCCGCAACGACGCGGACGAAGCCGCCGCCGAAGGGTTCTTTGTCCATGTTTATGTAAACCAGGACAGCCACCGCCCCACCCCGATCGAAGGGGAAAGGCGGGCCATTCTGGAAACCTTGCTGGTCGATCAGTCCTGATCGGCGGGGTCTTGCGGGGCATCGGGGTCGGCCTGACCGACCCCTTTGAAGATGAACTTGAAGGGCAACGCCCACAAGAAACCCAACCCCACATAGATCAACAGCTCGACCGGGATCGAAGGCCGGTCCAGCATGTTCACAATCGTCACTGCCACCACGATATAGGCGGGCATCCCGACCAGCAGGATCAGCATTGCCAGACGGCGGCGGGTTTTATACGCCAGCGACATCAGTCCGCGAACGGATCGGTGACAAGGATCGTGTCGTCCCGTTCAGGGCTGGTGGACAGCAACGCCACCGGACATTCGATCAGCTCTTCCACGCGCTTGACGTATTTGATCGCGTTGGCAGGCAGATCGGCCCAGCTCCGGGCGCCTTCGGTGGATTCGGACCAGCCGGGCATTTCCTCGTAAATGGGTTTGCAGCGGGCCTGTTGGTCGGCGGCGGTGGGCAGGTAATCCATGCGCTGACCGTCCAGATCGTAGCCAACGCAGATTTTCAGGGTTTCAAACCCGTCCAGCACGTCCAGTTTGGTCAGCGAAATGCCGTTGATCCCGGAAATCGCACAGGTCTGACGCACCAGCGCCGCATCGAACCAGCCACAGCGGCGCTTGCGCCCGGTGGTGGTGCCAAATTCATGGCCACGCGTCCCCAGACGTTCGCCATCGGCATCGTCCAGCTCGGTCGGGAACGGCCCTTCGCCCACACGGGTGGTATAGGCTTTGACGATCCCCAGCACGTAATCAATGGACCCCGGCCCGATCCCCACGCCCGTCGCGGCCTGACCGGCAATCACGTTGGACGAGGTCACAAACGGGTATGTCCCGAAATCAATATCCAGCAGCGACCCCTGCGCCCCTTCAAACAGGATACGCTTCCCGGCTTTGCGCTTTTCGTTCAGCACTTTCCACACCGGGGCCGCATAGGGCAGGATTTCCGTGGCGATCTGTTTCAACTGGGCAATCAGCCCGGCGCGGTCCACCTCGGCGATCCCCAGACCTTTGCGCAGCGGATCATGGTGCTGCAAGGCGCGGTCAACGCGGGCTTCCAGCGTGGCATCGTCTGCCAGATCGGCCACACGAATGGCACGGCGGCCCACTTTATCTTCGTAGCACGGGCCAATGCCGCGGCCAGTGGTGCCGATCTTGGTGCCCTTGCTGGCGGCTTCTTCGCGGGCGCGGTCCAGTTCGCCGTGGAACGGCAGAATCAGCGGCGTATTTTCCGCGATCATCAGGGTTTCAGGGGTGATTTCCACGCCCTGCGCACGGATCGTTTCGATTTCTTGCAGCAGGTGCCACGGGTCCAGCACCACGCCGTTGCCGATCACCGACAGCTTGCCGCCGCGCACCACACCCGAAGGCAGCGCGTGCAGTTTGTAGACCTTGCTATCAATAACCAGCGTGTGGCCGGCATTATGGCCGCCCTGAAACCGCGCGATCACATCAGCGCGTTCGGACAGCCAGTCCACGATCTTGCCTTTACCCTCATCGCCCCACTGGGCGCCGACGACGACGACATTTGCCATTGCTGGTCCTCTTTTAATGCGGATCAAACCCGCGCCCGTATATAGGGCAGTTCATCCCAGCGAAACCGGAAATTCATCGCAGGGCTGGACAGCGGCATCGGTTTGCGTAATCCATACAGGCGCATATTTGGAATTTTAGCAGTATCAGGGCTTGTTATGGGCTTTTTTCTTCGTTGGCTGGTGGCCTTCATCCTGTTGTCCGCAACGTTCAACCCTACGAACTGGAATTATGCCAAATGGGCCAGCCTGCACTTTCAGGATCAGTTGCCCATGACCGTATTGCTGGGGCTGCTGCTTTTGGTGGGATATATCATATACTTACGCGCGACGCTGCGTTCCATTGGGGCGTTTGGCATGTTTCTGATCATGGCCATTCTGGGGGCGTTGCTGTGGGTGCTGTATGATTATGGCCTGCTGAACATTCATAACCAGAAAATGAACACATGGCTGGGGCTGTTCGCGCTGTCCATCGTGCTGGGCGTCGGCCTGAGCTGGAGCCTGATCCGGCGCCGCCTGTCCGGGCAGGCCGATATTGACGATGTAGACGAATAAACCCCCGCCTAAGCCCCCCGGCCAAATCCGCACGCCATTCCCGAAAACGACTCGGCCCGGCGCTGTGCGAGAAATCGGTAAACCAGCCTCGACACCCGCCCGATCCGGTGGAATATACGTCTGGATCAGAATTGAATCGTCACGCCCCGGAAAGTCGGGTTGCGGGCGGAACCTCTTTTGCCTAAATAGGCGCGGACAGAACTCTCAGGCAGGCTGCAATGGAAAACGTTGTTCTCATCATCCACCTTCTTCTGGCGCTGGCGCTGATCGGCATCGTGCTTCTGCAACGCTCGGAAGGCGGCGGTCTTGGGATGGGCGGCGGCGGTGCGGTTTCCAGCCGCGCGGCAGCAACCGCCTTGGGCAAAGTGACTTGGATTCTGGCAGGGGCATTTATTGTCACCTCGCTGGCACTGACCATCATTGCTGCTGAAAAATCAGCGGGTAGCTCGGTTCTGGATCGCGTGGGCGGTTCCGCCCCGGTTGCAGAAGACACCCAGACCGAACCGGCACAGCCCGGCAACGCTTTGCTGCCGCCGTCGTCGAATGACAGCGGACCGTTGACGCCCCGCGCGGACTAACCACAACAGCTTGTTTTTTAGCGGATGGCCGCAACTGCATCTTGCGGCCATCTTGCGTATTCTATGCGAATCTAGTATGGCTCAAGTCCCGTGGTGCTGCGGTTTTTAAACCGTTGGGGCTAAGCTTTTGGCAGGGATGCCAGACGGAAACACGGGAGTAGCCGGAATGGCGCGTTATATCTTCATCACTGGCGGCGTTGTGTCCTCTCTGGGCAAGGGTCTGGCTTCGGCGGCGCTGGGGGCGTTGTTGCAGGCACGGGGATTTTCGGTGCGTCTGCGCAAGCTGGACCCCTATCTGAACGTCGACCCCGGCACGATGAGCCCCTTTGAACATGGCGAAGTGTTCGTGACCGATGACGGCGCGGAAACCGATCTGGATCTGGGCCATTACGAACGCTTCACCGGCGTACCTGCGCGCAAGACCGACTCGGTCAGTTCGGGACGAATCTATTCCAACGTGTTGGAAAAGGAACGTCGCGGCGATTATCTGGGCAAAACCATTCAGGTCGTTCCCCACGTCACCAATGAAATCAAGGATTTCCTGGCCGTTGGCGATGACGAGGTGGATTTCATGCTGTGTGAAATCGGCGGCACCGTGGGCGACATCGAAGGCCTGCCCTTCTTTGAAGCCATCCGCCAGTTCAGCCATGACAAACCGCGCGGCGAATGTATCTTCATGCACCTGACGCTGTTGCCGTATCTGGCGGCGTCGGGCGAATTGAAAACCAAACCGACCCAGCACAGCGTCAAGGAATTGCAATCCATCGGGATCGCGCCCGATGTGCTGGTGTGCCGTAGCGAACAGCCGATCCCGGAAAAAGAACGCGAAAAAATCGCCCTGTTCTGTAACGTCCGCAAAGAAGCGGTGATTGCCGCCTACGATCTGAATTCGATCTACGAAGCGCCGCTGGCCTATCACCGCGAAGGGCTGGATCAGGCGGTTCTGGATGCGTTCAACATTTCCCCCGCCCCGCGCCCCGATCTGTCCAAATGGGAAGACGTGGCAGACCGTATTCACAACACTGATGGCGAAGTCAAAGTGGCCATCGTGGGCAAATACGTCCAGTTGGAAGATGCCTATAAGTCAATCAAAGAAGCGTTGACCCACGGCGGCATGGCCAGCCGGGTCAAGGTAAAGGTCGAATGGGTCGATTCGGAAACCTTCGATAAGGAAGACCCAGCCCCCTATCTGGAAGGGTTCCACGCCATTTTGGTTCCCGGCGGCTTTGGCGAACGCGGGACCGAAGGCAAAATCAAAGCGGCGGAATTCGCCCGCACCCGGAAAATCCCCTATCTGGGGATTTGTTTGGGGATGCAGATGGCTGTCATCGAAGCCGCCCGCAACGTTGCCGGGATCGAAACCGCCGGGTCCGAGGAATTTGACCACGAGGCCGGAAACAAGCGGTTTGAACCCGTGGTGTATCACCTGAAAGAATGGGTGCAGGGCAACGCCAAGGTACAGCGTAAGGCCAACGATGCCAAAGGCGGCACAATGCGTCTGGGCGCCTATGATGCGGTACTAACCGAAGGATCGCGCGTGGCGCAGGTCTATGGCGGCACCGCCATCGAAGAACGCCACCGTCACCGCTACGAGGTGGACATCAAATACCGCGAAAAGCTGGAAAGCTGCGGGCTGGTGTTTTCTGGCATGTCCCCCGATGGGCGTTTGCCGGAAATCGTGGAATGGCAGGACCATCCGTGGTTCATCGGCGTACAATATCACCCCGAATTGAAATCCAAACCCTTTGATCCGCATCCGCTGTTCAAGGATTTCATCCGGGCTGCCGTGGAAAATTCCCGTCTGGTTTGATCACTAGAACGGAAATACAAATCGAAAAACGGGGCCAGATGGCCCCGTTTTTGTTTTCTCAGACTTGTGGGGACTTCACCCCCACAACGGTTCCATCAGCATCCGCAGAAACGCGGGGCGTGAATCTTTTTGCGGGGTCATCACAATGGTGCGCAAACCATTGTCCGAAATGGCCTCGAACTTGCGCTCATCGAACACCCAGCGTCCCTGCGTCCCACGCGCGCGATCCCGGCGCTGTGCGTCAATCCAACCCTGTGCCTCGGCCCGGACGGAGGCCAGCCCGATTTCAGGATTGGGCAGGTAGAAGCCGCAGCAAATCTTGCGATACAGACACTCCAGCATCGAAAAGCGGGCGCTGTCCCGCAAGGGAACATCCTCTTTGGCCATGTGGTTGAAATCCTGCGGGCGCCCGTTCAGAAATACCTGAACCGCCGTTGCCAGATCTAACCCGACCTTGGACATCAACCGGCCCAGCACGCGCATATCCCCGCTGTCCCAATCAAATTCTATCGCTGCCCGCGCCACCGCAGACAGGTCATCCTTTGACGCAACCGCCAGCGCCCCGTCCCAGTCTTGTTCATACATTCGGTTCATGGCCGAACTCCTGCTGGAGATACTATTCCCTAGGTTGTAATTAGGATTGATGGACAGAATGCGGGCAAAATGTGGCCGATCAAAGGCACCCCCGCTGTCGCTGCACCGCAACAAAACCGGGCGAAATGTTTGCCTGAGATGTGTTTTTCTTTTTGCAAGAATCACTTCGCCGCGTAATTTCCTTGTATGTTTGCACATCTGTTTCGATCAGCCAAAGGCAGCAAAGACAAAGACTTACCAGAACCAGACGAAAAACTGGCCCTGGGAACGCTGCTGGTGCGCGTGGCAAAATCCGATCGGAATTATAACCTTCAGGAAATTCAGCGAATCGACCGGATATTTTCGCAAATGTTCGGGCTGAACCCCGTTGCGGCGGCCAAAATGCGGGCCACCTGCGAAAAGCTGGACCAACACGCGCCGCATATAGATGTGTTTTCTGAAATGATCCGCGAAGGCGTGGATTTCGATGAGCGCCTCGCCGCGCTGGAGGCCATGTGGCAGGTTGCCTTGGCCGATGGGCATGAAAAACCCGAAGAACTGGATGTGGTGGACCGCGCTCGACATGCGCTTGGCCTGTCCGAAGCCGATAACCTTCACGCGCGGGTCAATGCGTTGCGGGTGACGGGGGATGCTCCCTGATAAGTGATTGGCGCGGGGCGGAAATACCCTTATATCCGCCCTATGTTTGCTGATTTTCTAAAACGGCTGGTTCAGCCCTCTCCTGCTCGTTTACCCGATGCCGATGCGCGGCTGGCGCTGAGCGCGCTACTAGTGCGTGTCGCCCGATCCGATGGGCATTTCGATGCCAATGAACGGGCGCGCATTCTGGCCATATTGTCCACCCGCTATGGGTTGGATCAGACCGGGGCGGCGACGCTGTTGGCCGATGCGGAACAATTGGAAAGCGAAGCCCCGGATACTGTGCGGTTCACCCGCGCGATCAAAGACGCCGTGGCCTATGAGGACCGCGCCGCCGTCATCGAAGCGCTGTGGCAGGTCGTGCTGGCCGATGGCAACCGCGACGACGCAGAAGACGCGCTTTTGCGGCTGGTGGCGAATCTGCTGGGCATCAATGACCGCGACAGCGCCCTGATCCGGCAACGTGTCGAAAGCCGGGGATAAGGCTACGAATTCGTCAAAGGCTGGGCATTTAGCCATTGACCACGGGTAAACTGTATCGTTTTCCCGCGCATTTCGGCGCTTTGTACGTTGCGTCACGGCAAAATTTACTCCCTACTACCGGGCTAAAGATGGATAACAAAAAGACCGGGGCGGACGTGTCCGACAAAGAACCAGTCATTGAAATTCGGGGGCTTCACAAAGCCTATGGGTCGCTGGAAGTTCTGAAGGGCGTGGATATCACCGCCCATCGGGGCGATGTGGTGTCGTTGATCGGATCTTCGGGGTCCGGCAAATCCACGATTCTGCGCTGTGCAAATCTGCTGGAAGACAGCCAACAGGGTGACATCCTGTTCAAAGGCGAACCCGTCACATGGAAAGGCACCGGCCACGGGCGGCACCCCGCCGACCCGAAGCAAGTGCTACGCATCCGCACCAATCTGTCGATGGTGTTTCAACAGTTCAATCTGTGGGCGCATATGACCATCCTGCAAAATGTGATGGAAGCCCCCCTGACCGTTCTGGGCCGTGACCGGGCCGAGGTGGAAAAAGCCGCCCGCGCCTATCTGGACAAGGTGGGGATCGGGGATAAATGCGATGTCTACCCGGCGCAATTGTCGGGTGGGCAGCAGCAACGCGCCGCCATCGCACGGGCGCTGTGCATGGAACCGCAGGCCATTCTGTTCGACGAACCCACCAGCGCGCTGGACCCCGAACTGGAACAAGAAGTGGTCAAGGTCATCAAAGACCTTGCTGCCGAAGGCCGCACCATGCTGATCGTGACACATGACATGAAAATGGCGCATGATGTCAGCGATCACGTCGTTTTCCTGCATCAGGGACGCATCGAAGAAGAAGGTGCGCCCGAAACGCTGTTTGGCAATCCTCAAACCGAACGGCTGCAACAATTCCTGTCGGTCACCTCGCACCTGTAAGGTGACTGCCGGGAAACACGTTCAACATCACGGGAGTGAACCATGAAAAAACTGATCCTGACCACCACCGCGCTGGCGCTGACCGCGGGCATGGCCTTGGCCGATACTGTGCGTCTGGGGACCGAGGGCGCCTACCCTCCGTATAACTTCATCAACGATGCCGGTCAGGTTGACGGGTTCGAGCGTGAACTGGGTGACGAGCTGTGCAAACGCGCCAGCCTGACCTGTGAATGGGTCACGAACGAATGGGATTCGATCATCCCGAACCTTGTGTCCGGCAACTATGACGCCATCATCGCGGGCATGTCGATCACCGATGAGCGCAAGGAAAAAATCGACTTTACCCAGCCCTATACCCTGCCTGACCCGTCCGCCTATGTCGCGCTGAGCGCAGATGTTGATCTGACGAATGCCGTGATCGCGGCACAGGCCAACACCATTCAGGCGTCTTTCGTGGCGGCTGCGGGTGCGCAACTGGTGGAATTCGCCACTGCGGATGAGGCACTGGCCGCTGTTGTGAACGGCGAAGCGGATGCCGTTCTGGCGGACAAAGCCAGCCTGGTGGATCAGGTCACATCGAATGACCAACTGGTTTTCCTTGAAAAAGAAGAACTGATCGGTGGCGGGATCGGCATGGGCCTGCGCAAATCCGATGCCGAACTGCGCGGCCAATTCGACGCGGCGATCCAGTCGATGAAGGATGACGGCACGCTGAACGCGCTGATCACCAAATGGGAAATCGGCGCCACCTTCTAAGGTTGCCTTTCGTGAAACCGGCGGGGGCGTAGCACGCCCCTGCCCCATTGGGACCGCGCGATGTTTCCCTACTGCACTGACCCTTCGACGTTAGAGGGGCTAAGCTGGCTTAGCTGCTACCTGACGACCAGCAAACACATGATGCTGTTCTATTCGTTGGGAACGGTGTTGCTGTTGCTGGCAATCACGGCCCCAACGGCGCTGGCCTTTGGGTTTCTGGGGGCAACATCGGCCAAGTCGCATTTTGCGCCGCTGCGTTGGATCGGAAAGACCTATATCGCCATCGTGCGGGGTGTGCCGGACATCGCGTTCTTCCTGTTCTTTGTCATCGCGCTGGACCAGCTCTTTGAATGGGTCCGGCATGAAATCAAATGCCCCGACTGGGATCAGCCGATCCGGCAGGGCAATGATTTCGTGGTCTGTGCCGCTGCCAAACTGCCGCTGGGCGATGCGCCGCAATGGGTGCACGAAGTTTACGGGTTTTCGCTGGCGGTGCTGACCTTTGCCATCGTGTTCGGGGCTTTTGCGGCCAATGTGCTGTTCGGGGCCATGCGGGCCGTCCCCCATGCGCAGATGGAAACCGCCTATGCCTATGGCATGTCAAAACGTCAGGCATTCTGGCGCGTTTTGGTGCCGCAAATGTGGGTTTATGCCCTGCCCGGCCTGTCAAACCTGTGGATGGTGCTGATCAAGGCCACGCCGCTGCTGTTCCTGCTGGGGGTCGAAGACATCGTATATTGGGCGCGGGAACTGGGGGCATCAAAAACCCCACGCTTTACCGACTATCCCCACCCGGATTGGCGGATGTGGTATTTCCTTGGCCTGCTGGTGTTTTACCTGCTGTTCACCAGATTGTCTGAAATCGTGCTGGAAAAAATCATGCGCCGCCTGTCCCACGGACAGGCCACCGCCGCAGGCGAAGCCATGCGGAGGGCTGACGCATGAGCTGCTGGCAAACCATACAGGATTACGGCCTGCGTTCGATCGGAATCGGGGAACGGTTACTGCCGAAAACCGATTTTACCCTGTGCCATCAGGTCACGCTGATCGGATCGGGGATGCTGTGGAATATCTATTTCGGAATTGTGGCGCTGCTGGCCGGGTTCTTTTTGGCGAATGCCTTGGCCGTTGCGAAAAACTCGGGGTCGGCGTGGTTTCGTAAACCTGCGGAATGGTTCATCTTTGTCTTTCGCGGCTCGCCGTTGTTTATCCAGTTCTTCTTTGGCTATTTCCTGTTTTTGTCGCTGAAAAAGCTGGTCCCCGCCGCAGCCCCGTTCACCGATGCGTGGCTGGGGGCGCTGGTGGTGCTGTTTTTCAACACCGCCGCCTATTCCGCTGAAATCTTCTATGGCGCGCTGCGCACGGTCCCCAAGGGCGAATCCGAAGCTGCCGATGCCTATGGGTTCAGCGGATGGAAAAAATTCCGCCGGATCATCTGGCCCACCTCTATGCGGCTGGCGTGGCCCGCCTATACGAACGAGGCGATTTTCCTGTTTCACGCAACGACGCTGGTGTTCTTTTCCGGCTTCCCCGCATGGCGACAAGAAGGCGATGCACTGTATTACGCCAGCTATTTTGCGGAAAAAACATTCAATCCTTTTATCCCCTATCCGATCCTTGCGGGATATTTCATCCTGTTGACGCTGATCGTTGTGGGAGTGTTCGGATTGATCAACAAACGGCTGAACCGCCACCTGCCGCAGGAACATCGTCGTAAAATCCGCTTGCGTCTGCGACTGATCCGGTAGTATCAAATATTTGATCAAATTATTCAGATGCCGGTAACTACCTTTAACACTGGTACAGTTACAGCCACTTTCTGACGCATAAGATTTGATCATATATAAACAAACAGGGACCAAGGGCATGGCCCCGGCACGTATGTGACGCAGTTTACACTTGCGTCTGGCCTGCGGGGACGGCCTCATCAAGTGATGATGATGAAGAATTGGCTAAGAAAGCACCCAGAGGTGCGCACGATCCGCGTGGCCGCAGCAGACCTGAACGGTCAACCGCGTGGCAAACGCGTCCCCACCCGTTTTGCCGATAAGGTGGTCGAAGACGGTACGCGGTTTCCGCTGTCCGTCCTGAATCTGGACATCTGGGGCGAAGATATTGATGACAGCCCGCTGGTTTTCGACAGTGGCGATGCCGATGGCGTTCTGAAACCCACCGAACGGGGGTTCATGCCGATGCCGTGGCTGGAAGCCCCCACCGCATTGTTGCCGATCTGGATGTTCCGCGAAGATGGCCGCCCCTATGACGGCGACCCGCGCCATGCGCTGCGGTCGGTCGTGGAACGGTTCAAGGCACTGGGCCTGACCCCGGTTGTGGCGATGGAAATGGAATTTTTCCTGATCGACGATTCGGGCCGCAACCTTCAGGTGCCGGTCAGCCCGCGATCCGGCAAACGCCGCAAGGCCGCTGAAACCCTGTCCATCCGGGCGCTGGATGCGTTCGATACCTTCTTTACCGATCTGTATGACGCCTGCGAAGAAATGGACATTCCCGCCGACACCGCCATTTCCGAGGCTGGGCTGGGGCAGTTTGAAATCAACCTGATGCACTGCGACGACGCCCTGCGCGCCGCCGATGACGCATGGTTGTTCAAGATGCTGGTCAAGGGGATGGCCCGCAAACACGGGTTTGCCGCGTCTTTCATGGCCAAACCTTATGAGGATTACGCCGGGTCTGGCCTGCACACCCATTTTTCGCTGATCGACAAGGACGGCAAAAACGTCTTTGACGATGGCGGCCCGAAAGGCACCGATATGCTGCGTCATGCGGTGGCGGGCTGTATGCGGGCAATGCATGACAGCACGCTGATCTTTGCCCCCCATTGGAACAGCTATGACCGGATGGTGCCCGGCGCCCACGCCCCGACCGGGATTTGCTGGGCCTATGAAAACCGCACCTCGGCCATTCGTATTCCATCGGGCAGCCACAAGGCGCGGCGGCTGGAACATCGCGTGGCGGGCGGCGACGTGAACCCCTATCTGTTGCTGGCGGCCATTCTGGGCGCGGCACTGACCGGGATCGAAGATCAGCTTGAACCGCCTGCCCCGATCACCGGCAATGCCTATGCGCTGGACCTGCCCCGCATCCCGGACACATGGGGCGTTGCCATTGATGCGTTTGACAACAGCGACATCATGAAACGCATTTTCAGCCCGGAAATGATCCGTAACTTTGTTCTGACCAAACGGCAGGAACTGTTCTACATGGATGAACTGACCCCGGATGAACGGGTTGTCATTTACCTTGATACGGTCTGATGAATTTCGGGGGCCGGGCGACCGGCCTCCTCTTGTCGGGTGATTATGACGCGACTAGATTCAAGCTATCAACGCAACTGGTGATTTATGAAAATCGGCATACTGCAAACCGGCTATGCGCCGGACCCCGTGATTGAAACCTCGGGCGATTACCCGGCCATGTTCGCCCGCCTGCTGGATGGGCATGGCTTTGATTTCCACACATGGGAGGTGGTGGACAACCAGTTTCCCGACGGCCCGGACGACGCCGATGCCTGGCTGATCACTGGATCACGCCACGGCGTTTACGAGGATCACCCGTGGATCGCCCCGCTGGAATCCCTGATCCGCGCCATCCGTGACAGCGGCAAACCGCTGGTCGGCGTGTGTTTCGGCCACCAGATCATCGCACAGGCATTGGGTGGCAAGGTCGAAAAATTTCGGGGTGGCTGGGCGACCGGGCGGCAGGATTACGACATGGGCGGGCAACCGCTGCGCCTGAACGCATGGCATCAGGATCAAGTGGTGCAACGCCCCGAAGGGGCGCAGGTTCTGGCCTCGAACGGCTTTTGCGAAAACGCGATGCTGGCCTATGGCGATCAAATCCTGACCATCCAGCCCCACCCCGAATTTACCAGTACCGTGATCGAAGGGCTGCTGAACCACCGCGCCAAAGATGTTGTGCCGGACGACCTGATTGCCCGCGCCACCGAAAACCTGACGCAACCTGTGGACAATGCCGACCTTGGACAAACAATGGCCGCTGTCCTGAAAGGGGAAAAAATATGACCGATTGGATCAACAGCATCCCCGAAGCCGCGCAGGCCTATCTGGCCGAACGGCGGCTGGACGAGGTGGAATGTATCATTTCCGACCTGCCCGGCATTGCCCGAGGTAAGGCCGTACCAGCCGGGAAATTCGACAAGCAGGAATACTTCCACCTGCCGGATTCGATCTTTTACCAAACCATTACGGGCGACTGGGGCGAAGCTGCGGGCGACGAGGGCTTTATCGAGCGCGACATGATCCTGCGCCCCGATATGTCCACCGCCACCGCCGCACCGTGGACCGGCGACTGGACGCTTCAGGTGATCCACGACGCCTATGACCGCAAGGGCCGCCCGATCCCCTATGCGCCGCGCAACGTGCTGAAACGTATTGTGGACTTGTACCGCGCTCAGGGCTGGGAACCTGTGGTGGCCCCGGAAATGGAATTCTATCTGGTGGCCCGCAATCTGGACCCGGCCAAACAGATCGAACCGATGATGGGGCGCTCTGGCCGTCCTGCGGCAGCGCGACAGGCCTATTCGATGTCGGCGGTCGATGAATTCGGCCCGGTGATCGACGACATTTATGACTTCGCCGAGGCGATGGGGCTGGAAATTGACGGTATCACGCAGGAAGGCGGGGCCGGACAGTTGGAAATCAACCTGCGCCACGGCAACCCGGTGAAGCTGGCGGACGAAGTGTTTTACTTCAAACGCCTGATCCGCGAAGCTGCATTGCGCCACAATTGTTTCGCCACCTTCATGGCCAAACCCATCGCGGATGAACCCGGCAGCGCGATGCACATCCACCATTCGATCATCGACATGGAGGATGGCACCAACCTGTTTTCCGGCCCGCAAGGTGGTGAAACCGATGCGTTTTTCCACTTTATCGCCGGGTTGCAGAACCACCTGCCGTCTGCCATCGCGATGCTGGCGCCCTATGTGAATTCGTACCGCCGCTATGTCCGTGACCATGCCGCGCCGATCAATCTGGAATGGGGCCGCGACAACCGCACCACGGGCATTCGCGTACCGCTGTCCGGCCCTGCATCGCGCCGGGTGGAAAACCGGCTGGCGGGGATGGATTGCAACCCCTATCTGGGGATCGCAGCATCGCTGGCCTGTGGCTATCTGGGCCTGATGGAAGAAAAACGCCCAGAAAAGCAATTCAAGGGGGACGCCTATGACGGGGAAGAGGACGTGCCGCGCGTGTTGGGGCAAGCCTTGGATATTTTCGACGACGCCAAGCAGTTGCACGAGCTGATCCACCCCGATTTCGCGCGGGTCTATTCGATCGTCAAACGCACGGAATACGAAGAATTCCTGCAAGTGATCAGCCCGTGGGAACGCGAACACCTGTTGCTGAACGTCTGACCAAACGGGGCCGCCTGACGGCGGCTCTGGATATCTCGCGCCTTACGGCGCGCGGGGTCTCAGGGGGCGTTGCCCCCTTTTGGCCTGACGGCCAATTCACCCCCAGAGTATTGATAATCAAAAAGAAAGGGTGCTGATGGACCTGCTTTATTCCAATGACACGCGCGGGCAATATCCCGACAGTTGGTATGCCGCGACCGCCAATGCCCTGCCGCCGTTCGAGATGCTCAAGGGCGAGGTGACAGCCGATGTCTGCGTGATTGGGGGTGGATATACCGGGCTATCGGCGGCGCTGCATCTGGCCGAAGCGGGGCTGGACGTGGTGCTGCTGGAGGCCCATCGCGTTGGGTTCGGCGCATCGGGGCGTAATGGCGGGCAATTGGGCAGCGGTCAGCGTCAGGATCAGGAAGTTCTGGAAAAAATGGTGGGGCGGGATGCGGCCCACCAGCTTTGGGATCTGGGCGAAGAGGCCAAGGATCTGGTCAAAGGGTTAATTTCAAAGCACGCAATTGACTGTCACCTGCGGCCCGGCATCGCGTGGACCGGGTTCAACGGGGCGGACGTCCGGCATTTGCATGACTATGTCGATCTGATGCAGCGCGATTATGGCTATGACGACATCAGCGCCCTGTCAGCGCAGGAATGCGCGGAAATTTGCCCCTCGCCCGCCTATAAGGGGGGACTGCTGGATATGGGGGCCGCGCATTTGCACCCGTTGAATTTTGCGCTGGGACTGGCCGGAGCCGCCACCAAAGCCGGGGCGCGCATTTTTGAAAAGACCCATGTGCATCAGGTGGTTGAAGGCAGTCCAAATGTCGTCCGCACGGATCAGGGACAGGTGCGGGCCACCCATGTCATTCTGGCCTGCAATGGCTATCTGGGTGGGTTGAACCGCAAGGTTGCCGCGCGGGTCATGCCCATCAACAATTATGTGGTGGCCACAGAACCCTTGGAGGACATGGGCAAAACCGTGCTGGCGCGTGACATTGCCATCGCCGATACGAAATTCGTGGTGAATTATTTCCGAATGTCCCATGACGGGCGATTGTTGTTTGGCGGCGGTGAAAGCTATGGCTATCGCTTCCCCAAGGATATTGCCACCAAGGTGCGCAAACCGATGCTGGAAATTTTCCCGCATCTTCGGGATGTACGGATCGACTATGCCTGGGGCGGCACGCTGGGGATCACGATGAAGCGGCTGCCCTATCTGGCGCGTGTGGGCAAAACGGCGCTGTCGGCCTCGGGCTATTCGGGGCATGGCGTAGGCACCGCTGTTCATGCCGGGATGCTGATGGCAAAGGCCGTTCAGGGCGACAGCGAAGGGTTTGATATCATGTCAAAAATCCCGACCATTGCTTTTCCGGGGGGCACGGCGTTCCGTACCCCGCTGCTGACGCTGGCGATGACGTGGTACGCGATGCGGGACCGGCTGGGGGTGTAATCCGCCAAAACCCCCGCTGATTACCCCCCACGTCATCGGAAATTCATTTGGTCTTTGCTCAAATTTCCTTTAGAAATCTTGAAAAGATAATTCAGGAAATCCGAAAATGACGCTACCGCCGAATGTTTATGACGCCGAACCGATCCCCGAAACCGCACGGGCCGAGATTGAACGTCTGCTGCAATCCGGCGATCTGTTCCGCTATACCGCGCCGGAAAATGCGCCGGTGACATTGTTGGAACGCGATTTTGCGGCGTTCATGGGCGTGAAATACGCACTGGCGGTATCCAGTTGTTCAGCCGCGCTGTTCCTGTCGCTCAAGGCGCTGGGGTTGCCGCGCGGGGCGCGGGTGCTGATCCCGGCCTTTACCTTTGCGGCGGTGCCGTCATCCATCGTTCATGCCGATTGCGTGCCGGTTCTGGCCGAGGTGAGCGAGAATTATCGCCTGAATATCGACGATTTCGCCGCCAAGCTGGATGACAATATCGACGCGGTGATCATCAGCCATATGCGCGGCCATACCTCGGATATGGATGCGATCATGGCGCTGTGTCAGGCGCGGAATATTCCGGTGATCGAGGACGCGGCCCATTCGCTGGGCACCACATGGCATGGGCAGAAAATCGGCACGATTGGCGATGTGGGCTGTTTTTCGTTCCAAAGCTACAAATTGCTGAACGCGGGCGAAGGCGGGGTTTTGATCACCAATGACCCCGATATTGTGGCCCGTGCCGTGATCATGTCCGGTGCTTATGAGCATAACTGGAAAAAGCACCATGCCCAGACGGGCGAGGACGCCCAAGCCCTGACCGAGGCTTTTGGCCGCTGGCAGAACCAGTTACCGCTGTACAATCTGCGTCTGAACAACCTGTCAGCGGCCATTGTCCGGTCGCAATTGGACGAGGTGGCCCGACGCGTCAGTGACGGGCGGCGCAATCATGATTATGTAGCGGCCCGGCTGAATGAATCACCGTGGATTCAGGTGCCCGAGAAGCTGGACCCCGAAGACCGCGCCCCGGATTCGATCCAGTTCAATCTGGTTGGCATGAACGAGGACGAGGTCCGCGCCTTTGAAGGGGCCGCCGCAAAGCACGGTGTCAAGGTGCAGATATTCGGGCTTAGCACTGATAACGCGCGGGCCTTCTGGAACTGGCAATTCATGGATATGATCCCCGACTTGCCCGAAACCCGCGCCATGCTGATGAAAGCCTGCGATGCCCGGTTGCCTGCGCGGCTGCAACTGCCGGAACTGGACCTGATAGCCGATGCCCTGATCCGTGCAGCACAGGATGTTATGGGCAATCTGCGCGCCTATGGCTAAGGCCTGTCCCGCTTGACCCAGTGGCACGACCCGGCGCAGGGTTGTGCTAGTCACAGGCAGGAGAGCGGGCATGACAGATTACAGCGCAGGCGCGGCATGGATGAACGGGAAAATCATGCCGATCGGTCAGGCATCCATCGGGGTGCTGGACTGGGGGCTGACCCATAGCGATGTGACCTATGACGTGGTGCCAGTCTGGCGCGGCGGCTTCTTTCGGCTGGATGATTATCTGGATCGCTTCATGACCTCGATGGCGGAATTGCGTCTGGAACCGGGGATTGACCGGGCGGGTATACGTGCGGCGCTGGTGCAGATGGTTGCGGCATCCGGCCTGCGCGATGCCTATGTGGCTATGGTCTGTTCGCGCGGCGCCCCCATTGTGCCGGGAACGCGGGACCCACGGTACTGCGCCAATCATTTCTTTGCGTGGTGTGTGCCATATGTGAACATCATCCCCCCTGAACGTGTGGCCGAAGGTGTATCCGTCTATATTCCCGATGATATTCACCGCATCCCCGAAGATTCCGTTAACCCGCGCGCGAAAAATTACCATTGGGGGGATTTCACACAGGGGTTATTCGCCGCCAAGGATCGGGATTTCGATACGGTTTTACTGACCGATCACGCCGGAAACGTGACCGAAGGGCCGGGATTTAACGCCTTTATCATCAAGG
The DNA here is from genome assembly GCF_900182725.1 of Thalassovita litoralis. GTDB lineage: Bacteria > Pseudomonadota > Alphaproteobacteria > Rhodobacterales > Rhodobacteraceae > Thalassobius > Thalassobius litoralis. Next base: position 168,373 of record NZ_FXTO01000003.1, read on the forward strand.
GAAACCGGGTTGTGACCTCGGATCATGGGGTTTTGCACGGGCTGACCCGGCGCACGGCGATTGAAATGTGTCAGGTCGAAGGGTTCACCGTGGAAACCCGCCCCCTGCCCTTGACCGAATTTCTGGAAGCGGACGAGGTATTCCTGACCACCTCATCGGGTGGGGTGATGCCTGTCGCACGGGTGAACGATAGGCTGTTCGGGAACGGTGCGCCGGGGCCGCAAGGCATGGCCCTGCGCGACACCTATTTCCGGTGGATGGAGCGCGAAGATTTCCGCGACGACATCCCCTATGACTCCTAAAACGGCCCCTCGCAGGATTGATCGAATAAGCCACCATCAAAGCGATGCGCTGGTATCTGCCCCTGAGGGGGACGATCAGATTGCAAGATAACGGTTGGTGATTTCCTGATTGGCGCGCAATTCCTGAATCGTGCCGACATAAACAATCTGCCCTTTGTCGATCACCACAGCGTCTTCGGACAGGCCCAGACAGAAGTGCATGTTCTGTTCGGCCAGAATGATCGTGACGCCGGTGCTGCGCAAACTGCGGATAAGCCTGCCGATTTCCTGCACGATGATCGGTGCCAGCCCTTCGGAGGGTTCATCCAGCAGGATCAGATCAGGGTTCCCCATCAGGCACCGGGCCATCGACAGCAATTGCTGTTCGCCACCGGACATCATTCCGGCCTTGCGCCCGCGCATCCCCGCAAGGATCGGAAAAGCGTCATAGATGGTGTCTATGGTCCAGTCGGTTTGTCCGTCCGGTCCCGGTTTGGCGGCAATGCGCAGATTGTCATCCACCGTATGTTGCGGGAAAATCTGCCGGTCTTCGGGGACCAGCCCGATACCATGCCGGGCCACGGTATGAGGCTGGCGGCCATTCAGCCGGTCATCGCCATAGTGGATGGACCCGCTGCGCACCGGGGTTACGCCCATGATCGCCTTCATCGTCGTAGTTTTGCCGGCGCCATTGCGCCCCAGTAGCGCCAGCGTCCGGCCCTTGCGCACACCAAAGGACATATCAAACAGGATATGAGAGGCACCGTAGAATACGTTTACCTTATCCAGAACAAGCTGGTTTTGCGTGTCGGTCATACCGCGTCCTTTACCGTATCGGTTTCTGAACCAAGATAGGCTTTGATCACTTCGGGATTGCCGCGGATTTCATGGGCCTTGCCCGAGGCCAGCACGGCCCCGTATCGCAAGACGTGGATGATTTCGGCGGTTTTGAACACCAGATCAATATCGTGTTCGATAAAAATCAGCGTCATGTTCCGGCTTTTCCACAGGTGTTTCACCGTGTCCATCATCTGCCATCGTTCCTCTGGCCCCATGCCTGCGGCGGGTTCGTCCAGCAGCAAAACCTTTGGGTTCAGCGCCAGCGCCAAACCGACATCCAGCAGCTTCTGATCGCCGTGGGAAATTTCCCCCGACAGGCTACGGGCTACGGGTTCCATCCCCAGAAGCGCCAGTAATTCTTCGGTCTGGTGGCGGACATTGAGGGGGGGAAAGGCGCTATGCAGTTGGAACGCAGTGCGATTATGTGCGCTGACGGCGGTAGCCAATGCCTCTTCTACTGTCATGGAGGGGAAGATGCTGGCGACCTGAAAGGCCCGCCCGATCCCCTTGCGGACGATGGCCGCCGGTTTAAGACCTGAAATGTTTTCGCCGTCGAACATGATCCGCCCACTGGTGGGCACCAGATGGCCAGTGATCTGGTTAAACAGCGTGGTTTTGCCCGCGCCATTCGGCCCGATGATCGCACTGAGCGACCCTGCGGGGAAATCAAGCGTGACATCATCGGTGGCGGTCAGCCCGCCGAACTTTTTCACCAGATGATCAAGATGCAGCATCTTTCGTCCCCTTTGCTGTCTTGGTCAGTGCCTGCGATGTGATTTGATCCCCTGAGGTGCCGCGTTTGCGGCGCGTGGCGCGCACGTCCAGAATCCAATCCAGAATGCCCCGCCGCAACACCAGCACCACGAACAGGATGGCAATGCCTTTGGCCAGATCCGTGTGGGTGGTGTAGATCAGCGTGATGTCATTGATGGCCCGCATCACGACGACGCCCAGAAGCGGTCCATAGAAACTGTGCAATCCGCCCAGCATGATCATGAAGATCGCTTCGCCGGATACGGCCCAGCCCGCCCATTCCGGGTAGGCCGCCGAGGTGAAGATCGCCAGAATAACCCCGCCCAGCCCAGCAATCATGCCTGCGATGGTAAAGGCTGCGACTTTGACCCGGTAGGTATTGATCCCCAGGAACGCCGTGCGGGTTTCATTGTCCCGCACCATACGCAGCGTAGCCCCAAAAGAGCTGAGCGTTACCAACCGGATCACCAGCAGCCCGGCCATGAATAAAAAGGCCGAGAAGACATAGCGGTCTTTGACCTCGACCAGATTGAGGCCTAGGAATTCGGGGCGTGGGATACCACCAGTCAGGCCCTGATCGCCGCCAGTATATTGCACCAGCCCCTGAATGGCCGACACTAACAACATCTGAAAGGCCAGCGTCAGGAAGGCAAAGTAGATTTCGGACAGACGGGCGCAGATCAGCCCGACGAAAAGCGCGAACCCCCCGGTGCCCAGCAGGGCGACAAGTGTGGCGATCGGAACCGCCCAGCCACCAAGGGCCGCCACGACGCCATCCGCCTGTAGCAACATCCCGAAGATATACCCGCCCGAGGCAAAATAGGCAGCATGGCCGAAAGACACCAGACCCGTGTAACCCACCAGAAGGTGCAGCGACATAACCAGCAGACCGGATGCGAACAGCCCGGTCATCGTGTCCAGCAACCATGTACCGGGATAGATCACGCCGATCAGGATCAACACCGCCAGACCGATCACGGCCATCAGGCTGGTGCGTGCGAAAATACGCGTGGAATTCATCGACCTGCCCTTTCACCCAAAAGGCCCTGCGGCCGGAAAACCAGAATGACCACCATCATCAGGAACATCGCGCCATCCACGAAAAGCGGGAACCCAAGGCTGCCAAAGGCGCGGGTGAAGCCCAGCAGCAGCGCCGCCAGAAGAGCGCCGGGGATGGACCCCATACCGCCGATCACCGTGACGATGAAACTTTCGATCAGGATGGACAGACCCATGCCGGGGGTCAGCGACCGGACCGGGGCAGCCAACGCGCCTGCCATCCCCGCCAACCCGCACCCCAAACCGAACAGGGTGGCGAAATAGATCGGCACACGGATACCCAGTACCGAAACCATCGTCGGGTTTGCGGCGGCGGCGCGGACGATTTTGCCAAAGCGGCTATAGCGGATCAGGATCAGGCTCAGCACGGCCACCATCAGCGCCGTTCCGGCAAGGAACAGATAAAAGGGCGGAACCACGCCTCCGGCAATGCGCCACGGCCGGACGCGGAATTCATCTGGCACACCCATTGCCAGATATTCCGACCCCCAGATGATTTTCACCGCATCGTCGCAAATCAGTACGAAGGCATAGCAGACCAACAACTGCATCAGCAGGTTTTCCTTGTACACCCGGCTGATGGCTGAGCGTTCGAACAAAACACCCACTATGGCGGCGGCAATGGTGCCGACCAGCACAGCAACATAGTAGTTCCCGGTCACGCCATAGGTGGAATAGGCAACATAGGCACCGATCATGTAAAACGCGCCATGGGCGAAATTCACCACATGCAGCACGCCAAAAATCAGCGTCACCCCCGAGGCGACCAGAAACAGCAACATGCCGATAATCACCCCGGTGGCGGATTGCGTCACCAGACAGGCCGAGTTGCTGAAGCAGTTTGACAACGCACCGAGATCGAGCATTTGCAATCGCTTTCTTAACTGTCAGGAAGATCTAGACGGACGGGATCCCCGCCCGCCTAGGGAACCACGGTCAGAGGAAGCTGTTACGCTTTTTCCAGTCCGTTTCGTAATCCACGATCACGTCCCACGCCGTGGGTTCGAAACCAGTCAGATACGGCGGTTGTGGTACGGTTTGGCCATAACCAATCGCGTAGTCGACCAATGTGTTATCGGCCTCGCGCATTGTGACAGTGCCGTTGACGCCAAAGGGGCTGTCGATGGTACGCCCACGGGTGGCGTCGGCCAGTTTCTGATAATCGGTATCGCCGCCGGTGTCTTTCAGCGCGTTCAGAACGAATTGCGCCCCGGTGTAGGTTTGCCATGCCCAGTTGGTAGGCAACTGGCCGGATTTACGGAATTCGGTATTCCAGTTCTCATTGGCTTCGACATCGGGAATGTCCTTGTGATAGCGATTGCCCGAATGAATGCCGCCCGGCAGGTTCTTGATTGCCTCCAGAACCGGCACGTCGCCCATGTTCACGGCCACTGTCTGGAACTGGTCGAACAGACCATACAGGCTGGCCTGATCGAAGAACGCCACCAGATCGCCGCCCCACAGGCAGGAATACAGCGCATCAGGTGCGACGTTCAAAAGGTTGGTGATGTTTTCCGTGTAATCCGGCTGGAAGATTTTCGGCCATGTTTCCCCGACCAGCTTTACCTCGGGGGCAAAGACGGCCAGGAATTCCATGAATTCGCTGGTCGTGGATCGACCATAGGCATAGTCCGGCGAACAGGTGGCCCAGCGGGTCGCCCCGGCCTTGGCCAGATTCGCCGCGTAAAGCCCCCCGGAAATCGCATCATGAATCCCCTGACGGGCCGACCGGAACACCCAAGGGGCACGGTTGGCCGGGTCTGCCGTCAACGACGAGGTTTCCGAGATCGTGTGCATACAATAGGTTTTGGTATCGCGGACCACTTCATGCACGGCAAAGGTTCCGCCCGAGGCTTCGCCGTTCAGGATGAACGCACAACCATCACTGCTGAGCAGGTCGCGCGTGACCTTCGCAGCCTCGTCCGGTTTACCCTTGCTGTCGCGGATCACCAGTTCCACCATGCGCCCGTCAATACCGCCAGCGGCGTTGAACGCGTCCACGGCCATTTTCGCGCCGACAGATGCCGTTTCGCCCAGGATCGCCACCCGCCCGGACAGGATTGTAGGCATACCGATCTTGATCGGGCTGCCGGCTGCGCGCAGCACCGTGGGGCTGGCCAGCGTTGTCACACCTGCTGCCCCTGCCGCGACCATAAAGTCGCGTCTGGACAGCCCATTTTGCTTCGTCGTTTTCATCTCACTCCTCCCTTGAGACAATGCCAGATCAGGCAAATTCCGAGATGCACCGCGCCCGTGAACAGGGGGCAGTGACGCATATGTTCACATCAGTGGGACCGCACTCCGCCATAAGGCGCCCACGACCCGACATGATAGAAACCGGCATCCACAGCCATCGACACGCCCGTCACCGCCGACGCATCGCGCGACAGCAAAAATGCCGCGACAGTGCCGATTTCGGACGGTTCGACCATGCGGCCAAGCGTGGAGTTTTCATTCATCAGGCTGATGTCGCGGTGGCCCAAATCAATCTGGACCTGAAGCGCAGGTGTGCGGGTATACCCCGGTTCGATCGCATTCACGCGCAGCCCCGCCCTGCCCCATTCCGCCGCCAGACCACCAATCAGATTGGTTACGGCGGCCTTGCCCGGCCCATAGGCGTGTAACGGCGTCGAACGCCGCGCCGTGATCGAACTGAGCGCGACCAAGCTGCCAGCCCGGCGGGGCAGCATGTATTTTGCCATTTCGCGCAGGGACAGGAACGTGCCGCGGAAATTCACCTGATAAATCTGGTCGAACACCTGCATATCCGTTTCCGAAGGCGGTTTGGGCGTCTGGACGATTCCCGCTGACGTAATCCCCCCCACCATCGGCCCCATATCGGTTTCGACCTGTGCGAAAGCGTCAGCGACGCTTTGTTCATCGGCCACATCGACATGGATCGCCGTGCCGCCCAGACGGGTGGCCACCTCCTGCGCCTGTTCTATGTTGCGGTCCAGAATGGCGACCCGCGCCCCTCGTGCGGCCAGAACCTCGGCGCAGGCGGCACCGATACCGCTTGCGCCCCCCGTGATTGCAATCACTGCATCCGCAAATTCCGACATGGCTTCCTCCTCGCCTTGCTGGTGCCAAGATGGCATATATGAATCATGAGTCAATTATGAATTGTGATTCAGTCATCATTTTTATTGACGGTGCCGTTCTGTACCCGCAACCTGACATCAGTCATCAAGGGAGAGAGACAATGACGGTCGCCGAAGAACTTGGGCGTTTCGTGGCCCGGCTGAATCGCGAAACCATCCCCGATCTGGTCTGGCAAAAAGCGCAAACCTGCCTGTTGAATGGCTACGGGATCGCTATGGCGGGCCTTGCCACCCCCTATGAACCAGTGGCGCGGGCTGCCGCCAATGCCATGTATCCGGGGGGCGGCGCGGCCACCTTTCTGGGCAATGGCGAGCGTGGCAATATCACGGGTGCCGTGATGGCCAATGCGGCGCTGTTCCACGGGCGCGGACAGGAAGATACCTGCGGCGCGGCACATCTGGGGGCGGTCATTATCCCGCTGCTGATGGCGCTGATCGAAAGCGGCCACGGCGACATCGACGACCTGATTCCGGCGCTGGTGGCCGGGTACGAAGTGGGCGGCCTGTTCGAGGAAGTGCTGGCTGGCGATACCACGCCCAAGGGGCTGCGGGCGACCACGCTGTATGGTGCCGGGGCGGCGGCCGCGGCCACCGCACGGCTGTTCCATATGGATGCGGAACGGATATGTGCAGCGCTTGGCAATGCTGTGTCCTTTTCCGGCGGTTTGCTGCAAACCTTTGCCGAAGGGACCGACGAATGGCGGTATCAGGTGGGGGTCACGGCGCAGGCGGGCTGGGCGGCGACCGAACTGGCCCGTGCCGGTTCCGTCAGCATCACGCAGGCTTATGAAGGAGCCAAAGGGTTGGCGCAGGCCTTTGCCGGGCGGGCGCTGGATGCGGATATGGTGATTGGCAAGATCGGGCAAGACTGGCAAACGCTGCGTGTGGCGTTCAAACCCTTCCCTGTTTGCGCGTTCAACCAAACCCCGGTGACGGCAGCACTGGATTTGCGCGACCGGATTGCCGGACGCCGCATTGACCGCGCAACGGTCTGGATGAATCCCTATGAATGTGGCTATGCCGGGATGGACAGCAAAGGCCCGTTTTCGACGATTGGCGGTACGCTGATGAGCATTCCGTTCTGTATTACCCAAACCCTGCTGCGCGGTGCGCCGTCGATGGCCATGATGACCGAATATGACGACGCCGAAATCAACGCGCTTGTGGCCCGGATTGATCTGGATGCCGATGCGGCAGTCCCAACGCTGTGCTGCCGGATCCTGGTCCATCTGGACGATGGCGAAGTGATTGATGAAATCTGCAACATGTCCGCTGCGGATTACGCCTATCGGTTCGAGGAAATGCGGGATCGGCTGATCCGTACCAATGCGCAGGAGAATGTATCTGCTGGCTGTGTGGATGCACTGGCCCGTTTCGCAGCAGACCCGACCAAAGCCGGGCTTGGGCCATTGTACGATGCCTTTGCCACGGCACGGGGCGAAATTCGGCGGCAATAGCGCACGGGGACCGGCCCGTCGTCCAATCAGGGGACGGGCCGATCTGATGCAAGATACGGGTGGTCGCTCGCTTGTGTCTGTCTGAAACAACATGTGCGGCGCGACCCGTTCCATGAGCCTAATGCACCGCAGCGTACATCAGTTTTTCTTCGGTCGCGTCCAAAGGCGAAAATTCTTCGACGATCTTGCCCTGCCGCGCCACAAGCAAACGATCTGATAGCTGCATCACCTCGGGCAGGTAAGAGGAGATGACAACCACCGCCCGCCCTTCGTCTGCCAGTTGGTTGATGATGTTGTGAATTTCGGCAATCGCCCCCACATCGACGCCACGGGTGGGTTCATCAAAGATAATCAGTTCGGGTTCCTGCACCAGCGATTTAGCGATCACCGCCTTTTGCTGGTTGCCACCGGACAGTTCGATGACATTGGCATTTTGCGTTACAGATTTGACCTGAAGCGCCTTCACCCATTTTTCTCCCAGCTCGTCCATCTTGGATTTTCGCAACCAAAACCGCGCCAGTTGAGCTTTGCCCATCAGGCCCGCGAACACGTTCTGCTTGATCGACATGGTTTCAAAGAACCCTTCGATTTTCCGGTCTTCGGTGACATAGGCAATGCCATCCCGAACCCCCTGCGCGGGAACCAGATAGCGCACGGGTTTCCCCTTCAGGATCACCTCTCCGCCGTTGCGGTAGTTGCGCTTGATCACACCGGACACCACCTTGAAGGTTTCGGTGCGGCCCGATCCGACCAATCCGAATATCCCCGTCACCTGCCCCTTGAAAACGGAAAGAGAGTTGTTTTTGACCACGCCGCCAACGCGCAGATTTTCAATGCTCAGGATGCGTTCCCCGGCAGGTCTGATTTTGGTTTTCCGGTTTTCATAAAGTTCCTGCGTCAGTTCCCGCCCAACCATCGACTGCACGATCCGGTCACGGTTGAAACTGCTGGTCTTGTCCGTCACCACATGCCTGCCGTCCCGCAGAATGGTGATCCGGTCAGAGATTTCCAGCGCCTCTTCTAAAGCGTGGGAAATGAAGATCACGGCCACGCTGTGACTTTTGAGGGTTTCGACCAGATTGAAGAAATGGCGCTTTTCTTCGGGGGTCAGGGTGGCTGTGGGTTCGTCGAACACGATTACCCGCGCCTCCAGAAGCATCGCGCGGGCGATTTCGACCATCTGTTTTTGGGCCGCGCCAAGCGAAGCGACAATCTGGGTGGGGTCCACATCGAAGCTGAGCGACTGCATAAACTGCTGCGCGGTGATGTTGGTGCCACGGATGCGGTTGAAGAATTTTTCATTCCCAAGAAACAGGTTCTGCGCGACCGTCATGGACGGCACCAGACTGGTTTCCTGAAACACCATGGCGATGCCCAGCTCTACCGCTTCGGCCGGGGTTCGGATGTTGATTTCATCCCCGTTCAGCAAAATCTGACCCGAAGTAGGATGCACCACCCCAGCCATCATTTTTGTCAGGGTCGATTTCCCGGCGCCGTTTTCCCCCAGAATGGCGTGAACCTCGCCGGGGTGAAGATCGAAATCCACCTCGGAAACGGCGGCGGCCTTCCCGTAAAGTTTGGTGATTTTTCGCATTTCCAGAACGGGTTTCATTGTGCCGCACCTCCCAGCAGGGTCGTTTCAACGGTGTGAACGGACAGTTTCAGGATGCGACCGCTGCCTTTGGACAGGGCGTAAAGCGTATCACCATCCTGTACCGTAGCGCAGATGCCGTGATTTCGGCCGCCTACCCGGCTGTGCATCGAATAAAGCGGCACCAGATTGGCATCGAACCGGACCACAAGCCCATAGGACCGGGGCGGAGCCCAGGGTTTCAGAACCCCCATCTGTTTCACCCCACCGCCTTGTAACGGTTCCAGAAAGTCCTGCCCGGACCCGAAACTGGGCGAAATCCAGTAGGCGGGTTCGATGGTGGCCATCATTTCTTGCCGGAAATCATGTTCTTTCAGGACGAATTCAACAAGCTGGGTGCGACTGCAAAACAGGCTGAGCCAGAATCCACCCCCCTGTGCCAGTGACATACGACTGGGATACCCAGCCAGACGATCCACCGCAGGTTTCTTCTTGCCCGTCACAGATGTCAGGCAGTGTTTCCAGCTTTCCGATACAAGAATGCCGGTTTCCGTGCTGTCATAGGCTCCGAATGCATAGGCCATGCCAGAGGCCAGCACCGTGGCATCACCGCTGGCCGGATCAATCCGGATCAGGCGCGCACCGCTGTTTTTGCCCATCAGATCCCACGCCCAGTCATCCACCCCGTGCCGGTCCGAACCATCGCATACCAGCAGCCCGCCATCGGGCTGGCGGTAGATCGCAGTCACCGCGACCAATTTCCGGCCCTTTACCGTGTCGACCACCCGTTCATCGGCGCTGCCGGGCGCCAGCACGATCCGGTCCCCCAGACCGACCACCGGGCGACCGTCTGCCATAAAGGCCAAGGCGGAAATCACACGGTCAAACGTCATGGTTTCCGTCAAAGCCCCGTCTTTCGACAGTGCGTACAATGTGTTGGCAGAGGCGGTGAAAATCTGGCCGTCGTCGCGGCGGGCCAAATCGTTCAGCCCCGGCTGTTCGACCAGAATTTCCGCCTCTTCCAGCAGGTTGTTCGGTTTCAATGCGCCGTCAAAGACCGGCACGGACAGGCTTTTGCTGCGGGTGTTTCCGAACGACCCGATCCAGTTCATCAGATTATCCAACATGGTATTTCCCACTCGAAACATAGGTTTCGTCCGCGTCATCAAGCTTGAGCCGCCCAATCCGGTTGTTGGTGATGCCACCGATATACAGATAGCCCTTGTGTTCGCGCATGGAGGTGATCATCGGGTGGTTGATGCCCTGACGATCCCAAAGCACGTCCAGAATTTCCCCGGCTTCGTTGAATTTGACGATGCAGCCAATGTTGATATTCGGGGCCAGCCATTCATCGCCGGGCAGTTGTTTGGACATCCTGCGGCGGAAACCGGGTTTGCGCATGGACAGGTCGAACACCTGACTGCGCATCCCCATGATGGCCAACCAGTAATTCCCGTCCGACGCGCGGTTGATATTGTCGGGGTAGCCGGGCAGGTTCGGGATCACCATTTCGACCTTGCCCTTCTTCGGACCTTCGAACCAATAGCGTTTGATGGTGCAATTCCAGCTTTCGGCAAACAGGATGGATTGCTTATCCGAGGCGACAACGATCCCGTTGGGGAAGATCAGGTTACGCAGAACGGTCGTGGTTTTGTTCTGCTTGGGATCATACATGATGATCCGACCGTTCCCCCGGCCTTCCAGCGCGTCGGTTGGCCATTCGTGCATTTCATAGCGTACCGTCGCTTCGGAAAACAGGATGCGGCCATCCGGCAGAATATCCAGATCGTCGGCCAGACGCAGGCGGCTGTCATCAATAATGGACAAGAAGTGCCGGTTGGTTTCGTCCGTGACAAGTTCAACTTTGCGATCGCGTGTGACGCGGTACAGGCCCATGCCACCAACACAGACATACAGGTTATACTCCGCGTCAAATGTCATCCCCAGCGGTTGCCCGCCAATTCGGGCGTAGACCTCGTGTCGTTTGTAATCGGGTGCGAAAAAGCGGATGATGTCGCCGTGGCGGCTGCCGCAATACAGGTTGTCGTCTTCGTCCAGAACGACATCTTCGGGGGCTTCGACCTGCCCCAGCCCGATGATTTCCACATCATGCAGTCTTTCGTTCGGGGCGTAATCCGAATCCGGGCTGGTGGCGTCTTTGGACAGTCCGGGCAGTTCCAGCAAGGCAGGGCTAACATAGAGTTCCTGTACAGCCTTATGGCGGTTCTTGAACCAGCGGATGTCCAGCGTGGCGGCCAGAAGCAGAATGGTGGCCAGAATGATCCGGGACGTACCTGCGGGCGTCGCCATGCGCAACAGACCATTGGTAATCAGCAGGATGATCAGCGTGCCAAGGATCGCTTTCATGACCGATCCCTTGCCGCCGCCAAGCCGGATACCCCCCAGAATGGCCGCTGTCAGAACGGTGATTTCCAGCCCCTTGCCGGTATCGGCGCCGGGGCTGGCCAACCGCGCGGCATAAAAGATTGCCGAGGCCGCAGTCAGCACCCCCGAAGCGACATAGGACAGGGCGACGATCCGGTTCACCGGCAACCCGGTGTTATAGGCCGAACGGCGATTGCCCCCTACGGCCAGCAACCACCAGCCATAGCGCAGACGGGTCAGGAAAATATGCGTGAAAATGGCAAGAATACCAAATGCCCAGACCACTGTCGGGATCGACAGGATGGCCCCGTATCCCATCCGGTCCCAGGCCGGTGAGTCGGGAAAATTCGATGAAATGGCCACCGCGACCTTTACGTTCAGCAGATCATGGATGGCTTTGAACACGATCAACGTGACCATCGTGGTCAAAAAGGCCCGCATTCGGAAATATCCAATCAGGATACCGTTGATCGCCCCAAGCGCCGCCCCCAGAAGCAAGGTCACGGACACAGCCCCGATCAGCGGCATTTGCCAGACATGCATACAATACAGCACCAGCAAATTGCACAGCGCAAAAATCGAAGCGACACTAAGGTCAATGCCGCCCACAATCAGCACCAGCGAAATCCCCAGCACGACAAAGCCCAGTTCCGCAGCCTGCCGGAAGTTATCAGACAGGTTGTTGGCGGAAATGAAGTTGTCGATCTGGGCGCTGAAGAAAACAATGGTGAAAATCAGCACGATCAATGGAACTGCCGTTTCCATCCACGGCTTTTGCAGGATCTCTCCGAAGATGTGATCCGGCCAGTACTTATAGCGTAATTTCTTCAAGGTCTGTGACATCGTCGGGTCCGTCAAACTGGGGCCGCTGGGATCAGGCCGCGTGATCCGGCACCGTATTCCACGGTGCCAGACACAATCCTGAGGGCATTTTACTTGATGCTTTCGAGCGTCCAGCAGGATTGCTGGTCCACGTTATCGGCGGTGAATTCGATCAGTGGCGTGTACAGGATCGTCTTGGTCGAACCGACCTCGTTCTTGTCCTGCAATGCTGCAAGGATCAGATCGTTCAGGTCGCGCGCCTGTCCCGGAACATCGTAGCTGACATAGTGCTGCCACAGGTTTTCACGGATACCCTTGCACGACAATTCGCCGCCACCGCCCGAGGTCGAAACAAACACATCGTTGGTTTTACCCGCTTCGGCCAGTGCCGCCGCTGTTCCAATGTCCGTGTTGTCCCAGACCCCCAGAATTCCGCAAAGATCCGGATGCTGTTGCAGAACCACTTGCGTGATCGACTTTGCCTTGGCGGATTCATAAGCGCCGGTCGACTGAACGCTGACCACCTGAATCTTATCATTTCCATTCAGGACATTTTCATAGCCATGCAGCATGTAGGCGGAAAACGGGCTGGTCGGCGGACCGGCCAGGATCAGAACCTTACCGGATTTACCTTCACCAGTGCAGTGGTTCACGACCGCATTGGCCTGAGTTTCACCGATTTCAACCACATCCGCCCCAACAAAGCCGGTGGTCAGGATGTTGGTTTTCATGTTGAGCTGAAGTACGTGAATCCCGGCATCTTCGGCTCGTTTCAGAAGTCGGGCATAGGATTGCACATCAGGGTTCTGCACCACCAGCACATCGGGCTTTTCCGAAATCAGCGATGTGATGGTTTGGGCACCGGCGGCAGTGTTGAAGTTCGAATTGCGAACCTCGTATTTATACCCCAGCTTTTCGGCCTGCCGGGCCATCATTTTCGACCAGCCCTCGGTCAGATCAAGCCCCATGAAAACCGGCACGAAAACGACGCTGCGGTCTTTCAGACTGGCATATAGCGCATCGCGGGCCGGGTCGTTGATGCTTTGCTGTGCCACGGCGGAACCGCCGATTGCGAATGACAGCAGAGTCACGGCCGTCATCGCGGCTTTGGTAAATAGTTTCATGTTTTCCTCCCATTTGTTTTCGGAACGTTTTGTTCCGGGCCGTAAGTCAGTTCAGATATCCCCTTGCTTCGCGGTCTCCTCGTTGCGGGGGTTCAGGATGCTGTCGGTCATCAGCGCGGCCAGCAACACCATCCCCCGGACCAGATTCTGCCCTTCAAAGGAAACGTTCATGATCGTCATGCCATTGATGATCGTGCCGATCAGCAAAGTGCCGATAATCACGTTCCAGACCCCGCCGCGCCCGCCGGACAGGCCAATACCGCCCAGCACGACGACTAGGATCACGTCGTAAATCCATGTCAGGTTGAAAATCCGCGTATCCATGTTTGCCGAGGACGCGGCCAGAACCAGCCCGGCGAACAGGGCAATTACCGAGGCCATCACATATTGCAGAATAATGATCGGGCGCACCCGCACCCCAGTGATCCGTGCCGCCAGCAGGTTGTCCCCGAGGGCATAGATGAAGAACCCCATTCGGGTCTTTTTCAGAAAGATATGGACGACAAGCGCCGCCGCCAGAAAGGCAAGGATCGAATAGGGAATGCCCAGAATGACCCCGCGTCCGATCCATGAAATCGAATCCAATGCGGGGGGCCATGCCACGATGTCATATTCGAACAGCCCGCTTTGGCCGATCCCAGCGATCCCGATGCCCACTGCCAGCGTGGCGAACAAAGCGGGGATTTCCGCATAGGCCACCAGAACGCCATTCAGCACGCCGGTCGCGATTGCAAAGGCCAGCCCGGCCAGTATTGCCAGAACCGGCGGATATCCGGCCCCCGCAAGGGTCATCACCCAAGCCGCGGGAACCGCCAGCGTTGCGATCATCGACAGGTCGATCCCGCGCCCGATCACGACGATGGCCATGCCCAATCCCAGAATGCCCAGAACGGAAACCGATCTGACCAGCGTGAGGATATTCCCCGCCGATATAAACCCCGGCAGAAATACCGCGAATGACAGGAAAATCAGAATAAACAGTATCAGGACAATGATCTGCTGATCCAGTTTTCGGCCACGTAAGAGGTTGAGCATGGTTCGATCCTGTTTCTGGGGCTGGACGGGCTGATGTCTGTCAGCCCGCGGTCACTGTTGGAGCGGACGGGGTCAGACCCCGCGCCCGCCGTCCACTTCAAGGGCAACACCCGTGATGAATTCGGCGTCATCCGAACTCAGGTACAGCGCGGCCCCGGCCACATCAGACGGCCGGGCCATGCGGCCCAGTGGGATTGTCGCCAGGAACGCCGTGCGATTTTCGGGGGTATTGGCCATCCCCATGAAATCTTCGGTCAGGCCGGTATCCCCCAGCACCGGGCAAATCGCGTTTACCCGGATCTTATCGGGGGCCAGTTCGACCGCGATGCCCTTGGACAGGTTGGTCGCCGCCGCCTTGGAACCGTTATACCAGACCAGTCCGGGGCGCGGACGCAGCGCCCCAATCGAGGCCACGTTCAGAATGACCCCACCGCCCTGCCTGCGCATCACGGGCACTACGGCCTTGGTGGCCAGATAAATCGCCTTAACGTTGACATCGTAAATACGGTCAAAGGTTTTTTCGTCGACTTCCAGCATCGAACCGTTGCGGCTGGTGTAGCCTGCGTTGTTGATCAGGATGTCCAGACGGCCAAATTTGGTTTCGGCTAGGTCAATCATTGCCTGAACATCGGCCTGCACGGTCACATCTGTCTGGATGGCAACGGCGGCATCGCCGATTTCGTCCGCGACACGTTTGGCCCCTGCGCCATTGATGTCAGCGACCACGACCTTTGCGCCCTCCTGCGCAAATCGTTTGGCGATCCCTTCACCGAAGCCGGACCCTGCACCCGTAATCACTGCAACTTTCCCCGGAATACGCATTCCCGCTCCCTTTCATTAGTCGTGTTTGAGGACAATCGTTTTGGTCACAGTGAATTCGTGCATGGCCTGAAAGCCCTTTTCACGCCCGTGACCGCTGTGTTTGACACCGCCAAAGGGCAATTCCACCCCGCCGCCAGCGCCGTAATTGTTGATAAAAACCTGACCGCAGCGCAGCTTCTTGGCGACACGCATCTGCCGCGCCCCGCTATTGGTCCAGATCCCGGCAATCAGGCCGAATTCCGTATCGTTAGCGATGCGGATCGCGTCTTCTTCGTCGTCGAAGGGGATCGCAGCCAGAACCGGGCCGAACACTTCTTTACGGGCCAGATCGCTGGTTTCGGGGACCGGGCCGAACAAGGCGGGGGCGACATAATACCCCGTTCCCGGTGCGTCAGCATCCAGCGTGGCCTGCGCCAGACAAGGAACATTGGTTGCCTTGGCTTGGGTCAGGAAATGTTTCACGCGATCCTGCTGTTTGGCGCTGATCAGCGGGCCACAATGCAAGTCTTTTTCATGCGATCCGGCACGCAATCCGTTGATCCGTTCGGCCAGCGCCGCTGTCACCGTCTCGAAAATGTTGCGCTGGATCAGAACCCGGCTGCCTGCCGAACAGGTTTGTCCGCCGTTTTGAATGATAGCCGCAACGACCACCGGCAGAGCCTCGTCCAGATCGGCGTCATCGAACAGGATTTGCGGGGATTTCCCGCCCAGTTCCAGCACACAGGCCCGATGATGCTGGGCCGAAGCGACCTGCACCAAGGTTCCCACCTCTGGCGAGCCGGTAAAGGAAATGAAATCCACATCGGGATGCGCTGTCAAGGCGGCCCCGGCGGTTTCGCCATATCCCGTGACCAGATTCAATGCACCGGGGGGCAGCCCGGCCTCGTGTGCCAGTTCCGTGAGACGGACGCAGCTTAAGCAAGCTTCTTCGGCGGGTTTCAGAACTGCCGCGTTTCCAGTAGCCAATGCAGGCCCCAAGGTGCGCCCGAACATCTGAGCCGGATAATTCCACGGAATGATATGACCAGTCACACCACGGGGTTCGCGAATAACCGAAACGAAATATTCGTTCAGATAGGGGATCGTTTCCCCATGCAGCTTATCTGCCGCGCCGCCGTAGAATTCAAAATACCGGGCGCAGGCGGCAATATCGGCCCGCGCCTGTGACATCGGCTTGCCGGTATCGCGTGCTTCGATCTGGGTCAGCTCGTCCGCGTGTTTCAGGATCAACGCGCTGAGCCGGGACAGAACCCTGCCGCGCTCGGACGGGATAGTTGCCCCCCAAGCTCCCGCCAGACTGGCTCGTGCAGCCCGGACCGCCAGATCAATATCGGCGGCTTGTCCATCCGCAATACAGGAAAACACCTGACCGTCGCTGGGCGCGACCACATCAATGGTTCCACCCTTTTCGGCGGCACGCCAAATGCCGTCGATACATATCTTTCCCGCAGTCATTTCTCCCCCCTGCAGTGCTGACGGCCGGTTATCGACAGCCGTCTGAGGGAAAGGCTATTGACGGTCTCAGTATGCGTCTAATACTCATTTCTTATTCATGTCATGCTTTTTCGGCATGGATGAGTGAAGGCACTGGCCTTCATGAAACGTGAGGAAGATGACGAATGAACCTGAATCTTACCCATTTGATCAACTTTATTCAGGTCGTCGAATGGGGGAACGTTTCGAAGGCCGCGACCTATCTGAATATCGCGCAACCGGCGCTGAGCCGCCAAATTCAGTCGCTTGAAGCGACTCTGAATACCAAGCTGTTACGCCGTCAAAACTGGGGGGTGGAACCGACGGAAGATGGCAGGATTCTTCTGGAACATGCCCGGCGTATCCAGAAGGAATGTCTTTCGGTACATGAAAGCGTGCGATCGAACAGGGACAGCCCGGTCGGGTCGGTTTATCTGGGCGTACCTGCGGCCTATGCAATCACATTGGTGCCGCCGCTGCTGCAAAGAATGCAGGTGCTGTATCCCAACATCAAAATTCACATCGTCGAAGCCTTCAGCGGGACGATCTATGAATGGTTGGTCAGCGGGCGGCTTGATCTGGCGGTTCTGTATCATTCCAAAGAACACACAGTCAAAGAATCGACCCCGTTTTTCGTGGAAGAACTGATCGGGTTGACCGCGCCCGGTATGTTCCCGGACATGACCGAACTGACCCTTGCGGATCTTGCCGATCAAGAGATTATCGCCCCGTGGCGTCCGCACCTATTGCGGTTGGTCCTGGATGAAAAATTCATCGAACTTGGGAAACTTTTCACGCCTAAGATCGAATTGGATTCAATGCCATGTATGATTGAAATGGCGCGGCGGGGTGACGGTATCGTGATCTTACCCCCATCCTGCGTGTTCCGGGAATTGTCCGAAGGGCAGCTCCGGGGCATTCCCCTGATGCCGAATGTCAAATTGTCGACGGCATTGGGAAAAACGCCCGAACGTCAACCTACGCGGGCAATGAATATTCTGACCAATGTGTTACGGGATCTGGTTGTTGAACTGGCCCCGCAAAAGGGGTGGAACGTTGTCGGGTCAGAAGACAACACTCCTACATAGGCATCTAAGTGATCTTCGATCGCATTGGAGTTTTCAAGAATAGTAAGGGGTTCGCCCATACCGTTCTCATGGCCAGTCGTGCGCGTCAGATTAGCCTGACTGGCCAGAAAATGCGCGCCTTGACGCTCAAGGTGTGTCTGTCAATGGCTCACGCAGTCCCCCATAGGCTGCCCAGTCCCCGGCCACCAGATAGCCTGCATCGACCGGAAGCACCGCCCCCGTGATCCCGGAAGCGGCGGGGCTGGCCAGAAAGCCAATGGCGGCGGCGATTTCCTGCGGCGCCACCAGACGACCCAATGCAGCGGCGGCCTCTAGCCGGGAGGCCCGAAGCGCCCCGGCGGACAGGCCACGATCCAGCGCGGGGGTTTCGGTAAAGCCCGGCGCGACGCAATTCACCCGCACCCCGCCCGGCCCCCATTCGGCCGCCAGCCCCTTGGACAGGTGGGCAATCGCGGCCTTGGCGGGGCCGTAGCCATGCAGCGGCCCCGTCCCCAGCCCGGCAACCGAGGCGATGGTGACAATCGCGCCTTGCCGCCGTTTGACCATCCGCCCGCCGAAGCTGCGGCAACAGGCATAGGTGCCGCGCAGATGCACCGCGATCATACGATCCCATTCGCCCCAGCTCAGGACCTCGGGGCGCAGGGTGCGTTGCAGAATGCCCGCGCAGGTCACAAGGATCGTGGGCGGGGTGTGCGCTTCCAGCAATTCGGCCAGCGATTCTATGGCGGTCTCATCGGTCACATCAGCCTTGTGGAAAGCTGCGCCGATGCGGGCGGCGGCCTGATCCGCCCCGTCAGCCAGATCCAGAATCGTGACCTGCGCCCCCTGCCCGCGCAGCAATTGCGCCGTTGCCAAACCGATGCCGCTACCGCCGCCGGTGATCACCGCATGTTGCCCCGTCATATCCGCCATATCCGCCCCCTGTTCTGTGCTGCGGGCAGGATACACCTGCGCCGGGATTTTTCAATATTGAATGAATTATGATTCATTAGTCATTTTTATTGACACCCCCGCCCGCCATTGGCAGGATCGGCGCAATCGAAGGAGACTCGTCATGAAATTGGATGAGCTGGCGGCGCTGTATCGCCAGATGCTGTTGATCCGCCGCGCCGAGGAGCGGCTGCAAAAACTGTTCGCGGACGGGCTGGTGCCCGGTTTCCTACACCTATCCATCGGGCAAGAGGCGGTGCCGGTGGGCGTGTCCCATGCGTTGACGGACCGCGACACCGTATCGTCAAACCACCGGGGACATGGGCATACGCTGGCCAAAGGGGTGGATCTGAACGGGTTCTTCGCGGAAATCCTGGGCAAGGCGACGGGCCTGTGCAAGGGGCGTGGCGGGTCGATGCACGTAGCGGATCTGAGCAAGGGCATGTTGGGCGCCAACGGGATCGTGGGCGCGGGCCTACCGATCACCACAGGCAGCGCACTGGCACATAAAATTCAGGGGCAGGGCCATATTGCCGTGGTCTATTTCGGGGACGGGGCGCTGGCCGAAGGCGTGCTGCACGAATGCCTGAACATGGCCGCGCTGTGGGATTTGCCGATCCTGTTCGTATGTGAAAACAACGGCTGGTCCGAATTCAGCCCGACCGATCGGCAATTGGCAACCAGCTTGGACAAGCTGGCCAAGGCGTTCGGCATCACTTACCGGGCGGTGGATGGCAATGTAGTGGCGGATGTGGTGGCTGAATCCGGGCGGCTGGTGAAAGCCATGCGCAAATCCCCTGCCCCGGCGATTCTGGAATGTCACACAACGCGGGTGCGCGGCCATTTTGAAGGCGACCGGCAGGATTACCGCGACAGCGGGGAAATCGCCGGATTATCAGAACGCGATCCGCTGCGACTGTGTGCCGAGACAATGGCGCGGGCGGGCGGTACGCCTGAATTACTGGCGGAAATCGCCGGTTCTGTCGAAGCCGAGATCAAGGCCGCAACGCAGGCCGCGCTGGAGGCTCCGCTTCCCCGCAGCGAAGATATTCTTGCTGATGTCTATACCCGAGCCGAGGTCTGAGAGATGCCCGAAACACGTTTTATCAAGGCCATCAACCAAGCCCTGAACGATGCGATGGAAGCCGATCCGACGGTTTTCCTGATCGGCGAGGATATTGGCGCGGCGGGCGGCTCGTTCAAGGCCACCCGCGATCTGCTGGACAGGTTCGGCCCCACGCGAGTGTATGATTCCCCGATTTCCGAGGCGGCAATCACCGGCATGGCCGTGGGGGCCGCGCTGACCGGGATGCGGCCCGTGGTGGAAATCATGTTCATGGATTTCACCACCCTGTCGATGGACATGCTGGTCAATCAGGCAGCCAAGGCGCGGTCGATGTTCGGCGGTCAGGGATCGGTTCCGATGGTGCTGCGCACCCCGCATGGTGGCGGGCTGAATGCCGGACCGCAGCATTCTCAATGTCTGGAGGCATGGTTTGCCCATATACCGGGGCTGAAGGTGGTTTGCCCGTCCAACCCGGCGGATGCCTATGGGTTGCTGCGGGCGGCGATTGACGACCCCGACCCGGTAATCGTGGTGGAAAACAAGGCGCTTTATGCGATGAAGGGCGATCTGCCCGACACGCCTGAACAAATCGAAATCGGCAAGGCCAGGATCACCCGCCCCGGACGCGATGCAACGGTCGTTGCCTATGGCGCGGCGGTAGCGATGGCCGAAACTGCCGCCGCCACGCTGGCCCCAGAGGGGATCGAGGTCGAAGTGATCGACCTGCGGTCGCTTCAGCCGTGGGACGAGGCGACAGTGCTGGCCAGCCTGTCGCGAACCCATAACCTTGTGATTGCACATGAGGCTGTCGAAGCCTTTGGCGTTGGCGCGGAAATTGCCGCGCGGATGGCCGATGTCGGCTTTGACGAGCTGGACGGTCCCATTTTGCGGGTTGGCGCACCATTTGCGCCCTCGCCTTTCGGCAAGACGCTGGAAGATGCCTATCGCCCCAATGCTGACCGGATCGTCGCGGCGCTGCGCCGGACGCTGGCCTGATCCCAGAAGGAGTTTCAGATGACCACCGACCCTATTTTGCTGGATGTGGACAACGCGATTGCCACGATCACCATCAACCGCCCCGAAACCCTGAACGCGCTGGATGTGCAGACGATCCGGGCCATGCACCGGGTGCTGGACAAGGTGGAAAAAGACCCCGATGTGCGGGTTCTGATTTTCACCGGCGCGGGCCGGGCGTTTATCGCGGGTGGTGATATTGCCGATCTGAATTCGCGTCAGGGCCTACCGCATTATCAGGAATTCGCCGAGGAAATCCACGGCCTGTTCCGGCGGATCGAAACCTTTGACAAGCCCACGATCGGGGCGGTGAACGGATTTGCGCTGGGGGGCGGGACGGAATTGCTACTGGCGCTGGATATTCGCATCCTGTCGGACAAATCCCGGCTGGGCCTGCCGGAAATCACGCTGGGCCTGTTTCCCGGCGCAGGTGGCACGCAGCGGATCATCCGGCAGTTGCCGCTGTGTCGTGCCAAGGAAATCATGTACACCGGCGACATGCTGACCCCGGACGAGGCCGTCAGCGTCGGGCTGGCAAACCGGGTAGTGGCGCACGATACGCTGATGGACAGCGCCCGCGAAACCGCCGCCAAGATCGCCCATAAATCGCCGCTGGTTCTGAAGCTGCTGAAACGCACGCTGGTGGATGGCGGGGATATGCCGCTGGCGGCGGCCTTGCGACATGAACAGGCGATGATCGGTCTGGTTCTGGACAGCGCCGACGCCCATGAAGGATGCAGCGCCTTTTTGGAAAAACGCGACGCGACATTCACGGGACGCTGAGCATGACCGATCTTGTGATGCCGAAATTCGGCCTGACCATGACCGAAGGATTGCTGAGCGAATGGCACGTCACTCCGGGCGCGGCCTTTCAGGCAGGCGATCTGCTGTTCACGGTCGAAACCGAAAAAGTCGCCAACGAGGTCGAGGCCGAGGCCGATGGCGTCCTGGCGGAAATTCTGGTGGCGGCAGGGGAAACCGTTCCCGTTGGCAGCCCGGTGGCCCGGCTGGCGGGGGACGTAGCAGCGGCTGCCGGTCCGTCCGGGGCTATGGAGATGGCAGCGGCAGAGCCTGCGACGCAGGACGCGCCGTCAGCTCGCAAGCTGATGGCGGAACATGACATTGCCCGCGAACAGGTCACGCCTACGGGCCGTGACGGGCGGGTGATGAAAGAGGACGTGCTGCGCGTGATCGCAACGCCGCTGGCCCGGCGTATTGCCGCACAAAAGGGTGTGGATTTACAGGGTATCGCGGGTTCCGGTCCCAAGGGACGGATCAAGGCCCGCGATGTGGAAACCGCACCAATTGCAACCTCCCCGGCCCCGCATCCCGCGGCCCAGACCGCGGTGACAGAGATCATTCCCGATGCGATCCGTCTGGCCACGGCGCAGCGGGTCAGCGCCGCCAAACGCGAGATTCCGCATTTCTATGTCACGCATGAGGCCGAACTGAGCGCCTTGTCCGCGCTGCGGGCGCAATTGAATGCCGACCCCGCCGCCCCGCGCATTTCGGTGACGCATATGCTAATCCGGGCGCTGGGAATCGCACTGACCGAACGCCCGGCAATGAACCGCATCTGGGCGGGCGACCGGATCGTGGCCTTTGGTCAGGCCAATATCGGAATGGTTGCGGAAACCCCCGAAGGGCTGCGGATTCCGGTGATCCGCGACGCCGGAGGCGTATCGTTGGACGAGGTGGCCGCGCAGGCGCGCGAACTGACCGACCGCGCCCGCGCCGGGGGCTTGCGCCCGTCGGATGTCGGGGACGGGGTGATTGCCATTTCCAATGTCGGCATGTTTGGCGTCACGTCTTTGACGCCGATCATCAACCCACCCAATGCGATGATCCTGGGCGTGGGGGCCGAACGGCAGGTGTTCCGCCCCGATGCCAGCGGCGCCCCCGCGCTGCGGCGCGAACTGACCCTGACGCTGGCCTGCGATCACCGCATCATTGACGGGGCCGATGCCGCCCGTTTTCTGGCCGATCTGGCCACCCTTCTGGAAACGCCTCTGCGTCTGCTGCGCCCCGCGCGTCAGGCCGCCTGACCCAACACCCGGAGCCCGATATGGATTTCATTCTGAACGACGAACAAAAACTGATGATCGAAACCGCCCGCAAGGTGGGCGAGGCCTTTGGCCCCGACTACTGGCGGCAGCACGACGCCGACAAGGCGTTTCCCTCGGAATGCTGGCAGGCGATCTGCGACGCCGGTCTGGCCGGGGCAATGTTGCCCGAAGAATTGGGCGGGGCAGGACTGGGTATGGTCGAGGTCGCGCTGATCATCGAGGAACTCTGCGCCGGGGGCGCTGGTGCAACGCTGGCACAGGTATTCATGCTGAACCCGATTTTCGGCGGCGTGTCGGTGGCGAAATATGGCACCGACCAGATGAAACGCGACTGGCTACCGAAAATGTGCAGCGGTGAAATGCAGTTCTGCATGGCGCTGACCGAACCGGATGCAGGGACCAATTCATTGGAACTGCGCACGACTGCTGTGGCGGATTCCGGTGGCTGGCGGCTGAACGGGCAAAAAATCTGGATCACCGGGGTGCCACAATCCCAGAAAATGCTGGTGGTGGCTCGGACCACGCCCGTCGACCAATCCCCGAAAAAGACCCGTGGAATAAGCCTGTTCATGATCGACACCGACCGCGAGGGCGTCAGCTATACCGCAATTGACAAGCTGGGCACCAACACACTGTCATCCAGTCAGGTGTATTTCGACAACGTGCATGTCCGCGCCGATGAATTGATCGGGGATGTGGACAAGGGCTGGCATCAGTTGCTGGACGTGCTGAACACCGAACGCATCGTCACCACCGCCGGTCTGGTGGGCGCAGGGCGTCTGGCGATCCGGCTGGGCGTGGATTATGCCAAGGAACGCCGGGTGTTCGGCACCACCCCGATCGGTGCCTATCAGTCGATCCAGTTCCCGCTGGCGCAACACTGGGCCGAACTGGAAGCCGCGAAGCTGCTGAACCTCAAGGCCGCGTCGCTGTTCGATCATGGCGTCCCATTCGGATCGGAAAGCAATGCCGCGAAGCTGATCGCGTCGCAGGCGGCCTCGGCCGTGGCGGAACGGGCGATGCAGGTGATGGGCGGCATGGGCTTTGCCAAGGAAATGCACGCCGAGCGGCTGTGGCGCGATGCGCGGCTGTTCCGGTTTGCCCCGGTATCCGAAGAGATGATCCTGAACTATATTGCAACGGCCAATCTGGGCCTGCCCCGCTCGTACTAAGGAACCTGACCATGCTGAACCTGTCCGCACAGTTGCGTTTTCACGCCCGCATCCGTCCACAGGCGGAGGCGCTGATTTATGGCGATACACAGCTGGACTGGGCCACGCTGGATCAACGGGTGCGGCGACTGGCGGGCGGGTTGCAGGCACGGGGGATCGGGCCGGACAGTATCGTTGGCATGATGATGAAAAATTCAAGCGCCTTCATCGAATTGCTGTATGCGCTGTCGCATCTGGGCGCGGTGTCGCTGCCGATGAATTTCCGCCTATCAGCCGAGGAGATCGGCTATATCACCGGCCATGCCGGGGTGGATCTGGTGCTGGCGGATGCGGAATTTGCCCCGGTTTTGGAAGGGATGGACCGCCCGGTTCTGCTGCTGGATACAGCGGCGCAATCCGATCCCGGCCTTGTGCTGGGCGGTGATCCGATAGATGCGCCGCAGCCCCGCGCGGGCGGTGATCTGATGCGGCTGATGTATACGTCCGGCACCACGGACCGCCCCAAGGGCGTAACCCACAGCTATGACAATTTCCATTACAAGAACATGGATATGGTTCTGTCGCTGCAACTGAGTGCGCAGGATCGGCTGTGCATGGTGGGGCCGCTGTATCACGTGGGGGCCTGCGATCTGCCGGGAATGGCCGTGCATATGGTGGGCGGCACGCTGGTGGTGCTGCGCGATTACGATGCGCAACAAGTGGTGGACACAATCGCACGGGAACGGATTACCGGGATCTGGCTGGCCCCGGTGATGACCAGCGGCATTCTGGCGCTGGAACGGGACGGACTGCCCGATCTGTCGTCCTTGCGATGGTGTATCGCAGGCGGGGATCGCACCCCCGAAAGCCGTATCCGTGATTTCGGCAACTTGTTCCCGAAGGCCCGTTATATCGACGCCTATGGCATGACCGAAACCGTATCGGGTGACACGCTGATGGAACCGGGCCGCGAGATCGACAAGATCGGGTCGGTCGGGCGGCCCGTCAGCATGGTAGAACTGGAAATCCGCGACGATGCGGGGGCCGTCCAGCCCATCGGGGAAGCCGGGGAAATCTGTATGCGCGGACCGAAAGTCACGCGCGGCTATTGGAAAGACCCCGAGCGCACCGCCGCCGCCATGTTCCCGGACGGGTTCCTGCGATCCGGCGATGTGGGTTATCTGGATCAGGACGGGTTCCTGTTCCTGACCGACCGCAAGAAGGACATGATCATTTCGGGCGGGGAAAACATTGCCTCGTCCGAGTTGGAACGAGTGATTTTCATGATGCCGCAGGTCGAAGATGTGGCCGTGATCGCCAAGCCCGATGACAAATGGGGCGAGGTGCCGATGGCCGTGATCGTACCACGCCCCGGCCAATCACTGACACTGGACCAGTTGACCGCCTTTTGCCGCAGCCGGCTGGCTGGTTTCAAGTGCCCCAAGGACATGCGTCTGGTTCAGGCTTTGCCCCGCAATCCGTCTGGCAAAATCCTGAAGCGTGTGCTACGGGATGAGACCCTGAAAGACCTGTGACAAGCCTTGGATGTGCCTGTGCCGAACCCGAAAGACACCACCACCGCAGAAGCCGAAGTTCCGTCTTTCAAGCGTCCCCGTAAGAAAACCAAGCTGACGCGGGATGAAAAGGCGCAACTGACCTATCGCAATCTGATGGATGCGGCAGCGGATATTGTCGGGGAAATGGGCTATGCCGCCACGTCGATCGCCAAGGTGACAGAGGCGGCAGGCGTGGCCCACGGCACGTTCTATAATTACTTCAAGGACCGTCAGGGGCTGTTCGATGTGTTGCTGCCCTATGTCGGGCAGAAGATGACTGACCA
This sequence comes from Thalassovita litoralis, assembly GCF_900182725.1. Classification (GTDB taxonomy): domain Bacteria; phylum Pseudomonadota; class Alphaproteobacteria; order Rhodobacterales; family Rhodobacteraceae; genus Thalassobius; species Thalassobius litoralis. The sequence goes on from NZ_FXTO01000003.1 coordinate 194,271, forward strand.
GATCACCACCGATCTGACCCATGTCGGCACCGGGATCGAACGGGAAATCGCACGGTTCCGCGCCTATTGCGCCTATCTGAAAGCCAATCCCGGTTTTTACCGCGTCCTGTACGAAGCCGAGGTTTTTGCCCCGGTCGCCCATGAAGCCCATATCAAACGGCTGAGCGACGGCTATCACCGCGCCCTGAAACGCGCGATGGAGGCCGGGGATTTGCGGCGCATGTCAGACGCGGAGCTGGCGGCGGTGGTGTCGATCCTGCTGGGCGCACGAGCCTATATCGCAATGCAGTACAAAGACAGCGGCGACATCCCGGAAACGGCTGTGCAGGGATATGCCAACCTGATGCGGTATGGGCTGTTTTCGTAACCCTGCGGCAACGATGCCTCATTCAGGCAGTTTACAATCTGCAAGCGGCCGCCATATTCTCTTGTGAGAATAGTGTTTCCAATTTGAGAGATTCCATGAAAGAAAGCGCACCGGAAAAACTTGTCGGGGCTTTGGTAAACGGGCTGGCAATCCTGCGGTATCTGCAAAAAGCGCGGGGCGGGGTTGGCGTCACACAGGTGGCGCGGGATCTGGCAATCAACCCATCGACTTGCTTCAACCTGTTGCGGACGCTGGTTCATGAAGGGCTGGCAAGTTTCGACCAGACCACGAAAACCTATGCGCTGTCGATGGGCGTGGTGTCGCTGGCGCAGGGGGCGCTGGACCGGGAAAACCACATTCGCGTACTGCATCCTGAATTGCAGCGTCTGGCGTTGAAATTCGGGGTGGCCATGAACCTGTGGCAGGTGGTCGAAGAAGATCGGGTGGTGCTGGTGGACCGGGCAGAACCCACAGCGACGGTGCAAATTTCAATGCGGATCGGGCAAAGGCTGCCGCTGTTCTCTGGTGCATTGGGGCGGTGCTTTGCCACGCTCAGCAATCTGCCAAAGGCTAAAATGGAACGCCAGTTCAAGAAGGTACGCCTGGCCCGCCCACTGGATTTCGACCAGTGGTACACCGAATTGCAACAGGTGCGCGAAGCCGGGTTCGCAGTAGACCGGGGCAATTTCGCCATTGGGATCACCACCGTCGCCATCGCCCTTTCCGACGCCAAGGGGCAGCCCTTTTTGGCGGTCAGCGCCATCGGCATTTCCGAACAGATCGACGATGCAAAGCTGGAAGCGCTGAGCCACAACATGCTGGGATTGGCTAAGATCGCCGAACAGAAAGGCTAATCAATCAAATAAATGACTTGTGATTCATAAATCACAAAGATTAACCTTCCTACAAAGGGAGGTTATGATGGAATCATGTAACGACTATTGGTACGACACCCTGCTGCCCGGCACAGTCCTGTCACTGCCGACAATAGATTGCAGTGCCGCGCGGATTGCCCGGCATTCAGAGCTGTTCAACGCCTATCACCCGATCAACACCAGTTCGGACAACCGCTTTGGCCGCGCCATTGCGCATGGGCCGCATCCGGTGGCGCAGGCCATGGCATCCATCGGGAATGTACTGGGCGACAGCCTGATCGCGATGGGACAGCTTGGCCCGTGGCGGTTCCTGTCCCCCGCTTTTGTCGGCGATAGCCTGACCGCTGACGCCACGGTGATCGGTCGCACCGCCCCCACGCGGGGCAGCGGCACGGTTGTACTGGAAATCCGCATCACCGCTCCGGACGGACGGGTTTCACAAATCGGCGAGGCGCATCTGATCGTGCGGCAGCGCCCCAATCCCAAGGACAAGCCATGATCTGGACTCAGGAACACGACGAATTGCGCCGCACCACGAAGGCTGTGGTGGACACCCATGTGAACCCTTTTGTCGACCAATGGGAGGAAGAGGGCATTTTCCCCGGCCGTCAGGTGATGAAAGCCTTTGGCAATGCCGGACTGCTGGGGATCGGCAAAGCCGCCGAATGGGGCGGGATGGAACTGGATTTTTCGTTCGAGATCGCCTTTGCCGAGGAGTTGGGGAATATCCGCACGATGGGCATTTGTTCGGCCATCGGGGTACAGACCAACATGTGTACCCCGGCGCTGGCCAAACATGGCAGCGACCGGCTGAAGGCAGAGTTCCTGGCCCCGACCATCGCGGGCGATCTGGTCGGCTGTATCGGCGTCAGCGAAGCGAGCGCTGGATCGGATGTGGCACAGTTAAAAACCCATGCCCGTAAAGATGGTGGCGATTACATCATAAACGGATCGAAGATGTGGATCACCAACGGGGTTCAGGGCGATTGGATTTGCCTGCTGGTCAATACCGACACGGATAACGGTCCCCATCGCAACAAATCCCTGATCGCCCTGCCCTTGGACACGCCCGGCATCACCGTGGGCAAGAAACTGGACAAGGTGGGGTATCGGTCCTCGGACACGGCGCTGTTGTTCTTTGACGATGTGCGCATTTCGCAGGCCAACCTGATCGGCGAAGAGGGCCACGGGTTCCGCTATCAGATGGAACAGTTTCAGGAGGAACGCCTGTTTGTCACCGCCCGGTCGTGGCGGTTTCTGGACATCGCGATTGAAGAAACTATCGACTATCTGCGCCAGCGCAAAGCCTTTGGCAAACCATTGCTGGACAATCAATACATCTATTTCAAGCTGGCTGAAATGCAGGCCCAGATCGAATCCGTCCGGGCGCTGCTGTACCGCGCATTAGAGGCTTATCTGAACGGCGAGGACGTGACCAAGCTGGCGTCGATGGCGAAATACCTGATCGGGCGGCTGTCGATGGAAATCCCGGTAGAATTGACCCAGTTCTGGGGCGGTCAGGGGTTCATGAACGACAACTTCATCACCCGCGTGTACCGCGAAGCCCGGCAAACCGCCGTAGGGGGCGGCGCGAACGAGGTGATGTTGCAGATCATCGCGAAAAAGATGGGGATTTTCCCCAAATCCTGACGATAGACGGCTTTGCGGTCTTGCCAAGGGATCGCAAAGCCAATTATTCTCCATCTCAAATATTATTCTCAAATAAGAATATCGGAGGAGAGAGGGAAGATGGACTTCACCTTTACAGAGGAACACGAACAGGTCCGCGATATGGTCCGGCGCTTTGCCGCGTCGGAAATCACACCGATTGCCCGCAAACACGATGACGACGAAACCTTTCCGCCGGAAATGTTCCGCAAATGGGGTGAACTGGGCCTGCTGGGGGTGCGCTATCCGACCGAAGATGGCGGGTCCGGCATGGACAAAATCAGCGATTGCATCGTGCGCGAAGAACTGAGCTATGCCAGTCAGGCGTTCGCGTCCTCTTGGTCAGCCCATACCCATCTGGGGATCTGGCCGATCTGGAAGGCAGGCACGCCCGAGCAAAAAGCGAAATACCTGCCCGCCGCATTCGAAGGCAGGAGGATCAGCGCCTTTGGCCTGTCAGAACCCGGTGGCGGATCGAATATTCGCGCCCTGTCCACCAAGGCAGAAAAGATTGAGGGCGGCTGGCGAATTTCCGGGGCGAAGACGTATATCACCAACTCTCCGATTGCGGATTTCATGCTGCTGGCGGCCCGCACCTCGCCCGAGTTGAAGCCCCATGCAATCAGCCTGTTCATTATCGACCTGCCCAACCCCGCCGTATCCATCCACAAACTAGAGAAAGAGGGGATTCGAGCGTCGGAAACCGGACTGATCCATTTCGACGGGCTGGAAGTCCCGGACGATGCCTTGCTGGGGCACCAGACCGGCACCTATCCGATCATTATCGACTCGCTGTCGGAAAACCGGGTCGGGGTGGCCGCGAATGCCTTGGGGATGGCCCGCGCGGCGCGGGATGCGTCCATCGCCTATGCCCGTGAACGCGAAGTGGCGGGCAAACGGCTGGGGCAATATCAGGCCATCGCCCACAAGATCGCCGACATGGATGCGGAAATCGAAGCCGCCCGCTGGCTGGTCTATCACGGGGCTTGGCTGGTCGATCAAAACCGGCTGACCACGCATATGGCTGCCAAGGTCAAGCTGTTTGCCTCAGAAGTTGCAGTGCGGGCATCGGAACAAGCAATCCGCATCCACGGCGGCGCGGGGATCATGCGGGATTATTCCGTGGGACGCATTCATCGCGACGCGTTGGTTTATGTCATTGGCGAAGGCACCTCGGAGGTGCAGCGCAACCTGATTTCGCGCGCGCTGGAGCTGTAAGCCCCAAAGCGCCGAACCCCGTTCCGGTCTTGTTCCTTCCCGTACCAAGACCGGAACGGACCATTTTCCCAACCCTTATACGCCCCCTACCCCGGCCCAGTGCCGGGCCTGTTGCGTTGCGCGCCACCTGTCCGGAACTGCGGTGCGCAAGAGTCTAAAAAATGATTGACAGGTCATTTTCTAGATTCCAATATTCTCTATATAAAAATAAATTCACCATTGCGAAAATATGAAGGAGGAGACATGACCGGCGCATTCCAGACACTGACCTATGAAACCCGAGGTCAGACCGGCATCATCACCTTCACCCGGCCCGAAGTTCGGCACAGTTTGGACATCGCCATGCGCGATGAAATCGCCGCCTTGCTGCCAGCGATCCGCGCGGACCGGGGGCTGCGGTCTCTGATCCTGACCGGCAGCGGCGGTGCATTCTGTTCCGGGGGCGATCTGAAGGCCTTGACCGAAGAAGAACGCCCCGTAGACGAAAACCGCGAACGGATTGCCAAGCTGCACACATGGTTCACCGAGCTGTCCAATCTGGAATTACCAGTGATTGCTGCGGTGGATGGCCCGGCCTTTGGCGCGGGGTTCAATCTGGCGCTGGCGGCGGATTTCATTCTGGCCAGCCCCCGCGCCCGGTTCTGTGCCGTGTTCGGGCGGATCGGTCTGGTTCCCGATCTGGGTGGGTTCTTTTTGCTGCCGCGCATTGTGGGGCTGGCCCGCGCCAAGGAACTGGTAATGACCGCCCGGTCCCTGTCTGCCGCCGAAGCGCAGGATATGGGGATCGTCTTGGAAATTCACGCCCCTGAAACCCTGCTGGAAGCCGCACTGACCTTTGCAAAGCGGTTCGATACATCATCACGGCTGGCGGCAGGCATGGCAAAAACCATCCTGAATCAGGCACTTCATACCGATCAGCGGGCGCTGGCCGACATGGAAGCCATGGCGCAGGCGCTGTGCCTTGCCTCGGACTATCACAAGGAAGCGGTTCAACGCTTCCTGGACAAGAAACCCCTTGAATTTGACTGGGACAGCATGACCAAGAAAGACACGCCCCGATGACGCCGCGCAAACAGCATACAGCTTGTATTACCGGCGTCGCCGATACGGCGATGGGCGAGTTGCCCGGATCGACCGCGCTGGGGCTACACGCCGAAGCCGCCAATGCCGCACTGAAAGACGCGGGCCTGACCGCGCAGGATATTGACGGCGTGTTATGCGGCTATTCGATGACCGTCCCACATCTGATGCTGAGTTCAGTGTTCAGCGAATATTTCGGGATCAGTCCCAGCTTCAACACCGCCATTCAGGCCGGGGGGGCGACCGCCTGTATTATGCTGGCCAATGCGGTGGCACTGGTGGAATCCGGGGCGTGCCGTCATGTGCTGTGCGTCACCGGCGACAACCGTCTGACGGGGATGACACGCGACGGGGCCGTGGCGGCGCTGGCCACAGTGGGCCACCCTGAATTCGAACAACCCTATGGCATGTCGGTTCCGGCCTCCTATGCGCTGGTGGCGCAGGCTTATCTGCATTGGTACGGCGTGTCGCGGGACGAATTATCCGCCATTGCGGTGGCAGCTCGCAAACATGCTGCCCTGCATCCCAAGGCGACCAAACGCGATCCGCTGACGCTGGAGGATGTCGCCAACAGCCGCGTTATCGCGTCGCCGCTGCGGCTGCTGGATTGCTGTCTGATTTCCGATGGCGGCGCGGCGGTGATCGTCAGCGCAGCGGATGCGGCGCGGGACACCCGCAAACCCGTGCGGGTATTGGGCAGCGGACAGGGACATACCCATGAACATATCATGGCCGCCCCATCCCTGACGGAATTCGGCTGCAAAGCCTCCTCGGCGCTGGCGTTTGCGCAGGCGGGGGTGACGGCGCGGGACATCGACGTCGCGGAAATCTATGACAGTTTCACCATCACCTTGCTGGCAGAACTGGAATCCATCGGGTTCTTTGAAAAGGGCGAGGCAGGCAAAGCTGCCTTGGCGGGCGATCTGTCGCTGGGCGGGCGGTTGCCCACCAACACCCACGGCGGCCTGATGAGCTATGGCCATTCCGGGGCCGCTGGCGGTGCCTTTCATATCGTCGAAGCCGTTCACCAGTTGCGGGCCGAGGCCGAAGCCCGGCAGGTCCGGGGGGCCGAATTGGCCTTTGTCCACGGCGATGGCGGCATTCTGTCGGCACATTGCAGCCTTGTTCTGGGACAGGAGTAACGCGAATGGATCTACCCATCCCCACCCCGAATGCCGATACCCGCCCCTATTGGGATGCCGCGCAACAGGGGCGTCTGGTACTTCAGCATTGCAGCGCTTGCGGGGCGGTTCAGGCCGTACCGCGCAGCTATTGCGGCGCCTGTCACTCCAACGCGCTGATCTGGCGCGAAAGCAACCGGCGCGGCGTGATCGCCAGCTTTTCCATCGTCCATCGTGGCCCGACCAGCGCATTCCGCGATCACCTGCCCTATGTGCTGGCGCTGGTCGACATGACCGAAGGCGTGCGGCTGATGCTGAACGTGATTGGCACCGACCGGCTGGACACACAGATCGGCGATCCGGTGGAAATCGTGTTCGAACCGCGTGGTGCAGAAGGGTTCAAGATGCCGCAAGCCCAAAGGAGCCGCGTATGATCACCTTTGACGATTTCCAGCCCGGCCATAGCTTCGGCGCGGCGCCTGTCACGCTGGACGACGCCTTGTTTGCCAAATGGACAGCGCTGTTCCCCGACGACGACGCCTGTGCGCCCGACATGCCCGAAGGCATGACCGCCGTTCTGGTGATGAACGCCTACATGGAACTGATTGCCCCGCGCCCGCCCGGCAATGTCCATGCCAGCCAAGCCTTTGCGCTGCACCGCCTGCCAAAGCTGGGCCAGACCGTCAGCACCACCGTCACCTGTACCGGCAAAGAGCTGCGCAATGGCCGCCGCTGGCTGGATCTGGAAACCCAAAGCCATGACGAAGACGGCAATTTTCTGTTTTCCGGCACGATGAGGATGATATGGGCAGCCTGACCGATACCCCCGCACCCGCAGATCGCACCAGCACCGTCGCGCTGGAAATCTCTGCCGAAGTGATCGGCAAATATGCCGTGATCACCAATGATTTCAATCCTATCCATGTGGACCCCGCCTTTGCCGCGACCACGCCGATGAAGGGTGTAATCGCCCACGGCACCATGTCTCTGGCGCTGATTTGGCAGATGCTGCGGCGCGAATTTGGCGCGGCCCGCTGCGCTAGCGCCACGCTGGACATCCGGTTCACCAAGCCCGTGCGGATCGGCGACCGGCTGACCGCCCGGCATGACCCGCAGGACGGCGTCGGCTTTGCCGTTTGGGTGGAAAATCAAGATGGCGATCCGGTCATCAAGGGAAGTGCAAAGCTATGACCCATGCGTTCAAGACTCTGGATGTGCTGCTGAACCCGCAGTCGATTGCGGTTGTGGGGGCGTCGTCGAACCCGTTGAAGATCGGCGGGCGGCCCATCGCCTATATGAAAAAGCTGGGCTATGCTGGTCAGATTTATCCGATCAACCCCAAGGCCGATATGGTGCAGGGATTGCAGGCCTATCCGTCCCTGTCCGCCATCGGTGCGCCGGTTGATCTGGCCATTGTCGCGGCGGCTGCCGCGTCAGTCGAGGACATCCTGCGCGACGGGATCGCCGCCGGGGTAAAAGCCTTTGTCGTGTTTTCTTCCGGCTTTGGGGAATATTCGGCAGACGGCGCGGCGATACAGGCCCGCCTGCGCCAGATGTGCGAGGCCGCCGGGGCGTTGTTGCTGGGGCCGAATTGTCTGGGCGCGATCAATATTCGCAACCATGTCATCGCGTCCTTCACCACCGCGATGGAGGATCACGCCCTAATCGAAGGGGGCTTTGGCTTCGTGTCGCAAAGCGGGGCGCTGGGGGCCTATTGGCTGGACATGGTATTTCAGCGCGGGATCGGTGTGTCGTCTTGGATCGCCACCGGAAACGAGGCCGGGATCACCGTGTCCGATGCCATTCACCATCTGGCCCATGATCCCGACACCCGCGTGATCGGTTGTTATATCGAAGACATCAAGGATGGCCCGGCCTTCCGCGATGCCGCATTGACCGCCATCGCGGCGGGCAAACCCGTTTTGCTGATCAAATCGGGCCGCTCGCAAACCGGCGCGGCGGCTGCGGCATCACATACCGGGGCGCTGGCGGGCGAAGATGCCCGTTATCAGGCCCTGTTCGACCAGATCGGTATCGTGCGGGTGAATTCGCTGTCCGATATGATGTCGGTCGCCCGGCTGATCCTGCTGCAACCGCCTGCATCCGGCCCCAATGTCGGAGTGATCAGCGTATCGGGCGGTGCCGGTGTCATGCTGGCGGACGAACTGGACGAGGCCGGATTTGCCGTACCGCCCTTTGACGCAGAAACACAGGCGCGGATCAATGACGCGCTTCCCGGCTTCGTTTCGGCCAATAACCCGCTGGATGTCACCGGCAGCGTGGCCGGGGACAGCGGGATTTTCGGCCGGGTGCTGGATGCGTTGGGTAATGCCCCGGATCACGACAGTTTCGTGCTGTTCATCGGGCTGATGGTCAGTATTTCCAAAGACCTGTCTGAAAGTCTGGTCCGGGCCTTTGCCAATCGCGGCAAACAGGTGGCCGTGGTCTGGATCGGCGCCCCGGCGCAGGTGGTCCGGGAACTGGAAGCACATGGTCTGCCAGTCTTCCCCGACATTCCCGAAGCGGTACATGCGATGAAAATCGCACGGCAGATCGGTGCGGCCCGTGACAAGGCCCATCGCCTGCGCGGCACGCAATGGTCCGCCCCCCTGCCCGCCCCTACTACGCTGGAGGCCCGCGCCGAGGTTCGGGCGCAGGATTTCATCCGCGCCCAATCCAGTCTGGCCTTTCCCGATCAGGTTCTGATCCAGACCCCGGACCAGGCAGCGGCGGCGTTGACTGCGCTGACCCCACCCCTGGCAGTCAAGCTGCAAAGCCCCGACATGCTGCACAAAAGCGAACATGGCGGGGTCAAACTGGGACTCGAGGATGCCGATACGCTGAAACGCACCGTGCAGGACATGCTGGACATCGCCAACACGGGGGCGTTGCGGCTGGACGGTATCCTGCTTCAGGAAATGTCGCCCATCGCGCAGGAACTGATCGTGGGGTTCAAGCGGGACGCAGTATTTGGCCCGCTGCTGCTGATCGGACGCGGCGGAGTCGAGGTGGAGTTACGCCCCGACAGCGCGATGGCCTATTTACCGCTGACACCCGATGCCGTGCTGGACCTGCTGCGCGGGCTGACGACCGCCCCGCTGTTTGACGGGTATCGCGGCGGCCCCAAGGGCGACCTGTCCGGATTGGCACAGGCTCTGGCCGACTTGGGGAATGCCTTTGCCGCCGACCCCACCATCGAGGAGATAGAAATCAACCCGCTGGCCCTGACCCGCGACGGGCGGTTCGTGGCGCTGGATGCGCTGTCGCTGCACCGCGCCGCCGCCGATCCGGGATAAGCACCGCCGGGGGCGGCCCATTCGCCCCACAGAGGTTCGGACACAGCCCCCCGCTGTATCCGCAACATCACATTCTGACATGACTGACCGGCGTCTTGGTCCGTCCCCGCCCCTTTCGGGGTCAGGACCAGCGCCAACCGGAGGAGCCAACCCCATGACCGATGCTACAGCATCCCCAACCGGCGCGTTCCGCGCGATACCACGTGCGATGATTGCTGTGATCGCGATCGCCACCGCCGCCTTTTTCATCTACACCGCGTGGTATGGCAGCTATCCCGCGCTGATCCAGCGATCAATCATGCTGGGATCGGCGATGTGCCTGGTCTTTCTGGGTTGGGCGCAACGTACCCCGCCCAACCCCCTGAAACACAAAGTGCTGTTGGTATCGCTGTATCTGGGGGTGGCGTCCAGCGTGGTGACGATGGGGTTCATCGTCATGAATTTCCAAGTCATCGCCGAAAGCGCGGGCTTTTATGGCCAGACCGAAGTGGTGCTGGCGACGATCATGGTGGGCACCTTGCTGTTTGCCACTTGGCTGGCCTTTGGCCCGGCGCTGCCGATTATCGCCATCGCGTTCATCCTGTACGCGCTGTTCGGGCGGGAAATGCCCGACATTCTGTCCCACCGGGGGCTGAAATGGAACTCGCTGATGGCTGGCAACTACCTGACCACCAAGGGCGTACTGGGGGTTCCGCTGGGCGTTGTGGCCGATGTGGTTCTCTACTTCCTGTTGTTTTCGTCCTTTCTGGCGGCAACCGGGGCGTCTGACACCTTTGTCCGCCTGTCGCAATTGATGGTGGGGCGGATGCGGGGCGGCCCGGCCAAGATCGCCGTGGTGGGCAGCGGTCTTCTGGGCAGCATTTCCGGGTCTGCCGTGGCCAATGTAGCTGCAAGCGGCACCTTTACCATTCCCATGATGAAGCGCGTCGGATACGCGCCGCATTTCGCTGGCGCGGTCGAGGCCGTGGCCTCGTCGGGCAGTCAGTTGATGCCGCCGGTGATGGGCGCTGCTGTGTTCATCATGGCCGATATGCTTCAGGTCGGATACGGCACGATCATTCTGGCAGCGGTGTTTCCGGCGCTGATCTACTATATCAACCTGTTTTTGGTGGTCGATCTGGAGGCCAGCAAGAAAGGGCTGCGGGGGCTGGATGCCTTCGAGAAGGACAAAACCCGTGAATTGCTGAAAGATTCCGGTTACTTGCTGGCCCCTCTGGTGGTGTTGTTCGGCATGGTCATGCTGCAATATTCACCCCGCTATGCGGCACTTCTGTCGTTGGCGCTGCTATTGACGCTGAACCTGCTGCAACCGCGTCATCGGCTGTCCTTTCGGGCGCTGGTGAATGCGTTGATCGACGGTATGACCAGCGTCGCGCCCGTGGCCGTGGCCGTTGCTGTGGCCGGGATCGTTGTGGGCGTCGTCGAAGTGACCGGACTGGGGCTGAACCTGACCACGATCATGGCCAAGGCGGCGGAAAATTCGCTGCTACTGTTGCTGATACTGACCATGATCAGTTCCATCGTGCTGGGCATGGGGCTGCCGACCGTGGCCTGCTATATCATTCTGGCGCTGATTATCGCGCCAGTGATGGTGCGGCTGGGCGTGCCGCCATTGGCTGCGCATATGTTCGTGTTTTATTTCGGCACCTTGTCGGCGATCACCCCGCCTGTCGCGTTGGGATCGTTCACTGCCGCCGGGATTGCCGGGGCGTCACCGCTACAAACCTCGGTCACGTCGCTGCGGATCGCGCTGCCAGCATTCCTGATGCCCTATATTTTCGTGTTCCAGCCCGGCCTGCTGTTTCAGGGCGATGTCCTGGGACTGCTGGTGCCGTTGCTGAACGTTTCCATCGCCGTAGTTGGCCTGTCGGCAGCCACCGTGGGCTATTTCCGCGGCCATGTCGGATTGCCGCGCCGCGCCATGTTCCTGGTCGGTGCGCTGATGGCCTTTGCCCCTGATCATCTGAGCGATGTGCTGGGCGCCGCACTGATCGCGCTGGCCATTGCCATCGGTGAATTCACACGACCAAGGCCCGGCCTGATCCCCACTCGGGAACAAGCCGAGCACTGACCTCTCTGGTAACATCAAAGGAGGAGAAGATGACCATGAGACTGAAAAAGACCGGCCTGCGGGCCAGCCTGTTGGGACTGGCCACCGTTGCGGCGCTTGGCGGCGCGGCCTTGGCGCAGGACCGGACCGAACTGGGTTTCGCCACCTCGTCCAGCGGCGGCACCGGCTATATGTATGCGGTTGCCGTGGCCACTGTGGTGAACGAAGACAGCCCTGATCTGAAAATCACCCCCTTCCCCAGCGCGGGCGTGGTGGAAAATGACCGCCTGCTGCGCGGCGACGAGGCGCAACTGATCCTGCATACCGGCGGGCAGGCCTACAGTTCGTATCGGGGCGAGGGCAAATACCCGTCCGCCTTTACCGATCTGCGGGCGATCATGCCGATCTATGCATCACTGGTTCAAATGATCGTCCCCAAGGAATTGGAATCAAAGACCCCAGGTGAACTGAAAGGCAAACGTGTCGGTCTGGGGGAACCGGGATCGTCGGCCAACACCTATGTGCGGCAGGTTCTGAAAGCCGAAGGCGTGAATGACGGCGACTATGACGCCCGCCCCAACAGCCTGACGGAACAGGTGGCCGGGGTACGCGACGGCAATCTGGATGCGCTGACCACAGTCATGGGCAGCGGCGCGCCCGCGCTTCAGGATCTGGCCACCAGCCGTAACGTGCGCTGGCTGTCCGTGTCGCCTGAAACGCTGACAGCCGTGATGGGCATGAACCCTCCGGGGGCGGTGGTGCCGGTGACGATCCCGGCGGGCACCTATGCGCAGCAAGACGACAATGTGCAGACCTTCGGTGTGCCGATCTGGATCATGGCCCGCGCCGATCTGCCTGATGCGGCTGTGACACAGATCATCACCCGGTTCCTGGGCAATATGGACCGTGCCCGCGAAGTGCATCCCATCGTCAACGGCACCACGAAAGATTTCGTCGCGGGCGCAACACCGCCGGTACAGTGGCACCCCGCCGCCGCTGCCGCGCTATCGGAAATGGGATATTCCACGCTACCGTTTAGCCAGTAAAAACTATTGCCGCCAAGCAGCTTAACTGGCTTGGCGGCAACGCAATGCGTCCTCTGTCATCGGCTACCCGACCGAGTTTAAGGCAGGCATACCCTTGGGCAGAGGCTCTGCATGAGGGGGAGTTGGAAAGAACCCGACCGGATTGGCCCAGAGGAATGCCGAAGGCGCGGCTGCGCAATCGACTGCACCCAAGAGGTTTCTAATTCTGGCCCAATTCGGCCTGCACAAGGTTCAGCCAATAGGCAATCCCAATCGGCAGCAGCGCGTCGTTGAAGTTGAACTTTGGAGTATGAACAAAGGCTGAATCTGGCCCATCCCCGTTGCCGATCATCACATAAGCACCCGGCACTTTTTCCAGCATAAAGGCGAAATCCTCGCTGGCGCCTTGGGGGGTTGCATTCGCATTCACATCATCGCCCCCGACCGTGTGGCTGGCCGCAATCAGGGCAGTTTCAACGTTTTCCGGGCTATTCACCAGCGGCGGATAGCGCCGGGTATAAATCGTTTCCACCCGCACATCAAAAGGTGCCGCCGCCCCCTGTGCCAAGGCATCAATCATGTGTTCAACCGTATCCCGCACGGACGGGGTATAGGTGCGGGCCGTGCCGCGGATCGTGACTTTGGGCGGAATGATGTTGGGGCTGTTGTAATCCCCTGCCGCGATATGCCCGACCGAAATCACCGCGCTGTCCGTCCCAGCCACCCGGCGCGAAATAGCTGACCCGAGCGAAGCGATAAACTGCCCCGCCGGAACGGTCGGGTCGATGCTGCGTTCGGGCATGGCCCCATGACCGCCGGTGCCGTGAAACTGTACTTCCCATGTATCCCCGGCGGACATGAAACCGCCGCTGCGGGTAATCACCTGCCCCAAGGGGCGTTGCGGATTGTTGTGAACCGCATAAACGGCATCGCACGGGAACAGATCAAACAACCCGTCCTCGATCATCACACGCGCACCGCCAAGGCCCTCCTCGGCGGGTTGAAATATGAAATGTACGGTGCCCGCGAAATCGGGGTTTTGCGCCAGCTTTTCCGCGGCCCCCATTAGCATCGCCGTATGCCCGTCATGGCCGCAAGCGTGCATTTTCCCCGGCACGGTCGAGGCATAGGGAAGCCCGGTTTCCTCCTCGATAAACAAGGCATCCATATCCGCCCGCAACCCGATCACGCGCTGCCCCGGTCGATTGCCCTGCAAGGTTCCAACCACCCCGGTTTTCCCCAGCCCGCGATGCACCTGCATCCCCAGCCGCTCCAGATGCGCGGCGACGATACCGGCGGTACGCGTTTCCTCGAATGCGGTTTCGGGATGGGCGTGAATATCCCGGCGAATATCAGTCAGGCGTTGGATAAATTCGCGGTCAGCAGCAATTGCTGCCGGTAAAACAGGCGACATTCTGGAACTCCAAGATAGGGAACGATGGGGGGATTTATTCGGGTTGGCTTAACGATTTTACAATCATTGAAAGCCCGTGCAGCCCAATCGCAAGAATAAAGACCGGCACTGTGACAGAGACGAAAATCATCGACATATCAAATGTTTCCGCCTTGACGTTAAGCGTTCGCATCAAAAACGACCGGGCCACATTCATCTTTGGGCCAAAGAAACAGTACCACAGGATCGGGCTAAAAAAGATCACCACGGACGCGGCCTGAATGGCCCCCGCGATCAATCGTTTGGGGCGCCCGGTTTCAGGGCCATAGCTGACCAAAGCGGGATCAAATCGCGCCTTAAAGGACACGCTGGCTCCCAGCAGCCCAACCCAGACCATAGCATAACGCGCGGCCTCCTCGGTCCATGCAGGGGGCGAGGAAAAGCCATAACGCGCCAACACCTGAAGGCAGATCAGGCCGACCATAACGGCCAGAAAGAAAATGGCGACCACCCGCAAAACGCGATCAACTGCGTCGCTAACGGAACTGATTGCGGTGACGAAACCTGTCATGTTCGATATCCTGCGGGTGGTTTGTTTGCTTATTTAACGTGTGGCGCGATCACGTCGATGATCCGCTGAGGCACCAGATCGGGCCACAGAACCTTGGTCGCGGCGACGAACTTGTCGCGCTCACCGTCCTTCAGCGGGGTGATCGTGATGCCGCCCTTTTGAATGATGTCTTCGAATACTGGCACCATATTTTTGGCCCACGCCCGGTTGGCCGCGGTTCCCGCAGCAACCGCCGCATCAACCCAGCCCTGTTCTTCGTCGCTCAGGTCATCATACCAATCGGACGACAGCATCACGACCTTGGGCACAACGCCCGCATCCATTGGGGTGAAATGCTTCAACAGTTCCACCTGACCCGCCGCTACGACGGTCGAGGGCGGATTGAAATGCCCAACCGCCACGCCGGTTTGCAACGCGTTCGGCGTTTCGGCCCAGCTGACAACGGTCGGACGTGCGCCCCAGGCTTCCATGTATTTCACCTGATCGCCGTTCTGGGCGCGAAAGCGCATTCCCTCGACATCGGCCATCGTGCTGATCGGTTTTTCCGTGTTGAACAGGCCCAAAGACCCACCACGCATGGCAAACCCGGCAATACGAACCCCACGCGCGGCAGTGTCTTTGTTCATGTGATCATATGCGCCCGAATTTTCCAGCGCCGCGTCAAACTGCGCTTCGCTGCTGAACAGGAACGGCAGGAACAGGACATGCGAAAATTCCGACGCTTTGAACAATGTGCCGCCATTGGCCACGTTCACATTGATCAGACCTTGGGACACCTGATCGAAGCGTTCGCTTTCCTTGCCCAGCGAATTGGCCGGGTGGATCACGCTTTGAACGCCATGTTCGGCAAGGCTGTTGGCGAAGGCTTCGATAAAGACATATTCGGCGTCGCGCACCGGGTCTTCGGTTCCGGCAAAGGCGATAACCACATCGTCCATTGCCTGTGCCGCCGATGCAAAGGCAAGCACGCTGGCCGTGGCTGCCATCAGGGTTTTCAGTTTATTCAAGGTGTTTCCTCCGGGTTTATCAGGGTTGGGGTCAGTGCAGCCCCATCAGGCGCGGCAGCGTCAACGAGATGTCAGGCACCAGCGCCAGTACGAAAAGCAGGATCATTTCAGCGATCAGGAAGGGCAGAACCGCGCGCACCAGACGCCAATAGCCAATTTCCACCACGGTCGAGAGGATCAGCAACACGCCCCCCAAGGGCGGGGTCAGCAGCCCCACGGTCAGGTTAAAGCAAACCACAATCCCCATGTGGACCGGATCAATCCCAAGCGCGATGGCCGGTGGGATCAACAGCGGGCCAAGCAAGGCCACCGCCGCTTTGACGTCCATGAACATCCCCGCAACGATGAAAATCAGGTTCAGCATCAGCATATAACCCGTCGGGCCAAGCCCAAGCTGCGTGACCAGTTCCCCAAGCTTGCGCGGCAGTTGTTCAATCGAGGTCAGGTAGCCAAAGGTCGCAATCGCCACCAGAATGATGAACACCGCCCCCGACAACATGCCCGTGCGCAGCATCGATTCCCACACGTCTTGCCGTGAAATCCGGCCATAGAATTTGCCCACCAAAAACGCGGCCAGCACTGCGACGCCAGCAGCCTCGGCCGGGGTCATGAAGCCGAACAGGATGCCGGACAGCATAATGACGGGCAGCGACAGTGCAGGCAGCGCGTAGCGCAGCGAAGGCCAGAAGGCGGGGATTTCGGCACCTTTGCCGCCAGGGTGGTCATCGCGGTGGGCATAGATCGCGTTGATGACCATCAGAACAGCCGCCAGCAAAAGCCCCGGCACGATACCCGCCGCAAACAAAGCCACAACCGAAGTATTCAGCAGCGCACCATAGAAAATCAGGATGATCGACGGCGGAATAATCGGCCCGATGATCGACGAGGCCGCCGTGATCGCCGCCGCATAATCGCGCGAGTAGCCCTGCTTCTCCATCACCGGCACAAGCGTATTCCCAAGCGCCGCGGCATCCGCCGTGGCCGACCCGGAAATGCCCGCAAAGAACACCGAGGTCAGGATGTTCACATGCCCAAGGCCGCCTTTCAGCCGCCCCATCATCGACATGGAAAACCGGATCAGCGCCTCGGTCACGCCGCCACGGTTCATCAATTCACCCGTCAGGATGAACAGCGGCATGGCCAGAAATGCGAACACGTCCAGTTGGCTCATGACCTTCTGGGGCAGCGCAGCAAGATAGCGGGTTTGGTCGAAAGCCCAAAATCCAAGGATCGTGGCGCTACCAACGAAATAGGCAATCGCGGTGCCCGCGAAGACCGACATCAAAAGGAAAATAAAGGGTAAGGCGTGCATATATCTCTCCGTTGCCGGATTGGAGAACGAAAGCACCCCATAGTCAATTGACTATAATATTCCTAATCTATAGCTTTTAACTATAGTAAATTCGCTCTCCTCTCCTCTGCTACCCAGAGGGGACAATCCCGACAATAGAAAGACATCGCATGTCTGGCCCAAATCTTCACCGCCTTCAGATTTTCCAAATTGTCTATGAAATGCAGAACATTAGCGCGGCTTCACGCAAGTTGGGATTGGCCCAGCCAACGCTAAGCCGCCATCTGGCCGTTTTGGAAAAGGAACTTGGGTTTGAGCTGTTCCTGAATGTCGGCGGGCGGATCGAACCAACGTGGGAAGCGCAGCGCCTTTACGAGGAAACCGCCGGTCTGTTTGAACGGGTCGCGCAGGTTGAAAAAAGCGTCGAGGCAATTCGAATCGGCGCACAGTCGTCGCTGCGGGTTATCACCTCCAGCGCGCTGGCTTTAGAAGTCGTCCCGGCCGCCATTGGTGAAATTTACCAGAAGATGCCCGAACTGGATCTGGTGCTGGAAGGCGGCGGTCAGCGCGCCCAGATCGAGGCGTTACGCTGCAACGCCGCCGATATTGCCGTGGGCGGTGTTTTGGAAAACCCAACCGGGTTACGTCAAACCGTGCTGGGAAAGTTTCCAGTTGTCGCCGTGATGAAGGCCGATCACCCCCTAGCCATACACGACTGCTTTGATCTGGCCAGTCTGGAACATCACGCCAGCATCATGCAAAACCCCAAAGCGCCAATCGGGGCATTTATCTTTGCCGAACTGGCCCGTCGCGGCATCACCCCTAAACGATACATTTCTGCCTATACCCTGCCCTTCAGCGTCAGTCTGGCCCGGCATATGGATCTGTGTACCGTAACGGATTTCTTTTCCGCGAAGGCCCTGAAAGACGACACCATCGTCATCAAGCCGCTGTCTGACCCGCTTTATCTGGAACTGGTGACACTGGAACCCGCCTCGGCGGGGCGCAAACGCGGTGTTGCAGAATTCAAGGCTGCCCTGAAACGTGCATTGCAAAGGCAGCTTAGGGGGTAATCATGATCTTCGTGGCCTTCATGCCGTGCCTCGAACACGAGGCCGGGGCGCGATCACATGGACGAACCATGCGGCATTTGCCGGGCAGAGCCATGCCTTTCGGATGGCTCTGCCCCCTTGGTTTACCGATCCCGCAGCTCGCGGCGCAGGATTTTGCCGACGGCGGTTTTGGGCAGCTCGTCGATAAAGGCGATCTGTTTTGGCACTTTGTAGGCGGTCAGGTTGGCGCGGCAATGCGCGATGACATCATCGGCGCTTAGGGTGTCGTCTTTCTTCACGCAGAACACCTTGACCGCCTCGCCGGTTTTTTCATCCGGCACCCCCACACAGGCGCTTTCGACCAGTCCGTCCATGCCTGCCAGAACGTCCTCGATCTCATTCGGGAAGACGTTAAACCCGGACACAAGGATCATATCCTTTTTGCGGTCCACGATGCGGAAATATCCGGCGTCATCCATCACCGCGATATCGCCGGTTTTGAAATACCCGTCCTTGGTAAAGGATTTGGCATTCGCGTCCTCGTTGCGCCAATAGCCGGGCATGATTTGCGGCCCCTTGGCACATAGTTCGCCGGTCTGGCCCTGCGGGACTTCGTTTTCGTCATCGTCCAGAATGACGATATCGGTGGTGGGGAACGGCAACCCGATCGAGGCCGTCGCGTCATCCGAGGTCATCAGGTTCATCGTCAGCACCGGGCCGGTTTCCGACAGGCCGTAGCCTTCGATGATGTGAATGCCGGTCACACCGCGCCAGCGATCCGATACCGCCTTTTGCACCGGCGCACCGCCACCAAAGGACAGTTTCAGCGCGCTGTGATCAATCTGGGCAAAACCCGGATGATGCAGCAGCCCCACATACAACGTATTTACCCCGGTAAAAATCGTGATCGGCTGTTTACCCCAATCGGCTACAAAGGCATCCATATCGCGCGGGTTGGTGATCAGCACATTTGATGCGCCCAACCGATAGAACGACAGCAGGTTCACCATCAGCGCAAAGATATGGTACAGCGGCAGCGCGGTGATGATGGTTTCTTCGCCTTCCTTGACCATGCCATTGAACCACACGATCAGGGTTTCGATGTTTGACACAAGGTTGCCGTGGGTCAGTTGGGCACCCTTGGACAGGCCCGTGGTGCCGCCGGTGTATTGCAGGAAAATCAGATCGTCCTGCGTCATGTCCGGGTGGGTATAGGGCATGTCCCTGCCCTGCTCTAACACCTGCGCCAGCGGCGTAGCGATGTCTGACAGGCGTGGGTCCACCGGGATCGTGGGCAATCCGCGCGGTTTTACATCGTCCAGCCCCAGCGTGATCACCGTCTTGATCCCGGTTTCGGTCACGATCTGGGCCAGCGTCGGGGTGGACTGGTTGAAGATCACGATCACATCGGCGTCAGCATCGTTCAACTGGTGTTTCAATTCGCGCGGGGAATACAGCGGATTGACGTTCACCTGCACCGCCCCTGCCCGGATGATACCGAAACTGATCGGCGCATAGGCCAGCACATTCGGCGTCATTAGCGCGATCCGGTCGCCCTTTTTCACACCCAGTTTTGTTTGCAGCCACGCCGCGAAATCGCGCGACAAAGCCTCGGTTTCGGCAAAGCTCAGTTCCGCCCCAAGGTTGGTATAGGCCATCCGGTCGCCAAACCGGGCCGAGGCCTGTTCGATGATGTCCAGAACGGTCCCGTTTGCCGTGGTGTCAATCTCTGCCGGGATGGTCCCGTAATGCTGAAGCCAGGGTTTTCCCATGATGATCCTCCTCCTTAGTGCAACAATGCTTCGGCCCTGCGCCGGCTCCGGCGCGGGTTGATCGCGTTTCCCGGTAGCAAACCGGGCCTGTCGTCCTGTCCCGGATCAGGCCGGGCGGGACGACATCAATGCGCTGTTCAGAACCGTAAGGAATTCCTGCTTGAAGGGGGCACGCCATTCGCCGCCTTCGGTCAGGGCAATCACCAGCCAATAGCGATAAATCGCGTCCAGTTGCAGGTACATCAGCTTGCCATCCACCTGCGTCGCGCCGATTTGGGAAAAATAGCCGTCCAGCATGGCCGCCATTTCCATTTCGATGCGTTTTACTTCGTCACGAAAGGTATCCACGAACATCGCCTGCGTGCGCAGGTCATACCACAGCCGATGGGTTTCGCCGTGGTCTTCGATGGTTTTGGCCAAGGCCTCGGCCAGTTGTTCACCGATGTCCTGACCCGTCCCCACCGAACCGAACACATCGCGGATCAGTTCAAAGAAGTCATCCTTGAACCGCACCACGCACAGGCGCAGCAATTCGTCCTTGTCGGCAAAGTAATAATGGATGGTGCCCAGCGATACCCCCGCGTCCGAGGCAATGATCCGCAGGTTCGTCTGCGAATACCCCAACCGTGACAAGGTTGCCAAAGCTGCCTCGACCAAGGCGGCTTTTTTGCTTGCATGTTTGCGCGCAACTTTTTGTCCGACCTTGGTTTCTTCGCTGACGGTGCTTGTCACGGAATTGCCTTTAACAAATGAAGTATGCAGAAGCTGACCTATGAAGAGTCTGAACAATTGTCCAGACCTTCAGGTCCTTGGGGTTCTGTGGTCGCCTGTTATCGCCAGGCCAGCCGCATGATTTTTTCCTTCTTGCTGTTATAAGGCACATACCGCGCATCCAGATCCATCCGCTTGCCGCGTTTCAACACGGGCTTGAAATGCGAGAAGGTACAGAACCCCTGCGTGCCGGTATAAGACCCCATGCCGCTGGCCCCGACCCCGCCAAAGGGCAGTTCCGGCACCACGACGAACAGCATCAGATCGTTGATCGCAACGTTACCCGCGCTGATCCGGTCCACAATGCGGGTCTGGAACCCTTTGTCATCGGCAAAGACATACAGCGCCAGCGGTTTGTCCCGCGTCGCCATCCAGGCATAGATGTCTTCTTCCTTTTCCCATTCGACGATGGGCAGGATCGGGCCGAAAATTTCATCCGACATCAGCTTGCCGCCCTCGGGGGCGTCTTCGATGATGGTGGGTTCGATATACAGATCGGCCTTGTCGTGGCGGCCACCGTGGACAATGCGCCCCTCGCTCAGCAGACCCGTCAGGCGGTCATGGTGGCGGGCGTTGATGATGCGCGCGTAATCATTGGATTGCTGCGGATCAGCCCCCAGACCGTTGGCGATTTCCTGTTTCAGCGCCGCGATCAGTTCGGCCTTTTTGCTTTTGTGAACAAAGACATAATCGGCAGTGATACAAATCTGCCCGGCGCATTGGAATTTCCCCCACACCAGCCGCCGCGCGGTCATTTTGATGTCGGCGGATTTGTCCACGATGGCCGGGCTTTTGCCGCCCAGTTCCAGCGTGACCGGGGTCAGGTGTTGCGCCGCCGCCGTCATCACGATCCGCGCCACGGTGCCGCCGCCGGTATAGATGATGTGATCGAACTTATTACGCAGCAAGGCCTGCGTTTCCTCGGGGCCGCCCTGCACGATGGCCACGGCATCCGGATCCAGATATTGCGGGTACAGTTTCGCAATCAACGCGGCGCTGGTGGCACACAGTTCAGACGGTTTGACCAGCACACAGTTACCCGCTGCAAAAGCCCCCACCATCGGGGTCAGCGATTGGTGCCACGGGAAATTCCACGCGGTAATGCACAGCACCACACCCAAGGGTTCGGGTTGCAGCCAGCTTTTGCCCGGTTGGGCCAGCATCGGGGTTTTCACCTTTTTCTTGCTGGTCCAGCGTTTCAGGTTCTTCAGCGCATATTGCGCTTCTTTCTTGATCGCGGCGATTTCCGCGATGAACGCCTCGACCCGGCTTTTGCGCAGGTCGGCCTGAATGGCGGCAATGATCGCGTCCTCTTGTTCGTCGATCAGGCGGATGATCCCCTTGAGCTGCGCCTTGCGCCATTGCAATGACCGGGTTTTGCCGCTGGCAAAGGCCGTGCGCAGGTGGGCGATATCGGCGTCGATCTGATCCGCCGCGGTAAATTCAGTGGTGATCTGGTTCATGTCAGGTTCCTTTCTGCGGCTCAGCTCAGCGCGGCGGCCAGCGTTTTGGAATTGCGCAACGCGGTTGCGTAAATGGTGTACTGCGGGTTCAGACCGACCGAGGTCGGGAAGATCGAGGCATCATGCACAGACAGGTTTTCGATGGCGAAATGCCGCCCGTCCGCATCCACAACGCCGGATTTTTCATCCACCCCCATCGGGGCGCCGCCCATGACGTGCGCCGAACCGTAAAGCTGTTTCAGCAGCCCCATATCGGCATCCGCAACCCATGATTTCACCGCGCTCATGGATGTGAAATCGGGCGCATCCACATGCCAGCACGAAACCTTTTCCGCCCCCGCCGCGAATTGCAGTTCGGCCAGTTCTTCGATCGCATACCGGGCCGACCGTTTCAGCAGATCGGTGATCGGGTAATCCACCACCGGACCATTATCCGTCATTTCCACCGTGCCACAGGCCTCGCCCGCGTGGTGGCCATCGCCGTGCAGCGCGTTGAAACAGGCGTAATGCGGTAGCTGCTTCATCCGTTCGGCGTGATCCTTCCCGATCCGTTTATCAAGGAAGCTGGACAGGATCATGCTGGTGGTCGGGATGGTTTCCAGCTTGAACCCCATACGGTCGGATTTCGGGGTGATATAGTGATCGCTGTAAACCGTTTGCGGCGCACCGTGGAAGCCATCAATCGCTTCTTTATACACACCCACCACCGGGACAACCGGATGCAGGAAGGTACGCTTGCCCACCTTGCCCGACGGGTCCGGCAAGTCCGAGGCCATCATCAGCCCCGGCGTGCGGATCGCCCCCGCCGACAGCACGAAATGACGCGCCCGGATGGTGATCTTGCGCCCGGTTTCCTGCACCGTCGCCCCGTCCAGCGCGGCGACCTCCAGCGCGGAAATCCGTTTGCCGTCATGGATCAGCTTTTTCGCGCGGGCCTTTACAACAATGCTGGCCCCGTTATCCAGCGCCCAAGGCACCGTCGTCACCATCTGCGATTGCTTGGCGTTGACCGGGCAGCCCAGACCGCACAGGCCGGTATTGGCGCAATGGCGCACGTTGCGCAGCACGCGTGACCATTCGATCCCCCGCGCGGCGCAGCCTTCGGCCAGCTTGCCGTTGTTGTTGTTCGGCTCGACCTCGACCCACGGGGCAATGCCCAGACGTTCGCCTGCTTCCGTGAAATACGGGGCCAGATTATCGCGGGCCATATCGCCCAGCCCATAATCCCCCGCCCATGTGTCCAGCGTAAAGCCGGGGGTATTCAGGCTGGTGGTCCAGTTCACCGTGGTCCCGCCACCCACGCAGCGGCCTTGCAGCACCAGAATGCCGCCATCCTTGGTTTTCTGCGCACCGCCCTGTTGGTACAGCATCGCGGTGGCAATCGCCTCGTTCTGGGAAAAAGTCTTGGCGGTATGATACGCCCCTTCTTCGACCATCACCACCTTCAGCCCGGCGCGGGTCAGGGTTTCGGCGGTAAAGCCACCCCCGGCCCCGGTGCCAACGATGACAACATCAGCGTCGATCGTTTTGTCCCCCGTCAGGGTCGAGGCATCAATGATATCGCGGGTATCCATGACAGACATAATTTATCCTCCCCTCAGACTTCTTCGCCCGGTCCCGTGACCAACGGCCCCGGATAGCCCACCAATTCCCAGCTCTCTTCCAGCCCGTAGAAGCTGGAGGTCGCAAGATCGTGCAGGGTGATATAAATCAGGCGCTGCAAATCCTTGTCCGACCCTTTCAGATCGTTCATCTGCGCAGTGACATCTTCGCGCGTGGCATTTTGCCAGCCGCTCCAGCGGCCAATCAGGGCGAACCGCACCGGCGCAAAGGCCAGCAAGGACAACAGCCCGGTCAGTTCCTTTTGGATATGCGGCGGCAGGCCGGAAATGCCGTAATCCAGCGCGCCAACGGTTTTGGTCAGCAATTCCTGTTCGCGCCCTTGCGGCAACATGCCGTGCAGCACGCCATCAAACACGCGGTACAGCATTTGCTGCACTTCCGCGCTTAGGTTGGCGGCTTGGGGTAACAGCGGGGCCGCTGATCCATCCGTGATCCGGGCAGCGATATATCCGCCACCGACAACGGCAGCCAAACCGATGGCGCCAAGTTTCAGAAATGACCGTCTTGACGGTTGCAACGCCTGCGCATGCATCCGGGGCCTCCTCCCTTTTTGATTTGGTGCCTGACGGTGGCCTTGAAACAGCAGCCTGAACGTCCGGCGAAATTCTCCCTGTCTAAAAGCATCAAAAATTTTTGAACTTTTGTCCAGATTTTTTTTGGACAATTGTTCACATAAATTTAAAGCCATGTAATTACGTCATTTTCCGAAAGTTCCCTGACAGTCATGCGGTGTTGGGGCGTCAGGACACCCTCATCGTCGGGTCGTGAAAACCATCGAAATTTCATGCCGTGCGATCACGAAACAGGAAGCACGATTCTCCGAATTTCTTCCGAAATACCCAGTGAACCCCAGATCGAAACAGGCCGTTACCACATTGCAGAAAATGGAGTCCCCCAGTTTACTGGACGACTGCCCGTTCCCTGTGAGTCCCTTAATGCGGAACGGAGAGGGGCCAATGACATTCAAAACTTTGAAATCGGCTCGGCTTGCCGCCGGGCTGGTCTTTGCTGGCACCGTTTCACACGCTGAAAACTGTTCTGAAACACGCATCCATCGCGCCCCCCCAATTTATAGTGGGGGGCTGTACGCCATCAACAATGCCTCTACATGTGCCTCAGCTTGCGCTGGAAGCGCCCGACCGAATTGCACGCAGGGCAGACGCATCACGCTTCTGTCGCATAATAGGCAAAGTCGTGCTAAGTTTGGGCTATAGAGTGGCATGTGATGTCCGCCACATTCGTGACACCACACAGGGCCATCGCGCTCTGGAATTCCTTGCGGTAGGCAGTAAGCAGGCCGGTCACTCCTGCCTCGCCGCGTGCGGCTACCGCAAAGGCCCATGACCGGCCAATCAGGACACCACTCGCCCCCAGCGCCCGTGCGCGGAATACATCCAACCCACTGCGCACGCCGCCATCCATCAGAACCTCAGCCGCGTCGCCCACCCGTGCGACCACTTCGGGCAAAACAGAAATGCTGGAGGCCACCCCGTCAAGCTGTCGCCCGCCGTGATTTGACACGATCACGGACTCCGCCCCGGCCCCGACCGCCGCAGCGGCGTCCTCGGCCGACAGGACGCCCTTGATCATAAGCTTGCCTTTCCAGACGCTGCGCAACCATTCGATATCTTTCCACGTCACCGATGCGTCAAACTGGTTTCCGACCCATTCGCGATATTGGGTGGGGTTGGTCGCAGCCGGAACATAGCTGGCAAGGTTCCCGAAAGTATGCGGCTTGCCCTTGAACCCAACGTCCATCAGCCAAGTGGGATGCGACAGATAGGACAGCGGCCCGGACAAAATACGCCCCCAAGCGCTGGCACCGCCCGCGATCCCGTTGCGCACATCGCGATACCGTTCCCCTACAACGGCCAGATCGACCGTAAAGACCAGCACGCGCACCCCAAGGCCCCACGCACGATCAAGGATTTCCGTCACGATATCCCGGTCACGCAGCATGTAGAGCTGAAACCAGAATGGCTTGTCAGATACCGCAGCGATTTCCTCGAGCGAACAGATCGACACTGTCGAAAGCGTGAACGGTACCCCCGCCGCATCCGCCGCGCGTTTGGCCTGCACCTCGGCCCGGCGGGCCAGCATCCCCCCCATCCCGACCGGAGCCAAAGCAAGGGGCATCGCAGTTTCTTGGCCAGCAAGCGTCGTGGAAGTCTGAACCTCCGAAACATCCCGCATCACACGCTGTTGTGGCACGATTTTCGAGAAGTCGGCGGTGTTCTTTGCCAACGTGGTTTCGCCGAACGCCCCCCCATCGACATAGTCAAACAGAAACCGTGGCAGCTTGCGCTCGGCAATGCGGCGATAATCTTCGGTGGACGCGGGGACAAGATTCATGGTGGGCATGATGGTTCCTTCAAAATTCAGGGCGTGGGATCACTCGGGCGTCACCGGGTTCAAAACGCTGCCACCTTCAAGAAACGAAACGACATTCGCAAGGACACATTGCACCATGTCCATTCGGCAGGCCGTGGTCGCACTCCCGATATGCGGGGTTAACAGCACATTTTGCCGTTCCAACAGCGCAGGGATCACCTTCGGTTCCCCGGCGAAGACATCAAGACCGGCAGCCGCGATATGGCCTGTATTCAATGCGTCGCAAAGCGCTTGCTCGTCCACGATGCCGCCGCGTGCGGTGTTGATCAAAACAGCCCCCTTGCGCATTTGCCCAAGACGCTTGGCATCAATCAGGTTGCGCGTGGCCGGGGCCAGCGCGGTATGGACCGAGACAAAATCGCTTTGCCCCAGCAGATCGGCCATATCCGGTACGAAAGTCGCATCAATGGCCGCTTCTGCGCTTTCGCGGCGGGTGCGGTTCCAGTACAGCACATTCATCCCGAACCCCTTAGCCCGCCGTCCGACGGCCTGCGCGATGGGGCCAAAGCCCACAAGCCCAAGCGTTTGACTATGAACGCGGGTGCCAAGCGGTGACGGGGCCTCTCCGGCGGCCCAAGACCCTGCCCGCAGAAATCTTTCGCCCTCCCCCGTGCGCCGTGCCGCGCCAAGGATCAGGGCGAACGCCAGATCGGCGGTATCCTCGGTCACGACAGGAGTGTTGGACACCGTGATCCCGCGTGCCGATGCGGCCTTGAGATCAATATTATCCACACCGACGCCGATATTAGCGATCAGGCGCAGCCCTTCCGGCATGGCGGCAATGAAATCGCCATCAACCGGGTCAACTGCCGTAGAAATATGCGCAAGCGCCTTTTCCGGGATTTCCGCCGCAGACGAAACCGGCACAAATTCCAACGCTTCTCCGTCAGCCTGGATTCGAGGCAACGGCAGCGGGCGAGACAGGGTCACAATCTTTGTCATCCTTGGTCCTTTCCCTTAGCCTTCGGCCGACAGCCGTTCCAACCGGGCCAGACGTTCTGTATCTCGGGCGCCGCCCTTGTCTGCGGACCCGGCCAACAACCCAAAAACCCGCAGTGCTGTAGAAACCTCGCGTTGACGGGTCGCGGGTTTCCACGCCTTGTCACCACGAGCGTTCATGTCTTCGCGGCGGCGGGCAAGTTCGTCATCGGACACATCCAGATGCACACGGCGATTGGGGATGTCGAATTCGATCACATCGCCATCTTCGACCAAAGCGATCACCCCGCCAGAGGCGGCCTCGGGCGAGACATGCCCCACCGACAGGCCAGAGGTCGCACCCGAAAACCGCCCGTCGGTGATCAACGCGGCCTTGTCACCCAGACCCATCGCTTTCATCACGCCGGTGGGTGTCAGCATCTCGCGCATACCCGGCCCGCCGCGCGGCCCTTCATAGCGGATGACAACGACGTTTCCCGCCTGCACCGTACCGTTCTGGATTTTCTCCAGCGCCTCTTCCATGCTTTCGGAAACAACCGCCGTGCCACGGAACTGCCAAAGGGGGTCGGGCACCCCAGCCGATTTCACCACGCAGCTATCCGGCGCAAGGTTGCCCCGCAGAACGGCAAGGCCACCATCGGCGGTAAAGGCGTGTTCGGCGTTGCGGATGACACCCTTTTCGCGGTCGGTATCCAGTTCCTTGAACCGGCTCGACTGTGAAAAGGCGCTGATCGACCGGATACCACCCGGACCGGCGGAAAACAGTTTGCGAGCCTCGGTATTGTCTGGATTGGTAATGTCCCAATCGGCGCAATATTCTGCGACGGGCTGGCCCAGAACGGTGGGCACATCGCCATTGTACTTGCCTGCCTTCAGCAATTCGTGGGCCACTGACATCACCCCCCCCGCGCGGTGCATATCCTCGATAAAGACCTCGTGGGCCGAGGGGGACACCTTGCACAAACAAGGGGTATCCCGGCTGATCCGATCAAAATCGTCGATGCTGAAATCCGCCCCGGCTTCGCGGGCAACAGCCAGCAGGTGAAGGATCGTGTTCGTGGAACCACCGATTGCCATCGTCATACGCACGGCGTTTTCCAACCCCTCGCGCGTGCAGATCGAGCGCGGCAACACGCTGTCGTCACCATCGCGATAATAGACCTTGGCCATTTCCACGATCCGTTGCGCCGCCTTCTTGAACAGGTCTTCGCGGTCGGTATGTGTGGCCACGATGGTGCCGTTACCGGGCAAGGCCATGCCCAAGGCCTCGGTCAGGCAGTTCATGGAATTGGCCGTCCCCATCAGCGCACAAGAACCACAGGTGGGACACGCGTTTTCTTCGACGGCGGCGATCTCTTCTTGCGTGGCATCCGGGGCGCTGGACACATAGATCGTGTCGATGGCATCAATGCGCCGTGTCTGCCCACGGTAGTCAAACTTGCCGCTTTCCATCGGCCCACCCGAAACAAAGATCGTGGGAATGTTCAGCCGATTGGCGGCCATCAGCATCGCCGGTGTGATCTTGTCACAGTTGGACAGGCAGATCATCGCGTCGATGGCATGAGCATTTGCCATGTATTCACAGGCATCCGCGATCAGATCGCGCGAGGGTAGCGAATACATCATGCCTTCGTGGCTCATCGCGATACCGTCATCCACGGCGATGGTGTTGAACTCTTTGGGCACGCCCCCGGCAGCGCGGATTTCCTTGGCCACCAATCGCCCAAGCGCCTGCAAATGCACATGGCCCGGCACCATTTCGGTAAAGGAGTTGGCAATACCGATAATCGGGCGACCAAACTCCTCGGGTTGAGTGCCGGTGGCGCGCCACAATGCACGTACACCCGTGTTCAATGCGCCTTGGGTGACGCGGTCGGATCTAAGTTTCATCGGTGTGGCTCCTCACTCGAATTCGCGGATGATGTGTTTAGCAAGCGTATGCGCTGCGGCTTCTGTGGTGATGGCGTCGCGCATGTGGTCGTCACCGTGGGAAAAAGGCGTCATGCGGCTTTGTCCTTTTGGTTTTGAATTGCACTGCGCAGTTCGTCACGACGTTTCTGCGCATCCTTTGCGTGGCGTTCCCGTACATGGCCATAGCCGCGGATATGTTCGGGCAGGTCCAACAATTCAGTCATGGCCTCAGCCTTGTTTTCGGTCCAATTGGCCAGCACGAAATCAATATCCGCCTGATAATCGGCCAACAGCTTCCGGGCGAGTTTCGCCTCGTCATTGTTGCGGAACGGATCGAACATCGTGCCGCGCAGCCCGCGCAGCCGATTCAGCAGGCCAAAGAAACGCATCGCCGTCTTGCCTTTGACCGCCCCCTTGACCGCCTTGCCGGTCTTTGGGTCCGTGCCACCATAGGGCCAGGCGCCAAAGTAGAAGGTCAGTTCCATATCGCCCTCGAAGGTCTCATTCAGCTGTTTGCGGAACGATGGCTTGGAATAAAGCCGCGCCACTTCCCATTCATCCTTGACCGCCATTAGCTTGTATAACCCCTTGGCCACCGCCGTGACGGCCTCCTCTGGCAAGCCCGCCGCCTGCACCCGCGCCACCTGATCCGAATAGGATTTGGCAAAGGCTGCATTCTTGTATTCGGTCAGGTTCTTCACGCGCAGGGCCGTGATCTTGTCCAGCGTCGGCTCGCGATGGGTGTCCAACAGGATCGGTGCCGTGTCCCCCGCCAGCGAAAGCGCCTCTTGCGGGGCCGCGACAGCCAGACGGCCCAGATCGAAGGCCTGCTTGTTCTTTGGTACGGCCACGCCGTTCAGTTCAATCGCGCGATGGATCGCCTGAAGCGACAGGGGAATCCCACCCTGCTGCCACGCGGCCCCCATCAACACCATGTTGGCGAATACGCGGTCGCCCATCACCTTTTCCGCCAGTTCCTGCGCATCGAAGGCCACGGTCGCATCCCCCAGCACACGGGTCAGGCGCTCAACCTGTTCATCGCCGTTCAACTGCCAATCAGGGTTTTTGGAAAACTCGGACGTTGGCACAACGGTCGTGTCCGTTACCGCGACGGACTTGCCGGGCGTCAGTTTCGACAGCGCCTCATCCCCTGCGGCCACAACAAGATCACAGCCGATCAGCGCATCCGCCTCGCCCGTGGCGATCCGGGTGGCACGCATGTCGTCGGGGCTGCTGGCGATCTTGATGTGGCTGTGGACCGCGCCATATTTCTGCGCCAGCCCGGTGATGTCTAAGTTCGAGGAAAAATATCCGTCCGCATGGGCCGCCACCGCAAGCGTCTGGCCCACGGTCACAACCCCTGCCCCGCCGATGCCGGACACAAGGATGGACCAAGACCCATCAATCGGGCGCATTACCGGCTCTGGCAGGTGGTTGACGTCGATGGTGACATCCTTGCGCCGTGCCTTGCGCGGCGTCGCCCCGGACAGGGTGACAAACGAGGGGCAGAACCCTTCGACACAGGAAAAGTCCTTATTACAGGACGACTGATTGATCTTGCGCTTGCGCCCCAGTTCGGTTTCCAGCGGTTCAATCGCCATGCAGGCGGACACGGTTGAACAATCGCCGCAGCCTTCGCAGACCTCGGGGTTGATGAAAACCCGCTTGTCCGGGTCTACCCATTTGCCGCGTTTGCGCAGGCGGCGACGTTCCGTTGCGCAAGGCTGATCATAGATGATGACGGTGACACCGGGCATCTCGCGCAGTTCTTTTTGCACCAGTTCCAGTTCGGTACGCGGATGCAGGCTCACCCCGCCCGAGAAGATGCCCTTGCCGTCGAACTTCTCGACTTCATCAGTGACCAGCGCGATCCGCTCCACCCCTTCGCCGCGCAACTGCGCCACCATTTGTTCGGGGCTGATTTCGCCATCATGCGGCTGCCCGCCGGTCATCGAGACAAAACCGTTGTGCAACAGCTTGTAGGTAATATTAGCCTTGGTCGCGATGGCAGCCCGGATCGCCATGAGGCCGGAGTGGAAATATGTGCCGTCGCCCATATTGGAAAAGACGTGCGGTTCGTCGGTAAAGGGATATTGGCCCAGCCACATGACACCCTCGCCGCCCATGTGGCTGACAGAATTCGTCTTCAGCGGGTCGCGCAGCATGGCCATCGTGTGACAGCCGATCCCGGCCAAGGCCCGGCTGCCGTCGATCACCTGTGTCGACCGGCCATGCGGACAGCCCGCACAAAAAGACGGCAAACGGACAGCCCCCGCCCCAAGAGAGGGCGGCGCTTCGGGACGGTTGGGCATGGACAGGCCACAATCGGGATCGGTTTCCTTGGCAATCTTGACCAATACCTCGGTGATCTTGCCGGGGTCGATCTCGCCAAAATTGGGGAAGGCACAGGCGTCGGGATCAGCCGAATAGGCCTGCCCGGAATAGGTTTTGCCTACGATACGCGGTGCCTTGCCCGAACCATACAGCATGGCGCGGATCTGGTCCTCCAGCAGGGGGCGCTTTTCTTCGACCACGATGACCGTTTCCAGCCCTTCCGCGAAGTCCGCGATCAACTGCGGGTCAAGCGGCCAGACCATGCCGACCTTGAGCCGCCGCACGGGCAGGTTTCCAATTTTTCCGTCCTGATACCCAAGGCCCGCCAGCGCCTGTGACAAGTCCTGCCACGCCTTACCCGCTGCGATGATGCCGATACGGGCGTTATCCGGCCCGTCCTGTTTGTTGAGATGGTTGGCGCGGGCATAGGCCAGCACCTTGCGCAGTTTCACATCCCAAAGCATTTGCTCTTGCAAAGGGATCGGCGTGAAGGGCTTGATCGACGTATCGGGACCATCCATCGGCGGGATGACGATTTCCGGGCTGGTTGGCGAGACATAGACCGACCCACCGCCCTCGACGACATCAGTGACCAGTTTCATGCCGCTCAGCGTGCCGCTATAGCGGCTCATGGCGATCCCGTGCAGCCCCATATCCAGAACATCCTGCGCATTCGCAGGCGCCAGAAGCGGTGCGCCCAAGGACGCGAAATTCAGGTCGGAATAGCAGGCCAGCGTCGAGGATTTGGCACCATGATCATCGCCCACCAGCAACAGCGTCCCGCCCTTGGGGTTCGTTCCGGCCAGATTGGCGTGGCGTAGCGGGTCCATCGAACGGTCCATGCCCGGTGCCTTGCCGTACCAGATGGAAAACACCCCATCGACCTTGGCACCCGGAAAGGTGCCGACCATCTGCGCGCCCCATGTTGCCGTGGCAGCCAGATCCTCGTTCAGGCCCGGCTGGAAATGGATGTTATACTCTTTCAGGGTGGCTTCGGCCTGCCACAGATTCATGTCGTAAGTGCCGATAGGCGAACCACGATAGCCCGAAATATATCCGCCGGTGTTCAGGCCCGCCGCCGCGTCCCGCTTGCGCTGCTGGATCGGCAACCGGACCAGCGCCTGCATCCCGGTCATGTAGACCCAGCCTTCGTCTTGGTGCAGCCGGTCTTCCAGCGTCATCTCAAGGCGTTTCGTTGGTACGTACTCGGTCATGGGAAAACTCCGTTTCGGATGGTCAGGCAAGCAGGTCTGAGGTTGCGATCGGGCGCAGATAGCGGGTCATCTGCATGTTCGGTGTGGTGGAAAAATACGCGATCACCAGATTTCGGCTGGGCGAGACATAAAGCCCCTGATCCATGAAACCGCCCTTGTACATGTCGCCATCGGGCCAAATGCAATCCCACTGACGCGCATTCCCCAGCATCGTGTCGTCGCCAAAGCGATCAACAAAAACCGGCCCGTCATAGCCGTTCATGAAAAACGCCTTGTCGCGCACACCGCCGCGAATGCGGGCCAGTGTGGCATCGCTGATCACCTGCTTCGCGGCGACCTTGGGCCAGCTTGGGGTATACAGCATCCCGAACCGCGCCATATCCAGCAATCGGGAAGACACCACCCCGTGCGCCAGCGCCACCCCGTCGGGCGAAAGATGGAGTTGAACCGGCCCCTTAGCCGCGACATGTGTCCAGACGTTCTGTCGAAATAGCTCTGGCCAAGGCAGGCCCGAGACAGCCTCGGCCAGATAGACCAATACCTGCGTACAAGGAGAGCCATATTCAAATTTCTCGCCCGGTGTACCGACACGTTTGCTGGATTGAAGCACCTCCAACAATGTTTCGGTTTTACCGTTATGAGGCACACCGAACTCTGCCAGAAAGGCGCGGATGGCGTTTGACGATGGATTGGCGCGTGTTTCCTCGTTTTCTTCGCAATCCATGCCCGGCGTCATGTCCATCGCGTCATGGACAGTGACATCCTGCCAGTCGGTATCGCGCAGCGCGGGGATGTAGGTGCCTATACCCTTGGTCTCGTCGATCTGACCGGCCTCGATCAGATGCTCGATCATCAACCCGGCCATAGGTTTTGCGCAGGACGCCCAAAGATGGGCCTGCTCGGGGCGCAGGTCAGGATAGCTTTCGGCGGCGACCTTGCCATCCTTGATCACGACAATCGCCCGTGCGCCACTTTGCGGATGGGTCAGGAAATCACGCAGTGCAAGGGTGCCGAACTCGGTCTCGGCGGCGATATCCATCACCCCAGCGATTGGGGCGGCCTCCAGTATGGCGGCGGGTTGCGCACTTGGGACCATCGCGGTCGGCATACATTCGGAAATATGGGTACACCACCAATGCGCGACCTCGCCGCATTCCAGCAGCTTGGGCACACTCACTTGGGACCGCAGGCGAGCGGTGGTATCAGCAGATATCGTACTCATGGGTGTTTCCTTTCCAAACAGGCAGGCCGGTCACAGCAATCCCAAGGACAGCCACGGGATCACGGATATCAGGATCAGGCCTAACACCATGATGGCGATATAGGGCAGCACCGACTTCACCAGTTCATTGAAGCTTTGCTTGAACGTCACCAGCGCGACCATCAGGTTCATGCCGACAGGCGGCGTCAAATACCCGATTTCCAGATTGACGATCATGATGATCCCGAAGTGGACCGGGTGAAACCCATAGGCCTGTGCCACGGGCATCAGGATCGGACCAAGGATCAGGATCGCCTCATTCGTCGTCATGAAGGCACCAACCGCCAAAAGCAGCAGGTTGATCACGACAAGAAAGGCAATCGGACTGTCAATCCATGCGCTGACCAGTTCAACCATCTGCGCCGGGACGCGGTATTCCGTCAGCACAAGGTTGAGCGACAGGGCGACGGCGATCAAAGGAAACAGCGCACCGCCAAGTTTCGCGGTCTCGGTGACAACATTGAAATATTTCTGCATTGTCATTTCGCGGTGGATGAAGAATTCAATCACCAGCGCATAGACAAGCGCGACAGCCGCGCTTTCGGTGGGCGAATAGTAACCCGAATAGATGCCGCCCAGCAGGATTACCGGGAAAAGCGCGGCCCACACCCCTTCGCGCAAAGCAAGACGCAATTCACGCCAATCCATTTTCTGCGCGGGTTGGTTGCGGTTCGCCCAGATTGCATAGGCAGTCATTAACGCGACCAGCACCAGCCCCGGTATGATCCCCGCAAGAAACAGATCAACAATCGAAGTTTCGGTCACAAGACCATAAAGGATAAGCGGGATCGAGGGCGGAATGATAATGCCAAGCGTGCCGCCGGACACAACAGTACCCAAGGCAAATCGGTTCGTATAACCGGCCTCTTTCATCGCCGGGTAAAGCACGGAACCCACCGCAATCATTGTAACGATTGATGAGCCGGAAATCGCAGCAAACACGGCACAACTGATGATGGCCGCAACGCCCAGCCCGCCGCGCGTCGGCGCGGTCAGCGCCCTGACGATACGCACCAGTCGCCGGGCTGCGGTGCCTTCGGTCATGACCGCGCCGCACAGCAGGAACAGTGGCACCGACAGGATCAGCTCTTTGTTCAGCGAGGTCCACATATCCTCGACGATGTAGTCAAGATAGCCATGCCCCCAGACAAGATGCACATAGGCAATCGCTGCAATCAGGATAACGGTCAGGGGCTGACGCAGCACCAGCAGCGCCAAGACAAGGCCAAGAAGAAGGATCGCGCTCATTCTGGCATCTCCTCACGTATGGGGGCGCTGTCGGGCCAGATGGCATAGGCCAGATACCGCAATCCGGACGAGGCAAATCCGATCGGGATAGCGGTTTGAATAATCCAGACGGGCCAGTCGAGACCGGGCATCACCGTTCCGATAGACCGCGACGAAATCACGAAAACCGTGCCGTAATACGCCGTCGCAAAGAAGACGCTGGCGCTGACGAGGTTGCCAAGGCGATCAACCGCAGGTGCCCAGCTTTCGGGAATCCATTTGAACGCGACGCGCGGGACAATCTGTGCGCCCGTCGCAACGCTGACCCCAAGCCCGGCGAAGGCCGCGATGACCAGCAGGAAAAGTGCCATCTTTCCTGCGCCGTAGACACCGCTCGCCCCCATCTGGAAACCCAGCGCACGGCCAACCGGACCGATAACCTCGCGGCCTGCGACGTCTGCGAAAATCAACAATCCGATAAGACTGAAGGCGATAACGGCGATCCAGCGTTCCATTAGATGCCAGATGTCCAGAACGCGCGTGATCCCGGTTGGCGAAGTAGATCCGGTCATGAGGTACTCCCGTCAAAAAGTACGCGGCCGGGCATCACAGATGCGTGCGACCCGGCCCAATTAGTCGAAGATTACGGGGCGCAGTTTGCCTTGCCGTCTTCGATCAGTTTCATGATCTTTTCGCCGTCTTCACCGTATTCGGCGGTCATCTCGGCCCAGAACGGGGGAAGCTTTGCACGGAAACTGGCGACCTGTTCTTCGCTGACGGGAATGACCTGTCCGCCACCATCGACGTGCATCTGACGCAGCACATTCTCGAAGGCAAAAACTTCGTCCATGATCGACTTCGAGGTGAAGCGATCAAACGCACGTTTCAGCGCGGCCTGATCCTCTTCGCTCATGCGATCCATAACGCGCTGGCTGACGGCCCACATGGCCGGACCGTTGGAATAGTTGTATTCGGTCACAACCGGCGCGATCTTGTTCAGGCCAGACGGGATGTAGAAAGTGTAAACGGTCGGATACACATCAATCAGGCCGGTGGACAAAGCCGAGGCCGCCTCGCCCGGCGAAACGGGAACCGGGTTGGCCTCCATCGTTTGCCAGTAGGCAGAGTTGATCTTGTTGACCGAAATGCCAACCTTTAGCCCTTTCAGGTCTTCGGGGCTTGTGACCGGGCGATCAGACATCAGCCAACCATTGCCCACCTCGGCCCACGCACCGAAATAGACGCCTTTAGGGCTAAGACGCGCGCGAATTTCATCCGTCAGATAGTTGTCCTGAACGCAGGCCCGCTGGTCATTGCTTTCATAAAGACCATAAAGCTGCATCAGGCCGACTTCGGGGGCCTGCTGTGCACCGGCGCTCACAGTGAACAGCCCCATCTCGATCCGCCCACGCGCCAACTGTGCCAGCGTGTCATTCTCGGTGCCAAGTTGCGAGTTGAAATAGGGTTCGATCTTGAGCCGACCTTCGCTTTCCTCAGCAACCGCTTCGGCCAGACGATTGACCTGTGCGCCCCACGGCG
This sequence comes from Thalassovita litoralis, assembly GCF_900182725.1. Lineage (GTDB taxonomy): Bacteria > Pseudomonadota > Alphaproteobacteria > Rhodobacterales > Rhodobacteraceae > Thalassobius > Thalassobius litoralis. The sequence continues at coordinate 230,730 of NZ_FXTO01000003.1, forward strand.
TTTTCTCAGGGGCGGCCGTTGCAAGCTTCAGAACAGTCTCTGCCTGAGCGCCCGAAACTGCGGTCATTGCGATCAACCCAACGGCTGCAAGTGTTTTGTAGAATGTCATGTTACCTCCTCCTAAGTCATGCCGGTTGCGACACCCCGGTTGCGGCCTAGTATTGGCATCTAGAGACATTCACTCCACTTTACTTTTTTAATGATAACATTCACATTGCAAATGCTATTGAAAATATGGCGTAAGATCAGCCAGTTGAGCCAATCCGAGACATTGGGAACGTAGCGTAACATGGCCCAAGAGAGCCGGAACGGAGGGGAAAAATGCAGAATTTGACGCAACTGCACTATTTCTGGCTAATCGCGCGGGAAGGCAGTTTTGCAAGGGCCGCAGAACTGGCGCATATCACTCAACCCGCCCTCAGCAATGCGATCAAAAGCCTCGAGCAACGGCTCGGATTTCTGCTCTTCGAGCGCTCGGAACGTCCTGTCCGGCTGACCCCGGAAGCGCAGGTCATACTAAGACAAGTCGAAGCCGTCCTGTTCGAAGCGCGCAACCTTGACCAAACACTCGATAACCTGTCGGCCGGTGAATTTGGTCACATCCGCGCGGGGATGACGGCGGTGTTTTCCACATCGTTGGGCGGACCAATCCTTGCGGAATGGCACAATGCCCACCCAAATGTCACGCTTGAGCTCATCATCGGTGAAACACCAGACCTGCTTGGGTCAATGCGGGACAACGAACTGGATCTCATAGTCGGGGACACGCGCGACCTGAAGGAAGATGTCGATGATCTGGACATGGTTGCACTTCCGCCGATGCAAGGGGGGGCGTTCTGCCGCGCGGGTCATCCGATCCTGAACATCCGTCATCCAACCTCCGCAGACCTTGGGCGCTATCGTTTTGCGGGCACGCACTTCCCTGAAACCGTGGTCAAGGCATTCGCACGTTTTCTTGGACGCAAGAAAGACGATCCGGGTGCGGTCATTTCGATCGACAGCCACAATATCGCAGCGGTACGCGACGCCGTTGCCGAAAGCGACCTGATCTTGTTGACAACCTCAGGCACAGTGCGGAATGCCTTGGCGCTTGGTGTGTTGAAACAAATTCCTGTAGATTTGGGGATTGATGGCACATGGGCCGTCGCCAAACGCCGTGGACGGGTTCTTCATTCGGCAACCGATACGTTAGCCAACAAGATCGTCGAGATCGCCCGCAGAGAACATGATCGGCGCATTGCCCCGTATGTGCAAAACCTCGTTCCATCCAAGGATGAACGATAGCCTGTCACGGGCATTGCCAACGTGTGCGCCCCGCCGCATTTTTCCCCGCGTAATCGTCTAAATGCGCACTAGGCTATCCCCCAAACGGGGGGATAGCCTAGCAAGCTTTGAGTTTTTCTGCTGGCTGGTTACCCGCCTCGCCTTAGCCGCATTTGGAATGGCCGCAGCTTCCGCAAGTCATGCAGCCCTCGACCATGCGCATGTCGAACTGGCCGCAGCTTGGGCAGGCTTTGCCGCGCGGGGCGTTATCCAGGTTCACCACTTGCGCCTGCGGGTCAGACTTCAGGCCCATGCCTTCGCCTTCGATGAAGTTGATACGGATCAGGTGCTGTTCGATCACGCCACCAATCGCCGCCAGAATCGAAGGGATATATTTGCCCTGCATCCACGCCCCGCCACGCGGGTCAAATACGGCTTTCAGTTCCTCGACCACAAAAGACACATCCCCGCCCCGGCGGAATACGGCGGAAATCATCCGCGTCAGCGCCAGCGTCCATGCGTAGTGTTCCATGTTCTTGGAATTGATGAACACCTCGAACGGACGACGGTGGCCATTCACCAGAATATCGTTAATCGTCAGATAGATGGCGTGTTCGCTGTCGGGCCATTTCAGTTTGTAGGTATGACCTTCCAAGGCCTGCGGACGATCCAGCGGTTCCGCCATATAGATCACGTCGGCCCCGCTATCGGCTTCGGGGGCTTTGTCACTGGTCTCGCTCACCGACAGAACCGATCCGGTCACATCGTTCGGGCGGTAGGTCGTGCAACCTTTGCAGCCGGTTTCATAGGCCTGCATGTAGACATCCTTGAACGCGTCAAAGGAAATATCCTCGGGGCAGTTGATGGTTTTCGAGATGGACGAATCCACCCATTTCTGCGCCGCCGCCTGCATTTTCACATGGGCCTGCGGGTCCAGCGTCTGCGCATTCACGAAATAGTCGGGCAGCGGCGTATCGCCAAAGCGGTCGCGCCACATCTGCACCGCGTAATCCACCACTTCTTCCTCGGTCCGCGAACCGTCCTTTTGCAGCACTTTGCGGGTATAGGCATAGGCAAAGACCGGCTCGATCCCCGAAGATACGTTCCCGGCATAGAGGCTGATCGTCCCCGTCGGCGCGATTGAGGTCAGCAGCGCATTGCGGATGCCATGTTCGCGAATTGCATCGCGCACGTCGTCATCCATCTGCATCATGTTACCCGAGGCCAGATATTTATCGGCATCGAACAACGGAAACGCGCCCTTTTCTTTGGCCAGATCGACCGAGGCCAGATAAGACGCCCGCGCGATCTGTTTCAGCCATGCTTCGGCCTGCGCCGCCGCTTCTTCGCTGCCATAGCGAAGCCCCACCATCAGCAGCGCGTCAGCCAGCCCGGTGACACCCAGACCGATCCGGCGTTTTGCCTGTGCTTCCTGCGCCTGCGCTTCCAGCGGGAACTGGCTGGCGTCCACCACGTTGTCCATCATGCGCACGGCCGTGGCCACCAGATCGTCCAGCGCCGCCACATCCAGCCCGGCATCCGGGCCAAAGGGATCTTTGACCAGACGCGCCATGTTGATCGACCCCAGCAAACACGCCCCATAAGGCGGCAAGGGTTGTTCGCCACACGGATTGGTTGCCGCGATGGTTTCAACGTAATTCAGGTTATTGGCCTTGTTGATCCGGTCGATGAAAATCACGCCCGGTTCGGCGAAATCATAGGTCGACTTCATGATCTTGTTCCACAGGTCGCGGGCCTGCAACGTGTGGAAAACCTTACCGCCATAGGTCAGTTCCCACGGGCCATCGGCCTTGACCGCTTCCATGAAGGCATCCGTGACCAGAACCGACAGGTTGAACATCCGCAGGCGGGCGCTGTCCGATTTGGCGGTGATGAAATGTTCGATATCCGGGTGGTCGCAGCGCATGGTTGCCATCATGGCACCACGGCGCGAACCTGCGGACATGATCGTGCGGCACATCGCATCCCACACATCCATGAAGCTAAGCGGCCCACTGGCGTCCGCAGCCACGCCAGCCACCGGCGCGCCCTTGGGGCGGATCGTGCTGAAATCATAGCCGATACCACCGCCCTGCTGCATGGTCAGCGCGGCCTCTTTCAGCATATCGAAGATACCCGCCATGCTGTCTGGAATCGTTCCCATCACGAAACAGTTGAACAGCGTCACCTTACGGCCCGTCCCTGCCCCCGCAGTGATACGGCCCGCAGGCAGATATTTGAAATCTTCCAGCGCGGTATAGAACTTTTCTTCCCATTTGGCCGAATCCGCTTCGACCTCTGCCAAAGAGCGCGCGATTCGCCGCCATGTATCCTCGACCGTGCGGTCGATGGGGGTGCCATCCGCCTCTTTCAGTCGGTATTTCATGTCCCAAATTTGTTCGGAAATGGGGGCAGCAAAGCGGGTCATGGGCAGGCTTCCTGTTAGTTGCGCGTTGTGTCAGTGCAGTCGAAAGGCACAGCAAATTCAGCCATTCGAGGCGCCATCGTCTACGTCCTGAAACCCAAACGGTCAACGCAGAAAAACACCGTCCGATGACAAAGACTGACACTTGATTTCGTGGATTACCCAGCTATCCTACACTACCTATAGAGAAAAATCCATGACAAGCCGCAGCCACATCAATCTGATAAAACTAAGCGTCGGCACCGAAAGCGTTGACGATCTGGAACATTGGCAGGAAAGCTATCGCCAGCGGTTCGCCGATGGGCTGCCGCGTCATGTCACACGAATGTGGCCCAAACGCGAATCGCAAATTCTGGACGGTGGGTCGATTTACTGGGTGATCAAAGGCATAATCCAGTGCCGCCAGCGCATCCTACGGCTGGACGACGTGACCGGACAGGACGGTATCCGACGCTGCGCCATCGTGCTGGACCCCGCGCTGCACCGCACAGTGCAGGCGTTGCGCCGCCCGTTTCAGGGCTGGCGCTACCTGTCCCCCGAAGATAGCCCCGCCGATCTGCCCCAAGGCCGCGCCACCGAAGACCCGCTTCCCCCGGAACTGTCCGCCGCATTGGCCGAAATCGGTGTGATCTGAGCACAGAACGCGTGGGGATACCCCATCTACGCAAGCTCTATTCAAAAAAATTTCCAACCATCCCCTTGCGACTCAGCCCTGCGCCCGCGCAGCATGGGGGCATTGAAATGTCTTTCGCCCTTATTCTTCGGGGCATGCAAATGACGGCCCGCCGCGCGGGCTATGAAAATCCAGGTTTCCGCCATGTACCGTCCTCAGATTCTGAGCGACATGAGCAGCTATACCCCATCCCGTTTCCGCGCCGATCTGATGGCCGGGATCACGGTTGCCATGGTCGCCCTTCCGCTTTCGCTTGCTATCGCCATCGCATCGGGGGCATCGCCCGCACAGGGGCTTGTCACCGCAATCGTTGCCGGGTTCCTGATCTCGGCCTTTGGCGGCAGTCATGTTCAGATCGGCGGCCCCACTGGCGCGTTTATCGTTGTTGTGGCCGGGGTCATCGCCGAACACGGCTATGATGGGCTGGTCATGGCAACCTTCATGGCCGGTATCATCCTGCTGATTGCCGGGCGGCTGAAAGCAGGCGCATTGATCACCCATGTCCCCGAGGCCGTCATCAACGGTTTCACCATCGGAATCGCCCTGATTATCGGTCTGTCGCAGCTCAAGGATCTGATGGGGTTGCGCCCCGACCACGATGCCGCCGACCTGATCCACAAAATTCCGGCGCTTTGGGCGGCGCGGGATACGTTGAATCCGTGGGCCTCGGCCATCGGGTTGGGGACGATGGCGCTGATCATCATCTTCCGCCGTGCCGCACCGCGGTTGCCGGGCCTGATTGTGGCGGTTGCCATTGGGTCCGCCGTCGTGGCGCTGGCGGGGCTGCCGGTGGAAACCATTCAGGATCGTTTCGGCGCGTTGCCCGGCAGCCTGCCCATGCCACAGCTTCCGGCGCTGTCGCTGGAACGCATACAGGAACTGCTGCCCTCGGCGCTTGTGATTGCCTTTTTGGCCGGGGTCGAATCGCTGCTGTCCGCCATTGTCGCGGATCGCATGACCGAACGCCGCCACAAACCCAATGCGGAACTGGTGGCCCAAGGCGTTGCCAATCTGGGATCGGCCCTGTTTGGCGGGCTACCCGCCACCGGGGCCATCGCCCGCACCGCCACCAATATCCGCGCCGGGGGGCAAACCCCGGTGGCAGGGATCGTTCATGCGCTGGCGATCTGGGGCATGATGGCCGTTGCCGCCCCGCTGGCCGGGGCAATGGCCCTGCCCGCCATGTCTGCGCTTCTGATGCTAACCGCCTGGAACATGTCCGAGCCGCATAAATGGCGCGGCTACATGGCCGAACGCCCCTCGGATCGTGCGCTGCTTCTGCTGACACTGACCCTGACCGTTCTGGTTGATCTGACGGTAGCCATTGGCACAGGTGTCGCGCTGGGGCTGGCCCTGCGCCTGCGCCGCCGCCATGTGGGCAGTCAGGAATGGCACCCCCGCGATCATTAAACCAAGAAAAAAGCGGCAGGAAACACCCCGCCGCTTTCATCTTGCCCAAAATACTCATGTGCCGCCCGTGCGCCAATTCCCAACGCTGCGGGACAAAGAGCGTTCAATCCACCCGCAGCTTGGCGCACAGCGCCTTTAGCGCCGCCCGATCCACATCATCCAGCGGCGCGTTGCGCGACCGGAATAAAGTGGCCTGTGATTTCAAAATCAGCCCGTCGCTCAGGATTTTCAGGTGGTTCGCCCGCAGCGTATCTCCGGTCGAGGTAATGTCTGCCACCGCTTCGGCGGTTTCGTTTTTCACCGTGCCTTCGGTCGCGCCCTGACTGTCCACCAGTTGATAATCCGCCACGCCATTATCCCGCAGGAATTCGCGCACCAGACGGTGATATTTGGTGGCGATCCGCAACCGGAAACCATGCTTCAGCCGAAACGCCGCCGCCGCAGCGTCCAGATCGTCCAGCGTATCCACATCCGCCCAGAACCCCGGAACCGCGATGATCAGATCGGCATGACCAAAGCCCAGTTCGGCCAGTTCTTCGACCTGCTGATCCCATTGCCCCAGCTTTTCGCGCACCAGATCGGTGCCCGTCACCCCCAGATGGATGCGCCCAGCGGCCAGTTCGCGCGGGATTTCCCCGGCGGACAACAGCACCAGTTCAATATTATCAACCCCTGCGACCGCCCCGGCATATTCGCGGTCCGATCCTGTCCGGCTAAGCGTCACACCGCGATCCCCGAACCATTCAAAGGTTTTCTCCATCAGGCGGCCTTTTGACGGCACCCCAAGCTTCACGCTCATTTGCTGCCCTCCAGTTCCAGCAACAGACCCGGACGGATCACCCCGCCCACCGCCGGGATTTCAGCCCCCTGCCCCAGCACACGGGTCAGCGCGTCATAGCGCCCGCCAGTGGCAACCGCTGGCAGATCAGCGCGGTTTTCAGCATAGAACCCAAACACGAACCCATCGTAATATTCCATCGACGTGCGCCCATAGCTGGCTTCGAAATCCAGCCGTTCCACATCGACACCGCGTTTTTCCAGCGCCCGCATCCGGGCTGCCACGCGTTCCACCGCCGGATCAATCGCGGGCAGGTCCACCGCAATATCGCGCAGATGTTCAATCGCATTCGGCAGGCTTTCACGCACCGACAGAATGGCATCCAGCAGCAACACATCACGTTCCGCCAGGGGCGCAGCTTCGGCATCGGCCCGCAAGGCCGCCACCCGCGCCGCCACCTCGGCCTGTGAACGCACACCGATTTCCGGCGGCAGGCCGTCAAACGGATCACTGACAGACAACAGTGCCGCCCGCGCAGGCGGCACAGGCGCACGCCCGGCGTAACGATCAATCAACGCCCGGAACCGCCGAGGCCGCCAGATATGCCGCCGCAGCGCCGCCTTGCGGGCATCAGTGGTTTGCAACCCGTCCACAGCCGCCATCAAGACGCCAATATCCCCGGTCGCGGCCCGCAGCGGAGCATCGCCCAGCGCCCGACGGATCAGGGTAAACACCTCGGCATCTGCATCCACCGGGTTTTCGCGGTCGAACACCTCGTACCCGACCTGAATATATTCGTTGGCCCGGTCAGCATCGTCTTCCTGACGCCGGAACACCTCGCCCGCATAGGTATATCGCGCGGGTTCCGCGCCATAGGCCATATGCATCTGCACCACCGGCACCGTAAAATCCGGGCGCAACATCTGTTCGCCACGCAGCGCGTCCGATGTCACATAGGCCCGTGCGCGAATATCTTCGCCATAAAGGTCCAGCAAAACCTCGGCCGGTTGCAGGATACCTGTTTCCACCACCTGCGCGCCTTCGGCCTCGAACAGCGCCCGAAGCTGGGCGCCCCGCGCCCGTATCGCCGCCCGTTCCATCAGCCCTGCCCTTCCAGAATTTCGCGCACCTTGGCGACCAGATCGCCCCGCGCCACCTCGTACTGGCTGGGCCGTTCCTTCCATTCTTCCAGCGTCGCGTTCTCGGCAATTTTCGCGCCCAAAATCAAGTCCTTGATCTGGACCACGCCATTGGCTTTTTCCTCGCCGCCTTCGATGATCGCCACCGGGGAATTGCGCTTATCCGCGTATTTCAACTGATTGCCGAAATTTTTCGGATTGCCCAAATACACCTCGGCCCGGATGCCTGCATTGCGCAGCTCGGCCACCATCGCCTGATAATCGGCCATGCGGTCGCGGTCCATAACGGTCACGACCACCGGACCCTGCGCATGGCTTTGCACCCGGCCCTTTTCCCGCAGCGCAGCCAACAGCCGGTCAACCCCGATGGACACGCCTGTTGCCGGGACTTCCTGCCCGGTGAAGCGTTTCACCAGATCGTCATAGCGCCCACCGCCGGACACGCTGCCGAATTGCCGCTTACGACCCTTTTCGTCAAAGATTTCAAAGGTCAGTTCCGCCTCGAACACAGGACCAGTGTAATAGCCCAGCCCACGCACGACCGACGGATCAATTTCAATCCGGTCCGGCCCATAGCCCTGCGCCTGAACTAGCTCCGCGATGGTTTCCAGTTCGGCAATCCCTTGCAGCCCAACCACCGAGTCACCAACAGCCGCCCGCAGATTAGCCAGCGTCCCCGCCGCATCCGCCGCTTTCGAGGTCAAGAAAGCAATCACCGGGTCGGCCTGTGCGTCGCTCAGCCCGACACCGTCGATAAACGCCCCCGAGGCATCCAGCCGCCCCTTGGTCAGCAATTCCCGCACGCCGTTTTCGCCAACCTTGTCGAACTTGTCGATGGTGCGCAGCACGTTGTCGCGCGCCTCTGCCCCATCGGCCAGCCCCATCGCCTCCAGCACACCGTTCAGAACCTTGCGGTTATTGACCCGGATCAGATAATCGCCGCGCGGAATGCCCACAGTTTCCAGCGTATCCGACAACATCGAACAAATCTCGGCATCGGCGGCCACACTAGCCGCGCCCACCGTATCGGCATCGCATTGATAAAACTGGCGGAACCGCCCCGGCCCCGGCTTTTCGTTGCGCCAGACCGGACCCATCGCATAACGCCGATACGGCGTCGGCAGGTCGTTGCGGTGCTGGGCATAGACCCGCGCCAAGGGGGCGGTCAGGTCATAGCGCAGCGCCATCCAATCGCCCTTGCCATCCTCGTCCGCCTCTTGCCAGGCAAAGACGCCTTCGTTCGGGCGATCCACATCCGGCAAGAATTTCCCCAGTGCCTCGACCGTTTCAACCGCACTGGATTCCAGCGCGTCAAACCCATAGCGATGATAGACCCCGGCAATCTTTTGCAGCATCTCGCTGCGCTCGGTGACTTCGGCACCGAAATAATCGCGAAACCCTTTGGGCGTTTCTGCCTTGGGGCGGGGGGCTTTTTTCTGCTTGGCCATGGCTTTGATCCTTGCCGCTAAACTCGCGCCCGGCTCTACCGGATGCGGGGCCAAGGGGCAAGCAACAGCGCCATTGGGACGGCAAAATCTGTTTCATCTTGCCGTAAATACTCATATCGCCCCCCATCAGCCGACGCGCGGCCCGCTGTTTGCCCGCCGCCGGATCAAATCCCGGAAAAATCCCCGCCTCGTCCTTTGCCGCTGGCGAACCGGGCCGCCCCTGCTGCGCCTTCGGCGGCGAATGTCGCAACGGATTGCCATTCCCGGCGCAACGCCGCGCCCAGATCAGCCGCATCGCCCCGCGCTGACAGGTGGTCGGCCCGCATACACATCTGTGGAAAGCGCAGCAAATCCTGCGCCAGTTCCAGCGCCCGCGCCAAGGCCTGCCCTTCGGGGACCGTTTCATTGACCAACCCCATCGCCTGCGCCTCGGGGGCGGGAACGGGGCGACCTGTCAGGATCATGTCATTGGCCCGCCCCTGCCCGATCATACGCGGCAGACGCACCGTTCCCCCATCAATCAGCGGCACACCCCAGCGGCGGCAAAACACCCCGAACACGGCTGCTTCTGACGCCACCCGCAGATCGCACCACGCCGCCAGCTCCAGCCCGCCCGCCACGGCGAATCCTTCGACCGCCGCAATCACCGGCTTGGACAGCATCAAGCGCGTCGGACCCATCGGCCCCGGCATCGGATCGTCCAGCGGATTCCAGCCTTCGGGAATGTCCAGCCCGCCGATCCACGCGGCCCCACGCCCATCGGCTGCGGTTTTCAGATCGAACCCCGCACAGAACGTTCCCGCCCCACCCGTCAGAATAGCGACATCCACCGCTTGATCCTCATCGAATGCCGTAAACGCCTGATACAAGGCCCGCGCAGTTTCCGGGTCCACCGCATTTCGGGCTGTCGGGCGATGTATCTCGATCACCCGAACCCGGCCCTGATCGCTTATGTTGACTGTCATCTGGTGTCCTCCCTTTCTCAATCTGCACCACCCGGTCCATCACCGCAATTGCAGGGATTTCCCGCCGCGTCACGTCATGCTAAACCCGCCCCACCCCGAAGGAGGCCCCATGACAGAGATCGAAGAAAAACTGGCCCATCTGATCCGCATGGTGGATGATTTATCGGATGTCGTTGCCAAACAACAAACCACCATCGACGTGATGGAAAAGCGGGTTCAAATGCTGATGCAACGCGCCGCCCAGCAAGAGGCCGATCAGGGCAGTTACATCTACACCGGCCCCGAAAAACCACCGCATTATTGATTTTCGTCGACCGGGGTCATACCGATTTCAACCACACCGCCCCGCATGGGGTCCATTCCAGCGGGCCATTGGACACCCCGCAAATGCACCGCGCTTAACGGGCCACGCAGGGCGCGAAACAGACCCTTCTTCGCTACATTTACGCCAGCGCCATGCGCCGCGCGCCGGACAGCGCGTTATACAGGATTGCCACCATCAGGACCGCCCCCCCGACAAAAGTGCCTGTGCTGGCGGTTTCATGGATCACCAGCCACACCCAGAACGGGGCCAGCAGCACCTCGGTATTCGACAACAGGGCCAACTCGGCTGATGGCACAACCCGGCTGCCCAAAGTGTACAGGATCATCCCGCCTGACATGGTGCCGATCCCCATCAAAATACACCATGTCAGATCAGGCGCAGAAATCGCCAGCGGCTGACCAAGCTGGGCAGCCACGACCGCCCCCACGACCACACCAAACACCGCGCCCAGCAGGACGGTGGGCAGGCTGTCCTCGATCTGGCGCCAGCGCAACGCAACACTGAACAGCGCGAAACCAACCGCTGCGGTCAGCGCCGCCATATTGCCCAGCAACGCCCCCGCCGCCAGCCCTTCGCGGACCATGATAAAAATGCCGACCAAGGCCAAGGCAATCGCGCCCCAGGTGCGCGGCGCCACGATTTCCCCCAATATCACCCGTCCCAGCACCGCCGTCACAAACGGGGCCGCCGCCAGCAGAAAAGCTGCATTGGCGATGGTCGTGGTTTGAAACGACAAGATGGACCCCGCCATCGCCACCACCAATCCGAACCCGCCCAGCATCCCCGCCAGCCCGGATTTACGAATTGCTGCCAAGGGTTTGCCGCCAGACCGCCACGCGATGAACGCCAGCAGGACCGGCAACATGGCCAACGACCGCCACACAAGCACCGTCCACGCCCCGGCCCCATCAATTTGCCGGATCATCAACCCCTGAAAGGACCACAAAACCCCGGCAATTAGCACAAACCCCATACCCGTCGCGTAGCGCATCGTCATTCCCTTGCTTCTTTGCGCCATCTAAGGGCTGGGCAACACCTCATTCAAACGAATAGAATTGAGGTAAAGCTTCAGAATTCTTGAACTATGGCCGACCCGTTGGTTTTAACGCTGCTGCGCAGCTTTGTTGCGGTGATTGATTGCGGCAGCATTCAGCTTGCCGCGCTGCGGGTCGGGCGCAGTCAATCTGCGGTCAGTATGCAAATCAAACGGTTAGAGGATTACGTCGGTCGCCCCTTATTTCTGCGCGAAGGCCGCAGCCTGCAACCCAACCCTGCGGGCGAGGATTTGCTGCTCCACGCCCGCCATCTGCTGCGCCTGTCGGACGAAGCACTGGCCAGCCTGCGCCGAACCGAAGCCGCTGGCGTCGTGCGTCTGGGAATGCCCGAAGACTATGCAACCAACCTGATCGGCCCGGCGCTGATGCGATTTACAGCCGAATTCCCCTTGGCCGAACTGGAGTTGACCTTTGACACCACCCCGCGGTTGCTGCGCCTGCTTGGGGCCGGGGGATTGGATCTGGCGGTGATTACCCGCGCCCCGCGCCAGCCTTTTGCCGTGCTGCGCAGCGAACGGCTGGTGTGGGCGGCGGCCCCGGATCATGGGGCATGGCTGCGCACGCCCCTGCCTGTTGCCCTGTTCGAGGCCGGGGATCTGGCGCGTCGTCTGGTGGTCGAAGCCCTGCAAGGCGCAAACCTGCCGTATCGGGTGGTATCCTCGACCGACAGTTTACTGGGACTGATCGCGGTGGCGCAGGCCGGGCTGGCCGTGATCGGGATGATCGAATCCTGCCTGCCCCCCGGCCTGATCCGCATCGGCGACCCCGAAGGCCTGCCCCCCTTACCCATCCTTGATCTCAGCCTTGTTCCCGGTCCCGGCGAACCTGACCCGCTCGCGGCTCATCTGGCAGAATTCCTGCATCGGGAATTGTCCAATGACGGCAAAACCGACCTCTAAAGCGTTCCGCCAGCCCGCCACACAAAGCTCGTGCTCGCTTCGCTTCTTTCTGATCCCCAATACTCTGGGGGAGGGCGCCAAGGGCGACCGGGGGCAAAGCCCCCAATCCATACCGCCTTACGCCGCTGAAAAGTAAGGTTCCGCCGAGGGCCGTCTTGCCTCAGCAGCTCTTCTCGTCGGCCATGATGCTCTCGACGACTTTGGGATCACACTGTTCGTCGCGCAGG
>NZ_FXTO01000004.1 GCF_900182725.1 Thalassovita litoralis
CTGATCCAGTGGTCGCCGGGCCTGCCGAAAACCCGCTCGGGCAAAATCATGCGCCGCATCCTGCGCAAAATCGCCGAAAACGACTTCGGCAGCCTAGGCGACACATCCACACTCGCAGACCCGTCCGTCGTGGAAGAACTGATCGAAAACCGCGCGAATAGGGGCTAAGGGATATGGAAGCGACTGCAACTGTAACCCCCGCCGTTCTGATCCTTCTTGGCCCTCCGGGGGCCGGGAAGGGGACGCAGGCCCGGATGCTGGAACAGCAATTCGGTCTGGTGCAACTGTCCACGGGCGATCTGCTGCGGGCTGCCGTGGCTGCCGGGACCGAGGCCGGCAAAGCCGCCAAGGCCGTGATGGAAGCGGGCGATCTGGTCAGCGATGACATCGTGATTGCGATCCTGCGCGACCGTCTGGCCGAAGCCGATTGCGCCAAGGGTGTTATTCTGGATGGGTTCCCGCGCACCACGGTGCAGGCCGAAGCACTGGATGGGCTGCTGGCGGAAAGCGGCCAGAAGATCAACGCCGCCGTCAGCCTGGAGGTGGATGACGCGGCGATGGTGACGCGGATTTCGGGCCGCTACACCTGTGCGGCATGTGGCGAAGGCTATCACGACAGTTTCAAACAGCCCGCCACTGCTGGCGTTTGCGACAAATGCGGCGGCACGGACATGACGCGCCGAGCCGATGACAACGCGGATACCGTGGCCAGCCGTCTGGAGGCCTATCACGCGCAGACCGCGCCGCTGATTGCCTATTACCGCGATCAAGGAGTTTTGCAGGGGATCAACGCCATGGGCGAGATTGATGCCATTGCAAAAGAGCTTGCGAGCATCGTGTCCAACGCGATGACGTGAGATTTACCGCCCCCGCCGTCTCTCATCAATCCGGCGGGGCTTTGGAGGAAGAGGAGGACCCGCAGTATGGCGGATCAAAACACTACAAGCGCATCGGACAAGGCCTATTGGGCTGCGAACGTGCGCACGATTGTGATCATTCTGGTGATCTGGGCAGTCATTTCGTTTGGCTTTGGCATTCTGCTGCGGCCCGCGCTGTCGGGGATTCAGGTCGGCGGAACCGATCTGGGTTTCTGGTTCGCACAACAGGGCAGCATCATCGGCTTCCTGATCCTGATCTTTTTCTATGCGTGGCGCATGAACAAGCTGGATCGTGAATACGGCGTGGAAGAGGAATAAGCGACATGGATCAGTTTACCCTGAACCTGATTTTCGTGGGCGCGACCTTTGCGCTGTATATCGGGATTGCGATCTGGGCGCGGGCCGGATCGACCAGCGAATTCTACGCCGCAGGGCGTGGCGTTCACCCCATCCTGAACGGGATGGCCACCGGCGCTGACTGGATGTCGGCGGCGTCGTTCCTGTCGATGGCGGGGATCATTGCCTTTGGTGGCTATGATACTTCGGCCTATCTGATGGGCTGGACGGGTGGCTATGTGCTGCTGGCGATGCTGCTGGCGCCGTATCTGCGCAAGTTCGGCAAATTCACCGTGCCGGAATTCATCGGCGATCGTTTCTATTCCAAGGGCGCGCGTATGGTGGCTGTGATCTGTCTGATCGTGGCATCCGTGACCTATGTGATCGGTCAGATGAAGGGTGTGGGCGTGGCTTTCTCGGGCTTCCTGAACATGTCTTATTCGGGCGGTTTGTGGCTGGGTGCTGCAATCGTGGCAATGTATGCGGTTCTGGGCGGCATGAAGGGCATCACCTATACGCAGGTGGCGCAATATGTCGTGCTGATCACCGCCTATACCATTCCGGCGATCTTTATCTCGCTGCAACTGACCGGCAACCCGATTCCGGCGCTGGGTCTGTTCGCGGACACCACCAGCGGCGTTCCGCTGCTGGAGCAGTTGGACAAGGTTGTGCAGGAACTGGGCTTCCGCAGCTACACCGCGCAAAGCGACACCACGCTGAACATTTTCCTGTTCACCCTGTCGCTGATGATCGGGACCGCGGGTCTGCCGCACGTGATCGTGCGCTTCTTCACCGTGCCCAAAGTGTCTGATGCGCGTTGGTCGGCTGGCTGGGCGCTGGTGTTCATTGCCCTGCTGTACCTGACCGCCCCGGCTGTTGGTGCAATGGCGCGTATGAATTTCATCAACACCATTTACCCGAATGGCCTGACCGGCGAAACGCTGGCCGTTGATGAACAGCCCAACTGGATGCTGAACTGGGAACGCACGGGCCTGTTGCAGATCGAAGACAAGAATGGCGACGGTCACATCCTGTATTCGGCGGACAAGGAAACCAACGAAGTGGTGAAACTGGACCGTGACATCATGGTTCTGGCCAACCCGGAAATCGCAAATCTGCCGTCCTGGGTGATTGCGCTGGTGGTTGCCGGTGGTCTGGCGGCGGCATTGTCCACAGCGGCGGGGCTGCTGATGGCGATTTCGTCGGCTGTGTCGCACGACCTGATCAAAGGGATGCTGAACCCCGGTATTTCGGAAAAGGGCGAACTGATGGCGGCCCGTATTTCGATGCTGGTGTCGATCCTGCTGGCAACGTGGCTGGGTCTGAACCCTCCCGGCTTTGCGGCGCAAACCGTGGCTTTGGCCTTTGGTCTGGCGGCGGCGTCGATCTTCCCGGCGCTGATGATGGGTATCTTCTCGACCCGTGTGAACAACAAGGGTGCCGTGGCCGGGATGCTGGCCGGTCTGATCGTGACGCTGGTGTATATCTTCCTGCACAAAGGCTGGTTCTTTGTTCCGGGGACCAACAGCTTCACCGATGCTGACCCGCTGCTGTTCTCGATCAAGTCGACCTCGTTCGGCGCGGTTGGGGCCTTGGTGAACTTTGCCGTGGCTTATGTGATTTCCTCAATGACCGAGGACACCCCGGCCGAGATCAAGGCACTGGTCGAAAGCGTCCGCGTTCCGCGTGGTGCTGGCGGGGCCGTGGATCACTAAGACTTTGGGGCGGGATCGGCACCTCCTGCCGATCCTATCCTGACCTGATCCCGCCCGGCCTGTTCGGGCGGGATCGTTGTTTTAAAAGGGGCTGTCGCGCATGGGTTCCTGAGATGGATCAAGTCATCGCCCCCGTTGCCAGCGTATTGTGCGGCACGTTTGCCGCTTATCGGAGTTTTCCATGCCCCAGCGTTTGCCTGACCTGCACCGTTTTCTGACCTCGGTTCATCCATATGATGCCCTGACGCCTGACGCGCTGGCGGCGCTGACCGCCCGGTTTGAACTGCGCGAATACGCCAAGGGACAAGAAGTTTACCACGCGGGCGATCTGCTGGAAGGGCTGTATCTGGTCTATCAGGGCCAGATCGAGGTGCGTGATGAAAACGATGTACCGGTGTCGCTGTTGGGGGTGCGTAATTCGTTCGGGGAACGCGGGCTGACACGGGATGGGCGGGCCGCGACCAGCGCCCGCGCGACGGAACCCAGCGTGCTGCTGATGTTGCCCGCCGAAGATTTCGCGCAGCTATTGGACAGCCACGAACCGGCGCGGCGGTTTTTCGACCGATCCCGCGCGGCCAAGCCACGGGGCAACGATCTGGCAACCAGCCGCGTCGATACGTTTATGGCGCGGCAGCCGGAAACATGCGCGCCCGACACGGATATTCAAACCGCCGCGCGTGTGATGCGGGACAAACGGATTTCGTCGCTTTGCGTGACCGAAGGCGCGGCGCTGTCTGGCATTCTGACGGTGCGCGACCTGTCCGGCAAAGCCTTGGCCGAGGCGCTGCCGCTGGATACCCCCGTGGCGCAGATCATGACGCGCGACCCGCTGACATTGGCACCGGGGGCGATTGGGTCGGATGTGCTTCATGCGATGATGGAACACCGGATCGGCCATATTCCGATCTGCGAAAGCGGGCGTCTGGTGGGGATTGTCACCCAAACCGATCTGACCCGGTTTCAGGCGGTATCTTCGGCTGAGCTGGTATCAGAAATCGCCCATGCCACCAGCGCGGCGGAAATGGCCGCCGTGACCGCGCGCATTCCGCAACTGTTGGTGCAACTGGTCGCGGGCGGCAACCGGCACGAGGTTGTCACCCGTCTGATCACCGATATCGCCGACACCGCCACCCGCCGCCTGTTGGCGCTGGCCGAACAAAAGCTGGGCAAGCCGCCGGTGCCGTATCTGTGGCTGGCCTGCGGATCACAGGGGCGGCAGGAACAAACCGGCGTCAGCGATCAGGACAATTGCCTGTTTCTGGACGATAGCGTGAGCGATGCGGATATGGGCTATTTCCGCGATCTGGCACAGTTCGTCTGCGATGGGTTGAACGAATGCGGCTATGTCTATTGTCCCGGCGATATGATGGCGACCAACCCGAAATGGTGCCAGCCTGTGCGGGTATGGAAGGACTATTTCCAAGGGTGGATACGCAAACCCGATCCGATGGCGCAGATGTTGGCCAGCGTGATGTTCGATCTGCGCCCGATTGGCGGGGCGATATCCTTGTTCGCGTATTTGCAGGAGGCAACGCTGAAAGCCGCCCATGCCAATTCGATTTTCGTGGCGCATATGATCGGCAACTCGCTGAAACATACGCCGCCGTTGGGGCTGTTGCGGGGCTTTGCAACGATCCGGTCGGGGGAACATAAAAACACGCTGGACATGAAACATAATGGCGTGGTGCCGATTGTCGATCTGGGGCGGATTTATGCGCTTCAGGGGCAATTATCGGTGGTGAACACACGCGCCCGTCTGGAAGCCGCAGGTCAGGCCGGGGTGCTAAGCGTATCCGGGGCGCGGGATTTGCTGGATGCTTATGACCTGATCGCGGAAACCCGGCTGGCGCATCAGGCGCAGCAGGTCAAACGGGGGACAGCACCGGATAATTACATGGAACTGGCCGAACTGTCCGATTTTGAACGCAGCCACCTGCGCAATGCGTTTGTGGTGGTAAAAACGTTGCAATCGGCTGTTGGACACGGCAAGGGCGCAGTCGGCTGACAGGGCTGCACAGAAGGGAGGAACGCAATGCTGTTTGAACTGGTAGGAACCGCAGTGGCCGGTCTGGCGGCGGCGGGGCTGATGTGGGCGCTGAACCGGGGGCTGGGCGGGCGGCTGCCGCGCTGGCTGATCCCGGCCGCGGCGGGGTTGGCGATGCTGGCGGCCACGATTTCCAGCGAATACAATTGGTATGACCGCACGCGCAGCAATCTGCCCGAAGGGTTAGAGGTGGCGCAAACCGTACAGAATCGGGCTTTTTTCCGGCCCTGGACCTATGTGCATCCGTTTGTGCATCGGTTCGTGGCGGTGGATGTGCCGACGATCAAAACCGTGGACGCGGCCAAAGGCGTGCAATCTGCCGATCTGTATTTCTTTAGCCGCTGGCAGGCACCGCAGGGGGTGCCGGTGTTGTTTGATTGTGTGGGCCATCGGCAGGCGCCGCTTCATGCGGGGCAGGGGTTTGAAACCGCGCAATGGGCGGATGTGGCGGCGGACACGCCCGTGATGAAACGTATTTGCGGGGACGACTGATGACACGGCTTAGCCTGCGTTTGCGAAATTTTCTGTTCTTTGTGTTGCTGGGTGGCGGCGGCGTGGTGCTGTTTTGCGTGGCGTTATTCGCGGGCTATCAAAAAGCGGCGGCGGGGCAGGTGGGGTCTGGTTTCATCCTGTCCGGGGCGATTGGCGGGTTTGGCCTGTTGGGGCTAAGCGCGGGTATCTGGCTGCTGTTCGATGAAAACGTGGCCAAGCCGATCGAGCGTTTGGCAGCGGGCTTGCGCACCCGCGCCCATGCCGGGGCGGCGGGGGGCATGGATGCCAGCACGGCGAAATATCTGGGGGATCTGGCCCCCGCCGCAGCGGCCATGTCGCGCCAGTTGACGGATACCACGCTGAACACCGCCAGCCTGATCGCCAGTGAAACCGCGCGGATCGCGGCGGAACGGGATCGGCTGACGGCGCTGCTGACGGAAATCCCAGTGGCGACGGTGCTGGTAAATCCGGCGCATCAGATCGTGTTATATGACGGGCAGGCGGCAGCGGTTCTGGCGCAGGTTCATACGCCACGGCTGAACGCGCCGATCTTTGATTATTTCGACCGTGCGGCGATTGAAACCGCGTGGAACAAGGCGGCGAAGCAGGGCAAGGAACAAAGCTTTGACGCCGAAGGGACCGAAGGGGCGCAGTGCTTTGCTTTGCGGATGAAGCCGCTGGAACAGGGCGCGGGCTATCTGCTGATCATTGACGCCGCCGAAACGCATATCCCCCCCGAGGCCGCCCGCCCGTTGATCTATGATTTCGATCTGCTGGAACAACGCGCTGGCACCCGTGCGGATGCGACACCGCTGTCCGATCTGACCTATGTGGTATTCGATACCGAAACCACGGGGCTGTTGCCGCACAAGGACGAAATCGTGCAAATCGGTGCGGTGCGCGTGGTGCGGGGGCGGATCGTGCCGGGCGAACAGGTGGACACGCTGGTGAACCCGCAAATGCCGATCCCGCCGGGATCAACCAAGGTGCATGGGATCACTGATGCAATGGTTCGGGATGCGCCGCTGATCGACAGCGCGGCGCGGGATTTCCACCGTTTTGCCCGTGATGCGGTGATCGTGGCCCATAATGCGCCGTTCGACATGGCCTTTATGCACCGGCATGGCAAACGACTGGGGCTGGATTGGTCGCATCCGGTGCTGGATACGGTGCTGGTGTCGGCGGTGCTGTTCGGGGCCAGTCAGACGCATACGCTGGACGCGCTGTGTGACCGGCTGGGCGTCACCATCCCCGAGGCATTGCGCCATACGGCAATGGGCGACGCCTATGCTACCGCCGAGGTTCTGTGCAAGATGCTGCCGATGCTGAAGGCGCGGGGAATTGTGACCTTTGGCGATATGCTGGCGGAAACCCGCAAACATGGCAGGCTACTGGAAGATCTGAACTGATCCTTGCCCGCAGCGCCGTGGGATTTCCCCAAGGCCGCGCCAATTGCGCCGCATTCATGGGCCAACCTGTTCGGGAGATACCCCGAAGGAGAGGCCGAATGCGCCGCAAGGAGATGCCGACCGCGATCCGCACCAGTATGGACAGACATGCCCGCCTGTTTGAACTGATCCGGCAACAAAACCTTATTGCCACTCGCCGGGTGGGGCGCAAAATGCGCCCTATGGAGGCCGGGCACGAAGCCGCCTTTCTGGCTGCCGCCACGGCTTCGCTGACGAAAGCGGCGCAGGCGTAGCGCGCGCCGTTAGCCCCTGAACCCGGTGGCGACCACGAATTTTTCGGAACTGTCCGCGCGTGACGCCGGGGGTTTCACGTTGATCACCTTGGTGAACTTCTGCTTCAGCAGCTTTTGCAGATCACCTTCGGCCCCGCCTGCCAGCACCTTGGCAACAAAGGTGCCGCCTTCTTCCAGAACGTCAAACGCGAAATAGGCGGCGGCCTCGCACAGGGCGATGATCCGCAGGTGGTCTGTCTGTTTATGGCCGGATGATGCGGCGGCCATATCCGACATCACCACATCGGCCATACCGCCCAGCCAATCCTTGACCTTTATATCGGCGTCGTCAGACATGAAATCCAACTGGTGCGTTTCAGCCCCGGCGATGGGTTCGACCTCTTGCAGGTCCACCCCCAGCACGGTGCCGATCCGTTTACCGGATTTTTCCCCCAGCGCATTCACCCGCTGTACGGCGACCTGGCACCAGCCGCCGGGGGCACAGCCCAGATCGACCACACGCGCGCCGGGAACCAGAAAGCGGAACTTGTCGTCCAGTTCCAGAATCTTAAATGCCGCGCGTCCGCGATAGCCTTCGGCGCGGGCGCGTTTGACATAGGGATCGTTCAACTGGCGTTGCAGCCAGCGGGTAGAACTGAGGCTGCGGCCACGGGCGGTTTTCACCTTGACCTTCAGATCCCGCTGTCCGCGCCCGGATGTGTTTTTCTTTTTTTCGCTCATCTTGCTTCGACCGACATCATTTCATCTTGCCAAAAATACTCAAATTCCGACCGCGCGACCAGTGTCACGCCGATCAGAAAGGACCGTCTTCCAAAACGCCGTCCGCGCTCATCTGGGCGTACAGCAGCCCTTCGCGCAGACCCCGATCCGCAACAGACAGCCGATCCGTGGGCCAGCACCGCAACAGGGCCTGAAGGATCGCCGCGCCCGACATGATCAGCGCGTGGCGATCCTGCCCGATCCGGGGATCGCGGCGGCGGCCCGTGGGGCCAAGGTCCAGATAGCCCCGGATCACCTTGTCGATCTGGTCCGAGGTCATGCGCAGCCCGTCCACCTTGGTCCGGTCATAGCGTTTCAGCCCCAGATGGGACGCGGCGACCGTTGTCACCGTGCCGCTGGTGCCGACGATCTGGAACCCTTCGCGGGTCTGTTCATCGGCATAGGGGGCAAATTCGGCCAGATGTTCCTCGAAATACCAGCTCATCAGGGCAAAGCGGGCGGCGTCATCATCCACATCGTTGAAATGGTCGCGCAGCGTGGCCACGCCCAGCGGGACGCTGATCCAATCCACCACCTTGGCAGCGGGGAAGGGGCTGTTTTGCGGGTGAAACCCGGCGTGCAGCCGCATGATCGCACGGGGGCGGTCGCGGCGAGGGACCGAACTCAGGTCAATCCACACCAGTTCCGTTGACCCGCCACCGATATCCACCACCAGCAATTGTTCCGTGCGGGTACTGACCAGCGGCGCACAGGAAATCACGGCAAGGCGGGCTTCTTCCTCGGGTTGGATGATTTCCAATTGCAGGCCGGTTTCGCGGCGCACTTTTTTGATAAATTCCTGCGCATTGGTGGCGCGGCGGCAGGCTTCGGTTGCGACCAGGCGCATCCGTTCGACCTTGTGCCGTTTCAGTTTCTGCTGGCAGATGCGCAAAGCTTGCACCGTTCGCCCCATCGAGGCGCGGCCCAGCCGTCCCGTGCTCTCCAATCCAGCGCCAAGCTGGACGGATTTCGAGAAGCTGTCTACCACATGGAACTGGCTGCCCTTGGGTTGGGCAATCAGCATACGGCAGCTATTTGTCCCCAGATCCAGCGCAGCATACAGCTCCGCCGGGTCCGGTGGATTGGGCGCGGGGCTCTCAACCGGCTTCGGGAATGCGCCCGCACCTTTCGGACGCTTGGGCGCCATGACTTACGCCCTCCATATCAAGTTACCCCCAACGTAGTGAACTCCGATCATCCGCGCAAGGACTGCCGTGCGGCTCATCTTGATGTTTGGGATTTTTCCGACGCAGGGTTCTGGGCTTGGTCAAGAGGGATGGATAAAACGCAGAAGTCGCAGAGCGCGGCGTTTCTGTCGAAAACGGCCCATAGGTCGCATTCTGGCTGTTCTACAGATCGTTGCATGGAAATAGGGAATCAATCGCAATGCCTGACGTCACCATTGTTTATTGGCGGGACATTCCGGCCCAAGTGATCGTAGGCAAGGGCCGCCGCGGCGCAAAAAAGCCGCTGTCGGAGCGGTTTGAACAGGCGATTGACCGGGCCGCCATGAAGGTGGGCGCGTCGGACACCGATGCGTATCTGGCTGAATGGCGCAAGGCTGCCCCTTATCCGGTCGAGGGTGAACCCTCGGACATTGTCGTGGCCGAGGCCGAAAGGCTGGAAGCTGAATATGATCAACAGCGCCTGAAGGCGCTGATCGCCAATGACGGATGGGCATGACCCCCGCTGCGCTATGGGAGGCCGTGATGGCTTTGCTGAATTTCAGGAAACGCGTCGATCAGGTGAAAACCGTTGATCCGCAGGTCGAAGCCTTTTTGCAAGGCTATTCCATCGAGGTGATGCCGCGCACCGCTGAAAAGGTTGAAAATTTCCGCGATTTGCTGCCCGCAGGCACCCGCGTTTATATCGCCCATATCGACGGCACCCCGATCGAAGACATGGTGGCGACAGCCGCCCGGCTGACCGACGACGGGTTCAATGTGATGCCGCATTTCCCGGCGCGGATCATCAAGGATGCCGCCATGCTGGAGGATTGGATCACCCGCTATCAGCATGATGCCGGGGTCAAGCAGGCATTGCTGCTGGCCGGTGGCGTGGCCAACCCGGTCGGAGAGTTCCATTCGTCGATGCAACTGCTGGAAACCGGGCTGTTCGACAAGGCGGGCTTTACCAATCTGCACGTCGCGGGCCACCCCGAGGGCAACAAAGACATCGACCCCGATGGCAGCGACAAAATGGTGATGGAGGCGCTGCGCTGGAAGCAGGCGTTTAACGACCGCACCGATGCAGACATTGCGCTGGCCACCCAGTTTTGTTTCGACGCCAAGCCGATCATCGACTGGGCCAACCGCCTGACCGCCGAAGGTATCACCCTGCCGATCCATATCGGGATCGCAGGTCCGGCCAAGCTGCAAACGCTGATCAAGTTTGCCATTGCCTGCGGGGTCGGCCCGTCGCTGAAAGTGTTGCAGAAACGCGCGATGGATGTCAGCAAGCTGCTGCTGCCGTATGAACCGACTGACGTGATTGCGGAACTGGCGGCGCACAAGGCGGCCAACCCCGATTTCAACATCACCAACGTCCACTTCTTCCCGCTGGGCGGCATCAAGACGAATGCGCAATGGGCCATTGATAATGGCGGCGCGTCTGCCCGCCCGGCGAATGCTGACTGAGTGATGAAGATGCTGCGTGGCCATAGCTGTTCCGTCGTTGTGACGTTTGGTGAATTGGCCGCGCGGCGTTATGATGCTCCTGTTCTTTATCGAGTTTCAGGAGAAAATCATGACTTTCAGGCTGATCTTCGCCGTTCTGGCGCTTGTTGCCCTGCCTTCGGTTTCGATGGGGCAATCCCAGCAGACCTATCCGGTGCCCAATCTGGCCGGGGTCTGGCGCTGTGTGTCCAATTCGCCGGTTGTGTCGATAGATCTGTATCTTCAGGTCTATCCGAACCAGCAGCTTCAGGGGCAGGGCAGCATCGTCTATGCTGGCACCGGGCGCATTTACAACGTGCAAGGCGGCGGGGCGTGGTCTGTTTCGCCCCCCGATCCACAAGAAACGCAGTGGCTGATCCGGTTTCAGCTTATGCCGCAAAATCACGCCGTGTTCTCGATCTTCGCGCGTCCCACGGGCGATCCGAACGGGCTGTACAATATGTTCTATCACCCTCAGACCGGCGAAACCGTGGAAACAAGCTGCGCCCGCATAGGCTGAGACTGTCTTAAATTCGGTCCTGACCCCGCCGTTGCCGCGAGCGGGAGGGCCTGTTGCATCCACAAAAAGGATAAGAAATGACCCGCACTATCGTTGAATCCAAAACGAAAACCGCAATCATCGGATTTGATCAGCCGTTCTGTGTGATCGGCGAGCGGATCAACCCCACGGGCCGCAAGAAGCTGGCGGCCGAGCTGGAAATGGACGATTTCACCACCGTCGAAGCGGATGCCGTGGCGCAGGTGTTGGCCGGGGCGACGGTATTGGACATCAATTCCGGTGCTGTGTTTTCCAATAAAATGGCCGAAGACCCGCGCTATGCCGACAATAACTTTGTGGAGCCTGCGCTGATGAAGGCGCTGATCGAACGGGTTCAGGCGATTGTGGACGTGCCGTTGTGCATTGACAGCTCTGTTCCCGGTGCGCTGGAAGAAGGGCTGAAAGCCGCCGAGGGCCGCCCGCTGCTGAATTCCGTCACGGGCGAGGAAGAGCGGCTGGATCTGGTTCTGCCGCTGGTCAAGAAATACAACGTGCCGGTTGTGGCGATCTCTAATGACGATACCGGCATTTCAGAAGACCCCGATGTGCGTTTTGCCGTGGCCAAGAAGATCGTGGAACGCGCCGCCGATTTCGGCATTCCGGCGCATGACATCGTGGTGGACCCGCTGGTGATGCCGATTGGGGCGATGGCAACCGCCGGGCAACAGGTGTTCGCGTTGGTGCGCCGCCTGCGCGAAGAGCTGGGCGTGAACACCACCTGCGGCGCGTCGAACATTTCGTTCGGACTGCCCAACCGGCATGGGATCAACAACGCGTTCCTGCCGATGGCGATGGGTGCGGGGATGACCAGCGCCATCATGAACCCGGTGGCGCTGCCGGTGACGCAAAAAGCGATTGCCGAAAAGAAAGCGGCGGTGGAAGCGGCGGGCATTATTCTGCCTGCGGAAATTGACGACGAAACGTTTGTCACCCTGTTCGGGCTGGGCAGCACCAAACCGCGCCCCGGCAAGGAAATGGAAGCCATTCGCGCCGCCAACCTGCTGACCAACAACGACCCGCATGGCGGCGAATGGATCAGGTTCAACAAAGCCCCCGATGCCGCTGGCGAAACTGGCGGGCGTCGTGGTGGCGGGCGTCGTCGTCGCGGTTGAGGCTGATACCGATATGATATGCGAAGGCCCTGCATCTGCGGGGCCTTTTCCTTTGCTCTGAAGGCGATAGGATGCGGGCAGATAAAGGGGAAACGATGCTGGATCTTGTCGGGGATATTGGGGGAACCAATTGTCGGTTTGCGCTGATGCGGGGCGGCGTACTGGATCACAGCAGTCAGCGTAGTTATGCCAATGCCGATTTTCCGGCCCCGACGGACGCCGTGCAGCATTACCTGTCAGAGATGCGGGTGACAAAGCTGCGGCGTGCCTGTTTGGGGGTGGCTGGCCCGGTTCAACAGGGGCGGGCGCGATTGACGAATTATCCCTGGACGATTTCGGAAATGGACCTGGCCACCTGTTGCGGGGCGGCGGATGTGCGGTTGATGAATGATCTGCAAGCACAGGGCTATGCGCTGCATGATCTGGTGGGCGGTGTTTCAATCGTGGATGCCGTTGCTCACCCCGCGCCGAATGCGACACGAATGCTGGTGGCTATTGGCACCGGGATGAATGTTGCCGTGGCGCATTCGCTGGACGGGCGTGTGTTTGTTCCGCCTTCGGAAAGCGGCCATATTGCGCTGCCGGTGCAGGATGAAACCGATCTGGCCTTTGCCCGTTTTGTGCAGGCAGAACTGGGGCATTGCCCGGTCGAGGCGGCATTATCCGGGGCCGGGTTGGCGCGGTTGTGGCGGTTCTTTGGCGGGCCGGATCAAGCCGAAGGTACCGATGTTATTGCGGCCTGCGGGGCAGGGGATAAAGCGGCGGAACAGGCGGTGCAGCGTCAGGTTTTGGTGCTGGCGCGGTATTGCGCCGATCTGGGGCTGGTGCATCTGCCCTTTGGCGGGATTTACCTGTCTGGCAGTGTGGGGTGGGCGCTGGCCCCGTGGCTGGAAACTTTTGGCTTTGTCAGCGCATTTCAGCGACCGGGACCGTATCAACCACTGCACCGCGCCATGCCTGTATCTATCGCGCCACGGATAGAGCTGGGCTTGGCGGGCTGCGCGGCGTGGATTGCGCAGGCGTGTTAGATCAGGTCCAGATCGCGGCCCAGCATTGCGGCATGGGTGCGGTTGCGGGCATCCAGTTTCCGGCTGAGCGTTTTGACATGCAGCTTTACCGTGACTTCCTGTAAATCCAGATCGCGGGCGATTTCCTTGTTGGACTTACCGTCGCACAACCCACGCAGAACATCGCGTTCCCGCGGGGTCAAATGCGGCGCGTCGGGGTGGCTGGCGGTGCTTTCCAAAAACTGACGCGGCGTATAGGTGTCGCCCGCCAGAATATGCCGCACGGCGCTGATCAGCGTTTCCGAGGCCATAGTCTTCGGCAAGAACCCCTTGGCCCCGGCCTCGAGTACGCGGCGGGCAATGTCAGGGGACGCGGTGCCGGAAATCATCGCAACCGGCATCGGGGCGTTCGCTTCGATCACGGCATTTAGCCCATCCGGCAGGTTCATCCCCGGCATGGTATAGTCCAGCAATACCAGATCAAACGGACCAAGCGCCGCGATCTTGGCCAAGGCACCGTTCAGATCAGGGCATTGGAACAGCTGGAAACCAGCCGTGTTTTGTAAATAGGACGCGATGGTTTCGCGCACCAGTTCATGGTCGTCTGCAATCAGGATGCGTGTCATATCATCTATGTATCGGGCGGCCGCGGGGGCGAAAACATGAAAAACAGAACGCGAAAAAAAACAGGCTGCGCGTCCGAGTGAATTTAGACCACCTTAGACTATCCTAACGAATAGGGCTATAGACCTGTGTCATTTCCAGCGCCAATAGTTGTGTCAGGGATCAAAAATCGGTGTCGGGTTGGGAATGCTGCGGTTTGTTTTACTTTGGTTGATGGCGGTTACGGTAAGTTTTAGCGGTATAACCGCTGCGACCGTGGAAACAGAGCCAAAGCCAGCGCCAACACAGCCCCCGGTTCTGAATGTGGTGTTTCTGGATCAGAACGAAGCACAGACAGCCGACCGCGTTCTGACAATGGCGGATATTCAGGCGCTGCCAGCCGCAGAATTTACCACCACGACGATCTGGACCGAAGGCGAACAACAGTTTCGCGGTGTTTGGCTCAGTGATCTGATGACCTATCTGGAGGTCAGCGACGGCACGATCTTTTTCAGCGCCCTGAACGAATATATGATCGAAATTACATTGGCAGAGATGGTGCCGGGAGGGCCGATGCTGGCCTATGAATGGAACGGAATCCCCATGAGTCCACGCGATAAGGGGCCGCTTTGGATCGTCTTTCCGTATGATTCCGACCAGAAATTCCAATCCGAATCCGTTTATGCCCAAAGCATCTGGCAGTTGGACCGGATCGAGGTTTCCCGCTAAGCTTCCCAAGGGGAAGGAAGGGAACCGCACACCATGCTGACACAGAAATTGGGCCGAATGCGGGTGCGCAGCGTGCAGACTGCAATTCTGGCGGTGTTTGGGGTGCTGTCCCTGTCCTTGCTGATCCCGTTGTGGGTGATCGTGACGGATCGGCTGAATGAAATGCAATCGGCCCGCCGGGACAATGTGATCTGGACCATCACCCAGCTTGAAGTGGAATATCTGGAGCTGGAAAAAGCGATTCTGGTGTTGGAACTGAACGGGCCAGAGATGCTGCCGGAACTGCATCGTCGGTTTAACGTCTTTTACAGCCGGGTGGGGACGTTGCGCCAAAGCCCGCTTTATCGCACTGCAATTACCGAGGCAGGCGAGGCCGCTAATCTGGAACTGTTGCAGGTGCGGCTGGAACGGCTTTTGCCCTTGATGGATGGCCATGATGCCGAACTGATGAGCCAGTTGGGGGTGTTTCGGGCGCAGGTGGCCGCGATGCGTACGCCGATTCAGAGGATCGTAAAAAACGGCAATTTCGTGCTGGTCACACGTATCGAGGAGGCCCGCAAAGAGACAGCGGTTTTGGTGCGACGGTTGGGGGTGGCATCGCTGGTGCTGTTTGGGTCGCTGTTCGGCGCGGCTGTGCTATATGCGCGCCTGTTCGCTGTCTACAAACGCCGGGCCAAAGAAAACCTGCAAACCTCATTGCGCCTGTCTACGGTGATTTCTACCTCGCCTGATGCCATTATCGTTGCCGATAGTGCCGGGGGGATATTGGATTTCAACGATGCCGCAGAACGGTTGTTCGGGGTGGAACACAGCCATGCCATAGGACAGCGCATAGCCGAATTGGTTCGCCCTGATACCGACGAAGCCGATGTCCTGCCAGAACGTGAGAAAAACTTTTTCCGACGGCGAATGGCGGGGCAGCGGCAGGATGGCAGTACTGTGCCGCTGGAAGTGTCGCAGGGGTCAACCGCGTTCGAGCGGCGGCGGGTCTATGTCTATTTCCTGCGCGATATTACGGAACGTCTGCAATCCGAGGCGGCCTTGCAGGCATCATTGGATAAGGCGCGGGCGGGGGAACGGGCCAAGGCGCATTTTCTGGCAGTGATGAGCCATGAAATGCGCACGCCGCTGAATGGTATTCTGGGGGTGGTGGATTTGATGCGTGACAGCGTTACCACTGAAAAGGACCGTCACTATCTGGCGCTATTGGAAAAATCCGGTCAGGTATTGTTGGAACATGTCAACGAAGTGCTGGACATCACGGCCATCGAAGCTCAGGGCATTACCCTGAACGTCGCGCCCTTCCATCTGGACCCGTTGCTGGAAGAACTGATAAGCACCTTTACCCCTGTGGCCAAGGCACGGGGGAACCGGCTGGAGCTGTCCTGTTCGCCAGAGGTTCTGGGGTATTTTCAGGGCGATCTGATGCGGTTGCGCCAGATCATCGCCAATCTGCTGAGCAATGCGATCAAATTCACGGAAAACGGTCGGATTGATTTGGTCGTATCTGCCTGTCCCGTGAACGGGGGGCAAGAGATCGAAATTCAGGTGGCAGATACGGGCGTCGGCATTCCCGAAGAAAATCAGGCGTATGTTTTCGACGATTTTGTACGCGTGGGGCGGGGGCGGGCGTCGCAGGTCGAAGGTACGGGGCTGGGGCTGGGGATCGTGCGCCGGATCGTCACTGCAATGGGCGGGCAAGTCGGTCTGGATAGTATCAAGGGCGAAGGCAGCCTGTTTTGGGTGCGGTTGGTCCTGCCCGAAGCGCAGGTGCAGGCGGTGGAAACGGTGATCGAAACGGATCAGAACAAAGACCTGCGCCCGATGGAAATTCTGATGGTCGAAGACAATCCGACCAATCGTTTCGTGTTGCGGGAAATGCTGGAACAGGACGGCCATTTCGTGACCGAAGCAGAGAATGGCAAGATCGGAGCAGAACTGGCGCAGGACCGGCATTTTGATACGATCCTGATGGACATCAATATGCCGGTTATGGGGGGCGTCGAAGCGACGCGCCTGATCCGTGCCGGGGGGGCGTCTAAGGGCGTGCGCATTATTGCGCTGACAGCACATGTGTTGGATCAGGATACGCAGTTCTATCGCGAAGTGGGGATGAACGGGGTGGTGTCCAAACCGATCAGCCGCCGGAATATTCGCCGGGTTCTGGGCGGCAAGACGGCGCGCACCGAAGACGGACGCCGCAGCCGGACACTGGACCGGGTGGTGCTGTCGCAGCTTTGCAAGACCCTGCCGTCGGACCGGATGGCGCATACGATCTCGGGCGTGTTGACCGAAGGGGATGATTATATTGCCGCGCTCGAAGGGCGCTCTGCTTTGACGCAAGAAGAGGTGCTGGATATGACCCACACCTTTGCGGGGTCTTGCGCGATCATGGGCGCGACCCGGCTACGTAATACGCTTGCACGGCTAGAGGAAACCCTGCGCCGACAGCAGGATGTGGACCTGAACCCGTGGATTGCCCCGCTACAAACGCTGTGGCGCGAAACACGGGCCGAGTTGGAGGATTTTACCGCAGAAATCAGGGGGAACCGAAAGGGGTGATTGGCGGTGGTCCGGGATTGCCCCGGACCTCCAGTGTTTATCGACTGACATATCGTAGGTGTTATTCGCGGACCCCGTCGAAAGCAGCCGGGTAGGTTGGAATATCAAACGCCCCATGTTCATCGCAGCCTTGGCGAACCAATTGTCTGGCTTGCATTTGCGGGTCTGATAACAGCTCTTTGCCGCGCCACATCGGGGTAATGGGCAGGGTATGCTGATCCGCCAGTTCCGCCCAATATTCGCGCGGTTTGGTCAGGAACAGATCAGCCAACAAGCGGGCCAAGCCGGGTTTGTCCGCATCCCGCCCGGCGCGGGTGCGGTATGCCGGATCGCGCAGGGGGCTGTCCGCGGGCGTGGCGCAGTCGACGAAACCGGCCCAATATTTGTCCTCCAGCGTGGCGATACAGACATATCCGCTTCCGGCGCAGCGATATGGCGCACTGTCAGCCATCACCAGCCCAATCTGTTCTGGCGGGGCATCAGCATCATCGCGGGCCAGCAGCGACAGCAATACCGGGGCGGCGGTGGCCTCGAAGATCGAGGTGTCCACAACACAGCCCTGTCCGGTTTTGTCTGCCTGCACCATTGCCGCAAGGATCGACAGTGCCGCGCTTTGGGCGCACAGCACATCGGCAAGGCGGATATTGGGCCGGGCAATCGGGTCGGACAATTCAGAGGGCAGCGAAAAATATCCCGCAACCCCCAGCACGGACATGTCATGTGCCGGGTGATCCCGATAGGGTCCCGTCGCGCCATAGCCGCTGATCGACGCAATCACCAACCCCGGATACTCGCGCCGCAGCCGCTCTGGGGTAAAGCCCAGCCGTGCCAGCACACCGGGGCGGAACCCTTCGATCAGCGCATCCGCCCCGTCCAGTAAAGAGGCAAGCCGCGCTTGCCCCTGTGGTGTTTTCAGATCAACCCGTTCGATGGTTTTGCCCCGGTGCAGGATGCGGTGCAGGTCGGGTGACATACGCAGCACCGGATCGCCGTCTGGGGGTTCCAATCGGATGATTTCAGCCCCGAAACTGTGCAGCAACATCCCCGCATAAGGGCCGGGCAGAAACAGCGACAGGTCGATGATCCGCTTGCCTGCTAACGGCTTGGGAAAGGCGGTCATTTTCCGGCCCCTCCAAGGATGCCCTTGGCAATCGTGTTGCGCTGAATCTCGCTGGTGCCGGTGACGATGCGGAACATGCGCAGCCTGCGGAAAATCGCCTCGATCGGGTTGCCTTTCAGCGTGCCAACCCCGCCATGCACCTGCATTGCCAGATCGGCCACGTTGAAGCCCTTTTCACCGGCATATAGCTTGCACATTGATGCTTCGGTGCGAATGTCCTGCCCGGCCTCCAACCGGGTTGCGGCGTCATACATCATGGACCGTCCGGCATAGACCTCGGTGGCCATGTCAGCCAGCATATGCTGGATTGCCTGAAACGCCCCAATGGGTTTGCCAAACTGTTTGCGCGCGCCCGCACGGTCCTGCGACAGGGACAGCGCCAGCCGGGCCGATCCCCAGATGGTCGAGCAATGGATCAGGCGGTTCACATTGATCCGCGCCATCCCAAGCCCAAACCCCGCACCCTCCTGTCCGATCAGGTTTTCCGGCGGAATATGCACGTTGTCAAAGTGCAGATTGGCATGATCGCCCTTGCCGGTCAGAACCTCGTAATCGGTTTGCTTGGACGCACCTTCTGCGTGCAGATCGACAAAGAAGGCGGAAATCCCGCGCGGTCCTGCATCCGGGTCTGTCACCGCCAGAACAATTGCCAGATCGGCATAAGCCCCACCCGAGATAAACCATTTTACCCCGTTCAAAACCCAGCCGTTCCCGGATTTTTCCGCGCGTGTTTGAATCGCTGTTGCATCCGATCCGGCCCCCTGTTCGGTCAGGGCAAAACAGATGGCCTTATCCGCGGTACACACCGGGTTCAGAAAGGTTTCGACCTGATGGGGGCTGGCCACCTTGAACATGTGACCGATCCGGGGCGGGCCGGACAGATCGCCCATGACATGCGGCGCCATTGAAACGCCGGTCATGATTGCAGCCTCGCGGACGGCCAGCATATCAGGCAGGGATAGCCCTTGCCCGCCCAGCTTTTCGGGCAGCAGGTAGTTATAAAATCCCCGCTCGGCTGACAGTTTCCAGATTTTGCGCAGCAGCGTTTCGCTGCCGTGATCGCCCCAACCGGACCCTTCGGCCTGTTCCATCGCGGCGATATCCGTCAGCAGGAAATCCACCAGCGGTTCGGCTGCGGCAAGAGCCTTGGCAGAGCCGCGAAAATCGCTCAGCGCACGGGTGCGGGCGTGGTCATATGCGGATTGCGTCATCACACTTTCCTTTCGGCATCTTTCCAATATGCATCGCGCAACTGACGGCGCACGATTTTACCATTCGGGTTACGGGGCAGTTCGGTTGCGAAATCCACGCTGCGCGGGCGTTTGAAGCCGGGCAGATGCTCGCGGCAATAGTCCAAGACCTGCGCTTCGCTCAGATCGTGGCCTTTGCGGGTGACAACCACGGCCTTCACGGCCTCGCCCCATTCGTCATCGGGAACGCCGATCACGGCGGCCTCGAATACGGCGGGGTGGGTGTACAGCACTTTTTCCACCTCGGATGGATAGACGTTAAACCCGCCCGAGATGATCATCTCTTTTTTGCGGTCGACGATGAAAACATAGCCTTCGTCATCCGTTACGGCGATGTCCCCGGTGTGGTACAGCCCGTCCTGCAACACTTCGGCGGTCAGGTCGGGGGCATTCCAGTAGCCTTGCATGATTTCCGGGCCACGAATGCAAATCTCGCCCAGCTCGCCGGGTTTGGCCTCTGTGCCGTCCTCTTTCAGAACCAGCACTTCGTTTTCAAAATAGCTGCGCCCGCAACTGGCCAGTCGCTTGCCGTCGCCTGCCAGCGCGTCGATGTGATCGTCCGAGGTCAGGATTGTCACGGTCGAAGTGGTTTCCCCCGCGCCATAGCCCTGTGACAGGATCGGACCGAAGGTTTCCATCGCCTGCCGCACCACCGCCGGGGGCATCGGCGCCGCGCCATAGGTCAGGGACGTCAGGCTGGACAGGTCATATTTACCCACTAATCCCGATGCCAGGATGCGTGTCACCATCGTGGGCACGAAAAAAATGCGGTTGATGCGCTCTTTCTCGATGGTGCTTAGCACCTCTTCGACATCGAAACGGTCAAACAAGACGTTCGAGCCACCCATATAAATATTGGGCAGGATCATCATGCCGCTGGCATGGGTGATCGGGCCGACGTGCCCCAGCACGGTGTTGAATGCCTTGCCGGTGCCGCGTGGGTTGATCAGGTTCTTACGCAGCAATGCCCGGCGGTTGCCGTAGCTTTGCATCGCAGCTTTCAACACCCCTGACGACCCCGAGGTATAATGCAGCACCGCCAGATCATCGTCGGCGGGGTCCAACGGTTCAAAATCGTCCGTCCCCTTGGCCAGCAGATCGTCATAGGTCAGATCGCCGGGACCGTCGCCAATCACGATGATGGTTTTCAGGCGTGGCATCTCGGACCGGCGGCTTTCCAGCGCGGCGGCGTGTTGGGCCGAAGCAATCAGCGCAACGGCGTGTGAATCGTTGATCACATGCACGGTTTCTTCGCCCGAAAGACGGGCGTTGATCGGCACCTTGACCATCGCACCCTTGTAAAAAGCCAGTTCTGCCGACACCAGTTCGGTGCAGTTCGGGGCCTGAATCGCCACATGGTTGCCCGCCTGAAATCCCAGCGCCATCAGGCCGCTGACCAAGCGGTTCGTTTCGGTTTCAAGCTGGCGATACGTCAAACGCCGCCGTTTATCGACGGCTGCCTCTTGATCCGGCCAATAGGTTGCGGACCGTCGCAGGATACGGCCAAAATTCATTTGTTTCCTCCTCCTAACACCATTGCGATCAGAGTTAGAGAAGTGTTGGCTATTGTGGAAAAACAGAATAGCTTTGGCTTGTATAAAAAAATCAGATAGCAAGGTGGCCAATGAATTCCCGGCAACTTCGGTATTTTCAGGAAGTCCTGAAACAACAAAGCTTTTCCGGCGCGGCCCGCAGCCTGCACATCGCACAGCCTGCGCTGTCCGGACATGTGGCCGATCTGGAGGCGGAACTGGGTGTCAAATTGTTCGAGCGCACCAACCGGGGGGTGGTTGCAACGTCGGCGGGATTGCGGTTGGGGCAACATGCTCAAACCATTTTGCGCCAGATGGATATTGCGAAATCCGATGTCAGCAGCGGCGGCACGGACCCCAGCGGCGAGGTTCTGGTCGCGCTGCCGCTGACGGCGGCGCAACTGTTGGCGGGGCCGCTGATGCACCGGGTTCAAACCCATTTCCCAAAGATCCAGCTACACATCATCGAAGGGCTTAGCTTTCAAAGCGGCGATGTGATGCGATCAGGGCGGGGGGATTTGGGGCTGATCCCCAACGCGTCCGAGGTCAGTAATCTGGAGGCAGTTCCCTTGTTTTGGGAAAATCTGTACCTTGTGGGGCGCTGGGATGGCCGCCGTGATCGTACTGGCGAAATAGATTTCAGCAATGTCGCCAACTATCCGCTGGTGCTAAGTGGACGTCAGGTTCAGCTACGTCGCGCCATTGAAGAAGCGGCATTGCTGAACGGTGTCCACCTGCAAAAGAAATATGACTCGCCCGGCCTGAATTCGATGTTTTCGATGATCGAAGAAGGGTTGTGCCATACGATTTTCAACTGGGCCTTGATCCAGCCGCATTGGGAATATTCCCGCCTGTCCGCATGGAAAATCGTATCCCCGGAAATTCGACGCACCATTTCAATCGTATGGCCCAAGGACAGGCCAATGACAGATGCGGTGGTGTCGGTCAGACGCGTCATGATTGAATTGCTGCGCGAGGTCGTCGCCAGTGGTAAATGGCCCGGTGATCCGATCGGGTTGTATAACGATGGGTTGCTATAGGATTTTCAGATAGTCAAAATTCCGAACATGTATTTCCAGACTAACGATTTGCGTTTTAGCGTCAGCCCATGTTTTTGGGAGGAGACACATGAAAAATCTGCAATCGCGCAAGACCATTGTCGCTCATCTGGCCGTGGCCGGTATTGCCACACTGGGTTTTGCTACCCCCGCTTTGGCTGACTTTCCTGAAAAACCCATCACGATCATGGTGGGGTTTGGGGCTGGTGGTGGCACTGACACATTGGCCCGACTGGTCGCCAAGAATGCCGAAGCCGCGTTGGGCCAGCCCATCGTTGTGGAAAACGTCCCCGGTGGCGGCGGTATCGTTGCCGCGACCAAGTTGATGAACGCTGACCCGGATGGCTACACCATCGGCATGGCTGTGACGTCTACATTTTCTTATGCGCCGCAGGCGTCAGATACCGTGAAATACAATGTCGGCAACTTCGATTATGTGACGTCGGTCGCGGGGCTGCAAAACTGTGTTGTCGCCAGCAAAGATGCGCCGTTTAACACATGGGAGGACGTTGTTCGCCTGTCCAAAGAAGGTAAGAAGCTTTCCTTCGGCACGCCTTCACCCTCGGCATCGCTTGCGATTGATTATGCCAACCGTGAATCCGGGATCGAGATGAAAATGGTCCCCGTCAAAGGCGGGGCGCAGATCATGAAGGATGTGATGGGCGGCCATCTGGACATGGGCTGGAGCGCCGGGATTCACCAGAAATTCGGCGATCAACTGAAAGTTATCGTGACCACTGACTCGGCCCGCCTGAAGTCCGCGCCTGATGTTCAAACGCTGCGGGAATTGGGGATTGAAGTGGGGTCAAAGAACTATTTCATGATGTTCGCCCCCAAAGGTATCCCGGCGGATCGTCTGGAAAAGCTGATCAATGCGCTGTCAACGGCTGCCCGCTCGGATGACGTGAAATCGCTGGCCGAAGACAAAATGGGCTTTCCCATCGAAGTCGTCACCGGCGAAGACCTGCGCGCCCATGTTCAGGAAAGCGAAGCAGACTATAAACGGCTGATCGACCTTTCCAAGGCTGCCAAATAACAATGGC
The DNA here is from genome assembly GCF_900182725.1 of Thalassovita litoralis. Classification (GTDB taxonomy): domain Bacteria; phylum Pseudomonadota; class Alphaproteobacteria; order Rhodobacterales; family Rhodobacteraceae; genus Thalassobius; species Thalassobius litoralis. The sequence continues at coordinate 23,156 of NZ_FXTO01000004.1, forward strand.
CAATCGTTTCACCGAAGCCACCTTGGGCGCTGGAATTTTCGTTCTGGCGCTTGGGGTTTATGTCTGGGGCATTCCGGCGTGGGTTGAACCCAGCGACTTTGCCATGATCCCCCCCGATCTGCTGCCACGGGTTTGCGTTGGCACGATTGCGGTCCTTGGCGGCTGGATGGTTTTGCATCGTCTGTTTTTGGATCGCAGCACGGGCGGCGCGGGCGTCGACTGGCCGCGTTTGGCCAAGGCGGCGGTACTGATCCTTGTGTTCGCCTGTGGCGTGGGCCTGATCCTGTGGCAAGGCTATCTGATCGGTGGCCCGTTTGTCGTGGCATCGCTGATGCTGTTCATGGGCACCCGTAACATTGGGGTCATTGCGGCAACGGCCTTGGGCGCGCCCTTTGCCCTGTTTGGGTTGTTCGACCTGTTGCTGGGCATTCCTTTGCCCTGATCCCGAACCTGACCGCCACATTGCGGAAAGTAAGACTTCATGCTGGATATCATCATCACCGCCTTTCAGGATGCTTTGACGGTTCAGACCGTTGTCCTGATCATTCTGGGCGTTTTCATCGGTCAGCTTTTCGGTGCGATACCGGGGCTAAGCGCGCTGACCGCCATAGCGATTGCCGTACCGATGACCTATTACTTCACCCCGGTGGGGGCGCTGGCCTTTCTTGTGGCAATGAACAAGGGCGGCACGGTGGGCGGGTCGATCTCGGCCATATTGCTGAATACCCCCGGTTCCCCCGAGGCGGCAGCGACAGCCTTTGACGGGCATCCCCTGGCCAAGCAGGGCAAAGGGCTGAAAGCGATGCGCATGGCGCTGTTTTCTTCGGTTTCGGGCGATTTGCTAAGCGATCTTGTTCTGTTCGCTGTGTCTGCTCCGCTGGCGGTTCTGGCGTTGCGGATGGGACCAACGGAAATGTTGGCGGTGATCCTGTTCGCCATGACGATCATCGCCGGGCTGGTTGGGAAATCCATGCTCAAAGGGCTGATCGCGGCGTTTTTCGGAATCTTGCTGGCCACAGTCGGGCTGGATCCGGAATCCGGGACCGGGCGGTTTTTATTCGACTCGCCCGACCTGATGGATGGCCTGCCGATTTCGGCGGTGGGTATCGGTATTCTGGCGATGGGCGAGGTGTTGCGCCAGTTGATCCTGATGCGCAATCAGGGCAACGTCAGCCATTTGCCAATGGGCAGCGGCCGGAAAGAGGACGAAACCGTTTCATGGGCGGAATACCGTAGCAATATCCCCACCATCCTGCGTTCTGCCGGGATTGGCACCTTTATCGGGGCTTTGCCGGGGATCGGTTCCAGCGCGGCGGGGTTCATCGGATATAACACGGCGATGCGCAGATCGAAAAAACCCGAAAGCTTTGGCAAGGGGAACATCACCGGGGTTGCCGCAACCGAAGCTGCCAATTCAGCCGTGGTTGGGTCGAATTTCATCCCGTTGCTGTCGCTGGGCATTCCGGGCAATGTTGCTGCCGCGCTAATCCTTGGGGCGTTTGTGGTGCATGGGATCACTCCCGGCCCGAACCTGATGCAGGAACAGGGGCGTCTGGTCTATGCCGTATTCGCCGCGATGATGCTGGCGAACGCGACCAACCTGATTTTGGGGTATGTCGGGATGCGGTTCTTTGCGCTGATCGCCCGCACCCCCGCGCAGATCATTTTCCCGGTGATCGGTTTGCTGTGTCTGACCGGAGCATTCATCACAACGGGCGAATTCGGTATGAAACTGGTGGTCGGCTTTGCCGCGCTTGGGTTCCTGTTCCGTATCTTCGACTTTTCCTTTGTGACTTTTATCATCGGCTTTGTGCTTGGTCCGATTTTTGAACTGGCGTTTCGGCAAACCTATATTCTGGCGGATGGGGATATTTCGTATCTGCTGGATCGTCCTGTGGCGTTGATCATTTTCGGGTTTTCTATCGTCACCCTGTTGCGCACGATGTATCGGCACATGAAACGCCGGGCAGGGTAGGTCAGGGGGCATTCTGCCGCCCTTGGACTGGACCGATGGCGATACGCTTGGTAACATCCTGCCGATGATATAGGTCAGCCTTGCCCACCATGTCCCGGAGTTTCAACGTGCGCGATACGACTTCCAAACGAGAACCTTCCGAACTGGTGAAGGCCAGCCCCTTACTGATGGAATGTTACGCTCTTGGTGAGGACATCGACGAATTAGAGCGGCAGGCGCGGGGGGCCGAACGCTTAAAAGAGGTATACTCCTCGATACCGTGGCACGCGCAACGCGCGGCGAAAGACCCGGATTACTGGAACGATCTCTACGGCAGTCGGATTAACTGGTAAGCGGCCTGACCGATACCTTCAATCAACACGATCTGACCGACCTGAAATCCCGCCTGTAACGAATGCGGGTTTTCTTGCCTTTGCAAATCAAGGCTGGGGGCCGCCATTTGGGAACGGCCAGTATGAGAGAGGGGCAGCATATTGCTGCCCCTGCCATGAAGCACGGCACATCACCGCATTTCAAAAAGCTCCTGATGAAAGCGGTTTTCCATATCCATACCCTGTTTGGTGAAATCGGTGCGCAGAGCTTGACCAAAGGCGCTGGGGCCGCAGAACCACAGACTTGCCTTGCGCCATTCCGGTACGGTTTCGCGAATGCGATCCGCGCTCAGGGTGCCGTCTTGTGCGTCAATCAATACGTGCAGGCGGACATTCGCCGCGCGTGCATCTGCGGCAAGGCGGCTTAGGGCGGCCTCGTCGACCTCTCGTGTGGAATGGAACAGGTCGATTTCCGGCGTTGGCGTATCGGGGTCAGCGGCGGCCATCTCTTTCAGGCGGGCAATGAATGGCGTGATGCCGATACCCGCACCCACCCAGATTTGATGTGACAATCCATCGTCGAACGTGAAGCAGCCATACGGCCCTTCGACGGTTACTTTCTGTCCGGTCTTTAGCTTTTCAGAAAGCTTTGACGTGTGATCCCCTAATCCTTTTGTAATAAATGTTATTTTTGGATTATCCGCGCGCCATGCCGAGGCGATGGTATAGGGGTGCGCCCCTTCGATCCGGTTCGAGGTCACAAAGGCAAACTGTCCGGATTTGTGGCCGGGCCACCCGGCAGCAAGCTGTATTTCGGTTTCCAGCGAATGTACGCCCGGATATTTCCGCATGGTGACGATCTCGCCGGAAACCCGGCGGTTTCCACCGATCGCCCCCAACAGGGACAGAACCGCCGCATAGCTGCCACCCAGCAACAGAAGCGCAAGGATCGGGCCAAGCGGGGTAAACCACATGTCATAATCAATCAGCACGACCGAGTGAAACACCAGCACAAGATAGGCCACCGGAAAAATGCGGTGCGTTTGCCGAAACAGATGATAGGGAACAAGCTTCACCAAGGCGATGACAAGCAAAACGACAGAGGCGTAAAAGGCCCATTCCCCGATGCCCTCGGCTGTGCCGCGCAGCGAGCCGAAAAGAGCGCGCACCGGATCGGTGATTTCCGGGCGCGGGCCGCGTACCGGCGGGGAAAGCCAACCGGCACCCACGGCCCATTTGGGGCCTTGGGACCAGAGCCAGTGAAATACCGACACCCCCAAAGCCCCGATCCCGAGCCACTTGTGAATGCGATACATTTTATCCAGCCCGTCGATACGCTTTTCCAGCCAACGCGGGCGCAGTGACAGGATCATTGCAACGCTCATTGCGGCCATCGCCAGAAGACCCGACAATTGCACGATATGGCCCCGAATGGCGAACAGACCACTGGCCGAGAAGATTTCGGGATTCAGCAGCAGCCAGCCCGCGCTGACAATGAGCCAGAAGCCCCAGAATAGTCGTATGTTAAACCGCGACATTTTTAAAAATCCTGTCTTTTACACCACGCAGAAAGGCGTTGACCGTCTGAAACGACAACACCGTCCTGCACATACCGGAACCTTATACGTACATACTGTCCTTTTCCGTCGCGTTGGTGCGGACAAACCGCATTCAGGACGCGGGCAAAGGGCGCATTTCCGGCGATCAAACCACTCGGAGCCGCTTGGCAGCCAGCCAGCTTGCCAGTGCCATCGCCCCGGCGGTAGCAAGGCAGAGCGGTAGCCCCCCCAATTGGAAGCTCGCGCCAGAGAGTAGCGTGCCGATCAGACGACCTGCCGCGTTGGCCATGTAGTAGAAGCCCACATCGCGGGTGATCCGCTCGGCCGATCCGAAGGCAAGGATCAGATAGGAATGGACGGACGAGTTCACCGCGAAGATGAAACCGAAGACCAGAAGCCCCGCAACCAGCAGGATTGTGAGCCAAAGCGCGGTGCCACCGGCCACCCAGGCCGCAAGCGCCAGCACGAAAGGCACAGGCACAAGAAGCCCGGACCAGAACACTGCTTTATGGACTGTTTCGGCCTCGGGCTGGCCTTTTCGCCCCAGCAGGCGCGGTGCGAACCCCTGCACCACGCCATAGGCAATGATCCAGAGCGCCATGAAACCGCCCACAAGAAAGAAGGCCTCGCGTCGCCCCCCGGCGGTGCCATCCGACAGTACCGCCTGAAAGTAGACCGGGATACCGACAACGAACCACACGTCCCGCGCCCCAAAAAGGAACATCCGCGCCAGAGACAGACGGTTCACGCGGATGTCCTTTGATCTCCAACCGGACCAGCTTTCTTCGGATTTCATCCGTCCGGGCAGTCCCGCAGGCAGGAACAGCATTACCGCGATCAGGATCACCGCCAGAACGACCGCCATGCCCCAGACAGCCGCTTTGAACCCGGCAAGGCCCAGCAGCGCCGCGCCGAGAAAGAAGCCGAAGCCCTTCACGGCATTTTTCGATCCGGTGAGTGCCGCCACCCAGCGGAAAAGCCCGCCGTCCTCGGTTGGTGCAAGCAGCTTTACCGCTGATTTCGATGACATCTTGGCCAGATCCTTGGCCACGCCCGACATGCCCTGAACCGCCATGACGAAGGCGACTGACGCCGCGACGGACCAAGCCGGATCAAGCTGCGCCAAAGCGACCAGTGCGCCGATTTGCAGGGCCAGCCCACCGTAAAGGGTGGCGGCCAGTCCGAACCGCGCCGCAAGCCAGCCTGCCGCTAGGTTGGTGATGATGCCCGCGACCTCGTAGAGCAGGAAAAGCCATGCCAGTTGCACGGGTGAAAAGCCAAGGGCGTTGAAGTGCAACAGCACCAGCATCCTGAGCGCACCATCCGACAGCATGAACGCCCAATAGGCCGCCGTCACTGCCGCATAGGCGCGCAAAGGGTTGGGCAGAACGGTTCCGTCGCTCACATCGACCCCGCGACCATGCGGGTGATGTCGGCCAGACGGCACGCATAACCCCATTCGTTGTCGTACCACGCGTAGATTTTCACCTGCGTGCCATTGATCACCATTGTTGACGGCCCATCAATGATGGATGAGCGCGGATCGTTGGTGAAATCGCACGACACCAGCGGTCGTGCCTCGAAACCCAGAATATCCTTGAGCGATCCCTCGGCGGCGGCCTTGAACAGGGCGTTGACCTCTTCGGCAGTGGTTTCGCGCTCTACCTCGAACACGCAATCGGTCAGAGAAGCGTTGAGCAACGGCACGCGCACGGCATGGCCGTTCAATCGGCCCTTGAGTTCCGGATAGATCAACGTGATCGCAGTGGCCGAGCCTGTAGTCGTCGGGATCAGGTTCATCAGCGCCGAACGGGCGCGGCGCATGTCCTTGGCTGGGCGGTCGAAGATGGTCTGGGTGTTGGTCACGTCATGGATTGTGGTGATGGAGCCGTGCTTGATCCCTAGGTTTTCGTGGATCACCTTTACGACCGGCGCGAGGCAGTTTGTCGTGCAAGACGCCGCGGTGACAAGGTTTTGCGATCCGTCGTACAGGTCATGGTTCACGCCATAGACGATGTTCAGCGCCCCACCGTCTTTTACGGGTGCGCTGACCACCACTTTTGCTACTCCGGCCGCATAATAGGGGGCGACTTTTGCGGCGGTTTTGAAGACACCTGTACAGTCAATCACCAGATCAACGCCCAATTCCTTGAGGGGCAGGGCTTCGATGGTTTTCTCATGCGTCAGGCGGATGCGTTGGCCGTTCAGGTCCAGTGCGCCATCGGCTGCGGCCACCGGCGTGCGCCAGCGGCCATGAACCGAGTCGAACTCTATCAAGAGTGCGTGCTGCTCGGGATCACCGACAGGGTCGTTGAGCAGAACGATGTCACCCCCCGCGCCAGTGTCGATAAGGTCGCGCAGGACGAGTTTGCCAATCCGACCGAGGCCGTTAATAGCGATACGAGGCATGGATCAGTCTTTCGCTAGGGCGTCAGCATCAATGGCATCGACGCGGGTTTGCAGGGCCAGCCGGTCGAGGCTGCTAAAGGGAAGTTCGACAAATGCCGAGATACGACGGCGCAGAGCGCCGTAGGTTTGCGCAAAGACCAAAGCCTTTTCAGAGTCGGTGCCGGTGGCCTTTACCGGGTCTGGCAAACCCCAATGGCCGGTGAATGGCTGACCCGGCCACGGAGGGCATTCTTCGGCTGCTGCCGTGTCGCAGACGGTAAAGACAAAATCCATCACCGGGGCGCCGGGCTGTTGAAATTCGGAGATGTCCTTGGCGTGCAGGGTCGCGGTGTCATGCCCGTTTCGCTCTAGCACTTCCAGCGCGAAGGGGTTCGGGGCGGTGCCGGGGCGGGTGCCGGCAGAGAAGGCGTTGAACTTGTCTTTCCCCAGATCGCGCAACAGCGCCTCGGCAAAGAGCGAACGGGCCGAGTTGCCCGAGCAGATGAAGAGGACGTTCCAGATCTTGTCACCCATGATCAGGGTCTCCTTGGCGGTCGTGGTGAGCGATGAGAGCAGTTCTGGCCGTGCGCGCCCGACATCAAGCGCCAGATAGCCGATCAGCCCCTCGGTTGTATCAAGGTTCACGGAATAGAAGAGTGAGCGCCCCTGTCGTTCGACCTGCACAAGCCCTGCGGATGTCAGGTCCGAGAGGTGGTGCGAGAGCGTATTGGCCTTTAACCCAAGCGCCCCGGCGATTTCGGTCGGACGCACGCCCCGAGGGGCAAAACGCATCAGCAGCCGAAACACGGTGAGGCGGTCGGGATGACCGAGGATTGCGAAAGCATGGGCGGCATTAATCTTTTCCATAATTCCGGAAAATAGGAATTAGTAAGCCTGTAGTCCAGTGAAAGTTTTATGACAAAGAAGGGGTGGGCCGTGCCTATCTGATTCAAATCAAGGCCGCCGTCCCCGCATATGCGCAAATGCGCATAAAGGGAGTATGACAATGATTCTGCCTGTTCTTCTGGCGATAGCAGAGCCAACCCGTCTTCAGGCGCTGCGCTTGCTGGCCGATGGCTCCGAGCATTGCGTGTGCGAGTTGATGTGCAAACTTGATGCTACGCAAAGCCGTATGTCCCGGCACATGCAAACTCTGAAACAGGCAGGGCTGGTGGTGGATCGACGCGATGCGCAATGGGTCCGCTATCGCTTGAATTCGGACATGGCACCGGACGTTCGTACCGTGATCGACGCGGTCCTTGCTGCTGGCGCAGGTGAAGCTGACGAAAGGAAAGTCGCATGAGCGCCGATGTTTCTCATCCCGTCCGTCCGGTCCGCCGCGACTGGCTTTGGCACGCTGGCGTTGCCGCCTTGCTGGCGGCGTGGTGGGTGATCTATCACCAGCTCATTCCCGTTTCGGAATGGGTGACGACCCTGTTCCCGGTCGACAGGCACAGCCACACCGGCGAGGCCATCGCGTTTTTCTTTTATGACGTGCCTAAAGTGATGCTGCTGCTGACGCTCATCGTGTTTGCGATGGGGATTGTGCGTAGTTTCTTTAGTCCTGAAAAGACTCGGGTGCTGCTATCGGGCAAGCGTGAGGGCGTTGGGAATGTCCTGTCTGCCGGGCTTGGTGTGCTGACGCCGTTTTGCTCTTGCTCGGCAGTGCCGCTTTTCATCGGGTTCGTTTCGGCGGGGGTGCCGCTTGGCGTGACCTTTTCGTTTCTGATCGCTGCGCCAATGGTGAACGAAGTGGCGCTCGTGCTGCTTTTTGGCCTTGTTGGCTGGCAGGTGGCGCTGACCTATCTGGCCTTTGGCCTTGGGATTGCCATCGCGGCGGGCTTCATCATCGGCAAACTGCGGCTTGAAGGCTGGCTTCAGGATTGGGTGCGCGACATTCATTCCGGGGCGAACGCACCTGTCATGATGGACGACGAACGCCTGACGATGGTGGACCGCTACAAGCTTGGTATCGAGGCGGTACGAGAGATATTCGGTAAGGTCTGGATCTGGATTATCCTGGGTATCGGTATGGGGGCGCTGATACATGGCTATGTCCCCGAGGATCTGATGGTGCGGATCATGGGGGCTGATGCCTGGTGGTCGGTGCCTGCTGCCGTGATCATGGGCATTCCCATGTACACAAACGCGGCTGGTGTGATCCCGATCATCGAGGCGCTCTTGGGCAAGGGCGCGGCGCTTGGCACTGTGCTTGCCTTCATGATGAGCGTGATCGCCCTCAGCCTGCCTGAAATGATCATCCTGCGGCAAGTCCTGACGTTGCGCCTGATCGCCGTCTTTATCGGCGTTGTGGCAAGTGGCATTCTTGCCGTTGGATTCCTCTTCAACGTGATCTTTTGAAAGGATAACCCTATGAAAACCGTCAAAGTTTACGGTCCCGGCTGCAAACGCTGCGAAACCACCGAACTCATGGTAAGGGAGGCGGCTGCGAAACTGGGCATTGAGGTCGAGATCGAAAAGGTATTCGACCCCAAGTCGATCGCCATCGCGGGCGTCATGTCTACCCCCGGCATTTCGATCGACGGGAAGCTGGTTCATGCTGGCGGCCTGCCGGATGCAGAGAAGCTGGACAGATGGCTTTCGGCATGATCGGCGCAGTTCTTGCGCCAAGCCTCCGCCGCCGCTGGCGTTGTCCCTGACACCGACCGGGCCGTGATCTGCCTTTCGCTTTACATCATGCCGCCCGGCGTGGCGCTGAATCTGCGCCCGCTGTTGCTGGTGCGCTGACCCCATCCGTCAGGGCCGTGGATAACCTGAAAGGCCCCGGTGCCTTCGGGGGCGGGGCTTTTTTCGTTGTGATTATCCAGATATGATCGAAGCAGAAACTGCAATTCGGGAAGTCTTCGTTGAATATTCTATCGCTACTTACTGCGTTCGGGCTTGGGTCAATCGTTACGGCGCTTGTTCAGGCGTGGCTGTCGAACAGGTCTAAGCGCGATGAACGAAGCTTCCGCGAAAAGCAGGCAGCATACATCGGGTTGCTGGAAGCTTATCACCGTGCCGCTGTGGAAGGGACAGATGAGGCGGCGAAAAACTTTGCGTATTGGCAAATGCGTTGTGAGTTGGTCGCGTCGGAAGCTGTTCGCAAAGCAATCGAACGGATTATCGATACGAACGATGATAAGGTCGGTCGCTCGCAAGCCCACGAAGCACTGAAAATTGCTCTGCGCACCGATTTGGGTATCACGAAAGTGTGACGCGAGGCGAGGCTGGCTTGAAAAGGGTGTGTCCCGATACTAGCGAACACAGCCTAAATATGCACTGTAATATGCAAATCTCATGTATAACAATAAATTATTTATAGAAACAGTCACTTACAAGAGTAAGTGGCGGAGGGAATGGGTCTGGGATCGGATCCTCTCTACCACCTAAGTCATTGTAATTATTGATACAGGTCTGAGTTCGAAGGTCATCCGGTTCGAATGCCACCGGGAACAAACTCTATGATCAAGATTGGTAGCCGTTGACTACACTGTTGCCACAGGCTACATAAGGCTATGAAGGAAATCGTCTACTCGAAAACCGCCCAGAAGGCGCTTGTGCGAATGCCTCGGAACTGGGCCATTCGAATTCGCGATAAGATCAGCGCGTACGCCGACGACCCGGCTTCGCAGGCGAATAATGTCAAAGCGCTGCAGGGCATGGATGGAATGCTTCGGTTGCGGGTGGGCGATTGGCGAATTGTGATGTGCGATGGTGTTGTCCTCGAGATCTTGGACATCAAGGCACGCGGCAGTGCCTACAAGGAGTGAGCGAAATGAATGAAATGGTGACCATTCCCAAAGACGAATACCTCCGCCTCAAGGCGATCGAAGAGGATATGGCCGATCTGACTAGTGCAGCCGACATCTTGTCTCGGATCAAAGCTGGAACTGAAGAGCTGATCCCCTCCGCTGTTGTCGACCGTTTACTGGCCGGTGATCCGCCCCTGTCCGTTTGGCGCGAGCACCGCAGGCTGTCTCAAGCAGAATTGGCGCGCCAGTCAGGTGTTAACCGCATCCAGATCATCGACATCGAGGCGGGGCGTAAGACCGGGTCTGCTGCCACCCTAAAGAAACTGGCCACCGCGCTGCAGGTTGACATGGATGACCTGTTCGATGACCAAGACCAGTGACATGCTGAGCAAGGGCACCGCTTCACCACCTCAAGGTAAGACTTAAAGCTCGATGGACACCCTTTTCTTCATCATTTCCAAGCTAGTCGGACTATGTCTTCAAGTCGAAACTTGGCTTGTAGTTACTCTGGCGCTTGCTGCTCTAACCGGTTTTCTAGGCCGTAAACGTCTTTCAGCTTCACTCTCAGCAGCAGCGTTTCTTGCCGTCACCTTGATCAGCATTTTCCCGATTGGCGAAGTTCTCCTCGCTCCGCTTGAAGCTGAGTATGCGAACCGAAACATTCCCGAGCAGGTCAATGGGATCATCGTTCTTGGCGGCGCCGAGTCCCCTCGGAAAACTCTGCGATGGAACCAGCCACAACTGAATGATGCATCCGAGCGCCTGATCGCGACGGCGAGCTTGGCCATCGCGCACCCTGAATCCAGGATTGTCTATGCCGGCAGAAGCGGCAGATTGCTTGATACTGTTTCAGGGCGCGCACCTCTTCCGCCAATTGCGATTGAAGTCTTCAGTTCGCTCGGGATCGATCCAGAGCGTATCATTTGGGAAGATCAGTCGCGGAATACAGCGGAAAATGCTCAGCTTTCATTCGACTTGGTCCAGCCTGCGCCGGGTGAAATTTGGGTCCTGGTCACAAGCGCTTTTCACATGGGCAGAGCCATGGAGAGCTTCGGGGCCGCAGGCTGGCGTAACGTCGTTCCCTATCCCGTCGATTACAGAACCGGCAGTTTCACGGGCGGGGTCGGTTGGGATTTCTCATCCAACCTGGAAGACCTGAACACTGCCATCAAGGAATGGGTGGGGCGACTGGCCTATCGCTTGACGGGCCGTTGAAGATCAAACCAAGCCGTCCCGCTCTGCCACATGCATGATGGCCTGCAAAAACCCTTTCACAGACCCGCAGTCGAACCGCTGGCCATTCAGCGTTACGGCCTCCACCTGTCCGGCAGCGGCTTGGGTGTTGATCGCGTCTGCCAATTGGATTTCACCGCCCGCACCGGGCGCTTGACCACGCAGGATCTCGAAAATGTCAGGCGTCAGGACATAGCGGCCGATTGAAGCCAGATTTGACGGCGCCTGCTCAAAGGCGGGCTTTTCCACGAGGCCCGCGACACTGCCAGCGGCCGCGCCGGGCTGCACCACACCGTATTTCGAGATGTCCGGTCCATTGACCTCCATGACCGACAGTTGCGTGCGGCCTGAGGCCTCGTAGCTTTTTACAAGACCAGCGGTCACACTCGCCCCCTCGTAGGTCAAGAAGTCGTCGGCCAAGAGCACCGCAAAGGGATGATCCCCCACAGCGCGCTCGGCACACAAGACGGCATGCCCCAAACCCAACTGCTCCGGCTGACGAACAAAGATGCATTCTACGCCAGACGGCAGGATGTTGCGCACCATGTCTGCTTGGTCCATCTTGCCCTTGACTCGTAGTGCGGCCTCAAGCTCCTGATTGCTGTCAAAATGATCCTCGATCGCCCGCTTGTTGCGCCCCGTCACAAAGATCAGCGTGTCGATCCCTGCCGCGATGGCCTCTTCGGCCGCATATTGGATGAGCGGCTTGTCGACGATCGGCAGCAGCTCCTTCGGCATAGCCTTGGTGGCCGGCAAGAAACGGGTGCCGAAACCGGCAACGGGAAACACAGCTTTGCGAACGGGTTTCATAATAAGGGTTCTCAATTATTTCTGGGTGTAGCCATTGGGATTGGTGGATTGCCAGTTCCAGGTGGTCCTGCACATGTCGGCAACGTCCAGCTTGGCTTTCCACCCGAGAAGGCGCTCGGCTTTGTCTACCGCCGCTAAACTGCGCGCCACATCGCCTGCTCGGCGTGGCCCAATCTTATAGGGCACCGCGCGCCCGGAGGCATGCTCAAACGCTTTCACCATCTCAAGCACCGTGGCGCCGTGGCCCGTGCCAACATTTATGGCCTCGCACCCCGTGGCGGTCGCAGAAAAATCAATAGCGGCCAAATGGGCCCGCGCCAGATCTTCGACATGGATGTAATCGCGCTCCCCGGTTCCATCTCGAGTTGCATAATCCGCGCCAAAAACATTCAGGTACTTCAAACGCCCAACCGCGACCTGCGAGATGTACGGAACGAGATTGTTCGGAATGCCATTGGGATCTTCACCGATGCGGCCCGAAGCATCCGCTCCCACCGGATTGAAATACCGCAGCAACACTGCACTTGCGTCTTTCCAGGATGCAGCCCAATCGCGAATAATTTCCTCGATAAAATACTTGGTGCGACCGTAAGGGTTCGTCGGCTGCAGCGGGTGTTGCTCGTCGTAAGGTAAATATTTTGCCTCCCCATAGACTGTCGCTGACGAGGAAAAGACGATCCGGCGACAATCGTGCCGTTGCATGGCTTTCAACAACTCAATCGAACCAGAAACATTCTGCGCATAATATTCGAGCGGCCTTTCGTTGGATTCCCCGACAGCCTTTAGACCCGCGAAATGAATAACAGCCTCAGGTCTGAAGCTTCCAAATGCTTCGCACAGTTTATAAGCGTCCTGAATATCACCTTCACAGATTTCGAAGTCGGCATTTGCCAGCTGTTTAACGCGACTCAACGCCTCTGGGGAGCTGTTCGAATAGTTATCGTACACGAGAACGTCATGGCGCTCCCGCAGGAGCTGCAGCAACGTGTGGCTTCCAATATAGCCTGCTCCGCCAGTGACCAAGATTTTCATTTGAGCTCTGCCAATATTTTCAATGTTATGTGCCGTTAGCGTGGGAGGCTCCAGCAGTTCAATGCTTTGTTACACGGACCGCAACTGATCCGCACCGACGGCCACGCGGGTCTGACCGCCCATGATCTCCATCAGCACCCAAACGCGCCGGTCTGGAGCGATCTTTTCCACCTCTGCCACAAAATTGGCAAAGGGTCCCTTGGTCAGCGTCACCTGGTCACCCGGCTTGAGGAGCTTCGGCGGCAGCAGCTTGCCCTTCGCATCGCAGCGAAGCATCAGCTGCGAGACAAGATCCAGCGGCACGGCCGTCGGCTCTTTCCCGAAGCTCACCAGCCGGGTGATGCCGTAGGTTGAGTTGACCGTCCGCCAGAACCCGCGGGCCGCATCGAAGGCCACAAAGATGTAGCCCGGGAACAGTGGCCGCATGGCGGTGACGAACTTGCCATTGCGCTGGCGTGTCTCCTCTTCCATCGGCAGGAAGGTTTGGAAGCCTTGGCGCTTGAGGTTCTTGTCCGCGATGTTGGCGCAGTTCGGCTTCAGCTGCGCCAGAAACCAGCTTGTGCCGCGATCATGGAATGTCATCTCGAACCCTCATTAAAACTCTACCGCCCACATATCGCTCGAACTTGAACAGATGCAAGTATGGTTTTCCGGGTGTGATGTGACATTTTGATGAAGATAATGGCGCCTTCACCGCGCAGGACGTTGATATAATGGAATAATCCAGCACTATCAGCTTGATACGCTTTGAAGCCCGAGCAAACGTCCGACCGACTTGACGACGGATCGGAGGCTGAGTTGGACGGAAGCGGCGAGATTACCGAGTTTCGGGCGGCGCAATATGTGCGCATGTCGACGGAGCACCAGCAGTATTCAACGCACAACCAGTCCGACAAGATCCGCGAATATGCCGAAAAGCGCGGCATCGAGATCATCAAGACCTACGCCGATGACGGCAAGAGCGGTCTTTCCATCGGCGGGCGCGCTGCCCTGCAGCAGCTGATTGCGGATGTAGAATCCGGCGCGGCCGACTTCAACGTGATCCTGGTCTATGACGTCAGCCGCTGGGGCCGGTTTCAGGACGCCGATGAAAGCGCCTATTACGAATACATCTGCAAGCGCGCCGGGATAAACGTCGCCTATTGCGCCGAGCAGTTCGAGAATGACGGCTCGCCCGTTTCGACGATCGTCAAAGGCGTCAAACGCGCCATGGCGGGAGAATACAGCCGGGAGCTTTCGGTCAAGGTCTTCGCCGGCCAGTGCCGTCTGATTGAGCTGGGCTTCCGCCAGGGCGGCGCAGCCGGGTTCGGGTTGCGCCGGGTGCTTGTGAACGAGCGCGGCGAGATCAAGGGCGAGTTGAAGCGCGGCGAGCATAAATCGCTGCAGACCGACCGCGTCATCCTGATGCCCGGGCCCGACGAAGAAGTGGCCTGGGTCAACAAGATATATCGCTGGCTGATCGAGGAGGACCTGTCCTTCCGCGAGATCGCCGACCGCCTGAATGAGGAAGGTGTGACCACCGATCTGGATCGGCCTTGGAATTCCGGCACGGTGCGCACGGTTTTGACCAATGAAAAATACATCGGCAACAACGTCTACAACCGGTCCTCCTTCAAGCTGAAGAAGCTGCATGTGGAAAACCCGCCCGACATGTGGGTGCGCAAGGAAGGCGCGTTCGAGGGGATTGTGCCTCTCGAGTTCTTCCTAACCGCCCAGGAAATCATCACGGCGCGATCTGCCCGCCTGTCAGACGAAGAACTGCTGGATCACCTGAAACGGCTTTATGCGGACGCGGGTCAGCTTTCTGGGGTACTGATCGACCAGACACCGGACATGCCCTCCTCTTCAGCCTATCGAAACCGGTTTGGCTCGCTCGCCCGAGCCTATGAGATGATTGGCTATCGCTCGGATCGGGATCAGGAGCGGATCGCGCTGAACAAGCGCTTGCGCGGGATGCATCCGGAGATCATCGCCCGCACGGAGGCGGCGATCGCGGAGGTGGGCGGAACGGTGGTGCGTGATCCCAAGACCGACCTGCTGATCATCAACGATGAAATGGTCGTCAGCCTGGTTCTGGCGCGTTGCCAGCCTCAGGGCGACGGCCGCCTGCGCTGGCGGATCCGGTTTGATCCGATGCGCTATCAGGCTGACGTCACACTGGCGGTGCGGCTCGATCCCAACAACCGCGAGGAGCTCGATTACTACCTGCTGCCTTGGCTCGATCTGCCCCGGCAGGAAATCCGCCTCTGCAATCGCACCAGCATCGCCTTCGAGGCATTCCGGTTTGAGGACCTCGGCTTTTTCTACGGCATGGCCGAACGGGTCGGCATACGTCGGAAATGGGGGTGAGGATTGGGATGATGAAAATCAACAAGAGCACAAATCATGAACAATTGCGCAAGAAAAGGAAACCACACCCATGATGACAGACACACCCGAGAGCGTCACACTGGTCCCCATCGACCGGATCGAGGTCCTGAATTCGCGGGACCGCAACATGAAGGTCTTCGAGGAGATCGTCGAAAACATCCGCTCCATCGGCCTCAAAAAGCCGATCACCGTTACCGAGCGCGAAGGCGCCGATGGGGCGCCCGCCTATTTGCTGGTCTGCGGCGAAGGGCGATTGAACGCCTTCCGGCTGCTGGGCGAAAGCCACATCCCGGCGTTGGTGGTCAATGTCAGCGATGAAGACGCCTTCATCATGTCGCTGGCCGAAAACATCGCCCGGCGGGGCCACCGCCCGCTAGAGATCCTGGCCGACATCGAGCTTTTGCTGGCGCGGGACTACACCATCGATGACATCATCACCCGCACGGGGCTTCTCGCGACATAACTCTAGACGATGCGCGCATGGCGCTACAGCAATTCGATCCGTTGTGGGATGAACTCTTCCCGGCCGAGCAGACACGCATCATCGCCCTGAGCGTTAAGCGAGTCGACATTGGCACCGATGCCATCAGCGTCCGGATGCGCATCGATGGGCTCGCGGAGTTGGCCCAAGAACTGATGCAAAGCGCTGAAGATAAGGATGCTGCTGCATGAGCAAGAAACCCATTATCCCCGAAACTGTGACCGTCACCATTCCATTCCGCGTGGCAAAGCGCGGTGGTCGCAAGGAGGTCCAACTTCCGGCAGGTACGAACAATCGCAGCCCTGACTACACACTGATCAAGGCGGTGGCGCGCGCCTATCGGTGGCGCCAAATCCTTGAGGATGGCGACATGGGAACGATCGCCGAATTGGCGAAGTACGAGAAGATCTCACCATCATATCTAACGCGTGTGATGCGGCTCACTTTGCTGGCACCGGACATCATCGAAGCGATCCTGGACGGAAACCCGCCGTCAATAGGCATGACGGAACTGCTTGATCCGATGACGCACGTTTGGGCCGAGCAACGGTCGGCGCTTGGCTACAAAGGCAGATAGCAATCGGCAAACCCTCACCAAAAAGCCGTTTCAAGTCGATGATTTGGAACGGCTTTTGTATTTTCACGAAAGCAAAATAGGCGCTGCGTGATCAAAGATTTGGACGCGAGTCGCTGGGGCCATTCGCATGACTCTGCTCGGAGCCCGCGAAAGTGGGACATTTTTTTGATTCAGTTCCAGCAAGTTACTGAAACCGTATTGAAAAATGTGTGGTGAACAGGTCCGGAGAAAATAGGGGGGAGAGAGCGCTTATGTGGGGTCGCCAAGGGGATTTCGGTGTATTATCCACCACCACCCAAGCGCCATAACCCTTTAATATAAGGGAAAATTTTGGAGTCTGGACCGCCTGGAGAAAGGGTCCCATAAGCAGGGTGGCGGAGAGACAGGGATTCGAACCCTGGGTACCCTTGCAGGTACAACGGTTTTCGAGACCGCCCCGTTCGACCACTCCGGCACCTCTCCGCGGGGGTCTGTGGAAGGTGCGTTTAATGGCTCTTTCTGGTGGTGGCAAGGCGATTTGCATTGTTTCCGCAAAGTTTTTTTCTAACTCTGTTTTATGAGGCGAAAAAAGCGAAGGAAAACAGCGGGTGGCGGCTATGATACAAAGGGTTTTTGCGGGGTTCGTCCTGTGTTTGGTGCTGTTGGCGGGCAATGGGGCCGTTGCGGCGGATCGGGCGGCGGTTCTGACCTTTCTAAAGGTGACTGGCTTTGATGCGGCTTTGGATTCGATTGGTATCGGGGCGGAAAACGCCCCGGCGATTCTGGGGCAGGAACCGGGTGAGTTCGGTATCGTCTGGCAAAAGATGGTGGCCGAGGTGATGGACCCGCAGGATATTCAGGACACCGCCGTGTCGATGTTGGAACAAACGCTGGACCCTGGGTTACTGGATCATGCAATGGCGTTTTACGGGTCCGATCTGGGGCAACGGCTGGTGGCGGCAGAAAACGCCGCCCATCTGGAGAAAGGTGAGGATGGCAAGGACGAGGCGGGCGCGGCCTTGGTTGCGGCCTTGATGCGGGCCGGAGAGGCGGGGCGGGCGCGGCTGGAGTATTTTCAGCGCATGAACGATGCGATCGATTCCAGCGATATGGCCCTGAAGGCCATGCAGGAAATCCAGATACGGTTTTTGATGGCGGCGGCTGCGCATGGGGTGATCGAATTGCGCATGGACGAGGCTGATATGCGCGAATTGTTTCACCGGCAAGAACCGCAGATGCGGGCCACGATGAAGGCGTCGGCGCTGGTAAATGCGGCCTATACCTATCAGGCGTTTTCAGATGATGAGGTGCGGCGCTATACCGACGCGCTGGAAACCGCCGACATGCAGCGCGTCTATGAGTTGATGAATTCCGTGCATTACGAGATTATGGCATCGCGGTTTGAAATGCTTGCGGCGCGGATGGCGGGGCTTCGGCCCTCGCAGGAACTGTGACGACGCGGGTCTTGGTTCGGGGTGAATGGTGCGAAGGTTGCTATTGGGGATCATGGTCTGGCTGGCGTGGGGGCCGGTTGGGTATGCGGATGATGTGACCGGGGTTGCCCGGCTGATGCAGCTTTTGCGGATGGACGAAACCGTCGAAGTCATGCGGCTGGAGGGGCTGAAGTTCGGTCACGATCTGGGGCGGGACATGCTGCCGGGCGGCGGCGGGACAGTCTGGGCCACGCAGGTCGAGCGGCTGTATGATGTGGATAGAATGCAGCGTCTGGTCGAAACGACCTTTGCCGCGGCGCTGGACGGGGTGGATACCGCGCCGCTGACTATGTTTTTC
Source organism: Thalassovita litoralis (assembly GCF_900182725.1). Lineage (GTDB taxonomy): Bacteria > Pseudomonadota > Alphaproteobacteria > Rhodobacterales > Rhodobacteraceae > Thalassobius > Thalassobius litoralis. Next base: position 41,417 of record NZ_FXTO01000004.1, read on the forward strand.
GCCAGCGATTTGGGGCAGCGTATCATCGAGGGCGAGTTATCGACCCGGCGCTTGTTCCTGTCCCCGGAAGAAGAGCAGGTCGCGCGCGAGGCGTTTTCACAACTGGACCCCGACACAACCCCGATGATTGCGGCGATTGCCGCGTATATGCGGACGAACGATCTGGTGGATTATAATGTCGTCGGGGTAATGAATGCCAATTACGCCTTCTATCGCGGTTTGGCGGATGGCGGGATGATACAGATGAGCGAGGATGAAATCCTGTCCGAGGCCTGGGCGTCCGAGGCTGAAACCCGCACCGATACCCGCGAATGGCTGTTTGCGTATCTGCTGCAATCCTATTCCGGTCTGACGCCCGAAGACATGACGCGGTACACCGAATTGTCCGCCACACCCGAAGGGCAGGCGTTGAACCGGGCCTTGTTCGCCGGGTTCGATCAGATGTATGGCGAATTGTCATTCGGCTTGGGGCTGGCCATATCCGCACAAGGGCAGGGCGAAGAACTGTGATTGGTGGAAATCGCGTTGTTTTTCAGGCGCAGGCTTGACTTGTGGGGCAATCCTGTGGATAAGCGCACATCTCGGGCAGGGGATTCCTTGCCCGTATTTATTGTCAATGACGCCCTAAAGGGCGCGCTGTTCGAGGTGGCTTTGGCCGGAAATTCCCCAAAAGGGAAACCACAGAACGCGGGAAATGAAGGAAAAGCAAATGTTTGCGGTCCTCAAAACCGGCGGCAAGCAGTACAAGGTTCAGGCGGGCGATGTGCTGCGCGTTGAAAAATTGGCTGCCGACGCAGGTGAAAAAATCCAGTTCAACGAGATTCTGATGCTGGGCGGCGATAACCTCGTCGTTGGCGCGCCTCTGGTTGATGACGCTGCCGTGCAGGCCGAAGTCGTGGATCAGATCAAGGGTGAGAAAGTCATCCATTTTGTGAAGCGTCGCCGGAAGCACAGCTCGAAGCGTACCAAGGGTCATCGTCAGCAACTGACGCTGATCAAAGTCACCGATATCCTGGCCTCGGGCGCAGGTGCATCGGGTGTCAAAGCTGCTGTTGGTGCGGGTTCCGCGCCCGTAGCCGCAGAATAAGGAGTAACGAAAGATGGCACATAAGAAAGCTGGCGGTTCATCCCGGAACGGTCGCGACTCTGACGGTCGCCGCCTTGGCGTGAAACTGTATGGCGGTCAGGCCGCTATCCCCGGTAACATCATCGCTCGTCAGCGCGGCACCAAATGGTGGCCGGGCGAGGGCGTTGGCATGGGTCGTGACCACACGATCTTTGCAACGACCGAGGGTAAAGTGACCTTCCACAAGGGCCTGAAAGGCCGCACCTTTATTTCGGTCCTGCCAGTGGCGGAGGCCGCTGAGTAAGCCGAACCTAAGGGCTAAATGCATAAGGGGATCGGCAAAACGCCGATCCCCTTTTTCGTTCAAGGAGGCAACCCATGCACGTTGCCGGACTGTTTGACAATCTGACCTGCCCCCGGCGCGCCGCATTCGGCGCGGGCTGGTATGGGATTGCGCCCTTGGACCTTTTGGATATGGCGATGGGGCGGGGGCTTGTTTCCCGCGCAAAAATAGCCATCTGTTTGACATTCTTTGGTTTTACCCTTGGTGCGGGCACTGTTGGAGGAGCAACGGCACGGACCGACGGGACATTTTCCTCAGTGCTTTTAAGAGGAGTAAGAGCATGATGCTGGACAAGATCACCAATCAGGCCGTGATTGAAACGGAACGGTTCGACCTGCGCCCGTTGCGCAAATCGGATCAGGGATTGATTTCGATGTATGGCGGCGATGCACGCGTGGCGAAAAACACGCGTTCCATCCCGCATCCCCTGCCACCGGGCGCGACCGAGGCGTTTATCACCCGTGCGCAGGCCGATGACCGGACCGCCGATGTCTGGGCGATAGACGGCACGAAATCCGGCGACCCCGAGGTGATGGGCCTGATTGAACTGGAACGTATGGACCGCGACCAGTCGGAAATCGGCTATTGGGTGGCACCGGCCTTTTGGAATACGGGGCTTGCCTCTCGGGCGGTGGCGGCGCTGATCGACGCCAATCCGCAATCGTGCAAAACCATCTTTGCCGAGGTGTTTCAGGAAAACGCCGCCTCGGCGCGGGTGCTGACGAATTGCGGCTTTGAATATCTGGGCGACGCTGAAACCTTTTCGGTTGCCCGCAATGGCAAGGTGCCGACCTGGACCTACAGCCGAAAACTGGATTGAGCAAAGACCGGATTGCGGAATGCCGGGCCTTTGCGATAGGAGACGACCATGAAATTTCTTGATCTCGCAAAGGTCTATATTCGCTCTGGGTCGGGCGGGGGCGGCTGTGTCAGCTTTCGCCGCGAAAAATTCATCGAATATGGCGGCCCCGATGGGGGCGATGGTGGCACTGGCGGGTCCGTCTGGGCCGAAGCCGTGGATGGGCTGAATACCCTGATTGACTTCCGGTATCAGCAACACTTTTTCGCTGATAATGGCCGCCCCGGCATGGGGCGGCAACGCACAGGTGCGGATGGTTCGGATATCGTGCTGCGGGTGCCGGTCGGGACCGAGATTTTGGACGAGGATCAGGAAACCGTGATCGCCGATATGACCGAGGTCGGGCAGCGTGTGCTGCTGGCCAAAGGCGGGAATGGCGGTTGGGGCAACCTGCATTTCAAAACCTCGACCAATCAGGCGCCGCGCCGGGCCAATCCGGGGCAAGAGGGCGTGGAACGTACCCTGTGGCTGCGGCTGAAGCTGATCGCAGATGTGGGGCTGTTGGGCCTTCCGAACGCAGGTAAATCCACCTTCTTGGCGGCCACGTCCAACGCACGACCCAAGATTGCGGATTACCCCTTTACCACGCTGCACCCCAATCTTGGGGTTGTGGGGATTGACGGCGTTGAATTCGTCGTGGCCGATATTCCGGGTCTGATCGAAGGCGCGTCCGAGGGGCGCGGTTTGGGCGATCTGTTTTTGGGCCATGTGGAACGCTGCGCGGTGCTGCTGCATCTGGTGGATGGCAGTTCCGGCACGCTGATCGAGGATTACCACACCATCATCGGCGAATTGGAAGCCTATGGCGGCGGCCTGGCCGAAAAGCCGCGCGTGACGGTGCTGAACAAGATCGACGCGCTGGACGACGAAGAACGCGCCTTCCTGAAGGAAGAACTGGAAGACGCCTGCGGTGGGCCGGTCATGCTGATGTCCGGCGTGTCGCGCGAAGGGGTGGATCAGGTGCTGCGTGCGCTGCGATCCCGGATTGACGCCGACCGTTTGCGTCAGAAAAAGTCCGAGGAAGACGAGGGCGAAACGTGGCATCCCTGACAGCCGCACAGCGTTTGGTGATCAAGATCGGCTCGGCCCTTTTGGTGGACCGGGCGACGGGCAGCTTGCGGGCGGATTGGTTGAAGGCGCTGGCCGAGGATGTGGCTTGGCTCAAGGGGCAGGGCAAGGATGTGATCCTTGTGTCCTCTGGCTCTATCGCGCTGGGGCGCGGGGTGCTGGGCCTGCCGCGCAGCGATCTGGCGCTGGAACAATCGCAGGCCGCAGCGGCTGTGGGGCAGATCCGTCTGGCCCGCGCCTACGAAGAGGTGCTGGCCCCGCATGGGATCACCACGGGACAGGTTTTGGTGACGCTGGAAGACAGCGAAAACCGCCGCCGTTATCTGAACAGCAGGGCGACGCTGGAAACCCTGATCGGGTTGGGCGTGGTGCCGATTGTGAACGAAAACGATACCGTGGCCACCGATGAAATCCGATATGGCGATAATGATCGTCTGGCGGCACAGGTGGCGGTGACGGTCGGGGCGGATCAGTTGATCCTGCTGTCGGATGTGGATGGGTTCTATTCCGCCAATCCGCAGACCGACCCCGATGCCAAACGGTTTGAAATCGTCGATACTATCACGCCCGAGATCGAGGCGATGGCGGGCGAAGGTGTGTCTGGCCTGTCCAAGGGCGGCATGATCACGAAGCTGATGGCGGCCAAGATGGCGATTGCCGGGGGCTGTGCGATGGCAATCACCGAAGGGTCCGCCATGCGCCCGCTGACCGCGCTGGAAAACGGGGCGAACGCCACATGGTTCTTGGCGCAGGACGATCCGCATCAGGCCCGCAAACGCTGGATTCATTCGATGAAACCTAAGGGGGAAATCGCGGTGGATGCCGGGGCAATGGAAGCCTTGGGAAAGGGCAAAAGCCTTCTGCCTGCGGGCGTGAAGGGCATTACAGGAGTTTTTGGCCGTGGTGACCCCGTGGCTATCCTTGGCCCAGACGGGCGCAAGCTGGGGCAGGGGTTGGCGCGATATACCGCCGCCGAAGCCTTTCGGATCAAGGGCCACCGTTCGGACGAGATCGAGGATATTCTGGGCTATCCGGGCCGGGCCGCGCTGATCCATCGTGATGACATGGCGTTGTAACGCCGTTTACTGACAGGGAAACCGGAGGTCAGATTATGAAAGACGCAACCGATATTCACGCGCTGATGACCGATCTGGGCAAGCGCGCCAAAGCCGCCGCTGCCGAATTGGGCTATGCCAGCGCGGAACGTAAACATGCGGCCCTGATCGCGGCCGCCGATGCGGTTTGGGCGAACCGCGCCGCAATCATTGCCGCCAATGCCAAGGATCTGGAGTATGGCCGCGATAAGGGGTTAAGCCCCGCCATGATGGACCGTTTGATGCTGGACGAGGACCGCATTCAGGGGATCGTCAACGGGCTGCGGGCCGTGGCAGAGCAGGCCGATCCGGTGGGCGCGGTGATGGCGGAATGGGACATGCCCTCGGGGTTGCATATCCGCCGGGTGCGCACGCCGTTGGGGGTGATTGGCGTGATCTATGAAAGCCGCCCCAACGTGACCGCCGATGCCGGGGCACTGTGCCTGAAAGCGGGGAATGCGGTGATCCTGCGCGGCGGATCGGAAAGTTTCCATTCTTCGGGGGCGATTCACGCCTGTCTGGTCGAAGGACTGAAAGCCGCCAATCTGCCCGAGGATGCAATTCAACTGGTCCCCACCCGTGACCGGGCGGCGGTGCAGGAATTGCTGACCATGACGGATTATGTGGACGTGATCGTGCCGCGTGGCGGCAAGGGGCTGGTGGGGCTGGTTCAGCGCGAAGCGCGGGTGCCGGTTTTTGCCCATTTGGAAGGTATCGTTCATATTTTCGTGGACAAGGACGCCGACCCGGAAAAAGCGCTGCGCGTGGTTCTGAACGCTAAAACCCGCCGGACGGGGATTTGCGGGGCGGCGGAATGTCTTCTGATTCACAAGGACATAGCCGACACGCTGGGCGCGGATCTGCTGCGTGCATTGGTGCAGGCCGGGGTCGAGGTGCGGGCCGAAGGGCTGTCTGTGGACGGCACCGTTCCCGCCAGCGCTGATGACTGGGGCAAGGAATATCTGGATTCGATCATCGCCGCGAAGCTGGTGGATGATGTGGATGGGGCGATTGCCCACATCCGCCGCTACAGTTCCAGCCACACGGATTGCGTGATCACCGAAAACGATGCCGTCGCAGCGAAGTTTTTTGAACGGTTGGACAGCGCGATCCTGATGCGCAATGCCTCGACCCAGTTCGCGGATGGCGGCGAATTCGGGATGGGCGCGGAAATCGGCATTGCCACCGGCAAAATGCACGCGCGTGGCCCGGTTGGGGCCGAACAACTGACCAGTTTCAAGTATCTGGTCGAAGGGGACGGATCGGTTCGCCCCTGAGCCTAAAACTGAATCGTGGCCAAGGTGTCGGTAAACGTTACCTTGGCCTGTTTTCCCAGTTCCGCCAGCAACCCCGGCAGGATTGCGAACTGTACCTGCCCGGCGGTCAGGCCTGTTGGCGTGTGGGGGGCTTGCAGATGCGCCCATAAGTCCGGCTGTGGAGTTATGCGCCGTCCGGTGGCGTGCAGGGTCCAGTGATCACCGCTATGGGACAGCGCGATTTCCCCGCCCAACGGCAGGGCCGTTTCCAGACACATCGCTGCCAGAAATGCTGCCCGTGCCGTAGCGCGGTTTGGGGCGTCGGTGCCGGTCCAACGCATTGCAATACGTCCACCGCGCGACACATCGTTCAGAATTTTTTCGATTTCAGAAGGGGTTACATGCTGGCCCTGCGATGCCTTGCCAAAGGCCACCCGAAAGAACTGCACCCGCGCATTGGCATTGTCGACGCTTTCGGCGATCAGGGACAATTCCGGTGATGCGGGCAACTCCATCAAAAGCAATTCCAACCCGTTCCCAATCGCCCCAATGGGGCTGATCAGATCGTGACAGATGCGCGACCCTATCAATGCCCCCAGATCAAGGTTATCGTGTGGCAAAACCAACCCTCCGAAAGTGGACCCTTATGGACGATCTGAACGCCTTCTTGGAACCCGGTATGCGCGTCTTGCACCCCGAATGCCCCGAATGGGGGATCGGGCAGGTACAATCCAACATCCACGGAAAAATCACCGTGAACTTCCCCGAGGCCGGTAAGGTCGTGATCAACGGATCGCGTATATTACTGACTCCGGTGTTTGATGACTGATTGTGGTTTACGAAAGGTTAACACAACCAAGGGTTTGGTAAACCCCCGCCGGTGTCTGTTGCTTTTCTGCCCCGGCTTTTCTACAAGCGAGTAAAGCTTTCCGGGATCAGGACGCATGACGGAACAGGCGCCGCAATTCATTGTAAAACTTGCACAATCCTCAGAGGAGTTGCAGGCCGCACAACGCCTGCGCTACGAGGTTTTCGTGGCCGAACTGGGGGGCGGCGGTCCGTTGGTGGATCACGCGGCACGGTTGGAAAAGGATCATTTCGATCCGTTTTTCGATCACTTGATCCTGTTGGATCAGGCACGGGCCGGGGATGTCGCGGATCAGATTGTTGGGGTTTACCGGGTGTTGCGCGACGACCAAGCCGCACAGGCGGGGCAGTTTTATTCCGAAGATGAATATGACCTGACCATGCTAAAATCCAGTGGGCGGAAGCTGCTGGAACTGGGACGGTCCTGCCTGCACAAAGATTATCGCGGCGGTGCGGCGATGTTCCACCTGTGGAATGCTTTGGCGGCCTATGTCCTTGAACATGAAATCGAAATTCTGTTTGGCGTAGCCAGCTTTCATGGCACCGATCCGGCGGAATTGGCGCAACCGCTTTCCATGCTGTATCACAACCATCTGGCCCCCGCCGATCTGCGCGTGACTGTGCGGCCTGAACATGGGGCGCGGATGGACCTGATCCCGCGGGATCAACTGGACCGTAAGGCCGCGATGCTGGAAGTTCCCGCGCTGATCAAGGCCTATCTGCGGCTGGGGGGCTGTGTTGGCGACGGCGCTTTCGTTGACCGGGCATTCAACACCATTGACGTCTGTCTGATCATGGATACGAAACAGTTGAACGAAAAGCAGAAAAACATTTATTCCAAGGGTCTTATGGCGTGAACCTAAGTTGGGATATGCCGCCGGAACCGAAGATGCCCCCAATTGGGGCTATGGGCTGGGTGCGGGCCTTGGCACGGGGGATTCCCTTGGCGTTTCTGGTGTTCGGCGGGCTGTTCATCCTGTTGTTGGTGCGGTTGGCAGAGCAGCCGATTTACGGTCTGCATCGTCCGATCACGCCCTTCATTACGCAATTTGTCTGCCGCAATGCGTTTCGCATTTTAGGGATCAGATTTGAAAGCCAAGGCCAAGTCATGAAAGAACGCGGCGCTGTGGTCGCTAACCATTCGTCGTGGCTGGATATTTTTACGTTGAACGCCCGGAAGCGGATTTATTTCGTGTCCAAGGCCGAGGTGGCAAAATGGCCCTTTATCGGCTGGCTGGCGCGGGCAACGGGGACGGTGTTTATCAACCGCGACCCGAAAGAGGCAAAGGCCCACCAAGACCTGTTTGAAAATCGGCTGCTGGCGGGACATAAACTGCTGTTTTTTCCCGAAGGGACATCAACGGATGGTGTTGTGGTTTTGCCTTTTAAATCAACGCTTTTTCAGGCGTTCTTCACTGATCACTTGCGGCATGAATTGCATATCCAACCCGTTTCGGTGATCTATCGTGCACCCGTCGGGGCGGACCAGCGGTTTTATGGCTGGTGGGGAAATATGGAATTCGGCCCGCATCTGCTGAAGGTGCTGGCGGCTCCGAAACAGGGGTCGGTTCTGGTGAAATATCACGCGCCTGTGCGGGTGGATGATTTTCCGAACCGCAAAACATTGGCCGCGTATTCAGAAAAAACTGTGCGCGATGGGGTGGAAACCGCCGCCCGTTAACGGATTGGTAAGGGGCGAACCGGCATGATCCGCCCCATGTACCATTTATCCTGTTTTCAGCCCTTCCAGATCCAGCCTCCGCCCAGAATCCGCGATCCTTCGGTTTCATAGAATACGCAGGCCTGTCCGGGGGATACGCCTTCCTCGGCGGTCAGCAACTCAACCTGGGCGGTGGTGTCGGTTAGCGGGCGAATGATCGCATCACGCGGGGGGCGCGTTGACCGGACCTTGACCCGCACATGCCATTCGGGCTGTGACGTCAGCGGGGCATCGCCCAGCCAGTTGATTTCCCGCACAGGGATGGTGCGGGTGGCCAGCAGTTCCTTGGGGCCAACGACAACCTGCTTGGCGTCAACGTCCAGCTTGACCACATAAAGCGGCTCGGACAGCCCGCCAATGCCCAGACCGCGGCGTTGCCCGATCGTGTAATGGATCACACCGTTATGGTCGCCCAGCACCCGGCCATCGGCGTGAACGATCTGACCGGGTTCCGCCGCGCCGGGGCGCAGCTTTTCGATGACCGAGGCATAGTTGCCGTTCGGCACAAAACAAATGTCCTGACTGTCGGGTTTATCCGCCACGGCCAGCCCATATTTAGCAGCCAATGCGCGGGTGGCGTCCTTGGATGGCAGATGCCCCAGCGGGAAGCGCAAAAACGCCAGTTGTTCCGGCGTGGTAGAGAACAGGAAATAGCTTTGATCGCGGTTGGCATCCGCCGCGCAATGCAGTTCCGGCCCATTTTCGCCCATCTTGCGCTGGATATAATGGCCGGTGGCCATGCAATCGGCCTCCAGATCCTTGGCGGTTTCCAGCAGATCCTTGAATTTCACGCGCTCATTGCAGCGGATACAGGGCACCGGGGTCGCGCCTGCCAGATAGCTGTCTGCGAATTCGTCAATCACGGCTTCCTGAAAAATGTTTTCATAATCCAGAACGTAATGGGGGAAACCCATTTCCTCGGCCACGCGGCGGGCATCGTGGATGTCGATCCCGGCACAGCACGCGCCCTTTTTCGCCAGCGCGGCCCCATGATCATACAGTTGTAGCGTGACGCCAACTACATCATAGCCTTCTTCGGCCAGCATCGCTGCCACCACGGAACTGTCCACACCGCCGGACATCGCCACGACAACGCGCGTTTCCGATGGCGGTTTGGCAAAGCCCAAAGAGTTCAGTTTGGTCGTATCATCCAGCATTGGCGGCATCCCCATCAAAGTACGCGAGAATATAGGAAAATCCTAATTACTCTCAAGCCCCGGTTTCACCTGCTGTTAAACCCTGCGGCCCAATTTGGCCGAAAGAACAAGGAAAACCGACATGTATCTGAAAAAAGTCGATGGGTTGCGGGCGGTGACGCTGCCCGATGGTACGGTGATGACGCAGGCGGATTTGCCCCCGGCGGAAACCCGGCGCTGGGTGGCGCGGCGCAAGGCGGCGGTTGTGCGTGGGGTTTTATACGGGCTGATCACACAAGAGGAGGCGCTGAAACGCTATGCGCTGAGCGAAGAGGAGTTTTATGAATGGTGTCAGGCAATTGCCAACCACGGAGAGGAGGCGCTGAAGACGACATCTATTCAAAAGTATAGACAACTTTAGCGATAGTGTTGTAATTAATATCCGACGATAACGAGTGATTAACCTTTATTGGTCAAGGTTGAATCGAATTAACGGGCAATTTGCGGAGAAATTAACAATGCGCGTGCTGCTGGTAGAGGATGATCCGACAACCTCGAAAAGTATCGAAATGATGCTGACCCATGCCAATCTGAATGTGTACACCACGGACCTTGGGGAAGAGGGAATCGACCTGGCGCGGTTGTATGATTACGATCTGATCCTGCTGGATCTGGGGCTACCGGATATGCACGGGCACGAGGTTTTGCGCCAGATTCGCCTGTCCCGCGTGGATACCCCCATCCTGATCCTGTCCGGTTCAGATGATGCCGACAACAAGATCAAGGGCTTTGGATTCGGGGCAGACGATTACCTGACCAAACCGTTCCACCGCGAAGAACTGGTGGCGCGTATTCATGCGATCATTCGACGGTCCAAGGGACATGCGCAATCAGTAATCCGGACCGGCAAAATCAACGTGAACTTGGATGCCAAAACGGTGGATGTAGGCGGCAAGGCGGTACATCTGACCGGCAAGGAATATCAGATGCTGGAACTGCTGAGCCTGCGCAAGGGTACCACGCTGACCAAGGAAATGTTCCTGAACCACCTGTACGGCGGTATGGATGAACCGGAACTGAAAATCATCGACGTCTTTATTTGCAAGCTGCGCAAGAAGCTAAGCCAGGCCACCGATGGGGAAAACTACATCGAAACGGTATGGGGGCGGGGCTATGTGCTGCGCGATCCGGTGCCGATGGCAATGGCGGGCGGGGATCGTCTGGCAATCGGGGCCTGAGGCGCGAAAATCCTGCGCGGCGTCTGGACCTTGGCCCAGTGCGCCCCTATCACTTTGGGCAAGTGAACAGGGGAATACGCCGTGACCGCAGATATCGCCGCAGAGTTGCTGACCCAAGCGCAAGCAAAGGCCGAACTGGCCCGTCTGGCTGCGCTGATTGCAGACGCGAACGAAGCCTACCACGGCAAAGATGCGCCCCGGATATCGGACGCGGCCTATGATGCGCTGAAACTGCGCAATGCCGCGATCGAGGCACGGTTTCCCGCGTTGAAACGCGCGGACAGCCCCAGCGAACAGGTGGGGGCCGCCGCTGCCGAAGGGTTTGGGAAAGTCACCCACGCGGTGCGGATGATGTCCTTGTCCAATGCCTTTGCGGACGAAGACGTGGCCGAATTTGATGAAACCGTGTGCAAATTTCTGGGGCAGGCGGCGGGCAGTCTGGCCTATACGGCTGAACCCAAGATTGACGGGCTAAGCCTGTCGCTGCGCTATGAGCAGGGCCAATTGGTGCAGGCGGCCACGCGGGGCGATGGCGAGGTGGGCGAAAACGTCACCGAAAACGCCCGCACCATCGCGGATATACCCCAATCGCTGACAGGTGCCCCCGACGTGCTAGAGGTGCGCGGCGAAGTCTATATGAGCCACGCCGATTTCGCGGCGCTGAATGACCGGCAGGCCGAGCAGGGTGGAAAATCCTTTGCCAACCCGCGCAATGCGGCGGCGGGGTCATTGCGGCAACTGGATGCGGAAATCACCCGGTCGCGCCCGTTGCGGTTTTTTGCCTATAGCTGGGGGGAACTGTCCGAGCCGTTGGCCGATACGCAGATCGGCGCGATTGAACGGCTGGCAAAACTGGGATTTCAGACCAACCCGCTGACCCGGATGTGTCCCACGACGCAGGACATGCTGGCGCATTACCGCCAGATCGAGCAGCAACGGGCGACGCTGGGCTATGATATTGATGGCGTGGTTTACAAGGTAAACGACCTGTCGCTTCAGGCGCGGTTGGGGTTCCGGTCAACCACCCCTCGCTGGGCGATTGCGCATAAATTTCCCGCCGAACTGGCCTGGACGAGGCTGGAGGCAATCGACATTCAGGTTGGCCGCACCGGGGCGTTATCCCCCGTGGCGCGGTTGCAGCCGGTGACGGTGGGCGGTGTGGTGGTCAGCAACGCGACCCTGCATAACGAAGATTACATTGCCGGGCGCGATTCCAAGGGGAGCGAGATTCGCGGTGGCAAGGATATTCGCGTGGGCGACTGGGTGCAGGTCTATCGCGCGGGGGATGTGATCCCGAAACTGGCCGATGTGGACCTGTCTAAACGTAATGCTGATGCGGTGCCTTTCGTTTTTCCCACCACCTGCCCGGAATGTGGATCGGATGCGATCCGCGAAGAAGGCGACGCCGTGCGCCGCTGTACGGGGGGGATGATTTGCCCCGCGCAAGCGGTTGAGAAGTTGAAGCATTTCGTCAGCCGCGCGGCCTTTGACATCGAAGGGCTGGGGGCAAAGCAGGTTGAATTCTTCTATGTCACCTGTCGGATTTCCGAACCGGCGGATATTTTCCGGCTGCGGGATCGTGATGGGAATGTGGATCATCTGACTGCCGATCCCGCCCAGCGGACGCACCAACAGCTTAGTGATCCTGAACGGCGCAGCGATGTGCTGACCGGGTTGGCCGATATGCTGCGCAATTCCGGCATTACGGTCGAGGATGATGTGCCACATGTTATTGCCGGGATACGCCATCTGGCGGGCAAACCGCTGGCGCAGGTCAAGGGCTGGGGTGAAAAATCGGCGCAGAACCTGTTCGCGGCGATTGACCAGCGGCGCAGCATTCCGCTGAACCGGGTGATTTTTGCGCTTGGCATCCGCCATGTGGGCGAGGTTGTGGCCGCCGATCTGGCCCGCCATTTCGGGACATGGGACGCCATGATTACCGCACTGGACGCCGCGGCCCCGGCGATGGAGCGGCATTTGCAGGCCGAAGCCGCCGTATTGGATGAACGCGCCGCCGCAACCGCACAGGGGCGGCGGGCGCGGATTGCGGATACCAAAGCGGCGATTTGGGCGGCGGACCCTGCCTTGGCGCAAACGGCCCGCGAGGCATGGGACGAACTGGTGGGCGTGGATGGGATCGGGACGATTGTCGCGGTGGAACTGGTGTCCGCCTTTGCGCAATCCGCCGAACGCGCGTCTATCAATCGGCTGATGCAGGAACTGGACATTCAGGCAGTCGAAGCCCCGGACACCACAGGCAGCCCCGTGGCGGGTAAAACCGTGGTGTTCACTGGCACGCTGGAAAAAATGACACGGGCCGAGGCCAAGGCCCGCGCCGAAGCCTTGGGCGCGAAGGTCGCGGGATCGGTCAGCAAGAAAACCGATATTCTGGTGGCCGGGCCGGGGGCGGGATCGAAGGCGAAAAAAGCCGCTGAACTGGGGATCATGACGCTGGACGAAGACGGCTGGCTGGCGCTGATCGGCGACGCATGAGCGGGCGGCCCGAAGCCCTGTTCCCGCTTTTCGCGGAGCTGGAAACGCTGCCCGGCGTGGGGCCGAAATCCGCGCAGCATTTGGCGCAGATCGGTATCAGTAAACCGCGCGATTTGCTGTTTACCTTGCCCTATTCGGGGGTGGACAGGGCCATGCGGGCCAGTGTGCGGGGGGCGGTGCTGCCGGATGTGATCACGGTGCAGGTCACGGTGGGCGCGCATAAAGCCCCGCGAACCAAGGGCGGGGCCTATCGCATCACTGTCGAAGACGCGGAAACCGCATTTCAGTTGGTGTTTTTCCACGCGCGGGGGGATTACCTGCAAAAACTGCTGCCCGTTGGGGCGCAGCGCATCGTGTCCGGTAAGGTGGAAATGTTCGATGGCATCGCCCAGATGGTGCATCCCGATCATGTCCTTCCGCCCGAGGAGGCGGCAGATATTCCGGCCTTTGAACCCGTTTACCCGCTGACAGCCGGGGTGACGCAAAAGCAGATGGTCAAGGCAGTGGCTGGGGCGTTGCAGCGCGTGCCGGACCTGCCGGAATGGATTGATCCGCAACAGGTGGCGCGGGCCGGATGGCCGGATTGGGCCAGCGCAATCCGCGCCGCACACAGCCCTCAGGCCCCCGAAGATCTGGCTGCCAGCGCCAAGGCGCGGGAACGTCTGGCCTATGATGAATTCATGGCGCATCAGGTGACGCTGGCATTGGCGCGGTCGCGGTTGCGCAAATCCAAGGGGCGACAAACCAAGGGTTCAGGCGCGTTGCAGGCGCGGGTGCTGGCCTCGCTGCCGTATCAACCCACCGGGGCGCAGCGCCGCGCCATCGAAGAAATCGCAACGGATATGGCCGCGCCGGTGCGGATGAACCGATTGCTACAGGGCGATGTGGGCGCGGGGAAAACGCTGGTCGCCTTTATGGCGCTGCTGATTGCGGTCGAAGCAGGCGGGCAGGGCGTTATGATGGCCCCCACTGAAATTCTGGCTCGTCAACATCTGGAAGGGCTGCGCCCGCTGGCCGAAGAGGCGGGCGTGGTGCTGGAAATCCTGACGGGTCGGGACAAAGGGGCCGAACGCCGCGCCAAACTGGCGGCGTTGGCGCGGGGCGATATTCACATGCTGGTCGGCACCCATGCGGTGTTCCAGAAAGACGTGGAATTTCATGATCTGCGGCTGGCGGTGGTGGATGAACAGCACCGCTTTGGGGTGCGGCAGCGGTTGGAGCTGGGAAAAAAGGGCGCGATGGCCGATGTGCTGGTGATGACGGCCACGCCGATTCCGCGCTCCTTAGCGTTGGCGCAATATGGCGATATGGACGTGTCGGTGCTGGATGAAAAACCGCCGGGGCGCAAACCGATCAAAACGGCGATGGTATCCACCGCTCGGATGGACGAAGTGATCAATCACCTGCGCCGCGCCATTGCCGAGGGGCGACAGGCCTATTGGGTCTGCCCGTTGGTAGAAGAAAGCGAGGTCATGGACCTGACCGCCGCCGAGGAACGGTTCAAAATCCTGCGGGCTGCATTAGGCGAAGGTCGCGTGGGGTTGGTGCATGGCCAGATGCCCCCGGCGGAAAAAGATGCCGCAATGGCCGATTTCGTGGCCGGGCGCACCAGTGTTCTGGTGGCAACTACAGTGATCGAGGTGGGGGTGAACGTCCCCAACGCATCCATCATGGTGATTGAACGGGCCGAATATTTCGGGCTGGCGCAATTGCATCAGTTGCGCGGGCGGGTTGGTCGTGGATCGGCGGAATCGACCTGTCTGCTGTTGTATCAGGCCCCGCTGAACGAAGGGGCACAACGCAGGCTTAGCACCCTGCGCGATACCGAAGACGGGTTTCGCATTTCCGAAGTGGATTTGGAAATGCGCGGGGCGGGGGATTTGATCGGCACCGCCCAATCCGGCCTGCCGCGATTCCGGGTGGCCGATATGGAACGGCAGGCTGCGCTGATGGAAGTGGCGCAAAGCGACGCGCGGGCGTTGCTGGCGATGGACCCCACGCTGGACAGCCCCCGTGGGCGGGCGGCCCGTGTTCTGCTGTGGCTGATGGAACAGGATCAGGCGATCCGTTTGATTTCAGTGGGTTAGGTTTAGTGTTCCACTTTGTTCGCAAATGTTCTCAAAAAGTTCTTGATCCGACTCGGTGGATATGAGAACAAATGAGCAACAAAGGTTAACAAGGAGTTGCCGCCATGATCCGCCAGATTGCAGATATCGTGACCCGCGCCGAAGATACCCTGTTGGGGGATGTTCTGGGGCTGGCGTCGCTGGTTGTGATGACCGTGGCCGCGCTTCACCTGCCTGCGTTGTTCTGAGTTTCTGCCTGCGGTCTGACCTGTTCCGCCTGACGCGCCAACATGTCCCAAGTTTCGGCGCTGACTTTACTGCCTGTCCCAAGTCCTCGGTTGTTGCCTCTTCCGATGTCGGTGGGCGTCCCCGGTCAGACACGCGACTTTGCCGCCGCCTTCCATATCGGAAGTGCGGCGGTTTTTTTATTCACGGTAAACGAAACAGGAAAATCAGGCGCAGGCGGTTTCGGCAGCCTTGTCCATCGCTTCCAGCGTGGCTTCGATTGCCAGCATGATTGACGCGTGGCGGTTTTTGTAATCACGGGCGGGGCGCAGCACCTCGAACCCGTCAAATGGCGCGTCGGGGGTGGGGCCGTCCTGTTTCAGCAAGGCTTTGAGCTGATCGCGGGCCGTGGCGATCTGTTCACGGGTACAGCCCGGCGCAGAAGCCCCCACAACGGCAGCGGCAGCCTGTCCCAAAGCGCAGGCTTTGACATCCTGCCCATAGCGGTCAATCTTGCCGTCCTTCACGGTGATATCCACGGTCACGGTTGACCCGCAAAGCGGCGAGCGTTTCTTGACCGTTGCATCGGGATGATCCAGCCGTTCATCATTGGGAATATCCGCCGCAAGCGCCAGAATCCGGCTGGAATAAAGTTTGATCAGGTCTGTTTCGCCGCTCATGGCTTTTCCTTCGTGGTTCTGTGGCATAGATAGGGGGCCAAACCGCAGATGCAAAAGGTTTATCCCATGTCATTCGATCCCGCCACGCTGAAATATACCGACCAAGGTCTGATCCCCGCCATCGCGCAGGATCACGAAACCGGCGAAGTGCTGATGATGGCGTGGATGAATGCCGAATCCGTGGCGCGGACGCTGGACACCGGGCGCGTGACCTATTGGAGCCGGTCGCGGCAATCGTTCTGGGTGAAGGGCGAAAGCAGCGGGCATGTGCAGGAATTGGTGGATTTTCGCGTTGATTGTGATCGCGATTGTCTGCTGGTCGTGGTGAAGCAAAACGGCCCTGCCTGCCACACCAATCGGCGCACCTGTTTTTATACCGCCGTGCGGGACGGGGCCGAAGTGGAGCTGATGAAGCCCGAGGTGTGACCGCAATCGGGGGTGGGGGCGCTGCCCCCGGCCTGCGGCCTCCCCCGGAGTATTTCAGATCAGAAAGAAGCGGCAGGGGCGTGAGCTGCGTTAAGGTTAATCTGTGGACAGGTTAATCAAGGCCAACCATTTTTCGGATGTCATGGGGGCTTGCGCCCTCGGCCCGGTATTTGGCGATGGCGCGGGCATCATCGCGTTTGGCCAGCCGTTTGCCCGTATCATCCCGGATCAGCCGGTGGTGGTGATAGGTTGGGGTTGGCAGGTCCAGAAAATGTTGTAGCACCACATGGATTTGTGTAGCTTCAAACAGATCCCGCCCGCGTGGCACCAGCGTGACGCCCTGTGCCGCGTCATCCAGCACGACGGACAGGTGATACGACGTTCCAATATCGCGCCGCGCCAGAATGATATCGCCGACCCCGTTCAGCAGGGTTTCCGGGGATAGGGGGATCAGGCCGGTTTCCCCCGCCGGGCCAGCGCCGGTTTCTGTGAAACACAACGGACGGCGCAGGGGGCGGTTGCGCAACACGGCCAGCGCCCGCGCCATGTTCAGACGCAGCGCGCTGTCGGGCAGCGGTTGGCGTGGATCGGGGATATGGCGGCAGGTGCCGGGATAGACGATCCCATCGGGACCATGCAGCGGCGCGCCTTCTTGGGGCGCGGAGGCGGCTGCCAGAATATCCCGCCTGTTGCAGATGCAGGGGTATAACAGCCCTCGTGTCCACAAATAACGCAGCGCCGTGCGATAGATCGGCAGTCGGTCAGATTGACGCAGCACCGGGCGGGGCCAGTTCAGCCCCAGCCAATGCAGATCGTCATAGATGTGTTGTTCCCATTCCGGGCGGGCGCGGCTTTGGTCGATGTCTTCGATCCGCAGCAGGAAACTGCCGTTTTGTGCCTTGGCCATGTCATGGGCCAGCAGTGCGGAATAGGCGTGACCCAGATGCAGCGGCCCGGTGGGGCTGGGTGCAAAACGGGTCACGTAATGCATTAGATTTGCGCCTCAAGCCATTGATTAAATTCTTCTTTGGCGCGATCTGTGTAGGCTTTGTAGCGGTCTTTGCGTCCACGCCGCCCGCCCTTTAGTCCATCCACCGGACGGAACAGGCCGAAATTCACGTTCATCGGCTGAAAGGTCTTTGCCTCGGCCCCGCCGGTGATGTGGTGGATCAGTGCGCCCATAGCGGTGTCCTGCGGGGCGGTGGGCAGCGGTTTGCCCAGAATTTCAGCCGCCGCCAGGCGCCCGGCCAGCAGGCCCATCGCGGCGGATTCCACGTAACCTTCGACGCCCGTAACCTGACCGGCAAAGCGGATATTGGGGCGCGATTTCAGGCGCATCTGATCGTCCAGCAAAGTGGGGGAGTTCAGGAATGTATTGCGATGAATCCCGCCCAGACGCGCGAAAGAGGCATTTTCCAGACCGGGGATCATTTTGAACACCTCGGTCTGTGCACCGTATTTCATTTTTGTCTGGAAACCCACGATGTTATAAAGCGTTCCTAATGCGTTGTCGCGGCGCAGTTGCACCACGGCATAGGGCTTGTTTTCCGGGGTGTGGGCATTGGTCAGGCCAACGGGTTTCATCGGCCCGTGGCGCAGGGTTTCGCGGCCACGTTCGGCCATCACCTCGATTGGCAGGCAGCCATCGAAATAGCCTGCGGTTTCGCCTTCGTGGAATTCTGTCTTATCGGCGGCCAGCAGCGCATCAATAAACGCTTCGTACTGGTCTTTGGTCATAGGGCAGTTCAAATAGGCTTTCTGCTCCGCCTCGGTTTCGCCCTTGTCATAGCGCGATTGCAGCCACGCCACATCCATGTTCACGGTGTCTGCATAGACGATGGGGGCGATAGCATCGAAAAACGCCAGACGTTCGGCCCCGGTTTCGCGCTGGATCGCCGCGCCCAACGCCGAAGACGTCAGCGGCCCCGTGGCAATGATCCAATGGCCATCACTGGGCAATTCGGTGATTTCGCCCGGTTCAACGCTGATATTGGGGTGTGCCAGCAGCGCCTGTGTCACGCTTTCCGAAAACGGATCACGGTCCACCGCCAACGCCCCGCCC
Organism: Thalassovita litoralis; assembly: GCF_900182725.1. GTDB lineage: Bacteria > Pseudomonadota > Alphaproteobacteria > Rhodobacterales > Rhodobacteraceae > Thalassobius > Thalassobius litoralis. The sequence continues at coordinate 60,016 of NZ_FXTO01000004.1, forward strand.
GCAGGCAGCCGGTGGCGTTGCGCCATTTGCATAATCAACCCGTTCGCGGCCCGCATTTCCCAATGCAACAAGCCCACGGCATTCTGTTCGTCATCGTCCGACCGGAACGAATTGGAGCAAACCATTTCGGCCAGATTGCCGGTGCGATGCGCAAAGGTTTCCACCTGTGGCCGCATTTCGTGAATGATGACGCGGACGCCCATATTGGCGGCCTGCCAGGCGGCCTCGGACCCGGCCATGCCGCCGCCGACGATATGAAGTGTGTTTTCCATGCGCCGCGATGTAGGGCAGGCGAGGCCGTTTGGAAAGGGGTTTCATCTGCGTGCATTTGGCGATTTTGCTAAGTCAGTGAGCCTGCCTCCAAAGAAAGGAGGCCCAAAATGGCAGATGGATTATTTCAATATGGGGCGGCTCGGCAGCTAGCAATTGCGGGGGTGCCCGCGAATCTTGCGTTTGGGATAATGAAGCAATTTCTGGTGTCGATTGATCCCGAGCTAGCGGTCGACGAGTATCGTTTGAGGGCGTTGCTTCATAGGGCCTATGATCCAAGAAGTGTCGGCTACTGATCCACTGGCAGTCCCGATGGCACGGTTTTTGGCACACCCAGCCGCCCCTTGGCGGCGGTGGTGTCGGTCAGCGCGGACAGGAAGGCCACCAGATCGTTGATTTCTGCATCGCTGAGCGGGGTGTCGGGCAATTCATTTCCTGCGGCAATGTCCAGCAGTTCGTTCTGATCGTCCAGCGCCTGCCAGTCCGCAAAGGGATAATCCGTCAGGATTGCCTGCGTTCGGTCATAGCGCAGCAGCGATCCGACGGGTGCGGCATGGTGGCGGATGATGGCTGGCAGCGTGGCAAACGCCCCGCTATGGCCGTAGGGCGCGGTTTGCGTGACATTGCGCAGCGATGGCGTGCGGAACCGATACAGGTCGTCGGGATCGCCCGTCACATATGCGCGCCCCCGGTCGATATAATCGCCCGGTTCCTTGCCGGGGCCGATTTGCGGCATGGCGATGGCGTGAAATCCGTGATCGGTTTGGAATGGGCCAGAATGGCAGGTGTTGCACCCGGCGGGACCATAAAACAGCGCCATGCCACGGGTTTGCGCGGCATTCAGCGCCGTCGTGTCGCCGTTCAGATAGGCATCAAGCGGGGCGTTGATGGCCTGAAACTCAAAGGTGATGAATTCGGCCAATGCGGTGGCAATATCGGTGAAATGCACCGGCGCGTCAGGCCCGATCATGGCATCAAACCGGCTGCGATAGGCGGGGATGTTGTTCACGCGGGCCGCCAGATGCGCCCAAGCGGCGGGGGCATCGCCCCGCGCCACGGCATCGGCCACCGGGTTTTCGCCCAGTTGCCCGGCCATTTCATCCGCAGACAACGGCGGCAACATCGCCTGCGCCGACAAGGGCGAGGGCAGGGCGCGTTCCAGTGGGCGATCAGCGGGCATCCGCAGCCCAAAATCGGCATCGTCGCTCAGCTCCACCCGGCCATCGTGGAACATCACCGCATATTCATAGGCCCCGGTATTCCACAGCGCGGGGGCATTGCGGGGGATGCGGGCTTGCGGTTCCTGCCCGGCGATTATGCTGCGATCCGGGCCAAGCCCCGTGCCGCCTTCGCCGACGGACAATGACATGCCGTCAGACGTGCCCAATCGCGGGTGGTGGCAGGTGGCGCAGGAAATGTTCAGATTGCCGGACAGGATCGGATCGTAAAACAAATCCCGGCCCAGCAGGGCCAATTCCATATCCGTGTCAGGGAAGGACGAGAGGGTCGCCCGTTCGGGCAGTTCAGCGGCCAGAGAGAGATTGGCCGAGAGAGAAAGAACGCCAAGGGCGACCCACACTCGCATGATCAAGAGGTTCATCACTTCCTCTTCTCGTTCTGTCTAACAAAAGCATTTACGGCAGAAAAGTGGCAAATGCGAAAACAATAAGGCACGTTTTGGAAACGACGTGGTTTTTTACCGTAAAACCCCTGAAAACCCTACCGAAATTGGCAGGGTTTTCGGGGGTGTGGCATTATTGTTGCCAGTTGGGCGGGCGCTTTTCCAAAAAGGCGGCGATTCCTTCGGCGGTGTCGCGGTACAGCATGTTTTCCACCATCACATCGCCGGTATATGCATAGGCTTGATCCTGCGGCATCTGGATTTGGTTGTAAAACGCCTCTTTGCCGATTTTGACGGCAGCCCCCAATTTGTTGGCGACTGTTTCGGCCAGATCTTGCGTGGCGGCGGCCAGTTGGTCATGCGGTACAACCCGGTTGATCAGCCCCAGAGTTTCGGCTTTCTCTGCGGCGATAAATGCGCCGGTGCTGAGCATTTCAAACGCTTGTTTGCGTGGAATATTACGCGACAGCGCCACCATTGGCGTGGAGCAAAACAGGCCGATATTCACGCCATTGACGCCGAATTTCGTGCCTTCTGCCGCGACCGCCATATCGCAAGAGGCCACCATCTGACAGCCTGCGGCGGTGGCAATGCCATGCACCTGCGCAATCACCGGCTGCGGCAATTTCTGGATCGACATCATCATCCGGGCGCAACGGTCGAACAGGTCTTTGAAATAGGCCTTGCCGCCGTCTTCGGCCTGACGACCGGCGGTCATTTCCTTCAGGTCGTGGCCTGCGCAGAATACTTTGCCTTCGCCGGACAGGATCACCGCGCGAATCGTGCTGTCCGTGGCCAGCCGGTCAAATTCGGTTTGCAGTGCTTCCAGCATCGCGTCTGACAGGGCGTTCAGCGATTGGGGGGCGTTCAGTTTCAGGTGGGCAATCGCGCCCGTGTCGTGACGTTCCAGTAATGCCATCTTGTTCTTCTCCTCTTTCCCGGCAACTTTAGGGGGAACAGGAAAGGGAGGGAAGCGATGGCTGTGAAAATGTCAGCGCAGGAATTGATGGACTTCATGGCGCGGGAATTTCCGCAGGTGAAGAACGATTTTATCGTCGAAGATGTGCGCGATATGGGGGTCACTGTGCGGATGCCCGTGGCGGATCGTCATTTGCGGCCGGGGGGGACGGTATCGGGGCCAAGCATGTTTGGGCTGGCCGATTGTTCCATTTACTTTGCGGTGCTGGCGATGATCGGTCCCAAGGGGCTGGCGGTGACGACCAATTGTTCGCTGGATTTCATGCGCAAACCCGAAGCAGGGCGCGACCTGATCGCGGAATGTAAGCTGTTGAAACTGGGCCGTGTTTTGGCCGTGGGCGATGTGCTGATCTATTCCGAGGGCAAGCCGGAACCGGTGGCCCGCGCCACCATGACCTATTCGATTCCGCCGAATTGATGCGGGGCGCACGGGGCGCAACGGATAAGAAAAAAAGCCGGGGACAGGCCCCGGCTTCCAGTACATTCCAACGCGGACGGGGTCGTTACGCGCGCCAGAATGGGCGACGGGCCTCCGTATAAGCCACGTCGCGTTCCACGCCGATGTCCCGCAGTTGCGCGTTCGTTAGTTTCGACAGCGCCTTTCGGGTGCGGTATCGGCTGTCCCATTTCGTCACAGTCACCGCAAATGCCACCGCCCAACGGGCCACGACAGGGGCCGGATGCCCCAGATCGTAGGTGATGACTTGTGCGGCAAGCAGGGCTGGCTGCTGTGACATAGGACAAATCCTTTGATTGTATTGACACAATGTAGCGTGATTGCTACGTCATTATAGATACAATTCCGGATACAAAGCGTCTAGGAAAACATTGTTATGGGTACAAATTGGCGCCCTGAGCTGTCGATGGCGGGTCGGTCGAAATACAAGACCTTGGCGGATGAAATCCGTAGCGCGGTTGCTGATCAGCGTCTTGGGGCGGGGGAACAATTGCCGCCTGTGCGGGAACTGGCCTATCAATTGTCGGTCACGCCGGGGACTGTGGCGCGGGCTTATTCGCTACTGACCGAAGAAGGTGTGCTTCAGGCCGGTGTTGGGCGTGGCACCTTCGTGGCCGAGGCGACGACACAGGCAGACGATGCTATTGCTTGGCCGCAGGTGTTGAACCTGCGCAGCCCCTTGTTGCCTGATATGGGGCAAAGCCAGCTTTTGCGGGATGCGATGCGAAAAACGGCGGATCACATGCCCGCCGAAGAATTCATGAACTACCCGGATCGCCGCATGGATTTGCCGCTGCGCCGGGCCTTGCGGCGCTGGATGGCGGATTTGCCGATTGGCAATTTCACCGCCGAGGACATCGTGCTGGCGCATGGGGCGCAAAACGCCCTGATGCTGGTGATGCAAACCGTGCTGAATGGCCCGGACCCGGCCGTTGCTGTCGAGGGGCTGACCTATCCGGGGTTTCGCCGGGCGGCGGAATTGTGTCGGGCGCGGGTGGTTGGGGTTGCGTGTGACGACCAAGGGCCAATCCTGTCTGAATTGGAACGGGTGGTGCGCGAAGAAGGGGTACAATTATTTTGTACCTCTTCCGAAGTGAACAATCCCACCGTGCGGTTCACCAGCGACACCCGGCGGCGTGAAATTGCGGTGCTGGCGCGGCGTTTGGGGCTGAATATTCTGGATGACGATTGTTATGCAATCGGCCCGCATGGGGCGGAAAGCTATCATTCGCTGCTGCCTGAATTGGGGTGGTATGTGTCATCGCTGTCCAAGGCGCTGACCCCGGCCTTGCGCGTTGGCTATGTGGTGGCCCCGCGCGAAAGGGTACAGGAATTGGCGCGAACCGCAGCGTTCAGCTTTTTCGGGATGTCGCGGCCTTTGACGGAAATGACGCTGGAATTCATGTCCGATCACCGTTTGCTAAGCGTGGCCGCCAAGGTCCGGGCGCGGATGAACGACTTGATCCGTGATACGGTAAACCATCTGGGGGGGCATCAGGTGGCGTGGCGCGAAGATGTGCCATTCCTGTGGGTGATGCTGCCGGGGGGGTGGCGGTCCGCCAGTTTCGTTCGCGCCGCCGAGGCACAAGGCGTTGTCCTGAAAAGCGCCGAAGACTTCGTTTTACGCGACGCTCGTGCGCCCCATGCGGTGCGCATTGCCGTGAACGGGCAGGTCGATACCGCCCGGTACGAGGCCGGAATCGTGCAGCTTCGTGCCTTGTTGGATAACCCGCGGGATGAATTCACGGTCTGAGGGCGGTGAAAATGTGGGGTATTTTGATACCTATTTTTTAACCATTTGAAAACGCTTATAAAATTCACGAATGGCGCGCTTGACTGTGGTTTTAGTCCCTATATAACGCCGCAATCGAATTCGGATGGGGGCCTGTGCCGCCATCTTCAACTGAACAAGGGTAATCCCGCGATGAAAACCTTCTCTGCTACTCCGGCAGACATCGAGAAAAAGTGGATCATCATCGACGCCGAAGGCGTGGTGCTGGGTCGCTTGGCTTCGATCGTCGCCATGCGTCTGCGTGGCAAGCATAAGCCGTCGTTCACCCCGAACATGGATATGGGCGACAACGTTATCATCATCAACGCCGACAAGGTGCAGATGACTGGCAACAAACGCGCTGACAAAAAATACTACTGGCACACTGGCCATCCGGGCGGCATCAAGCACCGCACCGCCGGTCAGATCCTGGAAGGCGCATACCCCGAACGCGTGGTGACTGCCGCCGTGAAGCGTATGCTGCCGGGCAACCGCCTGTCGCGTCAGCAGATGACCAACCTGCGCGTTTATGCCGGGGCCGAGCATCCGCACGCCGCCCAGAACCCCGAAGTTCTGGACGTCAAGTCCATGAACTCCAAGAACACCCGGAGCTGATAAATGGCCGATCAAATCAATTCGCTGGAAGAGCTGGGCGCAGCAACCGGTGCCGCTGCTGTGGTCGAAGTTGAAGCCCCCCGTGAACCCGTTCGTGACGAACTGGGCCGTTCCTACGCCACCGGCAAGCGTAAAGACGCTGTTGCCCGCGTTTGGATCAAGCCGGGTTCGGGCAAAGTATCCGTGAACGGCAAAGAGATGAATGTCTACTTTGCGCGTCCGGTGCTGCAAATGATCCTGCGTCAGCCGTTCACCGTGGCTGGCGTCGAAGATCAGTTCGACGTTGTTGCCACCGTCAAAGGCGGCGGTCTGTCCGGTCAGGCCGGTGCCGTGAAGCACGGTATCTCGAAAGCCCTGCAACTGTACGATCCGTCGCTGCGTGGCGCACTGAAAGCCGCTGGCTTCCTGACCCGCGACAGCCGCGTTGTGGAACGTAAAAAATACGGTAAGGCCAAAGCCCGCCGTTCGTTCCAGTTCTCGAAGCGTTAATTTTCGCTTTATGGAATACGGAAAAGGCCGCCTTTGGGCGGCCTTTTTTGTGTGTTGTGGCGGGGGTTGGCTGGTCGATCTCCGTAGCCACATAAAAAGGCGGACCCCGAGGAAGCCCGCCTTCTGACGCCGGATTGGAACGGCGCTGCCTGTATTCTTAGCCTGCGATCGAGAAATCGTAGTAAGCCGTGAAGGTGATCATCGGCGATGCGCTTTCGGAATCTTCGAACAGCACTTCGAAGGATACCTCGTCGGTCAGACCGTAAAGGAAGGACAGTTCGCCATAGGTATCGTCTGCGCCGTCAATCCCGACCAGCGGGGTGATGGTCCATTTGTCGTTGACGGCAAATTCCACAGCGATGCTGTTGTCGAACGTGTCGGCATCCGGGTCCCAGATCAGTTCGTAGGTGGCTGCAACAGAATCGCTGAACGCATAGGTCAGGTCGGTGGTTACGTCATACGTCCAGTAACCGCTGTCGTCGCCCCAGTAGCCGGTGACATAGACATCGTAGCTGAAGTTGTCGTTCACATCGCCTGCGTAACCGATGTACAAGTCGTATTCCACATCATCGGCTGGATCGTCCAAAGAGCCGATCCAGATACCGCCATACAGGCCACCATAGGCGGCTTCGACATAGCCTTCGACGGTTTCGCTGGTGTGGTCCAGATCTTTGTCAAAATACAGGCTGGCCGCAAGGCCGCCGGACAGTTCTACCGATCCTGCATAAGCGCCCATCGGCAGAAGGCACAGCGCGGTGGCTGCGCAAAGGTTTTTGGGGGTGAACATACGTTGTCCCTTCTTTCCGTATATCGTTATTTTATGCCCGACTGTTGCCTAGTCCGTTCCCGGCAGAAGAGGCCGGTCCGTTTGGGTAAGGGGTCGAAGCCCGAGTCTTTTACTCTGTCTTCTCGCCATTGTCCCGCCCAGTCGTCATAAATATGTGATGCTGCGATGCGGAATTAGTAAATGCTGCACAATGGCAACAGGGACAGCATTCTTGACCTGCTTAAATATGATGCTGATTTAATGCTGTGATGTCTAAGGGATGGGCGGCAATGCTATGATGCACTGTCCGCAGGCACCAACCCCAGTCCCCGCAAATAGATACCGATTCCGCTTTCCAGCAGGTCTTCGGGGGAAAAGGGCGATTGGGTGCCGGGGGAATTACGGGCGTAAAGTTCCACAACACCGTGGCTCATCGCCCAGATATGGGCGGAAAACATGCTGGCGGGGGGGCGCTTTTCGGGCGGGATGTGCTGTGACAGGTCGCTGGCCGCCTTTTCCAGCACTCCACGCGCCTTTTGCGCGATGGCTGCCAATTCCGGGGTGCGGTTCACCGAAATCCCGGATTCGAACATTGCGATATAGTGACCGGGGTGTTTGCGTGCAAAGGCCAGATAGGCGCGTCCGGTTGCCTCGAACGCGGCCAAGGCCGATGGTTGCCCGGTGTCATAGGCGTATTGCATCACGTCCGCGAAAATCGCGTATCCCTGCCGGGCGGCTTCGGCGATCAGATCCTCGCGCCCCTCGAAGTGGCGATAAACAGCCGCAGGGGTCACGCCCGCCTGTTTCGCCGCTTCGGACAGGGTGAACCCGGTCGGGCCTTTGGCTTCGATCAGGTCCAGCGCGGCCTCGACCAGCGCCTGCCGCAGGTTGCCGTGATGATATCCACGTTTTTTAGGCATCCCACAGGTCCGGGCCGCCACAGATCAGGGAATCGCATCCGCCAATGGCCTTATCGTCCTTGCGGTCATAGTCGATAGCGTGCAGCACATGGCGGATCGCGGCCAGACGGGCGCGTTTTTTGTCATCGGACCGGACGATGGTCCACGGGGCGGCATCGCTGTGGGATCGGTCCAGCGTTTCGCGGATTGCAGTGCTGTAGGCATCCCATTTGCGCAGCCCGTCCACATCTATCTGGCTTAGCTTCCATTGTTTCAGCGGGTCTTGTTCGCGGTCCAGAAACCGCTTTAGCTGCTCGGCTCGGCCTACGTTCAGCCAGAATTTGAACAGGATAATCCCTTCATCCACCAGCATTTTTTCAAAATCTGTCACCTGCGCAAAGAAATGTTCGCGTTGTGCATCGGAACAGAAGCCAAACACATGTTCCACCACGCCACGGTTATACCATGACCGATCATAGAACACGATTTCACCGCCAGCGGGCAGATGGTCAATATAGCGTTGGAAATACCATTGGGTTTGTTCGGTGTCTGACGGTTTCGACAGCGCCACCAACCGCGCGCCGCGTGGATTCATGTTTTCACGAAACCGCTTGATCGTGCCGCCCTTGCCAGCGGCATCGCGGCCTTCGAAGACCATTGCAATCCGCGTCCCCGAGGTTTTGGCCCAGGCTTGCAGCTTGGCCAGTTCCACCTGAAGCTTCTTCATGTCCTTGTCATAGGGCTTGCTGGCCAGACGTTCGGAATGGGGATAATCCGGGTTCAGAATATCGCCCTTTTCCGCGCGTTTGATCGCATCGCGCACCTCTTTCGGGGCGTCATTTTCATAAAACGCACTGATGGCACCGTCAAAGGGCAGCTGCATGGGCTTCTCCATTTGTTTTCAAAGTAATATGGCGATGCGGGGCGGTTTGTTCAATCCGGCTGTTGCAGCCCGGCCCGTGTCGTTGCGCGATCAATGGCGGCCATAACCTGTGGTTTGGCGTTATGCTGCGGGGTGTGGCCAATGCCGGGCAGGGTGGTCAGATGGGCGTTTGGGATTTGCCGGGTCAGTGGTTCGGAATGGATATGCAGCCCCACAATCGTATCGGCATCGCCATGCAGGATTTCCACCGGAACGCTGATCTGCGGATAGTGCGGCACCTGCGCGCGAATTTCCTGTTTCAGATTGGCGCGTTGCAGCGCATTGGCCCGCAAACTGGCGCGGCGCAGCGTCAGACCTGCGCCGATATGATGGTTATACCCTTTGGGGGGGTGTTGCGGGGTAAAGATGGATTCTAATTCGCGGGTCACGCGCGCTTCAGGGACAAAGGCGGTCAAATAGGGGGCGGCCAAAGGCCCAAGGATCGGATGCGACAGCGTGCGGTAATACCGATCCAAACCGCCGTCCCATATTTGCGATGCTGCCGACAGCAACACCAGCGCGGCGATATTGGCGGGGCAATAAACGGCCCAAGCCAGCGCGACTGCCCCGCCATAGGATTGCCCCAGCACCACGGGCCGTTGCGCCCCCAGTTGCATCGCCGCCTCGGCCAGTATTTCCGCCTGTTGCCAGATCGTAGCCCCCCGGCGGTTCACGGGATCGGAATATCCCAATCCGGGGCGATCAAACACGATCACGCGATACCGCGCGGCCAGTTGATGCGCCAGATCATGTGTGAAGTCGCGGGTATTGCCCGAAGCGCCGTGGATCAGCACCAGATCAGGACCAGCGCCCAAGACCACCGCATGAATGCGGTGGCCCTGCACGGTCAGAAACTGCCCCTCGGGGGGAAATGCGGCCTCGGCCCGGCGTTCATGCCGTTCGGCACGCAGATGCGTCAGGCCATGCGCCAGACCAAACAGGCCCAGTGATGTGCCTATCATCCCCAGCAAGGACATCCGCGCGCCTTATTTCCGCCAGTCGGTCGAGGCGCTGCCGATCTGATCCATATCATAAGGCGTGGTCAGATAGATTTCTGAAATCCAGTTGCCATACAGCAAATGCGCATGGCTGCGCCAACGGTTCTGCGGCTGTTTGCTGGGGTCGTTATCGGGGAAATAGTTCAACGGTAACTGAATTTCCGCGCCTTCGATCTGGTTGCTGGCCAGATCACGCTGATATTCCTCGTTCAGCGTGCCGCTGTCATATTCCAGATGGTTGAAGATATAGATTGCCCGATGCGCCGGGTCTTCGACCAGCGCGGGGCCAACCACATCGGAATGCAGCAGGATCGGCAGGCCAGCGGCTTCGATCTCGTCACGGCGCATTTCCGTCCAACGGCTGACGGGCATAATCAGATCATCAGAAAATCCACGCAAATAAGGGCTTTGCGGGGCAAAGTTCATGTGGCGATAACAGCCGAACAGTTTCTTATCCAGAACGTATTTATGGACGTTGTGGAAATAGTGGATCATCGCCATGCCACCCCAGCACACGCCAAAGGTGGAATGCACATGGGTTTGGGTCCAGTCGAACACCTGTTTCAGCTCGTCCCAATAGGTCACGTCCTCGAACGGCAGGTGTTCGATCGGGGCGCCGGTGATGATCAGCCCGTCGAATTTTTCGCCGCTGGCCTTCACCTCGGAAAACGGGCGGTAAAAGCTTTCCAGATGGTCGGCCCCGGTGTTTTTCGATTCATGTTCGCTCATGCGGATCAGCGAAAATTCGATCTGCAAGGGCGTGGCGCCGATCAGCCGGGCGAACTGATTTTCGGTCTGAATCTTCTTTGGCATCAGGTTCAGCAACCCAATCCGCAGCGGGCGAATGTCCTGATGGGCGGCCATCTCCTCGGACATGACCATCACGCCTTCTTGCGTCAGCACGTTATAGGCAGGCAGATCACGAGGCAGTTTGATGGGCATGGTTCTCAGGCTCCGAAGGTAAAAGGATCAGATAGGGCGGGGATCAGCGCCGCTCAAGCGCGGCGGCAATCAGGGTATCAAAATCATCGGCGGTTTTGACCTGTGCGATTTCATCGGCGGTCACGGTCACACCCCAGTTCCGGGCCATCGCGTCATAGCGGGGCTGCCGGTGTGCCAACGCCTGTGCATATGTCCAGCGGATAAACGCATCGGGGTCCACACGGGTTTCATCGCCATCGTGGCGGTTTAGGTATTCGTCCCAGACGCGGGTCAGGAATGCCCCCTGATAGGACATCGGCTTGGGTGCCTTGTCAAAGCGGCGGATCAGTTCGGCGGTATGGGCATCATCGCCTTTGATCCACACCATCAGCGTATGGTCCGACAGGGTTTTCAGCACCAGATCATCGGGATCGACGGGGTTGACCCATTCACAAATCGACCCGCCCGTATCGCAGATGAAATGCGGATAATTGTACAACGCTTCGGCCCGGTCGATGAAATAGGGCGTGTCCAGCAGGGCCTTGATCTCGGCCTGCCGGAATTGTTCCTGACGGCGGGTATATTCCACATAGTCCAGCCCACCCTTAGCCGGATTACCGGGTTTGCCCAAATAGGACGACACAGGGGTCAGGTTATGAAAGGTGATGTTCGATCCGATATAGATCGAATCCGACATCAACAAATCGCGCAGGAACGGCACTTTCATCGCCTCGCGCTTGGCGTTATCGGCGATATATTCGCCCATGTAGCGGGTGCCGATCCGATAGTCGATCGAGTAGTGAAACCAATCCCCCTGATCGCGCAGCATGTTCGAAATATGGGTTTTGCCCAGCCCGGACATGCCGAAAAACAGCACTTTCTTTTTCGGCGCGGCCAGCCAGTCTTTTGCGGTATCGTAGATCATCGAACTTCCCCTTGCGCCGCAAACTCCTAGCCGTGCAGGGCGGGGGGGTCAAACCCTATTGCGGATGCGCCGGGTGCGCAGCTTGCGCAGTACCCGCCCGTCAATCACGATCAGCCCCGCCGCCAGTAGGGCAAACCCACCATAGGCCCGTGGCGGCAGCACCTCTTGCAGCGCGATCGCGCCCAGCAGGATCGCAAAAGGCGCGACCATCAGCGTCACCAGCATCAGGTTCCCCGATCCCGCCATGCCCAGAACCCGGTAATACAACAGGTAGGCCCCTGCCGTGGCGACCAGCGCCAGATACCCCAGTGCGGCCCATGTCTGGGGCAGGGTGGGCAGATGCGCTGCGCCCTCGGTCCACAGTGCCAGTGGCACCATGATCAGCGTCGACCCGGTCAACATCCCCGCCGCGGCCAGTTGCGGCGTTTGCCCGCCCAATGTTTTACGCGCCCACGCCCCGGCCAAGGCATACGACAGCGCGGCCCCCAGAACTGCCAACTGTCCGGCGGATGCAAGGTTCAACTGTTTCAGCGCGGACAGCCCGATAATCACCGTTGCCCCGCTAAATCCCAGCGCAACGCCCCACAGCTTGTTCGCGGTCAGGCGTTCGTCTGAAAACACCAGTGCCGCGATCAGCACCCCAAACACCGCCGTCACCGCATTCAGGATCGAGGCCAGACCGGAACTGATATGCTGCTGCCCCCATGTGATCAGGGTGAACGGAATGGCATTGTTCAGCAGTCCCATAATCAGAAACGCCCCCCAAACCCGCGCCTGCCGTGGCACCGCAATGCCCCGCCACGCCACATACCCCCACAACACCAGCGCCGCGATCAACACCCGCAACGCCACGGTCCACATCGGCCCATAGTCCCGCAGGATCACCGCATTGGACAAAAAACTGCCGCCCCAGATCAGGGCCAGCAAGGTCAACTCGGCCCAGGCACGCGGGGCAATGGATTTCTGTGTCATCATGGCGCGACATTAGAAGCGGTTCACAGGCCCGCCAATCCGAAAGCTGCGGAATGTGGGGATGGGCGTTTGGCTACGTCGGATGATCCGTGTGGTAGGGATCACACCCGCTTGCGGGTTTCGGCCCAGATGTTCAGGTAGTTGCCCCCGAAAATCACCAGCGCGCCGATGATGATCCACAGATCCAGCGCCTCGCCATACAGGGCCATGCCCACCAGCGCGATCAGCGGCAGGCGGGTGAAATCTATCGGCATGACCACCGTTGCCGGGGCCAGCCCCAATGCTGTGGTCAGGCAGAAATGCGCCACCAGACCGGCGCAGCCGATCAGCGCCAGCCAGGGCAGCGACGCCGCCGAAGGCAGTGCAATATCGCCATCGTACCCGGCGCAGATCAGGCCGAAAACGGCTTGCATGACCGTCAGATAAAACAGAATGCAGGTGATGGTTTCAGTCCGCGTCAGCTTGCGGGTGAAAATGGCCGACCCGGCGAACCCAATCGCGGCCAGCGCCGCCGTGACCTGTCCGAATTGCAGGGTTTCGGGGGTGGGGCGGGCGACGATCAGAATCCCGATAAATCCGATGACGGCGGCCAGCGCCCGCACTGGCGTTAGCCGTTCGCCCAGCACCAGTGGCGACAAAACGATTACCCACAGGGGCGAGGTGAACTCCAGCGCAAAGACCTGCGCCAGCGGGATGACGGTGATGGAATAGAACCACAGGTTTTGCCCGGCGAAATGCGACAGGTTCCGAACCAGATGCAAACCCAGATTGCGCCGCGTGATCTGCCCCCAGGTTCCTGCCACCCCGGACACCACCAGCACGATCACCACGCCCACAAAGCTGCGGTACATCATGATTTCGAACGTATCCAGCTCAAAGCTGACAGCCCGCCCGGCAATGGCCATCGCGGTGAATGAGGCAATCGCACCGATCATCCACAGCGCTGCATTGAATACATTTGCCCGCGGGTCCATCGTTGCGTCCGTTCTTTCTTGGGGGAAATATTCCGGGGGTGAAGGTTGGAAATCTTAGATTTTCAACCGAGGGGGCAGCGCCCCCTCGACCCGCGCGCCGCAGGCGGCTTATTCCAGTTCGATCGTTCCCGGCGGTTTCGAGGTGCAGTCATAGAACACACGGTTCACGCCCTTCACCTCGTTGATGATCCGGGTCGAGGTTTCCCCAAGGAAGTCATGCGTGAACGGATAATAATCCGCCGTCATCCCATCGACCGAGGTCACTGCCCGCAATGCCAGCGCGTAATCATAGGTCCGCCCGTCGCCCATGACCCCCACGGTGCGCATCGGCAGAATCGCCGCGAAGGCCTGCCAGATGTCATCATACAGCCCGTGTTTGCGAATTTGGTCGATATAAACCGCATCCGCCTTGCGCAGGATTTCCAGCTTGTCGCGGGTGATTTCACCGGGGCAGCGGATCGCCAAACCCGGACCGGGGAAGGGGTGGCGCCCGATGAAGCTGGCGGGCAGGCCCAGTTCGTGACCCAAGGCACGAACCTCGTCCTTGAACAGTTCGCGCAGCGGTTCCACCAGTTTCAGGCCCATCTTTTCCGGCAGGCCACCGACATTGTGGTGCGATTTGATCGTGACCGACGGCCCGCCGCTGAAGGACACCGATTCAATGACATCGGGGTACAGCGTACCTTGGGCCAAAAATTCGGCATCTTTGATTTCGCTGGCGTATTTCTGGAATACGTCGATGAACAATTTGCCAATTGTTTTGCGCTTTGTTTCCGGGTCGGAAACACCTTCCAGTTCACCCAAGAACAGATCGCTTTCGTCGGCGTGGATCAGCTTCAGGTTATAATTTTCGCGGAACATCTGAACGACCTGCTCGGCCTCGTTCAGACGCAACAAACCGTGGTCCACGAAAACACAGGTCAACTGATCGCCGATCGCTTCGTGCAGCAGGATTGCGGTGACAGAGCTGTCCACCCCGCCTGACAGGCCGCAGATCACCTGTTTGTCGCCAACTTGTTCGCGGATTTTCTGGATCATTTCCTCGCGGTAGGCACCCATTGTCCAGTCACCGCTGAAACCGGCCAGCTTGATGAAGTTTTCATACAGCGTGGCACCGTTGGGGGTGTGGTGTACTTCGGGGTGGAATTGTACCGCGTAGAAACGGCGCTCCAGATCGGCGACCATAGCAAACGGTGCGCCGGGCGAGGTGCCGAACACCTGAAACCCCGGTGCCAGTTCTGCAACGTGATCGCCGTGCGACATCCAGACTTGTTCTTTGCCCGTCGGGTCCATGAACCAGCCATTGAAGAAATCGGTGTGCATGTCCGTGGCGGTGACATAGGCCCGCCCGAATTCGGCGGTGTGGCTTTCGCCCGCTTCGATCCGGCCACCAAGATCCTGCATCATGACCTGTTGGCCATAGCAGATACCCAAAATCGGCACGCCCAGCGTATAGGCCGATTGCGGCGGTCGGGGGCTGCCCTTGCGCGTGACGGAATCCGGCCCGCCCGAGAAGATGATCGCCTTGGGGGCGAACTCGGTCAGGAAGGCGTCCGATACGTTCTGATAGGGGTGGATTTCACAATAGACATTCAGTTCGCGCAGGCGGCGCGCGATAAGCTGCGTCACCTGAGAGCCGAAGTCGATGATAAGAAGGCGGTCATGGGTGTCTTGGGTCATGTATGCCCAATACGGCGGGTCGGTTTCCCGCGCAAGAGGCTCTGCGCGGGATCGGGCGCAGAGCCATCATTTTAACGGTGTTTACCAGCGATAAGTCATGCCAAGGGCAAATTCATTCTGGTTCATCCGCAGCGTTACGGGCTGGGTCGGTGCAAGGGACGGGTTTGTGCCTGTCACTTCGGCATCCGGCACATGGGTGAAGCTGGCCGTCATGCCCCAGCGCTCGTTGATTTTGTAGCTGGCACCCACCGAGATGTGCCATTGCGGCGTGGCCGGGGCCAGAATGTTCAGCAAGGCTTCGTCATTCTTGATGAACTTGCTGGAATAGGACACGCCGCCACGCAGCGTCAGCTTATCTGAATAGCGATAAATAGCGGCCAGACGGATCACATCCATGTCGCCCCAGCCAAAGCCGGGACCGTTGTCTGCGCCAAACGGGGTAGAGATCACGGCACCGGAATTGGAAATGGATGCCACATCGCTGTAGAAAATCCGCTGATATTCCGTGCTGATCGTCCATTGCGGGGCAGATGGCGGCGTATAGGCCGCGCCAATGGTTGCCACCGCGGGAATATCGAAATCGCCTTGTTCGGCAAACAATCCCGCGTATTTGTCGAATTTGCTCATCTGCATTTTCGACCGATAGGCCAACCCAAAGCTCCATGCGGCGTTGGGTTCATATAGCAAGCCCAGATTGAAACCGCCGCCAGTGGACCAGTCGTCGCCGTTATTTGTCAAACTGGCGGGGTCCATTGAAAAGCCCGAGAAGTTTTCCAACCCGGTCGCGCTGAACCTTTGGACGGCAAAGACCGGGGCCGCGCCGATGCTAAGCTGATCATTCACCTGATAGGTATAGTTCACAGCGATGAAAAGCTGTTCCAGATTCACACCCAGCGGGGTGGTGCCTGCGACGCCGAAGCCGGGGACGAATACGTTATTGCTGTATTCCGTGTTCATGCCGCCATTGCCGAACATGAACAGGCCCACGGCAGAGCGGTCATTCAGTTTGAAATTCACCCCACCGCAGGGGATCGCAAATAAGTCATTGCGGCTGTCATAGCTGCCGGGGGCCAGACCGCCTGCGCCCGACACGTCGAAACCACGATCCGGGGCGAATAACGTCAGGCAGAATCCGGCCTGATTGCCGACTTTCATCCCCATCGCCGGGTTCTGGGCCAGCCCCAGAACGCCAGTGGGAACGGCCACGCCAGACCCGGCCATGCCCTTTGATCCGCCGCCATAGCCATTGGCGAAATAGCCGTTAGTCGCCTGTGCTGTGCCTGCTGTCATCAGGCCAAGCAGGGCCATCGCGCCGGCAACAGCGTTGCGGCGCAAGGTTTTGATTTTCATGAAATTTCCTCTCCCTTGGTGGCGCATCCTTCTCCTCTTGATGCGCCCGGTTTTATTGAATCCGCCCCTGTTGCGCCGGGGCTTGGCGCTTCCTTTTATGTGTGTCCTGTTCGCATTCCGTATTCCGGTTTAAAGATATTTGCATATCAGAATGTGATGTGTCACCCCCCTTTTGCGTCAAAACGGCGCAAGGGATACCGGGCAGGTTGCAGATTGGCGCACAGCACCGGGCAAAGGTCGCTTTTGCGCCGGAATGGCCGCATTCCATCCAAGATTGGCAAACTGCACATCGTAAAAAGAAGCCTGACCATCAATTCCAGGAGAATCAGGGATGAGCGAACAGGCGGTACGCAGACGGACCAGAGGCGGCGGCGGGGCAGCCCGGCGGGCAGAGCGCAGCGCAGTGTCTTTTGAAACCGCGCGTTTCATCGAACGCAACATCCCCAATCTGGAGATGCTGAACGAAGAGGCGCTGGAAATCATCGAAACCAACGCCGAAACCATTCTACAGGAAATCGGCGTTAATTTCGTCAACAACCCCGGTGCCTTGGCGCTGTGGCGCGAGGCCGGGGCCGATGTGGATGGCGAACGGGTGCGTATTCCGCGCGGATTGGCGCGGGAATTGTGCAAAACCGCGCCGTCATCGTTTACGCAACACGCGCGTAACCCCGAGCGCACGGTGGCAATCGGCGGGCGCAATCTGGTGCTGGCCCCGGTTTATGGCCCGCCGTTCGTGCATGACGCCAAAGGCGGACGCCGCTATGCCACGATGGAAGATTTCCGCAATTTCGTGAAGCTGGGCTATATGTCCAAATGGCTGCACCATTCCGGCGGCACGGTTTGCGAACCCACGGATATTCCGGTGAACAAGCGCCATCTGGATATGCTCTATGCCCATATGACCCTGTCTGATAAGCCGTTCATGGGATCGGTGACGGAACCCAGCCGCGCACAGGATTCCGTGGATATGTGCGAGATTCTGTTTGGCAAGGAGTTCGTACAGCAAAACACAGTGATGACATCGCTGATCAACATCAACTCGCCCCTGACGTTTGACGATGTGATGATGGGCAGCCTGGAGGTCTACGCCCGCAACAATCAGGCCTCGATCATCAGCCCGTTCATTGTGGGCGGGGCGATGGCCCCGGTGTCTGTTGCCGGTACGTTGACGCAGGTCATGGCCGAGGTGCTGGCAGGGATCGCCTATAGCCAGTTGGTGCGCAAAGGGGCGCCGGTGATCATGGGGGCGTTTGTGACCTCGATCGACATGAATTCGGGCGCACCCACCTTTGGCACCCCGGAAGCGGCGCAGATTACCTATGGTGTGGGGCAACTGGCGCGGCGCATGGGGCTGCCGTATCGGTCCTCGGGCGGGTTTACCGGCTCGAAGTTGCCGGATGCACAGGCCGGATATGAAAGCGCCAATTCGCTGAACATGGGGCTGATGTCTGGCGTCAACTTCATGCTGCACGCCTGTGGCTGGCTAGAGGGCGGACTGGTGTCGTCCTACGAAAAATTCGTGATGGATGCCGATCAGTTGGGAACGCTGCATAAAATGGCGGCGGGCATTCCCGTGGATGAAAACGCTCAAGCGATGGATGCGATCCGCGAGGTCGGCCCCGGTGGGCATTATCTGGGTTGCGCCCACACGCAGGAGAATTTCAAAACTGCGTTCTGGCGCACCGGCGTTCTGGATTACAAACCCTACGAAGCCTGGGCCGAGGATGGCGCGCGTGACACGATGGCGCTGGCATCCGTCAAGGTTGAAAAGATGCTGGCCGATTATGTGCAGCCCGCGATTGACCCGGCCACCGCCGAAGCGCTGGCCGCATATGTTGCGCAGAAAAAAGCATCCATGCCGGACGCATTCAGCTAACTGGGTTTTGGGCGCGGGCGTTGTAAGAGCTGCGTAAAATCTGTGCCTCGCCCATCATGGCGATCAATAATTCTACATGCCGCGTGGGGGAATACCGCGCGGCATTTTCTTTGCGCAGGTCGTTCTGTTCGGTTTCCAGATCCATTAATTTGGCCAGCGCTGCGCCGCTGCGTGGCAGGGTGGCATCCCCCAGAATGCGGCGCAGATGAATGTCGCGGCGATATTCGGTAACTCCGAACCGGGCTGCCCGGATCAGCAAACGGGGGCGGCGGATGGTGGTCAGCAGGCTTAGCAGGTCCATCATGGCAAAATCCTTTTTCAGCTTTGACGGGAAACAGAATTGCACATGTTTTCGGGTGTTGCGTTCCCGGCCGTTGGGGCGAACGCAATGTTTGAGAGTTGTTCACCTTTTGGAAACAATTATTGATAAATCGGAAACTGTTAACCAACAGGTAACAATTACACGCGTAGGTTGCGTCCTGTTCTGGGGATAAATTCGTGGAAATCCCGGACAGTATGAATGACCTAAATGGAGTCGACATGCCCCGTAGTATGATGTCCGAGTTGTGTGCCTCGTCCCTTCCGTCATGGGTGCCAGAGGATGCGTTGCGGTATCTGGCCCATACGGAAACCGGCCTGCCGATCCGGGCGCTTGCGCGTCAGGCGGGCTGCCATGCGTCTACCGTGTTGCGACAGATCCGAAAATTGGAAAACCGCCGCGAGGATTACCTGGTGGATGAGGCGCTGTGCCGCCTGAGCCGCGAGCATTTCCAGCGGTTGCGGAAAAAGCCTCAGACCAAGGAAACGGAGACAGTCCCCATGACCGCCCCTTTGCGTATGTCACTTCCCACCGAGACCGAGCAATTTGAAAAAGAAGCTCATCGCATCTTGCGCCGCATGACGGAATGCGGGGCGGTTCTGGCGGTGGCACAGGAAATGGAAAAAGCCGTTGTCGTGCGTGATAATGCGGATAGCGGCACCACGACACGCACGGCGGTGGTGGATCGTGAAATTGCACAGGCTATGGCGCTGAAAGGCTGGATTTCGTGCAAGGCCCCGAGCCGTATTTCGCGCTATGTGATCACGGCCGAAGGGCGCACCGCGTTGACCGAGCTGATGGCCCGGATGGAAAACCGCGCACAAAGCGGATTTGCCGAAGCACAGGCGGGTTTTGCCCCGGCGTCCTCGGGGTGGCAGGGGGACAGCACAGAGGATCGTCGAGGTTCCGGGCGATCCCGTTACGGTGTACCGGATTCGCCGTTGATGTTGCTGGCACGGCGGCGCGATAAAGATGGGCAGCCCTTCCTGTCCGATGCCTTGGTTGCAGCAGGGGAGCGGCTGCGTGAGGATTTTGAGCTGGCTCAGATCGGTCCCAGCGTTACCCAAAACTGGGACCGTTTTCTGACCGGGCGCGACAGGTCTGGTTCGGGGCGGGGGCGGGATGTTGATGCCGGGCCTGCGGCGGCACGGGATCGGGTTGCGGCGGCACTGCGGGATCTTGGGCCGGGGCTTGGGGATATTGCCCTGCGGTGCTGTTGCTATCTGGAAGGACTGGCCAGTACGGAAAAGCGTATGGGGTGGTCCGCGCGATCCGGCAAGATCGTGCTGCGCATCGCCCTGCAACGGTTGCGCCGTCACTATGATGAACAAGGTCAGTCCGGGCAGATGATTGGCTAAGCGGCGGTGTTGGGCGGTGGTGATCCTATCCGCCCACCAGCCACCCCACGGCATAGGCCACCCCGGCGCAAAGCGATCCCACCCCGACCGTTTCCAGCACAGCCAAGCGTAGGCGGGTGCCAGTTGCCAGCCAGCGCAACAGACCAAGGGCCGTTAGCGCGGACAGCGTGGCAAAGGCCGACCAGTACAGGCTGCGTTCTGATGCCTCTTCCAGAAAATAGGGCAGTAGCGGCAAGCAACCGAAAGCCACGAAAGACAAAAAGGTAACAATCCCGTTCAGGGCCGGGTTGTCGTCCTCTGGGGGATGTACACCATGTTTGTGGCATAGCAGAATTTCGGCCATCAATTGTGGTGCGTGGCTCAGGCGGTTGGCCACCTCGGTGGCGTCGGTTCCCGGCAGGCCACGGGCGCACAGCAATTCCCGCATCATGGCGATTTCATCTTCGGGGGCGACAGTCAGCCGTTGAATGTGCTGCGCCCGGCGCACGCGGTATAAATCCTGCGTGGATCGGGACGATAGGAATTCCCCCAATCCCATGCTGACGGCATCGGCGAACAAGTTCGCAAGGCCAAAGATCAGCACAGCCAGACCGCCGATCTGGGCGGCCCCTTCGGCATTGGCACCGGCAAATCCGGCTACAATGGCAAAGGTCGTGACGATCCCGTCATTTCCGCCATAAATGATCTCTTTCAGGTAGTCGCGCAGGCTGGAAAGCGGGGACGGGCGGGGGCGTGTGGTCATGAAATATCCTGAGGGTTGGCGCGTCCAGCATACAGCGCAAACGATTGCCCGCAATGACACGCCCACAGGGACGTCCGGTTTCCCGAACGTCCCCCGACAATCCACAGGCCGCACCTGCCCGGAACTACCGTCCCCGTGGTGGGGATGCGGTGGTTGTGATCGGTTTGATTGATAAATTCCAATTGTAGTTTCTTTTAGGTGGTATAATTTTGAGTTATGAATATCACCTTGCGCCAGTTGTCTTACTTCAATGCCTTGGCTCAGCACCGGAATTTCGGGCGGGCGGCTGAATCTGTGCATATCTCTCAGCCTGCGCTGTCCGTGCAAATCAAGGAATTGGAAACAAGCTTGGGGGGCGCGTTGGTCGAACGTCAGGCCCGCGATGTGCTGCTAACCCCGTTCGGACGCCGTATTCTGGCACAGACCCGTAAGGTGCTGGAGGACGTGCGTGTTTTGGAAGAGGCCGCGCGGTGGAAAGGCGGGTTGTCGGGGCGGCTGGCGTTGGGGGTGATCCCGACCATCGCGCCTTATCTGTTGCCGGGGGCGCTGGCGGCATTGCGGGCTGGTGACATCCATCTGGATGTGCAGATCCAAGAAGGCAAAACCCTGCGCCTGATCGAGGCGCTAAAGGCGGGGATGCTGGATGCGGCTGTGATGGCGCTGCCCGCCGGGGAACCCGGCCTGGTCGAGGAGCCCCTGTTCGAGGATCGGTTTCTTCTAGCGGGGACGGCGGCGCGGCTGACCTCGGCAGGTAATCCCGAAACCCTACGCCCGACCGAGTTGGAGCCGGGGCATCTGCTTTTGTTGGAGGATGGCCATTGTCTGACAGAGCAAGCGCTGGAGGTCTGTGGGCGTGACCGGGAAAATGCTCAGATCAATATGGGGGCATCGTCGCTGGCAACATTATCGCGCTTGGTGGCTGCAGGGTTCGGATTGACCCTGATGCCGGAAATGGCGGCCCTGTCGGAACGCCGTGCTGCCCCCGACATGCAACTGATGCGATTTTCCGGGCCAGAACCGTTTCGTACCATCGGATTGGTTCGGCGGGCATCGTCCATTGATGATGGATGGTTCAGCGATCTGGCAGGGGTGTTGCGGCAGACCGGCCAAGCGTTGATCGGTGAGCTGCGGCAATCGGACGTGGCGTAAGTGGCACACGCCGGGGCGCTGCCCCGGACCCCGGAATATTTGGGCCAAGAAAGAGCCGGAACAGCGAAAGGCCCGAAAGTCTGTCCGGGCCTTTGAAGTCTGAAATCAGGCGGCGCTTATTCCGCAGCGACGGCAGCGTTTTGGGCGTCCAGATATTTCATCAGATTTTCCGGCGAGCTTTCGCCATACGGATCTTCGCCGTGGTTGTCGCCGCGACCGGGTTCTTCGAACCATGCTTCGACGATGCCGTTATTCACGATGGCCGCATAGCGCCACGAGCGCATCCCAAAGCCCAGATTATCCTTGGCAACCAGCATCCCGACCTTGCGGGTAAATTCGCCCGATCCATCGGGGATGACTTTGACGTTGTTCAGGCCTTGGTCCTGCGCCCATTTGTTCATCACAAAGCTGTCATTGACCGACATGCAGTAGATGTCATCAATGCCTTTGGCGCGGAACTCATCCGCCATTTTTTCAAAGCCGGGCAATTGGTAGGTCGAACACGTCGGTGTGAAGGCGCCGGGCAGCGAAAACAGAATGACGCGTTTGCCTGCAAAATAATCCGCAGTGGTCATGTCCTGCCAGCGGAACGGGTTAGGGCCACCCACGGCTTCGTCGCGGACACGGGTGCGAAAGGTAACATCGGGCAGTTTCAGGCCAGCTTGCATTCGTAGATTCCTTTTGGTGCGTTATTTGGGTGATTTAAAACGATTCCAGATTGATACCAAGTGAAATTTCTGCATCGCAGTATTCAGAAAATCATATGTTTTTCGATGGTTGTGGGGATAAGTTCATAATGAACAGGGGGTTATGCTGTTGTGCAGCGTCACCGTTATGCGCCTGTCGCAATGCGGTATTGCGCCGCTGGCGTTTGCGAGGCGTCAGCTTTATAGTAAGGGGATCAAAACAACAGGATGACCAACGTGCGTGACCTCAAGATCCCCGAGCAACGGCACCCGGAAAAAGCGCATCGCGCCGATAATGCGCAGCCTAAAAAGCCAAGTTGGATTCGCGTAAAAGCGCCTGTGTCTGATGGGTATAAGCAGACGCACAAGATCATGCGCGAAAATAAGCTGGTCACGGTCTGCGAAGAAGCGGGATGCCCGAACGCGGGGGAATGCTGGTCGCAGGGCCATGCCACCATGATGATCATGGGGGAGATTTGCACGCGCGGCTGTACCTTCTGCAATATTGCCACCGGGAAACCGCAATCGTTGGATGCGTTTGAACCGGGTCGGGTGGCGGATGCGGTGGCCAAGCTGGGGCTGAAACACGTTGTCATCACCAGCGTCGACCGCGACGATCTGGAAGATGGCGGGGCGGAACATTTCGCGCAAACCATCCGGGCGGTGCGGCATCGTTCGCCGGGGACGACGATTGAAATTCTGACCCCCGATTTCCTGAAATGTGCGCCTTCGGTTCTGGAAACCGTGGTGGCCGCCAAACCGGATGTGTTTAATCACAATCTGGAAACCGTGCCGGGGTTGTACCCCGAGGTTCGGCCCGGTGCGCGCTATTTCCATTCGCTGCGACTGTTGCAACGGGTCAAAGAATTGGACCCGACCATGTTTACCAAATCCGGCATCATGGTGGGGCTGGGCGAAGATAAGCAATCCGTGCATCAGGTGATGGACGACATGCGCGCGGCAGAGATTGATTTTCTGACCATCGGCCAATACCTGCAACCCACGCCAAAGCACCACGCGGTTGATCGGTTCGTGCATCCCGATGAATTTGCAGCCTATGAAAAGGCGGCCTATGGCAAAGGGTTCCTGATGGTTTCCGCGACGCCGCTGACGCGGTCATCCTATCATGCCGGGGATGATTTCGCGCGGTTGCGGGAAAACCGGTTGGCGAAGCTGGGGATGAACTAAGCGCCGTTTGGGCGCTTAGGGCAGGGCTTTCAGATAGGCTGCGATGGCTTGCCTGTCCTCTTTCGGCAGTTTTGACAGGTTTTGAACCACATCGGCCATTTCACCACCGGCGCTGTCATAGTCGGGGGTGAAACCGCTGGTGAAATACTCCACCAGATCGGCCTGCGACCATGTCAGGCTTGCGGGGGTGATATCGGGGATAGTGCCACGCCCGGATGGGTTTGGCGCACCCTGTAGCCAACGAGATTTATCCAGACGCCCCAAAGCGTTACGCGGGGTATGGCATTCGGCGCAATGCCCCAATGCCTCGACCAGATAGCGGCCACGGGCGATTTGGTCTGTCGTGTCTGGCCCGATCCAGTCATCCGAGAAAAACAGCACCTTCCACCCGCCCAAAGATCGGCGGATATTGAATGGAAAACTCACATCATGCGCTTTGCTGGGGGTCGGATCGGTGGGCAGGGTTTGCATATAGGCAAACAGGTCCGTGACATCCTGCGGCGCGGCATGGGTATATGTGGTGTAAGGGAAGGCCGGGTAATAATGCTGGCCGTCGGGCGAGGTGCCTTTGATCATGGCATTTGCCAGATCGGTCAGCCCCCAAGCCCCAATGCCATGCGTTGTATCGGGTGAAATATTCGGCGCGTAGAACGTGCCAAAATCACTGGCGAAGGCGCGGCCGCCGGATAATACCGGCGGGCCGTCATGTTTACTGTCTGGCGCAGTGTGGCAAGACGCACACCCCGCCGCATCAAAGACAAGCTTGCCGTGTTCGGCGTTGCCGTTCAGGCCGCTATACAGCCCGGCATTCACAGTTTGCGGGGCGGTGATAAACCAACCGGCCACCCCGCCCGCAACGGCCAGACCGATCACTGTTGTAACGATTTTACCGGGCATGGGCGTGCCTTAGCTTTCAGGTGCGCGATAGGCTTTGTGGCAGGCACCACAGGCCCCCCCCAGCGGACCCATTGCCGCTTGCAGGGATTCCAGCCCGTTTCCGGCTGCGGCTTCCATCGCGGCGGCTGCCTTGGCCAGATCACCGCCTTTGGCCATCACATCGCCCATGTTTTCCCACATGGCGGGCAGGGCGCGGGTGTTGTCGGCGCTCATGTCATCGGACCCTTCGGGCCACATGCGGGATTGATCCAGCTTGGTCAGCATTGCCAGATTGCCTGCTGCTTTCGATGCGGCATCGGCATCATAGGCCACGGCCCCTTTGGCCATTGCACCCAAAGCGCCCAGATTAAAGGCGTATAAATCCATTTGGGCCTGCCGGGCCTTGATGGCGGCCTTGGCGGCGTCATCCTGTGCATAGGCGCCGGTGGCGGCTACGGCAGACAGGGTAAGGGTCGTCAGAAAGGCGCGAAGGGTCATTTGGCAATACTCCTTGGGTATGATCCTATACAAAAGGATACAGGCATATATGCAAACGGTCATCGCTGCGGTTTTGACTTTTTCGTGATCGGTTCAGCGCGTGGGGCCACCGCGCGGCAGGTTGTGCGCCGTCAGCCAATCGGGCCAGCCGATCCAGCGTTCGATGACATACAGCCCCAGACACAGCGCGATGACAACCAGCACTAAGACAACACGTCTGGCCGAGGGCGGCTTGCGCGCCCACATGGCCATGCGCAGCAGCCAATGCACGGCTCAGGCATCCTCGGTAAAGCGGACCTTACCGATAAAGGGCAGGTTGCGGTTGCGTTGGGCAAAGTCGATGCCATAGCCCACCACAAATTCATCGGGGATGGAAAAGCCGATCCAGTCGGCCTTGATGTCCACCTCGCGGCGGGCGGGTTTGTCCAGCAGCGCGATGATCTTCAGCTTGCGGGGGCGACGCCCCGAAAGCAGGTGGCGGACGTGCGACAGGGTGTATCCGGTATCGACGATATCTTCGACCACCAGCACATCACGGCCTTCGATTTCGCCGCGCAGGTCTTTCAGAATGCGCACCTCGCGCGAGCTTTCGGTGGAATTCCCGTAAGAGGATGCTTCCAGAAAATCCACCTCGACCGGCAGGTTCAGTTCCCGCACCAGATCCGCGATGAAAACGAAACTGCCCCGCAGCAGCCCCACCACGACCAATTTATTGGTGTCTGCGTATTCGCGCCCGATTTCGGCGGCCAGTTCCTCGATCCGGGCGGCGATTTGTTTGGCCGAGATCATTTCATCAATGACATAAGGACGCTGTGGCATGTCTTCCCCTTGAATTTTCGGCCACAGTCTACGAAATATCCCCCCACTGTCACGCGAAAAAAGGGGCGACATGCCGACCCACTCCGAGACCCGCAAACTGCCATATTCGGCACAGCAGATGTATGATCTGGTGGCCGATGTCGCGGCCTATCCTAAATTTCTGCCGTGGTGCGCTGCGGCACGGATACGATCCGTGACCCCGCAAGCGGACGGATCACAGATCATGGCGGCGGATCTGGTGATTTCCTTCAAGGTGTTTCGCGAACGGTTCGGCAGCCGGGTGACGCTGTGGCCGGACCAGAAAAAGATCGACACCGAATATCTGGACGGGCCTTTCCGTTACATGAAATCGAACTGGGCCTTCCGTGATGCCGATGGCGGGTGCGAGGTGGATTTTTTCGTGGATTTTGAATTCCGCAATGCCGTGTTGCAGGGGATTATTGGCGTGGTCTTTAACGAAGCCATGCAGCGTATTGTCCGCGCGTTTGAACGGCGTGCTGCGGATTTATACGGCACTGGGGCGTAACTGGGACGTGACAGCAGCGCGATCGTCGCACAGCAAAAAGGCCGCCCGGTTCAGGGGCGGCCTTTGGTTTTGTGTCATGCGTATTTATGAACTGTGGTCGTAGGCGCGTTCGCCGTGAACGCTTAGGTCCAGACCATTGGTTTCGGTTTCCAGATACACCCGCAAGGGGGTGATCAGCGCCACCAGTTTGGCCAGCGCGACCGATACCACCAGCGTGAAGACCCCGACAATCGCCAGCGTTCCCAATTGCGCGGTCCAGCTTCCGGCGCCAAAGGCCGCGATCATGATGGTGCCAAAGATACCGCCCACGCCATGCACGGCGAACACGTCCAGCGTATCGTCGACGCCGATCTTGTTGCGGACCAAATTAACCGCCTCCTGGCACCCGATCCCGGCAATGGCTCCGATGATCAGCGCCTGAACCGGCGTTACAAACCCCGATGCCGGTGTGATCGAGGCCAGACCCGCAATCGTTCCCGTGACGATCCCAACAAGCGAGGCTTTGCCGTATTTCACCTTTTCCCACAGCGCCCATGTCAGCGATGCCGTTGCGGCGGACAGATGGGTGACGGTCAGCGCCATCGCCGCGCCACCATCCGCAGCCAGTTGCGACCCACCGTTAAAGCCAAACCAGCCGACCCACAGCATCGCGGCGCCGATCATGACGTAACCGGGATTATGTGGCGGGGTGGTTTTGTGTTTGCGCTGCCCCAGCATGACCGCGATCACCAGCGCGGCGATGCCTGCGGTTTCATGAACCACGACACCACCCGCGAAATCCTTGACCCCGACAGCCCCGAAAATGCCGCCATCCGACAGAAACCCGCCGCCCCAGATCCAGTGGGTGACAGGGGCATAGACCAGCACCATCCACAATCCTGAAAACAGCAGGACAAAGCCGAACCCGATCCGTTCCACATAGGCACCAACGATCAGCGCCGGGGTGATAATGGCGAATGTCATCTGGAAGGCGAAAAACAAAACCTCGGGCAGGGTGCCTGATACGGTGTCGGCCGTGATGCCGCCCAGAAACATTTTGCCCAATCCGCCCCAATAGGCCCCGCCATCGCCAAACGCGATCGAATAGCCGATGATGAACCAAAGCACGCTCATCAGGCAGGCAATTGCGTAGACATGCATAAAGACGCTGAGCACATTGCGCGCCCGCACAAGGCCGCCGTAAAACAGCGCCAGCCCCGGCAATGTCATGAATAGCACCAGCGCCGTTGCCACAATGATCCAGGCGGTGTCCGCTCCGTTCATGTGTTCCTTCCTTTCGATCCCGTTGGTTTTTTAGTTGGCGGGGATCAAACGGAAACGCGATGCAAAAGAAAGCGGCAAGGGTGGCTGAGGCTGGTGAAAAAGGGGGCGATTCACAAATTGCGTATAAATTAGGCTTAAAATGGTAGGAATGACGCGTTTTTGCGCGTCATGTGTCTGCTGCCATTTTCAGCAGATTGAGCGCTTTTTCAACAGATGCGGCGCGGACATTGCCGCGCCCGATTGCGCCAAATTCCACCGTTTCCGTGTGGGTGGGGCGGTTTTTTATGGCCAGCCCGAAGCAAACCCGGCCTTCTGGTTTGAACTCGGACCCGCCGGGACCGGCGATACCTGTGATGGCTACGGCGATGTCGGCATCGGAATGGGTCAGCGCCCCTTCGGCCATTTCCTGCGCCACCTGTTCAGAGACTGCGCCGTGCGCGTCCAGCGTGGCGCGGCGGACGCCCAGCATTTGTTCCTTGGCGTCATTCGTATAGGTGACGAAACCGCGTTCAAACACGGCGGACGATCCGGCCACATCGGTCAGCGCGGCAGACACCATGCCGCCCGTGCAGCTTTCGGCGGTGGCAATCCGCAGCCCTTTGGCGCGGGCGACGTTCAGGATCTCGGCGGCCAGTGTCATCAGAACAACACGATATGATACAGGGCTGCGGCGATAATCGTGGCGACCCCGGCAAAGAGCCCGGCCCACAGGTCATCCAGCATCACGCCGGGCGCATCGCCGCGCCGGTCGGCCTGACCCACCAGCCACGGCTTCCAGATGTCGAACAGGCGGAAAAACAGGAATGCCCCAATCGGGCCGGGCCACACCATCGACATATCCCGCATCCAGAACCCGGCAGCCGGGAACAGCATGGCCAGCCACAGACCGGCCACTTCGTCGATCACGATATGGGACGGGTCTTCGCCGGGTTTGTCCTTTAGTTCAACCCCGATGGACCAGAACCCGATTCCAATCGCCAGCACAGTCGCAATCACCAGCGGGATAAAGCCCAGATAGCGTTCAATCCCCCAGCCCACGATCAGCGCGGCCAAAGACCCCCACGTCCCCGAGGCTGGACGCAACAGGCCCGAATAAAAGAATGTGTTGATCAGTTTAATCATAGTTTCACCAATGCGGCTGTGGCCAGTGCGGCAATGCCTTCTTCGCGGCCTGTGAATCCAAGGCGTTCGCTGGTTGTGGCCTTGATGGATACGCGATCCGGTGTCAGCCCCATGATCCGGGCCATTTCCGCCTGCATCGCGGCGGCATGTGGTCCGACCTTGGGGTATTCGCAGACCAGCGTACAGTCGATATTGCTGATCTGAAAGCCGCGTTCGCGCACCAGATCGGCGGCATGGCGCAGGAAGATTTCACTGGCCGCGCCTTTCCATTGCGGATCGGACGGGGGGAAATGGCGGCCAATATCGCCTTCGGCCAAGGCACCATACAGCGCGTCTGTGACTGCGTGCATCCCCACATCGGCATCGGAATGCCCCTGAAGGCCGCGTCCGTGCGGGATTTTCACCCCGCACAGGATCACATGATCCCCGTCACCGAAGCGATGCACGTCATAGCCATTGCCCAATCGTATATCCATCTGTCCCCGCAGTATTTTTTCGGCCCGGTCAAAATCGCCGGGGTGGGTGATTTTCAGATTATCCTCGTGTCCGTCCACGATTTGAACGGACAGGCCAGCCGCGCGGGCGACCTGTACATCATCCGCCGCATCGCCCTGAAATGCGCGGTGCGCGGCAAGCAGATCGGCAAAGCGAAACCCCTGTGGGGTCTGGGCGCGAAACAGCCCGGTGCGATCCTGCACGCCGCTGACCTGCCCGTGATCCCCACGCCACAGCGCATCGGTGACAGGCAGGGCCGGGGCCGCGCCGGGGGCGTCAGACAGGGCATCAATCACGGCGTCAATCACGCTTGCCGGAACACAGGGGCGGGCCACATCATGAATCAGCACCAGATCGGGGGCGGTATCGGCCAATGCCTCTAACCCGTTGCGGACAGACCCGTTGCGGGTATCGCCGCCGTGAACCCCGGTGACACCGGGCAGTGCCAACAGCGGAGCGGCCAGTTCCATATCGTCCGCGTGATGCACCAGAACCACCTGACTGATCGCCGGATGACTGGCAAAGGCCTGAACCGTCCAGTCCGCCACGGGGCGTCCCGCGATGTGCCGCCATTGCTTTGGCAGGCCGCCGCCTGCGCGACTGCCCCGTCCGGCTGCAACGATGATGGCCGCGATCCGCATGAAATCCCCTTGGGTGTGTCCCATCTAAAGGTGCATATGCGCTGTTGCGACCAAGGGCAATGCGACAGGCGGCTCGGGCGGTCTGATTAAAAAATGGGCAAATGCACCGCCGTGGTCTGAATTCTGGGCGCGTTTCATTGAAGCGACACGGGGGATCAGCTAGGCCATAGGCAAATGCACAAGGATTAAGCATGTGTCTTTGACGCTTTCGGACAACATATTAACGCCGCCAGTGTTTCTGGCCCCCTTGGCGGGAATCACGGACCTGCCGTTCCGCGATTTGGTATCGCGTTTTGGGGCGGGGCTGGTGGTCAGCGAAATGGTGGCCAGTCAGGAAATGGTGCAGGCCAAGCCGGGGGTGCGTGAACGGGCTGAATTGGGGTTCGAGGCGGACAATACCGCCGTACAACTGGCCGGTCGTGATGCCGAATGGATGGCGCGGGCGGCCCGGATGGTGCAGGATAACGGTGCGAAAATCATCGACATCAACATGGGATGCCCCGCCAAAAAGGTGGTGAACGGCTATTCCGGGTCTGCGCTGCTGAAAGATTTGGATCACGCGCTGACCCTGATCGAGGCGGTTGTGAACGCGGTTTCCATTCCGGTGACGCTGAAAACCCGGCTGGGATGGGATGACGATTTGCTGAACGCAGCCGATCTGGCGCGGCGGGCGGAAAATGCCGGGATACGGATGATCACGATTCACGGGCGGACCCGCTGCCAGTTCTACAAAGGGCAGGCCGATTGGGCCGCGATTGCCAATGTGAAACAAGCGGTTTCCATCCCGGTCATTGCGAATGGTGACATCGTGGACAGCGCAACTGCGCGGCAGGCGATGGATCAATCCGGCGCGGATGGCGTGATGGTTGGGCGCGGTGCGCAGGGGCAACCGTGGCTGTTGGCGCAAATCGCGCATGATCTGTTCGGCACCCCCGCGCCGGACATTCCCGAAGGACAGGCGTTGGCGGATATGGTGTGCGACCATTATCAGGCGATGTTGCGGTTTTACGGCCCCGATCTGGGGCTGCGTGTCGCCCGGAAACATCTGGGTTGGTATATGGATCGGGCCGGAACCGATGCGCCGGTGCGGCGCGCGGTATTGACGGCCCGCGATCCGGCTTTGGTTTTGCGGCTACTGCCGCAGGCCTTGTTGGATGCTGAAAGGGTTGCGGCATGATGGACGAATGCGCAGTCTGGTCATCGTTGCCTGTGCCGGGCGTTTTGGTGGCACCCGATGACACCATCGAAGACATTAACCCCGCCGCCGAGGGGTTCCTGAATGCCTCGGCCAAGTCGATCAAGGGGCAGCCGGTCTGGGATCGGATCATGATCGACGCCCCGCTGGAAGAGGCATTTTTGCGGGCGCGGGAAAGCAACACGCCGCTATTCGTCAATGACGTGGACGTTGGCACCGGCGAACGTGCGCCGCTGCATTGCAATCTTCAGATTGCACCGATGCAGGGAATGGAAGGGCATATGCTGTTCCTGATTTCCCCGCGTGAACTGGCGGGGCGGATGACGCAAAATCATTCGGTCAAATCGGCGGCTAAATCAGCGATCGGTATGGCGGAAATGCTGGCGCATGAAATCAAGAACCCGCTGGCCGGGATCACCGGCGCGGCGCAGCTTCTTTCCATGAACCTGACGCCCGAGGATCAGGAGCTAACGGATCTGATCGTGGCGGAAAGCCGCCGGATCGTGAAGCTGCTGGAACAGGTGGAACAGTTCGGAAATCTGACAGCACCGGAACGCAAGCCGGTGAATTTGCATGATGTTCTGGATCGGGCGCGGCGTTCGGCGCTGTTGGGGTTCGGGGCGCATATGAAGATCATCGAGGATTATGACCCCTCGCTTCCGCTGGCCTATGGCGACCCGGATCAGTTGCTTCAGGTGATCCTGAACCTGTTGAAAAACGCATCCGAGGCGGCGGATAAATCCGGTGGCACGATCCGCCTGCACACGTTCTATGAACACAGTTTCCGGCTGCGGCGCAGCGATGGCACCGGGCAGGCGCTGCCGCTTCAGATCGAAATCATCGACGATGGCCCCGGCCTGCCCGAGGACATCAAAGGCGATATTTTCGATCCTTTCGTGTCCGGGCGCGAAAATGGCACCGGGCTTGGGCTGGCCTTGGTCAGCAAGATCATTTCCGATCATGACGGCTGGATTTCGGTGAATTCGGTTCCCGGTCGCACGGTGTTCAAAATTTCCCTGCCGATGGTGCCGGAAGGCAAGAAACGGCATAAGAAGAAGGAGAGCCAGTAATGGACGGTACAGTACTTGTTGCAGATGATGACCGCACGATCCGCACGGTTCTGACCCAAGCCCTGACTCGGGCCGGGTGCAAGGTTCATGCGACCTCTTCCTTGACGACGCTGATGCGCTGGGTGGCCGAGGGCAAAGGCGATGTGGTCATTTCCGATGTGGTTATGCCCGACGGTAACGGTTTGGAAATGCTGCCTAAAATCGCGCAGGATCGGCCTGGTTTGCCGGTGATCGTGATTTCGGCGCAAAACACCATCATGACCGCCATTCAGGCGGCCGAGGCCGAGGCCTATGATTACCTGCCGAAACCTTTTGATTTGCCCGATCTGATGAAACGCACGGCGCGGGCGTTGGAACAACGCCGCCGCGCGGCACCTGCGGCCCGTCCGGTAGAAGATAACGAACGGCCCGACGATTTACCGCTGGTGGGGCGCACCCCGGCGATGCAGGCGCTTTATCGTCTGGTGGCCAAGGTGATGAATACCGATCTGCCGGTGCTGATTGCAGGGGAATCGGGCACGGGGAAATCGCTGATTGCGCGGGCGATCCATGATTTTTCGGATCGGCGGACTTTGCCCTTTGTGACTGTGACCGCAGCGGACTTGCAGGACATCGAAGGCCCGGCGCGTGTGCTGGCGCGGGTCAAGGGCGGCACGCTGCTGTTCGATGAAATCGGTGATGTCGACCCCGAGGTGCAAGCCCGGATTGTGCGGATGATGGACAGTCCCGGCGATCATGTTCCGCGCTTCATGGCTACCAGTCAGAGCGATCTGTCGGACGCGTTGGAAAGCGGCAGGATGCGGCAGGATTTGTATTATCGCCTGTCTGGTGCAACGCTTCGGGTGCCCAGCCTGCGTGAACGGGTCGAAGACATTCCGCTGTTGGCCGAACATTTCCTGACCCGCGCGGAACGGGACGGTGCGCCAAAACGGGTGCTGTCCAAGGACGCGCTGGAACTGATGCGGGCCTATAGCTGGCCGGGCAACGTGCGCCAGTTGGAAAACGCAATCAAGCGGCTGGTGCTGACATCGCGCGCCGATGAAATCACCCGGCCCGAGGTCGAGGCGGTGCTGGGCAATCAGCCGGAAATGGAACCCGTGCTGGGCGGGGGCGATACCGAAAAACTGTCTGCGTCCGTCATGCGGCATTTGCGGCGCTATTTCGATCTGCATGGCAATATGTTGCCCCCCCCCGGTTTGTATGGGCGCATCCTGAAAGAGGTCGAACAGCCGCTGATCGAAATCGCGCTGGAGGCAACAGGCGGAAATCAGGCCAAATGTGCCGATCTTCTGGGGATCAATCGCAATACTTTGCGCAAGAAGATCACCGATCTGGATATTCGCGTGACACGCCGCCGGAAGTTGATGTAAAACCGCAACAGAACAGTGGCCCGGCTGCATCGGGCCACAATATTTTGCGGTACAGGCGCATTTGCGCCACATCAGGAAGAGGGTGGCGGGTGGCAACCCGGACACGACACACATCAACCTGGCAGCGGTTCCAGCGGCTTAGGCGTCAGCGGCGGGTGCAGAATGCGGCCACGTTTTCGCTGGTGTTTCTGGGGCCTGTGCTGGCGTTGTCGACGTTCCTGATTCTGGGACCGCTGGATCAATCCTCGTCCTCGCTCAGCCTGCGGCTGATCCTGCTGGCGGATTTCGTCTATGTGCTGGTGGTTGCGGCGCTGGTGTTGCAGCGGATCGTTGCCTTGGTTGCGGCCCGGCGCGCGAAATCGGCCGGATCACGGCTGCATTTACGGCTGACGATGGCCTTTGCCATTCTGGCGTTGATCCCCACAGTTTCGGTGGCCATTTTCGCGGCGCTGACGGTGAACGTGGGGTTGGAAGGCTGGTTTTCGGATCGGGTGCGGCAGGTGGTCGGCAGTTCGTTGGATGCCGCCGAAGCCTATGAGGAGGAACACCGCCGTGATTTGCGTCAGGATGCGCTGGCGCTGGCGGGGATTCTGGACGCCACCCGAATGGCTACGTTTTTCATGACGGATGCCGATGTGCGCCGGGTTCTGGCGCAGGGGCAGGCCCAAATCCAGCGTGGCCTACGCGAAGCCTATGTGATTGATGGTACAGGGGAAATTCGGGCGCGGGGGGATCGGTCCTATCTGTTCGATTTTGAAAAGCCCGCAGCACAACAAATCAGCGACGCGACGAAAACCGATCTGTTGATTATCGAGGACTGGGAAAATAATGAATTCCGCGCCTTGGTTCGGCTGACGGCTTTCGTGGATCGGTTTTTATATGTCAGCCGCGCGGTGGATGGCGATTTGCTTAGCCTGCTGGATGAAACCAAGGAAACCGCGAAATTCTATCAGCAGCTTGAAAGCGAACGCGGGCGGGTGCTGTTTGAATTTGGTCTGATTTATCTGGGTTTTGCGGTGATCCTGATTCTGGCGGCGATCTGGCTGGGACTGTGGTTTGCCGAACGCCTGTCGCGCCCGGTGGGGCGGCTGACCGGGGCGGCGCAGCGTGTGGGCGCGGGCGATCTGGATGTGCAGGTGGTCGAAGAAGACGGCGATGACGAAATCGCCATGCTGGGTCGTTATTTCAACCAGATGACCAAGCAACTGAAGGTGCAGCGCGAAACGTTGTTGGAAAGCACCCGGCAGATTGAACGGCGGCGGCGGTTGTTTGATTCCGTTCTCAGTTCCGTGACCTCGGGTGTGGTGGGGCTGGACCCCGAAGGACGGGTGGCCTTTGTGAACCGTTCGGCGGAACGCCTGCTGGATTGGACGGATGAGCAGCAATCGCTGGCCTTGGAATTGGCTGTGCCGGAATTTGGCGGTCTGTTTCAGCGGTTGCAGAGCGGCGACAGCGCAGCGGTTCAGGACGAAATCAAGGTCAGCCGCAACGGGCGGATGGAAAATCTGCTGGTGCGCATGTCCCCCCGTCGCAGCGATGATGGGCGGCTAGAGGGGTATGTGGTGGCCTTTGATGACGTGACAAATCTGGTGGCTGCGCAACGGATGGCGGCGTGGGGCGATGTGGCCCGCCGGATTGCCCATGAGATCAAGAACCCACTGACCCCGATCCAGCTTAGCGCGGAACGGATTAAGCGCAAATTCAGCCGCCATCTGGACGATTCTCTGGTGACTGATCTGGAGCAGTTGACCGAGGTTATTGTTAGGCAAACCAATGACTTGCGGCGAATTGTTGATGAGTTTTCCAAATTTGCCCGAATGCCGGAGCCCGAACGCCGTCTTATCAGCCTGACCAAGCTGGTTCAGGATGCGGTGGTGTTGCAGCAGGCTGGGCAACCCGATGTGAGGATACACGCGGATCTTCTGGAAGATCCGCTGATGGCTGATCTGGATGCAACCATGATCAGTCAGGCGTTGACAAATTTGATTAAGAATGCCGGGGAAGCTATTGAAACCTTGAAAGAAAAAGGCGTTTCAGATGGGTTTGTTCCTGAAATTCGGGTTCAATCCCGGCGGGACGGGCGTTGGGCTGAAGTGACCATTGCCGATAACGGTATTGGCCTGCCCGAAGATCGCGCCCGGTTGTTTGAACCTTACGTCACGACACGATCAGAAGGCACGGGACTTGGCCTGCCGATCGTGCGTAAGATTGCCGAAGAACATGGCGGCACGCTGGAGCTGGAAGACGCGCCCGCATTTGACCCATCCGGTCGATGCGGTGCGATGGCTGTTATCCGGCTGCCCCTGAGCGAAGACACCCCAATCACGGGGTCAGACCAAGAACAAGAACAAGTGATTTGAGGACGATATGAGTGATATTCTGATCGTTGATGATGAACGCGATATTCGGGAACTGATCTCGGATATTCTGGAGGATGAGGGCTATACCACTCGTCTGGCCGGTAACTCTGACGATGCGATGAAAGAAATCAACTCGGAATCACCGGCGCTGATGATTTTGGATATTTGGCTGAAAGACAGCCGGATGGACGGGATCGACATTCTGAAAACGGTGAAACGGGATAACCCGGATGTGCCGGTGGTGATCATTTCAGGCCACGGGAATATTGAAATCGCCGTGGCGGCGATCAAGCAGGGGGCGTATGATTTTATCGAAAAGCCCTTTAATATTGATCAGTTGCTTGTTGTGATCCGTCGCGCGATGGAAGCATCGCGGTTGCGCCGCGAGAATCAGGAATTGCGGCGGCGGGATGTGGCCTCGTCCGATATGGTAGGGGGATCGGCGTCCTTCCGGGCGCTGTTGGCGCAGTTGGACAAGGTCACGAAATCCAATGGCCGCGTCATGCTGACCGGCCCCGCAGGTGCGGGCAAAGAGGTGGCGGCGCGTTATATCCATGCCAAGTCCAACCGGGCGTCCGGGCCGTTTGTGACGGTCAGTTGCGCCACGATTGAACCCGACCGCATGGAAGAAGTGCTGTTTGGCCGCGAAAGCCCGGAACGCGGACTGGAACCGGGACTGCTGGAACAGGCGCATGGCGGTGTGGTGTTCTTTGACGAGGTGGCGGACATGCCCCCCGGCACCCAATCGAAAATCCTGCGCGTGTTGGTGGATCAGCAATTCACCCGTGTCGGTGGCACGGATAAAGTACGGGTCGATATGCGGGTGATTTCATCCACCAACCGCAATCTGGAACATGAAATTGACGCGGGCCGGTTCCGTCAGGAATTGTATCATCGTCTGAACGTGGTGCCGATTGCCGTGCCGTCATTGGAAGAACGGCGCGAGGATATTCCCGAATTGGCCACCCATTTCATCGAGATGTTCCACCGCACACAAGGCCTGCCCCAGCGCAAATTGTCCGAGGATGCGGTTGCGCTGATGCAAACGATGATCTGGCCGGGCAACGTGCGCCAGCTACGCAATCTGATTGAACGGGTGCTGATTTTGGGCGAAGGCTCGGGCGCCATTCAGGCCCGTGAATTGCCGCAGGACAGCGAGAGTGGCGGCGAAGAAGGCAGGGTTGTGCTGACCGGCGCCTTGGCCACGCTGCCCCTGCGCGAGGCGCGGGAAGTGTTTGAACGCGAATATCTTCTGACGCAGATCAATCGTTTTGGCGGCAATATCAGCCGGACCGCGAATTTCGTGGGTATGGAACGGTCCGCTTTGCACCGGAAACTGAAATCGCTGAATGTTGTGACCTCGAACAAGGCCGGGGCGCGGGTGGCCTATGTTGAAGGTGATGAAGACGAATAAGGCGGATTAGCCGGGCGTGGCCGCCCGGTAGCCGGTTTTCGTTTTCACCGCACAGGAATTGGTTGTCAGGCCGGGCATCGTGCCGGGCAGCGTGGTGGGGCGGTTTTCGCAAATCGGCAGTTCGATCTGCTGATACCCTTTGTTGATCATGCACTGCGCCTCGACCTTTTGGCGCAGGGGCAGGTTGGCGTCATAGGTTTCCACGTCGCCGCCAAATTCCATATAGACGATCCGGCAATGGCCCCTGCTATTACAGACCTCCCGCGGGAGCGTGCGAATGGGGGTGATCCGGGTGATTTTGTTGACAGGCACCTTTTGCAGCGCCTGCACCTGACAGTTCACCTCGTCATTCTGAAGCCGTGTCAGGGTGCCGCCCGCCTTGTGATAGACGGAAACCGGCACACAACCGGCCAGCAAGATAAGTGTCGCGGAAACAAGCAGATATGGGCGCATGGTATCCTCCTTCGCGGATATGCTAAGGGTAGGGCGGAAGCGGCGACAAATCAATTGACCGTACGCTGGGGGCATGTCATCCAAAGCCCCTGACAACAGGGGATCGTTGGCATGAAAGTCATCATTTGCGGGGCTGGTCAGGTCGGGTGGCAAATCGCGCGCCATTTGTCCGGGGAACGCAACGACGTGACCGTGGTGGATAACAACCCGGATCTTGTGCGCCGCGCGACCGATACGTTGGACGTGCAGGGGATTGCGGGCTTTGCCTCTTATCCCGATGTGCTGGACCGGGCCGGGGCGCGGGACGCCGATATGATCATCGCCGCCACCTATTCGGACGAGGTGAATATGGTCACCTGTCAGGTGGCGCATTCGGTGTTTTCGATCCCGCGTAAGATCGCCCGCTTGCGCAGTCAAAGCTATCTGAACGCAATTTATTCGGACCTGTACCGCCGGGATCACCTGCCGATTGATGTGGTGATCAGCCCCGAACGCGAGGTGGCCGAGGCCGCGTTGCAGCGTTTGGCCTCGCCCGCGGCGTTCGATACGGAACGGTTTCTGGGCGGGCGGGCGCAACTGCTGGGCATCACCATTGAGGACGATTGCCCGGTGGTGAATACGCCGTTGCGGCAGTTGAATGAGCTGTTTTCGACCCTGCGCATCGTGGTGGTCGGCATTCGCCGCGAGGGTTCGCTGTTTGCGCCGGAACCGGGCGATCAGATTTTCGTGGGCGATGAATGCTATATTTTCGCCGTGAACGAAGATGTGCCGCGCACGATGGAAGTGTTCGGCAAGGTGTCGCAAAAACAGGAACGCGTGGTCATTATCGGCGGGGGCAACGTTGGGCTGGCAGTGGCGCGGGCCTTGGAAGTGCGGGCTGATCGTGTCCGGGCCAAGGTGATTGAAAAAAATCGCAAAATCGCCGAACGGGCCGCCGATGCGCTGGAACGGACGATTGTGCTGAACGGCGATGGGCTGGATTCCGCGCTGCTGGCCGAGGCGAATATCAGCCGCGCCGATGCGGTGCTGTGCGTGACGGATGACGATAAAACCAACATGCTGGCAGCCGTTCGGGCCAAGACCGAAGGGTGCCCGATGACCATTGCGCTGATCAACGACCCAACGCTGACAACGATGATGGGACCGCTGGGGATTGATGCCTATATCAACCCGCGCGCGACCACGGTGTCATCCATTCTGCGCCATATCCGG
Source organism: Thalassovita litoralis (assembly GCF_900182725.1). Classification (GTDB taxonomy): domain Bacteria; phylum Pseudomonadota; class Alphaproteobacteria; order Rhodobacterales; family Rhodobacteraceae; genus Thalassobius; species Thalassobius litoralis. Next base: position 99,256 of record NZ_FXTO01000004.1, read on the forward strand.
CATGGTCGGGTGCGCGGCGTATATTCCATCGGCGATGCCGAAGCCGAGATGATCGAGGCCGAAGTGTTGTCGACCTCGCCCATCGCGGGGCAGCGTATCCGCGATATTGATTTCCCCGAAGGGGTCCTGGTCGGGGGCGTTCTGAAAGGGGAGAAAGTCGTAAAACCGCAGGCGGATACCCGTGTGGACGAAGGCGATGTGATCGTCATCTTCTCGATGGCGAATGACGTCCCCGAGGTCGAGCGGCTGCTGCAAGTCTCGATCGACTTTTTCTAAGGCCGGGGCGCAACGCCATGTGGGCAAGCATTCGTAACCAACCGCTTTTCCTGTTGCTGATGGGGATCAGCGCGGTGTCGATGTATGTGCCCGCGTTTCACGCGCTGGTCCTGAAAGAACATTTTGAAGCGCGTGCATTCTTCTATTCGGGGACGCTGTTTTTATTGCTGGTGTCGCTGATCGGATTGGCGATGCTGGGGCGAAAACGGCACCGTGGGGCGATGGGCGATCTGCTGGCGTTATTCGCCTGTTTTTCGCTGTTGCCGGTGATGTTGGCGGTTCCGTTTCACGAAGCGGTGCAAACAACCAGCTTTCTGAATGCCTATGTGGAAATGGTGTCCAGCCTGACCACAACCGGCGCAACCCTGTTCGATGCGGATCGCCTGACGGCCACACAACATCTGTGGCGGGCGCAGGTTGGCTGGATGGGGGGGCTGCTGATGTGGGTGGCGGCTGCGGCCATTCTGGCCCCACTAAATCTGGGCGGTTTCGAGGTCACAGCCTCGGCCGAGCCGGGGCAGGGTGACAGTCTGGATATGGGGCTGGATGCGGCGAATCCGCAGCGGCGCATTTTGCGGATCACGTCGCAACTGTTCCCGATTTATGTGGGGCTGACGCTGGCGCTGTGGATCATGTTGGTGATCAGCGGGGATACGCCGCTGGTGGCGATTTGCCATGCTATGTCTGTGATGGCGACCAGCGGTATTTCGCCGGTGGGCGGCGCGGAAATGGCCCAGTCCGGTATTCCGGGCGAAGCGGTGATGGCGTTGTTCATGCTGTTCGCATTGTCGCGCCTGACCTTTTCCAGTGACACAATCACCACCGCGCGGCGCGGTATCCATCACGACCCGGAATTCCGTTTGGGGCTGGTGCTGGTTGTGTGCGTACCGTTGCTGCTGTTCCTGCGGCACTGGGTTGGCACGTTCGAGGGGGAAAACAATGGTGACGGTTTCCTGATGGCGTTGCGGGCGCTGTGGGGCGGGGTTTTCACAACGCTGTCTTTCCTGTCGACCACCGGATTTGAAAGCGCCGAATGGGCTACGGCCCAAAATTGGTCAGGTCTGAAAACGCCGGGGCTGATTTTTCTGGGGCTGGCGCTGATCGGCGGCGGCGTTGCGACCACAGCGGGCGGAGTGAAACTGCTGCGGGTTTGGGCGCTGTATCTGAACGGTCTGCGGGAAATGGAGCGTCTGGTGCATCCATCATCTGTTGGGCGGTCCGGTGGGTATTCGCGGCGGCTGCGCAAGCAGGGGGCCTATATCGCGTGGATTTTCTTCATGCTATTTGCCCTGTCGATTTCGGCCTTTACCGTGGCCTTTTCCGGGCTGGGGCTGGATTTTGAAAATGCGATCATCCTGTCGATTTCGGCGCTGTCTACAACGGGGCCGCTGATCGGGCTGGCCCCCGAAGATCCGATCAGCCTGTTGTCTTTGGGCGCGGCGGCCAAGGCGGTTTTCTGTGCAGGCATGGTATTGGGACGGCTGGAAATGCTGGCGATCATTGCTCTTCTGACAAGCGATGTGTGGCGGTCTTGATCCTTTTCGCAATCTACACCGATAACGATTTGATTTTTGGGCTGGAAACTCCCTCGATGGCGCGACATACTTGCCCAGAGGAAACGAGGACCGGACCGCGGTCCCACGCAAGAACAAAGGTCTGAATTCATGGCTTCCGATAAGCAAAACTTGCAGGATGCATTTCTGAACCACACGCGGAAGACCAAGATTCCGGTCACGATCTTTTTGATCAATGGCGTGAAATTGCAGGGTGTGATCACTTGGTTTGATAATTTCTGCGTTCTTCTGCGCCGCGATGGCCAATCCCAATTGGTCTATAAACATGCGATTTCGACGATCATGCCGGCGCAGCCCATCAACCTGTACGATGGCGACGACACCAATTGATGACGCATGAGCGGGAGGCGACCCGAGCTTGGGCTCTGCACCCCGATATCAAATCCGAACGCGACCGCCGGGGGGCTGAATTTGCCCTTGCTGAAGCTGTGTCCTTGGCTGCGGCCCTGCCTGATCTGGATGTGGTCGGCGCTGAATCCGTGCGCGTCAGCCGCCCGCATCCGGGGATGCTGTTCGGATCGGGGAAGATCGACGAGCTGAAAGCCAAGTTTCAGGACGCCGAGGTGGATCTGGTGCTGGTTGACGGCCCGGTGACGCCGGTGCAGCAGCGAAATCTGGAAAAAGAGTGGAAAGTCAAACTCTTGGACCGGACGGGTCTGATCCTTGAAATCTTCTCCGACCGGGCGCGTACCCGCGAAGGTGTGTTGCAGGTCGAAATGGCCGCGCTGAGCTATCAGCGCACGCGTCTGGTGCGGGCGTGGACCCACCTTGAACGCCAGCGCGGGGGATTGGGGTTTGTTGGCGGTCCCGGCGAAACCCAGATCGAAGCAGACCGCCGCGCGATTGATGAACAGCTTGTTCGGCTGCGGCGGCAATTGGATAAGGTGGTGAAAACCCGCGAACTGCATCGTGCAGCGCGGGCCAAGGTGCCGTTCCCGATCGTGGCCTTGGTGGGCTATACCAACGCCGGAAAATCCACCCTGTTCAATCGCCTGACCGGGGCGGATGTGATGGCCAAGGATATGTTGTTCGCCACATTGGACCCGACCATGCGCCGTGTGCAATTGCCGGATGGCGGGCCAGAGGTGATTCTGTCCGATACGGTGGGATTCATCAGCGATTTGCCAACCGAACTGGTGGCGTCCTTCCGTGCGACGCTAGAAGAGGTGCTGGCCGCGAACCTGATCCTGCATGTCCGCGATATTTCGCATCCTGAAACCGAAAATCAGGCGCGGGATGTTGCGGAAATCATGGACTCTTTGGGTGTGTCCGAAGATGTGCCAGTTCTGGAATTGTGGAATAAAATAGATAACTTCGGTGACGAAGTTAAAGCTGCGCATATTGGGCGGGCCGCGCGCGAGGATGATGTTTTCGCCATTTCCGCCGTAACCGGCGAAGGTCTGCCTGATCTGATGGAGCGCATCACCCGCGCCTTGGCATCCGAGCGGCATCTGAGCCAGTTCCATCTGGATTTTTCCGAAGGAAAAAAACGCGCGTGGCTGTTCGCCGAAGAGGTGGTTGAAAGCGAAGAGCAGGACGAGACAGGGTTTAACCTGACCGTGCGCTGGACGGATCGTCAGGAAAAACGCTTTCGCGAAATGTGATAGGCGTCAGTGCGGGGCGGTGTTTGAAAACAGGTGGATGATCAATATCCCGCCAAGGATCAGTCCCATGCCCAGAACGGCGGGCAAATCCAGCTTTTGGCCAAATACGGTTAACCCGATCAGGGCAATCAACACGATTCCGGTGCCGGACCAGATCGCATAGACGATCCCCACAGGCATGACCTTTAGTGTCAGGGACAGCAGCCAAAAGCTGAAGCCATAGGCCAGCACCACCAGAACCGAGGGCCACAGCCGGGAAAATTGCTGGCTGGCCTGAAGCGCCGTGGTGCCAATGGTTTCGGCGGCTATGGCCAGGAACAGGATCAGGTAGGTTTGCATATAGTCTTGTCCATAAAGTGTAAGTTTCCCGACAGACTGCCGCGCGGCAATGATATGGGGCTTAAGGGGCGGGGTGGTAGCCCCGCCTAAATCTGGCTTAGCCAGTCAGTTGTTCAACCCGCCGCATATGCAGCATCACCAAAAAGGCCGCGAGTGACGACAGGCCAATGCCGATCGACAGCGGCAAAGGGGTATCGGTGAAGCTCAGGCCGACGGGGATAGCCAGCGCCGCGCCAAAAACAGTGGCAACCGCGCCGGACACGCTTGCGGCCATGCCTGCGATATGTCCCATCGGTTCCATCGTAATGGCATTCAGGTTGCCTAACGTCAGCCCGGTTTGGAAAAAGACCGACGTCATCCAGAACAGAAAGACAAAGAACATGATCCCCTGCGGTAGCCCGGATACCCATGCCAGCGTCATAAGTGAGGACAGGACAACCTGCGCCGCAAGCGCCGTTGTGGCCAGTTTCCGCATTCCCAACCGCATCACCAGAGCCGCATTCAACAGGCTGGCCGATCCGGCAACCAGCGCCATACCGGCAAACCAGTATGGAAAATTGACGCTTTCATCAAAGGTGACGTCAAATATTGGCTGAATCAGGGTGATAGACATAAAGAGCAGCGAAAAACACAAGGTTTGCGCCAGAATGGACAGGCGCACAGTGGGGTGGGCAAACATTTCTTTTACGGCGGCCCACATGATCGACCAGCGCAACGGACGGCGATTTTCGCGCGGCAGGGATTCGGGTTGGCGCATTGCCAGCCAGCCCGCAGCGCACAATGCGAATAAAATGAACGCAAGGAAAATGCCTCGCCAGCCGGCCATAGCAATGATGACAGACCCCATAAGCGGCGCGACCGCTGGCACCAGCGTAAAGACCATCATCACAAAGGACATGATCCGCGCCATTTCACGGCCTGCGTAAACGTCACGGACGATGGCCAACCCCACAACCCGAGGCCCGGCAGCCCCCAATCCGCCCAAGAATCGCGCGAACAGGACCAGTTCCAACCCCTGCGCGAAATAGGCCAATATGGCCCCGACGATATACAGCGCAGCACCCCCCAGAATGATCGGCTTGCGCCCGAATGTGTCAGACAGCGGGCCGGTAAAAAAGGTGCCGATGCCCATGCCCAGCACGAAACTGGTCAGGATCAACTGCGCCCGATTGATGTCATCGGGGCTAAGTTCCTGCGCAATTTCCGGCAGGGCGGGCAGCATGGAATCGATAGAGAACGCAATAGTCGCGAAGAGCATAGCCATAAGGGCGATGAATTCGACGCGAGACAGCGCGGGGCGTGTCTTGGGCATGGGAATGATCCTGTCAAATTACCTGATGCCGCTAACACGTCCGACCGCGAAGGGCCAGACGTGGGGACTACGGTGTTTAACAGATGAACAGGATGACCTAACGCAAAGTTCAGCGCCGCCGCCGTCTGCGGCCGGTTTCGTCCTGTCCCTTGGTGTTAAAGGACGGGGCGGGCAGGGTGACGGTTTTCGACAATTCCGGGAACGGGTCCGTGGCATGGGGGATCGCATTGGCCGCCACGAAATGTTCCTGAAAACGCGGTTCAATCGCGGTTTCCACCTTGGTGATCTGGTGAACGGTTTGTTCGATTTCGGACCGGGCAGCGATATTGCACAGCGCAATCCGCGCCCCAGTACCGGCGGCATTGCCTGCGCTTTGGACCTTATCCAGCGGGACATCCGGGATCATCCCCAGCACCATCGCGTGTTTAGGGCTGATATGGGCGCCGAACGCCCCGGCCAGAACCACGCGGTCCACTTTGTCCACGCCCATTTCATCCATCAACAGGCGCGCCCCGGCGTATAGTGCGGATTTGGCCAGTTGGATCGCGCGAATGTCGCCTTGGGTCACTGTGATCAGGGGACCACCATCCGCTGTGCCATCCCACAGTACATAGGCATTGGTCCGGCCCTGCGGAATGCAACGGGGCGTGCCGGTTTGTTCGGCTGATCCGATCAGGCCAGACGGGTCCAGCAGGCCCGCCATCCGCATTTCGGCCACGGCCTCGATAATGCCGGACCCGCAAATGCCGGTGATGCCGGTTGCGGTTGCGGCCTGCGCAAAGGCGGGATCGTCAGACCACATATCCACGCCGATGATACGGAAACGCGGTTCCTTGGTGGCGGGGGCAATCTCGACCCGTTCAATCGCGCCGGGGGCGGCACGCTGCCCCGAACTGATTTGCGCCCCTTCAAAGGCGGGACCAGTGGGGGACGAACAGGCCAGCACGCGGGTTTCATTCCCCAGCAGGATTTCCGCGTTGGTCCCGACATCAACAATAAGCGCCAAATCTTTGGATTTGTTTGGTTCTTCTGACAGGGTAACAGCGGCGGCGTCTGCGCCGACATGCCCCGCGATACAGGGCAGGATATAGACCTGCGCACGAGCGTTCAGCGCGCTGAGGTCCAGTTGCGTCGCTGGCATGGATATTGAATCCGAAGTCGCCAGCGCAAAGGGTGCTTGCCCCAATTCAACCGGATCAATGCCCAGCAACAGATGGTGCATCACGGGATTACAGACAAAGACCGCTTCGACCAGCAGGCTTGGGTCAATCTGCGCTTCGTCCGTCAGCGATTTGGCCAGATCGTTTAGCGCCCCGCGCACCGCGTTGGTCATTTCACGATCCCCGCCGGGGTTCATCATGGCATAGCTGACGCGGCTCATTAAATCTTCGCCAAAGCGGATTTGCGGATTCATCAACCCGGACGAGGCAATGACATCCCCGGTTTGCAGATCGCACAGGTGGGCCGCGATGGTGGTGGACCCCAGATCAATCGCCAGACCATACAGCCCGTTTTCATGCAGGCCGGGCCAGATTTCGATCAACCGCGCCGGGCCGCCATGATGATCCTGATGCAATGCAACCGTGACCTGCCAGTTCCCCTTGCGCAGGGTGGGCTGCAACTTTGCCAGCACCGACAGATCGGCCCGCATGTCGCCAATCTGCCATTGATCGTGCAAGGCCCGTTTCAGACGTTCAAAATCGCCGGTCGGGGTGTGCATGTCGGGTTGTGCCACCTCGACGAAAAACAGCCGGGTGGCGGGGTCCATCGTGATGGCGCGGGCGGTGGCAGCTTTGCGGATCACCTGCTTGTGGACCTGGCTTTCGGGCGGCACGTCAATCACGACATCGCCCTGAATCGTCGCCTGACATCCCAGACGGCGGCCCGGTTTCAGGCCGCGTTTATCCTGATAGCGTTGTTCGACCGCGTTCCAGTCAGATAATGCACCATCGGCGACGGTCACGCCATGTTTGGGGAAATCCCCATAGGACGGCGTGATCTGGCATTTTGAACAAATCCCGCGCCCGCCACAGACCGAATCCAGATCGACCCCCAATTGACGGGCGGCGGTCAGCACCGGGGTTCCGACAGGAAAGCGCCCGCGTTTGCCGGACGGGGTAAAAATCACAAGAGGATCAGTCATGATATATCTGCTTTGGGTGTTCGCGTTGCGCCCGAGCATAAGGCGACAGGGGCGGAAGGAAAGCCAAGAAGCGGCGTTTTGGGATAGCGTCGCGTCATTGGGATGTGTGTTGGACACAAAAGGGAAAAAGGCCGCGCGGATGGCGCGGCCTTTGGAAAAGGTGGGGGACCGGTGGGCGATCCCCCTGTATTCGGGATCACAGCAGGGCTTTGACCTTGGCGGCCACGGCCTCGGCCGTGATTCCGAATTTTTCGTACAGCACTTCGGCCGGGGCCGAGGCACCAAAGCTGGACATGCCGACGAAATCGGCCTTGGCTTCGCGGCCACGTTCGCCCAGCAGCCATTTGTCCCATCCCTGACGCACGCCTGCTTCGACCGCGACGCGAACCGGACCGGCGGGCAGGACGCGCTTGCGATAGCTGTCTTCCTGTTCTTCGAACAGTTCCATACAGGGCATGGATACAACGCGGGTGCCGATGCCTTCAGCCTGCAACAGGTCGCGGGCTTTCAAGGCGATTTCCACCTCGGACCCGGTGGCGATCAGGATGGCCTGACGTTTGCCTTCGGCTTCGGCCAGAACATAAGCCCCCTGTGCAACAAGGTTTTTCTGGGTGTGGTTGGTGCGCACCGTCGGCAGGTTTTGCCGCGTCAGCGACAGAACCGAAGGCGTTTCTTTGGTCGTCAGGGCGATTTCCCAGCTTTCGGCGGTTTCCACGGTATCGCAGGGCCGGAACACATAGGTGTTGGGCGTCGCGCGGGAAATGGCAACATGTTCGACCGGCTGGTGGGTTGGACCATCTTCGCCCAGACCGATGCTGTCATGGGTCATCACGAACACGGACGGAATGCGCATCAACGCAGCCAGACGCATCGCAGGGCGGGCATAATCAGTGAAGGCCATGAAGGTGCCGCCATAGGGGCGCATCCCGCCATGTAGGGCCATGCCGTTCATGGCGGCGGCCATGCCGTGTTCGCGGATACCCCAGTGGATGTACCGCCCACCACGGTTTTCAAGGTCAAAAATGCCCAGATCGCCGGTTTTGGTGTTGTTCGATCCGGTCAGGTCAGCCGAGCCACCAACGGTTTCGGGCATGATCGGGTTGACCACTTCCAACACCACTTCGCTGGATTTGCGGGTGGCGTATTTGGGCTGTTCCTCGGAAATCTGCTTCTTCAGGGCGCGGATGGTGCTGGACAGCTTTTTGGGCGCGTCCAGCGCGTACATGCGGGCGAACTCTTCTTGTTTGCGGCCCGAAATGGCGGCAAGCCGATCTTCCCATTCGGCGCGGTCGGCGGCACCACGGCTGCCGATGGCTTCCCACGCTTGTTTGATGTCGGCGGGCACCTCGAACGGGCCGGACGCCCAGCCATAGGCTTCCTTGGCATCCGCGATCAGTTTGGGATCGGTCAGTGCGCCATGCCCCTTGGACGTGTCCTGTGCCGACGATCCCAGCGCGATATGGGTTTTGCAGGCAATCATGGAGGGTTTGTTGGTCGATTTCGCCTTGGTGATGGCGGCGTCGATTTCTTCGGGGTTATGGCCGTCGATTTCCTGCACATGCCAACCTGCGGCTTTGAACCGCTGAACCTGATCGGTGCGGTCCGCCAGATCAACGGTGCCGTCGATGGTGATGTTGTTGTTATCCCAGAAAACGATCAGTTTACCCAACTGGTGACGCCCGGCCAGACCGATGGCTTCGTGGCTGACGCCTTCCATCAGGCACCCGTCACCGGCGATCACATAGGTATAGTGATCGACGATTTTCTTGCCAAAGCGCGCACGTTGGATTTCTTCGGCCATCGCAAAACCGACCGCGTTGGAAATACCCTGACCCAGCGGGCCGGTGGTGGTTTCGATCCCTTCGGCATGGCCGTATTCGGGGTGGCCTGCGGTTTTCGCGCCCCATTGGCGGAAATTGCGGATTTCCTCTAGTGTGATGTCTTTGTATCCGGTCAGGTACAGCAGCGAATACAGCAGCATCGAGCCATGACCCGCAGACAGAATGAAACGGTCCCGGTCCGGCCAGCGCGGGGCGGATGCGTCGAATTTCAGGTGCTTTTCAAACAGCACGGTGGCGACATCAGCCATGCCCATCGGCATACCCGAGTGGCCGGAATTGGCGGCATGGATGGCATCCAGCGTCAGGGCGCGGATGGCGGCGGCTTTGAACCAGTGGTCGGGATTGGTGTTACGCAGTGTAGTGATGTCCACGGCGAGTGTCCTTTGATCCGGGAAACAGGGTGTTTCCTGCTCAATACCAGTCCGGGGCCAGAGTGCAAGACTACCGACTAACCCATTGGTGTAGAAGGGGGCGCATTTTTCGAGGTGTTTGGGTACACTTGACCGAAAGCAGAGCAAAATTGATTCGTCTGCCCCGAGGGCGGGCGTCCTGAAAAGACTTGAAGGTTACAGGCAATGGGCGACATTACCGAATATGAAAGCCGGATCACAGCGGCGCTGGATCGGATCGCAAAGGGGCTGGATGGGCTGGAGGCTCCGCAATCCGGCCCTTCCGAGGCAGCAGAAGCCGAAATTACCCGGTTGACGCAAGCGCTGGAGGATGAGCGCACCGTGACCGCGCAACTGGAAGAGCGGATCAAAGGGATCAAGGACAAGCTGGAAGATCGTGTTTCCGGTATGGAAGCCGCGCTGGAGGAGGCGCGGGCCTCGGTTACTGCGGTGGACACCGAATTGCAGCAATTGCGCGAAGTGAATGAAAAACTGCGCGAAAGCAACGTGGCGCTGCGCGATGCCAATGCCGAAGGTCTGGCGGATGCCGAACTGATCAACGCATCCTTGATGGCCGAGGTCGAGGCGCTGCGCGCAGGCCGCGAAGCCGATGCCGCCGAAATGGGGGCTGTGCTGACGCAACTGGATGCGATCCTTGAAGCAACTGCCATGAAAGAAGAGGACGCGTAATGCCCGAAGTTGAAATCAAGATCGGCGGTCGTGGGTTTGAAGTGTCCTGTCAGGCGGGTGAAGAACATTACCTGCATTCTGCGGCTAAAATGCTGGATGACGAGGCACAGGTTCTGGCGGCACAGATCGGACGTTTGCCCGAGGCGCGAATGCTGTTGATGGCGGGGTTGATGCTGGCGGATAAAACCGCCGGTGTCGAAGATCGGCTGACCGAAATGACGGCGCAGCTTGAAGAGCTACAGGCCGAAAATGAACGGCTGCGCAACCAACCCGCACCGGAACCGCAGCGCGTAGAGGTTCCCGTTATGCCGCAAGGTGTGACCGAAGCCTTGGCCGAGGTTGCCGCACGGGCCGAAGCCTTGGCGGGGCAGGTCGACGATAAGCTGCGACAGGAATAAACAGGGAAGGGGGCTTAGCCCCCTTTTTCCATTTTATGCGCATGGAGCAGGTGGCGCAGGCGCAACGCCAAAAGACCGGCCACCGCCAATGTCACCAGAATGCCCGAGGCATCGCTGATCAACGGCCACAGCGTTTCCAATTGCTGCGTGGCTCCGGCGCCGATCCCGATATACAGGACCACCCAAACGCTTTCGCCAGCGACGCTGGCCGCAGAAAAGCCGCGCCAACCCATGCGGGCGGCCCCGGCGGCAAAGTTTACATATGGTCCCAGTGGGCTAAGCAACCAACGGGTCAGGAAGACCGCAACACCGCCGCGCTGGCGGGTCAGGTGGCTGGCGCGGGCCAGGGCATGCGCCTGCTTGCCGCCACGGTTTTCCATTCGTTTCAGGATGTCGCTACCGCTGCGCCCCAACCAGAACCCAAGTTGATCCCCTGCGACAGCCCCCAGCAGGGCTGCGCTGATAACGGCGGTGTAGCTCAGATCACCGGCAGCAGCAAAACCGCCTGCTGCCATCATCACCAGCGATGACGGGACCGGCAATGCCAGACAGCTTAGCAATGTGATCGCCGCCAGAAATGGCGCGCCATAATCAGGTAAAAGCGCCAGCAAGCTATCGCCAAGGCTTTGCGTCATGATGGCGGGGCCATGTGGCTGTGTAGAAAGACCGTCAGATCGGATAGCAATGCCTCGACCGGGCGGCCTTGGGATTTGGCAATATCCTCAAGGGTTTGTCGGCGGGAGTCGTCGGGCAGGTGCAGCGCGGCACGGATGTCATCGGGCGGGATATGCCATGCCTTAGCGATATAGCGCGGGGTCATCCATTCTTCGATCTGGGGGCGGGTGCCTTGCATCTGGTGCCAATAGGCGACGTGCAGCACGAACCGCGCCGCGAAAAACAGGGCAAAGACCAAGGCCACGACCAGCAAAAGCAGGGTCGGCTTATGATGCGCCCATAATACGCGAAGGGGCGCGGGATGTTTCATACCCTCGCGCCCCATCTGATCGCATTCATCCGCATCGGGATCAGGCGTTTGCCTCGCGGATTTTATCCGCAGCGTCCTTGGAATATTCCACGCCGTTCTGATCGAACAGGGTGTCCAGTTCCCCCGAAAGGGTCATTTCCGTGATGATGTCACAGCCGCCAACGAATTCGCCTTTGACGTAAAGCTGGGGAATAGTGGGCCAATCGGAATAGTCCTTGATCCCCTGACGGATTTCATCATCGGCCAGAACATTCACGTCCATGAAATCGACGCCCATGTAGTTCAGAACCCCCGCCACGCGCGAGGAGAAGCCACATTGGGGCATCTGCTTGGTGCCTTTCATGAACAGCACCACGTTGTTGTTTTTCACCGCTTCGTCGATACGGGTCTTTGCGTCGCTCATTCTATTTTGCCTTTCTGAATGCGCTTAGTCGGGCGCTTTGGTGGTCAGCGCCAGCGCGTGCAATTCGCCATCGGGGCCGTCCATTTTGCCCTTCAGGGCGGCGTAAACGGCGCGCTGTTGTTGCACACGGTTCAGGCCGCGAAAACTTTCGTCAACCACCATTGCAGACATATGCCGCCCATCGCTGCCTTCAACGGCTATCTGCGCGTTGGGAAAGCTTTCGCGGAGCAGGTCTTCGAGTTGTTGGGCGAATATGGCCATATGTGTCTCCGGGATTCTTGGGTTCAGGGTGAATCTAGGGCGCGGTGGGGGCGGTATCAAGCGCCCGGATGTCAGGCGCTTGATCCATTTTACGGCTTAGCCAACAGCCTGTTCAAAGGCCGAGCGGTACAATGCCGCCAATTCAGCCAGCGATGCCTCGGACCCGCCAAGGCGCACGCTGTCGCCGGTGAATTTGCCGACGGTTTGGATCGTCACACCGGCCTGAGCGGCGGCGGCCATCAGGGCTTCGGCCTGATCGAAGTTGCAGGCGATCAGATAACGGGCCTGATCTTCGCCGAACAGGCGGGCCATGTCGGTTTCGTCGATTTGCACGCCAACGCCACCCGCTTCGGCCATTTCAAAGGCCGCAACCGCCAGACCGCCATCGGACAGGTCGGTACAGGCCTTGATCAGTTCGTAATTGGCGCGGATGAAATCGCCGTTACGCTTTTCTGCGTCCAGATCGACATGGGGCGCATCGCCGTCTTCGCGGTTGAACACTTCGGCCAGCAGGGCAGATTGCCCCAGATGCCCGGCGGTTTCCCCGACCAGCAGCGCGACATGCCCGTCGCGCGCGGTGCCAAGGATGGCCTTTTCCGGGCTGTCGATCAGGCCAACGGCGCAGATCGTCGGGGTGGGCAGGATGCCCTGACCGTCCGTTTCGTTATACAGCGACACGTTGCCCGACACGATCGGCACGTCCAGCGCGGCAACGGCCTGACCGATGCCCTGAATGGCGCCCACGAACTGCCCCATGATTTCGGGCTTTTCGGGATTGCCGAAGTTCAGGTTATCGGTGGTGGCCAGCGGCAGCGCGCCCACGGCGGTCAGGTTGCGATATGCTTCGGCCACGGCTTGCTTGCCGCCCTCAACCGGGTTCGCTTTGACATAGCGGGGGGTCACGTCGCTGGTGAAGGCCACGGATTTGTCCGTGCCGTGAATGCGCACGATGCCCGCGCCCAGACCGGGGGCTTGCACGGTATCGGCCATCACCATTGTGTCGTATTGCTGATACACCCACTGTTTTGCGCCATAGTTGGCGGACCCGATCAGCGCCTTCAGCCCGTCGATGGCATCGACGGCGGGAACATCGGCCAGTGCTTCGGCTTCGGGGGTGGCAACCCACGGGCGGTCATATTCCGGGGCCGAGGACGACAGTTTCGACAGCGGCAGATCGGCCTTTACGTCATTGCCGTGCAGGATCAGGAAGCGGTCTTCGGGGATGGTTTCCCCGACGATGGCGAAATCCAGATCCCATTTTTCAAATACGGCGCGGGCTTCGGCCTCTTTTTCGGGGCGCAGGACCATCAGCATCCGTTCCTGCGATTCCGACAACATCATTTCATAGGCGGTCATGTTCTGTTCGCGCTGGGGAACATCGTCCAGTTGCAGCTTGATGCCCAACTGCCCTTTGTCGCCCATTTCCACGGCAGAGCAGGTCAGACCAGCCGCGCCCATGTCCTGAATGGAAATCACGGCGCCGGTTTTCATCAGCTCCAGCGTTGCTTCCATCAGGCGTTTTTCGGTGAACGGGTCGCCCACCTGAACGGTGGGGCGCTTTTCTTCGATGGTTTCATCGAATTCGGCGCTGGCCATTGTCGCGCCGCCCACACCATCGCGCCCGGTTTTTGCGCCCAGATACACAACCGGCATCCCCACGCCCGACGCGGCCGAGTAGAAAATCTTGTCCGCATCTGCCAGACCGGCGGCAAAAGCGTTCACAAGGCAGTTGCCGTTATAGGCGGGGTGAAACCGGACTTCGCCGCCCACGGTGGGAACGCCGAAGCAGTTGCCGTAACCGCCGACACCTTCGACCACGCCATGCACAAGCTGTTTGGTTTTGGGGTGGGACACTTCGCCAAAGGACAGCGAGTTCATCGCCGCGATGGGGCGGGCGCCCATTGTGAACACATCGCGCAGAATGCCGCCAACGCCAGTGGCCGCGCCCTGATAGGGTTCGATATAGGACGGGTGGTTGTGGCTTTCCATCTTGAACACGATGGCTTGACCGTCGCCGATATCCACGACGCCCGCATTTTCACCGGGGCCACAGATGACCTGTGGGCCGGTCGTGGGCAGGGTGCGCAGCCATTTCTTCGACGACTTATAGGAACAATGTTCGTTCCACATGGCGCTGAAGATGCCCAGCTCGGTAAAGGTGGGTTCGCGCCCGATGATTTCCAGAATCCGCTCGTATTCATCCGGCTTCAGGCCGTGGGCTGCAATCAGGTCGGGCGTGATGGCTGGGTCTTGCATGGGTCTCTCTCCGCAGGCGCGCTGTTTGGGCGCTTCTTTAGGGCAAAGGGACGTCAGGGAAAAGAGGCAACACAGCTTTGCGGGGGCGTGGGATTGACGCAAGCGGCGATTTTAGCGTGAACTTTACCGATCCGGGGCGGAAGCTGGCGAAAAGGGAACGGAATGCAGCGGGGATTCGACGTATCGGAATACCGGGCGCGGGTGGTGGCGGCGCAGACCGGAATGGCGCGGGCCGGGGTGGGGGCGCTGCTGGTGATGACGGAACCCGAGGTGCGATATTTCACGGGCTTCCTGACCCGGTTTTGGGAAAGCCCATCCCGCCCGTGGTTTCTGGTGGTGCCTGCGGCGGGCGATCCCGTCGCGGTGATCCCGTCTATCGGGGCGGCACTGATGGGGCAAAGCTGGATTTCGGACATACGAACATGGAGCGCCCCGGACCCGGATGACGATGGCGTAAGCCTGCTGGCGGATACGCTGCGGGAAATCGGTGGGCCGGTGGGGGTTCCATCGGGGCCGGAAACGGTGCTGCGTATGCCGTTGACCGATTTTGAGCGGGTCAAAGCGCAATCAGGGCTGACGTTTTGCAGCGATCACGGGATCATGGCAGATTTACGGGCGATGAAATCTGAAACCGAGATTGCCAAGATCCGCCACGCCTGCGGCATTGCCGGGCGGGCCTTTGATCGTGTTGGGGATATTGCCCAACCGGGTGTGCCGCTGTCACGGGTATTTCGGAATTTTCAGCGGCTATTGCTGGAGGAAGGCGCGGATTGGGTTCCGTATCTGGCGGGCGGTGCCGGGCCGTATGGCTATGCCGATGTGATTTCCCCGGCGACGGATGCACCTTTGCAGTCCGGGGATGTGCTGATGCTGGATACGGGCGCGGTTTGGGACGGATATTTTTGCGACTATGATCGGAATTTCGCGATTGGCTCGGTGGACCCGGTTTGTGATGCCGCGCATCGTCGGGTGTTGGAGGCCACGCAGGCGGGGCTGGAGGCCGCGCGCGCCGGTGCTTTGGCCTGTGATGTCTTTGCGGCAATGGCAGGAATGGTTGAGGGTGGCGAAACCGCCGGACGTTTGGGGCATGGTTTGGGAATGCAACTAACCGAAGGTCTGTCACTGACGGCAAAGGATCGGACAGTGCTGTGCCCCGGCATGGTGATAACGCTGGAACCAGGAATCGAGGTCAGGCCCGGACAGTGGATCGTGCATGAAGAAAATATCGTGATCCGTGAAAAAGGCGCTGAAAAGCTGTCCCCGTGGACGACCGATCTGGTGCGAATTTGATTCGCGCAAAAAAAAAAGGCCGAGCACTAAGCTCGGCCGAAGTCCAACAGGGAGGTATGAAGATGATGCGAGAAGTATCAGCATCACCGTCGATTGATGAAATAGGCATCGAAATTGAATCGATCAAGCCTGAACATGCCGCAGTCGCAGCATGGCCGCTATGCAATCGGTGCATAACTCGTTTGATCTGCGCTTAACCTGTTAGTTAAGTTCCTGATCTTTCATCTGTTTACGGTAAGAGATGATTTCATCCTGCACGAAATCCCGGAAGGCTGAAATCCGTTTCGAATGGCGTAGCTCCTCGGGGTAGGCAAGGAAAACCGGCACTTCAATAGATTGCACGTCTGGCAAAACGCGCACCAGATTCGGGAAATCCTGCAAAAGATAGTCCGGCAATACCCCGATCCCCAGATGGTTGATCACCGCCTGAAGCACCCCGAAGTAGTTATTCACCGTCAGGGTTGAATGAACGTCATAGGTCATCAGGTGTTGCACCAGATTGGCGCCCGCGCCGACCTGAGTCGAGTTCGGGTTCTGGCAAATCAAACGATGCGCGCCGATTTCCTCGATCGTTTCGGGGGTGCCGTGGCGTTCCAGATATTCGCGCGACGCATAAAGCAGCATCCGCACAGACATCAGCCGTTTGCGGATCAGATCGGCCTGACTGGGTTCCTTCATGCGAATGGCCACGTCCGCTTCGCGCATGGGAAGGTCCAGAACGCGTTCTTCCAGCATCAGATCAATTTTCAGATCGGGGTATTTTTCATACAGCGCAGGCAGGCGCGGGGCCAGCCACAGCGATCCGAATCCGGTGGTCGTGGTAACGCGCAATTCGCCGAACACTTCTTCTTCGCTGTCACGAATGCGGGCGGCGGCGGTGTCCAGCCGTTTGCTCATCGCGCGCGTGGCGTCAAACAGCAGTTCCCCCTGTTCAGTGAGAATCAGCCCCCTTGCATGGCGGTGAAACAGGGTGGTGTTCAGGCTTTCTTCTAAAGAGCGGACCTGACGGCTGACAGCCGATTGCGACAAATGCAGGATGTCCCCCGCATGAGTCAGGCTGCCCGCATCCGCGACCGCGTGGAAGATTCTTAGTTTATCCCAATCCATTCCGGTAACTTTCGATTTGAGCGCCCGTCATACACGAAACATATGCAAGTTGTAGGCCTTAGCATTGCGTTACGCCGCCGGATGTCAAACTTTTCTCTTGGTAGGTCAGCTTTTTTGACCTAATATTGCCCTATAGTTAAGCACGTGATCCAGCGTTGGGAGGCGCAAGATGACCAGCCAAAAAGTATCACTGAACGATAAGTTCGATCTGACGAAATCCCCGGTTCTGATGAATGGCACGCAGGCGCTTGTGCGGTTGATGCTGATTCAAAAGGAACGGGATCGTCAGGCGGGACTGAATACAGCCGGATATGTGACGGGCTATCGTGGTTCGCCGCTGGGCGCAGTGGATTTGCAGATGACCAAGGCGGAAAAATATCTGACTGCCTCGGATGTGAAATTCCATGAAGGGCTGAACGAAGATCTGGCCGCCACGGCCCTTTGGGGTAGCCAGCAGGCGGAATTGCGCGGCGAAGGCAAATTCGACGGTGTTTTCGGCCTGTGGTACGGCAAGGGGCCGGGGGTTGATCGTTCGGGTGACGTGATGCGCCACGCGAATATGGCCGGAACATCGCAGCACGGGGGCGTGCTGATGGCGATGGGGGATGACCATACCGGGGAATCCTCGACCGTTTTGCATCAGTCGGAATGGGCGCTGGTTGATGCCTATATGCCCGTGGTTAGCCCGGCGGGCGTTCAGGAAATTCTGGATTACGGTGTTTACGGATACGCGCTGTCCCGGTTTGCCGGTGTGTGGGTCGGTCTGAAAACCATGAAAGACACGATCGAGGCGACGGCGGTGGTGGATGGCCGCCCGGACCGGATGCAATTGGTTGTTCCTGAATTTGACATGCCGCCCGGTGGGTTGAATATCCGGCTGGGGGATACACCCCACGCACAGGAAGCGCGGGTGATTGATCACAAACGCTTTGCCGCCGAAGCCTTTAGCCATGCCAACAAGATGGACAAACGCATGTGGGGCAAACCCGGTGCGAAGATCGGATTCGTGGCTGCGGGCAAGAACTGGCTGGACCTGCTGCACGCCATGAGCCTGCTGAACATTGACGAAGCCGAGGCCGAGCGGTTGGGCATCACGCTGTATAAGGTGGGGCAGACCTTTCCGCTGGATATGCGCGGTTTCCATGACTGGGCCGAAGGTCTGGACCTGATCATTGTGGTCGAGGAAAAGCGCAAGCTGATCGAAATTCAGGTGAAAGAAGCGATTTTCGATGATCGCCGGGGCCGCCGTGTCTGGGGTTGGCACAAAGGCGGGGGTGCAGGATCAATGCACGGGCCGGAATTGTTCCAGACCAAGGCCGCGCTGGACCCGATCATGATTGCCGAGCGTCTGGGGGCCATCCTGATCGAAGAAGGGCGCGGCACAGACGGGATCAAGGCCGGGATGTCCGCGCTGGAGGAAGTCCGCCGCAACGATAACGCGCAGGAAATCGCTACGCGGGTTCCTTACTTTTGTTCGGGCTGCCCGCATAACAGCTCTACCAAGGTGCCGGATGGCAGCCGGGCTTATGCCGGGATCGGGTGTCACTACATGGTGCAGTGGATGGACCGGAAAACCGAAGGCTTCACCCATATGGGGGCCGAAGGGGCCAACTGGATCGGCGAAGCGCCGTTTTCCACCCGTGACCATGTGTTCCAGAATTTGGGCGATGGCACCTATAACCATTCGGGGGTACAGGCGATCCGGGCGGCTTTGGCCTCGGACGCGAATATCACCTATAAAATCCTGTTCAACGATGCGGTAGCCATGACTGGCGGCCAACCGAACGAGGGCGGGCTGACCGCCTATCGTATTGTCAATGAAATCAAGGCGATGGGGGTGAAACATATCGCCGTTGTCTACGATGAAAAAGAAGCGGTCGATCTGGCGGCGTTCCCGTCTGGTGTGGAAAAACACGAACGGGCCGAACTGATGGCCGTTCAGGACAAATTCAGCAAAATCAGCGGTGTATCGGCCATTGTTTACATTCAAACCTGTGCCGCTGAAAAACGCCGTCGCCGCAAGCGCGGGAAGTTCCCCGACCCGGATCGCCGGGTGTTCATCAATACCGATGTCTGCGAAGGCTGTGGCGATTGCGGGGTGCAATCCAACTGTGTGTCCATCGTTCCGGCTGAAACGGAACTGGGACGCAAGCGGGCGATTGATCAATCGTCCTGCAACAAGGATTTTTCCTGTCTGAACGGGTTTTGCCCATCCTTTGTGACGCTGGAAGGCGCGCAGGTGAAAAAGGCTGAAACTGCGGCGCTGGACCTGCCGCATTTGCCGAAACCCAACCTGCCTGCGATCAACGGCACGTTCAACGTGGTGATTACGGGCGTGGGTGGCACCGGGGTTGTGACCATCGGCGCGGTGATGGCGCAAGCGGCCCAGATTGATGGTAAGGGGGCGGGCATGATGGAAATGGCCGGGCTGGCCCAAAAGGGCGGCGCGGTGCATATCCATTGCCGGATTGCGGAAACGCCCGACGACATCAGCGCCGTACGTGTGGCAACGGGCGAGGCGGATGCGCTGATCGGTGGTGATCTGGTGGTCAGCGCCGGGGCGAAAACGCTGGGTCTGACGCGCACGGGGAAAACCGGCGCGGTGGTGAACAGCCATGAAATCATCACCGGCGATTTCACGCGGAATACGGAATTCGCGCTGCCCTCGGATCGTTTGGCGTTGCAATTGCAGGCGCGGTTGCAAGACCGGGTGATGCTGTTCGATGCCTCGGATCTGGCGAAGGTTACGCTGGGGGATTCGATTTTTTCCAACATGATGATTTTCGGCGCGGCGTGGCAGAATGGATTGGTGCCGCTTAGCCATGAGGCGATCACCCAAGCCATCGAATTGAATGGTGCGGCGGTTGAACGCAATCTGCGGGCCTTTGATATCGGTCGTTGGGCGGCGCTGCACCCCGAGGACGCGGCGGCGATGCTGACCCCGAAGGTGGTCGAAAAGCCGAAGTCGCTGGACGAAAAAATCACCTACCGCGAAGCGAAACTGGTGGATTATCAAGGCAAGCGTCTGGCGAAGAAATACCGCAAACTGGTGGACCGTTTCGACGACCTGCGCCTGAAAGAGGCCGTGGCAAAAGGCTATCATAAGCTGTTGGCCTATAAGGACGAATACGAGGTGGCGCGGCTGTTGTTGGATTCCGAATCCAAAGCGCGGGCCGAATTTGACGGTGATTTCACCCTGAAATTCCATCTGGCCCCGCCGATCCTGTCCAAAGAAGGGGCAAATGGCCGCCCGGTCAAAAAGGAATTCGGCCCCGGCATGATCCGCTGGTTCCGTATTCTGGCCCGGCTCAAGGGGCTGCGCGGCACGCCATTTGACCCGTTCGGGCGCACGGCAGAACGCAAGATGGAACGGGCACTGATCAAGCAATACGAGGCCGATATGGCCGAAGTGTTGAAGCGCACCAGCCCGGATAAGATGGATGTCGCCGTGGCCCTGGCGGAATTGCCCATGTCGATCCGGGGCTTTGGTCCGGTGAAATTGGCGAATGAGGCCAAGGCTGCGAAACAGCGCGAGGCCTTGCTGGCCGAACTGCGTAATCCTGCGCCGACGATGGCGAAAGCTGCCGAATAAGTCACAGGACGGGGCCGGGATGATCCGACCCCGTTTCAACGCTGGCGTGATCCGTTCCCACCCCTTATCTGCAAAAGCAGGAGGATCGGACGCCATGACCCAGCGCCAGATTGCAAAAGATATCAGTTACGCTCACGCTGCGGCCACCCGATCCGGGCGGGCGGTGATCCGATTGATGGAAAATTCCACGGGGCGCGTGGGGCTGATCCGGCGGGCGCGGGGCTATGAGCAGGAAACGGCGGCTGGTCGCTGTTTTTGGGATGTCATGGCGGATCGTTATGGGCTGAGTCTGGATGTGGTGGGCGGTACGCTGGGCAATATTCCCGCCGATGGACCGCTAATCCTGATTGCCAATCATCCGTTCGGGATACTGGACGGGTTGATGATGGGGCATCTGCTGGCGCAGCGGCGGGGGGATTTCCGCATTCTGGCGCATCGGGTTTTCCGCAAGGCCGAAGATTTGAACCGCGTGATCCTGCCCGTTGCCTTTGATGAAACCAAAGAAGCCGTGCAGCAAAATCTTGACACCCGCAAAGAGGCGCTGCGCTATCTGGGGCAGGGCGGTGCGATTGGTGTGTTTCCGGGCGGCACGGTCAGTACTGGGCGGACACCGTTTTCGTATCCGATGGACCCCGGTTGGCGGGCTTTTACCGCGCGGATGGTCGCAAAATCCGGTGCGCAGGTGGTGCCGGTGTTTTTTGACGGGCATAACAGCCGTTTGTTTCAGATTGCCAGTCATTGCCACCCGACCTTGCGCATGGGCCTGTTGATCAAGGAATTCGCCCGCCGGGTCGATCGCCCGGTGCGTGTGGTGATCGGGCGCCCCATCCCGCAGGCGGAATTGCAGGCGCGGGCAAGGGATGCAAAAGCAATGATGGATTTCCTGCGCGTGGCGACGTATGAGCTGTCACCGACTCCGTTAGTGCCGTATAATTACGGATACGAGTTCGAGGAAAAACATCGCGGCGCACGCGGCAGATAAAGGACCGAGGCAGATGGCAGTAGGGATTTTCGACAGCGGTTTAGGCGGGCTGACGGTTCTGGACGCGGTTCAGAGGCGCCTGCCGGATGTGCCGTTTGTGTATTTCGGGGATAACGCTCATGCCCCCTATGGGGTGCGCGATGCCGATGACATTTATGCGCTGACCACCCAAGCGGTTGAACGGATGTGGGACGCGGGCTGTGATCTGGTCATTCTGGCCTGCAATACGGCCAGCGCGGCGGCGTTGCGGCGGATGCAGGAAAGCTGGATTCCTACGGATAAACGGGTGTTGGGCGTGTTTGTTCCGCTGATCGAGGCGCTGACGGAACGCAAATGGGGCGACAATTCCCCGCCGCGCGAAGTGGCGGTGAAACATGTGGCCCTGTTCGCGACACCGGCAACGGTGGCCAGCCGGGCATTCCAGCGGGAACTGGCGTTCCGCGCGATCGGTGTGGATGTCGAAGCGCAGGCTTGTGGCGGTGTGGTGGATGCCATCGAAGACGGCGACATGATCCTGTCCGAAGCATTGGTGCGGTCGCATGTGGATGCGCTGAAACGCAAAATGCCCCAGCCCGAAGCCGCTATTCTGGGCTGCACCCATTACCCGCTAATGCAGGACGTGTTTCAGGACGCGCTGGGGGCGGATGTAACCGTGTATTCGCA
Source organism: Thalassovita litoralis (assembly GCF_900182725.1). Classification (GTDB taxonomy): domain Bacteria; phylum Pseudomonadota; class Alphaproteobacteria; order Rhodobacterales; family Rhodobacteraceae; genus Thalassobius; species Thalassobius litoralis. Next base: position 121,361 of record NZ_FXTO01000004.1, read on the forward strand.
GGCCAATCTGGTGGCGGATGCGCTGGCGGATTATCTGGAACGGCACCCGAAAATGATTGGGACCGGAACGGACAGCGTGTACCTGACCACGGGCGATCCGCGCAAAGTGTCGTCGCGGGCGACCCAGTTTCTGAAACGCAAGATCGACTTCCAACAGGCCTGAAACCGCGCCCCGGCAAATGCCCTTCTGGAAGAATGGCATCATTTTCAAGGCCGCGAAGGCCCGATGCCGATGCGGTCGTGGCTTGGCTGCCCACCGGAGAGCGTTGGTGGATCTGACTGATTGAGCGGCGGTATTTCGCAGAGTTGTAAAAGGTGGGTGTCAACAATATCGTGGCGGAATGGAGATAGAAGTCCCGTTCCTTTCGCCAGAGCGACAAACGCTGATCGAAGCCTATGAACAGGCGGATCGGGCTGCGGTGGGGTTTTCAATGGATTACCCCAGTGGCCTGTATACTGGTATGCACAGCCATCCAAAGGCGCAGCTTATCTATGGCATTTCCGGTGTGATGCGCGTTGAAACTGAAACTGCGTTTTTCGTGCTGCCGCCGACCAAGGCGCTGTTTTTGCCCCCTGACGAGCTGCATTCCATTACGATGGAGGGCGATGTTGCGATGCGGGAGCTGTTCATAGATCGGGGTCTGGCGGAAAAAGTCGCGTCCGAGGCGCGTGTTATGACTGTTGGGCCGCTGCTGCGCGAATTGCTGCTTGCGCTCTGCAATGAACCTGTCGCGTGGGACGAGGCTGGCCGTGCCCCGCATATCGTTGCTCTTATTCTTGACGAAATCGGGCGTGCGAAGACTTTGCTCACGCGCTTGCCGTCCATTCACGAACCCCGATTGCTGCGTGTTGCCCAAGCCATTATCGAAAACCCAGCTGATGCCCGGTCCCTTGAGGATTGGGCGGAAATCTGCGGCGCGTCGGATCGGACGCTGGCCCGGTTATTCCTGCGAGAAACGGGGATGACCTTTGGTCAGTGGCGGTTGCAAGCAAGGTTGAATGCGGCGTTTATCTTGCTGATGACGGAAGGCGACATTCCGCGGGTGGCGCAAAAGGTCGGGTTCAGCAGCCAATCCGCATTCGGCGTTGCGTTCCGGCGGACGTTTGGCCTGACACCAGCGCAGGCCCGCACGCTGCACCTTGGGTAGTGCGATCGGTTTGTCTGTTTGACGACAAAGCTTGTCCTGCTGTTTTTTGCCCGGCCATGCAAATTGGCAGGCAGATGATCAACGCCGCCAAGGGGACAAAGCCATGAGTGCAGAACTTTTCAAAGAAATCGGTGTCATCCGATCGGACGAGCTTGAAGACGGTCCGATCACGCCCGGACAAATACGCCGCAAGGCGCTGGAGGCTGGCGACCTGTGGGTTGGTGAATGCCATGTCACGGCGCTGGATCAGCCAAGCCAATGGCACCACCACAAGGATTTCGACAGCGTGATGTACATGCTGTCTGGCCGCATCCGTGTCGATCATGGTCCCGGCGGCACGAAGTCTTTTGAAATGGGTGCGGGGGACTACGCCTATTTCCCGCGCCGCCTGATCCACCGTGCCCAGATCCTCGAAGGAGGTGACGATGTTCGCTACGTCTTTATTCGGATTGGCAAAGGCGAGACGTTGGAAAACGTCGATGGCCCCGACGCGGTTTGAGTGACCACAGATTATTGATGAAGGAGCCAGACATGACCGAAGACCTGTCCCTTTGGACGCCCCGCCCAACCCCCTCGACCAACCCGATGGAAGGCCGCTTTGTGCGGCTGGAAAAGCTTGAACCAGAAAAGCACGCCGATGGCCTGTTCGACGCCTCGGCCCAGCCCGATGGCGAGGAACGGTTCCGTTGGCTGCCTGATTTGGTGCCCACGGACCGCGCCGCGTTTCGCACTTGGGTGGAACAGGTCGCGGCCAGCGAAGACCCGATCTTTTTTGCGGTGATCGACAAGGCCACAGGGAAAATCGCGGGCCGCCAGACCTTCATGCGGATGGACCCGGCGAATGGGGTTGCGGAGATTGGGCATATCTATTGGGGGCCGCTGGTTTCCCGCAGGCCCGCCGCGACCGAAGCGCTGTTCCTTTTTGCTCGCCACATTTTCGATGATCTGGGCTATCGCCGCTTCGAGTGGAAATGCAACAACGAGAACCTGCCATCGAAGCGCGCCGCTGCCCGATTTGGGTTTCGCCACGAGGGCGTGTTCCATCAGCATATGATCGTGAAGGGACGTAATCGCGATACGGCTTGGTTTGCGATGCTGGACAAGGATTGGGCAAAGCTTCGGCCTGCGTATGAGGCGTGGCTGGCGGCGGGCAACTTCGACGAAACGGGCGCACAGCGTCGGAAGCTGGAAGAGCTGCGGGAGGGGGGCGAGTGACGTTGGAACCGACCACCTAAAAATGGTTCGTGGTTCGGTCCTGATATTCGCATTCTGATCGCGAATGCGTTCTGCGAGCCGTTTGCCGAACTCTCTGGTGATTGCCGCGCGTGTCTGACCTGACAAAAGGTAGCAGGGGGGGCATCTTGCAGAATGCTTGGCCGATGCTACGTGAGGGAGTAGAAAAGCAAAAAGGCCGGGCGCGGTGCGCGTTCGGCGGCACATTGGAAGGATGCGGGATCATGAAGGGGCTGAAGAAAAAGCGCAGGATACAGGTGGTTGCGATTGCTGCTGTGGCTTTGGTGCTGGCAACCGGATTGATTGGATACGGGTTGCGCGACGGGATCAATTTCTTTCGCTCGCCCAGTCAGGTGATGGCGGAACCGCCGTCCGCTTCGGAAACCTTTCGGATTGGCGGGCTGGTCGAGGAAGGCAGCCTGCTGCGCGATCAGGGCGAGGTGATCCGGTTCAACGTCACCGATGGCGGGGCGACGGTGCCTGTGGTGTTCAAGGGCATTCTGCCGGATTTGTTCGCTGAAAATCAGGGGATGATCGGCACCGGAAAATATATCAACGGCGTATTCGAAGCCTCTGAAATCCTTGCCAAACACGACGAGGATTACATGCCCAAGGAAGTGGTGGATGCGCTGAAAGAACAGGGCGTTTATCAAGATCCCAAAAGCTGACCTGATCGAAGAACGCAGTTCATGGATAGCCCCCGGTTTCACGACCGGGGGTTTTTCGTTGGGCTTAGGGCGCGCTGGTGTGAGGGGAGGTTAACCTTTGACGGGCAGGGTGATCGCATCGGGCATTACCGGGGTGATACCATGCAGACAGTCAGGCAATTGGCAGAAGAGACTATCGGGCGCGAAGGGGGCTATGTGAACGACCCGGACGATCCGGGCGGGGCCACGAATTTCGGGGTGACGGTGGGCACGATGCGACGGTTGGGGCTGGACCTGACCGGCGACGGGCTGGTGGATGCAGAGGATGTGAAAATCCTGTCGCGGGACCAAGCGGTGCAGATTTTCCTGCGCGACTATTACGAAAAGCCCCGGATCGCTAGCCTGCCCGAAGTGCTGCGGGCGTCGGTTTTTGATATGTATGTCAATGCGGGATCGAATGCAGTGAAAATCCTGCAACGGCTGTTGCGCCAGATGGGAGAAGCGGTGGCTGAGGATGGGGTGATCGGGCCGTTGACGGCTGCGGCGGCCTATCGCGCGGCGCAGGTGGCCCCGGCTTATCTGGCGGATGCGTATGGAATTGCACGGCGGAATTACTATTTCGCGCTGGCGGATGCGCGACCTGCATCCCGGAAATACGCGGTCAGCCGGGCCGGGGGCAAAGGCGGCTGGATCAGGCGGGCCGAAGACTTTATTTCGCCGCGCTATCATCTGAGCGAGGCGGCATTTCGGCAAAGGATTTCGGCATGGGGATGATGATGCGGGCAATGGAGATGCTGTTTGGCGACGGGCGCAATCTGATACAGAACACCGCCGAGGTGTTTCGGGTGAATGCCGAAGATGAAGCGGCGCGGCGCGTGGTCTTGCAGCAGGCGGCGCTGGAGCAGTTCGGGGCGGAATTCGCCCAGCCGCGCAAGGGGGTATTTGATCGGATGGTGGACGGGCTGAACAGGTTGCCGCGCCCCGGTCTGGCGCTGGGAACGCTGGCACTGTTCATTGGCGCGATGGTGGACCCTGCGTGGTTTGCTGCCCGAATGGAAGGCATCGCCTTGGTGCCGGAACCGCTGTGGTGGTTGCTGGGGGTGATCGTGTCTTTTTATTTCGGCGCACGTCACCAAGCCAAGGGGCAGGAGTTTCAGACCCGCGTGCTGCGCGACCTGTCCATGCGGTCCGGCGCAGTCCCACCCGAGGAGAACGCGGCGCTAAGCGATTGGCAGGCGCAGGGGGCGCTGGCAGGCCGGTAAAGATGCAGGGCGCGACAATGTGATCAGGGTTAGTGTCCGAATCCGATTGGACGGATATGCGCAAAGCACTATAACCACCGCATGATTACAGAGCTTGGCCACTTCGCCCTTATCCTTGCCTTTCTGGTCGCCTGTGTACAGGCGGTCGTTCCTTTGATTGGCGCCCAGAAACGCTGGCCCGGCTGGATGGCCGTCGCCGAACCTGCTGCAAATTTGCAGTTCTTGCTGACGGCATTTTCCTTTGCCGCGCTGACTTATGCCTTTGTCACCTCGGACTTTTCGCTGCGTCTGGTGGTGCTGAATTCCCATTCGCTGAAACCGATGCTGTACAAGGTGTCGGGCGTGTGGGGGAATCACGAAGGGTCCATGCTGCTTTGGGTGCTAATCCTAAGCTTGTTTGGCGCGATGGCCGCATGGTTCGGCGGGAACCTGCCCCCCACCTTGAAGGCGCGGGTTCTGGCGGTTCAATCTGCGATTTCCGTGGCATTTTTCGGGTTTATCCTGTTCACCTCGAATCCATTCCTGCGGCTGGCTGTGCCACCGTTTGACGGGCAGGATCTGAACCCGCTGCTGCAAGATCCCGGTTTGGCCTTTCACCCGCCGTTCCTGTATCTGGGTTATGTGGGGCTAAGCATGGCGTTTTCCTTTGCTGTTGCCGCACTGATCGAAGGGCGCGTGGATGCGGCATGGGGGCGCTGGGTACGCCCGTGGACGCTGGCCGCATGGGTGTTTTTGACCATCGGGATCGGTCTGGGATCGTGGTGGGCCTATTACGAATTGGGCTGGGGCGGGTTCTGGTTCTGGGACCCGGTGGAAAATGCCAGCTTCATGCCGTGGTTGCTGGCGGCTGCACTGCTGCATTCCGCGATTGTGGTGGAAAAACGGGAAAGCCTGAAAAGCTGGACGATCCTGTTGGCGATCATGGCCTTTGGGTTCAGCCTGATCGGCACGTTTATCGTGCGCTCGGGCGTGATTACCAGCGTTCATGCCTTTGCTAATGATCCTGAACGCGGGGTGTTTATCCTAGCGATTCTGGCGGTGTTCATGGGCGGTGCGCTGACGTTGTATGCTGCGCGTGCCGGTATCATGGAAGCCAAGGGCATTTTCGGTCTGGTCAGCCGCGAAAGCGGTCTGGTCGTGAATAACATCCTGTTGGCGGTCAGCGCTTTTGTGGTGTTCATCGGCACGATCTGGCCTTTGATCGCGGAAATTGCGTTCGAGCGGAAACTGTCGGTTGGTGCGCCGTTTTTTAACATGGCGTTTACGCCCTTTATGCTGGTGTTGGGTATCATCCTGCCAGTGGGGGCAATGCTGCCGTGGAAACGCGCATCCTTGCGGCGGACGATCAAACCGCTGATTCCGGTGCTGGTTCTGGCGCTGGCGCTTGGCGGGCTGGCTTGGGCTGTCCAAAGCGGGCGCAGCCTGCTGGGACCAGTGGGCGTATTCCTGGGGGCGTGGCTGGTGTTTGGCGCGGCTGTGGACCTGTGGGGCCGGACTGGGCGCAAGGATCGGCTGGCGCGCCTGATGCGCCTGCCGCGGGCCGATTGGGGCAAGGCGGTCGCCCACGCTGGTCTGGGGATCACCATGCTGGGAATTGCCGGGCTGATGGCATGGGAAGAAGAAGATATTCGTGTCGTGCAGCTTGGCGAACCGTGGAACGTGGCCGGCTTTACGCTGGAACTGACCGAGGTGAACCGGGTGCAGGGGCCGAACTATTTCTCGACCATGGGAACGATGGAACTGTCGAAGGATGGTCAACCGATTTCCACGCTGCATCCTGAAAAGCGGCAATATCCGGTGGCGCGTATGCCCACGACGGAAGCCGCGATTGATAACGGCTTCCTGCGCGATGTGTATACGGTGATCGGTGATCCGCAGGATGGCGGCGGTTGGGCTGTGCGTGTCTACTACAAACCGCTGGCCAACTGGATTTGGGGCGGGTCGATCCTGATGGCGATCGGCGGTGCGCTTAGCCTGTCGGACCGGCGCTATCGTGTGGCGGCGGGCGCGCGTCGGCGGCAAGCGATGCAAGGGGTGCCTGCGGAATGAAACGGTTGATCTTTATCCTTTCGCTGGTGCTGGCTGTTCCTGCCTATGCTGTGCAACCCGATGAAATGCTAAGTGACCCCGCGCTGGAAGCGCGGGCGCGTGAAGTCTCCAAGGATTTGCGCTGTCTGGTTTGCCGCAACGAAAGCATCGACGATTCCAATGCCGAATTGGCCCGTGATCTGCGTATTCTGGTGCGTGAACGGATCACGGCGGGCGACAGCAATCCCGAGGTGAAGCAATACCTGGTGGATCGCTACGGCGAATATGTGCTGCTGAAACCGCTGACCGGCGGCGTGAACTGGCTGTTGTGGGGGGCAGGGCCGCTGATGTTGTTGATCGCGCTGGTGATCGGCATTGGCTATCTGCGCAAGCGGCAATCGGGCACGGAAACCCCGGTCGTTGCCTTGTCCGAGGAAGAGCAGACCCGCCTGAAGGAAATTATGGGCGAGTAAGGCGCTGTTTCCCTTTACCAGACCGTGCAGCCGGTTATGTTGCGCTGGAAACGGCACGGGAGGCCCTAAATGGACTATCAGACCATAACGCTGAACACGACCGACTGTGTTGCGGTGTTGACGCTGAACCGCGCGGATAAGATGAACGCGCTGAATGCCCAGATGCGGGCAGAAATCGCCCATGCCGCACAAGAGGCCGGAAAAACGGCGCGTGTACTGGTGATTACGGGCGATGGCCGGGCGTTTTGTTCCGGTCAGGATCTGAGCGATCGGGCCACGGCTGCCAATCTGGATCTGGAACGCACGCTGCGCGACGAATATTACCCGATGCTGAAGGCGATATTTGATTGCCCAATCCCGACGATTTCGGCGGTGAATGGCCCGGCGGCGGGCGCGGGGGCCAATCTGGCATTGGCGGCGGATGTGGTGATTGCCACGGAAAGCGCCTATTTTATGCAGGCCTTTACCCGGATCGGGCTGATCCCGGATGCGGGCGGCACCTATTGGATGACGCGCAATATGGGGTCGGCCAAGGCAATGGGCGCGGCCCTGTTCGCGGATAAGATCAGCGCCCGGCAGGCCGATGACTGGGGCCTGATCTGGGAAGCGGTGCCAGATGCGGAATTCGATGCAGTGTGGAAATCCCGTGCTGCTCATCTGGCGAAGGGGCCAACGCTGGCCTACGCCCATGTGAAACAGGCGATCCGCGGCAGTTGGGACAACACGCTGGAAGACCAGCTTGGCGTTGAAGGTCGATCTCAGGGCGTCTGCGGCCAAAGCCGGGATTTCAAGGAAGGCGTGCTGGCCTTTCTGGAAAAACGCGCCCCAAAATACGAAGGCCGCTAGGGGGAGCACCCCTCCGCGCCTTTCATCTTGCCCAAAATACTCACTGCACAGCATTTGACACAAACGGGCCGCCTGTGATGTTCACCTGCGGCCCGTCATGTCATTTGGGGGCGTTGATCGGGCGGTTTTGCGTCCAGTCATAGGTGCCTGTATCGCGTTCATGGACCGCCTGTTTCCAGCCCACATCCTCGGCCCGATTTTTGAAATTGATGCCTTCGGGGGAATGGCGGGTGATGCCGTCGAAAATCGTGGCCAGCCGCTGGGTGTTCATCAACCCGGTTTGTTCCACGGCCTGATTGATCACCATCTTTTGCATCACCAGTTGGTTAATCGGAACCGAGGCCATGCGATCCGCCATTTCCTCGACCGCGTTATCCAGATCGGCGGCGGGGGTGGCTTTCAGGATCAGGCCCATGTCCTCGGCTTCGCGTCCGGTGATTTTATCGCCGGTGAACATCATACGCTTGGCCTTTTCCGGGCCAAGACGATAGACCCACATCGCGGTGGTGGGGCAACCCCAGACGCGGGCGGGCATATAGCCGATTTTTGCCGTGTCCTCCATGAACACCAGATCGGAACACAGCGCGATGTCCGATCCCCCCGCAACGGCAAAGCCGTGGACCTTGCAAATCACAGGCTTCAGCGCACGAAACAGCGACATAAAGGCCTGTGTGTTTTTCCACATAAAGGCATAGTCCTTGATCGGATCCCACGGCATGTCCTGCGTGGCCTGACCGTTGCCGTTGCCTTCGGCGTAATAGGTCAGATCATAGCCTGCGCAAAACGCCGGGCCATTGCCTGACAAAACCATCACATGCACACCGGGGTCGGCATCGGCTTGCGCCACTGCTGCGGCCAGTAGATGCGGTAATTCGTCGTCGATGGCGTTCATCACCTCGGGGCGGTTGAGGGTGATACGGGCGATCCGTCCGGTTTTCTCATACAGAACTTTTGTCATGCGCTCCTCCCTTTGCGAAGACGGGAACAGGGTGGCGCGATGCAGGCAGGCTGCCAAGGGAAAACGGCAAAGGTGACGCATCGTCCCGTTTGGGGGTTTTCTTTCCGCCTGATCCATGAGAAAGGGACGTGCCAACACCGATCCCCATTTTGCCGGAGTCCTGCCAATGGAAATTCGTGAGGCCCTTACCTTCGATGACGTTCTTCTGGTTCCCGCTGCGTCCAGCGTTTTGCCGTCTACGGCGGATACGCGCACGCGTGTGACCAAATCTATCGCATTGAATATCCCGCTGCTCAGCTCGGCTATGGATACCGTGACCGAAAGCCGGATGGCGATTGCCATGGCGCAGGCCGGTGGCATGGGCGTGATCCACAAAAACCTGACCGCAGACCAGCAGGCCCAAGAGGTTCGCCGGGTCAAACGGTTTGAATCCGGTATTGTGTATAACCCTGTAACCCTGACCGTGAACCAAACGCTTGCCGATGCCAAGGCACTGGTCGAGCGTTATAATTTCACCGGCTTTCCGGTGGTTGATGAACGCGGGCTGGTTGTGGGTATCCTGACCAACCGGGACATGCGGTTTGCCAGCTCGGACGATATGCCGGTGTCGGCAATGATGACCAGCAATGATTTGGCGATGCTGGCGGAACCCGCCGATCTGGACGAAGCCAAAAGCCTGATGAAGGCGCGCCGTATCGAAAAGCTGCTGGTGCATGATGGGAACGGAAAGCTGACGGGCCTGTTGACGCTGCGCGATACCGAACAGGCCGTGCTGAACCCGACCGCCTGCAAGGACAATCTGGGCCGTTTGCGTGTGGCGGCGGCCACGGGCGTGGGCGATGCCGGGTTTGAACGGTCCGAGGCGCTGGTGGATGCCGGTGTGGATATTCTGGTGGTGGACACCGCGCACGGCCATTCGGCGGGTGTGCTGGAGGCGGTCAAACGCGCCAAGGCCCTGTCGAACGAAGTGCAGGTAATCGCGGGCAACGTGGCCACCGCCGCAGCCACAAAGGCGCTGATTGATGCAGGGGCCGATGCCGTGAAGGTCGGGATCGGGCCGGGGTCTATCTGTACCACGCGGATGGTGGCCGGTGTGGGTGTGCCGCAGCTAACGGCCATCATGGATTGCGCGGGTGCGGCGGGCGAAACGCCTGTCATCGCGGATGGCGGGATCAAATTTTCGGGCGATTTCGCCAAGGCGATTGCCGCCGGTGCAAGCTGCGCAATGGTCGGCAGCATGATCGCCGGGACCGATGAATCGCCGGGCGAGGTGATCCTGTATCAGGGTCGGTCGTTCAAATCCTATCGCGGTATGGGGTCTTTGGGCGCAATGGCACGCGGCTCTGCGGATCGCTATTTCCAAAAAGATGCCGCCAGTGACAAGCTGGTGCCCGAAGGGATCGAAGGGCAGGTGCCGTACAAAGGTCCGGCCTCGGCGGTTATTCACCAATTGGTCGGCGGTTTGCGGGCGGCGATGGGCTATACCGGCAATGCGACGGTCGAAGAGATGCGCAAGAACTGCAATTTCGTAAAGATCACCAATGCCGGTCTGACCGAAAGCCATGTGCATGACGTGCAGATCACGCGTGAAAGCCCGAACTATCGGATTGGTTGATTTATCAATCTGTTGCGCATCAAAGCTAAGGTAACGCTATGACCCCAGAGGCCCGGATCGGTGCAGCCGCCGAAGTGTTGGAACTGATCCTGGCCGGGGAGCCAGCGGAAAAGGCGCTGACCTCTTGGGGGCGGCGCTCGCGTTTTGCCGGGTCCAAGGATCGTGCGGCGGTACGCGATCACGTTTTCGATGCGTTGCGCTGCAAACGGTCCTTTGCCGTTCTGGGCGGGGGGCTGTCGGGGCGTGGTCTGATGATTGGCCTGCTGCGATCCGAAGGGCGCGACCCGGCGCAGGTCTTTACCGGACAGGGCCATGCGCCCGCGCCGTTGACGGAACAGGAAGCCGCAGGCGGTTCTGTTCCCGAAGGTGCCGATGCGCTGGATTTGCCGGATTGGATCGTGCCGGAATTGCAGGCGTCGCTAGGCGATCCGGCCCCATTGGCACAGGTTTTGCGGTCCCGTGCGCCGGTGATGTTGCGGGTTAATCTGCGGAAATCCTCGGTTTCCAAGGCCGTCGCGCAGTTGGCCGCAGATGGGATTGTTGCGGCGCCGGTTTCGGTGTCGCCAACCGCGCTGCTGGTGTCCGAAGGCGCGCGCCGGGTGAATGGCTCTGCTGCCTATCTACAGGGTATGATCGAATTGCAGGACGGCGCATCGCAGGCGGTGGTGGATCGTCTGCCGCTGCGTGATGGGATGCGTGTTCTGGATTATTGCGCTGGTGGCGGTGGTAAAACCCTGGCGATGGCAGGCCGGGCGCGGGCAGAGTTTTTTGCCCATGACGCCAATCCCCGGCGGCTGAAGGATCTGCCTGTACGGGCGGACCGGGCTGGTGTTTCTGTTAAGCTATTGGAAAATAGCGGGTTATCCGGGGCAGGTCCGTTCGATCTGGTTCTGTGCGATGCGCCCTGTTCCGGTAGCGGTGCATGGCGGCGCAGCCCCGAAGGCAAATGGGTGTTTGATGCGTCCGCCTTGGCTGAGTTAACGCAAATTCAGGATGAAATTCTGGATCAGGCCCAAGGGCTTGTGGCGCAAAATGGCGTCCTTGCCTATGCGACCTGCTCTGTTTTGCGGGCTGAAAACGATGCGCGGGTAGATGCGTTTCTGGCGCGGCATCCAGATTGGGATTTGCAGTGGTCCCAACAATGGTTTCCCGGTCCCGAAGGCGACGGGTTTTTCGCCTGCTGCTTGACCAAATCACCGAAGTGACGCAACCATAAGCTGAAATGGCGCAAATTAAGCGCCGATTAACTGTTTCCGGGGCAGTCTGGGGCAGAATCAACAGCTGGATGGTGGGACATGACATTGACTGCGCAGACCATGCCTGTGACACCGCAGCGTCGCGGACCGGGGCGGGGGATGGTGTTGTTGGCCCTTGGGCTTGGGGCCGTGCTGGCTGCGTTTTTGCTGCCAAATGGCGCGGCCGCGCAGGGGGCTTTGGCTGCCGGGATCGGTTTGCTGACGGTGTCTGCTGTGGTTTTGGTACAGCAATTTCGCCTGTCACGTGCGCAAAACGCTTTGCAGGCGCTGGCTGCGGAATTTTTAGCACATGATCCCGCTTTGGGTTTTATGACGGATGATCTGGGGCAGATCAAATCGTTTAATGCTGCGGCGCAGGCGCGGTTGCAGCCCGTGCGAGGCATGACACTGGCGTCATCTTTGCGGGATGTGCTGCCTAATCCGGGAACCTCTTTGGCGCGGTTACAAATCCGGGCAACCGAAGCGGGAGGCGCACAAGATGAAATCGCGACGCGGCGTGGGTATGTCCGCTTGAGCGTTACCGCAGTGGGGGCGTATAATTTTATCTGGCGGATTGAGGAAGTGACGGAACAGCGTCCGCGTGGCGGCCCCGGCGCGGCCTTGCCAATGCTGACGACTGGGCGCAGTGGTGCGATCCTGTCGATGAACGAAGCCGCACGTGAATTTGTGGGCGGGCGCGTCCGGCGGCTGGAGGAGGTGTTTCCAGACCTGCCACTGCAATCGGGGCATATAAATCCGGTGCGGCATGGGGATGGCACATACCCGTGTTTTGTTGTGGAAACACAGGCAAATGCGGGAAAACGTGAGGTTTTCTTTCTACCCTCTAACATGGGCGAAGACGCGTGGGATGCCGAATGGGCGGCTTTCGACGGATTACCAGTAGCGATCCTGCGGTTGGCTGTTGGTGGGGAAATCGTGCAATCCAATCGCATGGCGCGCAATCTGTTGGGGCTGCCCCGGACCGAAGGGGTGACTTTGCCACGTGTTCTGGAAGGGTTGGGCAGACCCGTTTCGGATTGGCTGAACGATGCGTTGCAGGGGCGTGATTTGGGGGAGTCAGAATTCCTGCGCCTGAAATCCAGCGAAACAGAAGTGTTTCTTCAGGTTTCTTTGGGGCGGGTCGAGGATCCGTCAGGCCCATCGCTGATTGCAATCCTGCATGATGCGACCGAATTGAAAAGCTTGGAGGCGCAATTTGTACAAAGTCAGAAAATGCAGGCGATCGGCGAATTGGCCGGGGGGGTGGCGCATGATTTCAACAACCTGCTGACGGCGATTTCCGGCCATTGCGATTTGTTGCTTCTGCGCCATGATCAGGAAGACCCCGATTACGCCGATTTGGTGCAAATCACACAAAATGCCAATCGCGCGGCGGCGCTTGTGGGGCAGCTTCTGGCGTTTTCCCGTAAACAAACGTTGCGTCCTGAAATCTTGGCGGGAAACGCTGGCTGATCTGACGCATCTGCTAAATCGCTTGGTGGGGGAAAAGATCACTCTGACCTTGATGCATGATCCGGTGCTGAAAAATGTACGGGCGGATAAGCGGCAGTTGGAACAAGTGCTGATGAATCTGGTTGTGAACGCCCGCGACGCCATGCCAGAGGGCGGGGACATTCGGATCGAAACTGGTATTCAGCGGTTGGAAATTCCATTGGAACGGGACCGTGCCACAGTCCCGCCGGGGGAATATGTGACGGTTCAGGTGTCTGACAAAGGATGCGGCATTCCTGTTGATAAGTTGCAAAAGGTGTTTGAACCCTTTTTTGCCACCAAGCGACAGGGCGAAGGCACAGGTCTGGGGTTGTCCACGGCATATGGGATCGTCAAGCAAAGCGGTGGTTTCATCTTTGTGGACAGCACTGTGGGCCGGGGCACGACCTTTACGCTGATGTTCCCTGTTTATCAGGGCGTTCCTGTTGCTGGACCTGCGCGGGACAAACCTCTGCCGTCTCGGAACGTGCCTATGCCACGTGATGAAGGTGTGGTGCTGCTGGTCGAGGACGAGGCCCCGGTGCGGGCATTTGCATCGCGGGCGTTGAAGCTCAAGGGCTACACGGTGATCGAGGCGGGAACAGGTGAAGAGGCGATGAACCTATTGCAAGACCCGTTGTTGGATGTGGATCTGTTCGTGACGGATGTGATTATGCCGGGGATGGACGGCCCCACATGGGTTCGTCAGGCACGCCAAATCCGCCCGGATGTACGGGTGGTTTTCGTGTCCGGCTACGCCGAGGATGCGCTGGACGACAGCGCAGACCCCGTCAGCAATTCCGTCTTTTTACCCAAGCCGTTTTCGCTGACCGATCTGCTGGATACGGTGCAAAAACAAATGGCGTGATGTGGGCTTACCGCGCCGCGCTTTCCCATAGCGCGAATTCTTCGGGGCGTTTGCGTCGCAGGCGGCGTTCGATTTCGGGGGACAGGTCCAGCGACATTTGCGGAGAGACGTTTTCTTGTGTCAACTCCAGTGTGACGTTCAATCTGTCCTCTAGAAAGCGACGTAATTCGGGTTGGTCTTCGTAGCGAAACAGATGTGTCACGGCTGTGCCGTTTGGGCGCGGTTCCAGAAATTTGGCCTGACTGCCGACATTGGCAAAGCCGGGCGGTTTCCCCTGAAGATAACCTTCGACGAATGCGTCGAAGCTGACGTTATGGGTTGCATTTGGCCGTCCTTCCATAAAGGGGCGGCGGCGGTATCTATACCAGCTTCCCAGCCAACTGATCGGTTCGCGCACAACCGCCAGCGTCTCCATATCGGCCCCGCCCACCTTGTCGAACATCGGGCGGAAGAAGCGGTTATAGCGGTAAAGCGGGGCATGTTTCAGCTCCGGCGGGTCGGTCACGACCATCGTCGCACGGGGGGCAAGGGCTGCCTGATAGGCTGTCGTGCCGGTTTTTGGAACAGACAGAAAAACAATTTTTTCCTTCCAAAACACAAGCATGTGCGGAATTCCTTATGTGATATTTGAAAATATACCGGCGGCGTCAACCAATCATTAACGCTCTTTGCTCAAATTGAAACTAGGAATTTTTCTGTTGTAATGTTCTTGTTTTGTATTCATAACGAGCGGGAACATACGGCGAACACATGCAGCGATTGCCGCGGGGCGGCTGGTATGGGATAAGGAAGCGAACAATGGCAACGGCAGATCTTCTTTCGATGGACAGCAAACGCAACGCGGATAAGCAAAAGGCGCTGGATAGCGCATTGGCGCAGATTGAACGGCAATTCGGCAAAGGCTCGATCATGAAACTGGGCGGCGAAAATGCCGTGCAAGAGATCGAGGCGACCTCGACCGGGTCTTTGGGGCTGGATATTGCGCTGGGGATTGGCGGCCTGCCTAAGGGGCGGATTATCGAAATTTACGGGCCGGAAAGTTCGGGGAAAACCACGCTAACGTTGCATTGCGTGGCCGAAGAGCAGAAAAAAGGCGGGATTTGCGCCTTTGTCGATGCCGAACACGCGCTGGACCCGCAATATGCCAAGAAGCTGGGCGTTAATCTGGATGAGCTGCTGATCAGCCAGCCTGATACGGGCGAACAGGCATTGGAGATCGTGGATACGCTGGTGCGGTCCGGGGCCGTCAGCATGGTTGTTGTCGACTCGGTCGCGGCGCTGACCCCGAAATCCGAGCTGGAAGGCGACATGGGCGACAGCAATGTCGGCGTACAGGCCCGCCTGATGAGTCAGGCCATGCGTAAATTGACCGGGTCCATCGCGCGCAGCAAGTGTATGGTGATCTTCATCAACCAGATCCGCATGAAAATCGGCGTTATGTTCGGCAGCCCGGAAACCACGACTGGGGGCAATGCGCTGAAATTCTACAGCTCTGTCCGGCTGGATATCCGCCGCATTGGGGCCATTAAGGACCGGGACGAAGTGGTGGGCAACTCCACCCGCGTGAAAGTGGTGAAAAACAAGGTTGCGCCGCCGTTCAAACAGGTCGAATTCGACATCATGTATGGCGAAGGCATTTCCAAAACTGGCGAACTGCTTGATTTGGGCGTGAAAGCGGGCGTGGTGGATAAATCGGGTGCTTGGTTCAGCTATGCCGATGAACGGCTGGGGCAGGGACGAGAGAACGCCAAGCAATTCCTGCGCGACAACCCGGAAATCGCCTATCAGATCGAGGATAAAATCCGCGCTGCGCATGGTTTGGATTTCCACATGAACGAAGAAGATGACGACGTGCTGGAGGCCTGATCGGTCCCACCCATCCCGTTTCATTTGCAAAAAGCCGGGTGCAGTATCGCGCCCGGCTTTTCCATATTCCGGATTTTGTAACGGCGTGACGGATTGCAAACCAAGCTAGCTGTGGACACCGGGCGCGGGCGGGGCTAAATCTGCGGGAAATTTGGCCTTGCCTGAAAGATCGTGAAACCGATGCCCAGCCTGAACGAGATCCGCTCGACCTTCCTGAACTATTTCCAAAAACAGGGGCATACGATTGTCCCGTCCAGTCCGCTTGTGCCGCGCAACGACCCGACGCTGATGTTCACCAATTCGGGGATGGTGCAGTTTAAGAACTGCTTCACCGGGGTGGAAAAGCGCGATTACGTCCGCGCAACAACCGCGCAGAAATGTGTGCGCGCGGGTGGGAAACACAACGATCTGGACAATGTCGGCTATACCGCGCGGCACCACACGTTTTTTGAAATGCTGGGGAATTTCAGCTTTGGCGATTATTTCAAAAAAGAAGCGATCCCATTCGCATGGGAACTGGTGACGAAAGAATTCGGGATCGACAAATCCCGCCTGCTGACCACGGTTTACCATACCGATGACGAGGCGTTTAATATCTGGAAAAGCGTGGGCGTGCCCGAAGACCGGATTATCCGCATCGCCACCAGCGATAATTTCTGGCAGATGGGGCCGACTGGTCCCTGCGGTCCCTGCACCGAAATTTTCTATGATCACGGCGATCACATCTGGGGTGGCCCTCCGGGTAGCCCGGAAGAAGACGGCGACCGTTTCATTGAAATCTGGAACGTCGTTTTCATGCAGAACGAACAGTTCGCAGACGGGTCGATGATTGATCTTGATATGCAATCCATCGACACTGGCATGGGGCTGGAACGGATCGGGGCGCTGTTGCAGGGCAGCCATGACAACTATGACACCGATCTGTTCCGCGCGTTGATCGAAGCCTCGGCCCATGCCACGAATGTGGACCCGTTCGGGGATCAGAACGTGCATCATCGGGTGATCGCGGATCACCTGCGGTCAACCTCGTTCCTGATTGCGGATGGGGTGATGCCCAGCAATGACGGGCGCGGTTATGTGCTGCGGCGGATCATGCGCCGTGCCATGCGCCATGCGCATCTGTTGGGGGCGAAAGACCCGGTGATGAACCGGCTGGTGCCAACGCTGGTGGCGCAGATGGGCGATGCCTACCCGGAATTGCGGCAGGCGCAGGCGCTGATCGAAGAAACGCTTCTGCTGGAAGAAACACGGTTCAAGCAAACGCTGGATCGTGGCCTGAAGCTTCTGGATGACGAAGTGGCAGGTTTGGGCGACAGCACGGCGCTACCGGGCGAGGCGGCGTTCAAGCTGTATGATACCTATGGGTTCCCGCTGGACCTGACGCAGGACGCGCTGCGCGAAAAGGGTCTGACCGTGGATACCGATGGGTTTGACGCGGCAATGGCCGAGCAAAAGGCCAAGGCCCGCGCGGCCTGGGCCGGTTCGGGCGAAGCCGCGGATGCAACCGTTTGGTATGACATCGCGGAAAACAAGGGCGTGACCGAATTTCTGGGTTATGACACCGAAACGGCCGAAGCGCAGGTGGTGGCCGTGGTCAAGGATGGCGCGCAGGCGGACAAAGCCGCCAAGGGCGACAGCATCCAGATCGCAGTGAACCAGACGCCGTTTTATGGCGAAAGCGGCGGTCAAGTGGGGGACACCGGCACGCTGAAAACCGAAACCGGCGTGGCGCGTATCACCGATACCAAGAAAGCGGCGGGCGTGTTCATCCACTTTGCCGAAGTGACCGAGGGCGAAATCGCCACCGGCGCAGCGGCGGTGCTAGAGGTGGATCACGCGCGGCGGTCGGCCATTCGGGCCAACCACTCTGCGACGCACCTGCTGCATGAAGCACTGCGCGAAACGCTGGGCGAACATGTGGCGCAGCGCGGATCGCTAAATGCGCCGGATCGTCTGCGGTTCGATTTCAGCCATGCCAAGGCGCTGTCGGATGCGGAATTGAGCAAGGTTGCCGCCGATGTGAACGCCTATATCCGGCAGAACACGCCGGTAGATACCCGGATCATGACGCCGGATGATGCGCGGGCGCTGGGGGCGCAGGCTTTGTTCGGTGAAAAATACGGGGACGAGGTGCGCGTGGTGTCGATGGGCCGTGCGCCAACCGGCAAAGGGCAGGATGGCAACACCTATTCGCTGGAGCTGTGCGGCGGCACCCATGTGAAACAGACCGGCGATATCGGCATGTGCGTGATCCTTGGTGACAGCGCGTCCAGCGCCGGGGTGCGCCGGATCGAGGCGCTGACCGGACAGGCGGCGCTGGAATATCTGCACGAACAGGCCAATACCTTGTCTGCCGTGATGGGCGCATTGAAGGCCCAGCCGACCGAGGTGGTCGAACGGGTCGAAGCGTTGCTGAGCGAGCGCAAGGCGCTGAGCAACGAGGTTGCGCAACTGCGCCGTGATCTGGCGATGGCTGGCGGGGCCGGGCAGGGCGGTGGCGCGGGCGCCGAGGAGGTGAACGGCGTGCAATTCGTGGCTCAGGTTCTGAGCGGCGTTTCAGGCCGGGATCTGCCGCCGCTGGTGGATGAACACAAGGCGCGGCTGGGATCTGGTGCAGTGCTGCTGATTGCCGATGCCGATGGCAAGGCAGCCGTGGCAGCGGGTGTGACGGGCGACCTGACCGATCGGCTGTCTGCGGTTGAAATGGTGCGGGCCGCGGTGGCCGAACTGGGCGGCAAGGGCGGCGGTGGCCGTCCCGATATGGCGCAGGGTGGGGCCAAGGACGTGGCCAACGCCGATGCCGCGATTGCCGCAGCCAAAGCTGTGTTGCAGGGATAAGGAGAGCCACATGACGGCCTATATCATCGCGCGGATCGACGTAACCGATCCCGAAGATTACATGACCTATGCCAGCCAGACGGTTGCGCTTGCGGAAAAGGCCGGGGGGCGGTTTCTGGTTAAGGGCGGCGAACAGGAAACGGTCGAAGGCGAAGCCCGCAGCCGTCAGGTTCTGATCGAATTCCCGGATCGTGCTGCGGCAATTGCGTGGTATAACTCGGCCGAATATCAGGAAATTTTGCCGATTGCTTTGCGTGCCAGCGTCCGCGACATTGTTGTCGTGGATGGTGTCTGAGAAAAAGGAGAGCCGACATGCCAGCCCTATGGATTGCCCATGTGACTGTCACCGATGCCGAGGCTTACGGTAAATATGCCGAACTGGCCGGGCCTGCGATTGCCAAACACGGCGGCCGTTTCATTGCTCGCGCAGGACGGTTCGTACAGTTGGAAGGTAAGGAACGCCCGCGCAACGTGGTGGCGTGGTTCCCCGATGTGGATACGGCGGTGGCCTGTTATAACAGCCCCGACTACCAAGAAGCGCTGAACCACGCCCGTGGCGCGTCCGAACGGGAATTGATGGTGGTTGAAACGTCTGAATAAGGACGGAACCGTAACAAATCAAAGGCCGCGCGGGATGCGCGGCCTTTTTCGTTTCAGAACGGGTTTTTCGCGCTGCGATCCGATGACAGCGAGTGTTGGCGGGTTTCGACCAACTCCTCGATTGCGTCGGCCAGATGGATTTCCTGAATGTTGTAATCCCCACGTTCCACCCGGATTTTATGGGCGCGGATCATCACATCGGCATAGGTGCAGCCCACGGGCGGTTCAAACCGATAACAGGCCAGTTCGATCAACAGCCCCAGCGGGTCCTTGAAATACAGCGAATCCATGAAACCGCGATCTTTCGGCCCGTGAACGACAATCCCGCGTGCTTTCAGACGGTCGGCGGCCTGGGTGAAGCTGGCCTTGCTGACGTTGAACGCGATGTGATGCACAGCCCCCGTATCGGTCGAGGTACGGCGGCGGTCTGCCTGACGGTCTTCGTTGGTGAAAATCGTGATCAACCGCCCGTCACCGGGATCGAAATACAGGTGGCTGTCTTTGGGATTGTCCAGATTGGGCTGCTCAAAGACGAAGGGCATCCCAAGCACGCCTTCCCAAAAGTCGATACTGGTTTGGCGGTCAGCCCCCATCAGGGTGATGTGGTGAACGCCCTGTGATTGAATTTTGCGCATGATGGTGTTCCTTCCTTTGGCCCCCAAGATAATACGCACAGAAGCGTTTGCGAAGGCGGGTTTTTGTGCATCTGCGCGAAGATGCTGTGCCGAAGAAAAAGGCCGCCCCGAAGGGCGGCCCATCAGCATCAGGCTTGGCGTGCCATCCGCTTGCGTTCATGCGGGTCCAGATAGCGCTTGCGCAGGCGGATCGCGTTCGGCGTCACCTCGACCAGTTCATCGTCGTTGATATAGGCAATCGCCTGTTCCAGCGTCATGCGCGAAATCGGCGTCAGGCGTACCGCTTCGTCCGTGCCAGAGGCGCGCACGTTGGTCAGTTTCTTGCCTTTCAGCGGGTTCACTTCCAGATCGTTATCGCGGGAATGTTCCCCGATGATCATGCCCTGATACACTTTTTCCTGCGGTTCCACGAACAGCTTACCGCGTTCCTCAAGGTTCCACAGCGCATAGGCCACGGCCTCGCCATCCTCCATCGAGATCAGAACGCCAGCGCGGCGGCCCGGAATGGAACCCTTGTGTTCGGACCAGCCGTGGAACACGCGGTTCAGCACGCCGGTGCCGCGCGTATCGGTCAGGAATTCGCCGTGATAGCCGATCAACCCGCGCGACGGCACATGGGCGATGATGCGGGTTTTACCTGCACCGGCGGGTTTCATTTCCACCAGTTCGCCCTTGCGTGCGCCAGTGATTTTTTCGATCACAGCACCCGAGTAATCGTCATCCACGTCGATGGTGACTTCTTCGACCGGCTCGATCCGCTTGCCGTCTTCTTCTTTCATGATCACCTGCGGGCGCGAGATCGACAATTCGAACCCTTCGCGGCGCATGTTTTCAATCAGAACACCCATCTGCAATTCGCCACGGCCCGACACTTCGAACGCTTCACCGCCGGGGGTGTCGGCAATTTTGATGGCGACGTTGGATTCCGCTTCTTTCATCAGGCGATCACGGATGACGCGCGATTGCACCTTTTTGCCATCCCGGCCCGCCAGCGGGCTGTCGTTGATGCCAAAGGTCACGGTGATGGTGGGCGGGTCAATCGGTTGCGCGTCCAGCGGTTCATCCACAGCCAGCGCACAAATGGTATCAGCCACGGTGGCCTTGCTCATCCCGGCCAGCGTCACGATGTCACCGGCAACGGCTTCGTCGATTTCCTGCATGGCCAGACCGCGGAAGGCCTGAATTTTCGTCACGCGGAATTGTTCGATTTTCTGACCCACGCGGCTGATCGCCTGCACGGTTGCGCCCACTTTGGCACGACCGGATTCAACACGGCCCGTCAGGGTACGACCGATAAAGGGGTCGCTGCCCAGCGTGGTCGCCAGCATACGGAAATCTTCGTCCTGGTGCTTCAACTGTTTCGGGGCCGGAACGTGGTTCACAATCAGTTGGAACAGGGCGTGCAGGTCTTTGCGCGGACCATCCAGATCGGCATCTGCCCAGCCATTGCGCCCCGAGGCATACATATGCGGGAAATCAAGCTGGTCTTCGTCGGCACCAAGGCTGGCGAACAGGTCAAAACATTCGTCCAATGCGCGGTCAGGTTCGGCATCGGGTTTGTCGACCTTGTTCAGCACCACGATCGGACGCAGGCCCAGTGCCAGCGCCTTCGAGGTCACGAATTTGGTTTGCGGCATCGGGCCTTCGGCGGCGTCCACCAGCAGAACCACACCGTCCACCATGCTGAGGATACGTTCCACCTCGCCGCCGAAATCGGCGTGGCCGGGGGTGTCCACGATGTTGATACGGGTGTTTTTCCATTCAACACTGGTGGGTTTGGCGAAGATGGTGATCCCGCGTTCCCGTTCCAGATCGTTGCTGTCCATGGCACGTTCGGCCACGGCCTGATTTTCACGGAAGGCCCCGGACTGTTTCAGCAGCTCATCCACAAGGGTGGTTTTGCCGTGGTCAACGTGGGCGATGATGGCGATATTTCGCAGATCCATAAGCGTTTCCTGACTTGTTCGGGGTCCGCCTATACTGACTTAGCCAAAAAGGCCAGAGGGAAAGCCGCCCCAGTGCCTGAACGTTCTGAGCAAGGGCGAAAGCACAGGCAAAGACAGCCATGTATGCCCCAGTTTTACGGGGATTGCACCGCTGCCCAGCTTGAATCGGGCCAGACCGGGGGCGGTTCGGGTGTCCAGCGGTCCCAGTTCCAGATGGGTCACGCTGCGGGTGCGCAGGATTTGGCTGGCGCGCCACAACAGCAACGTATGGGCATTCAGCGCGTGACCTTCGGGGTTGGACCAGCCGATATGATAGGTCGCGCCGGGGGCGTGCAGCAAAAACAGCATTGCCGCAACGGGGCGGTTTTGCCGGGTCGCGGTCAGCAACAGGGTTTGGTCACACGGATAGGCACAGGTAAAGGTATGGGGCAGGGCGCGGTAACGGCGCGTTTTGCGCTGGTGGGTTTCGTGATCTAACAACCAGCCGTGGCGGGCCGGATCGAAACGACAGGCGTGGGTTTTCAACGGGGCCGCCGCAGCCCGGCGCAGACGATTGCGCCATTTGCCATGCTGGGCGGCCATCCGTGCGGGATCATCCGGGCGCAGGTCCAGTACAGCCATGATTTGCGGTGTCATCACCGGGATATGCCCCGCAGCGTGGTGCCGCGTATCGGCAGCCGGATCGGGGGCGTTGATCAGGCAGGGACCGGGCGGCAGATCGCCGGGGCAGGTGGCACGGGGCAGATAGGTCAAATCCCCAAGCAGCGGCACCCGCCGGTGCAGAGACAGCGCCGGACCAATCCGGTGCGTGGGAACCCCAAGCGCCATCATGGCCGTGGCATAGGGGGCGGATTGTTGGAGCGGGGCGATTTCCATAGCTCTGTTAAGACAATGAAAACCTAATGTGTGGTTAATACGGTCTTATGAGGTCACAGAAATCAACCGTTTTGGGGCATGACGCCCCGCCGCCGCGCCTGACGATGCAGGCGTTGACATTGATCGCCTGTGCTTTGTCTGTCCCCGCGGCGTTAATCCTGTGGGGCATCGAAGCGATAGTGCGCTAAATGCAAAAGGCCGCCCGAATAGGGGCGGCCTTTGTGTCTGTGGTGAAAATACCGGGATCAGAACGGGATTTCGTCGTCAATGTCGCCACCGCGCGACCCGCCGCCCTGATTGCCGCCGCCATAGGACGGACCCGAGTCATAAGACGGGCCGGAATCGTAACCGCCGCCATAGCCGCCGCCCTGATTGCCACCACCGTAGCCGCCGCCACCCTGACCGCCGCCGCCTTCGCCGCGACCGTCCAGCATGACCAGCGTGCCGCCGAAACCTTGCAGGACGATTTCAGTGGTATAGCGGTCCTGACCGGATTGATCCTGCCATTTGCGGGTTTGCAACTGGCCTTCGATATAAACCTTGGAGCCTTTGCGCAGGTATTGTTCTGCAACGCGCACCAGACCTTCTTGGAAGATCGCGACCGAATGCCATTCCGTCCGTTCACGGCGTTCGCCGGTGTTGCGGTCTTTCCACGTTTCCGAAGTGGCGATGCGCAGGTTGCAGACTTTGCCGCCATTCTGGAAGCTGCGCACCTCGGGGTCGCGGCCCAGATTGCCCACCAGAATTACCTTGTTCACAGATCCGGCCATGATGCTCTCCCGTTGACTCGTTTCCCTGCTTACACCACGGGCAGGGGAAAAGGTAAAGTTCCGACAATACCCCGGTTCGTCAGTCGTCTGTTCACGTAAAACCGCCTAAACCTAAGGTATAGGCGCAGGGGTTTCCCGCAAATACACCCCCGGACCAATAGGATTTCCTGCGTTACCCTGCGATTTGATCCAGACCGGCGCAGGGCCGGAACAGATACAGGAGAAACGAATATGATCCGCAAATTGACCTCGGCAGCATTGGCAGGCGTTCTGGTTGCAGGGCTGGCAAGCCCGGTTTTGGCCAGTGGCAAAGTGTCCGAAGATATGCAGACGAAAATCCGCGCGCATCTGACCGAGCAGGGGTATGACGTGCGCAAAATCAAACGCGAAGACGGCCTGTACGAGGCTTATGTGATGAAGGACGGCCAAAAGCTGGAAGTCTATCTGGACGAGCAACTGACCGTGGTACGCACCAAGAGCGACGATTGATCTGACGTGATGAATGGGCCGGGGCGGGAAACCGCCCCTTGGCCCCTTTTGGAAAAGGACAGAATGATGACCGAGGTCAAAGTCTGGGACCCGTTTGTACGGCTGTTCCATTGGATGCTGGTATTGGGGATCGCCTTAAACGGGCTGATCCTGGACGATGAAAGCAAGTTGCATAACTGGATCGGCTACGGGGTTGTGGCGCTGGTGGCTGCGCGAATGATTTGGGGGCTGATTGGCACGAAACACGCGCGGTTTTCGGATTTCCCGCCCGATGTCAATGCGTCGCTGGAACAGGTGCAGGACATTGCCTTGGGTCGGGTCAAATATCACAAGGGGCATACCCCGCTTGGGGCGCTGATGATCTATAACCTTCTGCTGTCGGTGGCGCTGATCGGATTGACCGGCTACATGATGACCACCGATATGTTTTGGGGGGTCGATTGGGTGGAAGAACTGCACGAAATACTGGCCGGTTGGATCGGGTTTTCCGTTGCGGCCCATGTGGCGGCAGTACTGTTTGAAAGCTGGCGCACAGGGGTGAACCTGCCGCGTGCTATGGTCACTGGCCGCAAGCAGATGCCAGATACAGCCGGGGATCGCCCGTGATTGATCCGGGGCTGAAACGGCGGGGCCTGTCACTGTTGATCCTGATCACGGTGCAGGCTTTTGCCGCGGTGTTTTTCGTGACGGATTCGGTGGCCGATTATTGGGACAGCGGGGCGTTATATGTCGATCTGCATCTGATCGTTGAAACGCTGGCGGCGCTGACGCTGGCGATTTCCATTGTGATCGAGGTGGTGTACCTGCTGCGGATGCTGCGCCGTCAGGCCCGGATGGAGCGGGGTTTGTCTGTTGCGTCCGGGGCGTTACACGAATTGATGGAAAGCTATTTTCAGGCGTGGCGGCTGACACCATCGGAACAGGATGTCGCAACCTTTGCAATCAAGGGGGCGTCGATCAGCGAAATCGCGCAAATGCGGGGCAGCGCCGAAGGCACGGTCAAAGCGCATCTGAATGCGATATATCGCAAGGCCGGGGTGAATGGCCGGGGTGATCTGGTCAGTTTGCTGATCGAGGATTTGATGACGCAACCCTTGGTGCCGTCCGGCGATGGGCAGGCTGCTGCCGACTGATCCGGTTCAGGGGTGGAAATTCGGCTGATTACGGCTAATATGCGCCGCAAGTAAACGGTGTGGGACAGAATGATGCGCAAAATGGTGATGGCCGTCAGTGCGCTGGCTGTAATGTCGGCGGGTGCGGTGCAGGCGGATATTCTGTCTTCCAAGTCGCGGAACAAGCTGTTCAGATCCCAGACAAAGGTTTTGGATAACCGGGCCTCGGATCAATACAAAGCCAGCGTGCGATTGCAGCCGCCCAGCGTGAACACCCCAACGAACTGGGGGCCGCAGATGTATAACGGGAAATATCGCGGGCCGTATCTGGATATGGCGCGATCCGCCGCGCAGCGTCATGGCGTCCCCGAGGAGCTGTTTTTGCGGCTGGTGCATCAGGAAAGCCGTTTCAACGCCAATGCCAAATCACACAAGGGGGCGCTGGGACTGGCGCAGTTGATGCCGGAAACGGCGCAGGTGCTGGGGGTGGACCCGCTGGACCCGTTCCAAAATCTGGATGGCGGCGCACGCTATCTGGCGCAGCAGTTCAAAAATTTCGGATCGTGGCGGCTGGCTTTGGCGGCGTATAATGCCGGACCGGAAGCCGTGCGCAAATATGGCGGCGTGCCGCCCTATGAAGAAACCCGCAATTATGTTGTGACCATCTGGGGCAGCTAAATCAGTTTACCTTATATCCAACAAAATTACTCGACTATTGATTATTGTCAAGGTAAGTCCCTGCCATGCGGGTAGACCCGCCTGATCGTCGAATATTGGGGATGTGGGCGTATGGCACGGATTTGGATTGCATCGGCATTTGTACTTGGCGCCGGATTGGCCGCAGTGATCGGTGTTGCCGAAAATCAGCGGTATGATACCCGCGAAGCTTTGGGCGCGGCGTTGTTTTTCGATGTGAACCTGTCCCAAAACCGAACCCAGTCCTGTGCGACCTGCCATGATCCGGAAACCGGATTTGCCGATCCGCGCGGTGTACGGCTGGGGATGGCGACATCTCTGGGGGATGATGGGGTGTCTTTGGGGGATCGCAATGCCCCAACGGCCAGCTATGCCGCGTTTTCGCCGGGGTTCCACAAACGTGAAGACGGGAAATGGAATGGCGGGCAGTTTCTGGATGGACGCGAGGCCGGACTGGAAGGACAAGCCGGTGGGCCGCCGCTGAACCCGGTGGAAATGGGTATGTCGGATAAGGCCGAAGTGATCGCTAGGTTGCAGGAGAACCCGGATTATGTTTCTGCGTTTTCAGTTCTTTATGGTGAAAACGTCATGCAAAACCCTGACGCGGCCTATGATGCGATGACCGATGCCATTGCCACGTTTGAACGTGGTCCCGCCTTTGCCCCGTTCGATTCCAAATATGACCGCTATCTGCGCGGCGAGGTGGAACTGACCAAGCAAGAAGACCTTGGGCGGCTTTTGTTCTTTTCGCAGCAATTCACCAACTGCAATATTTGCCACCAATTGCGCACCAGTGCGGTTGATGCGCGGGAAACCTTCTCGAACTACGAATTCCACAACATCGGCACCCCGGCCAACTCCACGTTAGAGGACCAACTGGGCCGTCAGGTGCGGGATGCTGGCTTGGCGGCGCATATCGACGATCCTGCGCAACGCGGAAAATTCAAAGTGCCGACCTTGCGGAACGTGGCCGTGACGGGGCCGTATATGCATAACGGGGTGTTCAAAGACCTGCGCACCGTGATCCTGTTTTACAACAAATACAATTCGCGGGCGGCGCATCGGCAGATCAACCCTGAAACCGGGGCGGAATGGGGTGCGCCCGAGGTGGCCGAGAACATATCGCTTGAGGAATTGAAAACTGGACCAGCCCTGAAAGATGATCGGATTGACGCGCTGGTTGCCTTCTTAAAGACATTGACAGACGCCCGATATGAGCCGCTGTTGGCGGAACTGGAGGCGAGTGAGGCGAAAAATTGAGAAAATATTTTTCGTTTAAAAACAGCATATAATAATGTATTATTGGTGTAATTTGTGTGATTTTTGAAAATTGAACAGGAACTTCCGGGCGGATTGGCCCGTTGGAAAGCCATACAAAACGCGGGGCTGCAAACAATGGTGCCGCGTTAGCTTAACAACGTAGGAAGAGTGATCATGTTCAAGAAATCTATGACTGCACTGGCTTTGGTTTTCGGTCTGACGGGGGCGGCTTTTGCTGCTGATCAACTGCCTGTTGAAACGCTGGATGTGGATGACACCATTCAGAAAATGCCGTGGGAAAATAGCGATGGGGCGCTCAAACATCCGACGCTGCCCGCTGACTTGAGCGCGGTAATCAAGTCTGAATTGGACAACCGCGTTGCTGACAATGGCTTTATCGTGGATGTGGACATCTGGGAAATCTCGATGGCGGGGGACACCAACCTGCCCGAAGATGGCCGGTTCGACCGTCTGGGCGGTTTTGTCTATATCTCGAAATCGGAAGGCACGCAGCCGGACTATACTTTTCCGATCCTGATGCATGCCGTCGATGCGGATGCGGTTCCGACCGATGCCTTGCAAACTGCGATGATTGCGGCTTTTGCGGATGAAACGGCCAACCGTCTGGATGGCATGAACGTGGCCGAACCAAAAGCAGGCGCGATGAACTGATCATAGCGCCAGATGGATGCTAATATCGTCTGTTTGGGACAAGTATGGCCCCCGTCCTTTGGGCGGGGGCTGTTTCCACCGAGGTGCGGCGCCGCAGGTCTGTGGGGCTTTGCCCGGTATGTTGCAATACAAAGCGCGAAAAATAGGCGGGGCTGCCAAAGCCGATGGCCTCGCTGATCTCCTTGAGCGGCATATCGGTGGTTTCGATCAGCAGGCGGGCTTCGTACAGGCTGCGTTTGGTCAGAATGTCCGCCGCAGTGATGCCCGTATGTTCCCGGCAGGCGCGGGACAGATGCGTGGGTGTGACCCCCAGCATTGCCGCAAATTCCGCCATCGTTTTGCCGGTACGAAATTCCTGCGTCACCAAGGCGCAAAATGCTTCGACAAGGCGCTGACCGGCAGGCAGTTTGGGTTCGTCCGGCCCATGCAATGCCAAGGCTTGCCGCCGCATCCAAACCGAAATCAACGCCACATGGGCGCGGGCGGCTTCGTCCATGAAGGGGGCATTGTGATCCCGTTCCCGTTGCAGATGATCCAGCAGACCCGTCAATTCGGATTGGGCGTGAACCTCGCGGATGCGCAGCAGCATGGGGGCGTCGTGCAGCGTTAGCGCCGGATCGTGTGGAATGCGCACCGCGATTCCAAACCCGGTGCGCCCCAGATCCAAGGAAAACAGCGTACCGGCAGGGATGTAAAACGCGTTATGCGCGCCGACGCCGCAGCGGACCCCTTGCAGGATGGCTAATCCCTGTCCTTTCGTGACCCAAAGCAACAGATCATGATCGCGGTCATGCAATTCCGCCAACCGCCACGCCCCATTGCGCAAGACCTGCGCGATAGAGGTAATGCGAATCTCGCTTGGTTTACGGGGTTCGGCGTTTGGGGGCATAATGATCGCTTTTGACTACCCATTTTGCTGGTTTCCCATGCTTGATGCGGCGAATAGTCGAAAAATGTAAAGCGATAATTGATGCGAATTTTCGCTTACGGCTGAAATCCGCGCCAGCGCTTCATTTTTGACCGGAACCATGTGCGCTGACGTTTGGCGAACTGTCGTGTGGCGATGGTGGCGTTTTCTCGGGCCTGATCCAAGGTCAGTTCGCCGCGCAAATGGGCGATGAGTTCCGGCGCACCGATGGCTTTGGCAGACAGATGTGCCGGGTTCCATGTGGGTAGGTTGGCGCGGGCTTCGTCCAGGGCGCCTTGTTCCAGCATCAGATCAAACCGCCGGGCGATCCGGTCGTTCAGCCAATCGCGATCCACGTCAAACAGGATGGGTGTGGTGCGCTCCAGCGGCAGTAGCGGCGGCGGGGTGTCGTCCTGCCACGCGGCCAATCCGCGTCCGGTGGCTTGTTGCACTTCCCACGCGCGTTGCACCCGCATCGGGTTCAGCACATCCAGACGGGCGCGGGTTTGCTGATCCAGTTCATCCAGCAGGGGGGTATGCCCATGTTCGGCAATTCGGGCATCCGCAATGGCGCGAATGTCGGGCGGTGTGGCGGGGATGTCGGCCAATCCTTCGGTCAGGGCCGTGAAATACAACCCCGTGCCACCCACGATGATTGGGAGTTCCGATCCCTGTAACAGCGGTTTCAGGTCACGCAGCCAATGGCCTACGGAATAATCGGCATCACCGGGAATATGCCCATACAGGCGATGGGGCTGGTCCGCCTCTTCCTTGGATGTGGGGCGGGCGGTCAGAATTCGCCAGTTGGCATAGACCTGAATCGCATCGGCATTGATGATGACGCCGCCTTGGGTGCGGGCAATTTCCAGCGCCAGCGCCGATTTTCCGGATGCCGTTGGTCCCGCAATCAAAACCGGGCGGTTTGCGGGGATATCGGCAAGAAGATCGGTCAGCTTTGTCATGGCCCCGCGATACCTGTTTCCGGCCCGTTTGATAAGGGGGGGGCAGGGAAATACGGTAAAGCGGGACTCTCGGATTGAACCCGGCGGCGTTTTCCTACATTTTGCGCGACAAATATAACAAGACCGTACACGGAGCCTCCCACATGGCCGATGAGATTCTTTCTGCAACGGACAAAGCCGCTGCGACCAAGTTCAAACGGGTGATGTTAAAAATTTCGGGGGAGGCGCTTATGGGCTCCCAGGGATTCGGGCTGCACCCACCGACCGTTGAACGCATCGCCCGCGAGGTGAAATCGGTTCACGATCTGGGCGTTGAAATCTGCATGGTGATCGGGGGCGGCAATATTTTCCGCGGGCTACAGGGTAGCGCGCAGGGGATGGAACGCACCACGGCCGATTATATGGGAATGCTGGCCACGGTGATGAACGCGCTGGGGATGCAGGCCGCGCTGGAACAACTGGGCGTGTTCACCCGCGTGATCAGCGCCATTCCGATGGATCAGGTGTGCGAACCCTATATCCGCCGCCGTGCCGTGCGCCATCTGGAAAAGAAACGGGTCTGCATTTTCGCAGCAGGCACCGGCAACCCGTATTTCACCACCGACACCGCTGCCACGTTGCGGGCGAATGAAATGGCCTGTCAGGCGATTTTCAAAGGCACCAAGGTGGACGGCGTTTACGATAAAGACCCGGTGAAATTCCCCGATGCGAAACGGTTCGATACCGTCACCTATGACGAGGTGCTGGCGCAGCATCTGGGCGTGATGGATGCCAGCGCCATTGCACTGGCGCGGGACAACAACCTGCCGATCATCGTGTTTTCGCTGGATGAACCCGGTGGGTTCCGGGGTATCCTTGCCGGGGAAGGCACCTATACAACCGTGGCCGGTTAAGCGTATCCTGCCAACAGCCATTCAAGACCCGGCCAGCGGGCAAAAAGGAAGAGCAAGAACATGTCTGACGATGAAATCATGATCGACACCGATGATCTGTCGCGCCGCATGGATGGGGCGATGAACGCCTTGCGCAACGAATTTGCCTCGTTGCGGACCGGGCGGGCGTCCAGTTCCATGTTGGACCCGATCCATGTTGACGCCTATGGCCAGATGACGCCGATCAACCAGCTTGGCACCGTGAACGTGCCGGAACCGCGCATGGTGACGATCAATGTTTGGGATAAAAGCATGGTCAGCAAGGTGGAAAAGGCAATCCGCCAAAGCGGTCTGGGCATCAACCCGCAACTGAATGGCACCATCATCATGTTGCCGATCCCCGAACTGAACGAAGAACGCCGCCGCGAACTGACCAAGGTGGCCGGGGATTATGCCGAACGCGCCCGGATCGCCATCCGCAACGTGCGCCGCGACGGTATGGACCAGATCAAAAAGTCCAAAGCAAACGGCATGTCCGAGGATGACCAGAAATTCTGGGAAACCGAAGTGCAGGAACTGACCGACAAGCACATCGGGCTGGTCGATAAGGCGCTGGAAAACAAACAAGCCGAGATTATGCAGGTCTGAGACCGGGAAGGGGTCTTATGACCGCCGTTGCAGCACAGCAATCGGGGCCACGCCACGTTGCCATTATCATGGATGGGAACGGACGTTGGGCGCAGGCGCGGGGCCGTCCGCGCCTGTTTGGCCATCATGCGGGTGCCCGCCGCGTTCGTGAAATCGTCGAGGCTTGTCCCGATCTGGGGGTGAAATACCTGACGATTTTCGCCTTCTCGACAGAGAATTGGAAACGAACGCAGGTCGAAGTGGCCGGGCTGATGAGCCTGTTTCGCCGCTATATCACCAAGGAAGCGCGGGCGCTGTTCAACGAAGGCGTGCGTGTGCGGTTTATCGGGGATCGGGTGAAGCTGGATAAAAAGCTGATCGCGCTGATGGATGAACTGGAACAGATCACCGCCGGGAATGACCGGGTGCATCTGACTATCGCGCTGAACTATGGCGGGCGGGACGAAGTGGCCCGCGCCACCAAGCGGCTGGCCGAAGATGTGGCGGCGGGGCGTCTGGACCCGGCCAAGGTGGACGAAGAAACCTTGCCCCGGTATCTGGATACTTGTGTGCTGCCTGATCCCGATTTGGTGATCCGCACCAGTGGCGAGGCCCGGATTTCCAACTTCTTGCTGTGGCAATCCGCTTATGCCGAATATGAATTTATTGACACGCTATGGCCCGACTTTACCGCCGAAATATTCGCGGGGATCGTCGGAAGCTACGCCGGGCGGGACCGGCGGTTTGGCGGGGTAAAGGTCTGACAATGGCGACGAACTGGGATGATCTGGCGCCGCGTGTGATTTCTGCCGTGGGAATGCTGGCCGTGGGCGGCTTTGCGATCTGGCAAGGCGGGATGGTGTTCACGCTGCTGCTGGCGGCGGTCTGCGGATTGATGGCGTGGGAATTGCTGCGCATGTTGCAGCCCGATACATCCGGTCTGGCCGTGCAGATGGGGCTGTTATCTGCCGTTGCTGTGCTGATCTCGGCGTTTCTGCCGCCCTTGTACGTCTTGCCGGTGTTACTGGCACCGTCCTTGTCCGGTGTGGGGCGGTTGCACACGCACAAGGGGATTTTTGCGGCCTATCTGGCGGTGATCCTGCTGGCGGGTAAAGGCGCGATTTCCCTGCGGGTGGATCACGGTATGATCTGGACGCTGTGGCTGGTCGCTGTGGTGATCGTCACCGATGTGGCGGGATATTTTGCCGGGCGTCTGTTGGGCGGTCCGAAATTCTGGCCCCGTGTCAGCCCCAAGAAAACATGGTCCGGCACCGCCGCCGGATGGGTCGGGGCCGCGCTGGTGGCCTTTGGGTTCATGTCGCAAACCGGGGTTGGGGCGGGGCTGATTGTGATCAGTGTTGTGTTGTCCTTTGCCTCGCAAATGGGGGACGTGGCCGAAAGCGCGATCAAGCGGATGACCGGGGTCAAGGACAGTTCCAACCTGATTCCGGGGCATGGCGGGTTGCTGGATCGGTTTGACGGGATGCTGGGCGCACTGATGCTGTTCCTGCTGGCCAGTTTCGCGGGCTTCCCGCCGGTCACCACCCCATGAGACGCGTTTCCGTTTTCGGGGCCACGGGGTCCATTGGGCAAAACACGCTGGATCTGATCGCCCGCGCCCCGGACGATTACGATGTGGTCGCGCTGACGGGCGGGCGCAATATCGCGCAACTGGCGCGTGATGCCGTGGCCTTGCGGGCGGATCTGGCCGTGACAGCGCATGTCGATCTGCTGGCGGATTTACAGGCGGCATTAGCTGGCAGCGGTGTCGAGGCCGCAGCCGGGCAGGGTGCCTTGCTCGACGCGGCCGCGCGGCCTGCGGATTGGGTGATGTCCGCCATTGTCGGCGCGGCGGGGCTGGCCCCCGGATTGGTGGCGCTGGAACAGGGGGCAACCCTAGCACTGGCCAACAAGGAATCGCTGGTGACGGCGGGGCCATTGTTGATGGAAACCGCCAGGGTGCACGGGGCGACCGTGCTGCCGGTGGACAGCGAGCATTCCGCGATTTTTCAAGCCTTGGTGGGCGAGGATATGGCGGCGGTAGAGCGCGTTATCATCACCGCCAGCGGTGGGGCGTTCCGCGATTGGCCGATAGAGAAATTGGCTCAGGCAACGTTGGAACAGGCGTCCTCGCATCCCAATTGGGACATGGGGCAGCGGATCACGATCGACAGTGCGTCCATGTTTAATAAGGCGATGGAAGTCATAGAAACCAAAGAGTTTTTTGGCGTCCAACCCGAACAGATCGAGGTTCTGGTACATCCTGAATCCATGATTCATGCCTTGGTGGGGTTCAATGATGGGGCGTTGATGGCCCATGTCGGTGCGCCGGATATGCGTCACGCGATTGGCTATGCCTTGCACTGGCCGGAACGCCGCCCGCTGCCGGTGGCGCGGCTGGATCTGGCGCAGATCGGGCAGTTGACGTTCCGCGCCCCCGATCCCGACCGCTATCCAGCGCTGCGACTGGCGCAAGAGGTTATGCAGACAGGCGGCATGATGGGCGCGATTTTCAACGCGGCCAAGGAACGGGCGCTGGATGGGTTTATTGCCGGGCAGATCGGATTTTTGGATATGGCGCAGGTGGTCGAAGATGTGATGACACAATTGTCATCCGATAATGGCCTTATTCGCGCCGGGTTTACTCTTGATAACGTTGCTTCAGCAGACCATCTGGCCCGTATACGGGCCGATCAGGTCATGGCAGATAAAACAGGCAGATAACG
The DNA here is from genome assembly GCF_900182725.1 of Thalassovita litoralis. GTDB lineage: Bacteria > Pseudomonadota > Alphaproteobacteria > Rhodobacterales > Rhodobacteraceae > Thalassobius > Thalassobius litoralis. The sequence continues at coordinate 155,019 of NZ_FXTO01000004.1, forward strand.
GGACAGGTCTTTGGATATTATTGGTGCAATCCCCGCTTTCGGTGGTTTTCTGACGACGGCATTGGCCTTTGTGATCGCGCTGTCAGTGATCGTGGCAATCCATGAATACGGGCATTACATCGTCGGGCGCTGGTCCGGCATCCATGCCGAGGTGTTTTCGCTGGGCTTTGGGCCAGTGTTGTTTTCGCGGGTCGATAAACGCGGGACGCGGTGGCAACTGGCGCTGTTGCCCTTTGGTGGCTATGTGAAATTTCTGGGCGATGCTAATGCCGCCAGTGGCCCCGACGAAGAAGCCGTGGCCCAACTGTCCCCCGATATGCGCCGTCACACCATGCTAGGGGCACCGTTGTGGGCGCGTACCGCCACCGTTGCGGCGGGGCCGGTGTTCAATTTCATTCTGGCGGTTGCGATTTTCACCGGCATCGGCCTGACGTCAGGTGTGGTCAAGGAACCGCTGACCGTGGGAACGATCCTGCCCACCCCGTATGAGGTGAACCTGCTGCCGGGGGATGAAATCGTAGCCATCGAAGGCCAGCGTCTGCCATCCGCCGATGGTGGGCCTTATGACGGGTTCATGGACGACCTGCCGCTGCAAAACCTGCTGCGCTATACCGTGATCCGCGATGGGGCGGAACGGACCGTGACAGGCCCGCATCCTATGACCCCGATCATTTCCCAACTGGCCCCGCAATCTGCGGCTTATGACATCGACCTGAAAGTCGGCGACGTGTTCACCGCCGTGGATGGTCAGCCGATTCAGGTGTTTGAACAGTTGAAAGACGCCGTGGTTGCCGCCGAAGGTAAGCCGCTGAAAGTGACGGTGTGGCGGGATGGCCAGACCCTTGATTTCACACTGGCCCCGCGCCGGGTGGACGAACCGCAACCCGGCGGTGGGTTTGAAACCAAATGGCGCATCGGCATTGTGGGCGGCATGTTCTTTGACCCCGCAACGGAATACGCGGGTCTGGGAACCGCGTTCCTGAATGGTGTGGGGATCACATGGGAAATCATGCAAGGGTCGGTTTCGGGCCTGTATCACATGATCACCGGCGCGATCAGCAGTTGCAACATGTCCGGCCCCTTGGGCATTGCCGAAGTTTCCGGTGCGATGGCCAGTCAGGGCACGCAAAGCTATATCTATTTCATCGGCGTTTTGTCCGCTGCGGTGGGGCTGCTGAACCTGTTCCCGATTCCGGTTCTGGATGGCGGACATCTGGTGTTTTACGCTTACGAGGCTGTCGTGGGACGTGCGCCCAGCGAAAAGGCCCTGCGTATTCTGATGACAGTGGGGCTGGCGTTCATCCTGACCACGATGTTGTTCGCCCTGTCGAACGATCTGTTCTGCCCGTGATCTGATGATCTGATCGGGGCGCATGTCGGCGGAATGCCGCCATTGCGCCCCAGTTCCGCCTTATTCGCGCGTTAGCCATTCAGGGACAGTTTGAAATAACGCTCTGAAGGCTGGAAAGATGCAAACGATTCAAAACGGAACACGCGGTTTGAGCCTGCTTTTGTTGCTCAATTGGGATCGGATTCTTGTGGTTGGTGCCCTGACGCTGGCGATGGTCGCCGGGGCGTATTGGCGCACGTTCTAAATCTTTGCCGTCCGGCCTATCTAATGCGCCCATTGGTTCACTCCGGTGGGCGTTTTGCCGTTTTGACAAGACGGGTCTTTCCCGATACTCAGGTTGGTAATGGGATGTCTGACTGGGTTAACCGAATGACCAATTCAACGGGCGGGCGGCGTCTGTGCCGCGCCGAAAATTACGTTCAATTGCGCCGGTTCGGCGTGGTGTTTTTTCTTTTGTTTGCAATGGCTTTTGCGGCTCTGCCACAGCACGCAAGCGCGCAAAGCTATCGATTCACATCGGTGCAGATCGAAGGCAATCAACGGATCGGTGGGGATGCAATCCTGACCTACGCGGGAATCGCCCGCGGTAAGACGGTGAGCGCGGCAGAACTGAATGACGCCTATCAACGGATCGTTGGCAGCGGTCTGTTTGAAAAGGTCGAAATCACCCCGCGCGGCAATACTTTGGTGATTGCCGTTCGCGAATATCCCACGATCAACCGTATCTCGGTCGAAGGGAACCGCCGCCTGAAAGACGATGCCCTGACCGCTTTGATTGAATCCAAACCGCGCCGCGTGTTCAGCCCGTCGGTCGCCGAAGCGGATGCCGCGATCATCGCCGCAGCCTATAACCAAGAAGGGCGCCTGTCCGCAAAGGTCACGCCCCGCATCATTCGCCGTAGCGACAACCGGGTAGATGTGATTTTCGAGGTGTTCGAGGGCGGCGTGATCGAGATCGAGCGGCTCAGTTTCGTGGGCAACGAACAGTTCAGCGACGGCCGTTTGCGACGTGTCTTGTCCACGAAACAGGCCGGTCTGCTACGCAGCCTGATCCGTGCGGACACGTATATTCCTGACCGGATCGAGTTCGACAAACAAGTGTTGCGCGATTTCTATCTGTCGCGCGGCTATGTCGATATGCGGATCACCGGGGTGAATGCCGAACTGACCGAAGAGCGCGATGCGTACTTTTTGGTTGTGAATGTGCAGGAAGGCCAGCAATTCAAATTCGGCAACATCACCACCACTTCGGAAATCAACGATGCGGACGCCGAAGAGTTTCAGGCTGCACTGAAAATCAAATCCGGTGTGGTCTATTCTCCGTCTCTGGTTGAAAACTCGATTGCACGGATGGAACGTCTGGCGCTGAAAAAAGGCCTGAATTTCGTTCGGATCGAACCGCGTATCACCCGGAACGAACGCGACCTGACGCTGGATGTGGAGTTCGTTCTTAGCCGTGGGCAGCGTGTTTTCGTGGAGCGGATCGACATCGAGGGTAACACCACCACGCAAGACCGCGTGATCCGTCGCCAGTTCCGCATCGTCGAGGGCGACCCGTTCAACCCGCGTGAAATCCGCCAGAGCGCCGAACGTATCCGCGCCTTGGGGTTCTTTGAAAAAGCCGATGTTCAGGCGCGCGAAGGATCCTCGCCGGATCAGGTGATCGTGGACGTGGATGTGATCGAAAAACCCACAGGGTCGTTGTCCTTTGGCGGTAGCTATTCGACCAATGGCGGTTTCGGTCTGCTGATGAACCTGAAAGAGGATAACTTCCTTGGGCGTGGGCAAAAGCTGTCGCTGTCCATGTCGGGGGCTTCGGACAATGCGATTTACGGCCTGCGGTTTACCGAACCGGCATTTTTGGGCCGTGATGTCCAATTCGATTTCGACATCAGCTATCGCGAAACCGAAAGCAACTACGCCAACTATGACACCAATATTGCCTCGTTTAGTCCGGGCTTTACCTTCCCGCTCAGCGATAATGGCCGTCTGGGTCTGTATTACGCCGCCCGTTGGGGCGAAATGAAAGCAGCGGATGGCGCGACCACTGGCGGCATCGTGGATTCGGAAATTGCGCAGGCCGGGCTTTGGTCCAGTTCTGTCGGCTATAAATACACCTTCGATTCCCGTCGCACCGGATTGAACCCGAATGCGGGCTGGCTGTTTGAATTCGGTCAGGAACTGGCCGGTCTGGGTGGCGATTCCGAATTTGTCAAAACCACCGCCAAAGCCGTGGCGCAAACCAAGGTTATGCACGAAGAGGTGACATTGCGCGCATCGCTGGAAGCGGGGATGCTGAACTATAGTGGCACCACGACCGGGCGTTCGATTGATCGTTTCCAGATCGGATCGGGGATCATGCGCGGGTTTGAACCCGATGGTATTGGCCCGCGTGAATATGACTCGGGCACTGGCGTCAACGACTCGCTTGGCGGCGACATGTTCGCTGTCGCACGTCTGGAAGCAGAATTCCCGCTGGGGCTGCCCGAAGAATACGGCGTGACCGGCGGCCTGTTCTACGACATCGGGTCTGTCTGGGGGCTGTCCAACAGCGGCGCGGCAACCGGATCTGTTCTGTACGAGGATTTCTCGGCCCGCCATGTAATCGGGATGACGATCTTCTGGACGACCCCCATCGGGCCGCTGCGCTTCAACTTCTCGAAGGCGCTGCGCAAGGAAGATTTCGATCAGGAACAAACCTTCAACGTTTCTATTGCGACGACGTTCTGATGCGTATCTATCTGGAAAAAGGGCTGGCCATGCTGGCCCTTCTTCTTCTGCTGACCACTGGTGCCACGGCACAAGAGGGTGGTTCGATTGTCCAAAGCCCGGTTCTGACCATTGATTCCGACAGGATGTTTGCTGCATCGGCGTTCGGTCAGCGCGTGGCACAGGATTTTGAAGCCCAAGGTAAGGTTCTGGAAACGGAAAACCGCAGGATCGAAGCGGAACTGATTGCCGAAGAAAAGGATCTGACCACCAAGCGGGCGACCTTGCCGCCCGAGCGGTTCCGCGCCTTGGCGGACGCTTTCGATGCCAAGGTGGAAACGATCCGCAGCGAACAAAACGCCAAAACCCGCGCTTTGACCCAAACCACGGACACGGCCCGGCGGCAATTTTTGATCGCGGCGCGGCCTGTTTTGGAACAGCTTATGCAGGAAACCAACGCGGCTATCATCGTTGAGCGCCGCTCCATTTTCTTATCGGCACGGGCAATCGACATTACCGATCTGGCAATAGAGCGGCTGAACGCCCAGATCGGCGATGGCAGCGATTTACCCAAGCCGGATCAGGCCACGGATACCCAATCTGATCAGGAATAGCCGTCACGCTTGCCCAGACCTGCTGGTGTTGGTACTGGAAAGCCAAGGAAAAGAAAGGACCACGCCATGTCAGAGCAGCTTTTGAGCGCGGATATCGCCTTGATCCAGCGGATCATTCCACATCGTTACCCGTTCCTGTTGGTGGACAAGGTGGTGGATATTGACGGGATTAAGTCCGGTCGCGGCATCAAAAATGTCACCATGAACGAACCGCATTTTCAGGGGCATTTCCCCGGAAAGCCGATTATGCCCGGCGTGACCATCATCGAGGCAATGGCGCAAACCGCTGCAATCATGGTGGGGACCGCGCTGGATATGGCCGACAAAAACATGCTGGTTTACTTCATGGCCATCGACAAGGCCAAGTTCCGCCGCATGGTCGTGCCCGGTGATGTGCTGGAACTGAACGTCACCACCACGCGCGGCAAACCCGGCGGCAAGGTCTGGAAATTCTCGGGGGTGGCCACGGTCGAAGGCGAAATGGCCGCCGAGGCTGAATTTACCGCCATGATGGATCTGGGGCAGGAGTGACGCGCATGAGCGTTGATATTCACCCGTCTTCGATTGTCGATCCCGGTGCCGTGCTGGGCGAGGGCGTGAAGATCGGCCCGTTTTGTATCGTGGGGCCGAATGTGGTTCTGGGCGATCGGGTTGAGCTGAAAAGCCATGTCGTTATCACTGGCCGAACCGAGGTGGGGGACGACACTGTTATTTTTCCCTTTGCCGTGATCGGGGAAATTCCGCAGGATTTGAAGTTCAACGGCGAAGAAACCCGCCTGAGCATCGGGAAACGTAACCGTATCCGCGAACATGTCACCATGAACACCGGCACCGAAGGCGGCGGCGGATTGACCAAGGTGGGCGATGACGGGCTGTTCATGGCGGGCTGTCACATTGCCCATGACGTGATCCTTGGGGATCGTGTGATCGTGGTGAATAACGCGGCTTTGGCCGGGCATTGTCAGGTTGGGGATGATGTGATCATCGGCGGGCTGTCTGGCGTTCACCAATGGGTACGGATCGGGCAGGGTGCTATCATTGGCGCGGTGACGATGGTCACGGCCGATGTGATCCCTTATGGTCTGGTGCAGGCCCCGCGCGGGGAACTGGATGGGTTGAATCTGGTTGGACTGAAGCGTCGCGGCGTCGCGCGGGCGGATATTTCTGCGCTGCGGGATGCGTTGAAGCGACTGGCCTCGGGCGACGGGGCATTTCAGGATCGCGCCCGCGCTTTGGGGGATGATACCCAAAGCGATTATGTGCGCCAGATTGTCGAGTTTGTGACTGGTTCCAGTGATCGGTCTTTCCTGACACCGAAATGACCGGACGTCTGGCGATATTGGCGGGGGGCGGTGCGCTGCCCGCCGCGTTGGCTGTGGCCGCGCCGGATGCGCTGTGCATCAGCTTTGCGGGTGTTCCACATCAGCTTTGCAATGTAACCCACGAACATCACTTTGAAAAACTGGGTGAGTTGTTTTCTGATCTGAAATCCGAAGGGGTGTCAGACGTTGTATTTGCCGGATCAATGTCGCGGCCCCCGTTGGATCCTGCGGCATTTGATCCGGTTATGATGGCGCTGGCGCCACGCCTGCTGTCTGCGATGCAGGGCGGTGATGACGCGCTGTTGCGTCTGGTGATCCAGATATTCGAGGAACAGGGATTTACCGTCCGCGGCGCCCATGAAATCGCGCCGCAACTGACCGTTGCAGAAGGTGTTTTCGCCGGACCAGCCCCATCTGAAGCGGCGTTGACGGATGCGGACCGGGGGGCGGATATTCTGAATGCGTTGGCTCCTGTGGATGTGGGGCAAGGCTGCGTTGTGGCCGGTGGCCTGTGTCTGGGAATAGAAACCATTCAGGGGACCGATGCCTTGCTGCGGTTCGTGGCGGATACGCCGAAACCGTTGCGGCGTAATGCAAAAGGCGTGTTCGTCAAAGCCCCGAAACGCGGGCAGGATTTGCGCGTGGACATGCCCGCCATTGGGCCGGAAACGGTGCGGAATGCTGCCGCTGCGGGGCTGGAGGGGATCGTGCTACAGGCCGGGGGTGTTTTGATCCTTGATCGTCAAAACACCATAGAAGCCGCTGAAAATGCTGGTGTTTTCATCATGGGGCGTGTGCTGTGATCCGGGTGTTCCTGATTGCGGGTGAAGCATCGGGGGATAAGCTGGGCGCGGCATTGATGGCGGGCCTGAAATCCCTGACCGAGGTCGAATTTTTCGGCGTTGGTGGCCCGTTGATGGAAGCCGAAGGATTGCAAAGCCGCTTTCCGATGGATGAACTGTCTGTTATGGGGATTGCGGAAATTTTACCGAAATACCGCCACCTGATGCGGCGGATAAATGAAACCGCCGAAGCTGTGGTGCAGATCAACCCCGATGTGTTGATCACCATCGACAGTCCTGATTTTTGCCTGCGCGTGGCGCGAAGGGTGAAAGCAAAATCTCAAATCAGAACCGTGCATTACGTCGCGCCTACCGTCTGGGCATGGCGGTCTGGACGGGCGGCGAAAATGGCTAAGGTGATTGATCATGTGCTGGCGCTGTTTCCGTTTGAACCCCCGTATATGGAAGCGGCCGGGATGGAATGCGATTTCGTTGGGCATCCCGTGGTCGCCGAACGCATTGCCACGCAGACAGAGGCGGACGCTTTTCGCGCCCTGCATGGGATCGGGGATAAGCCGCTTTTGATGGTGTTGCCGGGGTCTCGTCAGGGCGAGGTTTCGCGCCTGACCCCCATTTTCGGTCGGGCGGTGCAGGCGGTTCTGACGGCCCGCCCGGATCTGAGATTGGTTATTCCCACCACCGCAAATGTCACCGAACTGGTGCAGGAGCAGGTGAAAGACTGGCCTGTGAAGCCGCTGATCCTTAGCCCAATTAATCAAAACAAAGATGCCTATCTGTCTGAAAAGGCAGCATGTTTCGCGGCTGCCGATGTGGCGCTTGCGGCGTCTGGCACGGTATCTTTGGAATTGGCAGCCAGCGATACGCCGATGGTGATCGCCTATGACATGAGCTGGCTGTCGCGTCAGATCATCAGCCGGATGCTGAAGGTGGATACGGTGACATTGGTCAATCTGGTGTCTGAAACGCGCACCGTGCCGGAATTTATCGGAAAGCACTGTCAGCCGGATGCAATTGCGCAGGCTGTTCTGGCCGTTCTGTCCGATCCCGAACAACAACAGGCTGCGATGCAATTGACAATGGCACGACTGGGCAAGGGCGGCGAGGCCCCCGGATTACGGGCCGCGCGCGCTGTCTTGCGGGGAATGCAGCAGGGCTAAGCCCAATCAGGCAAAGGCGGCTTTCAGGTCTGCCAGTATTTTTTCGGGTGCGTCAGACGCCCAGATTTCCTGACCAATCCCAAAGAAATCGGTGACGGGGGACAATTGCCGGATCAGATCGACCGAAAGCGCTCCTTCGGCGACCACGGGAACCTCGATCATCTGGGACCACCATTCAAACAGGTCGTATTCTGCGACGGTGCCGTCAAACAGCGGGGTTTTCCCAACCGGCCCAAAGGCGACGTAATCGGCCCCGGATTCCGCGGCGCTCATCCCGTCATGGCGGGACGATCCGCAAAACGCGCCGACAATGGCATCGTCGCCCAGTTCCTTGCGGGTTTTGCGTAGGGACCGCGCGCCGTCCGTCAGGTGGACACCATCCAGCCCCAGACGTTCCACCAACAGGATATGGCTGTCGATCACGATTGCCACGTCGCGGGCGTGGCATACCTCGCGCAGGGCATCGCCCGCCCGCAACAAGCGGTCCTCGTCGCGGGTGGACAGCGCCAGCCGGACACAGGCAATTTCATGGCTGTCCAGCACACCGGCCAACCGGGTGGGAAAGTCCGACAATTCAAATTCGGGCGGAGTGATGAGATAAATCTGCGGCTGCTCGATCTCGGACATGGCGGACTCCTGCGGTGATGGTTCGGGGCGATATAGCGCGGAAAATCCGGTTTGGAAATGGGGCGCGGTGCGTCAGTGGCCTGTGTTGCGCCATGAGTATTTATAGCAAGATGAAAGCGGGGGTGGAAATAGGGGCAGGGCTGGCGTATCAGCCTGCGGGGAAAAGTATGGAGACAGCGAATGCCAAGCGGAACCCCTCAGCCTGCTTTTGTTCTGGTGCGCCCGCAAATGGGTGAAAATATCGGCGGGGCAGCGCGTGCGATGTGGAATTTCGGGCTGGACCGGATGCGCGTGGTCAGCCCGCGCGATGGGTGGCCGAACGAAAAAGCCGTGGCAATGGCCAGCGGTGCCGGGCGCTTGCTGGACGAGGCAGTGATTTATGACAGCGTGGCCGAATCCGTAGGCGATTGTTCCTATGTCTTTGCCACAACCGCACGGGCGCGGGGGCTTACAAAGCCGGTGGTCAGCCCGCAACGCGCTATGGAAATCGCCCGCGAAAAAATTGCCGCCGGGGAAAAAGTGGCGGTGATGTTCGGGCCGGAACGCGCGGGGCTGGAAAACGAAGACATCGCGCGGGCAAATGCCATCATTTCGGTGCCCGTGAACCCCGAATTTGCCAGCCTGAATCTGGCGCAATGCGTGCTGTTGACAGCCTATGAATGGCAACGGCAATCGGTGCAGGTGATCCCCGAAGTGGTGGAACTGGCCGGATCGGAATGGGCCAGCGTGATCGAGGTGGAGAAGCTATCCGAACATTACGAAGGCCGATTGGACGAGGCGGGGTTCTTTTTCCCGCCAGAAAAGGCCGAGGGTATGAAAATCGTTCTGCGCAATCTATGGAGCCGAATGCCGTTGACGCGCAGCGATGTGCAGATGCTGCATGGTATCCTGCGGCAAATGGTGCGCTGGAAAGAGCGCGGCTAGGGCCGGGCGGTTCTGGACGGCGGGCGCGCCGCGCCCTAGGTTTGGGCCTTAGGTTTGGCAGGACACGATAAAAGGCAGGGAAGATGAGCGGAAAGCGCAGCATTTTCGAAGAGGTCGGGGCCGCGCCCCAGACCGGGCGTCAGGCACCCGCGGGCGGGGTGATCGACAAGGGCAAGCGCGGTGCGCGTCGCGGTATTCGCGCCTGGCTGATGGTGCTGTTTGCGCTGGTCATGGTGATGATCGCCGTGGGCGGGCTGACCCGGCTGACCGACAGCGGGCTGTCCATCACCGAATGGAAACCTCTGACCGGGGCCATGCCGCCGATGACCGAAGCGGACTGGACTGCCGAGTTCGAGAAATACAAAGCCATCCCCGAGTTTCAGATCCAAAACAAATGGATGGAGCTTTCGGATTTCAAAGCGATCTATTGGTGGGAATGGGGACATCGCCAATTGGGCCGGGTGATCGGGCTGATCTGGGCGGTTGGGTTCCTTGGCTTTCTGGTGGCGCGGGCTATCCCTGTGGGCTGGACCGGGCGGCTGATCTGGATCGGTGCCTTGGGCGGTGCGCAGGGCGCTGTGGGCTGGTGGATGGTCAGCTCCGGGCTGAAGGGAACAATGCTGGATGTTGCCAGCTATCGGCTTGCGACCCATCTGGGGCTGGCCTTTGTTATTCTGGGCTTTATCGCGTGGTATGTATTCCTGCTGGGCCGCGAGGAACGTGACCTGATGCAGGCCCGCCGTGGCCGCGAGGGTAAGCTGTGGGGGCTGTCGACGGGCTGGCTGCATCTGGCATTCGTGCAAATCCTGCTTGGGGCCTTGGTGGCGGGGATTGATGCGGGACGGTCCTATACCGATTGGCCGCTGATGGGCGGGCAGGTGTTTCCGCCTGATCCGTTCATGCTGGAACCTGTCTGGAAGAACTTCTTTGAAAACCCCGGTTTGGTGCAATTCATTCACCGTTGTGTGGGGTATCTGCTGCTGGCTTTTGGGATCATGGTCTTTGTCAAAGGTCGCAAATCCGCCCATGCGGGGACGCGGGCGGCGTTTAACGCGGCGTTTATTGCGCTGTTGGCGCAGGTCTGTCTGGGGATTTACACGGTTCTGACCGCCGCGCCGTGGCAAGTGGCGATCGTGCATCAGGTATTGGCGGTTGTGGTTTGGGTGCTGATCCTGCGGGCGCGGTTCCTGAGCGGCTATCCGGTTGCAACCTCTATTCGTGGAGCAGGGAAATGAGTGCATTTAACGAGTTGATGGGATTTACGCGGCAGACACAGGCCTTGGCGCAGGTGTCCGGGCGGTTGGGCTGGGATCAGGAAACCACCATGCCGCGCGGTGCCGCCGAACAGCGCGCCGAAGAAATGGCCGCGATGGAAACGGTTCTGCACGCCCGCCGGGTGGACCCGCAGGTTGGTGATTGGCTGTCTGCGGTGGATGAAACGGCGCTGGATGCCGTGGGCAAGGCACAGATCCGGCATATCCGCCGGTCCTATGAGCGGACGGCGAAAATCCCGGCAAAGCTGGCCGAGGATCTGGCGCGGCTGACCAGCCGGGCGCAAGGCCAATGGGCCGAGGCGCGGGCGGCTGACGATTTCGCGGCCTTTGTCCCGGTGCTGGAACAGATCGTGACGTTAAAGCGCGAGGAGGCCGCCGCCTTGGCCGATGGCGGCGATCTGTATGACGCGCTGTTGGACGATTACGAGCCCGGTGCAAAAGCCGCGGATCTGGAGGCCATGTTTACCGCCCTACGCCCCGGTCTGGTGGGTTTGCGGGCGGCGGCGCTGTCGCAACCGGCCCCCGAAGGGGTTCAGGGTACGTTTGATGAACCGGCCCAGATGAAACTGACGCGGAAGCTGGCGAAAACCTTTGGCTATGATTTCACGCATGGCCGGGTGGACAAGGCCGTGCATCCGTTTAGTTCCGGGTCCGGTCTGGATGTGCGGATCACCACGCGGACCAATCCGACCGATCCGTTCAATTGCTTTTATTCCACGATCCACGAAGTCGGCCATGCCTGTTACGAGCAGAATATCGACCGCGCGTATTTGCTGACTCCGCTGGGGGGCGGTGTGTCGATGGGCGTGCATGAATCGCAATCGCGGATTTATGAAAACCAGCTTGGGCGCTCGCGGGCGTTTACCGGGTGGCTATATGGCCAGATGCGTGATGCTTTTGGCGAATTCGGGATCGCGGATGAAGATGCGTTTTATCGTGCTGTGAACCGTCTGCAAAACGGGTTCATCCGGACCGAGGCGGACGAGGTGCAATATAACCTGCATGTCATGCTGCGGTTTGATCTGGAACGGGCGCTGATTGCCGGTGATTTGGCGGTGCGTGATCTGGAAACCGCGTGGAACGATCGGTTCGCCGCAGATTTCGGGTTTGCGGTAGACAAAGCCTCGCACGGGTGTTTGCAGGATGTGCATTGGTCCGTGGGGCTGTTTGGCTATTTCCCGACCTATAGTTTGGGGAATGTGTATGCAGGGTGTCTGCATCAGGCATTACGGAACGATGTGCCCGATCTGGATGCGGCCTTGGCGCGGGGCGATACCACCCCGGCAACGGATTGGCTGCGGGATAAGGTGCAGGTGCATGGCGGGCTGTATGAACCGCGCGACGTGATCACGCGGGCCTGCGGCACTGCCCCGTCCGAAGCCCCGTTGCTGTCCTATCTGGATCAGAAATTCCGCGACATCTACGGCCTGTAGGCGTTTCGACGGTGTTTCAAACGAAAGGCGCGGCCCACAGGTGGCTGCGCCTTTTTTGATGTGCTGCTGACCCGACCACTGGGCCGGGTCATGGGGTTATTTTTCGGGGATCAGGCCGCGTGGGCTGAAGCGCAGCACCAGTAGCAATACCAATCCCATCGTCAGCAGGCGCATATGCGCGGCGCTGTCCAGAAGATGCGTTTTCAGCGCCCCGTCTGCCATACCGCTGGTGATCAGTTCCATCAGCCACAGGCCAATCGGTTCTACCTGTACCCACAGGAACCAAATCAGGAAACCACCCAGAACCGCGCCCAGATTGTTGCCGGACCCGCCGACGATCACCATCACCCAGATCAGGAAGGTAAAGCGCAGCGGTTGATAGGTGCCGGGGGTCAATTGCCCGTCCAGCGTGGTCATCATTGCCCCGGCAATCCCGCAAACGGCAGAACCAAGGATGAAGATTTGCAGGTGGCGGCGGGTGACATCCTTGCCCATTGCCTCGGCGGCGGTTTCGTTATCGCGGATCGCCCGCATCATCCGGCCCCAGGGCGAATGCAGCGCCATCTGGGCCATCCACAGGATCACCAGCAGCACCACGGTAAACAGCACCGCATACAGCCCCTTGACCCACAGCGTTGACGCCGTGGTCGGGTCCAGCCCCAGCGATGTGGCTTTTTCCACGAAACTGGCGCTTTCCTGCAAATCAATCTCATAGGGAACCGGGCGGGGCAGGCCGATCACGTTTTTCACGCCACGGGCCAGCCAATCCTCGTTCTTCATGATGGCGATGATGATTTCAGCAATGCCCAGCGTGGCAATCGCCAGATAATCGCTGCGCAGGCCAAGGGCGGTTTTGCCGATGATCCACGCGGCCCCGGCAGCCAGAACACCGCCAACCGGCCACGCCAGCAACACAGGCAGGCCCAGACCACCCAGATTGCCCTGTGCGGCGGGGTTTATGGCTTCGACCGCTTCGACCGACGGATCAAACACCCAGCGGTAGGCCAGAAAGCCCACGATCAGGATTGCCAGAAGCGCCAATGTGCGTACCGCGCCTTTGGGTAGTTTTCTGTAAGCTGCGCTGGCCAGCACAATGGTGCCAGCCCCCATCAGCAGGGCAATCAGGATGCCGGGGCCGCCTGCTTTCCATGCCTCGGGGACGGGATCGGTGGCGACAAGAACCGTGGCCAGCCCGCCCAGTGCGACGAACCCCATGACGCCGACGTTAAACAACCCGGCAAAGCCCCATTGCAGGTTCACCCCCAGCGCCATGATGGCGCTGATCAGTCCCATGTTCAGAATCTGCAAGGCCGAGTTCCAGCTTTGCATAAGTCCGGTCAGCACGATCAGCGCCCCGACAAGGGCAAACAGACCGATTTTTCTGGTTGTATCGCTCATACCGATTTCCCCTTGAACAGACCCGTGGGCTTAAACAGCAGCACCACCAGCAGGATCGCAAAGCTGACCGCGAATTTATAATCAGTGGACATCAGTTGCACCAACCCATCCGGTTCCAGACTTTCCGGCATCAGATAGCCCAGCACCTTTTTCCACGCATAGGTCACTGTCACTTCGGAAAAGGCGATGACAAAACCGCCAGCAATGGCCCCCAGCGGGTTGCCCAAACCGCCCACGATGGCCGAGGCAAAGATCGGCAGCAACAGCAGGAAATAGGTGAAGGGCTTATAGCTTTTATCCAGCCCGTACAGCGTACCGGCCACGGTGGCCAGCGCGGCTACGATCACCCATGTGATGACCACCACCCGTTCAGGATCAATGCCCGACAACAGCGCCAGATCCTCGTTATCCGAATAAGCTCGCATAGATTTGCCGGTGCGGGTGCGGTTCAGGAACCAAAACAGCAGCGCAACAACGATCACGGCGGTGATTACGGTGATGCCTTGCGTGGTTTTGATGGCCAGACCTTCGTTAAGCCCGGTCAGTTTCTTGAATTCGCGCGCGCCGATGATAAACCGTTCCCCATCCGCGAAATTCTGTTCATTGGTCCCCAAAATGATGCGCACCAGCGCGTTCATGATGAACATCACGCCCATAGACACGATCACCAGAATGACTGGCTTGGCCTTTTGGGCGCGATAGAACCGATAGACCGTGCGATCCGTCAGCAGCACAAGCGCCGCACAGCCCGCAATCCCAAAGGGCAGGGCCAGCAGCGCGGTGGGCAACGGACCCAGCGAGATACCCCAGCTTTGAAACAGCCATGTCACCAGCACCACAACCATGGTGCCAAAGGCCATCGTGTCCCCATGCGCAAAGTTTGAAAAGCGCAGGATACCATAGATCAGCGTGACCCCCAGCGCCCCAAGCGCCAATTGGCTGCCATAGGCGATGGCCGGGACCAGCACGAAATTCGAAAGCGCCACAAAGGCGTTGAGCAAATCCATATCCTCAGCCCCCCAAGAACGATTGGCGGACTTCGGGATCGGCCAGAAGATCCTTGCCGGTGCCGGTATGGGCATTCGCCCCTTGCACCAGAACATACCCCTTGTCCGCGATTTCCAGCGCTTGCCGGGCGTTTTGTTCCACCATCAGGATGGAAATGCCGGTCCGCGCCACTTCGATGATGCGATCAAACAGCTCATCCATGACGATCGGGGACACGCCTGCCGTGGGTTCATCCAGCAGCAGCACCTTGGGCTGGGTCATCAGGGCGCGGCCCACGGCCACCTGTTGACGCTGCCCGCCGGACAATTCGCCCGCCGCCTGCCGCCGCTTTTCCTTGAGGATCGGGAACAGGTCATACACCTGTGCCATCGTATCGCGGTAATCGTCGCGCCGGATAAAGGCACCCATTTCCAGATTTTCCTCGACCGTCATCGAGGTGAAGATATTGCTGGTCTGCGGCACGAAGCCCATGCCCTTGACCACGCGATCCTGTGGCGACAGGTCGGTGATGTCTTCGCCGTCCAGCCGCACCGCGCCCTGACGCAGGTTCAGCATCCCAAAGGTGGCCTTCATCGCGGTGGATTTGCCAGCGCCGTTGGGACCGACGATCACCGCGATTTCGCCCTTGTTCACGGCGATGGTGCAATTGTGCAGAATATCGGGGCCGGTTTTGCCATAGCCGCCGGTCATGCTGTCCCCGATCAGGAAAGCGTCGCCCGTGTGCATCTTCGCAGCCGATCCGGGAGCAGAATCCATATGCCCGCCGCCGCTGCGATTGGTGATCGAGGCATCGTGATTGCCGTGATCGTCCTGATAGGGATTACCGCTCATCACGCACCCACCTTATCTTTGTTTTTCAGTCCGGTGCCCAAATAGGCCTCGATCACTTGTTCGTTGGCCTTGATTTCCGCCAGTGTGCCCTCGGCCAGAACCTTGCCTTCGGCCATGCAGATCACCGGATCACAAATCTTGTCGATGAAATCCATGTCATGTTCGATCACCACAAAGGTATAGCCGCGTTCGGTGTTCAACTGTTTGATCGCGTCGGCGATGGTGTACAGCAGCGTGCGGTTCACACCTGCACCCACCTCGTCCAGAAACACGATCTTGGCATCCACCATCATGGTGCGGCCCAGTTCCAGCAGTTTTTTCTGCCCGCCCGATACCTCGCCCGCCTTCAGATCGGCGATATGTTCGATGGTCAGGAATTCCAGAACCTCGTCCGCCTTGGCGCGCAGGGCGCGTTCTTCGTCCGCGATGCGTTTGCGCCCGAACCAAGTGTTCCACAGGGTTTCCCCCGATTGCCCGCCCGGCACCATCATCAGGTTTTCGCGGCAGGTCATGGAACTGAATTCATGCGCAATCTGGAAGGTGCGCAGCAGCCCCTTGTGAAACAACTCATGCGGCGGCAGGCCGGTAATGTCTTCGCCCTGCATGGTGATGCGGCCCGATGTGGGCGGCAAAACCCCGGCAATTACGTTGAACAGGGTGGTTTTCCCGGCGCCGTTTGGCCCGATCAACCCGGTGATTGATCCCTGTTGAATGGTCAGCGAGGCGCCATCTACGGCATGGAACCCGCCAAAGTGCTTATGAACGTCCTCGACGACAATCATAGGCATCCCCCGTCTATATGCGCATTTTCGCGCTGTCTTATGGAAACAGCCCGGCACATGGCCGGGCTGTTCAGTGGCGTCAAGCCTGACTTAGCGGTATTTCACCGTGGTGATCTTACCGTCTTTCAGTTCGATTTCGCGATAACCACCAGCCGCTTCGCCGCCGCCGATCATTTCCACTGCGGTTGCGCCGACATAGTCAACGTCACCGCCAGCGGCCAGAATTTCCAGCGCCTTGCCCAGTTGGCCGGGATAGATTTTTTCACCGGGTGCGTTGGCCACATCCATGATTTTGCCTTTGTAGTCGCCCGGTTCCATCGAACCAGCCGCCTGCATGGCCAACAGGATCAGGGCCGCAGCGTCATAGGATTCACCGACATAGGGGCCGTCACCGTTTTCGATGCCTGCCGCTTTGACGATGTCCGCCATCATGGCCGCGCCTTCGCTTTCGGTGCCGGGAACGGTGCCGATCGAGCCATCAATATCCGCGCCGAAATTGGTTTCCAGCGCCGAACCGATCATGCCGTCGGGCATGACGAACATGTCAAATGCGCCGGTATCCAGCGAAGCGCGGATGATGCCTGCGCCGCCCTGATCGACGTAACCGGCCACAACCAGCGCATCGCCACCAGCCGAGGCCAGTGCGCCCACTTCGGCGGAATAGTCGGCTTTGCCATCTTCATGTGCGGCGGTGGTGGTGACTTTGCCGCCTGCGGCTTCGTAAGCAGCGGCAAAGCTGTCGGCCAGACCCTTGCCATAGTCGTTGTTGGTATAGGTCAGCGCAACCGATTTGATCCCGCGTTCAATCAGAACCTCGGTCAGAACCTGACCCTGACGCGCATCCGACGGGGCGGTGCGGAAAAACAGGCCGTTATCTTCGACGCTGGACAGCGCCGGAGAGGTCGCAGAGGGCGAAATCATCACCATGCCATTCGGCACGGCCACATTGGCCAGAACCGCGCCGGTCACGCCCGAACAATCCGCGCCCATGATGCCTTTGACACCTTCCGAGGTAATCAGACGTTCGGCAGCAGCAGCGGCAGCGCCGGAGTCAACGCAGGTCGAATCCGCGCGCACGGGGGTTACGGTTGCACCACCCAGCAGTTTACCGCTGGCGGATACTTCCGCCATGGCCAGTTCGCCACCTGCGGCCATGGCCGGGGTCAGCGATTCGATTGGGCCGGTGAAGCCCAGAATCACGCCCAGTTTAACTTCGTTGGCCAAAGCCGGGCCTGCCATCAGGGCCGTCGCAACCGAGGCCATCAGAAACTTTTTCATAACTATCTCCCAAGTGTTGGAACAAAGGTCCGGTCTGAACCCTATCCGCGGCTTTTCAAAAAGAAAAGTGCCTTCGAGCGCTGTCAGGGGCGCGGGGGGATGTCCGGGACATTCGATATTTTCAGACTGCGGTCTAATCGGGAAAAGCGCAAGAAAAACCAAGAAAGAAGCCATATTTTCAAGGGGAAAATGCTTGCCGCATAAAGGTGAGGAGGGCGTAATGCTGTGGTTTGGATGGGGCCGCCAAAGCCATTGCCGATTTTGGCGCCCAAAGCTGACGTAAGGGCAGAGCGGGCCTGCGACCGTCTGGCTGTCAAGGTTTTCCGGGGGCGATTCTGCTTGTCGACGGCCGGATCAGCGCGGGGCAAAGCGGGTTGTGCCGCCTTGGCCTTTGGCTGTGCCTTGGAGGGCGTCATGCGTATTTTTGGCAAGATGAAACGCAAGGCCGCTTTCCGTTTCGGTGCATGAACCTTCGCTGTTGGTAAGGCTAATGCATTTGGGGCGGGGCAGAAGACTACGCCCGCCGCCTGTGTGTGGCGTTCAGCTTTCTGGCTTGGCACCGTGGCTGCCGCGTTCACGATAAGGGGTCGTGCTGTAATGTGCGCGATAGCATTTTGAAAAATGCGACGGGCTGGCAAAACCGCAGGCCAGTGCCACATTGATGACGCTCATATCCGTTTGCATCAACAGGTTGCGCGCCTTTTGCAGCCGCAGTTCCATATAATAGCGTTTGGGAGAGCGGTTCAGGTAGCGCCGGAACAGACGTTCCAACTGACGGGTGGACATGCCCACCTCTTGCGCCAGCGTGGCGGGGCTGATCGGTTCTTCGATATAGGCTTCCATTTTCTGAATGACCTGACCCAGTTTGGGGTGCCGTACCCCGATCCGGGTGGGGACGCTCAGGCGCTGGGTGTCCTGATCGGTGCGGATCGAACTGTAAATCTGCTGATCCGCGACCGCATTGGCCAATTCCGGGCCATAATCATCCGCGATGAAATTCAGCATCAGGTCAATCGACGACGTACCGCCCGCTGTGCTGAAACGGTTCCCATCCACCACGAAAACCGATTTCGTCAGGTCCACCTCGTCGAATTCTTCGGCAAAGCTATCCTGATTTTCCCAGTGGATCGTGGCGCGTTTGCCATCCAACAACCCGGCCTTGGCCAGCGTATAGGTGGCGGTACACAGGCCGCCCATCATCAGCCCTTTGCGGGCTTCGCGGCGCATCCATGAAATCAACCGTTTGGTGGTGGCTTTCTGAACATGGATGCCGCCGCAGATCAGCACGGTATCATCGCGCAGAAGATCCACCAGATCGTCATCCAGTTTGAATTCGGTTCCGGCGGAACATTGGATCATGTCACCGCCTTCGCCGATCAGTTTCCATGTGTACAGTTCCCGCCCGGCCATGCGGTTGGCAATGCGCAGGCTGTCCAACGCCGAGGCAAAGCTGAGCAGGGTAAATTGCGGCAACAAAACAAAGACGAACCGGCGCGGTTTACCCGGTTGCGGTGTCACATCCACGATTTGGCGGTTGTCTTCCATGACGAGGGGTCTTTCTGCAAACTGGCGGATACTTGATCAGGTTTGCGCGTCCCCTTCAAGAGCCGCTGAACGCGACGGACCAATGTCGTAAAAAGAAGTCCGTTTTTGCGTATGGCCTAGCCCTTTGTGATTCTGTATAGATAGCCACCTGAAACACAAGACCAACCGGAGTGGAACGATGAGTGAGTGGCAAAAAACCGATTGGCGCGCCAAGCCCAGGGTTCAGATGCCCGACTATACGGATGCGGCAGCCCTGAACACTGTTGAGGCGCAGCTTTCCAAATATCCGCCTCTGGTCTTTGCCGGGGAAGCACGCAAGCTGAAAAAAGCGCTTGGGGCCGCGTCGCGGGGCGAGGCGTTCTTGTTGCAGGGCGGCGATTGCGCCGAAAGCTTCGACCAGTTCAGCGCCAACGCGATCCGCGACACCTTCAAGGTGATGCTGCAAATGGCGATGGTGCTGACCTTTGGCGCCAAGGTGCCGGTGGTCAAGGTGGGCCGGATGGCAGGCCAGTTCGCTAAGCCGCGTTCAGCCCCAATGGAAACGGTGGATGGGCTGGAACTGCCCAGCTATCGCGGTGACATCATCAACGAGCTGGATTTCAATGCCAAGGCGCGTATTCCCGATCCGGCCAAGATGTTGCAGGCCTATACCCAATCAGCGGCGACGCTGAACCTGCTGCGGGCGTTTTCGACCGGCGGCTATGCGGACGTGCATCAGGTTCACCAATGGACGCTGGGATTCACCGAAAGCGAAAAAGCTACCAAGTATCGCGAAATGGCGAACCGGATTTCCGATACGCTGGATTTCATGAAGGCCGCAGGCGTTGACAGCGCGTCGAACCATTCGCTGCAAACCGTGGATTTCTATACCAGCCACGAGGCGTTGCTGCTGGAATACGAAGAGGCGCTGACGCGTCTGGATTCCACCAGTGGAAAATGGCTGGCCGGGTCCGGGCATATGCTGTGGATCGGCGACCGTACCCGTCAGCCTGACGGGGCGCATGTGGAATTCCTGCGTGGGGTGCTGAACCCGATTGGTCTGAAATGTGGGCCGACCACAACCGCCGAAGATCTGAAGGTGCTGCTGAACAAGCTGAACCCAACGAACGAGGCCGGTCGCCTGACCCTGATCGCGCGGTTTGGCGCGGGCAAGGTGGGGGAACACCTGCCGCGCCTGATCAAGGCGGTTCAGGAAGAAGGCGCGAATGTGGTCTGGTCTTGTGATCCGATGCACGGCAACACGATCAAATCGGCTACGGGCTATAAAACCCGCCCGTTTGAATCCGTGCTGCGCGAGGTGCAGGAATTCTTTGCGATCCACCGCGCCGAAGGCACGATCCCCGGCGGTGTGCATTTTGAAATGACCGGGCAGGACGTGACCGAATGCACCGGCGGCGTCCGTGCCGTGACCGAAGAAAACCTGTCGGATCGGTATCATACCGCTTGCGATCCGCGTCTGAATGCCTCGCAATCGCTGGAACTGGCGTTTCTGGTGGCCGAAGAATTGTCGGCGATGCGGCAGGAAAAGCAGGCCGAAGCCGTCTGATCCTGCAACCGTGCCGAATATAGAAAACGCGCCCCATCCGGGCGCGTTTTTTGTTTGTGCTTCACCTTGGACCGGGACGCGGGGCGCAAGGTTCGGCATTGAGTATTTTTGGCAAGATGAAACGCAAGGGGCGCTCACCCTTCGGGCTGAACCAAGCGCAGATACGGGTGCCGGGCCGTGCGGTTCGGGTGGCGCTGGTCCGGTTGGTCAAAGGGCTGCGGCGGTTCCGCCATGCTGTATATCTGGTTGGGCGTTGCACGGGGAAGCGGCACCGCACCGGAGAGCGGGTGCAGATTTTGGGCCGCCATGACAAAGCGGCGCGGGGCGCGACCGATGCAGCCTTGGGTACACAGACACCCAAGCGCCTGCGTGATCCGATTGTCACGGTCGGTCAGCGGCAGGATGATCAACCGCGCCTGACATTTAGGTTTGCCAAGCGCCCGTTCTGCGGACAGGTCCATGATCAGCCGCGCCGGGGCGCTGAACACCTGTTCCAGATAGTCGGCAAAGCGGCCACGGTTTTGTGGGGCGATCAGGGCCGACAAGGGCATTCCGCGCACATCCATGCCCATCAGGTCGTTCAGATGCGATCCGGCCAGCCGCAGCCGCGCGATACCCGGCGCAATCCGTTCCACAAGAAAGGCATGGGATAGCGCGCCTTCGATTCCGCGCGGGTCGATTTCCAGCCGCTCCGGCACCTGACGCGAGCCTTTTAGCGCGGTCCAATAGGCCTCGACCTCGGATATTTGCGGGAAACCGCCCTGCATCAGATGCGCCCCGATCCCGATCACATTTCCACCAAAAGGGCCGCGCCCCCGGTGGGTTTTATTTCCACCAAATACCATGACAAACCACCCCAGGTTTTTCGTGTCCCCCCGCTTTGACCTGAAACCATTCGTTTACATAGGTTTCACATTCAAAGCTTACCCAAGTGTTAACTTAACCGGATTGATAAAAATTGCAGTCGAAATCGAGGCAAATGGTTAACCCCTTGGGGGATAGCAAGGGGCGGGGCGTGGTGCTTCGGCTTGCCCCCGGTGGTCAAAATGGCATAGGGCATAGCGCAGCCTGTTCCATAAGGGGCCGCCAGAAGAAGGAGACTGCCTTGATCAGATCAATGACCGGATTTGCCTCGGGCACCGGAGAGCGCGCGCCCTTTTCATGGGCGTGGGAATTGCGGTCGGTGAATGCCAAGGGGCTGGATTTGCGCCTGCGGGTGCCGGACTGGATCGAAGGGCTGGAAACGGCCCTGCGCGGGGTTCTGGGTAAATCACTGGGGCGGGGCAGTGTCACGCTGTCGCTTCGATTGTCGCGTGATGACACCGCCGGAACGCTGACCCTGAACGAATCCGCGCTGGAGGCAGCGCTGGAGGCCATGAAGCAGATAGAAGACCGCGCCATCGCTGCGGGGCTGTCGCTGACACCTGCCAATGCGGCCGATTTGTTGGGGTTGCGCGGCGTTGTGGAAACCCGCAGCGCCGACGATGACACAACCGCGCTGCAAAAGACGCTGGTGGCCGATTTTCAAACCGTTCTGGCAAAGTTTCTGGATATGCGGGCGTCCGAAGGGCGGGCGTTGCAGGATATTCTGACCCGTCAGACCGATCAGATTGCCGCATTGGTTCAGGCCGCCCATACTGCGGTAGTGACCCGCAAGGACGATATGGATCGCAGCCTGCGGGCCGCGTTGGAACGGGTGCTGACCCATACAGATGCGGATGAACAGCGGATCGCACAGGAATTGGCGATGATCGCCGTGAAATCCGATGTGACCGAGGAACTGGACCGTCTGACCGCCCATATTGATGCCGCCCGCGAATTGCTGGCGCAAACCGGGCCGGTGGGCCGTAAGCTGGATTTCCTGATGCAGGAGTTCAACCGCGAAGCTAATACGCTGTGTTCCAAATCCCAAAATACCGACCTGACCCGCGTGGGGCTGGAATTGAAAACCGTCATCGACCAGATGCGCGAACAGGTCCAGAATGTTGAATAACCCAATGACACAGCCAATTCCCCGCCGCGGTCTTTTGATCATTCTGTCCTCGCCCTCGGGGGCTGGGAAATCCACGCTGACGGGCCGCCTGCGCGACTGGGATCCTGAAATCAGTTTCTCGGTATCCGCGACCACCCGCGACCCGCGCCCCGGCGAGGTGAACGGGCAGCATTACCATTTCATGACGCAGGACGATTTCCGCGCTGCCGTGGATCAGGACGACATGCTGGAACATGCACGGGTGTTCGGGAATTACTATGGTTCGCCCAAGGGGCCGATCCAGCAGGCGATAGAAAGCGGGCGTGATGTGCTGTTCGATATTGACTGGCAGGGGGCGCAGCAAATCCGCAATTCGTCGCTTGGGGCGCATACGCTTTCGATCTTTATCCTGCCGCCGTCGATCACTGAATTGCACCGGCGTCTGGTGTCGCGCGGGCAGGACAGCGCCGAGGTGATTGCCGGGCGCATGGCCAAAAGCTGGGACGAGATCAGCCATTGGGGCAGCTACGATTATGTGCTGATCAATGACGATCTGGACAAGACCGCCGCAGAATTGAAAACTATCGTCAGCGCCACACGTCTGCGCCGGGTGCAACAGCCCGCGCTGGTGGATCATGTGCGCAAATTGCAAACCGAATTCGAGGACTTGAAATGACCCTGTACGCTTTGGATGGTAAATCCCCGCAAACCCCGGAAAACGGTGATTTCTGGGTGGCGCCCGATGCCAATGTGATTGGCGATGTGGTGCTGGGCGAAGGGGCGTCGGTCTGGTTTGGCGCCACGTTGCGCGGCGATAACGAGGTGATCGCAATCGGGACCGGATCGAATGTGCAGGAAAACACCGTGATGCACACCGATATGGGCTATCCGTTGACGATTGGTGTGAACTGCACCATCGGCCACAAGGCCATGCTGCATGGCTGCACCATCGGCGATAACACTCTGATTGGCATGGGGGCGACTATTCTGAACGGCGCCAAGATCGGTAAAAACTGCCTGATCGGTGCAAATGCCCTGATCACCGAGGGCAAGGAAATCCCCGATGGCAGTCTGGTCATGGGCAGCCCCGGCAAGGTGGTGCGTGAACTGGACGCCGACGCAATCCAGCGCCTGACGATGAGCGCCCTGCATTATCAGGAAAACGCGCGTCGGTTCCGGGCCGGATTGACCCCGGTCGCGTAATTCTATCGAACGGGCAGGGGCCGCGCGGGATATGACGGAAACGCTGATTTCGGATACGGTTGCCGCGATCCCTATGCCTGCGTTGCTGGTGGGCACAGGGGAACGGGTGCTGGGCGGAAACCAGTTGGCGGCGAAGCTGCTGGCGACCGATCAACTGACCGGGCGGCATTTGCTGACGGTGCTGCGCCAGCCTTCGGTTCTGGATGCGATTGATGCCTGCCGCCAGTCCGGGCAACCGCGCGACACCCGGTATCTGACGACCGTGGGCCGCAATGATATGACCTATAAGGTGCATTGCGGGTTTATCCGGCACGGCGATCAATCGGGTGTTTTGGTGACATTCGAGGATGTCACCCATCTGGAAACCGCCGAACAGATGCGCCGTGATTTCGTGGCCAATGTCAGCCACGAATTGCGCACACCATTGACGGCGTTGCTGGGGTTTATTGAAACCTTGCAAGGCCCAGCCAAGGATGATGCCAAGGCACGGGAACGGTTCTTGGGCATCATGGCGAACGAAGCCGGGCGCATGGGGCGGCTGGTCAAGGATTTGCTGTCCTTGTCACAGGTGGAATCGCAGGAACGTATCCGCCCGGATTCTGCGGTAAATCTGAATGAACTGGTAGGGTCCGTGATCCGCAACCTGTCGCATCTGTCGGAAAAATCGCAGGTCACGGTGATCGCAGATTTACCGGATCAGCCGGTCGTGGTGCCTGCGGATGGGGATCAGATACGGCAAGTGCTGACCAATCTGGCAGAAAACGCCATCAAATACGGCGGCGATGGCGGGACGGTCACGCTGTCGTTGTCGGTGATGGAACGTGATCCGGCGCTGCGTGGTCCGGCGGCGCGTCTGTCGGTGCAGGATACCGGGCCGGGGATTGATCTGATTCACATCCCGCGCCTGACGGAACGGTTTTACCGGGTGGACAGCCATCGCTCGCGCGAAATGGGCGGCACCGGGTTGGGATTGGCGATTGTAAAACACATCGTCAACCGGCATCGGGGGCGGCTGAAGATCGACAGCGAACCGGGGCAGGGAAGCTGCTTTACGGTTATTTTGCCGCTGTAATTGCGCTGATTCTGCGATGCTTTATGACATCTCCGATGTCGGGGTATTGTCGTCAATTCGGGGATAATTCCCCCAATTTTCACCTATTGATTATATTCCTGGCTTCCGGATGCGATATTTGCGCGAAAGTCCCGGTGGTATTGATTGGGATTGTGACGTGAAAACACCCAAGGGTGCAGTTTGTCATGTATCTGTTACACTTGCGTCACAAAAGGTTGGCATAGCGTCGATACATCCCCGGTTCAGAGGCCGCAGCCAAATCAAAGCGGCCCACAAACCGAAATCAGGAGTTTCTTTATGTCCTTCGTGAAACTGACCGCCTCGACCCTGGCGATTGCAGCCGTTTCCGCAACTGCCGCTGTAGCACGCGATCAGGTGCAAATCGCCGGTTCGTCCACCGTTCTGCCCTATGCCTCGATCGTGGCCGAAGCGTTCGGTGAAAACTTTGATTTCCCGACCCCGGTTGTTGAATCGGGCGGGTCGGGTGCAGGCCGCAAGAAACTGTGCGAAGGCGTTGGCGAAAACACCATCGACATCGCAAACTCGTCCTCGCGCATCAAGCAATCGGATATCGACTTGTGCGCCAGCAATGGCGTGACCGAGATCATGGAAGTCCGCATTGGCTACGATGGGATCGTGTTCGCGTCCGACATCAACGGCCCGACCTATGCCTTTACCCCGGCTGACTGGCACAACGCACTGGCCGCCAAGGTCATGAAAGACGGCAAGCTGATCGACAACCCCTATAAAATGTGGAACGAGATCCGCGCCGATCTGCCTGCGCAGGAAATTCTGGCCTTTGTTCCCGGCACCAAACACGGCACCCGCGAAGTGTTCGACGAGAAGGTGATCGTAGACGGCTGTAAAGAAACCGGCGCTTACGATGCACACAAGGCCACCGTGGACGGCGACAAGAAAAAAGCAGGCAAAGCCTGTATGCAACTGCGCACCGATGGCCGTTCGATCGACATCGACGGTGACTATACCGAAACGCTGGCCCGTGTGGATGCCAACAAAAACGGTATCGGCGTGTTTGGTCTGTCCTTCTACCAGAACAACACCGACAAGCTGACCGTGGCCACTATGGGCGGTGTGATGCCGTCGGTGGAAAGCATCGCAACCGGCGAATATCCGGTATCGCGCCCGCTGTTCTTCTACGTCAAGAACGCACACCTGGACGTGATCCCCGGTATGCAGGAATATATCGAGTTCTTCGTGTCTGACGACATGGCTGGCCCCGATGGCCCGCTGGCCGCATACGGTCTGGTTTCGGACCCGGAACTGGCAAAAACGCAGGAAATGGTTGCCAACCGCACCCCGATGGGCGCGTTGAAGTAATCTGATCCAAGGCGGGTGGCGTGTCATGCGCCGCCCGTATTCTTTTATTTGGCGGTAAGCTTATGAGCGCAGGAATTCTTTCGCTGATCGTGATTGGCCTTGGGGTTTTGGGATATTTCCTTGGCCGCGGTCGCGCATTGTCATTGGCCACGGCAACGGGGCGCAAACTTCATTCCCTGCCCGGATATTATGGTCAGTCGGTTGCACTGTTCACTGCGGTGCCGGCTTTGTTGCTGATGGCTGCTTGGTTGTTTTTGCAGCCGGTTCTGATCGATTCACGCGTCAATGCAATGATCCCCGACAGTGTCATTCCCGAAGGTGGGGCGCGCAGTCTGGTGATGGCCGATGTCCGGCGCATTGCTGATGGTCTGGACGCGATGATGGCAGACGGCGGTATATCCGAAAATGAACTGGACCAGATGCGCGCGGATATAACGAACATCCGGTCGCGTCTTGCCAATGTTGGCGTTGCGCTGGGGTCGGATGTTCCTGTGGCCGTATTCGATGCCGCCAAAGAAATGCGCCAATCCAGCAAAACCGGCGCTTTGGCGATGACCATTGCGGTTTTGGTTCTGACGCTTGGCGCCGGGGGCTGGACACTGATGCGGATCAATACGGATCTGCGGGCGCGTAATATCAGCGAAAACTTTGTAAAGGCGCTGCTGATCGGGGCGTCGCTGGTGGCGATTTTGACCACTGTCGGCATTGTTTCGTCGCTTCTGTTTGAAACGATCAACTTCTTCAAAATCTACCCGGCCAAGGATTTCTTCTTCTCGACCGTGTGGAACCCGCAATTCCGGGGCGGTTCGGATCTGGGTATTCTGCCGTTGCTGTGGGGGACGTTCTATGTGTCGCTGGTGGCGCTGCTGGTGGCCGTGCCGGTGGGGCTGATGATTGCAATCTATCTGGCGGAATACGCCAGCAAACATGTGCGCAGCGTTGCCAAACCCGCGATCGAGGTGCTGGCTGGTATTCCCACGATTGTTTACGGTCTGTTTGCGCTGATCACCGTTGGCCCGTTTTTGCGCGATTATATCGCTGAACCGCTGGGATTGGGGTCGTCTTCGTCCTCGGTTCTGACGGCGGGGTTGGTGATGGGGATCATGCTGATCCCGTTCGTGTCATCGCTGTCGGATGACATCATCAACGCGGTGCCGCAATCCATGCGCGACGGGTCTTATGGGTTGGGGGCCACCCAATCGGAAACCATTAAACAGGTGGTATTGCCTGCGGCGCTGCCCGGTGTGGTTGGGGCTGTCTTGTTGGCGGCCAGCCGGGCCATTGGCGAAACCATGATCGTGGTCATGGGGGCAGGGGCCGCGGCCAAGCTGGGCCTGAACCCCTTTGAGGCGATGACCACCGTGACCGTCAAGATCGTCAGCCAATTGACCGGCGATACTGAATTTGCCAGCCCTGAAACGCTGGTGGCCTTTGCGCTGGGGCTGACGTTGTTCGTCTTTACGCTGGGTCTGAACATTCTGGCGCTGTACATCGTGCGCAAATATCGGGAGCAGTACGAATGACCGATTTCACTTCTTCCCCGACTGGCGCGAACGGGCGTCGGCGTGGCGGGTCTTTGTTGGAACTGGACGCGCGCACCAAACGCCGCAATGCCTCGGAGGCGCGGTTTCGTCTGATGGGCGTGATTGCCGTGTCCATCGGGGTGATTGCACTGATTGGGTTGCTGTCGTCGATCCTGATGAATGGGGCCTCTTCCTTTCGGCAGACCTATATCACGCTGAACGTGTTCCTTGATCCGGCGAAGCTGGACAAGGCAGGCGATGGTGATCTGGAAAAAATCGCCAAGGTCACGACCTTTGGCTATGCGCCCCTGATCCAAAAAGCGATGGAGGCCGCGATCAAGGAAAACGGCGCCGCCGTTGACGGTTTGAATGCCAAAAAAGCGGCTGAACTGATTTCCAAGGAAGCCCCGGCAGATTTGCGCCGCTTTGTGCTGGCGAACCCTGACAAGATCGGGGAAACCGTTGAATTCAGCCTGCTGGCTGCGGGGCGGATTGACGGCTATTTCAAAGGTCGCGTGACGATGGAAAGCGCCCAACTGGACCGCAACATTTCGCCGGAACAACTGATGTTGGCCGATAAGCTGAAACAAGCGGGCGTTTTGCAGATCAAGTTCAACTGGGCGTTCTTTACCGCGCCGGATGCGTCTGATACGCGCCCCGAAGCGGCCGGTTTGGGTGTGGCGATCCTTGGGTCGATTTACATGATGCTGATCGTGCTGTGCCTGTCGCTGCCGCTGGGGGTTGCCGCGTCGATCTATCTGGAAGAATTTGCGCCGCAAAACCGCTGGACCGACCTGATCGAGGTGAATATTTCCAATCTGGCTGCCGTGCCGTCCATCGTGTTCGGTATTCTGGGTCTGGCAATTTTCATCAACATTGCCGGTTTGCCGCAATCGGCCCCGGTGGTGGGCGGTCTGGTGCTGACCCTGATGACCCTGCCGACGATTATTATTGCCACCCGCGCGGCGCTGAAGGCCGTGCCGCCCTCGATCCGGGATGCGGCGCTGGGAATTGGCGCGTCCAAAATGCAGTCCGTGTTCCATCATGTATTGCCGCTGGCGATGCCGGGTATCCTGACAGGTACGATCATCGGTCTGGCGCAGGCCTTGGGCGAAACGGCACCGCTGCTGCTGATCGGGATGGTGGCCTTTGTCCGCGAATACCCTGCCAGCCCGCCCGAAGGGTTCTTTGATCCGGCCTCGGCCCTGCCGGTGCAGGTCTATAACTGGACCACACGCGGCGACCCGGCCTTTGTGGAACGTGCATCGGGCGCTATTATCGTGCTGCTGGTGTTCCTTGTGATTATGAACATTGCCGCCATCATGCTGCGGCGCCGGTTTGAACGCCGGTGGTAAGAAAAGGTATGACCATGTACGACGCCCCAAGTCTGGAGAAAACCGTGGACCAGAAATCAACCAAGATCGCCGCTAAAGATGTGCAGGTCTATTACGGCAATACCCACGCCATCAAAGACGTGAACGTGGATCTTCTGGATAAAACCGTAACCGCCTTTATCGGCCCGTCGGGCTGTGGCAAGTCCACCTTCCTGCGGTGTCTGAACCGGATGAATGACACGATTGACGTGTGCCGGGTGGAAGGTGACATTCTGCTGGATGGCGAAGACATCTACGATAAACGTGTCGACCCGGTGCAATTGCGCGCCAAGGTGGGCATGGTCTTTCAAAAACCCAACCCGTTCCCCAAGTCGATCTATGACAACGTGGCCTATGGCCCGCGTATTCACGGGCTGGCCCGCAACAAGGCGGAACTGGATGAAATCGTGGAAAAATCCCTGCGCCGCGGCGCCATCTGGGACGAGGTCAAGGACCGTCTGGATGCCCCCGGCACCGGCCTGTCCGGTGGTCAACAGCAGCGTTTGTGTATTGCCCGCGCCGTGGCGACAGAACCAGAGGTGCTGCTGATGGACGAACCCTGTTCGGCGCTGGACCCGATTGCCACCGCGCAGGTCGAAGAACTGATTGACGAGTTGCGGGAACAATATTCCGTGGTGATCGTCACCCACTCGATGCAGCAGGCCGCGCGTGTCAGCCAGAAAACCGCCTTTTTCCATTTGGGCAATCTGGTCGAATACGGCGACACCACCCAGATTTTTACCAACCCCGTCGATCCACGCACCGAAAGCTATATCACGGGCCGGATCGGGTAACAGCGGGTCAGGAGAATAACCATGTCCGACAAACATATCGTATCGTCCTTTGACCGTGATCTGGAAGGCATTCAAACCCAGATCATGAAAATGGGCGGGCTGGTCGAAACAGCCATTCTGGAAGCCGCGCAGTCATTGGAAGAACGGGACGAGGAACTGGCCGAAAAGGTTCGCGCCGGGGATCGTGCCATTGATGCGCTGGAAGAGTTGATCAACGAAAATTCAGCCCGGATGATCGCGCTGCGGGCACCTGCTGCGGTGGACTTGCGGGTGATCCTGACCGTGATGAAAATCTCGGGCAATCTGGAGCGCATCGGGGATTACGCGAAAAATATGGCCAAGCGCACGGGCGTTCTGGTGCAGATGACCCCGATCAACGGATCGCACGCCGCGCTGCGCCGGATGGCCCGCGAAGTGCAGTTGATGCTGAAGGATGCGCTGGACGCCTATATCCGCCGTGATGCCGAACTGGCGATGGATGTAATCCATCGCGACAGGGACGTGGATCAGATGTATAACGCGCTGTTCCGCGAATTCCTGACCTTTATGATGGAAGACCCGCGGTCCATCACTGCCTGTATGCACCTGCATTTCATCGCCAAAAACACCGAACGGATGGGGGATCATGTGACCTCGATCGCGGAACAGGTGGTGTATCTGGTCACGGGGTCGATGCCTGATGATAACCGGCCCAAGGGTGACATGACCTCGGTCAATGCTGCGTTGGGGCAGATCGGTGACGAGGACGAGGACTAACACATGTCCGCACAAACTCAGCCCACTGTTTTGATCGTCGAGGACGAACCCGCACAACGCGAGGTGCTGGCCTATAACCTAGAAGCCGAAGGGTTCCGTGTGGTAAAAGCCGAAAACGGCGAAGAAGGTCTGATCATGGTCGAGGAGGAAACCCCCGACATCATCGTTCTGGACTGGATGCTGCCAAATGTTTCCGGGATCGAGGTGTGCCGCCGTCTGAAAACCCGTACCGAAACCCGCGCAATCCCGATCCTGATGCTTTCGGCCCGGTCCGAAGAGGTGGACAAGGTGCGCGGATTGGAAACCGGGGCGGATGACTATGTGGTTAAACCCTATTCGGTGATTGAATTGATGGCCCGTGTGCGTGCGCAACTGCGCCGCACCCGTCCGGCCACCGTGGGCGAGCGTCTGGAATACGAAGACATCATTCTGGATGCCGAAACCCATCGTGTGACCCGTTCGGGCGAAGCGTTGAAGCTTGGCCCCACCGAATTCCGCCTGTTGTCCACCTTCATGGAAAAACCGGGTCGGGTCTGGTCGCGTGAACAGCTTTTGGATCGGGTCTGGGGGCGTGACATCTATGTGGATACGCGCACCGTGGACGTTCACATCGGGCGCCTGCGCAAGGCGCTGACCCGTCACGGCGGCGAAGATCCATTGCGGACGGTACGCGGCGCTGGTTACGCGCTGGGATAAAGGGCAGGGGGGGCGATGGCCCCCTTTTTGCTGTTTGCGCATATGTCAGCGCGGAAGCCCGTCTTCCAGTTCGACCTGACCGGCCAGCCAATCACGGAACAGGCGCAGCGATTTGTTGCGGGATTTTTCCTGTGGCCAGATCAGGTAATAGCTGCCCAAGGATCGCGTGGCCGTCCCATAGGCCGCCACCAAACGCCCGGATTGCAGTTCCGGCTGCGCCAGATAATCCGGCAACAGCGCGATACCCAGCCCGTGAATGGCCACCTGTGTGATGGTGCTGAACTGATCGTACAGCGTGCCGGTGATCCCTTGGGCCTGCACCCCGTAAGAGGCAAACCATTGCCCCCACGCATAGGGGCGGGTCTGAATTTGCAGTAGCGGAAAAGACAGCAAATCACGCGGGTGCGCGATGGTTTCCCCGGCAATCAAACCGGGGGCACAGACCGGCAATACCTGTTCATCCAGCAATCGCAAATACCCGGTTCCGGGCCAATCCGGTTTTCCATAATGTATAGCTGCATCAAATGGTTCCTGCGCAAAGTTAAATCTTTCCAGTCGCGTTGCCATATTGATTGTCACCTCTGGGTGCAGGCGGGCGAAATCTGCCAGACGCGGCACCAGCCAGCGCATTCCGAACGTGGGCAGGATCGCCAAATTCAGGCTGCCGCCTTCGGGGTTAACCTGTAATTTCACGCTGGCCTGTGCGATTTTTTGCAACGCGGCCCGGACCTCGGTTACGTAATCCTGCGCCGCTGGGGTCAGGCGCATTTTCTTGCGATCGCGGATGATCAGCGCCGTTCCAAGCTGGGTTTCCAATGCCTGTAGCTGACGGCTGACCGCGCTTTGGGTTTGGTTCAGCTCCTCGGCTACGGCGGTGGCTGAACCAAGGCGGTCCAAGGCCTCTAACGCGCGCAGCGAGGCAATCGAGGGCAGGAAACGGCGAGGCGCAAGCATGTATTCTGAAAACTCATATGTTGATGCCAAAGAATTGCTGTTCGCAGCCCGAAACTCAAGCTATCCTTGGGCAATTCTGCAAAAAACTCATGCACAAGATTGGACCCTGACGAATGAGCGACAAACCCACCCTTCGCGCCAAAGACGCCCCGGACCTGAACAGCTTTGTTTGGGACGATCCCTTTAAGCTGGAAGATCAGCTCACCGAAGACGAGCGGATGATCCGCGACAGCGCCCGTGCCTATTGTCAGGAAAAACTGCAACCGCGGGTTCTGAAGGCGTTCCAAGATGAAACCACCGACCCGGAAATCTTCCGTGAAATGGGGGAAATGGGCCTGCTGGGCACCACCATCCCCGAGGAATACGGCGGGTTGGGCGCGGGGTATGTGACCTATGGTCTGGTCGCCCGCGAGGTCGAGCGTGTGGACAGCGGCTATCGGTCGATGATGTCGGTGCAATCGTCGCTGGTGATGTATCCGATCTACGCCTATGGTTCTGAAGAACAACGGAAAAAATATCTTCCCAAACTGTCCAGCGGTGAATGGATCGGCTGTTTCGGCCTGACTGAACCCGATGCCGGTTCGGACCCGGCGGGCATGAAAACCCGCGCCACGAAAACCGAAAACGGCTATGTGCTGAACGGCGCAAAGATGTGGATTTCCAACAGCCCGATCGCAGATGTGTTCGTTGTCTGGGCCAAGTCCGAAGCCCACGGCGGCAAAATTCGCGGCTTCGTGCTGGAAAAAGGCATGAAAGGCCTGAGCGCGCCGAAGATTGAAAAGAAAATGTCGCTGCGCGCCTCGATCACCGGGGAAATCGTGCTGGACAATGTGGAAGTGGGCGAAGATGCGCTGCTGCCGCATGTCGAAGGCCTGAAAGGCCCGTTCGGCTGTCTGAACCGCGCACGGTATGGCATTAGCTGGGGCGCTTTGGGGGCCGCTGAGTTCTGCTGGCACGCCGCGCGCCAATACGGGCTGGATCGTCACCAGTTCAAACGCCCGCTGGCCGCGACGCAGTTGTATCAGAAAAAACTGGCCGACATGCAGACCGAAATCGCGCTGGGGCTACAGGCCTCGTTGCAGGTGGGGCGTCTGATGGACAAGGCGCAGGCCGCGCCCGAAATGATTTCCATCGTCAAGCGTAACAACTGTGGCAAAGCCTTGGATATTGCGCGGATGGCCCGCGACATGCACGGCGGCAATGGCATCAGCTTGGAATTTGGCGTCATCCGCCACATGGTCAACCTGGAAACGGTGAACACCTATGAAGGGGCGCATGATGTTCACGCGCTGATCCTAGGCCGGGCGCAAACTGGGATTCAGGCGTTCTTCTGATCTGATCTTGCACGGGATTTCAACGGGGGTGGCGCAGGCTGCCCCCGTTTCGCATCCTGCGGCTTGCATGGCCCCGCATGGGGCAGTACCGCTGTTGCCAAAGGAGTGCCCCGCATGAAAAACCTATGGTCTGATACCTGCGCCGAAGATTTCCACGCCGCCCCTCTGAGCGGTGAAATCAGCGCCGATCTGGTGATCATTGGCGGCGGTTTCACCGGCTGTTCCGCCGCATTGCAAGCTGCCGGGCAGGGCGCGAAGGTGGTCCTGCTAGAGGCGGAAACCATTGGCTATGGTGGATCGGGCCGGAATGTGGGGCTGGCGAATGCGGGGCTGTGGTTGCCCCCTGATCAGGTGATGGCACAGATGGGGCAGCAAGCGGGTATTCGGCTGAACGCCGTGCTGGCCGAGGGACCGGACCGCGTATATCGCTTGATCGAACGCCACGACATCCAATGTGAACCTGTGCGCAACGGCACCCTGCATTGCGCACATTCCGCGGCGGGGATGGTCGATTTACAGGATCGGTATCAACAGCAGGCGGTTCGCAAGGCGCCCGTGCGTCTTTTGGACATTAAAGACGTCTTACAAGCTATTGGTTCAAAATGGTTTCATGGGGCATTACGGGACCAAAGGGCAGGGACTGTACAACCGCTTGGCTATGTCAAGGGACTGGCACGGGCCGCTGCCGAACAAGGTGCTGTAATCCACGAGCATAGTGCCGTAACCGGGGCTTCCCATGACAGAGATTGGACGATCACCACTACCCAAGGCACAGTCCGCGCCCCGGCTTTGTTAGTGGCAACCAATGCATATAGTAAAAAATTCAAAGGCTTGCAGGCCACACCGACCACGCCGGTCCATTTCTTTCAACTGGCAACGAACCCACTGCCAGACCGCATATTGGCCGACATATTACCCAACAACGAAGGGTGCTGGGATACCGGGCTGGTCATGACTTCGTTCCGCAAGGATCAGGCTGGTCGGTTTATTTTGGGTGCGATGGGATTGCCTGATGCTTTGGGCATTCACCGCAGTTGGGCGACACGCGCACTGGCGCGGCTGTTTCCCCAATTGGCAGGGCAAGCATTCAGTCACTTTTGGTCAGGTCGCATTGGAATGACGACCGATCATATCCCGAAAATCCAAAACCTTGGCCCGAATGCCTATGGTGTCTTTGGCTATTCCGGGCGCGGTATTTCACCGGGAACCGTATTCGGCGCAGCCTGTGCGACGGCCTTGTTATCGCAGAATGAAACAGATCTTCCCGTTGCGCCGATCCGAGGACATCAAGAACGCCTGTGTACGGCCAAAGGTCTGTATTACGAAACAGGGGCGCGGCTTATTCATGCGTTGGCTATGCGGACATAGAAATCGCATAATCAATATTATGTTAATAATTATATAATGGCCGAATTGCCCGCTTAATTTAATTTTTACTCTTTGGTCCAGTGTTCACTCGACAAAATTCTATATCAACGTGTAAAACAAAGTGTTATCGGTTCCCACTCACCGATTGATAGCCACATTTGTTTCGTATGATGTGGCGCATTTTGACGGAGGAAAACGTGAAGCTTTCCGAGTATCTGACGGCTCTGACAAACACACAGAGCATCGAAGAACTTTGGGATATGCATACCCGCAAGATGGCGACCTATGGGTTTGACCGCTTGCTGTATGGTTTCACGCGTTATCGTTCGGGAAACTCTTTGGGAGATCCCGAAGATTATGTTGTCCTGTCCAATCACGACCCCGAGTATACCGATGTGTTCATGGGCCAAGGTCTGTATTTTCATGCCCCGATGGTAAGATGGGTGCTGGAAAATGAAGGCGCTTGTAGCTGGAACATTATTCCTAAAATGAGCGATAGCGGCGCGTTGAGCGAAAGCGAACGTAAGGTGATTGCATTTAACCAGTCCAAGAAGGTCTTGGCGGGATATTCGATCAGTTTCCGCTCGATTTCACCGCGGACTAAAGGTGCGATTGCGTTAACTGCGCGGCCTGACATGCCTCAGGATGAAGTAGACGCCATGTGGGCGCGGCATGGTGATGACATTCTGGTTATCAACAACGTGGCGCATCTGAAGATCATGACCCTGCCCTATTCCGGCCCTGGACGGCAATTGACCAAACGCCAGCGTGAAGCCCTTGAATGGGTTGGCGATGGGAAAACCACGCAGGATATCGCGCTCCTGATGGGCCTGACCTCGGCCACGGTGGAAAAACACCTGCGGCTGGCGCGTGAATCGCTGAACGTTGAAACCACGGCGCAGGCCGTGTTGAAAGCCGCGCTTCAGAACCAGATGTTCGTCATGGAAGTCTGAGCATTTCATTGCCATTCCACTCATACGCGAGCAGTGCACACCGCGTCTGAAACCTGACCCCAAAATGGGTAAGGAATTCCATACTTTTTGCGATTCCAAAGGGATAGAAGGCGAAAGGTAGGGAATCCCATACTTTCTTAACGTCGCGTTAACAGGCAACCTGCAATTGTTCCGTGAGTGGTGGCTTTGGCCAAGGGACATAAGGAAAAGCATCCCCGCAATTTTCGGGGGTCTGTCGATCCTTCCGGTATCCAATCCGGACGTCGGTGCGCGGGTGAATTTCCATTCGCGAACCGGCACTTCAGACCGGCCCCCGCTCATCCCCAAATAGTCCGGGGGTCGGTCAAACCATCCCCGCGGTGCTGTCCCTTGTGGGCTGCACCGTTTTTTCATGCCTTACCCCCACAAAAGCCCATAAAAAAAGCCCCGGACAATTCCGGGGCTTTCTGCATTTCAACGCTAAGGGTCGTATTAGCCTTTAACGGCTTTCGCCACTTCTGCGGCGAAGTCTTCTTCGACTTTCTCGATGCCTTCGCCAACTTCCAGACGGATGAACCCGGTGATTTCGGCACCGGCTTCTTTGGCGGCGGCTTCCACCGTCAGATCGGGGTTCACAACGAATGCCTGACCCAGCAGGGTGCTTTCGGCGATGAATTTCTTCATCCGGCCTTCGATCATTTTCTCGATCACGGCTTCGGGCTTGCCCGATTCACGCGCGATGTCGATTTGAACCTGACGCTCTTTTTCAACGATAGCGGCGTCCAGATCCGCTTCGCCCAAGGCTGCGGGATTGGCTGCTGCGATGTGCATGGCAACCTGTTTGCCGAATGCTTCGTCGCCGCGGTTCATGCCAACCAGAACGCCGATTTTGCCCATGCCGTCTGCGGCTGCGTTGTGGATGTAGGTCGCAACCTGAGCTGCTTCCAGCTTGGCCATCCGGCGCAGGGTCATGTTTTCGCCGATGGTGGCGATTTTGTCGGTCAGCACGGTTTCAACCGATTTCCCGCCCAGATCGGCTGCCTTCAGCGCGTCAACGTCAGCGACGTTCAGCGCGGCTTCGGCAATGCCTTTGACCATGGTTTGGAATTCGGCGTTCTTCGCAACAAAGTCGGTTTCCGAGTTCACTTCGACGGCCACGCCTACGCCACCGTTTACAGCAACGGCCACCAGACCTTCGGCGGCGGTACGACCGGCTTTCTTGGCGGCTTTCGCCAGACCTTTGGTACGCAGCCAGTCAACAGCGGCTTCCATGTCGCCGTCATTTTCGACCAACGCTTTTTTCGCGTCCATCATGCCAACGCCAGTGGATTCGCGCAGCTCTTTTACCTGTGCAGCAGTGATCGCCATTATGGCTCTCCTCGAATTAGAATGCGTTTATCGGACGCGGACAGTGCCCGCGCCCCGTATCAGTTTGATGACGGTCCTGAAATCAGGCTTCGTCGGCCACGGCTTCTTCGATCGGCGCTTCTTCCAAAGCACCCAAATCAACGCCAGCAGCACCCATTTGCGCGGTCATGCCGTCCAGCGCCGCACGGGCCACCAGATCGCAATACAGGCTGATTGCGCGGGCCGCGTCATCGTTGCCGGGGATGATGTAATCCACACCATCGGGCGAGCAGTTGGTGTCGACCACGCCCACAACCGGGATACCCAGTTTTTTAGCTTCTGCGATGGCCAGCGATTCTTTTTTCACGTCGATAACGAACAGCAGGTCCGGCACGCCGCCCATTTCACGGATACCGCCCAGCGAAGCTTGCAGCTTCTGCTGATCACGTTCCATGTTCAGGCGCTCTTTCTTGGTCAGACCTTCAGCGCCGCCTTCCAGCTTCTCGTCAATCGCTTTCAGGCGGTTGATCGACTGCGAAACGGTCTGCCAGTTGGTCAGCGTGCCGCCCAGCCAGCGGTGGTTCATGTAATATTGGGCCGATTTTTCGGCGGCATCTGCGATCGGCGCTGCGGCCTGACGCTTGGTGCCAACGAACAGCACGCGGCCGCCCTTGGCTACGGTTTCACGGATCACATTCAGCGCCGCGTCCAGCATCGGAACGGTCTGGGTCAGGTCCATGATGTGGATGCCATTGCGCGCGCCATAGATGAACTCGCCCATACGGGGGTTCCAACGCTGCGTCTGGTGGCCGAAGTGAACGCCTGCTTCCAGCAGCTGGCGCATGGTGAACTCGGGAAGAGCCATGTCTTTTTCCTTTTCCGGTTTCGCCTCGGCGGGGGTAGAAGCGGATGCTTCAACCGGCGGACATATGGGGATGTCTCCCCCACAGGCCCAACCCCGCCTGCGGGTTGAGTGCGCGTCCTTTAAACCAGCCCTTTGCCCCACGCAACCCCGCCCTCGGCCTCAAAACCGGCTTTTTTGCTTCTTTCTGATCCAAAATACTCGAAATCCCGGCTTTTCGCCACGTACCACCGGCTATTTCATGCCCCTGCCCCGACGCTTGCCCCCAAGACGGGCTTGCCAATCGGTGCATTCCGGGCAAAGGCTGACGGCATGACAGATATAGTATGTATAGGCTCCGTGCTGTGGGATGTGATCGGACGGTCCCCCGTGGTGATGCGGCAGGGATCGGACGTGCCGGGGCGGATCACCCGCCTGCCCGGTGGCGTGGCGATGAATATCGCGATGGCTCTGGTGCGGTTCGGGATGCGGCCCGCGGTGTTGACGGCGATTGGCCGCGATGCCGAAGGGGATGAACTGATTGCGGCCTGCGAACGGCTGGGGGTGGATACTGCGCTGGCCTATCGGTCGGATGATTTGCCAACGGATCGCTATATGGCGGTCGAAGGGGCCAATGGGCTGATCGCGGCAATTGCCGACGCGCATTCGCTGGAATTGTCTGGCTCAAAAATACTGGCTCCGCTGACCGATGGCCGCTTGGGGGATGTTGACACCCCGTATGAGGGGCTGATTGCGCTGGACGGCAATCTGACGCTGGCGCTGTTGCAGCAAATTGCTTCCGACCCTGCCTTTGCCCATGCGGATCTGCGGGTTGCGCCCGCCTCGCCCGGCAAGGCAGAACGCCTGTTGCCCTTCCTGCGTCATCCCCGTGCCGTTTTGTATGTCAATCTGGAGGAAGCGGGGTTGCTGTGTAAATCCGATTTCCCGGATGCTGCCACCGCCGCACAGGGGCTAACGTCCCGTGGTGCCGCCCGTGTGCTTGTGACCGATGGCGGCAACCCCGCCGCCGAATCCGGGCCGAATGGCATTCTGACAGCCACCCCGCCACAGGTTTTGGTGACGCGTGTCACCGGGGCCGGGGATACATTCATGGCGGCCCATATCGCCGCCGAACGCGCCGGGATCACCGGCGCCCCTGCCCTGCATCGCGCCCTGACCGCCGCCGCCACCTATGTAGCCGGAGAAAACCCCGCATGATGAAACTGCCCCTGACCCTGTCCCCCGATGTTGCGGCCGCGCTGGCCGAAAATCGCCCTGTTGTGGCGTTGGAAAGCACCATCATCACCCACGGAATGCCGTGGCCGCAGAATTATGAAACCGCCAAGGCCGTCGAAGGTATGGTCAGCGATATGGGCGCAACCCCGGCCACGATTGCCGTCCTGAACGGTGTGCTGCATGTGGGGCTGACGGATGAGCAGCTTTCGCAACTGGCGCAGGCGGAAAACGTCGCCAAACTGTCCCGCGCCGATCTGGCGGCCTGTCTGGCGATGGGCGGCACCGGGGCCACCACCGTGGCATCCACCATGATCGCGGCGGCGCTGGCGGGGATTTCGGTTTTCGCCACCGGCGGTATCGGCGGGGTTCACAAAGGGGCCGAAGACAGTTTTGACATTTCCGCGGATCTACAAGAACTGGCCCAGACCCCTGTCACGGTGGTTGCCGCCGGGGCCAAGGCCATTTTGGACGTGCCCAAAACGCTGGAGGTGCTGGAAACCCTTGGCGTGCCGGTCATCGCCTATGGGCAAGACAGTTTCCCGGCGTTCTGGTCTGCATCGTCCCCGCTCAAAGCCCCGTTGCGCATGGATCAGCCGGATCAGATCGCCCGCGCCCATGTGATGCGGGCGGCGCTGGGACTGCCCGGCGGGCAGTTGGTGGCCAATCCGATCCCCGCAGATCATGAAATCCCGCCCGCTGAAATGAACCCCATCATTGCCGAAGCCACCGCCAACGCCGCCGAACTGGGGATCACCGGCAAAGAGGTCACGCCGTTTCTGTTGCGCCGGATTTACGATCTGACCGGGGGACGGTCGCTTAGCGCCAATATCGCGCTGGTTCTGAACAACGCTGCACTGGCCGCGCGGATTGCCGCCGATATGGTCAAACTTCGGTGACAGCCCCGCGCAAGGTGCCGACGCCCATTGTGACGTTGCGGTAAACCACTTACATAGCGCTAACACAGCCCCTTGTGGCCCCTTGCGTGGACCCCGACTATGAATACGCCCTTCGACGAAGATCACATTCCGCACCGCCGTCCGGGGCTGTTTGCCCGGCTGCGCTCCAGCTTCCTGACGGGGTTGGTGGTGATCGCGCCGGTGGGGCTGACGATCTGGCTGGTCTGGACGCTGATGGGCTGGGTGGACAGCGTGGTGCTGCCGCTGGTGCCTGAACGGTTCCAGCCCGAAGAATATATCGGCATCAACCTGCGCGGTGTCGGTATTATCTTTGGCATCGTCTTTACCATCATCATCGGCTGGGTCGCCAAGGGGTTGTTGGGGCGTTCACTGATCCGTTGGGGGGAATCGCTGGTGGATCGGATGCCTGTGGTGCGCTCGATCTATTCGGGGGCGAAACAGATCGCCGAAACCGTCTTTGCCCAATCCGAGCGCAGCTTTGAAAAGGCCTGTTTGGTCGAATACCCGCGCAAGGGCATCTGGGCCATCGGGTTCGTATCCACGCAGGCAAAGGGCGAAATTTCCCGCCGCGCCCCGACCGACGATACGCTGATGAGCATCTTTGTCCCGACCACACCGAACCCCACATCGGGGTTTCTGCTGTATTTCCCGAAATCCGATGTGATCGAACTGGATATGACCGTGGAAGACGCAGCCAAACTGGTGATTTCCGCCGGGCTGGTTTACCCCACCGCGAAAGAGGCGCAAACCGCAGTCGAAGAACAGGCCCATAAACGGCGGAAATAACCCCCGCACTACAAGAACATCGCGTCCAGATCCACGCTGCTGCGCGCGTTCAGATCCCCCTTGTGATCTCGCAAAAACGCCTCGGCGGCATTCCGTCCGGCCATTTTCATGCGCACCAACAGGAACGGGCTGGGGACCAGCTTTGTTGTCACGGATAATTCCGTCATCAGTGCGTCATCGGCAATCATGTGGATGTTGATATTCTTCATCCCGTCCAGATTGCGATCCCACGCGCGGCGCATCTGCTGCGCGTAGGAAATCACCCGCAATTCCCGCAACAGGGACGAGTTGAAACTGATCTCGTTAATCCGGTTCTGAATTTGCTGCGGCGTCATCGGGACGTCTGCCCGCTCCAGCGGGTTGATATTCACGATCAGGATGTCTTCGGGATACTCCTGCCCAAACAACGGAAACAGCGCCGGGTTGCCGGTATAGCCCCCGTCCCAAAATGCCTCGCGCTGGCCGGTCTGCGGGTCGTCGATTTCCACCGCCTTGAACAGCGTCGGCAAACAGGTCGAGGCCAGCAACACCTCGGCTGACATTTCATCACCGGAAAACACCCGGATACGCCCGGTTCGTACATTGGTTGCGCCAATGAACAGGCACGGC
Organism: Thalassovita litoralis; assembly: GCF_900182725.1. Classification (GTDB taxonomy): domain Bacteria; phylum Pseudomonadota; class Alphaproteobacteria; order Rhodobacterales; family Rhodobacteraceae; genus Thalassobius; species Thalassobius litoralis. The sequence goes on from NZ_FXTO01000004.1 coordinate 196,672, forward strand.
CCTTCGCGGGCGCAGACCTTCTCATATTCAAAGGCTTCTGCGATTTGCCGCAGCGGGTTTTGGTAAAACGGCCCCAACGCATAGGGCGATGACAGCCGCGATACCGTATCGGCAAAGGTAAACGGCAGCGAATATTCCAGCGCCGTGTTCATCAACCCGGTGGTGTCTGGCATCAATCCGGCCAGCCAAGTGGTCATGCGCATATCATGCACGGCCCCCAGCTTGCCCCATAGCCAATCCAGCTTGGCCCGCGCCCCTTCGGCGCCGCCTTCGATCCAGCCGGATTTCAGCGCTGCGCCGTTCATTGCCCCGGCCGATGTGCCGGAAATTGCCGCGATTTCCAGATCCTCTTCTTCCAGAAGCCGATCCAGAACACCCCAAGTAAAGGCACCATGCGCCCCGCCGCCCTGCAATGCCAGATTAATACGTTTCTTGGCCAAACCGCCCTACCCTTTTACCATGCTCTGTCGGGCGGCCACAAACCGCCCAACAGTTCGTTTCACCGTTTACAGTGCGGTCCAGCCGCCATCCACGCTGATCGTGGTGCCGGTGATTTGCGCGGCGGCATCTGAACACAGAAACACCGTGGTGCCGCCCAACTGTTCGACCGTGGCGAATTGCTTCGAGGGTTGCCGCTCCAGCAGCACCTTTTCCACCACTTCGTCGCGGCTCATGTTGTATTTCGCCATCGTGTCGGGGATTTGCGCCTCGACCAGCGGGGTTGCGACATAGCCGGGGCAGATCGCGTTACAGGTGATCGGTTCGCGTGCGGTTTCCAACGCCGTGACCTTGGTCAGGCCCACCACACCATGTTTCGCCGCCACATAGGCGGATTTGAACGGGCTGGCCGTCAGCCCGTGGGCGCTGGCGATATTGACCACCCGGCCCCACCCGGCGGCCCGCATTTTCGGCAGTGCCGCTGCCGTGGTGTGAAAGGCCGAATTCATATTGATCGCGATGATCGCATTCCACTTATCGACCGGGAATTCATCAATCGGGGCCACATGCTGAATCCCGGCGTTGTTCACCAGAATATCGCAGGCTCCGGCTTGTTCGATCAGCGCACGGCATTCATCGCCATTGGACATGTCGGCCTTTACATATTTGGCGTCTACACCAAATTCAGCGGCGATTTCGGCAGCCAGCGCATGATCTTCGTTCCGGTCGGTAAAAGAGTTCAGCACCACATTGGCCCCCGCCCGCGCCAGTTCCCGCGCCACGCCCAGCCCGATGCCCGAATTCGATCCGGTGATCACAGCGGTTTTACCAGTCAGCGACATATGCCTACTCCTCTTTCTTTGCACTTGCAGCATTACAAACGCAAATAGCACGAACCGTCAAACAGTGGGGAAAAATTTCCATGCGTGTAAACCCGTATACTACGGGAATAGGCCATAGCTGACGCGCCGGGCAGCAGGCCGCGCCCGGCGCTTTCATTGCACGGCCTTGTGGGAGTTAGCGCCCCTTGAACAGGCTGCCCAGAATGCCGCGCACGATGCGGCGGCCCGTGGTGCCTTTCAGTTCCTTGATCAGCGCCTTGCCCAAGGCCTCGCCCATCGTGTCGCCGCGCGAATTGCTGCGGGTTGTGCGCGAACTGGACCGCGTGACGCGAGTGCCGGAATAGCGGCGGGCGGATTTATATTCGCGTTCGGCGGCCTCGGCTTCGGCTTCGCGGCGCTCTGCCTCCTCGGCGGCTTTTGCGGCATCCTGCGCCCGCTGTGTCAGAATTTCATAAGCCGAATGCCGATCCTGTAGCGTTTCATATTTCCCGGCGATGGGGGATGTATCAATCAGCGCCCGCCGCTGGGCCGGATCAATCGGCCCAAGCTGTGACGACGGGGGGCGGATCAGGGTGCGTTCCACCACCCCCGGCACGCCCTTTTTTTCCAGAAAGGATGTCACTGCCTCGCCCACGCCGACCTCTCGGATGGCCTGTTCCGTATCAAAGCGCGGATTGTCCCGATAGGTTTCCGCCGCCATGCGCAGTTCCTTGCGGTCCTTTGCGGTAAAGGCGCGCAGCGCGTGCTGCACCCGGTTGCCCAACTGTCCCAGAATATCCTCGGGGACATCGGCGGGGTTTTGGGTGATGAAATAGACCCCGACCCCTTTGGATCGGATCAGGCGGGCGACCTGTTCCACCTTGTCGACCAGCGCCTTGGGCGCGTCGTCAAACAGCAGGTGCGCCTCGTCAAAGAAGAAGACCAGCTTGGGTTTGTCGGGATCGCCCACTTCGGGCAGTTCCTCGAACAGTTCTGACAGCAGCCACAGCAGGAAGGTGGCATATAGCCTGGGCGAGGCCATCAACTTATCCGCCGCCAGAATATTGATCCGCCCGCGCCCATCGGGGTCGGTGCGCATGATGTCCGCCAGTTCCAGCGCGGGCTCCCCGAACAATTGCGTGGCGCCCTGATTTTCCAGCACCATCAGGCGGCGCTGAATGGCCCCGATCGAGGCGGGGGAGATATTGCCATAACGCAAGGACAGTTCCGCCCGGTTTTCCCCCATCCAGACCAGAAGCGCCTGTAAATCCTTCAGGTCCAGCAGCGCCAGCCCTTGTTCATCCGACAGGCGGAACGCGATGTTCAGAATGCCCTCTTGGGCTTCGGACAGTTCCAGAAGACGGCTAAGCAGCAACGGCCCCATTTCGGCCAGCGTGGTACGGACCGGGTGGCCCTGTTCGCCAAACATATCCCAGAAAGTGACAGGAAAGGCCGAATAGCTGTAATCGCCCAATCCGATTTTGGTGGCGCGTTCACTAAAGGCCCCGTGCAGTTTGAACTGCTCCGACCCGGATCGTGCCAGCCCGGACAGGTCGCCCTTCACGTCCGACAGGAACACCGGAACGCTCGCCGCAGAAAATCCTTCGGCCATGATTTGCAGCGTTACCGTTTTCCCGGTCCCGGTGGCCCCGGCAATCAGCCCGTGCCGATTGGCATATTTCAGCAGTAATTTCTGCGAAGTGCCGTAATTTTCATCACCGCCACCGATAAAAATGGAATCCTGCACAATCGCCCCCAAATTAATTTCACGGATGAAAATACACTCTTAACCCTTTTATGCCACTGTGAAATTTGTCCCCCGCGCATATGTCCTTCGGGTGCGGGGGCAGACTTCCTCCCTGTCAGACTGGCCGCGCTTTGATCAGCGCGGCCTTTTTTTGTAACAAACCCTTGAAATGGCGGTTGACGCTTCCGTGTACTTGCCCTAGCGTCCCTTTCAATGACTAAGTCGGCCGGTCCGACGGGGAGCAAAATAAAATGGAAAAGGGGACCATTCGGTCCCTTTTTCTTATTTCACCCTCTGGGTAAGCGGGAAAAATCACACACTGACAATGGCTTGGCAGTTTTTCGCCCGCCCGGCACTGGTGTGCCGAAATTGTGTCCTGACAGTTGCGCCCCCGCGTGATAAGCCCGCCACAAACGAACCGCATGTAAAACGGGGAACCTATGTTCAAACCTCTTACCACCCTGCCTTTTGCTCTGATGATGGCGCTGGCTGCCCCTTTGGCCGCCCAGCAGGCCGATGCTCCCAAAACCGAAGAAGCCAAACCGGCAGCCGATGCCGGGCTGGATATGGGGCAGGAAGTGAAAGACAGCGTTCAGCCCTATTTCCGCGAAGAATCCGGGGATTGGAAACTGGAATGTCTGAAAACCGGGCAAGATGTCGAACCCTGCCAATTGTTTCAGGCGGCGTTCGATGATCAGGGCAACCAACTGTCCAACATTCGCCTGTTCCGCCTGCCTGAAGGTGGTCCTGCGGTAGCCGGTGCCGTGATCGCAGTCCCGCTAGAGGTGCTGCTGACCGGGCAACTGACGCTGACGGTGGATGAGGGCAAAACCAAACGCTACCCCTTCTCGGTCTGTGATCCGCTGGGCTGTTATGCCCGGATCGGTCTGACCACCGAGGAGATCAGTGAACTGAAACGCGGTGCCAAAGCAACGATTCAGGTTGTGCCGTTTGTGGCCCCCAACGAACGGATGACTGTCACCCTGTCGCTGAAAGGATTCACGGCCGGGTTCGACAAGATTACCCCGATTGAAATGCCGAACTGACGCAGCCACGCCGTTTCCCGGCTGTCCGCTGAAACACAAAAGGCCCGCGTAATGCGGGCCTTTTTTTCGTTTTCACCTGACGCGGAATTTACACTTTGCGCAGCGCCAACACCGCATTCAGCCCACCAAAGGCAAAGGCATTGGACAGCGCGTATTCCACATTTGCCTGACGCGCTTCGTTTGGCACCACGTCCAGCGCACATTCGGGATCGAATTCTTCGTATCCGATGGTTGGTGCAATCACCCCGTCCCGTACCGCCATGATACAGGCCAGCAATTCCACAGCCCCCGTCGCCCCGATCAAATGCCCGTGCATAGCCTTGGTCGATGACATCATCAGCTTATCGGCGTGCCGCCCAAAGGCATCGGCCACCGCCGCGCATTCGGTTTTGTCATTGGCCGCCGTGCCAGTGCCATGCGCATTGATATAGCCGACCTGATCGGGATTGATCCGCGCATCCGTCAACGCCCCGGAAATCGCCCGCGCGGCCCCCTGTTTCGATGGCATGACAATATCCGCCGCGTCCGAGGTCAGCGCGTACCCCACGACCTCGGCCAGAATTTCGGCCCCACGCGCTCGGGCGTGGTCGTAATCTTCAAAGACGAAAACCCCGGCCCCTTCGCCCTGCACCATACCATTGCGGTTGGCCGAAAACGGGCGACAGGCGTCCTTGGACATCACGCGCAGCCCTTCCCACGCCTTTACCCCGCCAAAGCATAGCATGGATTCCGATCCGCCCGTCACCATCGCCTTGGACATGCCAGAGCGCACCATTTGAAACGCCTGCGCCATTGCATGATTGGACGAGGCACAGGCCGTTGATACGGTAAACGATGGCCCCTTCAGGTTATATTCCATGCTGACATGCGACGCAGCGGCGTTGTTCATCAGCTTCGGCACGACAAAGGGATGAACGCGGTTTTTTCCCTCTTCGTAAACGGTGCGGTAATTGTCGTCCCATGTGGACACCCCGCCCCCGGCGGTTCCCAGCACCACGCCCGCGCGATTGGCCAGCTCGCCGCTGAATTCCAACCCGGATTGTGCCACCGCTTCCTTGGCGGCCATCAGGGTGAATTGGGTAAACCGATCATACAGCGTCATTTGCTGACGGTTGAAATGGCCCTCGGCCTCGAACCCTTTGACCTGACCGCCGATCTTGATCGCCAGCCGCTCGACATCGCGGAATTCCAGATCGGAAATGCCACAGCGCCCTTCGCGCATTGCTGCCAGCGTTTCGGGAACATTATGCCCCAGCGCGTTGATCGTGCCAGCCCCGGTGATGACAACACGGTTCATGCTGATTGCTCGGCCACCAGTTTTTCAATGCCCGCGATGATCGTCGCCACCGAGGAAATATCGAAATCGCTTTTTTCCGGTTCGTTGGCGTTGAACGGAATGGTGATATCGAACGACTCTTCGATGGCGAAGATGCTTTCCACCAGCCCCAAGCTGTCGATGCCCAGACTTTCCAGCGTGCTGTCCATAGATACGTCCGATGGTTCCAGCACAGCTTGTTCTGCGATGATTTCGATCACTTTGTCCTTGATGCTCATGATCCCGGCCCTTCCCTCGTGATGAGGCTTAATTAGTCATTGTCAGCCGTCTTTGAAACCGATTTCTGTAACAAAGATACGTCACGGAACAGCCGCGGCAATCTGCGCAGGGCTTTGTAAACCTCGATATGGGTGTCCATCTTCATCGCCGGATAGCCCAGCATCACACGGCCCGCAGGTACGTTGGCCAGCACTTTGGTGGCGCCGCCGGTGATGACGTGATCCCCGATGAAAATATTGTCACTGACCCCGGTTTGTCCGCCCAGAACCACATTATTGCCAATCCGCGTGGACCCGGCCACCCCGACCTGCGCACAGATCAGGCAATCGTTGCCGATTTCAACATTGTGGCCGATCTGCGCCAGATTGTCGAATTTCACCCCGTTGCCGATCCGGGTGTCGCGCACGGTGCCGCGATCAATGCAGCTATTGGCCCCCAGTTCGCAATCGTCCCCGATGGTCACATTGCCCAAGCTGTGAATCCGGGCATAGGATTGCGCCCGCAATTCCCCCTGATCGCCAAGGCTATCGCGCACCCGTTCCACGCTGGATTGTTCCGGCGTGACAAAGGAAAACCCGTCTGCCCCCACCGTGGCCCCCGGTTGGGCGATGAAATTACGCCCGATGCGCACCCGTGCGCCCAGTTTCACGCCTTCGCGCAGATAGGCGTTTTCGCCCAGTTCCACATCCGTGCCGATAAAACACTGCGGCCCGATCACCGATCCCGCGCCAATCCGCGCCCCGGCCCCGATCACGCACAGCGGCCCCACCGACACATCCGCGCCCAGCGTTGCGCTGGGATCAATCACGGCGGTGGGGTGGATGCCGGGGGCGAACCCCTGCCCCTTGTCCATCATGGCGCTTAGGCCGGACATGGCAAACCGGGGGCGCGGCGCGACAATGGCGGCTTGCAGCCCCAGCGATTGCCAATCTGCCCCCTGCCACAACATCGCCGCGCGGGCCTGTCCGTCTTTCAGGCCTTCGGCATATTTCGGGCTCATCGCCAGCGCCAGATCACGAACACCGGCCATTGCAGGTTCGGCCACGCCATCAATCGGCAGATCAACGGCGCCAAAAGCCTGTGCCCCCAGCGCCGTTGCGATATCTTTGACCGTATGGCCCATGTGCTTGCCTCCAGCAGAATGCTCTGGCGGCAGATTTAGCCCCGAACGCCGCCCAAGGCCACCCCTGCGCGTTCCAGTGCGTTCCAAATCTCTGCATCGCGGCCATAGACGTCGCGGCGGAATTCCAGATCGCCCTTCGCCGTGGTCAGGGCTGTGCGATAAATAATGTGAACCGGGATTTTCTGTTCCAGATTCAATTGCGTTTCACGTCCGGTCTTCAGGTGCTTGTGGAACAGCCCCTTGGGATCATCGGTTTGTTTCGCCAGCAAGGCATAGGCGAATTCAAACGGTTCATGCAGACGAATACAGCCGTGGCTGTAAGCACGGGTTTCGCGTGCGAACAGGTTCTTGGCCGGGGTGTCGTGCAGATAGATGTTATAGCGGTTCGGGAACATGAATTTCACCAGCCCCAGCGCGTTGCTGCGCGATGGGGGCTGTTTGATGTCGAACGGGAAATTGCGTTCGTTATATTGTGAAAAGTCGATATTGGCCCGGCTGACCGACTGACCACGCGAATTGATCAGGTTCAGATGCCCCGCAGCATTCGGGTTCCGTTTCATCATCGGCAGGTATTCTTTGACTGCGATCGAACGAGGCACATTCCAGGTGGGGTTGATCACCATATGCTCCATCTCGTCGGAAAATTCCGGGCTGCGGCGATCATGGCTGTTGGCCCCCACAACAGATCGGGTGCGGAACGTGACCTTGTTATCATCCACGATCTTCGCGGTGAAATCGGTCAGGTTCACCCAAATATGGCGCTTGCCGCGTTCAAAATTGGTCCAGCGTTCGCGCTCCATCGCCACCAGCACGGATTCCAGCCGCTTTTCCGGGCCAACATTGATTTCCGTCAGCGTTCCGCCCCCGGCGACGCCATCGGTTTCCAACCCGTGTGCGGCCTGAAACTTCTGTACCGCCTGCGTCATGGCCGCGTCATAGCTGCGGGTCGCGCTGCGGGACATATAGCCCATTGCCACCAAACGGTTCCGCAGGGCCACCACAGCAGTGCCACTGTCGCCCGGTTCCAGCTTGGTTCCCGGAACGGTCGCGCCCCAACCACCATGCGCAAGCTGATATTCCAGCTTCAGCTTGGCTTTCATCAGTCGGGCATATTCGGGGTTTTGCGGCGGCAGGGACCGCATGAATGCGCCCGGTGTGCTTTGGACAAAGGCCGTCAAATAGGATTTACGATCCCGCAGCGGCACCTCGCGTTTGATGCCGTCGTCAATCTTCGATGGGGTCAGAAGCCCGGTTTGCACGTCGCGGGCATAGGCAAGGAACGCTTCGGACAGCGCCACTTCGACCCGGCCCAGATCGCGCGGGCTGCGGACATCGCGTAACATCTGCGCCAGCCCGTCTTCGTTATATCGTGCGGACGGTAGCCCATGCGAGGAAACATTATCCAGCGCCGCAAACAGCGCCTTGCGCCGGGCCAGATGTTGCGGGGTTTCATCGGTCCAGATCGGGGCATATCCCGATTCCCGATAAAATTCCGCCAGATCACGATCCAGCGCCGCTGCTTCTGCGACAGCTTGTTTGAATGCAGTTACTTCGGCGCGTGCAGTGCCAGCCCCCGCGGAAAAAGTAATCAACAGTGCCGAAATGGCACAAATATACCGGACAATGCCGGAACGGGTCAGCGGCAGCATGATCTCGTCCCTTTCAGGTTATGAATGCGCGACAGGTTATTATTCACCGTCACAAACAGGTTAAGCACCTGTCTAATCACATTTCCTTCATCAGGGAAAGCCGCATCGGTTTGATGCAGAATGGTTGCACAATGGTCTTGGTTATTTCCCAAATCTTCACAACATTGCCACAAACCCGAAATATTCAGCAAAAATTCGCCGATCCCTCTTGATTTCCGAAGAATCTGGCAAAACGGCGTTGGTCACGGGGAAATGTTGTGACATAAAACCCGTGCATCTGGGGATGATGTAGGCAGGTGCCGCGTAACATCGCGGCCAGGAAAGAAGCGACGGGACGGCGCTATCATGACTAAAGACAGCTCCACGAGCATTTCGCGGCGTGCGCTACTGGGCGCGTTTGCAGCAACCACTCTGACGGCAGCACCGACATTTTCAAATGCAGCGGGTTTCCTGCGCGGCGCTGGCGATATTCGGCGGATCAAGATGTATTCCGGTCGGACCGGCGAAAAGCTTGACATGATCTACTGGATCGAAGGCGAATATATCAAAGACGCCCTGAAAGAGATCAATTTCTTCATGCGCGACTGGCGCACCAATGGCACCGTATCCATGGACGCCCGCACAGTGGACATCATTGCCGCCACGCATAACCTGCTGGATGTGAACGAACCCTATATGCTGTTGTCCGGCTATCGTAGCCCGGCCACCAATGCCATGCTGCGGTCGAAATCGCGGGCGGTGGCGAAAAATTCGCTTCATATGAAAGGTCAGGCAGCAGACCTGCGGCTGGGATCGCGGTCGGTTGGCCAGATTTCGCGCGCGGCTTCGTCCTGCCATGCGGGCGGTGTGGGTCGGTACAGCCGGTCGAATTTCGTCCACATGGATTGCGGTCCTGTTCGTAACTGGGGCGCTTGATCCACTAACGCCCCACATTCCATTCCGTTCCAAGTGGCCCGTCGATTTTCGGCGGGTTTTTTTCGTCTTGATCTTTCGTGCGGCGATTGGCCTTCTGACGGAATGACCGAAAACAGCCTGACAGAAAGCAAATCCCGCGTGACACACCGATTGCCCTCGATCCCGATGCTTGTGGTTTTACAAGGCGGGATTTCCGCCGCGTCGCTGGTGGTGGAAATCGTCGCCGGTCGCATGTTGGCCCCTTATGTGGGTATGTCGCTTTATACTTGGACGGCTGTCATTGCCGTGGTGCTGGCCGGGTTTTCCGCAGGCCATTGGTGGGGCGGGCGGATTGCAGAACGCCCCGCCGCGCGGGCCTTGCGATCAACGGCCTGGGCTATGATAGGTGCGGCGCTGTTTACCGGCGGGTCGGTGATATTGCTGCGTTGGGCCGGGGCGCTGTTGCCGCATTTCAGCGATCCGCTCAGCGGTATTCTGGCGCTGACGCTGCTGGCGTTTTTCCTGCCCTCGCTGTTTGCGGGTATTCCTGCGCCGGTTTTGGCACAGATCAGTGTATCGGCCAGCCCTGATGCCTCGGGGCGGGCCTTGGGGGCGATGTTTGCCGCCGGGGCTGTGGGGGCAATTGCCGGAACGGTGTTGGCGGGGTTTGTCTTTATTTCATGGCTGGGATCGGTCGGCACGATCTTGGCGGTGACGCTGTTCTATGCGCTGTCTGCGACGCTGTTGTTCCGGCTGGCCCGCCGCGCAGGTGGCCCCGTCACCGGACCTACCGGGGCGGCCATGTCCGCGTTGGCTGTGCTGGGGGTTGGCCTGTCGGCATTGCAAAGCCCATCGCCCTGCACCACTGAATCGCAATATTTCTGTATTCGGTCGATGGATGTCTCCGCCGATCCCGCCCATCCGGTATGGATGATGGTACTGGATCATCTGGTGCATGGCATGACCGCACGGGAATTGCCGCATGTGATGTTTACCGATCATGCAGCGCTGCTGGATGAGCTGGCCCGCGCCCGGCATGTCCCCGGATTTTCGGCGTTTTTCATCGGGGGTGGCACGTTTTCCATCCCGCGCAGTTGGGCGGCATTGTCACCCGCCCCGCGCATGACCGTTGCGGAAATTGATCCGGTCGTAACTGACATTGCCGCGCGGGATTTCTGGTTCGATCCGGCCAGCGCGCGGGTGCTGAACATGGATGCCCGCCGCGCCCTTCTGATTGCGCCGGATCGCTATGATGTGATCCTTGGGGATGCTTTCACCGACATCGCCGTGCCGTCGCATCTGATCACACAGGAATTTTTCCAACTGGTGCAATCCCGCCTGACGCCCGGCGGCACCTATCTGATGAATGTGATCGACCACGCCGACCGGCTGGAAACGCTGGTGTCCTTGGCGCATACGCTGCAAACCGTGTTCCCTGTCGTCGAAATCTGGACCGAGGCGAAAAAGGCAGGCCCGCAAGAGCGGATGATCTTTGTGCTGGCCGCAGGCGACCGCCCCACCCCGCGCGACCGGATTGAAACCCTGTCGCCCGATCCGATCCTGTTCGCCCGCCTGCCTGATGGCGCATTGGACCGGCTGCGCCAGCGTATCCCGCCCACCCTGCTGACCGATGATTTCGCCCCGATTGATCGGCTGATGGGCTTGCGGCTGTAGCGTATATTACCAAAAAAGAACCCCAGCCACAGGCCGGGGTCAAGTTACGCACATACCAAAAGGCCCGTTATTTCGCTGGTTTCAGGCGATCAGGCTCATTCTTTTCTAAATAGGCTTCTTGTTCGGGGGTCAGGTCGATCACATCATAGCCGGTGATCATCGGGGCCACATGGCTGCGGAACCCATGCCCCACGGTCAGCAGATACACATGCACGATGACAAAGGCCGCGATCACATAGGCTGCCAGCAAATGCAGGTTGGCAATCACCGAGATCAGGAATGTACCCTGCGCCCCCTGTCCCCAGAAATTATAGGTCAGATACAGGATGCCCGTGACCCAAATCGCCGGAAACACAAACCATTTCAGCCCGAAATAGGTGGCGGCCTGAAGCGGGTTATGTTTACGCCAGAACAGTTTTTTATAGGGGTGATCCTCGCCCCGGAACACACCCCACGCGTAAAACCGGGCCACCTCGATCATGCCTTCGATTTTGGGGATGAACTGTTTCCACGTCCCGGTGGTAAACAGCCAGAACGTAGCGAAAACCCACAGTGCCAGCAGCGCCAGCGCCGCAACCGTATGCAGCATCACCGCCGGACCAAAGGGGATCACCGAATGCAGCCCGTTCAGCCCCAGCCCGGTAAACAACAGCGCCATGATCAGCGCCACCTGCATCCAGTGCCACAACCGTTCAAACCGGGGATAAACCTTCACGCAACGCTTAGTCATGATGCGTCCCTTTCTTACCCGAGAAGACCCGCAGCCCGGCATGTAGCAACACGCCCGCCAAAGCCGCCAGAACCAGCAGTTTCCCCAACAGCCCCACCGGCCCATTCGGATTGGTGCCGGGCAGGAAAACGCCCGCTAAATTCTGCATCCGCCCGTCCTGTGCGTGACAGTCCTGACAATCCACCGCATCCTTGGCCGGGGCCACCATATGCGTGATGGGCCAATACATATAAGTATCCACGAAATCGAACTGCCCGGAATAGGGCTGATGCGCGGCTTTCATCCCGGCCTTGATGGATTTGGCCCAGTCGAAATTCGTCCAGAATGCGCTGTCCGTGGTTGGCCCCCATACATGGGTATAGACCAGCGTATTGTTCACACTGTCATAGGCCTGTCGCCCTTTCATCCGCTTGAAGGGCCAAATCCGGCTATCGGGGCTGTCGGGTGTGCCGTTGATCCGGTTCACGTCGACCACGCCGCTGGGGTCGATCTTGCGGTCGATGGTGGAATATTCCACCTGACCGTTAAACCATGCGTAATATGGCTGAACATTTTCACCATACTCAAAATCGCCCTTGGTCGACAGATAGGTATGCAGATGTTTCCCGGTCGAGGACGTATAGCCATCTTCGCTATAGGGTTTGCCAGCCTTCAGCTTACCCGCCGTGGACCAGTCCCACAGGGTTTTCGTAGGCACCCCGCCCCGCGCAAAACTGGGGATATGGCAGGTCTGACAGGCCAGCTTGTCGGTGTGATCGTTCAGCTTGACCCCCTTTAGGTTCACCGGATGCGGTTCGGTCCCGTGGCAGCTTTGGCAGGTCGACACCTCGCGCCGCTGACCGGGCTTGCCGGTGCCAGTGGTATCCACCGCATGAACGTTATAACGCGACCCGTCCCATTTATGCTGATCCGACACGTGACAGGTGGAACACACCATGCCTTCGCCACCATCGGCCACGGCGGACATATGTACATCCACGTCATGCGCGGGGTCATACAGCGCCGATGACAAATCCCCGTGCTTCACGTTATCGCCACCCCCGCCATAGAAATGGCAGTTGCCGCAATTGTCACGTCCCGGCATCCCCACGCTTTGCGCGGCTTTGCTCAGGTCCACGGCCCAAGCTTTTGCCCCGGTGATGGTGGTTCCTTTCGCCTCTAGGGGCGGGTGGCCTGCGCCGGTGGCCAGTTTGGTATAATTGCCCGAACGGTCATGGCAGACCAGACAATCCACCGCGTTGGATTGCTGCGGCGGGGGTTGGTTCATATCTTCCCAGCCATAGCCCGCATGACAGGACGTGCAGCGCGGTTCATTCCCTGCCACCGATCCACAAAAGGAATTGATCACGTTCCGCTTACCCAGCTTTTGCCCGGTTTCGGGATGGGTGTAATCCCAGCTAAAATGGATCGAATGCATCTGCACCTGATCGTCTGCTTCGGTATGGCAGGACAGGCAGGCTTCGGTCACTTCGGGGCCGGATTTGAAATCTTTCTTCAGAATCTCGAACTTGGAATGGTCCGCCGTGCTGTTTGATCCGGGGATTTGCGGGACGGGTGTTTGTTGCGCCAGCCCCGCACCAGACAGGACCAAACCCAGCCCGATCGTCGTCATAAGCAACCGGATTTTACGCATGGTTGGCCCTTTCATACTCGCGGAATCACATTCCATCATGGGAATGTGATTGTTACCGGGTAACGTTGATCCAGATCAAAAAGGCCAAAAACTTATGTGGAAAATTGATCTTTTCATGCCTGTTCCGATCTTCTATCCCCGTCTGACACCCCATTCGGACAGGAAAATTTTGAATGAAACCCTTTCTGATCCTGCAACTTCGCCCAGAAGCCGAAGCCTCGGACGATGAATACGCCGCCTTTCTGGCCAAGGGCGGGCTGCGTCCCGATCAAACCCGGCGCATTCGTTTGGAACAGGAAGATTTACCCGAACTGGACCTGTCCGATTTCGCCGGTGTGATTGTGGGCGGCGGGCCGGGCTGTGTGTCGGACGCGCCCGACACCAAAGACCCGCTGGAAGCCAAGATCGAAACCGAAATCCTGTCCCTGATGCCGCAGATCACCGAACAGGACGTGCCGTTTATGGGCTGTTGCTACGGGATCGGCATTCTGGCGCATCATCTGGGCGCCACGGTCAGCAAGGCGCAATATGGCGAGGCTGTCGGCCCGTCCCTATGTGAACTGACCCCCGAAGGCGCTGCCGATCCGCTGCTGGCGGGCTTGCCCGCGCAGTTCCACGCCTTTGTCGGCCACAAAGAAGCAGTGCAGCATTTGCCCGATGGCGCGGTGCATTTGCTGGCCTCGGCCCCCTGCCCGTTCCAGATGATCCGCTACAAACAGAACGTCTATGCCACGCAATTCCACCCCGAGGCCGACAGCGCCGGGTTTGAATTGCGCATCCGCATCTACCGCAACAAGGGTTATTTCCCACCCGAGGAAGCCGACAGCCTGATTGCCATGTGCCGCGCCGCCGATGTTCACACGCCGGAAAAAATCCTGCGCAATTTTGTGGCCCGTTACGCCGTCTGACCAGCGGTCTGCCCTATGGTCCGCATCGCCTGCGCCGCCATCTGAAACGATGCGATCCGCTTGTCGATGTCGTGGATCTGGCCGTTGATGATTACCTCGTCCGGTTGGTATTTGGCGATCAGCGCCGCCAGTTGCGCCTGAACGGTATCCGGCCCACCCACGGCAGACACGGACAGCGCCATATTCACCATCCGCAACATGGCCGGGTCTACGTGATCCTCGATCCGGTCCACCGGGCGCGGTAATTTCCCCGGCTGCCCGGACCGCAATCGCGCAAAGGCCAGTTGCATCGAACTGCGCAGGAATGCGCCCTCCTCGTCATCGGCCCCGGCGAATACATTTACAGCCAGCATGAAATGCGGCTTGTCCAGAAAATGCGAGGGCTTGAACGTGCTGCGATAGACCTGCACCGCCTGTTCCAGATCACCGGGCGCGAAATGCGACGCAAACGCATAGGGCAGCCCCAGATAGGCCGCCAGTTGCGCCCCATACAGCGACGATCCCAAAATCCAAACCGGCACCCCGGTCCCGGTGCCCGGAAAGGCGCGCACGCGCTGGCCCTCTTTCGGCTGTTGGAAATATTGCACCAGTTCCATCACATCCTGCGGGAACCGATCCGGCCCGGACATATTGCGCCGCAGCGCGTGCATGGTTTCCTGATCCGTCCCCGGCGCACGCCCCAGACCCAGATCAATCCGATCCGGGTATAGCGTGGCCAAGGTGCCGAACTGTTCCGCAATCACCAGCGGCGCATGGTTGGGCAGCATGATCCCGCCCGCCCCCACACGAATACGCCGGGTCTGCCCCGCGACATGCCCAATCAGAACCGAGGTCGCCGCACTGGCAATCCCCGGCATGTTATGATGCTCGGCCATCCAGTAGCGGGTGAACCCGGCCTCCTCCGTGGCCTGCGCCAGATCGACAGTATTGGCCAAAGCCCGAGCAATATCATGCCCTTCAGGCACCGGGGACAAGTCCAGAACGGAAAAAGGGATCACACGCGCCTCCTGCAAATATTCTGGCCGAAGGTAGCACGGCGACAGTCAGCGTCCAGCCCATGCCGCAACGATCAGGATATTCAATGTCGTGACAATGGCGCGCCTTGAAGGAGAAAGTTCGAACTCCTTCTTCTCTGATCTGGAAGACTGGGAAGCCCAGCTCAAGCCGCATGAAGCCTTGCTGCCGGAGATGGAGCCATGAGCCATCTCTGGCAAAAATTCGCCGAGTCTGAGCCTATGGCTCCCGCCAAACCTTCGACACGGAAGCCACGCAAGAAGACCCCTCCGCCGTTCTCTCTGCGGCTAAACAAAGATGAACGCGCGAAGCTGGAGGTGGCAGCGGCGGGCATGCCGCTCGGTCCTTTCATCAAGGCCAAGCTGTTTGATAGCGATCTGACACCGCGCCGAACACGCGGACAAGCTCCGGTCAAGGATCACGCCGCGCTGGCGCGGGCGCTCGGTCTGCTGGGCAACCTTCGCCTGGCGAACAATCTCAACCAGCTTGCCAAGGCTGCAAACAAGGGCGCGCTGCCGCTCTCTCCCGAAGTTGAAGAGGAACTGTTTGCAACCTGCGCAGCGGTGCTTGCCATCCGCATGGAACTGATGAAGGCGCTTGGCTATGAGAGCGAGGATCGCTCATGATCATGGTCGGCAACCAGCGTGGCAACGGCCTCAAGTTGGCCGCCCACTTGATGAATATCCACGACAATGATCACGTCGAAGTGCACGAGCTACGCGGATTCACGGCGGAGAACTTGCACGGGGCGTTTCAGGAAGCCGATGCGGTCTCCAAAGGGACAAAATGCCAGCAATACTTGTTCTCACTGAGCATCAGCCCGCCTGAGACAGAGAAGGTCTCGACCTCTGAAATTCTCGAAGCCATTGAACGGGCGTAAGGTTCCGCCGAGGGCCGTCTTGCCTCAGCAGCTCTTCTCGTCGGCCATGATGCTCTCGACGACTTTGGGATCACACTGTTCGTCGCGCAGG
>NZ_FXTO01000005.1 GCF_900182725.1 Thalassovita litoralis
GGGAAAGAACGGTCGCAGCCGCGCCATCTGTTCGTCGGTCAGCCAAAATAGATTGCTCATGATACCCCCTGAAAGTTTGGGGATTTGAAGCATGCGACCAATGCGATCTCAAGCCGATTAATGGGTCCTGAGCCTAAATAAGGAAAGCAGGGACTGGACCTTTTCCATATCTGGCAGGCTGACCGTTTCCGGCAGGATAACGCGCGCCAAGGGGCCGCGGCGTGCGTCCATGACGCAATGCACCACAACATCAGGCACATCCGGCAATGCGGCGGCAATCCTGTCAGATATGACCCTTTGCGCCGCCAGCAGACGCAGTTCGGGCTTGAATATCTTCCCAACAGCGGTTGTGGGTAACGTCTCCAGCACCACAATCGCGGCGGGCAACGCCGCCCGTTCCGCGATCCTGTCACGGGCGAAATCCCGCAATGTTTCAGGATCGACACTGGCCCCGGTCTTGAGCTGCACAAAAGCCATTGGCAATTCCCCGGCATATTCATCCGGTTGACCGACTGCCGCCGCAACCTCAACAGCCGGGTGGGTATATAACACCTCCTCGATCGTCAGGGGGTCAATGTTGTGGCCCCCGCGAATGATCGTGTCCTTGGCCCGCCCGGTCAGCCAAACATATTCTTCTGCATCCATCCGCGCCAAATCGCCGGTGTCCAGCCACGGGCCGCCAATGCTCCAGTCCGGGGCGATTTCGTTTTCTTGCGGTTCGACCCATGCGCCTTGGTTATGGGCCGGGTCCAGATAACCGGGAAACACCTGCGCCCCGCGCACCAGCAACCGACCGATTTCATCCGGGGCACATTGCCGGGTGATCCGACCCTGTTCAACCTGCGCCACGCACAGTTCCACAAACGGCACACGATGCCCGACAGACCCGATGCGGCATTCCCCCAGTCCGGGGTTCATGGTGCCGAACCCGTGCAATTCGGTCATACCCCAACCCTCGACGATCTGGCAGCCCAGGGTCCGTTCCACCGTTTTTGCCATTTCCACCGGCATCGCGGCCCCGCCCGCATGGCATAACCGAACCGAGGACACATCGGCCCCATCCACAGGCGTATTCAGCGCCGCGCCCCAACTGGTTGGCACCATCGCCAGCACTGTTGGGCGGAACCGTTCCACATGTTTCCACAGGTTACCGATCAAGTCGCGGTTCCGCATTCCGGCGGCGGTGGCAATGATCACCCGCGCCCCCCGCGTCAGCGGCATCAGTCCCGCCGCATAGCCACCGCCCACATGGAACGGCGGCAACCCGTTCAAAAACACATCCTGCGGATCACCATGCCACGCCTGCGCCATAACCCACGCATGTCGCAAAATTCCACCATGCGTATGACCGGCCAGCTTCGGAGCGCTGGTGGTGCCGCCGGTATGAAACAAAGCGGCCAAATCCTGTGCTGCGGGCGGGGTCCAGAACACAGGCCGCGTGGTTGGCATATCAGCGATAGCTTCGGCCAGTGCCGGGATGTTCCCCTGTACCGGGCCACCCACCCGATAAACGGCGATCGGCTGATCCAGCTTTGCCAGAATATCGGGCAGCTTTTCAATAATCCCCGGCAGCAGCCCCTCATCCGGCACCAATAGCACCCGCGACTGTGCAGCCTGCAACAGCGCAGCAATATGATCCGGCTCCAACATGAAATTGATCGGATTGGCACGCCCCACCAAATGAGCGGCAAACATGGCTGCAAATGTGTCTGCGGTGCCGGGCAGCAGCATGGATACCGCGTTATGTGACTCTACCCCGATATGATGGAACAGATGCGCCATCTGATGCACCCGCGCCAAAAACTGGCCATAGGTCACATCCTCGACAGGTGTATCAACCGCCCCGGTTTGCATGAAACTGACAGCAATCGTATCGGGTTGACGCAGCGCCTGTTCAGCCATCAGTTCATACGCTGTGCTGGCCCGAACCTGTTGATCAAAAGGCACCTGTTCTAGCGCTTTGATGTCCTGCAACGACGCAAATGGCATATCTGATCTTTCTGGTTTGGAACGGATAGCCTAGTTTTTTCGACGAATGCGCAAGATACTTGCGCAAAGATGCTGGAAACTGAAACGGCGCAAACCCACAGCTTTGCCTTTAGCAATTTAGCGCAAGTTAGCGTTCCCGTCGCCATGTCACACTTTGCCATAGCACCGCGACAAACCGGAGGAGTGTAAGGTGAGTCAGAATTTCGATGGGGGTGTCACCCCGCCGGGCGCAATCGCGCGTATTTCTATTGGCGACATCCTGCGCCGGACTGCCCGCCGCCTGCCGGATCATGTGGTCCTGATCGACGGGGACCGCCGTGTCACATATGCGGAACTGGATGCACAGGCCAACCGGCTGGCACATCACCTGATCGCGCGCGGGGCCAACCCCGGTGATCGTTGTTCAACCGTCTGCGCGAATACCGTGGAACTGGTTGCCGCGATTTTTGCGCTGCACAGGGCGGGGCTGATCTGGGTGCCGATTAACCTGATGCTAGAGGACGAAGACGTGGAATACACGCTGACCCATGCCGGGGTCAGTCATGCCATCATCGGCCCGGAATTTGAAAACCACCCCAATCTGGGAACGGTGATCCAACGGCTCGGTATTTCCTATGACGTAACGCAGCCCGGTTTCCCGATGGCGCAGCACCACCCGGCGACCGAGCCTGATGTTGAAATTGACCGCGATGACATTGCCGCAATCATCTATACCAGCGGCACCACATCAAAGCCCAAGGGCGCGATGCACACCCATCAATCTATTTTCATGGCGGTCATGTCGAACACTATAGAATGGAGCCTGACCCGAACAGACGGCATTCCGCTGCAACTGCCGCTGTTCCATTGCGGGGCGCATTGTCTGCTGTTGTCCTTCATGATGGTGGGGGCGCGCTGCGTTCTGTTGCGCGGGTTCGATGCGGGTGCATTGCTGCGGGTGATCGACGAAGAACAAATGTCTGTCTGCGTTGGTTTGCCGATGATGTATACCGCGATGCTGGACCACCCGGACCGGGCGAAATATTCCACCAAATCCCTGCGCTTCGGTCTGCACACGATGGCCCCGATGTTCGAACCGCTGATGCGCCGGATGATTGACGAATTTTGCCCCACGTTCATGCAAACCTCGGGGCAGACGGAAATGTATCCGATCACCACGATCTCCATGCCGGATCGGCAACTGGCGCGGTTCGGCAATTACTGGGGCGAAGCGGCCGTGGTCAACGACATGGCAATCATGGATGATGATGGCAATTTGCTGCCCCCCGGCCAAATCGGCGAACTGGTGCATCGCGGGCCGAACGTCATGTTCGGGTACTATAAAAACCCCGAAGCCACCGCCGAGGCGCGCAAATTCGGCTGGCACCACACCGGCGATTTGGGCCTGATCACCGAAGACGGCGAATTCCAGTTTCTGGACCGCAAAAAGGACATGATCAAGACAGGCGGCGAAAACGTATCCACCATTCAGGTCGAAGAACAGCTTCTGGCCTGCCCCGAGGTCGAGGCGGCGATTGCCGTAGGCCTGCCACATCCCCGCTGGGGCGAGGCGGTCACCGCCTTTGTCGTAGCGCGGGACAAGGCTGCACAGGACCCGACCCCGATCATGGATCGCATCACGGCCCATCTGAGCGGTTTCCAGATGCCCAAGAAAATCGTTTTTGTGGATAGCGTCCCCACCACGGCCACCGGCAAGCTGCGCAAGGTGGAATTGCGTCAGCAGTATCAAGATCTGTACGCCGCTGAATAACCACTGGTGGCGCGAAACCGCTTTTGATCGAAGTTGTTTTCGCGCCACCTGTAACAAACCGGGTTGGTCTGATCCGACAATCGGAATTATCGGAATTCTTGTGTGATCCTGTAAACATTCCGTATTATAGGGACCCATTATTGCGGCTACGCAACAAAACGCGTGGGATATGAACCAAAGGACCCTGACGAAGAATGCCTCGCACCCCAGAAACCAACGCGACACCCAGTTCGTCAGCCGCGATTGTGCGGGATGTGATCCGTGGCTTGTACGAAGGCCGCTATGTTCCCGGTCAACGTCTGGCAGAACCCGATCTGGTTGCCGATTACGGGCTGAGCCGTGGCACCGTCCGCGAGGCGCTGAAACAGCTTGCATCAGACGGCGTGGTTATCGCCCATCCTTATAAAGGGGCGCAAATCCGTTCCCTGACCCGCCCCGAAGCCGCAAATATCTTTGCCGTGACCGAGGTCATTCTGGGCCTTGCCGCCCGGCAAGCGGCGCATAACATCGACACCCCCGGCGCACGCGAAACAATCACCACGCATTTCAACGCGATTGCCGCCCACAACAGCGAAAGCGACAGGTTCGAATTTATCCGCCAACGCAATCGCTATTTCCGGGCACTGATCGAAATCAGCGGCAATGACGAATTGCGCACTATCCTGCCGCGATTACAGGTGCATCTGATCCGCAACCGTCTGGCGGTGCCACCTGCGGACCGCGTGCATGGCTATCACAATATCACACAGGCCGTTCTGGAGGGCGCACCTGATCGGGCAGAACAGGCCGCCCGCAGCTATGTTGCGAAAACGGCAGCCTGTGTGCTGCCGCATTTCCCAGCATAGCCCGCCGCCGGGTTATTTCCCCGTGAACTGTGGTTTGCGCTTTTCGTTGAAGGACGCCAGCCCCTCTTGGGCGTCTTCGGTCAGGGTCATCAGGCCCAGTTGCCCCTCGGCAAAGGCGATGGCCTGATCGAAGGTCATGCTGTCCATCGCGCGCGCGGCGTATTTTCCCCGCCGCAGGGCCGAAGGTGACGCTTTGCACAGGCTGTCCACCAAGGCCTGTACCGCTGTCGGGAACTCTGCCGCCGGGACGACCTGGTTCAGCAACCCGGCCTCCTGTGCCTCGGGCGCGTCGAACAGATCGCCGGTCAGCATCCAGCGCCGCAACACGCGGGGCGGCACGATCTGTTTCATCAGCGCCAGAACCTGCATCGGGAACAGGCCGATCCTGGCCTCGGGCAGGCCGAATTTCGCGTGATCCACCGACACCGCCAGATCGACCATCGACAGCAGCCCCATGCCCCCGGCCACACAGGTGCCGTTAATCGCCGCCACCAAGGGCAGCGGGCAGTCCTGCGCCGCCCGCAGCAGATCGCCGTATGCGCTGCGCGGATTGGCGAAATCGAAATTGAACCCGCCGCCGGGTTGCAAATCGCCGCCCGCACAGAACGCCTGATCCCCTGCCCCGGTCAGCACGATCACCCGGATGTCAGGATCGGCACAGGCCGCATCCATCCCCGCGCGGATACCGGCGATCAGATCGGCGTTGATCGCGTTGCGCTTTTCGGGGCGGTTCAGGGTGATCCAGAACGCCGCCCCGCGTTTTTCATGAAGAACGATATCGGTCATGCCGGGTCTACCTCGACCACGATGGAATGAGCCGTGACCTGCGCCCCGGCGGTGACATGTACGGCGGACACGATGCCGTCCACGGTGCTGATATGCGTGTGTTCCATCTTCATCGCCTCTAGCACGACAACCTTTTGCCCGGCGGTCACGCTGTCGCCCACGGCCACGTCCACAGACACCACCGCCCCGTTCATCGTGGCGCGGACCTTGCCATCGCCCCCGGCCGCATCCGCCGATACCGTCGGGGCAAAGGTCAGGTCGCTATAGTCCAGCACCTGCCCGTCCAGTTGCAAAACCGGCCCGTCAGCCCCCTGCCCCAAAACCGCGTGATGCAGGCTGTCGTTCAGTTCAAAAGCCACCTCCTGCCCGGCGCGGCGCAGCACCCGCAGGTCCATATCCGGTGCGTCGGGCATTGCCACATGACAGGCGCCGTATTTGAAGGCCCGCACCTGTGGCACGAATTCCGCATCATTGCGCGACAGGCGCAGCGGCGTGGGGAAGTCGTGGTTCAGCCCCGTATCCGGCCCCGCCCGCAACAGCGCCGCCAAAATCATCGCGCCGCGTGCATCGGCCTGCGCGGGATCGGGCAGGACAGCATCCGCGTTTTCCGCGATAAACCCCGTCGTCGCCTGCCCGGCGGCGAACACGGGATGGGCCAGACAGGCGGACAGGAAAGTTTGGTTCGTGCGCACGCCAAAGGCCCGCGTCTCCGCCAGCCCCGCCAGCAGTTTGCGGCGGGCGTCTTCGCGGGTTGCGCCATAGCTGATCAGCTTGGCCACCATGGAATCGTAATAGGGCGGGATTTCGGCCCCGTCACGCAGCCCGTGTTCCACCCGCAAATCCGGTGCGGGCCGCCATGTGTTCAACACCCCGCTTTGCGGCATGAACCCGGCGGCGGGGTCTTCGGCGCACAGGCGCACCTCGATCGCGTGACCGCGAAACTGCACATCATCCTGTGTCAGCGGCAGCGTCTCGCCTGCCGCGACGCGCAATTGCAGCTCCACCAGATCCAGCCCGGTGATGGCCTCGGTCACGGGATGTTCCACCTGAAGGCGGGTGTTCATTTCCATGAAGTAGAAATTGCCATCCGCATCCAGCAGGTATTCAAACGTCCCCGCGCCCTCGTATCCAATCGCCTGCACCGCCGCGACCGAGGCCGCGCCCATCCGCGCCCGCAAATCCGCATCGACAGCGGGGGATGGGGCTTCTTCGATCACTTTCTGGTGGCGGCGCTGCACCGAACAATCCCGTTCGCCGCAATGGATCGCGTTACCATAGCGGTCCGCCATGATCTGAATTTCCACATGGCGCGGGTTGATGATCGCCTTTTCCAGCAGCACTACATCATTGCCAAAGGCCGATTTTGCCTCGGATTTGGCCGAGATCAGATGATCGGCAAAGCTGCTGTCGTCCGTCACCAGCCGCATTCCGCGCCCGCCGCCCCCGGCGGTGGCCTTGATCATCAGCGGGAAACCGATGCGCCGCGCCTGTTCCAGCAGGGTGTCGGGGGATTGGTCATCGCCCTGACACCCCGGCACACAGGGCACGCCCGCGTCAATCATCAACGCCTTGGCCCCGGCCTTGTCGCCCATGCTGCGGATCGCCTGCGCGGATGGGCCGACAAACACGATCCCGGCGGCGGCACAGGCCGCTGGCAGCCCTTCGTTTTCCGCCAGAAACCCATAGCCGGGATGAATGGCATCCGCCCCGGTATCCTGCGCGGCCTGAATGATGCGGTCGATCCGCAAATAGCTGTCGGCGGGCGCATTGCCACCGATGCAGACCGCCTGATCGGCCAGCGCCACATGTTCCGCCCCGGCATCGGCCTGTGAATAAACCGCCACGGTGCGATAGCCCATCGCGCGGGCGGTGCGCATCACGCGCACGGCGATTTCCCCCCGGTTGGCAACCAGCAGCTTTTTGAACGGTGTTTTCTTGTCCATGATCTGTTCTTTCCGGTTGCGCAGGATTACGGGCGGGCCACGCCGAATTGTATCTTGTTGGGCTGACGTGCGGCTTCGGCGCGGGTGATTTCCATCAGTTCGATCAGCAATTCGCGGGTGTTGCGCGGGTCGATCACCCCATCATCCAGCAACCGGGCCGAGGTATAGACCGCCCCCATCTGGCTGTTGAAATTGTCGATGATCTTTTGCTTCAGCGCGTCCAGCCTGGCGTGATCCACCTCCTCGCCCAGACGCGCGGCGCGGGCTTCCTGAACCACGGCCATCGTTCCGGCGGCCTGTTCGCCCCCCATCACGGCGGTGCGGGCATTCGGCCATGAGAAACAGAACCGCGGATGGAACCCGCGTCCGCACATGCCGTAATTCCCCGCCCCAAAGGACGCCCCGCAATAGATGGTGAATTGCGGCACGGTGGCGTTGGTGACGGCCTGGATCATCTTCGATCCGTGTTTGATGATCCCCGCCTCCTCATAGGATTTGCCGACCATGAACCCGGTGGTGTTGTTCAGATACAAAAGCGGGGTGCCCGCCTGACAACAGGCCTGAATGAAATGCGTGGCCTTGGACGCGCCTGCCGGATCAATCGGGCCGTTGTTGGTGATGATCCCGATGGGCCAGCCGCCGATTTTGGCGTTGCCGCACACCGTAGCCCCGCCATAGCGTTGCCCGAATTCCACGAAATCCGAGCCATCAACCAAACGGGCGATGACCTCTTTCATGTCGGCGGGCTGGCGGTGATCCAACGGCATCACGCCCAGCAATTCCTCGGCATCATAGGCGGGCGGGATGACATCGCGCGCCGGTTCCGCCGCGCCGTTCCATTCGATGTTGGACAGGATCGACCGCGCCAGCCCCAGCGCCTCGCGGTCATCTTCGGCCAGATAATCGCCAAGGCCGGAAATCCCGGTGTGCATGTCCGCGCCGCCCAGGTCTTCTTCGGTCGCGATCTCGCCGGTGGCGGCTTTCAGCAACGGCGGTCCGGCCAGAAACGCCCGCGTGCGCCCGCGCACCATGATGATGTAATCCGACAGCCCGGTTTGATACGCCCCGCCCGCCGTGCTGCTGCCATGCGTGACCGTGATCACCGGCAGGCCCGCCGCCGAAAACCGCGCCAGATTGCGGAACAGGCTGCCGCCCTGCACGAAATCCTCGACCCGGTAGGCCATCAGGTTCGCGCCCGCGCTTTCGACCAGTTGCACATAGGGCAGCTTGTTTTCCAGCGCGATTTCCTGCACCCGCAGGATTTTATCCAGCCCCTTGGGCTGCAACGCCCCCGCCGCAATCCCGCTGTCGCTGGCGTTGATCATGCAGCGCACCCCGGACACATAGCCGATCCCGGCAATGATCCCGCCGCCCGGCACCGATTTGGCCGGGTCGGGATGATCCAGCCCATAGCCCGCCAGTTTCGACAGTTCGATAAACGGCCGCCCCGGATCCAGCAACAGCGCCACCCGGTCGCGCGGCAGCAATTGATGGCGATCCTCGAACCGCTTGCGCGACCGCTCCGAGGCCGCCCGCGTGCGCCCTTCGATCTGCGCCAACTCCTCCAACAGCGACAGCATCCCGGCGCGGTTGGTTTGGAAACTGTCCGAATTGGGGGAAAGGGAACTCAGGATTTTTGCCATGTTTCTTCCGCGTTGTTCATTGGGGGGCGACGGCGTCAGCCCTCACCCTGTGCCGCCTTCTAACAAGCGCAAAAACGCCCTTCTTGTGCCGTTGCCCTGCCCACAGAAAATATGCCGCGCGCTGCCGGGTTTGTGGAACTTTGCGTTTCAGCTTCTTTGCACAAGCGCCGCGCCGTGCCGACGCATAGCTTTGGGACAGATCAAATCGACAAAGGGGGCATTATGTCCAAGGCAATCATCACCTGCGCCGTGAACGGTGTGCTGACCGATCCAAAACAACACAACGTACCCGTGACACCCGCCGAAATGGCCGCCGAGGCCCGCCGCGCCTATGAGGCGGGCGCCAGCGTCATGCACATCCATCTGCGTCAGCAAGGCCCGGATCAGGGCCATTTGCCCAGTTGGGACATTGACCTGTCCAACGAAGTACAGGCCGCCATCCGCGATGCCTGTCCTGATGTGATCATCAACCACACCACCGGCGTTGTCGGCCCGAACTATCAGGAAGCGCTGGATGTCGTTACCGCGACCCGCCCGGAAATGGCCGCCTGCAATGCCGGATCGCTGAACTATCTGAAAATCCGCGCCAATGGCCAATGGGCATGGCCGCCGATGCTGTTCGATAACCCGGTGGAAAAGGTGCAGCATTTCATTGACACGATCACCAATGCCGGGGGCATCCCCGAATTTGAGTGTTTCGATACCGGCATCGTTCGCAGCGTGGGCATGTACCAGAAAAACGGCATGTTCAAAGGCACAGCGCAGATGAATTTCGTGATGGGTGTCGCCTCGGGGCAACCGGCGCGGGCTGATCTGCTGCCCATTCTGGCCGATCTGGCCCCCGAAGATTCCCGCTGGCAAGTCACCGCCATCGGCCGCGAAGAAATCTGGCCGCTGCACGCCAAGGCCGCTGAACTGGGCGGGCATCTACGCACCGGGCTGGAGGACACGTTCTATCTGGCGGATGGGACCAAGGTCACGTCCAACGGGCAATTGATCGAAGAAATGGCCAAAACCGCCCGCAACGCTGGCCGCGACATCGCCACCCCACAAGAGGCCCGCGCCATTCTGGGTCTGTAACGGACGCGAAGCAAAAACACGGGCAGGCGGCCATATGGCCCCTGCCCTTTTCTGTGCGGATCAAATCCCAGGCCCCCAAGGCCAAAGGAAAGGAATTAGGGGTTATCCGCAGTTTCAGCCGTAGGGTTCATTTCGGCCAGCACCTTTTTGGCGGCGCGGAAACATTCCAACCCCTGCGGCACCCCGCAGTAAATTGCAATCACATGTATGATGGCCCGCAGTTCCTGAACGGACACCCCATTGTTAATGGCCCCACGACAGTGCAATTCCCATTCGGTCATTTTGCCCAAAGCCCCGATCATGGACAGGTTCATCATAGACCGGGTTTTCGCATCAATGACATCGTCGCCCCAACCGAACCCCCAGCACCACGCGGTCATGGCCTCTTGGAACGGGCGGGTAAAATCATCTGCGGCGGCCAGATTGCGCTCGACATACTCAGCGCCAAGGGTTGCTTTACGTTGCTCAAGGCCCTTCAGGAACAGGTCTTCGTCAAACGTGTTCATATTGCTGATCTTTCTATGAATTGGCCGAAGGTACGCCTTCGACAATGGTGACAATGGCCCGGCACGCAGCTTCGCGCTGGCTGCGGGCGGCTTGGTATTCCGGGGAATGGTAACAGGCCAATGCGGCGGCCTTGCTTTCGAATTCGATTATAACCTGACGTTCGAATGCCGTGCCTTCGACGGTTTCCGCATCGCCCCCGCGGGCCAGAAACCGGCCATTGAATTTTTCAAACGCTGCGGGGGCCAAGACCTGATAGCCCTTGTATTTTTCGGGATCGGTAACGGTGACCAAAGCGATCCAATATCCTTTTGCCATGCCGTGCGTCCTATTCTGCTATATCCGTCAGGAATTTTCGGGCGATCGCCGAGGCAGCCGCGATGTGGGTGATAACCGCCTGTCGGGCCGCTTCGGGATCATTCGCAACAATCGCATCATGTATGGCCTGCAAATGGACAAGCCCCGGACTTTCGCGGCTTTTGTCGGCAATGGTCATCGCCCGCAGGCGACTGATCCGGCCATTCAGGCGTTGCACGATATCCCATGCGATTGTGTGCCCCGCCTCAAGGAAAATCAGTTCATAGAAATCTGTCGTCGCCTGTAGATGCTTGGACCATGTTTTATCGGCGGCAGTAGCTTCGACAGCTTTCAGCGCCCTGCCTAATTTGCCAGCGAACCCTTTTGTTTGCGTGGTTGCGGCCTGTGCGGCGGCGGCGGATTCAAGCTGTTGGCGGATGTCATAGATTTGCCGCGCCTGATCCCAGTTCAGCGTTGCAACAATCGGGCCGCGATTGGGCAGAATCTCCACCAAACCTTCGGCTTCCAGAAATCGAATTGTTTCCCGAATGACTGTTCGGCTCACCCCCAGTTGGTCACACAATGGGCGTTCCACCAAACGATCACCGGGCGCAAAATGGCCGCTTATGATGGCTTCCCTCATCCGCTCCTGCACGATTTCACGCAGCGTTTGCGGGGCTTTATCAATTTTCTGAAGGGCTGATGCAGTCTGATCCATGCGAACCCCAATAGCAGGAAATTTTCGGGATCACAAGAAATCTTGACAGACAGGATTATGGTATACCATGATACAACCCAACAAGCCGCCACAGGGGAAACCGCACCAATGCCAGCCGAGATTCGCAAAACGCTTTTGCATGTCGAAAACACCTTGATCGAAGGGGGCAAAGCTGCCGAAACCCCGCTGACGCTGATTGCCGCGATGGCTGTTATCCGCAATCCGTGGGCCGGGCAGGGGTTTGTTGAAAACCTGACCCCGGCCATCCGCGATTGCGCGCCGGGGCTTGGGGCGCTGCTGACAGAAATGGTGCTGGAGGCTGCCGGTGGCGGCGATAAGGTCGAAGGCTACGGAAAAGCCGCGATTGTCGGCCTGAACGGCGAGGTGGAACATGCCTCGGGCCTGATTCACACGCTGCATTTTGGCAATCATTACCGCAGCGCGGTTGGGGCCAAATCGTATCTGTCGTTCTGCAACACGCGCGGCCCGGCGAACGCGCCGCTGCTGATCCCCCTGATGGATAAAAACGACGGCGGACGCCGGTCGCATTACCTGACGATCCAAACCTCGGTCGCGGATGCGCCGGGGGCGGATGAAATCCTGATTGCGCTGGGGGCTTCGATCGGGGGGCGGCCACATCACCGGATTGGCGACCGTTATCAGGATCTGAAGGAACTGGGCCATGACCTTGACAACCCTGCGTCTGTCTGAGGGCGGTCGGACCGTTTCCTATCGCGACCAAGGAACCGGCGTTCCCTTGGTGCTGATCCACGGTGTCGGGTTGCAATCGGCGGCGTGGGGACCACAGATTCAGGCCTTGCAGGAGAGTTGCCGGGTGATCGCGGTGGATATGCCCGGCCACGGCGGCAGCGCCCCCCTGCCCACGGGCAGCGCCTTGTCTGACTTCGTGGCATGGGGGCAGGCGTTCATCCGGGAACTGGGGCTGGGGCCGGTGAATTTGGCAGGGCATTCAATGGGGGCGCTGATCGCTGGCGGGCTGGCCTGCGACTATCCCGCCCTGATCCGCCGGGTTGCCCTGTTGAATGGTGTGTTTGAACGCGACCGTGCGGCCAGTCAGGCGGTGATCGCCCGCGCCCAACAGATCCAAACCGGACAGCCAGACCTGCATACACCACTGACCCGGTGGTTCGGCACCGCTGCCGACGCGGCCCCCATCCGGGAACAAGTCGGCGCGTGGCTTCGTCAGGTGGATCAGCGCGGCTATGCCACGGCCTATTCCGCGTTTGCCCACGGGGATGCGACCTATGCGGATCAATACAGCCAGATCACCTGCCCCTTTCTGGCGATGACAGGGGACGGCGACCCAAATTCAACGCCTGCGATGTCCGAAGCCATGGCGAACCGCGCCCCATTTGGCAGGTCCGTCACCATTCATGGCCATCGGCACATGATCAACCTGACCGCCCCCGACGCGGTGAACCAGCATCTGCGCCACTGGCTGCAATGCCCGACAGAACAGGGATACTGCAATGACACCGATTGATCCGCGCGCTTTGCGAAATGCCTTTGGAACCTTCATGACGGGCGTCACGGTGGTGACGGCATTGGATCATAATAAGGCCCCCATCGGATTTACGGCCAATTCGTTCACCTCGGTTTCGCTGGACCCGCCTTTGGTATTGGTCTGCGTGGCCAACAGTTCGAAAAACTATGCCGCATTGGCCGGGGCAGACGGGTTTGCCGTAAATATTCTGGCTGAAAACCAGATCGAGATTTCCAACACCTTCGCGCGACCGTCCGAAGATCGCTTTGCCCATGTTGCATGGCACCCCGGCCCTGCGGGATCCCCCGTGCTACAGGGGGGTTCGGCATGGTTTGACTGCACGATGCATCAAACAGTGGATGCCGGGGATCACATGATCCTGATCGGTCAGGTCCGCGCCTTTGACAGCAGCATTCACCCCGGCCTTGGCTATGTGCGCGGGGCGTATGTAACCCCGTCCACATCAACCGAAGCCATCGCCCAACACGCCAAACTGATCGTTTCAGCGCTGATCGTGCGCGATAATCAGGTGTTGTTGCAGGACGATGGAAATGGCGGGCTGGCCCTGCCTGAAATCGACGTAACCAAAGGCGGCGCTTCGGATGCGATCAAACATGTGATCGCAAAAACCGGCCTGCGTGCGGAACCCGGATTTGTGTACGCCCTGTACGAAGATACCGGGCGCAAAATCCAGCACATCGTTTTCTTGTGCCAAGCCTCGGACGGCGCCCCGCATCTGGGGGCGTTTGTCCCGATTTCGGCCTCGGCCTTCGACGATGTGACAGACCCGGCCACCCTGTCGATGCTGCAACGCTTTGCCACGGAAAGCACGCTGGAAAACTACGGTGTTTACTACGGAAACCACAACAGCGGCGAAGTTCGCTTCACCGCATAAATCAAGAGGTCAAATATGCGCTTTTCACTTTTTGCACATATGGAGCGTATGACACCGGATCAGGATCAGCGGCAGCTTTACGACGAATTTGTTGCCTTGGCCCAGATTGCCGATCAGGGCGGAATGCACGCAGTCTGGACCGGCGAACATCATGGGATAGATTTCACCATTTCCCCGAACCCGTTTCTGAATCTGGTTGATCTGGCCCATAAAACCAAAAATGTGCGCTTAGGGACCGGGACGGTGATCGCCCCATTCTGGCATCCGATCCGGCTGGCGGGCGAAGCGGCAATGACCGATATCATTGTCGGTGGCCGTCTTGAACTGGGCGTTGCGCGCGGGGCCTATAGCTATGAATACGAACGGATGATGCCGGGCATGGACGCATGGGAAGCCGGGCAACGGATGCGCGAACTGGTTCCCGCGCTCAAAGGGCTGTGGAAAGGCGACTATGCACAAGAGGGGCAGTTTCATTCTTTTCCCTCCACCACTGCATCCCCTAAACCCGTGCAACAGGACGGACCGCCGATCTGGGTGGCCGCCCGCGACCCCAACAGCCATGAATTTGCGGTATCCACCGGCTGCAATGTGCAGGTGACTCCGCTTTGGCAAGGGGACGATGAAATCATCAGGCTGATGGACACATTCACCGCCGCCTGCGCGAAATTTCCGAATATCCCCCGCCCGGAAATCATGCTGCTGAACCATACCTATATCGCGGCCGACATGGCCGACGCCCAACAAGCCGCAGAAGAAATAAACCGCTTCTATTGCTATTTTGGGGCATGGTTCAAAAACGAACGCCCGGTTTCGCAGGGCTTGATCGAACCGCTCGGTGATGCGGATATTGCTGCGCATCCGTTTTATTCCCCGGCGGCGATGTTGCGCGATAATGTTATCACGACAGCGGATCAGGCGATTGACCGGATCAAAACCTATGAACGCATGGGTTATGATGAATATTCATTCTGGATCGACAGCGGCATGAGCTTTGATCGCAAAAAAGCATCACTGGAACGCTTCATCCGCGATGTCATGCCCGCCTTTGCCTGAGGAACGAACGATGCAACATTTTCAGCACTACATCGGGGGCCGCTTTGCGAATGGTGCGGCGCAGTTTCCCAGCACCGACCCCGCCACAGGCGAAATCTGGGCAATGATGCCCGAAGCCCGCGAAGCCGATGTAAATGCTGCGGTGGATGCCGCGCATTCGGCCTTTGTCTCGCCGGAATGGGCGGACATGACCGCGACAGGCCGGGGTAAGCTGTTGCAGCGGCTGGCCGATCTGGTTGCTGAAAACGCCCCGAAACTGGCGCAGCTTGAAACCCGCGACACGGGCAAGATCATCCGCGAAACATCAGCGCAAATTGCTTATGTGGCGGATTATTACCGCTATTACGCCGGACTGGCCGACAAAATCGAAGGCGCCCATCTGCCAATCGACAAACCAGACATGGAGGTGTGGCTGCGCCGCGAACCTGTCGGGGTCGTCGCGGCGGTCGTGCCGTGGAATTCGCAATTGTTCCTGTCTGCGGTCAAAATCGGCCCGGCTCTGGCTGCGGGCTGCTGTGTCGTGCTGAAAGTCTCGGAACAGGCCCCGGCCCCGATGCTGGAATTTGCCCGTATTTTCGATCAGGCCGGATTTCCGCCGGGGGTGCTGAATATCATCACCGGGTTTGGCCCCACCTGTGGTTCCGTCCTGACCAGCCACCCCAAGGTGGACCACGTTGCCTTTACCGGCGGGCCGGAAACCGCGCGGCATATCGTGCGCAACTCGGCTGAAAATCTGGCTTCGACCTCGTTGGAACTGGGGGGGAAATCCCCGTTCATCGTCTTCGAAGACGCCGATATCGAAAGCGCCGTGAATGCACAGGTGTCTGGGATATTCGCCGCATCGGGCCAAAGTTGCGTCGCAGGATCGCGGCTGATTATTTCCAATAAAATCAAAGATGCCTTCCTGACCCGGCTAAAGGAAAAAGCCGAAGCCGTCATCATTGGCGACCCAAACGATATGGCAACCGAAATCGGCCCCTTGTGTACGCAAGCCCAAATTCAAACCGCAACGGACATCATCGCCGCATCGGAGAATGCCGGGGCCAGCGTGATCACCGGCGGCAGGCCTGTGGCGATACGGGGGAATTATTTCCCTCCAACAATCATAGATTGCAGCGACACCCCAGATGCCCCCTGTCTGACACAGGAATTTTTTGGCCCCGTCCTGTCGGTCGTTGGGTTCGATACCGAAGCAGACGCCCTGCGTATCGCCAATGATACGGCATACGGGTTGGCATCGGGGGTGTTTACGCGTGATTTAACCCGCGCCCACCGGATGATCCGCAAAATCCGCGCGGGGATCGTCTGGATCAACACCTATCGCGCGGTCAGCCCGATCGCCCCGTTTGGCGGGCATGGTCTGTCGGGACATGGGCGCGAAGGGGGGATTCAGGCCGCCCTGGATTATACCAAGGTAAAAACCGTCTGGCTGCGCACCAGCGACGCCCCAATCCCCGACCCGTTCATCATGCGCTAGTGCCCCCGGCACATCCGGGGTTCAGGCGCCTGAAAACTGGCTCGGATAGCTGACCAGAGGTGCCTAAACCTCCATCTCCAGCAGGACCGAGGCCAGACATTTCCCATGCGCATCCAATGCCAGCGATCGGGTGACACCCCCCGTCAGCGCGCCGCGGATCACGAAATTCATCGCTTGCAACTGCGGCAGCACATAGCGCGTCACCACCGCCGGATCGGCATGGCCCAAATACGCAGCCACCCGCGCTTCGGTTACGCGCTCTTGCAGCAGCGGCCAGTCTTCGGCGCGATAGGCAATGACAGAGATATTGGAAATATCGCCTTTATCCCCGGTCCGGGCATGAGCCAGTTCATGCAGTTTCATGGGATACCTCCGTCATCTCGAACCGCACCGGCACCAGATCGGCAGGCATCAGCGCCGCTGCGATACCGATGATTTCACGCACCTGACGACTGACGCCGCCCCCTGCGGCAGGGCCACATAGATACAGGCTTTCGACCTCCTCGGCGACCTGTTGCGCGGTATCCTGATCCAGACACCGCGCAGCGTACCGCAGCCGCACCTCGGGCAGGTCCATCGCGCGGCGTGTCACACCGGGCGCAATCGCGTTCCACCCGATCAGATCGCCCCGCGCTTCGGCAATGCGGTCGCCGCAAATCGACAAGCGCTCCTGCAACAGTCCCAGCGCCAATTCCCCACGCGCCACACATTGCGCCCCGGCATAGGAAATCTGCCCCTCGCCCAGCCAGCCATCGCGATAGCCAACCGATACTTTCAGAAGCCCCGTTGCTGCCGAACCCGACGCCCCCGTCAAGGCCACCCGATCCGGTCCGATTTCCGTGATCTGAACACGCGAAAAATCCGCCACCACATCGGGCTGTAAATACCGCGCCGGATCGTGGATTTCATACAACAACTGTTCCGTACAGGTGGCCCGACTGACCACACCACCCGTTCCCGGCAGTTTGGTCAGCACCGCATTGCCATCCTCGGACACTTCGGCCAGCGGAAATCCGATATTGGCCAGATCAGGCACGGATTTTCGCCCCGGATCGGCGAAATATCCGCCCGTCACCTGCGCCGCGCATTCCAGCATATGCCCCACCAACGTGCCACGCCCCAGACGGTCCCAATCGTCCATTGCCCAGCCGAACCGATGCACCAGCGGGGCCAAAAACAGCGCCGGGTCCGATGCCCGCCCACAGATCACGATATCCGCCCCGGCATCCAGCGCCGCCACAATCCCGCGACAGCCGATATAGGCGTTGGCCGACACCAGCCGCGCACCCAGATCGGCGGCGGGCTGGCCGGTTTCTTCCAAACCGAACGGCCCGATCCGATCCACGACATCATCGCCCATCACAGCCGCGATTTTCACCGACAGGCCCAGATCCCGCGCCACCCGCGCCGCGCAGGCCGCCGCGCCTTGTGGGTTGGCCGCGCCCATGTTGGTCACGATCCGGGTGCCATTGCGCACACAGCCCGGCAATACCGCCCGCAAGCGCCGCGCCAGCAAAGGGTCGAACCCTGCTTCAGGCGTTTTCAGACGGGCCTGTTGGGCCAGCGCAATGGTCCGTTCCGCCAGACATTCAAACACCAGAAAATCCAGATTTCCCCGTTCCGCCAGATCAACCGCAGGTGCAATCCTGTCGCCCTGAAATCCGGCCCCTGCCCCGATACGCACGATTGTCATGCCACTGCCTTTCGTTCTGCCCGCCCCAGCGCCCGCGCGCCCAGAAACAGGGCCAGCGCCAGAAACGGTGTCACCGGCTGCGGCCAGATCGCCAGCCCGATGACAGCCAGCAAGACCGCCAAATCCACCGCCCGGCGCCCGGTCAACGATGCCCCGCTGAGCAACGCAGGCACAGCCAGCACAACCGCCAGCCCCGCCACGGCTGCCTCGATCACGGCAAAGACACCGCCGTTCATCGTCATCCCCGGATACAGCAGCAACAGGAACGGCACCAAATAGGTCACAGCGCCCAGCCGAACCGCCTCGCCTGCGGCGGGCAGCCAGTTGGTTTTGGCAATGCCGGACCCCACGAAGACCGCCACGCAAACTGGCGGCGTGATCACCGAAATCGTCGCGAAATAGAACACGAACAGATGCGCCGCCAACGGATCAACCCCCACGGCCGTCATCGCCGGGGCCAGCACCGCCGCCACCAGCACATAGGCCGCAGTTGTCGGCAGCCCCATCCCCATGATCAGGCACACCGCCCCGACGATTATGGCCACCAGAACCACGGAATCCCCAGCCATCGACACGATCAGCGACGACAGCGTAACCCCGATCCCCGTCATGTTGATCATTGAAACCAACACCTGCGCCCCGGCCAGCAATACGCCGATGATCACCATGCCTTTGCCTGCGTCCTCCAGTCCGCTGACAATCCGGCCCAGCATATCACGCGGGGATAACCGCCCCGCCTGCGTCACCACAAAAGCCAGCAACAACCCGATCACCCCATAAAAGGCCGAGGTCGCAATCGACCGCCCCAGCCAAATGCCCAGCCCCAGCCCACCAAGCGCGGCCAGAATGGGCAGCACCCGGCGCGGTGCGGCGATTGTGGACCAGTCGGGCAATTCGTCTTCGGGGACAATGGCCAACCCGCGCCGCAGCGCCACGAAATGCACCGTCACGAATACCGACAGGTAAAACATCACCGCGGGCAGAATGGCCGCCGCGATAATCGTCACATAGGACACCCCCAGAATTTCCGCCATGACAAAGGCCGCAGCCCCCATAATCGGCGGCGCGATTTGCCCCCCGGTAGAGGCCACCGCCTCGACCGCGGCGGCAAAGGGTCGGGGATAGCCCAGCCGGACCATCATCGGGATGGTGAAATTGCCCGTGGTCGCCACATTCGCCACGGCAGACCCGGAAATCATGCCGAACAGGCCACTGGCAATCGTCGCGATCTTGGCCGCTCCGCCCGGTTGCCGCCCGCCCAGCCGCATCGCCAGATCCATGAAGGCCTGTCCGCCCCCGGTATGCAGCAATAACGCCCCGAACAGCACAAAGGCGGCGATCACCGTGGCCGCGACCCCGGTCAGCATTCCCCAAATCCCCAGGTCGCCCAGAAAAATCGTTTCCGTGACAAAGGCGCTGTCAAATCCGCGATGCCCCAGTGCCCCCGGCAACAGGTTGCCAAACAGGGCATAGCTGATCCCAAGTACCACCAGCACCGGAAAAATCAGCCCCACCGTGCGCCGCCCCAGCTCCAGCACGGACAGCACCAACCCAAGCGTCAGCGCCTGATCCAGCGTTGTGGCCCACGGCAGCGTTGTCATGATCGTATCGTAATTCCAGACCACATAGCCACAGGCCGTCACGGTGACGGCACATAGCAACAGGTCAATGATCACCCCCGCCGGGCGCCAGCCTTTGCCAGCCCCCAGCGGATAAAGCGCGACCCCAAGACAGCAGACCAGCGCCAGAAAAATCGCACGCTGAATCAGCCCCTCGAACGGGCCGGTGGCCGCCGTGTAAAACACAAAGCCCCCAACAAGGACCGCCAACAGTTTTTGGACGCGCTTCAGGGTCATGATCCGTCAGTTCCCGGCTTGCAGTTTGGCAGGCAGATCATAGCCGTTTTCGCGGAACCACCGCGCGGCGCCCGGATGCAGCGCAATCGTGCCGTAATCCAGCGTCATTTGCGCCAGATCGGCCCCTTTCAGGCTGGCCATCGCATTCGCCTGTGCGCTGTCATCCGCCATGATGACTGACACGATTTTATAGGCCGTATCGTCATCCATCGTTGCAGGGGCCGCGACACCCACGCCAAAGCTCCAGGTTTGATAGGCAGGGATGCCATCCGCCGCCCCCGCCGGAATATCCACCACTGAAATATCCGGCATGTCCGAGCGCAGCTTGTCAGCCTGCGCCGCCGTCAGTCCGATCACCCCGATATCAACGGATGTGGCAATATCCATCGTCGATCCGTCCAGTTTCTGACCCGACCCGGATTTCACATAACCTGCAACGCGGTTATCCTTGATCGCGCCCACGATATCGGTGGTCGATCCGCGTACATAATCCGCGCTCAGCCCCAGCGTTTTGAAAACCGCCTCGGTCGTGGCTTCGGTGCTGGACCCTTTGATGCCCGGATTAAACCGCACACCGGACAGCCCGGCCAAATCGGTCACACCCGCGTCCTTGCGGACCACCACGTTTTGCGGCGCGTTGGTATAAACCCAAAGCAGGCGCAAATCCTGCGGCTTGCCGTCAAACGCATTTTTACCTGCAACCGCGTGCTGTACCGTGTTCGTGGTCACAAGCCCCAGATCAACCTGCCCGCGTGCCATCCGGCGGATATTGTCCATCGTCGCGCCGGTTTCCACCACGGACGCATCCAGCCCTTCGGCCTTTTCGTTGATCAACTGGCCCACGGCCACGAAATACCCGTAATGGCTGGATGATGCAGACGTGGACCCGATCAGCAGATCCTTGTTTTCCGCCAGCGCCGGACCGGCCAGCAGGGTCGCTCCCATCAGGGCGATCAGTGCATGTTTCATTGGTTTCCTCCCAAACTGTCCCCACATGGGGCTGTGCGCAGTTTGCCCGAAACCATCCATTGCCAGAAGTGAACTTATCTGCATAATTGATGCATGATACGCAACAATATCGACATTGCCGATTATCAGGCCCTGCTGACCCTGATCCGCGCGGGATCGTTCCGGGCGGCAGCGGATGAACTGGGCCTATCCCCGTCCGCCATGTCCCGCCAAATTTCCGCGATCGAGGAAAAACTGAACACCCGCCTGTTTGACCGTGACACCCGCAACGTCACCCCGACCCTGTCGGGTCAAGTGCTGGCCCGGATTGCGGAACGGATGCTGAATACCGCACAGGACGGGCTGGCAGAATTCGAAGCCCACCTGTCCGCCCGAAACGGCCACCTGACCATCGCGGGATTGCCCTCGGTCACGGCGGGCCTGTTGCCCGGTCTGCTGAAAAGTTTCACCACCGATTATCCCGATGTGGACCTGCGGATTATGGATGCCCTGTCTGGCAGCGTCCTTGACGCAGTGGAAGCAGGCGTTGCCGACATCGGCTTTACCGCTGGCACGGTTTCAGCCCGCAGCCGCCTGTCCTTTCAGCCGCTAATGGATGATACCTTTGTCGCCATCGGCGCGCCGGATGGCCCATTGGCCGAAGATCGCCCCTATCGCTGGTCCGAAGTGATCGCCATGCCATTCATCGCCATGGCACAAGGCACCAGCGTGCGCGAATTGCTGGATGCGGCCTGTCTGCGGATCGGCATGTCCCTGACCCCCCGATTTCAGGTGTCCCATCTGGCCACCGCCGGAGCGCTGGTTGCCGAAGGTCTGGGCATTACCGCCCTTCCCAGCCTGACCTTGCCGGTATTGCGCACCGAAACATTGCTTCTGCGCGACATCAGCGATTTCGGGGCACGTCGCCGGATTGGTCTGGTGCGGCGTTCGGGCCGGTCACTGTCCCCCGCCTCGCAGGCGTTTCTGGATCATGTCCACCGCTACGATTTCCCCAAAACCCAATGGCGCACGGCATTGTAACGCTTTGTCGGCAACCAAGGCAGTCAACGAGCGTTCAAAACTGGCCCGGCTATCGAACGGCGATACCAACGCGGCAGATGGGTCAACCTTGCACGACTATTCACATGACCCCAGATTTATACGGCGCTTTACACCTTAAAATATTACAATAACCGCCGCGCCTTGGCATTTCGATCTATGTCCAATAAGTTTGCATCATCCGGCATAGAAACCTAGACTGAAAACCTACAACATCTTCTCGCCGGGTTCATTGGAAAATGGCTTTCAAGACTGACAAACCGACATTATCCCCCTCAGATGCACTTGTGGATGCCCCGGCTGGCGACGGGGAGCACCGGGACCGAAACGCCATTGCCCTGCCCTCTCATGTCGCGGGGTCTGGCGCGATGGATCGGCTGGTGGATACGGCACGCGGCTATGCCCGCGCGGCAGCCTCGGACAATACGCTAAAGGCCTATGCGAAGGACTGGGCGCATTTTGCACGCTGGTGCCGATTGAAGGGCACCGATCCCCTGCCCCCTTCGCCGAACCTGATCGGGCTTTATCTGGCGGATCTGGCGGCCCCTGCGGACAAGACCCCTGCCCTATCGGCAGCCACCATAGACCGCCGCCTGTCTGGCCTTGTCTGGAACTACGCGCAGCGCGGCATGGTGCTGGACCGGCGCGACCGTCACATCGCCAGCGTGTTGGCCGGGATCAAGCGCAAGCACGCACGCCCCCCGGTGCAAAAGGCCGCGATCGGGGCCGAAGACATCCGCGCCATGATTGCCACCCTGCCCTATGACCTGCGCGGTCTGCGCGACCGGGCGATCCTGTTACTGGGCTATGCCGGGGGCCTGCGTCGGTCCGAGATCGTCAGCATTGATGCCCACAAGGACGACACCGCGGATTCGCGGGGCTGGGTCGAGATCACAGAGCAAGGCGCCCTGCTGACTCTGAACGCCAAAACCGGCTGGCGCGAGGTGGAAATCGGGAGTGGATCGTCGGAACAAACCTGCCCCGTACATGCGCTGGAACAATGGCTGCACTTCGCCCGGATCGACTTTGGCCCGATCTTTACCGCCACATCGCGCGATGGCAAACGGGCGCTGGACAGACGCCTGAACGACAAGCACATCGCCCGACTGATCAAGCAAACGGTGCTGGATGCTGGCATCCGGTCTGACCTGCCAGAGCGTGAGCGGCTGGCGCTGTTTTCCGGCCACAGCCTGCGGGCGGGTCTGGCCAGCCACGCCGAGGTGGACGAGCGGTATGTGCAAAAACATCTGGGCCATGCCAGCGCCGAAATGACCCGCCGCTACCAGCGCCGCCGCGACAGGTTCCGCGTCAACCTGACCAAAGCCGCCGGGCTGTGACCCTTCCCTGAACAGCAAAAGACCTTCCCCGCGGGGAAGGTCCATTTCATAACCGCACTGGCCAATCCAATCTTCCCCGCGGGGAAGATCGTTCTGCTTCAGTCCAGATTATCCAGCAGCAAGCG
This sequence comes from Thalassovita litoralis, assembly GCF_900182725.1. Lineage (GTDB taxonomy): Bacteria > Pseudomonadota > Alphaproteobacteria > Rhodobacterales > Rhodobacteraceae > Thalassobius > Thalassobius litoralis. The sequence goes on from NZ_FXTO01000005.1 coordinate 23,503, forward strand.
CACCGCCTGTTCCAGCTTGCGGCGGTCGATGGTGCTAAAGTCACGGCTTAGCCTGATCTCCAACCGTCCAGCGGCGGCGGTGCATTTCGCCCGTCCCTCGCGCCGTTCAAGCTGGAAGCTGGTCTTGGCCTTGCCCGCGACCGGGGTCTTGGGCATTGCCGGGGCGACTGGTGCGGCTTCCCCTGCACTCTCCACCTCTTGCTGAACCAATCCGGCGGCCTTGCGCAGCACACCCAGTTCGTCCGTGATGGAGCGGTTATCCCATCCCTCCAACTCGAGCTTGACGCGATCAGACAGCCCCGCGTCCTCTTCCAGTCGCTGCGCCAACGCCAGGCCCAAGGAACGGGGGATTTCCTGCGGATAGACCAGCACGCCCCCCAACCGCGCAATCACCTTGATGAAGCCCCGGATATAAGACCGCTTCTGGTAGCCCGCCGATTTGAACAGCACGGCCACAGCCTTGTCCGGGTCGCTTTCGGCGGTATCCGGATCAGCCGCATAGTCCACCGCCAGCTTCGCCATTTCAGCAAAGGAGATGTCCTTGCGCACCAGATTTTCATCGACCATCCGGCGATACAGCGATTCCAGACTGTCCCCCTGTTGGGTGATCGCTGCGGGGATACGCGCCCATGTATCGTCCCCGGTTTCCTCTAGCAGGGTGCGATAGGCAGACAGGCGGCGGAAGCCTTGGATCAGTTCATATTTACCGTCAGCGCGGGGTTCCACCCGGATCGGGTTGGACAGGCCGATGGCCTGAATGGACTGCTTCAGCTCCTCCAGCTCGGGGTCGAAACCGGGGGCGCGGTCGCGGGTCAGCTTATAGGTTTCCACCGCGTCCAGCGGCACGGTTTCCAGCACCAGACCCAGCTTTTTCAGCCGGACATGTTCATGCGCCAGCGCGTCATTTTCAGCCCTGATTTGGGCCTCGACCTGCTGGCGTTCGCGGGCGGCCCCGGCGGTTTCGCTGATGGCGGTGGCCATCGGTCCCCGGCGGGCCGTGCGGGTTTCCTTCCCCGTGGGGAAGGTTTCAGGCGACGGGGCAGGGGGGTCGGCGGGGGCGTCGGACGGCGCGACGTCTGGCAGGTCCGTCGGCATGGAGATGTCGAAGATGCGGCGTTTGCGGCTCATGATTCCCTCCTTAAATCTTGTCCCAGGCCGCGACGACCGTGGCCTTGAACTCTTCGTATCCACGGTCAAACGTGGCGCGGGCGCGCCGCCATGTTTCGCGGGTCATGTCGCGGTAGTCGATTTCATAGACCGAGGACAGGAAGCGCCCGGACTGTTCGACCGCTCGGGTCATTTCAATCGGGTGTTCGGTGACGTGATCGCCAAACACTTTGCGGAACGCTTCGAGCATCGCGCGATGCAGATCGTTTCCGGGTTCATATCGTGTCATGACGAACCGAATATCGGCGAACGCCTTGGGCAGGCCGATCTTCCCCGCGGGGAAGGTGGCATCGAACCCGTGGCTCAGATCCTCCAGCGCCTCGGACAACTGGCCGATAAAGCTGGTGGTGGAATCATATTCCCAATAGCCGGGACCAGACGGGACATAGAGCATGTCAGCGGCAAAGACCGCGTTCATCGACTGGTAGCCGATGGCAGGCGGGCAGTCGAACAGGATCAGGTCATAGTCATCATCGTTCAGCGTATCCAAGTAGCGCGACACCGCAGCGAAGAAGGACCATTCCGGGTTCAGGTGCCGGTACTGGGCGCTGGCGAACTCAACGAAGGCCGCGTTGGCGCAGCTTGGGATGATGTCGATGGTCGACCATGCCGTTGGCTTGATGAAGTCCGGGGTGCGCAGGTTTTCCAGCCCCATGTCACGGATCGACGCGGGGATCTTGCGCTGGGGCAGGGCGGTGCCGCTGGCCGCGCCGGTGATGGCGGCATTCATGCGGTCGGTTTCGCGGATCAGGTCACGGGCCATGATGCCCCAGACCGTGTAATCTTCGGCCACATCGGTCAGGCCCATCGAATGCGACAGCGTGGCCTGCGGGTCAAAGTCCACGACCAGAACGCGGTAGCCATCCAGTGCGGCGGCATGGGCCAGATGCAGGGCAACGGTGGATTTCCCCGAGCCGCCCTTGAAGTTGGCCACGGCGGCGCGGAAGGCCCGCTTGCCCGCGGGGCGGGGGGGCAGCAGCGATTTGCGATTCACCTTCATCCGGCGGCGCAGCTCGTTGATTTCTTCCAGGCTGAACCAACGCTGACGACCATCTGGTTCGACTTCCCCGCCGGGAAGGTTCGGTTCAGCCGCCAGCCGACCGCGAAAGGTGGATTGGTTGATGCCAAGGATCAATTCCGACACCTCCCAGCTAGAGAAACGGCGCAGGCGCTTGGCGTTCTCTGGGCTGAATGTCTGCTGCCTGATCCAGCTTTGCATCTTGAGTGACTGCGCCTGTAAGCGCGCGAGGTCTTCGTGGGTGTACATGAGTGCCTCCTTGAACTGAACGTAAAATCTGCCTCAATCCGCAAATACGCTTTATTTGCAAAAATGGCAAAGAAAAGATTAAATGATCGTGACCTTCCCTGCGGGGAAGATAACGCCTTGGGAATAAGGGGGCTGGGGCCGAATCGGTCCGGGCAGACAAAGATCAGGGCAAGCAGGGCGAAGGCTGGGAAATAGGCCTAAGTTTAGGGGACATGATGACACCCTATACTGCATTTAGGGGGACATTTTGCCCACAATAGGGGACAGATAAGAATGTCCCCCATAACCATAGAACCTCTTCTTTCTACGAAATAAGGGTTAAGGGATGCAGGCCGAAAGGAAAGCGCCCTTGACAGAATCGGAGTTCTGGACGCTAATTGGCGAAGATGAGTAAAGAACGTTGCTGTTACGAATTCTTTACCAATTCAGAGGCAGAACATTCCCCGGCGTTGTCGTGGATTTTACAGAACGCAAAAAACACATCGCACCAACGCGATGGGGCAGGGCAAAGGAGCGTGCGATGCAAATCGCCAAGCCAGTGGGCCGGGACGCGGCCAGCCGGAAATATGATATTCTGTCGGCTTTGATGGCTTTCGCACTTTCTCAGGATAAAGTGGTGCAACGGCAGGTGTTGCGGGTTATGTCGTTGATCACCACACGTTATAATTGGCAACGGGATGAACTGTCGATGGGGCAAGAGGATATTGCCCGGCTGTGGTGCGTCGACACACGGACCGTCAAACGCGAAATGGCCCGGCTGCGGGCAAAGGGCTGGCTGGTCCTGAAACGGCAGGGCGCGCGGGGGCGGGTCAGTGTCTATGGGCTGGATTTGGCTCTGATGTTGGAAGATACGCGGCCTGTCTGGGATCACGTAGGACCGGATTTTGTGGCGCGGCTGAATCCGGGGCAACCACAACAAGACAGCCAAAGCGATAATGTGGTGCCGCTGCGGGCCGCTACATCAAGCAGCCCCAAGGACGATGGCACCCTATGGGCCGAGGTGCAGAAGGAATTGCACAGCATTGATCCGGCGGTCTACGGGGCATGGTTCCACGGCATGACCGAGGTGGCAGTGGGCGGCGGGCGGTTGCATTTGATTGCCCCGTCCCGGTTCCATGCGTCCTATGTCAAAACCCACTTGATGAGCCGCGTCGTGGCCGTGGTGCGGCGGGTCGATCCAAGCATCGCGGATGTGGTGATCGAGGTATAGCAGCAGACCGCCCTGTGACGCCCCAGAGAGCGCCGCAGGGGAGGGGGCTAGGCCGGGCTGCCGAATTGCGTACCCATGCCCCCATCGACGCGTAGATCGACCCCTGTGATGAAGCCAGCGGCGTCCGAGGCAAGGAACAGCGCCGCTTCTGCCACGTCCCAAGCGGTGCCTTGGCGTTTCATGGGAACTTTGGCGGCACGGGCGCGGGCCAATTCCTGTGCATCCACATCCGGCCCAATGAAGCTGGCGGCGTGGGGGGTGTCGATCATCCCCGGCAGGATACAATTGGCCCGAACCCCGCGGGCAGCATATTCAATCGCCACGCTTTTGGACAGGCGTTGCAGCGCAGCCTTTGACGCCTCGTACCCGACATAGCGGTACGGCCCGTTGGATTCCCCCGCAAGGCTGGAGATATAGACAATCGCGCCGCCCCCATCCGCCAGCAGGGGCAGCGCCGCCTGCGTGCAGTGAAAGGCCGCATCCAGATTGACGGCAAAGACCTTTTGCCAGTCCGTGAAAGCGGTGGTTTCGATGCCGCCGGGGGTGCTGATGCCGATGTTGAAATGCAGCACGTCCAGCCCGCCCATGTGATCCTGTGCAGCCTGTGCCATAGCGCGGGCGCTGTCCGGGTCTGTCATGTCCCCGGCAAAGGCAAAAGCGGTGCCGCCTTCGTCTGTGATGATCTGCGCGGTTTCGCGAGCGGCGTCGGGGTTGCGGTCCACGCACAGCACTTGTGCCCCTTCGCGGGCGAATAGCGCGGCGGCGGCTTTGCCGTTGCCCCAGCCGGGGCCAACCGATCCGGCACCGATCACGGCGACGCGTTTCCCCTGTAGACGGTTCGTCATTCAAACACCATTCGCGGCAGCCACAGCACCAGATCGGGCCACAGCATCGCCGCGCCCAAGATCACGATTTGCAGCAGGACAAAGGGGATGATCCCCAGATAAATATCGCGCATCGACAGCAGATGTCCCGCCGCGCCTTTCAGATAGAACAGGGCAAAGCCAAAGGGCGGCGTCAAAAAGGACGTTTGCAGGTTCAGCGATACAAGGATGGCGAACCAGTAAATCATTTCCGACCGCGCGACGTGATCGCCAAGGTCCATCGTCTGCACGATGGGGGCAAAGATCGGCAGCATGATCAGCGTGATTTCGATCCAGTCAAAGAAGAACCCCATGACAAAGATCATCACCATCATGGTCAGCAGCAGACCCCAGTTCCCAAAGGGCAGGGCGCTGGCGGTTTCCACGATGAAATGTTCCCCACCGACCTTGCGGAAGATATAGGAAAAGGCGGTTGCGCCGACGAAGATGAAAAACAGCATTCCCAGCGTTTTCACCGATCCGTCCATGCTTTCGTTCAGGGTGGCCCGGTTCAGACGCCCGCGCAGCGCCCCCAGCAACAGCACGGCAAAAACACCAACGCCCGAGGCTTCGGTCGGGGTGGCGACACCGCCAAGGATGGACCCCAGAACGGCAACGATCATCACCAGCGGGGCCAGAACGGATTTCAGGCTTTCCAGCCACAGACCTTGTTTTTCATCGGCGGTCAGGGGCGGGGCTTTGGGGGCGATGGATGGCTGGGCGGCACTGCGCAGCACGATATACAGCACATACGCCAGCGACAGCAGCAGACCGGGCAGCAGGGCCGCGACGAACAGATGCCCCAGCGAAATCGACAGCAAATCCCCCATGAACACCAGCATGACCGAGGGCGGGATCAGAATCCCCAGCGTTCCGGCGCTGGCCACGGTGCCAGCGGCCAACCCCTTGTTATAGCCGCGTTCCACCATCGTGGGGATGGCCAGCGCGGTCAGCATTACGACGGACGCGCCGATGATCCCGGTGGCGGCGGCCAGAATGGTCCCCATCAGCACCACCGCCAACGCCAGACCGCCGGGGATCACGCGCATCAGTCGTTGGAGCGTCAGCAGAAGATCCTCGGCGATGCGGGTTTTTTCCATCAGCAGGCCCATAAAGATGAACATGGGGGCCGCGACCAGAACGGGGTTTTCGATGGTGCCGGAAAAAATGCGGTTGGGCAGCAGCGTGGCATGTACCAGCCGCATATCGCCGGTCCAGACGGCCAGCAGCCCGAACACAAGGCTGATCCCCATCAGCATGATGGCAACAGGCGCGCCGGAAAACAGCGCCACGACCAGCGACAGGAACATTGCGCCGGGTAAAGAGGCGGAAATCAGCTCGATCATAGGGCGTCCTCTACCAGATCGGGGCGTTTGAGCGCGGTAATGGCGCGGAACAGCACGGACAGGCCGCCCAGAATGGTCAGGGCTGCGCCGATTGGGATGGCCGATTTGATGATCCAGCGATGCGACAGGCCAACGCCGCCGGGGCTGCCCTCGCCACGTTGAAAGGATCGCAGGGTGAAGTCATAGCCATACCAGACCAGAAGGGCCATGAACGGGATCAGGAAGGCAAGGATGGCGAAAATCTCGATCCACAGGCGGGTGTTGCGGCGCAGGTGTTGCGACACAAGATCAATCCGCACATGGGCGTTTTCGATATAGGCATAGCCAAAACACAGAACCGCAATCGCCCCGTGCAGGTGCCATTCCAGTTCTTGCAGTTTGAAAGAGCCGGTGGCGAAGAACCTGCGCCCGATCACATCGTAAAGGATTACGGCCATCAGAACCAACAGCAGCCAGCCGCACAGTTTTGCAACAGCGCGGCAGGGCGCGGCCAATCTGTTGGACCAGATCAGAAACGTGTCCATCGCTCACCTATGTCTTGGGGGTAGGGTGGCGGCGCGGGGCAGCCACCCTTGGGTGTAGAAGATTACTTCAGGTAGGCCAGTCCGGTCCACTTGGAGTAGTCACCAAGGAAGCCGGTCAGGCTTTCCCATGCGCGTTTGAAATCGGCGTCAGCGGCAACCTGTTCGGCCACGACTTCGTCCCATGCGCTGCGGAAGGTCGACATCATTTCGTCGTTCCAAGTGTGGATTTTCACGCCTGCGGCTTCCAGATCGGCCAGCGGTTGAAGCTGCGAGGCTTCGCCACGCGCCGAGGTATAGGCCACATTCGCTGCGCAAGAGGTTTCAATCGCATAGCGTTGCTGATCGCTTAGCCCGTCCCACACGTCCTGATTGGCGATAAAGGTGATCAGCGAAGTTTGCTGATGCCAGCCGGGGAAATAATAGTTCTTGGCGTAGTCGTTCATCGACACCGCTTTGTCGATCAGCGGGAAGGACACCTCGGCGGCGTCGATCGTGCCAAGGCGCAGGCCGGTCAGCGTGTCGGCAACGGGCATGGATTGCGCTTCGACGCCCAGTTTCTGCATCACCTGCGCACCCAGACCGAAGATGCGCATTTTCAGGCCCTTCAGGTCTTCGGGTTTGTTGATTTCCTTGGCGAACCAGCCCGATGCTTCGGGAACCAGAATGGCGCACAGTTCGGTGTGGATGTTATAGGGTTTGGTAATGTCGGCCCAGATTTCCTTGCCGCCGCCATGATACCACCATGCGGTATAGCCGCGAATGTCCGGGCCAAACGGAACCGAGGTGAAGATCGCAGCCGAAGGGATGATCCCCTGCGCGAAACCGGGCGAATACCATCCCGCATCTACAGCGCCGGTGGAAATTGCATCCCACATTTCATTGCCGCCGACGATCGCGCCGGGTTCGTTGAATTCGATTTTCAGGTCGCCGCCGGTCAGCATTTCCACCTGTTCGGTCAGGCGTTTGCCGCTGTCGCCCAGCAAGGGCAGCGACGACGGATAGATCGACTGCATCACAAGCGTTTCGGCATGTGCCGCGCCAGCGACCAAAGCGGTTGCCGCCAGCAAAGTGCTGATTTTCTTCATCTGATTTCCTCCCAGTGATGATGCCCGACGGTGTGTGTCGAAAGGTGTTCATAATGTGGACATCATTTCGCGGACTAGGTAAGCCGGGTTTGCCGTTATTGTAAACAGAAAATGTGATTTCTGCTTGTTTGCGGATTTGAAATAACGCAGCATAAAAAGGAAATCAGGCCAGGGTATCCATATTATGGACGTTTTAGGAGCAGGAAAGGACAGTGGCGGCGCGCAAAGCGTGGACCGGGCCTTGGCCCTGTTGTCGCTGGTGGGGCAGGGCGGTGGCAGCCCTGTTCCGATGACCGCGCTGACCGATGCGACCGGGCTAAGCCGCCCCACCGTGCGCCGCCTGATGCTGGCGCTGATCCGGGCGGGAATGGTGGAGCAGGATGCCAAAACCCGCGCCTATGTGCTGGGGTCCGAGGTGTATCAACTGGGCCTGATGGCGGCGCGGCGGATGGATGTCTTGGGGGCTGCGGCGGACAGCCTGCAACGGTTGGCGGCGGAAAGCGGGGACAATACCTATTTGTCGCTGCGGCGCGGGTCTTATGCGGTGTGCGCTCACCGCGAGGAAGGCACCTATCCGATCCGCAGTCAGGCGTTGAAAACCGGCGACCGGCATCCGCTGGGCGTGGGCGCTGGTGCGATGGCGTTGCTGGCGGCGCTGGACGATGACGACCGCGCCGGGGTGCTGGACGTGATTACCCCGCTGCTGGCCGAAGGCTACCTTGGCTATACGCCCGATGTGGTGGCGCGGTCGGTGGTGGAAACGCAGGCGCGGGGCTGGGCGCTGAATCCGGGGCTGTACCTGTCGAATTCATGGGCCATCGGCGCGGCGTTGCACGGGCCGGGGGGCGAAGTTCTGGGCGCGATTTCCATCGCGGCGATTGATACGCGGATGCAGCCGGACCGGCAGGAAAAATTGGCGGCGCTTTTGCGGCGCGAGGTGGCGCAGGTGGAAAGCAACCTGCGCAAACAGATGCAGTCGGGCCATGCCCCGGACTGATGGGAGAGGATAAACAGATGACACAGCAAGCGCAGATCGTGGGCTGGGCCCACTCGAAATTCGGAAAAGCCCCCGAGGAAACCCTGATCGAGCTGATGGCCAACACCGTCCCCGAGGCGATGGCCCATGCCGGGATCGGTGCGGGCGATGTGGATGGGATTTTCGTGGGCACCTATAACAACGGCTTTTCCAAGCAGGCGTTCGAGGGGGCATTGGTCGGCATGGCGGTGCCTGCACTGGCGCATGTTCCGGCGGTGCATCTGGAAAATGCCTGTGCCACCGGATCGGCGGCGCTGTACGCGGCGCTGGATTTCATCGCAGCCGGGCGGGGTAAGATCGCGCTGGTGGTTGGTGCGGAAAAGATGACCGCCACGCCGGGGGCCGAAATCGGGGATATCCTGCTGACCGCCGCCTATCGCGTAGAAGAAGGCGGCGCGGCGGGGTTCGCCGGTGTGTTTGGACAGATCGCCAGCAGCTATTTCCAAAAGCACGGGGATCATTCGATGGAACTGGCCATGATCGCGGCCAAGAACCACGCCAACGGCGCACTGAACCCCTATGCCCATATGCAAAAACCGTTCACGGCGGAATTCTGCAATACGGTCAGCGATAAGAACCCGCTGGTGGCGGGGCCATTGCGGCGCACGGATTGTTCGCTGGTGTCGGACGGGGCGGCGGTGCTGGTGGTGGCGCATCCCGATGTGGCAGCGGATATGCAGCGGGCGATTGCCTTTCGCGCGCGCAATCAGGCGAATGACGTGCTGGCGCTGTCGCGGCGCGACCCCACCGAATTTGCCGGACCGCGTACCGCCTGGGCGAAGTCGCTGGAACAGGCGGGGATCACGCTGGACGATCTAGACATGGTGGAAACCCACGACTGTTTCACCATCGCCGAATTGCTGGAATACGAGGCGATGGGTCTGGCCGAACGCGGGCAGGGCGGGCGCGTCATCCGCGACGGGATTACCGCGCGCGATGGCAAATTGCCGGTGAACCCCTCGGGCGGGTTGAAGGCACGCGGGCATCCCATCGGGGCAACGGGTGTGTCGCAACATGTGATGGCGGCGATGCAACTGACCGGCACCGCAGGCACCATGCAGTTGGATGATGTGCAACTGGCCGGTGTGTTCAACATGGGCGGCGCTGCCGTGGCGTCTTATGTGTCCATTTTGGAGCGCGTGAAATGAGCGCAAACCGCGATCCGAAATTGCCCTGGTCGGTGCGCAGCCACAACCTTGCGCATTTCCTGACCAAGAACGCCGCGCGGCTAAAGGACCGCCCGGCGATCATCTGGGGCGACCTGACGATCCGTTGGGGCGAACTGGATCAGCGCGTCAGTGCGCTGGCCGCCGCGATGCAACAGGATTTTGGCGTCCAGCCCGGCGACCGGGTTTTGGTGCAAACGCCCAATAACAACCAGATCACCGAAATCATGCTGGCCTGCTGGCGGATCGGGGCGGTTTGGGTGCCGTCGAATTATCGGCAGCGCCCGGACGAGGTGGCCTATCTGGCGCAGAAATCCGATGCGTCGCTGATGTTCTGCGAACAGGATTTCCCCGATCATGTCACCGCCAGTATCGAGGCCGCACCGCGCCTGTCGCAGGTGATCTGTATCGGGCAGGGGTTTGGCGTAGCCTATGACGATGTGATTGCCCGCCACATGGGAACCCATGTCCCGAATGTGGCGGTGGATCGTGATGCCCCGGCGTGGTTGTTCTTTACCTCGGGGTCTACAGGACGGCCAAAGGCGGTGGTGCTGACGCATGGGCAACTGACCTTTACCGCACTGAACCATTTGCACGATCTGACGCCGGGCAGCACGCCTGACGACATGAGCCTTGTCGTGGCACCGCTGTCGCACGGCGCGGGGATGCACCAGTTGATGATGATCGCGGGCGGTGTTGGGTCTGTTCTGGTGCCGTCGGGGCGGTTCGATCCGGCGCAGGCGTGGGAACTGGTGCAGCGCTATGGCGTGACCAACATGTTCACCGTGCCAACCATCGTGAAAATGCTGACCGAACATCCTTCGGTGGATCAGTTCGACCATTCCAGCCTGCGGTTCGTGATCTATGCCGGGGCGCCCATGTACCGCGAGGATCAGAAATACGCCTTGCGTAAGCTGGGGCCGGTTCTGGTGCAATATTTCGGGCTGGGCGAGGTGACGGGCTGTATCACCTATCTGCCCCGCGAGGATCATTCGGCCGAAGATGGCCCTGATGTACGGATCGGTACTTGTGGGATTGAACGCACCGGGCTGCATGTCAGCATTCAGGACGACGACGGGAACGAGGTTGGACCGGGCGAAACCGGGGAAATCTGCGTGGCCGGGCCTGCGGTGTGCGCGGGCTATTACATGGATGATGCCGCCAACGCCAAGGCGTTCCGCGATGGCTGGTTCCGAACGGGCGATCTGGGCCATCTGGATGATGCGCGGTATCTGTTCATCACCGGGCGGTCGTCGGACATGTATATCTCGGGCGGATCGAACGTGTACCCGCGCGAGATCGAAGAAATCATGCTGACCCATCCCGCCCTGTCCGAAGTTGCCATTCTGGGCGCGCCGCATCCCCGTTGGGGCGAAGTGGGCGTGGCGGTCTGTACGTTTGAGCCGGGGCAAACCGTTTCCGCGGATGATCTGACCGCGATGCTTCAGGCGAAACTGGCCAAGTACAAGCTGCCGCATCATTACGTCTTTTTGGATGAGATGCCCAAAACTGGCTATGGCAAGATCACCAAGAAACTGGTCCGCGAGGAACTGGAGGCGCGGGGCATGTGGCCCGGTGCCGCCGCATGAGCCGCGATGTGATCCGCCACCCCGGCCCCGCTGCGGCTGATCCGTGTTTGGTGGCAATGGGGCAGGGGCGCGTTGTGCGCGCTACCCTGACCGGGGGGCAATCGCTGATGGCGGCGGTTTCCGATCTGATGGATCGGACGGGCTGTGACAGCGGCGTGATCGTGGTCGATGGGCTGACGATGGGACCATATGATTACGTGATGCCGGGGCCATCGGATGACGGGATTCATGCGGCGTGGTACAGCGCCACCCATCACGGCGACCATGCGCAGATCCGGCAGGGTTCGGCCATCGTTGGGCGGCGTGACGGGGCGTGGTGGTTGCATTGCCACGCGATTTGGGAAGATGCGGGCGCGGTGAAATGCGGCCATCTGTTGCCCGATGATGTGACCTTGCCCGCGGATTGCGCCGTGGTTTTGTATGCCTTTGACGGGGGCCGGTTCGAGGTGTCGATGAACGCCGAAACGCTGTTCCCGATTTTCCATGCCACAGGCGGGGAAGCGTCAGGCAATGCGATGATCGTGAAGGTGAACCCGCACCACGATATTCACGCCACCCTGTCCGATGCGATCCGTCAGGCCGGGTTTGATCGTGCGCGGGTGGTGGGGATCGGCAGCCTGATCGGGGCGCAATTTGAAAGCGGCCCGCCGATGCTGGCCCCGATTTCCGAGGTGTTGCTGCTGTCCGGCGCGGTTTGGCAAAATGGCGTGCTGCGCCTGCCGATGTATTGTGTGGACCCGGATGATGGGCAGTTTTCCGGCGATATTCTGCCCGGTGGTGCGCCGGTTCTGATCACATTCGAGGCACTGGTGATCGCGGAATAAAGAGGGCGGCCCGATCATCCGGGCCGCCGCTTTGGATCAGACGCGCAGCGCGGGCAGGCCAACCCCGGTGCTTTGGAACCCGCCGTCAACGGCAACGATTTGCCCGGTGACATAGCTGGCCTTGTCCGAGCACAGGAAGGTGATGACATTGGCCAGCTCGTCCTCGGTCCCGTAGCGGTTCAGCGGGATCGCGTCGTGATAGGCGTCAATGATTTCCTGCGAATGCACAGCCATTGCCAGCTTGGTGCGCACCGGGCCGGGGCAGACGCAATTGGCGCGGATGCCATATTCGCCCAGTTCCGCCGCCTGCTGCTGGGTCAGTTGGATCACTGCCGCCTTGGACGTGCCATAGGCCACCCGCAGGGTCGAGGCACGCAGGCCGGAAATCGACGCGATGTTCAGGATCGCCCCCTTGGTTTCCTTGAGCGCCGGGGTGGCGGCCTGAGAGCACAGAAACACGCCATCAAGGTTGGTTTCCATCACGCGGCGCCAGCGGGTGAAATCGGTTTCTTCGATCGGGCCGAAATCCGCCACGCCTGCATTGTTCACCAACACGTCAACCCGGCCAAAGGCGTTCAGCGTGTCCGCCACCATTGCTTCGGCGTTTTCGGGGATGGAAATATCATAGGGCAGACCGATCACGTTTTCGCGCAGGTCTTCGATGACTTTGTTCAGTTCCGGTTCGTCCCGGTCGACAAGCGCCACGGCAAATCCCTGTTCCAGAAACTGTTTGGCCGTTGCCAGTCCGATGCCCCGTGCCGCCCCGGTGACGATGGCGCATTTTTGCATGATTTTCTCCTCGCTCATGGTTGCGGGACGGTACACTGACCGTATGCGGAAGCAAAGACCGCGCTGATTGAAAACGGCGAAAATCCCAAGGTTCAAATCACATTAGAATCGGCGTTTTTGATCGTTTGGTGCAACTTTCGGATGTTCCGCGGGCCGGATCATACAGGTGGCGGGCAGCGGAATGACCTGTGCGAATTTGCGAATATGTATCGAATGGAAAACTATGGACTCCATAAGATAGTTTTTGCACCCGTTGTTGCCAGCGCAGCGACGGCTCGATGCAGGTAAACTCGATCAGAGTATCCGCAATGACGGATTGGGCAAACCGCAGCGAGGCAGAACAATGCGACAGATCGAGTTTTCTGAGAAGCGCCCATCGGGCGATTTTCGCCGTTCAGGGCAAGGTTATCAAAAATCACTGATGTTGGCGGCGGTTCTTGTCGGGGCTTCGGCGTTGTCTGTGCAGGCGAATGGATTGGGTGAAGACCGATCCTGGCAGTTTGATACCAGCGCGGACAAGGCGAATAAGGCTGCGGTGCTTGATCTGATCGAACGTAAAAAGGGCGGGTATTTCGATAGTTTCGACACGACCGTTAACTATTACATCGGGACGCAGATCAATTGCAGCAATACCGCATCCGCGACCGGGAACATCGCCGATAACGCGCAGACGGGGAATGCACCTGATGTTTCTGCTGATGGCACACTGACGGCCGATTCCACGGGGAACATCAGCGATAGCACCAGCACCACCGACGGGCTGGGCGATAGCGGATCTGTTGATGGCTCGCAGACCAATACGGGCGATGTCGATTCGTCGGTTTGGGGAAGCCGTGTTGATGGCAGCAACGTGCTGAACCTGGATGGTAGCAATCAGCATCTTGACAATATTCAGGATAACTCGGGCGACCAGATTGCGACGGTGGACAACAGCACCGCCTGCGACATGGGGGGGAGCACCCTGACAGGAAACGTTACTGTTGATCCGACCGGGACATCCGGCGCGTTGAATTGAGGGCATTTATCATGAGCAAATTTCGAATTCATGCCCTTTTGGGCGGGGTCGCTGTGGTTGTCGCCGGATGTGCGGAACCGCAGCCCGATATGAAACGGGTACAACTGGCCGAGGATCAGTTGCCGGTTTTGTTGTCGTCGGGCGTGCGCCCCAATAATACGCCGGTCACTCCGGCGTTGCGGTGTTATGGCAAGGAACTGAAAAAAGCGGGCAAAGGCGGCATCGGCATCGCGGTGGGCGATATTCGCGATTACACCGGCAAACAGAACGATGGCGAAGGCACCGAGATCACCCAAGGCGGGGCTTTGATGGCCTATTCCGCGCTGGGGGAAATGCAGCCGGGTATTTCGTTGTATGAACGGTTTGACACGCGGATTGCGGATGCGGAACTGAATTACATCTCGCAACGGCAACTGGGCGATGGCGGCACGCACGAGGTCGACGACCCCAAGACCGGCGAAAAGAACGAAGTCAAATGGAAGCCGTATTTCGGCGGCTCTGTTCAGCAATCGGATTATTTCATCGTCGGTGGGATTACCGAGCTGAATTACAACATCCAGTCCGGCGGGGGCGAGGCGTCCGTGAATAACGTGGGGCCGTTGGGTCGGACCTTTACCATGAATGTTGCGGTCGATCTGCGGATCGTCGGAACGCAATCGCTGCGGGTCTATGACACGGTCAGCGTACAAAAACAGATCAGCGGTTACGAGGTGGGTTTCGATATTTTCCGCTTCTTCGGATCGGATCTGTATGACCTGAATCTTGGCGCGAAAAGCCAAGAACCGCTGCAACTGGGTGTGCGCATGGCGATTGAAACCGCTGTGCTGGATCTGGTGCAGACAGTGACGGATTTACCCTTTGAATCCTGTGCAAATCAGCCGCCGTTGGTGCCTGCGGATGCGCCGCTGAACAAGCTGTGACCAGTCGGGTGTGAGTTTGCGCGAAAGAGATATTCAGGCAACCGAATGCCCTCAGCGGGCGGGTGCCTGAATGTGATCTAACGAAAATGTGTGTCGCGGTGATGGTTCGGAGATTCCCGTGCTTTGCCCGGCAGACCATTTGAAACAAAGGAAAAATATCATGAAGCAGACTGAGAGTCTCAAGGGTCGTGTCGGCACTGCTGGTCGCGCCCTTCTGCTTGGAAGCGCGGCTGGTGTCACGCTGTCCATGTTCATGGCCGTTGGCGTGGCAAATGCACAAAGCGCGTCAGTGGCGCTGTCGCTGAACACAACTTCGGTCGCAATTGCCGATCTGCCTTCGGTGCTGGATCAAGACAACACAGCCGCTGTTGCAGCAACCGCAAGCGGCGCAGCCCTGTCGATCATCGAACGTACTTCGGGTAACATCACGCTGTCGTCCGTGACGGGCGTTCTGGCGGATAACCTGGTTTCGGCATCCGCAACGGGCAACACCAGCGATTCGACGGTTCAGCTGAACGTCAGCCCGACGCTGGCGGACGACACAGTGGCCGTGGCGACTGGCCAGTACAGCAACGGGACCGTTTCGGCGCTGGCCGAAGACAACGTTCATCGCGTTCTGATTTCCGGCGTTTCGGGCGGAACGGCAACGCTGACCGGCACGCTGGCCGTGACGAACAACGATGTGACGGCAACCGCCACAATGAACAACGCGGATGCGTCGATCACCGTTGCGGGTGGCGTCAGCCTGGCAGGCACAGATTCGGGTGCGTCGGTGGCTACCGATGCAACGGCTGTCGCAAACCCCGATCTGGTCGGTTCCGCCGATCTGGTGATCGCAACTGTTCAACAGGCAGATGCATCGACCACAGCCGAGATTGACGGTTGGGACGTCGAAGATACCGTCGATGTGATGATTGAATCCGCGCTCAATGCAACCGTGACCGTTTCGGGTAGCGATCTGGCGGCTTCGGCCACCGGCAACACGCTGACCGCGGCACTGGATGCGACCGACACCAGCACAAACGCAGTTGGCGCTTCGGTTGCGGTGGCTGGTTTCCAGGTTCTGGACGGCAGTGTTGCAGCTACTGTCACTGACGGCGATATCGGGTTGGAAGTTGGTGTTGACGAAGAGTGGAATGTATCCGGCTACATCGGCAGCTCGACTATTGCTGAGACCGGGAACAATGTAACGGCATCCGCAACCGGCAATAACAGCGATCAGAGCGTGGCGTTGACCGCGAATTCGCTGGTTGGCGATGTTGCAACGGCTGGTCTGAGCGATTCATCGACGGCAGCATCTGGCGGTATTCAACTGCTGGCGACCGCAGACGTCGTTGTGACCAACGTGCAAGAACAGGATGCCTTGGCATCTGTGACCGCAATGGTTGACGAGTCTACCATTGCCATGCGCCTTTCGTCTGCAAGCAACAATGTTACCGGCTCGACCGCGAACCTGACTGCCAACCGTTTGGCCGCGCAGGCCGTGGGGGCTGTGGCCTCTACCGACCTGACGCTGACCGCCAATGCGATCGACGCAACCGGCGCAGTGGCCAGCGTGCAGTCCAACGATGGCGATGTGACGGCGACGGTGCAGTATGGCGATATCGTTCTTACGAACGATGACGATTATACCAATTCGTCGGTCCATGTGGATGACAACCGGATCACCGCGCTGGCAGCGGGTGTGCAGGCGGCTTCGTCGCTGACGATTGCTGAAGGCACCAACAACCTGTCCATCGCCGGAAATTCGGGTGGTGTGACCACGGTTGCCTTGGCGACACCCACTGAAACCATGCAGCCGACCGTGAACGCGGCCTATGCGCTGAGCAACGATCAGTCCTCGACCGGGGATGTTGCGGCTGAAAACCTGTGGAACGCCATCTCGGTTTCTGGTGCAGATGATAGCTGGTCCAGTGTGACCACGTTGGACAACAACGTTCTGTCTGCTGCGGCAAATGCCCAGACGGCCAGCAACGCTGTTTCGCTGTCCTTCAACAACCTGACCGGAACGGCAACCACGGAAACCGGATCGACCACGGTATTGGCTGCTGCCGCAAATGCACAGACATTCGCGGGCGGGTCGGTGTCGGCCGTGACCTATGGGTCTTCTGGCAACCCGCTGAGCTCGTCCTATAATGACGAAGCCCCGGATTCGTCGATCAGCACCTCGTCCAACATCGTGTCTGCCAGTGTCATTGGCAACCGGACGTTGGAAAACAGCGTGACTGTTGATCCGACCAATCTGGTTATGGCGTCCAACAGCCAAGTGGGTTCTATCTCCTCGGTTGAAGGTGTTGAACAGTCTGCGCATCTGATCGTGACCAGCTTGCAGGAAGTTCAGGATGCAACCCTGATCGCCAGCCAGAACAGCGGTGGCAGTTCCAACCTCATCAGCACCGATGTGTCGAATTGGGAGCTTTATAACTCGTCTGTTGTATCGGACAGCAACCTGATGACCGTATCCGTCACCGCCAACAGCGCGGTTAACGATATGGCCGTTGGCAGCGCCGCCACCGCAGAAGTGACCGCATCGTCGGCCTTGGTGAATGGTCAGATCGTCGACGCCACCAATCTGACGGCAGAGCTGGGGATCGAAGGCGTTGAAGGCTATGCCGGTTATTCGACGGCCAGCACGTCAAATGCTGCGACAAGCAGCGGCGGGAATGTTGTTCAGACTGGTGGTTCGACCACTCCGGCTGATACGACCGATGACACGTATGTGAACCAAGGTAATGACATCACGTTGACCTTCACAGGAGCGTTGACGACCGAGGAACAGGCGGCCCTGACGGCAGCAGGTTTCAGCAGCGTTACCGCAACGTCGGCGGTCTTCGCCAGCGGCGCAACGGTTACGAATATCGCCTCGGTTTCGATGCTTGTGGATATTGGTGACTCTATCGCAGTCGACGAAACCATCACCGTGACTGGCTTCACCTTTGAAGGTCAGGCAACGACGCCGAACGGCGCTGGTGTTACGGTCTTCTCTGACGATCTGGTGGCCTCGACGGTATCTGTCAGCGACAACACGCTGGCCAGCACCATTCTGGGCAACCAAGCTGTGAACACGCTGGCGGCAGAAGCCACCACGCTGGGCACGGTGCAGGTTAACGTTGCTGGTGCGGACATTACGACCGGTACTCCAAGCACTGCGGTTGTGACTGCGGACCATGCGCTGCTGAACGAGCAAATCGCTGTTGCCAGCGCTGCGACCAGCACTGTTTACGGTACGTTCGCGATTGACATCAACGACAACAATGGTGCGTCGGGTTCGACTGTTCTGGTTGATGGTAACACCATCGAAGCTTCGGCAACTGCGAACAGCGCAACCAATGCTGTGAACCTGACGGCGACGAACGCCGATACCACGGCTGGTCTGGCAAACACGCAAGACAACTTCACGGATGTGATCACCACTGCGGATATGATGGTGTACACCAACGCCGCATCCATTGACTCGACCGTGTCCATGTCTGACAACGTGAACCAGAGCCTGGCAACCGGCAACAGCGCGTCCAACAGCGTTGCGATGGCAGCCACCAACGTCGGTTCGGTTTCGGGTGACGATGCGTATTACGATGGCGCTGCTACGGCAGACCTGACGCTGATGTCGTACCAGAATTCCGAATTCGGTCCCGGTTTTGGTTCGGGTGTTTCGGCTGTCGCTGATACCACGATCTTCAACGGCGATATGTTGGATACCGATGTCAGCCCGATCGAAACCAGCACCTTTGCTATGGACGGTAACGTGACGGTTGCGCAGGCAACTTCGAACACTGTGGCGAACGTTATGTCTGTCGGGTCGGCTGACACGGCAAACACCAACGCCAGCGCGTTCTTGGGCAATGCTCAGGACAGCACGCAGTTCGTGACCGCAACCAGCACCGCGTCGCAGGAACTGACCTTGGAATCTACCTTGGATACGATCCTGAACAGCAGCGTATCGGTTGATGGCAACGTCACTACCGCACGCGCAACGGCCAACAGCAGCACCAACCAGATGTCTGTGGCTGGGGCCAATATCATTGCGGGTTCGGGTAACGATGCTTATGCGGATCTGGATTATTGGGCATTTGACGCGGCATATGTCGTTGCAAACGATCAGTATTCCAACAGCGCGATCAATGCGACCGCAAGCGCAACCAACAGTGTTGACCTGACATCGTCTGACAATGCGCTGGATGCTTCTACGGTTAGCCTGAATGGCAACGTTGTGCAGGCTTATGCAACTGCGAACATGGCATCGAATTCGGTGCTGAATGTTGGCGGGTCCGCAACGGCCAACCTGAACGCAACTGGTCTGCTGTACAACGAGCAGGACAGCGATGGTCCGGTTGTTCAGGCCTATGCAACCAGCGTTGTGACTGCAACGGCGGATGCGGTGGATGCTGCAACTGTTGGCGCGGCATTGAACGGCAGCTCGCTGTCGATCGAAAACAACGTGTCGGTTGCGCTGGCACGGGGTAACGTTGCCAGCAACAGCATGAACGTTTCGGCGGTTAATGCGACGGTTGGGAACGGCGCTGCTGCAATCAACGATAGCTTGGGTGTCGTGAGCGCAAGCTACGCAGTGATCAACGATCAGTCCAACTATACGTCGATTACGGCTGTCAACGACGGTTCGACCTATGGCGCAGCACTGAACGGTGGCCTGTTCTATGATGGCGAAAGCGCAATGCTGGGCAGCAGCCTGTCTGTGACTGGCAACGTTGTTCAGGCGGCTGGCTATGGCAACATCGCCACCAACAGCCTGACGCTGACCTCGCTGAACAGCGTGGACAACGATGCGACTGCCGCAGTCTACAGCACCCAGTACAACACTGGCACTGTGACCTCGACCGTATCGAACGCGTCGATCGGCAGCAGCAGCCTGGGCGCTCTGACCACCGGCACCGTTTCGGTTGGCGGCAACACGGTCAGCGCATCTGCGGTTGGTAACCTGGCCACCAGCACGATCACCCGCAACTAAGTGGATGCTCGATCCCTTCCGCCCTTTGGGCGGGAGGGGCAGAAAAAATGGGATGGCGGGGGAATATCCCGCCATCTTTTCTTGAAAAGGGATAAAGATAGATGAAACGCACGATGAAACTTGCCGCTGGGTTTGCGTTGGCTCTGGGTGGGCTGACGACAGGGGCAGGGGCCGCAACAGACGCCGGTCTTTTTGCCGCGCGCGGAATTGGGGCGCGGGCCTGCGGCGATTTGGCTGTGGCCTCGAACGAGCAGCAAGTCACGGCCCTGCGGATGGAGCTGGCGGCATGGATCGCGGGCTACATGTCTTCGGTAAACCGGACCTCGGGGCAGACGTTTGATGCTATTCCGGTGCAGAATGTTCAGGCGTTGGCGGAACTGACCCGCGGCATCTGTGCCAATAACACTGATAAGCTGGTTGAAAACGTATTCAGCGCGTTGGTGAATGGCTTTGCGGCGCTGGCGCTGGCTGGGCAGTCTGAAATGACCACGCTGCGCAACGATAAATATCAGGTTGCCGTGCGGGCCGATACGCTGACGGCTGTGCAGAACTTCTTGGTGGCGAACAGCTATCTGGACGCGAAATTCGCCGACGGGCAATATGGCCCCAAAACCGCGACTGCCCTGAAGGCATTTCAGGAAAAGCGCAAGATCGTACAGACCGGCGTGCCGGATGCGATGACCCTGTTCCTGATTGCAGAAGCCCTGAAAGCGAACTGATTCAGTTCTGCCAGCTCGGAAAGAGATCCCCATGACCCAGAAGAAAAAAGTCCTGTTCCTGAGTGAATCCTGTGTGCTGGACCCCAACAGCGGGGCGGCGATTGAAATGATGGGCTGGCTGAACATCTTGACGGCCCGTGGCTATGACTGTTCGTCGGTCACGATGTCATTGTTTGACGGGACTACCGAATTCCCGATGGGCAAGGATATTTTCCCAAATCTGGACCTGTCCCAGAATGTCGGAAAACGTCTGCGCTGTTTCATCAACAAGGTAGAACATAATGTGTTCTACACCGGGACCAGCATTGGCCCCAAAGTCACGGTGTCGATGGTGGACAAGTTCATCATGGCCGCCGCCGAGGATATTCGGCGGATCAGCCCGGATGTGGTGGTGTGTTACGGCGGGCGGAACCTGATACCGCTGTTGAAACTGGCGCGGTCCAAAGGGGCGCGGACGGTGTTCTATCTGTGCAACGCCAGCTATCAGCAAGACCGCCGCGAAGTGTTCGATTATATTGATCAGGTCGTGACGCCTTCGGATGCGCTGGGGGATTTGTACCGGGATCGGCTGGGGCTGGAAGGTATCCAAACGGTGCCGAACCGTGTGCAGCGGTTCTTCCCGGCCAAATCCCTGACCCAGAAATTCCTGTTGGAACGGCAGCGCAACGGCTTTGTGACCATGATCAACCCCGATCTGTCCAAAGGCGGGTCGATCTTCCTTCAGGTTGCCAACCTGTTGCAGACGCGGCGGCGGCCCACGACCTTTTTGGCCGTAGAAAGCCGCGCCACGCAAGAAGAGGTCGAGGCCATGATCAACGGTGCCAGCCAGATCCGCAATATCTGGTGGGTGCAGCGGCAGACCAATATCCGGGCCGTGCTGGCGCGGACGGCGGTCTTGATGGTGCCGTCGATTTATTTCGAAGCTGCGGGCCGTGTGATCGCCGAGGCGATGCTGGCGGGCATTCCGGTTCTGGCCACGCGCAATGGCGGTATCCCCGAACAATTGAACGGCGGCGGCACGTTGTTTGACATTCCGGCTGGGTTCAGCGGCAAGAACGCGCAATACATCCCGACGTTGGACGAGGTTGCCCCTTGGGCCGATCGTATCGACGAACTGATGATGAAAGACGCGGCATATGTTGCGGCCTGTAAACGCGCACTGACTGCCGCCGATAAATTCGCCGCCGAGTCCGTGGATCAGATGATTGTCGCGGTTATCGAAGGGGCCGATGTACAGGCAGAAATCGCCGAACCCGTGGCCTGACATGTCGGGGGCTGCGGGACAGGTCCGGCTGTACCGGGTCAGGTTTACATGTCGTGATGACGATGGGTATCCCTGCACCCGGACGGATCGTGTAGAAGCTGCCAACGCGGACGAAGCGCTGGCGGCGGTTCGCAAAAGCAGGGGGGATGCGGTTTTGCGATTTGATCGCGTCGACCGCATCGGCGCCCCGGATCAGCCGCCGCCCCGCAAAGGGTGGGCGCATTATGTGCTGATCGGGCTGAGTCTGGTGATGCTGGCTGGCTTGATGGCCGGACAATTCGGGCGATGAAGTTCAATGTCGTGATCCTTCAGCCACCGGGCTATGTGCAGTCGATGGTGTTTCTGGAGGCTGCCGACTATGTGCGCCATGCGCTGCGCCGGGCCGGGTATCAGGCGGGATTGACGAAAAACCGAATGCAGCCCGATGCTATCAATGTGGTGTTCGGGTCGCATTTGCCTATGCCCGAGGTGCTGGAGTTCCCGCCGGGGACTGTGCTGTTCAATACTGAACAACTGGAAGGGAACGCGCTGTTGGTGACGGACGCGTATCGCGCCCTGTTACATCAGCATTTCGTTTGGGATTATTCGGCGTCCAATCTGCGGGCGGTCGGGCATGACCGGGTGGCGCTGTTCCCGTTCTCCTATGTGCCGGAATTGGCGCGGGTGGCGAAACCGGAAACGCCGGATGTGGATCTGGTGTTCTATGGGTCGATGAACCCGCATCGGCACGCACTTCTGACGGAATTGCGCACCCGCGGCCTGCGCGTGGCCGAAGTGAACGGCCTGTTCGCGGATGAACGCGATGCCGTGATGGCGCGGGGGCGGGCGGTGTTGAACCTGCATTACTATCCCACGCAGGTGTTGCAGCAGGTGCGCTGCTTTTATGCCCTGTGTAACGGGATTCCGGTGATTTCGGAAAACTATCCGGTGGACAGCGCCCCAGCGGTGTATCAGGACAGTTTGCTGACACCCGGACCCCGCGATTTTGTGGAATATGTGGTCGACCTTTTGGGGCATGAGGACGCGTTTCAAGATGCGTCGCGGCAGTCGTTGCTGGCGTTTCAGGGATCAAAGGACGCCCCGGTTCTGGCCGGGACAATTGCGCAGACGATAAAGGCGCAGGCCCCGCAGATGCAGATGGCGGGCACGGTGCGGGTGCCGGATCGGATCAATCTGTGCGATGGCGGCACCTATCGGCCGGGTTGGCTGAATATCGGAACCGTGGCGCGACATGTGCCGGATATATCGCTGAACTTGTCCGCCCCATTACCCCAGAGCGCCGGTTCGGCGTTGTGGGGCGATGTTCCCCTGATGCCGGGCATGGCGACGCAGATTGATCTGGGGGATATGCCCGCGCGTGTCGTCGATTTGCAGGGGTTGATGCAAAACTGCCTGACCTTGCTGCAAGACGGCGGAGAACTGAAGGCCAGCGTGCCGTTCGATTTGTCAGCCAACCGCCACCCCGATCATTTGCGCCAGTTCACCATTGAAAGCTGGCGCTGCTATACGGACAGGTTTTGGGAACAGGGATGGTTCACGGAACGGTTCACCCTGACGCGTTGTGACTATGTGTTGTCGGCGATGGGGAAACAACGCCACGCCAACGGCACCGGACCAGAGGAACTGCTGACCATCCCGCGTGCCGTGGATGCAATGCGCGTGGTGCTGACGAAAACCCGGACGACTCCACAGGACCGAACCCTTGCGCGCGGCCAAAGCGAGGATTGGGCCGGGGCGCTGATGTAAACATGTGACAAGGGGCAGGCCGTTGCGGGCGTGTCCGGGACGAACGATATGCCCATTATTCGCTGGAACACGAAACTGATCTATTTCGCGCATATCCCGAAATGTGGCGGTGCGTCGGTCGAAGCTTATCTGCAAACCGTTACACGGGGCGGATTGGGATTTCTGGATAATTCATATCTTCTGCGGGACAGCGATGCGCGTTGGGGTAAGACATCGCCGCAACATGTGGATGGTGCGACGGTGGGGCATATATTCGGCACGGGGTTCTTTGATGCGCAATTCGCGGTCTGCCGCGATCCGGTTTCCCGGTTCCAAAGCGCATTCCGGTTTCAGCGACAGGTGGAACGGACGCTGCCCCCGGATTTGGACGTTGATACCTTTATCGACGGGTTGAGCGCGGGGGATATTCAGAAAAACGGGTTTCTGGACAATCATTTCCTGCCGCAGTCGGCCTTCCTGATACCGGAAAAGCCCTGCCATATTTTCAAAATCGAAAACGGGTTGGGCCGGGCAAAGCAATTCATCGACGATTTGCTGTTTGGCAATGCGCTGAACCAACCAATGCCCCATCGCAATCGCGGGGTAGACGGGGGGCAAGGGATTGAAATCTCCGAAGGTGCCAAGCGCAAATTGTATGCGCTTTATGCGCAGGATTACGACCTGTTGGGCTATGCAAAAGGCTGATGGATACCAGCAGGGGTAAAGCAGAGGCAAAAGATTGGGCCGTGCGCTCTTGCGGGGGCGCAGATTCTAAAGCGTGTTAGATCGGAGTGGGATCACATGGTTTAGTAAGCGTGTCGCTAGGGTGGCTGGCTGATCGGGAAGCCCCGACATGTCCCAGTTGGCTGCTCTGCACTGCCCGGCTGTGTTGAACTGCACATAGCCACGCCATTCCTGGCCCGGACCTTGTGTCCGGGCATTTTTTCCAAAAGAGATGCTGGCCGCTATCTTTTGACATCGAACCATCCGCTTGCGTGGTTTTGCTGTCCTTTCCCCAACCTATCCTGCCTTTGCTCAGTCCGAAGCGTCAGCCGATATTGGTAAACTGGTTTCATATGGCAAAGCGAGGACGCTATGGAACTGGGACATAAAGCCGTGACCGCACCGGGGATCGCAACGCAGTTGTGGCAGGCCTTGCGGCATGTTGCATCGGTTTCTGCCGTGGCCGAGGCAGAGCCAAGCATGGCAGAACGGTTGGGCTATGGCGATGCGCCTGCAATCATGATCGGGACCGACCGGGCCGGTTTGGTGCTGCGTCCGTGGATGCGGGATGCCGGGTTTCGGATGCAGTCGGTTGGTGATCTGGCGGCGACGATCACCCGTTTGTGCCATTGCCCGGATCAGGCCAGCTTGGCGATGGTGTCGATTGATGGGTTCGGCGGGATTATTGAAACGATCGAACCGCTGCGCCAATTGCGTGAATGTGCGCCCCATTTGCCGCTGATCGTCATGAGCGCCGAAGTGGAAGGCAGCGATTTCAGCACCGAACGGTTGGCGCTGTGCGATGTGACGCTGAAAACGCCGGTGGGTCCGGCGGCGCTGCGGCGCGCCCTGATCGACGCAAAGGACAATAACGCGGTTTGGCAGGCGCGCGTCCGGGATTTACGACAGGCGCATTGATCCGGTTGAATGGGTAAAAAGCAAGGCGCGGGTTCATGCCGCGCCTTTTTGCTTGCTCAGGTCTGGTTCAGGTCTGGGGCAGGCTTTCCAGGAAAAGCTCGGCGGGTACGCCTGCTTTGCTGGCGGCGGTGACTTGATCGCGGAACAGGCGGATCATCGAAGGATCTTCGGTGCGCAAATAGCCGCCCATCAGATAGATGCTCAGGATGCCTTCGCCGCCCAGAAAACCGGTGCTAATCTGGTGTTTCTTGTAGTCCGTGACCCGGATGTGAAGATCAGGACGGGGCAATTGCGTGATCCATCGCAGAACGGAAAGCTGATGGCGGGCTTCTTCGGGGGTCAGGGACCGATAGGGGCCGCTGCGGGTGGCCAGATCCATCAGGGTGCCGCCATCCATCAGAATGCAGCCTTTCAGCGGCCGTGACAGTGCAGTTTGCAGCAAGTCCTGCATCCGTGCGCCATAGTTGGCGGTCGATGGCTCGGGGGTTTCCAGCGCCAGAACGGCGGGGGTTTTCAGCGGCTCTGGCAGCGATACGCAGACATACAGAAAGTCAGACGCAGCATCCCGCAAAAACGTGTTTTCTGCGCTAAGGTTCGCGTCTGAAAACGCCTGTGAATAATATTCCGCGTGAAACGGAATGACATCTTGGACCGGGGCAAAGATTTTGCGGAACAGGGCCAGCTTCTCGGACAGGGTCGAATGGGTTGAATGGCTTGCTGTGCTGCGCCGCCATTCCGCCGGAAAGGCCAAGGCGATTTCGTCACTGATGACCAGTTTCAGCAAGGCCAGCGTTTTGACGCCCAGCCGGGGGATCAGTTGTATTTCCCGCAGCATTTGTTCCGGCGCCTCAAGGATATGGGCCAGCGTCGAATGCGTGAAAAAATCGTGGGTCAGCGCACTTTGCCGAAATTTTGATTTGGTTTCGTGGCTGCGCAAAACGTCCCGGATTGGCAGATGCAGCCGCGCGGGCATGTCCGGCTGATGCAGGGACGGGTGCAGGGTTTCGGTGGGTACGTGTTTGATCATCGCGGTTACATCATTCTGGGACGTAAGAAGGACAAAGTGCAAAAGATCGCCCGACCCGATTGGCGTCAAAGCGGTTAGGTTGGCTTGTATTACATAATAATTTCATGTGGTTCGCCCTGCAATCTGGCGGCGCATTGCATCCGGTTCCACGGTGGTGCAAATGGGTGTTCCCGATTTGCCGACAGTTGGTTTTTCAGACATTTGGCAATGCACCGTTTAATCAGAAACGGGGTGCGCCAAATGGGGGCTGTGTGCAACATTTGCCAACTGGCGCAGTCCGTGACGCGGCCCCGCCTTCCGGGCGAGGCCGCAACAGTGATCAGGCGATTCCTGCTTCGCGGGCCAGCATGGCGGCGTGGGTGCGGTTTTTGGCGCCCAGCTTGTTACAGATCGCGCGCAGGTGCATTTTCACCGTGACCTCGGTCAGGTCTTGTTCGCGGGCGATTTCCTTGTTGGTGTTGCCGGTGCAAAGTGACCGCAGGATGGACCGTTCCAGTGGGTTCAGGTTCTGGATCGGCGGGCCGTCGGTTGGGCCTTCGATCTGATCCTGATGAAACGCGGCGGGCAAAAAGATTTCACCCGATGCGATAAACTGAATGGCATTGGTCAACGACCGGGCCGGTAGGGTTTTCGGGATGAACCCGCGTGCGCCCAGATTGATTGCATCGTTGACCGTTTCACGGCGGGCTGTCCCGGAAAACAGAACGGTCGATCCGGGGGCGTTGGCCGCGACCACGGTTTGCAGTCCTTGCAGCCCGTGCATTCCCGGCATCGCAACATCCAGCAGGATCACGTCAAAGCTGCCTGTGTCTTCGATTTGCTGAATCACCTGATTCACGTTTTCGCTTTGGGATACTTCAAAATCACCGCCTTTTTCCAAATGCGAGGCGACGATTTCGCGGATAAGTTTGTGGTCATCAGCTACCAGAATACGCATTTTGCTCGGACCTCCTGTCCATTTTCTTTTTGCGTTTTGCAAGGCGGTTTCGTTCGGGCAGTCGGAAAAGCAAACAGCGCCCGGTCCGTCCGGTTGGATTTGAGTTGAGTGAAAGTAGCCCAACGGCATGGCCCGGTGTATAGGGGCGAAACTTTATTTCCCGGAACTATCTTTTGCGCACCCGATCAGCGTTGCCCAAGGGGGTGGTGGGGGTGTTCAGCGGGATTACAGCCGGAATTCACGGCGGCTTTCTTCCAGCAGGTGAGTTGCGATTTCGGCAAGATCGCTATTGGCGGGGTCGCGCCCGGCCAGTGCCATGCACTCGGCCTCGGATAGGGTTTCTGACAAATCCAGAAGGCCCATAACCCCACAAGACCCCACGGCATTATGAATTGTCGCCGCACGTTGCGGCAGGGGCAGGGCGGCGGCCTGCATGGCTTCGATGGCAAGGGTGGCGTCGGCCAAGGTGGCCCGCATCAGGTGAACGGCGGTATCGGCCCCCATCAGTTCCTTCAGTTCCTCCATCCGGGGCGATGGGGCGTCAGGTGCGGGTGTGGGGGCAGGGCTGTGGGCGGGGGATGTACCCAGAAATTTTTGCAATGTTTCGTTTAGCTGGCTTTGGCTGACGGGTTTGACCAGCACCTCATTCATCAGCTGTGCCGGGCCTTTGCCTGCGGTGGCGTCAATCAGCGCGGTCACGCCAAGGATCACGGATTGCGCCGAAGGGCCGCCGCCAGTGCGGATGGCATGGGTGGCGGCGGGGCCATCCATGACGGGCATGGAAAAATCCATCAGGATAACGTCATAATGCCGCTGCTTTGCCTTTTGGACCGCGACTTGCCCGTTATGGGCAGGATCGGCGCGATGGCCCAGCCGTTTCAGCATTTCGCACATCAGGGTCAGGTTGACCTCGTTATCCTCGACCACAAGGATATCCAGATTATCCAGAGCGCGCGCCGGGACGGGTGCGGGGGTGGTGGCGACGGGGGCGGGGGTGTCCAGATTGGACAGGCTGACGGGGATGGTGAAATAAAACCGGCTGCCCTGTCCAACGACGCTGTCCAGATGCAGTTGCCCGCCTTGCTGTTCTACGGCCAGATTGGCGATGGACAGGCCCAGCCCGGTCCCCATATTCGCGTCAATTTCGCTGCGGCCCACGGTTTCAAAGGTTCTGAAAATCCGTTCCTGATCTTCGGGGGCGATGCCAATCCCGGTGTCTTCGACGCTGACGTTCAGGCGCAGTTGATCGTGGGCGTCGCATTCCAGCGTCAGGGTCAGCGTGATCTGCCCGTTCTGGGTGAATTTGACCGCATTGCCCGCCAGATTGTACAGCGCCCGCGAAAAGGCAAAAGGCAAGCCCTGTAGCCGGTACAGATCATGCGGGCCGCGGGTGATCAATTGCAGCCGGTTGTTGCGCTGCGTGGCCAACGGCTGCAATTCATCAATAATGTCGGCGGCGATCCGGCTGGGCGAGAATTCCTCGGGGCGTGATTGGATTTCGCCCATCCGGGTCAGTTCCAGCACATCGTTCACCTGTGCCAAGGCGCGTTCGCTGCAATCGCGTGCGGTTTTCAAAAGGGCTTGATTGGCGGCGTTCAGGTCGTGTTCGTCGATCAACCCCAATGAGGCCATCAGCCCATGCAGGGGGGTCCGCATTTCATGGCTCATGGTGGCCAGAAACATGCTTTTGGCTTGGGCGGCTTGCTGGGCCTGTTCCAGCGCGTCCTGTAGCTTTTCCCGCGATGTGACCTGTTCGGATACATCGCGGATATAGGCAACGATGACCGGCTTTCCGGAAATGTCGGTATCAGAAACAAGGGACACTTCGACAAACAGATCCGATCCGTCTGCATGTCGCGCCGGAAGCAGCACCGGGCCTTTGCCCATGACCCAGCCCTGTCCGGTGTCACGGTACTTTTCGACCTTTTTGATATGCCCCTCGACCATATGGTCAGGGATGATCAGGGTTTCGATGCTTTGGCCGACCATTTGTTCGACCGGATAGCCGAAAATCTGTTCGGCCATGTCGTTGCAGAACAGAACGCGGGCGTCGAGATCGGCAATAATCACGGCGCTGAGGGTCGAATTGAACGCCGTCGTCAGGGATGACGCGACGCGCGCGGCCTGAACCGTGCGTTTTTCCAATTCCCGCCAAAGCCGCACGATCAGATAGGTGCCAATCCCCATCAGCACGAACAGAATAAGGGACTGCGCCAGAAAGCGGATGAACAGCCTTTCCTCTTGTGCGCGTCTTTCTGCGGCGACGTAGGCAAATATCTGTACGGCATCGACGGCAACGCTGCGGACAAGGGGGGCCATGTCCTCTAGCTCGCGGTGCAGTTTTTCTATTGTTGGGTCCAGATCGTTTACGGTCAGCGCGTCGATCTGTGCGGCCATTTCATCCCGAGAGGCCACCAGCCGGGCAAGTTTGGCTTTGTACCCGTTCGAAAGATTCAGACGCCGCATTGCGGTTTCAAGTATATCTATGCGGCTATAGTAAACATCGAATTCGCGCCGGACCGCAGACAGGTATTTTTCGGTTTCGTCTGCGGTCCGTGGTGTGTGTTCAACGGTCAGCAAAAGGCCCTGATAATCGACCTCTAGCTGTGCGGTAATCCAGCCTTTGTTATCGGAATCGGCAGAGCGTACAGCCTCTAGTCGTTGCCGGAAATTCATCGCGCTGGCCAGCAGTGCGATACATGTCACCAGCATCAGAAACAGCAGGATTGTGATATGCACCTGCTTTGGCTGTAGTCTGCCTTGAGGAAAATCAAAGGCTGCGCGTATCACATGCCACCCACAGAGATTTTATTCAGTTGCCAAACACAAAGCGCAAAGATTTCTTCCGAGTTGAAATTGGGTGCCTGATCAAAGGGAAAGATCACCCAAAGCGGCCCCTTGCGGCGCAGCGGGAAGGGTTCGCCATCTATCCGGTTGGCGATAATCGGGGCCGTGTCATGCAGGTTTTCCACCGGAAATGGCACGTTATAGTCATTGACGGCATATAGCTTCAGGCCTTTGGCAGGCATGTCCGCATCTTTCAATACGGCCTTCAGGGTTGGCCCTGAGAAGGTTTTCACCCCTTCGGTCCAGATCGTGCTGGTCCGAAAGCTGGTCTGGGGCAGGGCCAGCAAATCCGCATCGGTATAGTTCTTGGTTGCCCCTGTTACCGTGTTGGTGACTGACAGCACGATTTGATCGTCAGCAGCCATCGCCAAGGGGGCAGTCGCAAGTGACAGCCCAAGCCCGCCAACAAGATTCAGAAGAGTTCTGCGTTGCATGGTTTCATTGCCTCCGGCCGTTGATATGATTGAAGTTTATCGGCGGACCTTAAAAGGCTATTTTGGAAATTGCATTCTATCTAAAGATAGTATCGCCATCCAAAGGAGAAGGGTCGGTCACGGGCAGGTGCAATTCAAACCGGGTGCCGGTTGCTTGATTGGGGGCCACCCGAAGCGTACCGCCAAGCTGTGTGGCCGTGTTATGGGCAATATACAGCCCCAGGCCCGACCCGTCGACGGTGGCGCGTTCGCCGCGTTTGAAAGGCTCGAACAAGGCTGCGGCATCCACAGGGGACAGGCCAACCCCGTCATCCGTGACGGTCCACAGAACCGCATCCTGATTGCACAGGGCGGGGTCTTTGGGGCGCAACTGCACAGACAGGCGAATGGTGCGGCCCCCCGAATGCAAAATGGCGTTGCGGATCAGGTTGCCCAGAATTTGCTGAATGCGTGTTTCGTCCAGCCGCAGATTTGCGGGGGCTGTGTTGGGTTGGTCAATGGTCAGCGACATACCGGCCTGTTGCGCGGCATGGGCGTACATCGTTTCCAGACGTTTCAGAATGTGCAGCGGCGGCAGGTCCAGTTTGCGCGAGGGCAGGTTGAGTTCAGGATTAATGGACAGGCGCATGTTGCCCAGCGTTTCCAAGGCCTGATCGCAGGCTTGTTTCATCGCCGGACCAGAGGTGGACCAATCGCCATCACGGTTCATCTGATCAATCAGCATCGCCATCACGGACACGGGCGCCCGCAATTCATGCCCAATGACCGAAAAAATGCGGCCCTGTTTCTGGCTTTCTTCCTCCAGCCGTTTCAGGGCAAAACGCAGCTTTGCCTCTCGTTCCTGTTCCCGTGTTACATCCAGCAAGAAGCCGTGGCCGATCAGTGTTTGGCCGGGTTGGATTTCGTACCAGATGTACACTTTTAAATCCTGCGCGGCGCGTGTGTCGCAAGCGGCCAGATGCAGGACGGCGCTTTCAAAGCTGCGGGGGTTTTTCATGTCCAGATGGGACAGGCTGTCGGCGCGTAATGCGTTCATGAAATCAAGCAAGCCGACGACGCGGGGGCAGGATACGATCTGTTGGGCGGCGGCATCCAGCACAATTTCCTGACGGGGGAAATCGACGATAAAGCGCCCGACATCGGCAAAGCCCTGAATTTTTTCCATCCGGCGCAGATGTTCGTCGAGGTGTTGCGCCTCGTGGCTGCGGACCTGACGGATGGCGACGTTAAAGGCCAGCACTAACGCCAGAATGGATGACAGGGCTTCGGTCGTGGTCAGCCCGTGATGCGGCATCAACGACGGCATGGTGAAAACCCCGGTGGTAAAGGCAAAAGGCACCGCCCCAAACAGGATAGCCCGCGCCGTTACCCCCGGTGGCATCAGGTTGGCGAAGGCCAGCAACAGAACGGTCACTTCCAGTTCTGGGAACAGCATATGTTCCGTGATTTGCAGCCAGTACAGCAGCGCAAAAATCGGCACCACGCCAAGAAGCAACAGTTTTTGCTGTTTCGTCAGGGGCAGGCACAGGGCGACCAATGCCATTTGTCCGACCAAGGCCAGCCGGATACTGCGCTGCACGATATGGGCGGTCAGTTCCATCCCGTATCCCAGCGTAGACATAATTTCCGCTGGCAGGTGTAGCCCTTGTGCCAGTACTTTGCCGGTAAACAGCAACAGAAGACCGTTCAGGATCGTTGTCAGGAAAACTGTACCAATGATCAGCAGATCGGGCGTGACGCGCGGATCGCTGCGCCCATAGCGCTGCCCGAAATGCTGGGCCAACAGGCCCGAACCAATCCCAAGGCCCAGCGTCAACAATCCCATCAGGACGACGAATATCTTGACCGCCGTGGCGTGTATGGCGGGGACATAGATTGAATCTGCCAGCCCCAAAATGAACAGGCCGCCAAACAGGGCCGCCATGAACCACCAATGTTTGCGTGGTAACAACAGCACCCCAAAGACCGGCACCAGATAAGCCGCATGGGGGGATGTGCAGACCGCAGGCCAACAGGTCGTGTTCTGAAACAGCACAGACGCGGTGTATCCGGTTGTCCACAGCAGCCATAGGATTGAAAACAGCGCCAGTGTGCGCAGCGGCATTTTCTGCGCGGCACCGCGCAATTGGGCCAGACGATTCCCGCCGACAAAGCCAAAGAACAGCGGTGTTCTTTGGGGTGGCTCCAGATTGGGTCTGGATGTCACTTTCGGTTCGTCGTGCATGTCGGCCATTCGTTTTTGTGTGACTTTTCGTTTTAAGGACAACGAAAGGTGTAAGTCACGTGATCTTAAGATGGGTCGATATCCATTGGATAGTATAGCCATTCAAAGGAATAGGGCGGGGTTGGGCATTGGGTTCATGCGGGGCTGCGAACGTAAAAATGGCCTGACCTTATGCAAAGGTCAGGCCATGAATGCCAGTTCCCAAGACAACTTTCCGCGGCAGGGCAGGGGTGTCTTAGGTCAGAATACGCCACAGGCCGATCAGCAACCATGACCAGGCGAGCAGGCCAAGAGCCGCAAATGGAATGATCCACCACCCATGGGCAGGGCGTCCAAAGGACTTGGGGGTAGATTGAACGCGGTGAGTGGTGGACAAGACCGGGCTTAGATCATTGTATTGCATGTCGATCCTGCGACGTTATTCAGGCACGTTTTATGTTTTGCAGGCGCGGCCGGGCAATTCCAGCGGGTAAAAGTATGGTGACAAGGCGCGAAAGCGTGCCAATATGTCAAAAGTATATAGCCGTAGCGGCGTCGGGAAATATTCGCCTTTATGGCGATATTAGCCTTCGCTCATGTCTATTGTACGGTGGTAGGGGGCGAAGCGGGATGATAGACTCAACCCGGCTGTCAGATATGGCCCCGGACCGGGCCGGAAAGGATATGCGTGAGCCTGACGGATATACCGAGCCAAGCGAAGCAAGGGCTTCGTGTCTTGATTGCGGATGACCATGCCTTGATCGCGGATGCGGTGGCCAGTGTCCTGCGTGCCTTGCCAGATTATTCGGTTGTCACCAGCGGCACCTTGCCCGCCGCGCTGGAACAGATCAGCGCCCAGCCACCCTTTGATATTGTGCTGTTGGATTTGCGGATGCCGGGCATGGAAGGGCTGCGCAGCGTTCAGACGGTCGTGGAACGCGCAGCCCCGGCCAAGGTGGTTTTATTCACCGGGATGGTCGAAAAACCATTTCTGCATTCGGCGCTGGATTCAGGCGTGTGTGGGTTGATCCCGAAAACCATGCCGCTGCAATCGCTGGACAGCGTGATCCGGCTGGTTGTGTCCGGTCAGGTCTATTTGCCGCTGACCGCCACCATGACAAACGAAATGGCGCCAAAACAAGATAACGCAGGCCTAAATCAGAACGAGCTAAAGGTGCTGCGGCTGGCGGCGGATGGGCTGACCAACAAGGAAATCGCCCGCGACATGGGGGTGACAGAGGTCACGATCAAAATGCACATGCGCGGGATTTGCAAAAAGCTGGGCGCGCGCAATCGGGCACATGCGGCGATGATCAGCCGCGAACGGCTGTTGATCTGACTGCACAAGATATCCTGACAGGTTGCGGAAGCTGGGGTATAGCTTTGGCTTATTCTTTTTGATCGCGGCGTAGCATGACCAGACCGACCGACAAAATCAGACCAGTGACCGAACTTGTCCCCTCGGGGGCATTTTCCTATCCGATCAAGATGCCAAAGCCAACGCGCTGGTTCGGGTTTCTGTTGCTGCCGGAATTTACGCTGCTGGCGTTCAGCTCTGCATTGGATACGCTGAGGATTGCCAACCAATTGGCGCAAAAGCCGCTTTATGGCTGGGTGGTCCTGTCGGAAAACGGGGGGGCGGTCATGTCGTCCTCGGGGGTACAGGTGGGCGTGCATGGCGGGCTGGACGAACTGGGAACGGATTTGCATGTGCTGGTGTGTTCCGGCAATCACGGAACCGAAGCGGCATCGCCCGCTGTGTTAGGTGCCATTCGGCGGCACGCGAAATTCGGCGGGCAGATCGGTGGGGTGTGTACCGGGGCGGCTGCCTTGGCGCGCGCGGGGCTTTTGGGGAACCGGCGGTTTACCCTGCATTGGGAAAATCAGCCCGGATTTATCGAAGCCTTCCCGGATCTGATCCCCAGCACCCGCCGGTTCGAGGTGGACGGCCCGCTGATGACCTGCGGCGGTGGGGCGGCGGCAACGGAAATGATGATTTCCATCATTGCCGAAGATTACGGCGAGGATTTCGCCGTTGCGGTGGCCGATATGTGCCTGAACCGTGCAGATCAGGGGCAGCGGCTGGAACAGCGGTCTTCGATTGCCAAGGCGATCAATTCACGCAATCCGAAAATTCTGACGGTGCTGCGGGCGATGTACGATCATATCGAAGACCCGCTGACGCTGGATGATATGGCCGATCGGGTCGGGGCATCACGGCGGCAGATGGAGCGGTTGTTCAATCGCTATATGGGCGAAAGCCCGGCGCAGACCTATCGCAATATCCGGCTGGATCGGGCGCGCAGCCTGTTGGCGGAAACCGATATGTCGGTGTTGGATGTGGCCACCGCCAGCGGGTTTAATTCTGCTGATTTGTTTTCGCGGCATTTCCGGGCGCGTTATGGCGAAACCCCGTTCGGGGCACGGACCAAGCTGCGCAAGGCCGCCCGGCAAGAGGATTAGGCCGCCCCGCCCACCCCTGCCTGCGAGTCATTATCAAGAGCAAATTCAGTGGGTTGATTGGTTTCGATTCGGGCTGTATGCCCGCGGCAACCTGAAAGGACTGCCTGTGTCGACTGCCCTGAAAATTGCCATTGGAAGCATTCTAATCGGTACGGCTGTGCTGTGCCTGAAGGTCTTTGCGTGGTGGATTACGGGGTCTGTGGCGCTGTTGTCGGACGCGCTGGAAAGCACGGTGAATCTGGCAACCGCCTTTGCCGCGCTGGTGGCGATTCAGGTGGCGGCGCGGCCTGCGGATGCCAATCACCCCTATGGCCATCACAAGGCGGAATATTTCAGCGCAGTGCTGGAAGGGGTGATGATCATCATCGCGGCCCTGTTCATCTTGCGCGAAGCCTATGATGGGCTGATGAACCCACGCGTGATGGATGCCCCGCTCGAAGGGTTGTTGATCAATGGGGCGGCGACGGCGATCAACGGTATGTGGGCCTTTGTGCTGGTCCGGCAGGGGCGGCGGCTGAAATCGCCCGCGCTAGTGGCGGATGGCAAACATCTGTGGACGGATGTCGTGACCTCGGCCGGGGTGGCTGTGGGCGTGTTGCTGGCAGTGGTGACGGGTTGGTGGATTCTGGACCCGCTGATGGCCGGGCTGGTGGCCGTCAATATCCTGTGGTCCGGGTCGCTGGTGGTGAAGGAATCGCTGAGCGGGTTGATGGATGAAGCTGTCCCCGATGAGGTGCTGACGAAACTGCGGGACATTATTTCAACCCACGCAACAGGCGCGGTCGAGGCGCATGACCTGCGCACGCGTCATGCCGGTAGCGCGACCTTTGTGGAATTTCATCTGGTGGTGCCGGGGGAAATGAGCGTATTCGACGCCCATGAAATCTGTGACCGGGTGGAAGCGGCAGTGAAACAGGCATTGCCGGATGTCCAGATCACCATTCATGTGGAACCCGAACATAAATCCAAACACACCGGGATTGTTGTTCTGGATTAAGGGGCGCGCGCCTTACCCTTTGTCCAACAGATCCGCCAGAATATGCCCCGTGGTGGGGCCAAGGGTGAAACCCTGATGGCCGTGGCCAAAGTTGAACCACAGGCCGGGGTGATTGTTGGCCTTGCCGATACGGGGCAGCATTTCCGGCAAACAGGGGCGGTGGCCGTGCCAGATTGCGCCATCCCCATCGGTGACATCTGGGATCAGACCGCGAACCGCGTGCCGGGCATGGGACAACTGATCGGGGCGTTGGGGGCGGTTTTGCCCTGTCAGTTCTGCGCCTGACGTCAGTCGCAGCCCCGCCCGCATCGGTGCTAGAACATAACCGTGTTCGGCATCCAGATAGGGGCGGATGGGGGCGCTGGGGGCGGTCATGTGGGTGTGATAGCCGCGCTTCAGCACCATCGGCACCTTATACCCGAACCGTTTGACAAAGACGCCAGACCACGGACCCAACGCCACGACCGCATGTTCTGCGCTCATAAGGCCGCTATCCGTCTGGACCTGCCAGCCATTGCCGGTCTGGTGCAGGCTGTTGGCGTCGCCTTGCTGAACCGCGCCGCCGCGCTGTTGGAACAGATCGGCATAGGATTGCACCAGTGCGCCGGGGTCGGTGCAGCTCCAGCTATCGTCCCAGATCAGCGCCCCGGCGATGTCGCCCTGAATGGCGGTATCTTCGGCCCGGAGCCGACTGCCATGCAGCACTCGCAGGTTCAGGCCATAGGTTTCGGCCTTGCGCTGCGCGTCCTGAATGGCGGGGGTCAGGGCGCGGTCGGTGCGGTAAATCTCGCCCAGTCCGGTGCGTTGGATCAGATGATCCGCCCCGGCGGCGTCAATCAGCGCGCCGTGATCCTGACGGACCTGTGCAATCATCCGGGCGTACACCTTGGACACTTCGGCATGATACCGCGGGGTCGAGGCCATGAAATACGACAGCACCGGGCGGGCAAACTGTGGTAAATCCCGCCAGCGTATTTTGACATCGTTGCTGCGCCCCAGCGCATAGTGCAGCAGGGTCAGCGGTGCGCGGGGCATGGCATAGGGTTCCATCGCCTCGGCCTGAATGACACCGGCATTGCCGAAACTGGTTTCCTGCCCCGGCGCGCGCCGGTCGATCAGCGTAACGGCATGACCCCGCGCCTGAAGGGCCAGCGCGGTGCCGACCCCAACCATTCCAGCGCCCAGAACGATGATTTCAGACATGTGTGGCCTATGCGCGTGCCTTGGCGATCACGGTGATTTCCACGACCGCCTTGGGCAGCATCAGAAAACAACCCACCGTGGTGCGCACTGGATAGGGTTCGGCAAAGGCTTCGGCGTAAATCGCGTTGAAGGCGGCAAAATCTGCGGCATCTGTCAGATAACAGGTGCAGGACAGCACATCGGACAGGTCCAACCCCTGCGTCGCCAGCGTCTTGCGGATGTTGGCAATGCAGTTGCGGGTTTGGGCTTCGACACCGTCGGGCAGGGTGCCGTCCGCGTCAAAGCCCAGTTCCCCGGACAGATACAGCGTGTCACCATCCCGGCGCAGTTTGGACAGGGGGATATTCATTGGATCTCCGTTTCGGATTTGGTGGTGATTGGGGTGTCGTCGGCCCAGCGGGCGGCAAGATGGATCAGGATGACGGTGATTGCCAGCGGCACGGCGCTGACGATCCAGACCATTTGAATGCCCAGCGTGTCGGCGGTCAACCCCGCCTGCCGCGCCAGATAGCCCTTTGCAAACCCGCCGCGCAGACCGATGAAGCAGAAATACAGCACTGGCAGGGTAAAGCACAGGATTGCGGCGCTTCGGATTGCCTCGGCCAGTGTTCCCAGAACTGAGGGACGGTCAGGAAAAACGCTGTCCAGCAGAACCGCATCGGTGCGGGTTTTGAACGACAGGGTCGCCCCCAACAGGCCCGTCCACACCATCATGTAGCGGGCCACGTCCTCGGTCCAGACGGGGGGCGAGGAAAACACATACCGCGCCAACACCTGTGTCATCACCGTCAGGAACATCACGCACAGCGCCCCTATGGTCGCGTAGCGTGCGACTGTGTGCAGGCTGTCAGACAGGGTAACGATGAAACGGCGCATTGGTATCTCTTTCATGGTGGCAGGCCGCGCTGGCGGCCCGCCGGTTGGGTTGGATTAGCGTGTGCTGTTGGACAGCGCGATCCATGCGTCGGCATCTGCGTCCGTCAGCACACCCGAGCGATAGACCGGGGCGGATTTTTCGCGGAACACGGCGCGTTCTTCGTCGGTCAGGCGCTGAACGGTCACGCCCGCCTCTTCCAGTGCGACAAGCGAGCTTTCGGAGACTTCGGCCAGCCAGTTGCGCACCGCGGCGTTCCCGGCGTCGATCCCTTGGTCCACGGTGGCGCGTTCCGCATCCGACAGGCCATCATACCACATCGAGGATACCAGAACCGCCCGCAGCGGAATGATCACCCGCGCGTCCGAGAAGTTTTTCACGAAATCCGTCTGTCCGAACATGATCGGCACAAAGGCGGAATTCAGGTAGCCGTTGATGACCCCGGTTTGCAGACCAGCGGGAACTTCGCCCCACGGTACAACGGTTCCGGCGGACCCCCACGCCTGATACATGGCGATCTGGGCGTCATCCAGCGCACGCATCCGCAGGTCAGCCATATCGGCGGGGCTGCGCACGGCCTTGTCCGTGGTGATGATCCCCGAAGACGGCCCCAGCGGCACCAGCGCCACCAGTTTCGCATCCTGCGCGGCCAGCGATTTGTTCAGCTTGGCGAAAACATCGCCCTTTTCCATCGCGCGGTCCATATGCGCCATATCGTCAAAGATATAGGGCATCCGCACACCATACATGAACGGATCAATCGACGCGACCGAACGCACATCGGACAGGGACACTTCCAACAGGCCGGTGGAAATCTGATCCAGCTTTTCCGCTTCGTTCCCGACGGACCCGCGCGGCATTTCCCGCACGTCCATCCCGGCATCGGTCAGGGTTTTGCCAAAAGCGGCGATCCAGTTATACGACCCGGACAGCGCCAGATCGGGTTTGCTGTCCAGCGCGATCTTGACCTCGGCCAGCGCGGGGCTGGTCAGTGCCATCAGCGATGCAAGCGTCAGTGCCTTGAGTTTCATGGGGTTCCTCCCTTAGGTGTTATTTTGCCGAAAAACCGGCCAGATGGGGCAGGCTCAGGCTGATTTGCGGCCAATAGGCCAGCGCCAGCAGAACCAGCAATTGCACGGCGATAAAGGGCAGCGTGGCTGCGGCTAGTCGCCAGTAATTCGTGTTGGTCATGGCGGAAACAACCACCAGACATTTGCCCAACGGGGGCGTGATCAGCCCGATACACAGGTTGAAGCACAGCACGATCCCCAGATGCACCGGGTTGATGCCCTGCGCGATGGCCTGCGGCACGAACAGCGGGATCAGCAGGGTCATCGCTACGGGCGTATCCATGAACATCCCGGCCACCAGAAAAATCAGCAGCAGGAAAAACAGGAATTTCGTGCCGGTCAGCCCCAGTTGTTCCACCCAACCCGACAGGATTTGTGGCCAGCCCATTTGCCCCGCCAGAAACCCAAGGATCGAAATCGCGGCCAGAATGATGAAAATCGTCCCGGTCATCCGGGCCGTGGTTTCCAGCGCATCGCGCAGCTTGTCCAGCGTCAGTCCGTCATAGAATTGCCCGGCAATCAGCGCGACCAGAACGGCGATGGCCGATCCCTCGGTCGGGGTGGCCAGCCCGAACACCAGCGATCCAAGGATCACCGCAGGCAGGCACAGCGCGGGCAGGGCGCGTTTCAGGCTGGGCAGGAATGGCGGCAGATCGTCATGCCGTCCGCCGGGGTGGTTGTTCATATAGGCCAACCCGCCGTTTAGGGCCATCAGCGACCCGGCCAACAACAGCCCCGGCAAAATCCCCGCGATAAACAGCGCGGCCACGGATGTGCCGGTCAAGCCACCATAGACGATCATGATAATCGACGGCGGAATGATTGGCCCGATCATGGATGACGCCGCCGTAACCGCCCCCGCGTAATAGCGCGAATAACCGCGCGCCACCATTTCCGGCACAAAGATCCGCGACAGCGCCGCACTGTCAGCCACTGCCGACCCGGAAATCCCGGCAAAGAAGATGCTGGTCATGATATTCACATGACCCAGTCCGCCCTTGAACCGGCCCACCAGCGACATCGAAAAATCAATCAGGCTGCGCGTCACCCCGGCGCGGGACATGATTTCAGCGGTCAGGATGAACATCGGCATCGCCATAAAGGCAAACACGTCCAGTTGCGCGAAAATGCGTTGTGGCATCACCGACAGGTATTGTGCCTTGTCCGCCATCACGAAGGACAGAACCGATACTGCCCCCATCAGATAGGCAAACGCCGTACCCGACAGCAGCAACAGGACAAAGACGGCAAGAACGATGAACATGTCTGCTCCTTATACGGCCGAGCCGACCTGAACGCTGTGGTCAGGTGTGGCATCCGGGGCAACAGGCGGATGGGTGACGGGGGATTTCAAATCAACCGGCGGCGGCAACAATTGGTCCAGATCGGGGATTTGCGGACGGGTGGCGGGGGAACTGGCAAACAGCCCCTCTAGCGCCAGCGCGGCGGACAGAAGTTCCCGATCCCCTTGCAGGCGGCCCAAAATCTGAAGCCCAAAAGGCAACCCATCTTCCCCCGCGCCGGTGGGCAGGGTAATCGCAGGCCCGCCCATCAGCGACCCGCGATAGGTCAGCGCCAGCCAGCGGTAATAGATGTCCATGTCCGTCCCGTCGAT
Source organism: Thalassovita litoralis (assembly GCF_900182725.1). Lineage (GTDB taxonomy): Bacteria > Pseudomonadota > Alphaproteobacteria > Rhodobacterales > Rhodobacteraceae > Thalassobius > Thalassobius litoralis. The sequence goes on from NZ_FXTO01000005.1 coordinate 64,289, forward strand.
CTGCGGCGGATAGGATTGGGTCCACGCAAACGCAGGTACGGGCACCGTGGGCAACAGGATGATGTCATACCCTTCGGTGCGGGTTTTAAATGTGCGCAGGATGCGGGTTTGTTCCAGGTGCGCCCAAGCGCGATCGTGGAAGGTAAAGCTGCGCCCCAGTTCCACATTCGTTGCAACATGTGGGCCGAACTGGTCCTTCGATCCCTCGCCCGTGGGATCAAATGCCGCGACAAAGCTTTCTGCCCGCAGGATATCGAAACAGCGATCCATCTGGCCCAGATTCATGTCAACGGGGTCGCATGTGGCGACATGGGGGGCAATCGCCTGCACCCGCGCGCGAAACGCGGCGCGGACCTGCGGATCAATCGGCAGATCACCGAAGTCCTCGGAATAGCCCACGCGCAGGCGGGCCAGATCGGCGGCGGGAATATCATCGAACCGCGCGGGATCTGTGGGCACGGTCAGCGGGTCGCCAGCATCGGCGCCGTGGATGCTGCGCAGCATCAGCAGCAGGTCGTCCATGTTCCGGGCCATCGGTCCCAGAACCGAAATCACCGACCAGCCCACCGGGCGCGTCGGATGTGCCACCACATCACCGGATGGGCGATACCCCACCACCCCGCACAGGGCCGCGGGCAGGCGTAATGATCCGCCGGTATCGGACCCGGTACACAGCGGCAGGAAAGACGCGGCCAGCGCCGCCGCCGATCCGCCGGACGATCCACCCGCGATCTGGCGCGGGTCATAGGGGTTGCCGGTTGCACCCCAAACCGGGTTCACGGAATTACCGCCCGCGCCAAATTCCGGCACGTTGGTTTTGGCCACGACAATCGCCCCCGCCTGCCGTAGTCGCGCCACGATCAGCGCGTCTTGTTTGGCGATATTGCCGCGCATCAGCGGGTTTCCGTTGGTGGTGGGCAGCCCAGCGACATCCTGCATGTCCTTCACGCCAATCGGCAGCCCGTCTAGCGGTCCGCATGGGGTGCCTGCGGCCCAGCGTTCGGTAGATGCCGCTGCCTCGGCCCGTGCGCGGTCGATGCAGAACGTCGTCATCGCGTTGATCGAAGGGTTATACCGGGCGATCCGGTCCAGACAGGCCTCCAGCACGTCGCTGGGGGTGAATATACGGGTACGGAAGCCTGCAATCATGTCAGTTGCAGACATCAGGGGTAGTGTCGTTGTGTCTATGACCATCGGCCAGCGTTTCGCCAGCCCCTCCTCGCCTATGGTGTTGCCGGGCAGGATAGGCGGAAACTTCGCCCGTTCACTATTGAGTATTTTTCAAGAAACCATAACCAAACTGAATGGTTTTAGCGGGCAAGGCTTTGTTCCAGACATTTTTGGAACAGATCGAAGGCGGAATTCGCCTCGGCCTGCCCGGTGCGCCAGAAACACCGTACCTGAGACAGCATGTTGCGCGTATCCAACGGCAGGATCACCAATTCCCCCCGGCTGGCATGGGTTTGGGCAATGCTTTGCGGAAACAGCCCTAATGCGGGGGTGTCCAGCATCATCGCGATGTTCAGAAACAAAGAACTGGACGCAATCACATTCACCGGCGGGGCAGAGCCGAATTCAGCAAACAGCGATTCCACCGCCCGCCGCGCAACCGAATTGCCCAAGGGCAAAATCCACGGCCATTCCACCGCCTGCGCCCAGCTTAGCGTGGTTTCGCGGGCCAGGGGGTGATCCTTGTTCGCGACGATAGCAATCTGTTCTTCCAAAAGAACTTTTTGTTGAATGCCGGGAATGTCCTGTGGGTGCCAGATGCGGGCAATCACCATGTCCAGCGCGCCGCTTTCCAGTGCGGGGAACAGGGATACGAAATGGCCTTCGGTGATGCTGATATTGGCCTGCGGGGCGCTGCGTTTCATCAGGGAAATCGCGGGCGGCAGCAGGGTCGGGGCCACCGAACTGACCGCGCCAATGGAAACGGACCCCGCCACGCCCTGCGTCATGGCATCCAGATCAAAGGCCGCGCGATCCAGTTGCAACAGAATTCGCCGGGCATGATCGGCCAGCCGATTGCCTGCGGGGGTCAGGTGCAGCCGGTTGCGTTCCCGAATGACGATTTGAATATCGGCCAGTCGTTCCAGTTCGGAAATCTGTTTGGATACGGACGGCTGGGTGACGTTCAGCGACTCGGCCACTTTGGCGACCAGCCCGTATTCCGCCAGCGCCGCAATGATCCGCAAATGCCGAAGCGTCAGTGAGCGGGCGAATTTTTCTGCATTCATGGCGGCATTCCGACGGTCGTGATGCGGATCAGTGTGCGGCGTTGGATGACGTTACGCAAGTATTCCCTGCGGGAATGGCGGCGGTGTGTCGGTTTATTCCGCCGTGGCTTTTAGCGCGGTCATCAGATTGTGGAATTTTTCCCCCTGTACGGCCACATGGCTGCGCAGGCGATTGGCCGCATCATCCGCTGCGCCACGCGACAGGGCTTCGACGATGGCTTCGTGTTCGGCCATAGATTGCGCCATGCGCCCCCGCGCCCGAAGCTGCTGGCGGCGGAACGGTTTCAGCCGTTTGTGCAGCTTGATGGCCTGTTCTTCCAGATAGCTATTTCCGGATTGCTGATAGATGATTTTGTGGAACCGTTCATTTTCCGTGTAATAGCTATCGCGGTCTTGGGCATTCACGGCTGCCTGACAGTTGCGGTTGGCGGTTTGCAGTTCGTCCAGCGCGGTTTCGGTGATCCGCATCGCGGCCAGCCGTCCACAGACGGCCTCGATCTCGGCCATAGCTTCGAACATTTCCAGCAATTCGATAGGGCCGGGTTGCCGCACAAAGGCACCACGGCGGGGGATTAATTCCACCAGACCGGACAGCGCCAATCGCTGCAACGCCTCGCGCAGGGGGGTGCGAGAGACACCGAACCGTTCAGAGATACGGATTTCATCCAATCGGGTGCCATCCGGGAATGTCCCGTCGAAAATCAGCTCTTCCAGCTGTTCGGCAATGCTGTCTGCGCGTCGCTGCTTCATAATTTTGTATTGCGCGGCTTGGGAATAAATTCAACTGACAAATTCTTGTATACAAAAAGTTGACTTAAAATACAGAATGCGGCTACCCTGTCCCTGTTTCCGGGCCTGTTGGCCCCACAGACGGAGGCCGCGATGACCCTGCTTGCTGATCTTTTATCAACCGTGTTTGACCGGCGGTATCGCCGGGATGGGCCACGCGTCAAGGATGGCCGCCCGCTGTGTGATCTGTCGCTGGCGCTGGTGGGGTCTGCGGGGGAAACATCGGGCCTTGCGCTGGCCGAGGAAATTCTGGCCCGCTTTGCCGATTTGGACGATGCGGGAAAGCTGGCGTTTTTCCGTGATATTGCCGGGATGAATATTGACCCCGAGGCCGTTCGCACCACGCTGGAAGATTATGAACGCAACCCGACCAAAGCGGGTTATCGCGCCTTTATGGAGGCGGCAGAGCCACCCCGGCAGGAATTGATCCGCCGCCTGAATCGGGTGCCGGGCGCCACCGGGGCGCTGGTACGGATGCGGGCCGAATTGTTGCGGCTGACCGGGGCTGACCCGGAATTGCAGGCGTTGGATCTGGATTTCCGGCATTTGTTTGCGTCGTGGTTTAACCGGGGTTTTCTGGTGTTGCGCCCGATCAGTTGGGAAAGCCCCGCGCAGGTGTTGGATAAAATCATCGCATACGAGGCGGTTCACGCCATAGACAGTTGGGACGATCTGCGCCGCCGGTTGCAACCTAGCGACCGACGCTGTTTCGCGTTTTTTCATCCTGCCATGCCGGATGAGCCGCTGATTTTCGTCGAAGTGGCGCTGGTCAAAGGCACGCCCGGATCGGTGCAAGCCCTGTTGGCCGAAGACCGCGAGGCGATGCCCGCCAGTCAGGCCGATACGGCGGTGTTCTATTCGATCTCGAATTGTCAGGCGGGTTTGGCGAATATCTCGTTCGGGAATTCGCTGATCAAACAAGTGGCCGCTGATCTGGCGGCGGATTTGCCGGGTCTGAAAACCTTTGTCACCCTGTCGCCCATTCCGGGGCTGACAAAATGGCTGACAGCGCAGGGACAGAACTGGCAGGATGCGACGGCGGACCAGATGAAGGCACTGGCCGCGCATTACCTGCTGAATGCCAAGGTGCAGAATGGTGCGCCGTTTGATCCGGTGGCACGGTTCCATTTGGGCAATGGCGCGATTGTCCATGCGGTTCACGCCGATGCCGATGTTTCTGACAAGGGACGCGCGCAATCAGGCGGGGCAATGGTGAACTACCTGTATGATCTGCCCAAGGTGGCGCAGAACCACGAAACATTCGCCACCACGCAAAAAGTGATCGCCAGCGCCGATGTGAAAACGCTGGCCGGGTCGGTGACGCTGACCCCATCCAAAAACACAGAAGAAAGGTAAACCCAAATGGCAAACCCGCTGTATGACGGCCTGTTCGGCGCCCATGCCGGAAAGACCTCGCCGTTCCTGTATCTGCCGGATGGGCAGATTGTGACGCATCAGGATTTTCTGGCCATTGGGGCGCGGATTGCCAATCTGTTCGTTGGCTTGGGTCTGGTGCCGGGGGATCGTGTGGCGGTACAGGTCCATAAATCGCCCGAGGCGCTGGCGCTATACGCCGCCTGTGCGCAGGCGGGGCTGGTGTTCCTGCCGCTCAATACCGCCTACACAGCGGACGAGCTGTCTTATTTCATTGAAAACAGCGGCGCGTCGCTGATTGTCTGCGATGGCGCGAAAGAACCCACATTGGCCCCGGTGGCGGCGCGTTTGGGGGCAAAGCTGGAAATCCTGAACGCGGATGGCAGCGGCAGTCTGATGGATCAGGCGCGGGATTTGCCCGATACGTTCGACACCGTGGACCGTAGCGGCGATGATCTGGCGGCGTTCCTTTATACCTCGGGGACGACGGGGCGATCCAAGGGGGCGATGCTGACGCAGAATAACCTGTTGTCGAACGCCGAAACGCTGGTGCGGGAATGGCGCTTTACGGCGGATGATGTGCTGATCCACGCCTTGCCGATCTTCCATACGCATGGGTTGTTCGTGGCGACCAACGTGTCCCTGATAGCGGGCAGCAGCATGGTATTCCTGCCCAAACTGGATTTGGATCAGATCATCGGCTGGATGCCACGGGCCACTACGATGATGGGGGTTCCTACCTTCTATACCCGCCTTCTGGACGATCCCCGGTTCACCCGTGAACTGGCGGCGGATATGCGGCTGTTTGTGTCCGGGTCTGCGCCGTTGCTGGCGGAAACCCATGTTCAGTTTGAAAACCGCACCGGGCATCGCATCCTTGAACGCTATGGGATGACGGAAACCAATATGAACACCTCCAACCCTTATGATGGGGAACGGCGGGCGGGGACCGTTGGATTTCCATTGCCGGGGGTCGAGCTGAAGATCACCGACCCCGACACCGGCGCAACCCTGCCGCAGGGGGAAATTGGTCAGATCGAAGTCCGCGGCCCCAATGTGTTCAAGGGCTACTGGCAGATGCCGGAAAAAACCGCCGCCGAATTGCGCAGCGATGGGTTCTTTATCACTGGTGATTTGGGGAAACTGGACGAAGATGGATATGTTCACATCGTCGGGCGGAACAAGGATCTGATTATCTCGGGCGGGTATAACATCTACCCTAAGGAAATCGAGTTGATCCTGGACGATCAGCCCGGCGTGTTGGAAAGCGCGGTGATCGGCGTGCCGCATCCTGATTTCGGGGAAACCGTTCTGGGTGTGCTGGTGCCGGAAAAGGGCCAGACCCCGGATACCGATGCGATCATGCAGGCGGTCCAAACATCGCTGGCGCGGTTTAAACATCCGCGTGATTTGATCCTGATGGATGAATTGCCCCGCAATACGATGGGCAAGGTGCAGAAAAACATCCTGCGCGACCAGTTCAAGGATCGGTTCGCCAAGGGCTGAACCGGGATGACATGAAAAAAACCGGCCCATGATACTGGGCCGGTTTTTCTGTGTTCAAGGCTATGTGGTCTTAGCTGTAAACCAGACTTGGTAGCCATGTGATGATCTGCGGAAAGAACATACACAGCAGCAACCCGACCACCTGTAGCGCAAGGAACGGCAAGGCGGATTTGAAAATATCCGACATCGGAATTTCCGCCGGGGCCACCCCGCGCAGATAGAACAGTGCATAGCCGAACGGCGGGCTAAGGAAGCTCATCTGCATGTTCACCAGATACAGAACGCCGAACCACAGAACCAGATCGTCGGTGGTTTCCAGCCCGAACGCCTGCGCGCCAAGCGCCTTGACGATGGGCACAAAGATCGGAACGCACAGCAGCAGGATGCCCACCCAATCCAAAAACATACCCAGAATGATCAGCACGATTTGCATGATGATCAGGATGCCCCACGGGCCAAATCCGGTGGATTGCAACGCGTTTTGCACGAATTGCTGACCACCCTCCAGCACGTACAGCCCGACAAAGATCGTCGCGCCGAACATGATCCACAGCACCATTGCCGATGCTTTCAGGGTGCCGATTGATGCCTCGCGGATGGTTTGCCAGTCCAGCTTGCGGTGGATGGCGGCCACGATGAACGCGCCAAAGGTGCCGATCCCGGCAGCTTCCACGGGGGTTGCCACGCCGGTAAAGATCACGCCCAACACCACGACGATCAGCATGATCGGGGCGGCCATGTTGCCCATCAGGCGCATTTTTTCCGCAGTGGAAATGCGTTCTTCGATCGGGATGGGCGGGCCAAGGTCCGGGTTGATATAGCTGCGCACGACCACATACAGCACATACATCCCCGACAGCAGCAGACCCGGAATAACCGCACCGATGAACAGTTCGCCCACGGATTGTTCGGCCACAACCGCATAGATGATCGCCAGAATGGACGGCGGGATCAGGATGCCCAGCGTCCCCCCGGCCATGATGGACCCCATCGCGATTTTCGGATCATACCCACGTTTCAGCATGGCGGGCAGGGCGATAATCCCCATTGTCACCACCGCCGCGCCGATCACGCCAACCATCGCTGCCAGCACGGTCGAGGCAATGATCGTTGCCGCCGCAAGGCCACCTTTGACGCCGCCCAGAACCTTGTAGATCACATCGAACATGTCGTTGATGATCCCGGCCCTTTCCAGCATTGACGCCATAAAGATAAATAACGGGATGGCCGATAGCTGATAGTTGGTCATCTGCGGGAAAATCCGGCTGGGCACGATATTCAGCGCCCGTTCGTCCCCCAGAATGAACAGGAACACACAGGCCAGACCGCCGGTGACAAAGGCCAGCGGAAGCCCCGCCATCAGCAGCACCAGCAGCGACCCGAACATGATGAGTGTCAGCCACTCGATTCCAATATCAAGTCCCATGCGTCACGCCCCCTTCACCACGGCGCGCACGTCCTGCGCCAGCTTGGAAATGCCCTGCAACACCAGCAGCAGGCCACCCAACACCATGACCCATTTCATCGGCCAAAGCGGAATCTCCCATTCGTTGAAACTGATTTCGCCCCAGCGGATGTTCGGATCGGTCCATTGTGCCAGATTCAGACCGCCCAGCATTTCGCCAAAGCTGATCTGCCCCCGCGCCCAATCCGAAATGACCGAGTTACCCGTAGGCACCGCGATAGCATCGAAGGCGAAGATATAAGATGTCACCAGCAGCGTACCGGCGAAGATGAAGAAAAAGATCGAGGTCAGCAAATCGACCCATGCCTTTTTCTTGCGCGGCATCGGGGCATAGAAGATGTCCACCCGCACATGGCTTTCGCACAGCATCGCATAGGCACCCGCGATCAGGTATTGCATCCCGAACATCAGATACATGGATTCATGTGCCCAGTTGGTCGGGCTGTTGAACACATAGCGGCTGATGACCTCGAAATAATAGACAAAGACCGCAAGCACCGCCCAATAGCTGACGAATTCACCGCAAAACAGCGATAGCCGGTCAATCCAGCCGGTCCAGCCTTCGGAAACGTGGCGGGAATCGTCCTGTAGTTCTTCCTCTTCCAGCGCTTTCAGGGCTTTTTCGGTTTCTGTCAGTTCTTGTTTGGGCGGAATGGCAGCATCGGCTTTGCGCAGCAATCCGGGCAAAAGCACCGCATCCAGCAGCATCGCCGCAAGCAGCAGATAGAAGGCATAGGCCGACATGCTGTGCCAGAATTCATACTTTTCACGGGCGGCGGCTTCCACGGGCAGGGCCGCAGTTTTTTCAGCCGTTGCGCGGTCGATGATCTGGGTGCCTTTTTCGATCCGGTCCTCGGCTCGTTTCACCTTTTTTTCCGCGCTGCGTTTGGCGAAACTACCGTCTTCGGCGGCGGCCAGCTCGGCGCGTAGTTCATCCAGACCGTCGCGTGCGGATTTCACCCGTTCGGTTTCACGCTGAATGGCACTGTCAGCCATACGCACGGCATTGGCCGCATCTGACAGATCGGATCGCGCACCGGCGCTTTGGTCGTTGGATACCAAAATCGCCAGAAAAACCGGGATAAACAGCAAGCCCAGCAAGCTTTTGAGATAGAACCGGTGCAGCCCCATCATGCCGCCGGTGATCAGGATCATATAGCCCAACAGCAGCGAATGCTTTGGGTTTTCGTTTTTTGGCCGCTTGGCCAGCGCCATCGCCACAATTGGGAACAGGATCAAACCCACCCAATAGGCCCAATGGGGCAAGGTAAATTCGAGACTTGGCATGCCACCCCTCTCAGTCTCTGAGTGCTAAAGTTGGAAAGCCCCGCATCCCGGCGGGATACGGGGCAGGCGCGGTTGACCCGCGTCTTACAGGTCCAGTTCCAGACCCTGAATTTGATCCTTGGTCACATAGCCCAGCGAACCGGACATCATGTAATCCAGTTGGATCTTGAACACGCGGGCCGCGTTTTTGTCGCGGTTGGCGTATTTGAACCAGATCGGAACGGCGACTTCGGTCATCAGTTCCACGTCGTCCTGTGTCAGGCGGGTGACTTCGGTGCCGTCGGCCTCGAATTTCGCCCAGGCTTCTTGGTCGGCCTTTTGGATCGCGGCGTGGTGGTGGATCGAATAGGATTGCGTTTCCATTTCCACGAACTGCTTCATCTGCGGGCTTAGTTTATCCCACGACGATTGACCCACGGTGATGTCCATGATGTCCACCGGCTGATAGACAGACATAAAGCCCGGAGGACCCATCGAGATGTATTTGGTCACCTGACTGAACCCAAGCGAGTAGTTGACCGCCGGACCCACATAGTCGGCCACGTCGATCGTTCCCTTTTCCAGCGCCGGGAAGATTTCCGAGCCGGGCAGAACCGTGGTTTCCGCGCCAAGTTCGGTGAATAGTTCGGCCACCATACCGCCGGGCATCCGCATCTTGCGCCCGCGGAAGTCATCGACGGACCGGATTGGCACCTTCGAGTGGATGATGTTCGGGCCGTGATGCACCGGGCCCACGAAATGCATCCCCTGCGCGGCATATAGTTCGCGCGCGATGTCCAGACCGCCAAGGCCGTAATAGAACACGTCAAATTCATGCGGGTTACGCAGTGCCAGCGGATAGCTGGTCAGGAATGTCGCTGCGGGAATGATCCCCTGCGCGTAGATGGTAAACGGGTTCACCGCGTCCAGAACACCGTTTTTCACGGCATCGAACAGTTGGAAATCGCCAACCACATCATTCGCGCCGAAAGGTTGGAATGCCAGCTCGCCGCCGGTTTTTTCCACGATGGTGGCGCACCAGTCTTTGAAAATCTGCAAGCCCGCGCCGCCCGGCCAGGATGTTTGAATTTTCCAGGTGGTCGTTTGCCCCGCCGCCGTGGCGATTGACGGCGCAGCCAGACCGGCCGCCCCCATCACGGCCATGTTCCGCAGCGCAAGACGCCGCGAGATTGACTTGTTTCGCATTGTTTCTCCTCCCAATTCATCCGGGCAGGGGGGGTTGCCCCATGATCCTGCCGGTTGCGGCGCAGGGGTGCAGCCCTGCGCATGCCTCTAAATTGGTAACTTTAATTTTCCAATTTGCATAGAAAATTTTGAATCCGTATCGGAATCTAAAAAATATCCTTAATAATCAATGTTATGATTTTTGTCGTGCTGGGATAAAAATCAAAAATTGGTTGGTTTTTCTGCAACTGCATTCGGCAGAGGGTAAACAATACGCTATCGTACTGTATCCTTTCGAAGGGGGGTGGTCCCGGTGAATGCTGTCGGAAAATGGGGCGGCTGGTGTTCTTCTGACGCGGTGTATTTAACGGCTGTGTTCAAAAATCTGTTGACGAGTCCCGAGTCGCCACATAGCCTGATTGTCGGACACTACGACTGTGACACAATAAGGGGAGGTATTGTGAAACGACTGTCAGACGCGGGGACTCCGCGCCCGTAACGCCAGTTCGATCCATGAACTGGCACCGGATGAATTAATCACAGATGAAACAACGCCCATTCCAACCGGGACCGCCGGGGAATGACGTGTGACGTGTTGCTTGCCGGATGTTGGACCGCATCCGGGATGTGAACCCTTGCGGCCATAAGAAAGGAACTGCCCCGTTGAGCCTGCACGCCGAACCCCTGAAGGTGAATTATGCCTATCAGCAAATTGCTGACCGCATTCAGGAGCAAATCCTTGAAGGCAGCCTGAAGCCGGGTGAAAAACTGCCCGGAGAGATGGAACTGGCCCAGATGTTCGGTGTGACGCGCTCGACCGTGCGCGAAGGGTTGCGGCAATTGGAACAGGACGGGTTCGTATTCCGGCCTTCGCCCCGGCGGCTAGAGGTCAGGCTGCCTGCTGCTGACCAGCTAAGCAGCCGCGCAGGCCGGGCAATGGCGCTGATGAAGGTGACGTTTCGCGAATTGTGGCAGGTCACGATGGAAACCGAACCTTTGGCTGCCAAACTGGCTGTTCAACGCGCGACCGAGGCTGAAATCGCGGAATTGCAGTGCATTCACGATCGACTGGTCGCGGCCAAGGGCGATCTGGACCGGACCGTGCAATTGGATACGCAGTTTCATTCCGCCATCGCGGAATATGGAAAAAACCGAGTGCTGAATCTGGCGCGCGAACCGATTGCCCTGCTCTTGTTTCAAGGGCTGACTCAGATCGTGCAGCCCGTGCCGCAATCCTATGCCCGGCAAATCACGGCGCATGGCAACATTCTGAACGCGATCCGCGATCGGGATGCCGACCTAGCCAGCTTTTGGGCGCGCAAACATATTCAAGACTTCTGGCGCGGCGTTTGTATTGCCGGTCTGGAAGATGCCCCTGCCATCAAAAACCCCAAGAGCCTGACAACATGACGATTGAACCTGATTTCAACCCCAAGGATCTGGAACGCGCGATGGGTGGCCCCGTGCTGCTGGACCCTGTTGCCAGCGGTCAATCCAACCCCACTTGGTTCGTGACGTCGGGCGATCAGAAATTGGTGCTGCGCAAAAAACCCGCCGGGGCGACGCTGAACAGCGCCCATGCCATCGAACGGGAATACCGTGTGATGAAGGCGCTTGCCGGGTCGGGCGTGCCGGTTCCGGCCATGATCCGGCTGGAAGAAGACGCCAGCGTTATCGGCACTCCGTTTTATCTGATGCAGCGCATGGCGGGGCAAGCCAGTGAAAACAGCGCCCTGCCAGATTTGTCCACTGAACAGCGCGGGGGCTTTTTCGCGCAGGCGGCGGATATTCTGGCGCGGTTGCACAGGCTGGACTGGCAGGCCGCCGGGTTGTCGGATTTTGGCCGCAGCGGCGATTACTATGCCCGGCAGGTGCGCCGCTGGGTGCGCCAGTGGCAGGACAGCGGCACGCGCAAGGATGCGGTGATTGATGGGCTGGCCGATTGGTTCGCCGCGAATATTCCCGCGCCGCAACCCACAACGATTGTGCATGGGGATTTCCGGGTGGGGAACCTGCTGTTTGATCCGGCGGTGGGGCAGGTGTCTGCGGTGCTGGATTGGGAATTGTCCACCTTGGGCGACCCGCTGGCCGATCTAGCGCATTGGTGCATGTTCTATGACATGGGGCCAGACCAGTTGGGCGGGCTGAACGGGTTGGACCTGCCTGCGCTGAACATCCCCGATGCGGCCGCGTTTCTGGATATGTATCGTCAGGCGGGCGGTTGCGATGCCCCGCTGACCCCGTTCCACCGCGCTTTTGCGCTGTTCCGTATGTCGGTGATTTTCGAAGGGATCGCTGCGCGGGTCCGCAGTGGGCAGGCCGTTAATTCCGAAGCCGCCGCCGTGGGCGCATTGGCCCCCGATCTGGCCCGACTGGCCGATGCAATCCTGTCCGGCGACCGCGCCGGTAACGCCAGTCTTTAACCCGTAACCGCAGCGTTCCAACACAAGTCAGGGAGACACGGAACGATCACAAATTCCACAACCAGTTCGCCGTTTCGCGCAGGAGGACGCGCGGGATCAGCCAGAAACGGTTGTCGAAGACCGGCCCGCGTTGGGGCCGGATGGCAGGCTGGTCGGTAGCACCCACCAGATATTCAATTTCACACAGTCCATGAGGAGGAGGACTATGATGATGACCAAAGCAATTCGGACCGCACTTTTTGGCGGCACCATGCTGGCGCTGGCAGGCGCGGCACAGGCCGACACACTACGTTATGCCGGTGGCTGGCCGCCGGGTTCCGGCCCGAACGGGGCGCTGGAAAACTATGCCGCCACGCTGGAGGGGAACTCTGGCGGGTCACTGAAAATGAAGGTGTTCCCGCTGACGCTGCTGTCTTTTGCAGAAAGCAATGCGGGCCTGAAAGACGGGATCGCGGACCTGTCCACCATTCTGACCCCCTATTTTTCGGCAGAATTCCCGACGCTGAACATGGTGTCCGAATTCTCGACCCTGGTCGAACTGGAAGAATACACCAGCGAGCTTAGCTCCTTGGCGTTTGCGGCGGCGGTGTCGGAATATGTAATCCTGAACTGCCCAAGCTGTCAGGACGAGGTGGCCAAGCAAAATCAGGTCTACATGGGCGCGGGCATGACCACGTCTTATGCGCTGCAATGTACCGTCCCTGTCACCTCGCCCGAGGAACTGAAGGGCAAGCGGGTGCGCGCCGGTGGTGCCTATTGGGCGCGTTGGGCCGAAGCAATGGGCGCCGTTCCGGTGTCGATTTCGATCAACGAAACCTTCGAGGCGCTGAGCCAGGGCGTTCTGGACTGCACCGCATCCAACCCGGCAGAGCTGATCAACTTTAGCTTCGTGGACGTGGTGAAATACGTCTATCAGGGCATCCCCGGCGGCCAGTTCACCGTGCCGACCATGATCAACCGGGATCGCTGGCAGGGTCTGACCACCGAAGAACGCACCGCGCTGATGAAATCCAACGCCACGCTGGCGGCGGAAATGACCTGGGTCTATCTGCAAGAAGCCCGCGCCGGTCTGAAAAAGACCGTCGAAAAGGGTAACTTTGTCGGGCAGGCGGACGCTTCGCTGATCAGCCAGAACCAAGCCTTCATCGAATCCGACCTTGAAGCCATCGTGGGCAACTACAAGGACAAGTTCGGCATCGAAAACGGGGCCGAGGCCAGCGCGAAAGTACGCGAACTGGTCGCCCGCTGGAGCGGTCTGGTGCAGGGCATTGATAACCCGCAGGCGTTGGCCGATCTGTATTGGAATGAAATCTATTCCAAGGTCGATACCAGCAGCTACGGCATGTGATCCTGTCCGGGGCGCGGCGGGCTAACCCCGCGCCCCGGTCTTCTGCCAACCGACAATTCTGGAGAAGAATATGTTTCAGATTGGTAAGGGGTTGTCCTGGTTGTCGGGATTTGCCTCTGTCATAGGGACGATTTGCATCATTCTGATGATGCTGCACGTGACCGCTGATGTGACGATGCGCTTTTTGTTCAATATGCCCTTGCCGGGAACGATTACGATCGTGGCCCATTATTACATGATCGTCGTTGTCTTTATCGGGCTTGGGGTCGCTGAACGGCAAAGCGCGCATATTTCCGTCGAAGTGGTGACTGACCTGCTGCCAAAGGCCGCGCAGGGCGTGATTGCCGTTTTGGCCGGGCTGATCACCGCAGGGGCGTTTGGCCTGCTGATGGTGCGCGGCTGGAAAGAGGCGATGTCCAAAACCGCAATCGGCGCATCCATTGAACAGGGATCGGATATGATTCCGGTCTGGCAAAGCTATTGGGCGCTGCCGCTGGGGGCCGGGCTGATGGTGATGATTGCCGTCTATCGTGTGCTGGTTCTGCTGACCGGCAGCGAATGCGGCCTAAGCGAAAATACGGACGAGTTGGAGACTTTGCATGACTGACGTTGCTATCGGGTTATCCGGGCTGGGGGCGCTGTTTGTGCTGATCGCCCTGCGCGTGCCGATTGCGGCGGCGCTGATCGGGGTGTCCTTTGTTGGGATCTGGTTCCTGATGGGCTGGCGCGTGGCGTGGGGATCGCTTGGGGTGATCCCGTATCAGTTCACCGCGAACTGGGTGCTTAGCTCGATCCCGATGTTCCTGTTTCTGGGCTTTATCAGCTTTCACACGAACCTGACGCGGGGGTTGTTTCAGGCCGCGCGGGTCTGGTTATCTGCCTTGCCGGGCGGTTTGGCGATTGCGGCCATCTTTGGGTCGGCTGGGTTCGCGGCTGTGTCTGGGTCGTCCATTGCCTGTTCCGCGGCAATGGGCCGGATCGCTATCCCGGAAATGATGAAACACAAATACCACCCGGAACTGGCCACTGGCACGGTTGCTGTGGCGGGAACCATTGGCGCGATGATCCCGCCCTCGATCATTCTGATCCTGTACGGCGTGATTGCGCAGGTATCCATTGCGCAGCTTTTCCTTGGCGGTATTTCCGCCGGTATCCTGACCGCCATCGGCTATATCGTGGTGGTGCTGGTGCGGGTAAAGCTGAACCCCGATCTGGCCCCGTCGCGGGATGCCAGCGTGGGTATGGCCGAACGTCTGGCCGCGCTAAAGGAAACATGGCCGATCCTGCTGGTGATGGTGGGGATTTTCGGTGGCTTGTTCAGCGGTATCTTTACCCCAACCGAAGCCGGGGCCGTGGGGGCGTTTCTGGCCTGTGTGGTGGCAACCCTGAGCCGGGAAATGACGCTTGAACGGTTCCTGACCGCCGCGCGCGAAACCATGACGACGACCGCCGCGCTGATTGCCATCGCTGCCGGGGCCAGCCTGCTGACGCGTTTTCTGGCGCTGTCGGGGGCGGGGGATTTCCTGTCGGATGCGATTATCGCCGTGGGAACTCAGCCGGTGCTGCTGATGCTGGGCATCGTGTTGGTCTATCTGGTGCTGGGCATGTTCCTTGAACCCATCGGGGCAATGCTGCTGACCCTGCCGATCATCCTGCCCGTGGTAGACGAAGCAAACTGGAGCCTGCTGTGGTTCGGTGTTGTGCTGACGAAACTGCTGGAAATTGGCATGATCACCCCGCCCATCGGTATGAACGTGTTCGTGATCAAGGGCGTCGTCGGCGATCTGGTGAAAACCGGCGCGATTTTCCGGGGCGTGATGTGGTTCATCGTGATGGACCTGCTGATCGTGGCCTTGCTGTCCGCCGTGCCGCAACTGATCCTGTATCTGCCGATGACCTTCGGGTGATTTGAATTGCGCCTGCCCCGGTTCGTGCCGGGGCGGGTATCCCCTCTGACTGAATTTGCAAAAGGTGAAATCCATGACACCGCAAGAGCTGACCCAAACCGTCAAACGCGCTCGCAGCCAAGGCTTAGGCGATCTGTTGCGCCGCAGCGCATCGCGCACCCCGGATAAGATTGCGCTAAGCTTTCGGGACAAGCGCGAGAGCTTCCGCGAACTGAATGATGCGGTGAACCGCGCCGCCAACGGGCTGCGGGCGATTGGCATTGAAAAAGGCGACCGCGTTGCCCTGCTGTCCCACAATAACCGCGATTTCGTGGTGTTGCGCTTTGCGGCTGCCCGCGTGGGGGCCGTGATCACGCCTGTGAATTTCATGCTGAACGCGGATGATGTGGCGTATATTCTGAACCATGCCGGGGCTTGCGCGATTTTTGCCGAAGATACCCTGTGTGACACCGCCGATCAGGCCATTGCGCAACTGGCGCAGCCGATCACCCGGCGCTTTGCCATTCCGCATTCCGGTGCGGCGGTCAGCGGCCTGTGGTCGCCGGTTCAGGATGTGTTGTCCAATCCCAATACCACGGAACCGGAACTGGATCTGGACCCCGACGATCCGATCCAGATGATGTACACCAGCGGCACGGAATCCCGGCCCAAGGGGGCGTTGCTGACCTCCTCGGCGTTGTATGCGCAATACACCAGCACCATCGTGAATGGTGGTATGGATGCGGATGACATCGAACTGCACTGCCTGCCGCTGTTCCATTGCGCGCAGTTGGATTGCTTCCTGACGACGGACCTGTATCTGGGCGCCACCAGCATTGTGCATGATAAGGCCGACCCCGCTGATATGTTGGCCGCGATCGAGGCCGAAGGCGTGACCAAACTGTTCTGCCCGCCTACGGTTTGGATTGCCCTGCTGCGCCACCCCGATTTCGACAAGCGCGACCTTAGCACCCTGCGTAAGGGTTATTACGGCGCGGCAATCATGCCCACCGCCATTATCGAAGAACTGACCCAACGCCTGCCGAACCTGAACCTGTATAATTTCTATGGCCAAACCGAAATGGCGCCGATGGCGACCGTGTTGGGGCCGGAAGATCAGCTTCGGAAGCTTGGGTCGGCGGGGCGGCCTGCGCTGAACGTGGAAACCATGCTGGTCGATGATGATGGCAATCCGGTGCCGGTGGGGGAAATCGGTGAAATCGTTCACCAAAGCCCGCATTTGATTTTGGGGTATTACAACGACCCGGATAAAACCGCCGAAGCCTTCAAAGGGGGCTGGTTCCACAGCGGCGATTTGGGCCGTTTTGACGAAGAAGGCTACCTTTACGTCGTCGACCGCAAGAAGGACATGGTGAAAACCGGCGGTGAAAACGTAGCCAGCCGCGAGGTGGAAGAGGTGATTTTCCGCCACCCGGACGTGGCCGAAGTGGCTGTATTCGGCGTACCCCATCCCAAGTGGATCGAGGCTGTGACCGCCATCGTGGTTGCCAAACCGGGCGTGACCCTACAGGCCGAGGTGATCGACACCTATTGCCGCGAAAATCTGGCCCATTTCAAAGCGCCCAAACATGTTGCGGTGGTCGACAGCCTGCCGAAAAATGCCAGCGGCAAGATCCTGAAACGCGATCTGCGTCAGGTCTATGTCAGCTTGTTTGACTAAACCTTGATTGATCTCTGGTCCGGTAAAACATACCGGGCCAGAGGATACAGCGACCAGCGTACACAAAAGACGTGCAGTTCCGGGCAAAGCGGATAAGCTGAGCCTATGAAACGGTTTGTGATGTTTTTTGCGACTCTGGTCTTTGGTGTGACCATTGCCATTTTTCTGGCGCGGCTGATGTTTCCCTTGCCCGATATTTCGGATCGCGGGCAGGCGCGGGCGTTGGGGGTCGATCCGGAAACACCCTTGGGCCGGATGATGATTGCCGGGGGGGCTGCACATCCCGGACAATCCGGTGTGATTCCATTGTATAACGGGCATGATGCGCTGGTCAGCCGTTTGGCGCTGGTGGATGCCGCAGTGCAATCCATCGACATGCAATATTACATCTGGCACGGCGACACATCGGGGATGCTGCTGCTGGATGCGCTGGATCGGGCGGCAAAGCGGGGCGTGCGGGTGCGTCTGTTGCTGGATGACAACGGCATTCACGGGCTGGACCCGATTTTAGCGGCGCTGAATGCGCGGGAAAATTTCCAGATCAGGCTGTTTAACCCATCCCCGCTGCGCCGCCCGAAGATGCTGGGATATGCCTTTGATTTCTTTCGTATGAACCGGCGTATGCACAATAAATCCATCGTCGTTGACGGTGCGGTGTCGATCATTGGTGGTCGCAACATTGGCGATGAATATTTCCAACTGGGCGACGATATTTTCTTTGTGGATCTGGATGTGCTGGCCACAGGGGCCATCGTGCCGGAAACGGCGGCGGTGTTTGATGCCTATTGGAACAGCCAATCGGTGTTTGAACTGGAACGGATCGTTACTGGCCCCGGCGACCCGGCGGGATTTGCCGTGCGGGTTGCGGCGGTGAAAGACAGCACAGAAGCCGCACAGTTGCAGGGCGCGATGCAAAACAGCATGGAGCGTTTTGCCAGTGGTGGTTTGACCCCGGAATGGGCCAAGGTGCAGTTGGTGGCAGACGACCCCGCCAAAGGACAGGGGATTGCGACCCGCGATCAATTGATGATTACGCGGCTTGGCTCGATCCTTGGGCGGATTGAACAGAAGCTGGATTTGGTGTCCGCCTATTTTATACCGGGACAAGAAGGGACCAGATATTTTGGCGATCTTGCCCGCGATGGCAAAACCGTGCGGGTTCTGACCAACGCGCTGAATACCACCGATGTGCCGATGGTGCATTCCGGGTATACTAAATATCGGCGCGAATTGTTGCGGGCCGGGGCCACGCTGTATGAATTGAAACTACGGGGCGAAATGACCCCCGAGGCAGGATTTCAGGTCAACCCGCTGGGGTTTTCCGGGGGCAGCTTGCACGCGAAAACCTTTGCCGTGGATGATGCGCGGATTTTTATCGGGTCGTTCAACTTTGACCCACGGTCTGCCATGTTGAATTGTGAAATGGGATTTTTGATCGACAGCCCCACCTTGGCGCAGGGGATCGGGGCCATATTCGATGGGCCGGTTGCCACGGTCAGCTATCGGCCGGAACTGACGCCCGAGGATAAAATGGTCTGGCAGGAAATCCGCAGCGATGGCACGCGCGTGACCTATCAGGAAGAACCGGGGGCCACATGGTTCCAGCAAATCATGCTGGTGGTGATGGGGCTGTTGCCAGTGGAATGGATGCTGTAGGGCTGCGCTATCTTACGCGTGTCCGTTTGATCGAATGCGCGGTCTGCGCCGCAGATGCGACCAGATATAGTGGGTTTTCACATTGACGAAAAACCCCCGGATACCGGCCCCAAAACCGTGTTTGCCGGTACAACGCCTGAAATCCACATGCCACTCTCTCTTGATGAAATCACCCAGCTTCTTTTGACAAAGCTGCAAGATCATAATGTTCACCCCGATGTTGACCTGAGCGCGGAAAACATGGGCGCTATCACCATCGGTCAACTGGCCTTGGACAGTCTGGACCTGTTGCAATTCGCGATGGATGTCGAGGACGAACTGGACATCGAAAGCGACGTGGCCGAATTCCCTGCCGATGCGACCTTGCTGGATCTGGCCGCGCATTTCCACGAACTGCACACCGGTCCCACCCATGACTGAAGGCGGCGCGACCCCTGCCGTGGTTCTATGGGAAGACGCCGCGTTGGACGCCTTGGGCGCGCGCGGGATGCAGGCCTTTTCGATGGCGGATGCCTATCGGGATATGGTTGCGAAAACCGGGCTGGATCTATCCGCGACAATTCGGCTTTTGGATGCTTTGCCGGTGTTCCTGTCCGGGACCGTCCACAAGCAACAGCGGCGGGATATGGCCGTGGCGTATGCAGCGGGCAAGACCGAACAGGAAGCTGCGGTTTTGCAGTTTTTTGATCAGCTTCGTGGCCGAATGGCGGGGCAGACAGGCACATGGGATGTGCTGGCAGAATTGGCGCACCCGATCTGGGACACGTTACGCCGCACGATCCTGCCGGGCAAAGAACCGTGGTACGATCTGATTGATCAGTTGCCGGATTTGTTTAATCCCAAAACCAGCCTGCGTAAGCGCGTAAAGCTGAACGATCAACTGACCCAGATGTTGCAGGGCGAAGCGCCGGATTTTCTGAATCGGCTGTCGCTGGTCGTGCTGGGTGCGCGGCCTTTGACGCATTCGTTGGCGTTGTCGGTTCACGCCTTGGCGCAGGCCCATCCGGGGTGTCGTTTGCGCGATATTCCTGTACCGGACAGTTTCCCCGACAGCGCGCTGCGCTTTGTGGATCGTGTGGCCGGGCAATCCGATACTGCGAATGGCTGCCCCTATCACGCCGGGGAACGCGTGCGCTGTGTCACCTTTGATGAATCCTATGATCCGGCATGGAATGCCCGCAATCTGTATGGGCTGGGCGCGCATGTTTGTTTGGGGCGACCCATTTCACAGTTTATCTGGCAACAGGTGCAGGGCTTGTTTGCGCAAAGCGACAAGATCATTTTCCCCGATGTGATCGAAATTGAAAACCGCGAACCGTTTCGGTTGGCCGCCGTCTGCAAGGTCCGGCTGTGTGACGGCTGAGCTAACACAGATAACCCTGAGCGAGTATCATTCGCCCCAGCAGCACAAGGACATCCGCCTTGCCGCGCGGGTATTCATGGGGCAACCACAGGTTCAGCGCAAACTGGCCTATCTGGTTCTGGTGGAACTGGCAAAATACGCCGATCCGCTGTTTCCCGACATGCTGGATTATCTGGACCGCCATGACTCAAACCCGCGCACGGCAGCGTTTCGTCAGACTGTGGCGTTGGAATATCAGAAGGTCAAGGAGGTGCTGGCCACCTGTCCGCCAGCGTTTCTTCGGCAATTCGAGCAGGATTTGCTGACGCCTAATAAGCCCATGCTGATGCGTGGCACCGATCCCGCAAAGCCGCTGATCGTGGTGTTTACCACGATGTTCAACAATTTTTACCTGTCCAATCTGGCGCTGTCGGCCTTGTTGCTGGACCGGGGGTATTCCGTGTTGTTGCTAAAGGATAGCAGCGGCTACCAATATCTGAACGGCATTCCGGGGCTGGGGGCTACGTGGGACGCAGCCATTGCCCGGATCGGCCAAATCGCGGGCGATGAAGGGCGAGGCGTGGTTGTGACCGGGTTTTCCTCGGGCGGGTATGCGGCGGGATTGGCCGCCTTGGCCCTGCGCCCCCAATTATATGTCGGGTTTTCGATCTCGGGCAATCTGTCCCCGGACACGGACCTGCCGATGCCCAAGCTGTTCACCGCAGAAAACCGGGCGCAAACTCCGGCAGGGTTGCGGCGGGATCTGGTGCCGGAATTCCGCGAAACCGGGCAGCCCGCGCGGCTGTTTGCGGGTACGAAAAGCCTGACTGATCTGGCCCATATCCGGGCCTTTGACGGGGTGGCGCATGTTGAACAGCATGTGATGGACAACGAAGGCCACGTCACCATCCGCCCGCTGTTTATGACGGATCGGCTGACAGATTGTTTTGTGGTCTGATCAGGGAACAGGGGCGGAACCAGTCACCTATGCAACGTCAATTCGTTCTGTGCCTTGGTGCCAGCAAAAGCGGCACCACATGGCTGTATCACTATCTGAAATCATACGATTTCGCGGATATGGGCATACGGAAAGAATATAATGCGCTGTGTCCCCTGTTCGGTATGGAAAGCGGAGCAGGAGAGGTGAAGCCCCCCAACCTGAATAGCCCCCTTGGGCAAAAGATCGCGCGTGATCAGGCTGTTGTGAAACGCATGGGGCAGTCACTGGAAAACTATGTGCAACATTTTGACGATCTTCTGCAAAACGGTAAAAAGCTGAGCGGGGATATTTCCCCCAGCTATATCAGGATAAGCGCAGCACAGTTGACCAGTGTCAGGCAGGCGTTTCTGGACAGGGGGATACGCCCTGTCACGGTGCTTTTGCTGCGTGATCCCATTGCGCGGATTTTATCCGCTGCCCGTATGGCACAGCGGTTGCGAGTGATCCGTATCGCCGGTCGCACGGGGCGAAACAGCAGCTTTGCGGAATTGGTGGATGTGATCGCGCGGCATCATTTCACGGATTACAAAACAGTGATCCAGCGGGTTGAACGTGCCGCCCCGCCCGAAGCCCGTTTCATTTACCCTTATGAACAGTTCATTTCCCCAGACGGGGTGTCGGCCTTTTCACATGTGCTGGGCATTCCCCCGCGCTTTGGGCTGTTGGACAAACATGTAAACAGCAATGGGCCGCAGGGGGCAGGTGAAATGCCCGAGGTGAATATCGCCGGGCTGCGGTCGCAATTGGCCGAACAATATGCGTTTTGCAGCGATTATTTTCAGGCGCGTGGGATTGCGTTGGACTGGACATTCGCCAGCGCCCGAAGCGCGCCCCGCCTGTGACCAATGCCATCATGATAACATCGGGGCGCCACGGACGCCCCGACGCTGTATCAGTCTGCGGTTGGCAGGGCTGGCACCGGGCCATAGGCGCGGTCCTCCCCGGCCACCCGTGCCGCAGGGGCGGGGAAGGAAACCGGGCCGTTGGGCGTGTCGACCGTGATCCGCCGCAAATGCGGGTGGTCGGACAGGCCCGCCATGTCGTTGACGGTCGCCAGTGCCACGTCAGCCTGTAGCAATGCCGCGATGGCATCGTCTTTGTCGCGGCGGGCAAATGCCTTGGCGACCAGCGCATCGGTTTGGGTGCGGTTGGTGACACGGGCCACATTGGTGGCAAAGCGCGGATCGGTGCCCAGACTTTCGTCCTGTAAAAACACGCGGGCCAGATTGCGCCATTCCCGGTCGCTTTGGATCGAAATCAGGATGTCCTGCCCGTCGTGGGTGCGGAACACGCCATAGGGCGAAATCGACGGATGCGCCATGCCGATCCGTTTCGGGCTTTTGCCGCCTTCGTGGTTCAGCAGCGGCACGGTCAGCCAGTCAGCCATCACGTCAAACATAGAGATAGCGATTTGCGCCCCCTTGCCGGTGATACCACGCTGAATCAGCGCCTCCAGAATGGCGGCATGGGCGGTGGCCCCGGTGGCAATATCCACGATGGACAGGCCCACGCGTGCGGGTTCGGATGGGCCGCCAGTGATCGAACACAGACCCGATTCCGCCTGAATCAGCAGATCATAGGCCTTGCGATCCGCCATCGGGCCGTCTTCGCCATACCCGGAAATCGAGCAGGTGATCAGCCGGGGATAATCCCGTACCAACCTGTCCGTGCCAAATCCCAGCCGGTCCAGCGCACCGCGTTTCAGGTTTTGCACCAGCACATCCGCCCCGGCCAAAAGCTGTTCCAGTTCCGCCTTGCCCTTGGGCGTGGACAGATCCAACACGACCGAGGTTTTCCCCCGGTTCAGCCAGACGAAATAGCTGGATTGCCCCTTGGCCACGTCATCATAGCCACGGGCGAAATCGCCTTCGGGGCGTTCGATCTTGATCACCTCGGCCCCGGCATCGGCCAGCCGGGACGTTGCAAAAGGCGCGGCCACCGCTTGTTCGATGGCCACAACCTTCAGTCCGCTGAGGGGGAGCGTCATCAGAACGACCTCGGCAGGCCCAGAACGTGCTGACCGACAAAGCTGAGGATCATGTTCGTGGAAATCGGGGCCACCTGATACAGGCGGGTTTCGCGGAATTTGCGTTCAACGTCGTATTCTTCGGCAAATCCGAAACCGCCGTGGAACTGGATACAGGCATTCGCCGCTTCCCAGCTTGCCTTGGCGGCCAGATATTTCGCCATGTTGGCCTGTGCGCCGCAGGGTTCGTTGGTGTCATACAGGCGGCAGGCCTCGAACCGCATCAGGTTGGCTGCTTCGGTTTCGATATAGCTTTCGGCGATGGGGAATTGCACGCCTTGGTTCTGGCCAATGGGGCGGCCAAAAACGACGCGTTCGTTCACATATTTGGTCACGCGATCAATGAACCAATAGGAATCCCCGATACATTCCGCAGCAATCAGCACGCGTTCGGCATTCAGCCCGGACAGCAGATGCTTGAACCCCTGACCTTCGGTCCCGATCAGATTTTCCGCCGGGATTTCCAGATCGTCAAAGAACAATTCGTTGGTTTCGTGGTTCACCATGTTAGCGATGGGTTTCACGGTCAGGCCGTTTTTCTGCGCCTCTTTGATGTCGACGATAAAGATCGACATGCCATCGGACGGCTTGCGGCAGTCTTCCAGCGGGGTGGTGCGGGCCAGAAGGATCATGATGTCCGAATGCAGCACCCGGCTGATGAAGACTTTTTGCCCGTTAACGATGTATTTATCGCCCTTTTTCACCGCTGTGGTTTTCAGCTTCGTGGTGTCGGTGCCGGTGGTGGGTTCGGTCACGGCCATGGATTGCAGGCGCATTTCACCCGCCGCGATGGGGCGCAGATATTTGTCTTTCTGCGCCTGCGAGCCGTATTTGATCAGTGTGTTGATCACATACATCTGGCCATGACAGGCCCCGGAATTCCCGCCCGAGCGGTTGATTTCTTCCATGATCACGGACGCTTCGGCCAGACCCAGACCCGATCCGCCGAATTCTTCGGGGATCAGCGCGGCCATCCAGCCCTCGCGGACCAGCGCATCTACGAATTCTTCGGGATAGGCTTTTTCCTGATCAACCTTGCGGTGATATTCGTCAGGGAACTGGGCGCACAGGGCGCGCACGCCATCACGGATGTCCTGATACTGGTCGGGGGTTTGCTGGATCATGGGGGCGCCTTTGTCAGTAAAGATGAATGATGTGGTTTGTGGCGCAGTTTGGTCGATACAGGGGGTATCCTGCAAATATATATTATGGCTAGATTCCATATATCAGAATTATATCATGGCCTGCGCGGCACAGGATCAGGCCGTGTTTTACAGGCGCGAACCGGGGCGGTGTCGTCAGGCGGGAATTTTGACGATAGGGTCAATCCCACACATACCTGTTTGATTCGAATGGGTTGGGAAGTGCGACATGTATCAAGGGATTTGATCTATGCAGGGAAACCGCAACAGAACGGTGAATATTCGGGCGGGCCGGATTGGGAAATTGGGGCTTTGTTTGCCCGCTGCGCTGTTCGGGTTGGCGGCCTGCACTGAACCCGTTCCTGTTGATCCCTACAGCACCGATGCGGGGTTCCTGACCAAGGTGCCGGAACAGGTGGTCACGCTGGCCGCGCCCTATCAAAGCCTGGAAGCCGTGCGCATCAACCCGGCGGATGGGTGCTATTGGTATCGCCACAAAGGCCCGGTTGAAACCACGATGCTGCCGCTGCGCACCGCCGGGGGGAACCCGATTTGCACAGCGGCGGGGGCTAAACCGTCCTGATCAACTGGTGGCGGTGATCCGGTCCTCGGGCGGGTACAAATAGGCGGTAACGCCCGTATCGACCTGTTCATACAGGCCGATGATATGGGCCATGACCATGCGTACACAGCCCGAACTGGCCCGCCCGCCGATGGTGCGCTGATACGGCGTGCCGTGAATCCGCAAATAGGTATCACGGTTTCCGGTGTACAGATACAACGCCCGTGATCCCAAGGGGTTGGTCGGCCCACCGGGAACACCGTTGCGGAATTGCGAATAGGTGTCCGGGTCGCGTGCAATCATGTTTGCGGTCGGGGTCCAGCCGGGCCATTTTGCCTTGCGGCGGATGGTATAAGTGCCGGGATCGTACAGATTGCCTTTGGCGATGGCCACGCCATAGCGCATGGCGGTGCCGTCCGTGCCGATGTGGTATAGATACCGCGCCACGGCATCGACGTGAATATCCCCGGCCCGCAGCCCGTCATTGGCCTGTACCCGAACCGGCAAAAACCGCGGATGCAGCCCCCACGGGTTCGTGGTGGACGGATCGTAATTGTCTGGCGTGACCTGCGCATCCCAGGCATCCCAGCTATTTTTACCTGCGGCAAAGGCCGGGCTGGCCAGAGGTGCAGAAAACAGGGCGGCCGTCGTCTGAATGAAATGTCGTCTGGTCAGCATCGCAGGCTCCTTCGTGGCGAATGGGCCGGGATGGACCCATCTGAAAATGACTTAACGCGAAAGAGCCGCAACAGGTTGCGGGAATCGACCAACAATTTCGTGTCAGGGGCGTTTTGACTCGGGCCTGTTGCAGCGGGGCTGCATATGGTGGCCCCGGCTGGCACGGGTTTGCCCGGTCACGGCGTCAGGATGGCCGCAGATTGCGCCGCGCGGTGACATCGCGGTGGGTGATCCGCTTGCCTGTGCGTGCATCGGTCAGAATGGGCTGAATCGGTTCGCCGGTTTCCCGTGACAACAGCGTAATCGCGGTGGTATCGGGGGCTGGTACGTTTTCATCGGCCCACGCAATCAGCGACACCAGCACCGGATACAGCGCCTTGCCCCTGTCGGTCAGGCGATATTCAAACCGGGGTGGGCGGTCCTGATACTGATCGCGCCGCAGCACGCCCGCCGTTTCCAGTTTGCGCAACCGATCCGCCAGCACATGCCGGGTGATCCCCAGCCGGTCCTGCATCTGTTCAAACCGGCGTATTCCCAAAAAGCAATCGCGCAGGACAAGCATGGTCCAGCGGTCGCCAATCACGGACAGGCCGCGCGCGACAGGGCAGGCATCGGTTCCAAGGTCATCCCATTTCATACCGGCATCCTACACCAAGTTGACAGGTTCTGAAAAGGAACTTACTGATGATGTCAGTTCCTTTTTGGAACTATGCTTATCTTTCGCCATTCGATCAAAGGACAGCCATGCCCGATAGTTCTGCCGCCCCGCAGGGAAAGCCCGATCCGGTGCTTACCCCCAAAGCACAGGCTGCCACGGCAGCCCGCCTAGCCCGGACCCGGCTGCTGTTGGATGGCCGCATTGGCCCGACCCTGACAAAACTGGCTGCGCCCAATGTTCTGGCGATGGTGGTTCAGGCCATCATGAGCATCGCCGAGGGCTATATCGCCAGCAAGCTGGGCGTCGCGGCCTTGGCGGGTCTGGCGCTGGTGTTTCCGCTGGTGATGCTGACACAAATGCTGTCTGCCGGGTCGATGGGGGGCGCGATTTCATCTGCCGTGGCACGGGCATTAGGGGCCGAAGATACCGACCGCGCGGCGGCACTGACACTGGCGGCATGGGTGATTGCCGCCGGGCTGGCGTTGGTTTTCATGATCGTCATGGCGGTGTTCGGGCGACCCATATTTGAATTGCTGGGTGGCACTGGTCCTGCCGCCGATGCTGCGCTGACCTATGCCAGCGTGTTCTTTCCGGGCTGCCTGGCGCTGTGGCTGTGTCATTCGACGCTCAGCGTTATTCGGGGATCGGGGAATATGGGGGTGCCATCGGTGGTTCTGCTGCTGGTGTCGGTTCTGACGATTCCGTTGGCGGCGGGGTTTGCGCTGGGGCTTGGGCCGCTGCCTGCGTTGGGTATGGCAGGGCTGGCGTTGGGCACCGTCATTGCGCATGGGGCCGGGGCGTTGGCAGCGTTTGCCTATCTGGCGTCGGGTCGAACAGGGCTGACGCTGCGGGCGGGATGGCCCCGTGCCGCGATGTTCGCAGATATTTTGCGGGTGGGTGTTCTGGCCTCGGCCAATTCGGCGCTGACGGTGCTGACTATCGTGCTGATGGTGGGGGCCGTGGGCCGTCACGGGCAGGCGGCTTTGGCCGGGTATGGGCTGGGCGCCCGGTTAGAGTTTCTGATGATCCCCGTGGTGTTTGGTATCGGGTCGGCCATGACGGCAATGGTCGGGGCGAATATTGGCGCGGGCCATACCCGGCGGGCGCTGGCTGTGGCGTGGACCGGATCGCTGGCGGCGGCTGCCATTGTCGGCAGTATCGGTGCGGTGGTGGCCATTGTCCCGGATCTGTGGCTGCGTATGTTCCTGTCCGCCGAGGAAACGGCCGCTTTGGCTGCGGGGCGCAGTTATTTCCGTATCGTTGCGCCGTTTTACGGGTTTTTCGGCATGGGTCTGGCGCTGTATTTCGCCAGTCAGGGTGCGGGCCGGATGACGTGGCCGTTTCTGGGAAGCGTCGCCCGGATCGGGGTGGCTTTTGGCGGGGCGGTGTGGCTTAGCCAAACCACCGATCTGGGTGTCAGCGCGGTTTTCATCGCCATCGGCGCTGGCATGTGCATCTATGGTGTGGTGATTGCGGGGTCTGTCGCGATCCTGAAGTGGCGATAGGTGCAAAATATGCGGCGGTTTTGTCGTTCTATTCTGGTTTGAACCGCCGCGATAGAGTAGCCATGTGCTATGGCACCTGTTGTTCCCCCTGTTGATGATGCGGCGCTTCCTTGGCCCCGCTTGCCCGCTTGGGCGATCCGTCGCGATATGTCTGGTCATGACCCCGAGGATCTGGCCCTGATTGCCGGGGCGGCGCTGTCGATGTTGCACTATGTTCTGACGCGCAACGATTTGCCGTTGGCGTTATGGTTGGATCGGTTGGCATTGCGCGCTGCAGAAGCAACCGTCACCCATTCCGGGCGGCCTGAACGTGCGTCGGATTTACGCGATGCGGTGCATCTGTTGCGCCCCGGCGACCATCCCGGCCCGGCGGGGGGTATTTTTGTGCAATGGCGGTGGGCCGTGGGCGGTGCCCGCCAATCGCTGTCCCGCGCCGTGCCGGACCAAACGCCAGACCGTATTGCGGCTTGGTTGGATACCGGGCCGGGCAATCCCGTCGCCTGTGCCGCGCGGGTTCTGGAAACCGTACTGACCGAGGTTCCCCATGCCGAAGCGGACGCGCTGATTTTGGCCGATACCGCGCTGGCACAGGCCTTGGGCTGGGACCATACGGTGCCGTTGCTGGCGGTATCCTTGCCAACCCGCGCCCTGCGCCTGCGCGAAGATGACCTGCAGCTGGCGTGTTATCGTGCCTTGCCCGTCACGGTGGCGCAGACCATGCAAATGGCGGCTGACCTGTCCCGCCGCGCCGCGCATTTGCGCCATGTTGCCCCAAAGCTGCGGTCCAAGGGGGCCGGGGCTGCGGTGCAAATGGTGCTGACCCGTGATGCCATTGCCCCAGCGGCGCTGACCTCGATCATGTCAGATCGTGCTGCCCGCCGGTTCTGTGATCGGCTGGTCACTTTGGGCGTGGCGCGGGAACTGACCGGGCGTGATACGTTCCGGCTGTATGGGGTGTGATCATGTCGCCCGAATTTGACCGTGACTTGGCCGACCTGCCCCCAGACCAGCGCTGGCGTGAATGGCTGAACCGGATCGAGGCCGTGCTGTTCGCCAGCGCCACCCCGGTTTCGCGGGATGATTTGGCCCGCGTTGTCGGGGCAGGGGTTGCCATTGATCTGTTGATGGACGATCTGGCGGCCAGCCTGTCCATGCGCCCCTATGAATTGGCACAGGTCGCGGGTGGTTGGGTGTTGCGGACCCGCCCGGCCTATGCCCCGGTGATCCGGGCGGCGGCGGATGCGGGGGGGCAGCAATTGGACCTGAACCGGTTCGATATGGTGGTGTTGGCGGCGATTGCCTATCACCAGCCAATCACCCGCGACGGGCTGAAAGACATCTTTGGCAAGGACATCAGCCGCGATCTGATCGGGCGATTGCATCAGCAAAACCTGATTGCCACCGGACCCCGCAGCCCCCGGCGTGGGGCGCCTTATACCTTTGTCACGACGACGCATTTCCTGCTGGTCTTCGGGTTGGAAAGCCTGCGGGATTTGCCCGATGCCGAACAATTGCAGGATGCCGGGCTGGGGGGCGCGGCGATTACTCTGCCAGGCTAAGTTCGCGTTCCAATGCCTTTTCCACCGCCCCGCGCGGTTTGGTGAACCGTGCCAGCAGATCATACAGTACTGGCGTCACCACAAGCATCAGCGCCACAGACATTGCCAGCCCTGCAATGATCACCGTCCCGATGGCATAGCGGCTTTCGGCCCCGGCCCCCGACGCCATCACCAAGGGCAAGGCCCCCAGAATGGTAGACAGCACCGTCATCATGATGGGGCGCAACCGCAGGACAGACGACAGGATGACCGCCTCGCGCACGGATTTGCCTTCGTCCCGCAACTGGTTGGCAAATTCCACGATCAGGATGCCATTTTTCGCCACCAGCCCGATCAACAGGATAATCCCGATCTGGCTGTAGACGTTCAGTGACAGACCAGCCGCCGCCATTGCATAAATCGCCCCCGCCACCCCGGCAGGCACCGTCAGCAGGATAATAACCGGGTGCATGAAACTTTCAAATTGGGCCGCCAGCACCAGAAACACGATTAGCAACGCCATAGCGAACACCGCATTCGCCCCGGCTGATGTGTCCTTGAATGTTTGTGACTGACCTTCAAACCCCAGCTTTCCGCCTGCCGGGATCACCTCGGCGGCGGTTTGTTCCAATTCGGCCAACACACTGCCCAGATCGGCCCCAGGTGCCAGTGCCCCGGACAGTTGGATCGAGGGTAGCCGGTCAAACCGCCGCAAGGATGGCGCAGCAGCGTTTTCCCGTACTGTCACCAAAGCCCCCAGCGGCACCAAAGTCTGCCCATCGCCTGACCGGATGTAAATGTTATCAATATCCGATGGCGATTGCCGATCATATGCTTCGGCCTGCAAGATCACCGGATATTCCCGCCCCCGGCTGATAAAGGTGGTCGCCTGCCGTGACGCCAGCATGACCTGCATGGCGGCGGCAATCGTATCAACGGAAATGCCCAGATCTTCGGTTCTTTCGCGGTCGATCTGGACTTCGAGCTGGGGCAGGTTTTGTTCAAAATTGATCTCGGGGTTTACCAAGCCTTCGATCTGCTCGGCCCGTGCCAAAAGGGTGGTGGACCAGTCCTTTACGCTGTCGAAATCCGGGCCGCTGACCACCACCCGAACCGGGGTAGAGTTGCCGCGCAGCCCCAACCCCGCCGGGGTGATCGGAAAGCCGCGCGCCGTTGTGATCTGGCTCATGTGGGGGGCAATCGCGCGGGCCACCTCGGCGGCGGACATGTCGCGCTGTTCCCACGGCGATAGCCGGAACACCACAAAGGACCGCCATGCCCGGTTGCCCCAGCCGGTAAAGGTGAACACGGTTTCAATCACGCCTTCATCCCGCAGCGGTTGCAGGATTTGTTCCACCTGCTGCGCTGCGCGGTCGGTATAGTCCACCGTGCTGCCCTGTGGTGCGGTCAGCGGAATGAAGCCCACGCCGCGATCTTCGCGCGGGGCCAGTTCACGCGGCAGCGAACCGTAAAACAGCCCGGCCCCCGCCGTCACCGCCCCGGCGACGATCAGCACCACCAGCGGCATTCCCAGCGCCCCCCGCAGCAATCCGGCATAGGCCCGCTGCACCGGCCCGCGCGGGCCGTCGCCTTCTTCGGGAACAACGCCTTGCCCACGGGCCAGCACCTTGGACGCCAGCGCGGGGCAGGCGGTCAGCGCGACAAAGGTGGAAATCGCCACCGTTCCGGCCATCACCCAACCGAATTCGATGAACAACCGCCCCACCTGTCCGGGCATAAAGGACAGCGGCACAAAGACCGCGATCAGCGTGACAGATGTAGCCAGCACTGCAAACGTCACCTGCCGCGCCCCTTTCAGCGCGGCCACCAGCGGGGTTTCCCCGTTTTCAATCCGGCGCTGGATGTTTTCCAGCACCACGATTGCATCATCCACCACCAGCCCGATGGCAAGCAACAGCGCCAGCAAGGTCAGCGTGTTTAGCGAAAATCCCCATGCCCCGATCAGCACAAAGGCCCCGATCAGCGACACGGGGATCGTGATTGCCGGGATCAGCGTAGCCCGGAACGAGCGCAGGAACAGCAGGATCACCAGCACCACCAGCGCCAGCGAAATGACCAGCGCGTTCACGACCTCTTGGATGGAGGCGCCGACGAACAGCGCATCATCCGATCCGATCTGAATTTCCATGCCTTCGGGCAGGGTGGGGTTGATCTTGGCCACTTCGGCCCGCACGGCATCGGAAATTTGCAACGTGTTGGACTGGCTTTGGCGCTGGATCGCCACGCCCACCGCATCGCGCCCGTCACTGCGCACAATGGTGGAATCGTCCGCTACGCCCGGTTCGACCCGCGCCACATCTCCCAGCCGCACCGGATAGCCCGCCACCCGATCCAGCACCACATCGCGGAAATCGTCCAGCGTTTGCAGGCGGCTGTTCAGGCGCACGGTAAGCTGGCGGTCGGTCGATGTGACCTCGCCCGCGGGCAGTTCCACGTTGTTGCGCCGCAGCGCGGTTTCCACATCCGCCACCGTCAGTTTACGCGCTGCCAGCGCCCGACGGTCCAGCCAGATCCGCACGGCAAAGGACCGTTCCCCGTAAATCCGCAGATTGGCCACCCCGTCCAGCGTGGCCAGACGGTCCGCGATGAAGCGGTCGATGTAATCGGTGATTTCTGCCGTCGTCATCCGGTCCGACACCACGGCCAGCCGCATCACGGGATCGGCGTCTGCGTCGCTTTTTTCCACTTCGGGGGAATCCGCCTCCTCGGGCAGGTCGTCGCGGATACGGCCCACCGCATCGCGCACGTCATTGGCGGCCACATCCACATCGCGCCCGGCCTCGAATTCAATCGTGACGCGGGACCGGCCCTGACGGCTTTCGGAACTGATGGACCTGATGCCGGAAATCGACGCCACCGCGCCTTCGACGGTTTCGGTGATGTCGGTGTCGATTACCTCGGGCGCGGCCCCGCGATAGGTCGTCGTGACAGTGACAACCGCGTTATCCACATCCGGCAATTCGCGCACCGGAATATCCCGTAACGCAGTAATCCCGAACACGATCAGCAACAGGTTTGCCACGGCTGCCAGAACCGGGCGACGGACGGAAATATCCGAAAGCGTCATGATTGATCCCCAGCCGTGGAAGCCCCGTTGCCAATCGGCTTTAGCAGTTCGATGGCCCCGCCGTTACGGACCCGATGCAGCCCGCGCACGATGACCGAGGCCCCTTCGGTTAGCCCGTCCAGAACCGCCACCATGCCATCCTGCCGCTGGCCGGTTTTGACCGTCACCCGCCGCGCCACGTTGTTTTCGGCCACAAACACATAGGTTTCCGCTGCCTGAAAGATAATCGCCTCTTCCGGCACCACGATATGATCCGTCTGCGACAGCGTCAGTTCCAGCGACATGAACATCCCCGCAGGCAGCACCCCGTCCGAATTGGGAATGATGGCCCGCGTGCGGAATGATCGGCTGACCGGATCAATGTAACTGTCCACCGCTTCGATCTGCCCGGCGAACACCCGCCCCGGAAAAGCCGCGCCTGTGGCGCTGACAGTCTGGCCGGGGCTGACGCGGGCAAACAGGGTTTCGGGCAGGGCAAATTCCACCTCGATTTCGGTCAGATCGTCCAGCCGCGTGATCACCGTTCCGGCTGTGACGCTGGCGCCGTGGTCCACCTCGGGCAGGGCCACCGTTCCACCAAACGGCGCGCGGATCGAACGATCCGAAAGCCGCCGCACAGCGCGATCGTATTGGGCCTGTGCCTCGGCAAAGCGGGCGGTTGCTTCTTCGACGGATGCGGCGGATACGGCGCTGGAATCGCGCAATTGGTTCACCCGGTCCAACATACGCTTGCGTTCGGTCAGGCGGGCCTGTGCCTCGGCCAGATCGGCGCGGGCAATCGTGTCATCCAACTGTACCAGAACGGCGCCGGTTTCCACATGCTGACCGGCCCGGAACAGGATTTCGATCACCCGCCCGCTGGCTTCGGGGACGATATTCACCGATTGGCGGGCGCGGGTGGTGCCGATGGCTTCGATGGTTTCGCTGAGCGTCCGGCGTTCGGCCCGTGCCAGTTCCACGATTGCGGTGCCGCCCCCCTTGGCGGCTGGTTTCGCCTCTGTGCTTTCGGCGGCCATGTAGCGTTGATACCCTTCGTATCCGCCATACCCAAGCGCGGCCAGAACGATCAGGGTCAAAAACTGTTTCCAAAGGGGCATGTGGGTCGCTTTGCGGATCAGGGTCAAGGTTGCGCAGAAAAGTAAGACACGCCGCAGTAATAGCAACGCAAACTTTCATTTCGCACGTGAATTATCTGTTATCTTTCGGGCAAATAACCCGCCGTGCCTGCGCCCCTGATCCTGTGTCATGCCCCGCCGGAACGGGATTGCCCCTAGAACGGCATTTCGGGGAACCCGAAACCGGCCTCCAACAGTTCTGCGGCATCCAGACAAATATCTTCGCGCCACGGCGCCGTGACAAGCTGCACACCGCTGGGAATATTGTTCTGTATCCCGCTGCTGACGGAAATCGCAGGCAGGCCCAACAGCGGAATGGCGATCTGCGGCAGTTGCGATTCCCACAGCCGTGTCAGGGTTTCGGATCCTTCCAGATCCTCGTCTTTCTTGAACGGTAATTCGGCGCAAACCGGCATCAGCACCACCGGATAATCCATCAGGAACCGCCGCCATGCCCGCACAAGGGCCGAGCGCCGAATGAACAGTTTCCCGAATTTATCCGCATCCATCGCTGCCGCCCGATCCGCGTAATGCGTCAACAAGGCAAGAGCGCCGGGATCGTTTTCCGCCGTGGCGGTGGCCATCTTGTCGGCATGGCCGTCCGACAGCCACAGGTCAATCTGTAGCTCTACACCTTCGCGGATTTCCGGCACCTCGGTCGGGGTTTCCACGGTCCAGCCTGCTTTGCGGAACATGTCAGCGGCGCGGTTCAGATCGTCCACAATACGCGGATCGGTCTTGATCCCGCCGGGGTGGGTGATCAACGCCACCCGCCGCACATAGGACGGCCCCACCAACGGCACCGGGGCGCTCCAGGGATCATCGGGGTGGTAGCCGGACATGCATTCCAGCGCCAGCCGCAGGTCATCGACCCGCCGCGCCAACGGGCCGGATACTGCCATGATTTGCGGCCCAACGCCCCGGTCGCCGCTGGACGCATTGAACATCGGAATCCGCCCCGGCGTGGGCCGCAAGCCCTGCACCCCGCAGACATAAGCCGGATAGCGCACGGACCCGGCAATATCGGTGCCATGCCCGACATGACCAAACCCGCTGGCCACCGCCGCCCCGGCCCCGCCAGACGATCCGCCCGGTGTCAGGTCTGGGTTATGCGGGTTGAGTGTGGTGCCGTGAATCTGGTTTGACGTGAACCAGCGATAGGAAAACGCGGGCGTATTGGTGCGCCCGATCACGATGGCATCCTGTTGCCGCATATTGGCCAAAAACGGGCTGTCTTGTGTGGCGATCACATCCTTGGCCAGCGTGGTGCCGTTCGTGGTGGGGTATCCGGTCTGATCCGAGATCACCTTGATCGTCACCGGCACCCCGGCCATATCCCCCACGCTGTCGCCCGCCGCAATCCGTTTGTCCAGCGCCGCCGCTTCGGCCATAGCGTCATCGCCGCAGTCCTGCACGATAGCGTTGATCGGGCCGTTATACTTGGCGACCCGGTCCAGCACATCGCGCGTGACTTGAACGGCGCTCAGGCGGGTTTCGCGGATTTGCTGCGCCAGTTCGCGGGCAGACAGGGTGTTGGGATCGGTCGACATTGGGTTGGCTTTCTTGCTGGTTTAACTGGCCTGAAGGCCTTGGATTTGCTGACAGATACAGCGCACCACATCGGCAGGCTCAGGGACGCTGGCGATATGAGGCGTGATCATGACATTGGGATGGGACCATAGCGGGTGGTCTTTTGGCAATGGTTCGGTTTCAAACACATCCAGCGATGCGCCGGACATGTGGCCGCTGTCCAAGGCGGCGATCAACGCGTCTTCGTTCACCTGCCCGCCACGCCCCAGATGGATCAGCGCCGCCCCTTGCGGCAGTTTGGACAGGAACGCCCCGTCAATCAGCCCCTTGGTGTCCGGGGTCAGGGGCAGCACGTTAATCAGGATGTCGCTTTGTGCCAGAAACTGATCCAGCGATCCCGTGCTATAGTGGGTCACACCCGGTTCCGGTGTTTCTGGGACCGATCGGGCATAGGCGGACACAGGATAATCCAGCGCCAGCAAGGCCCGCGCAATGCCGCGCCCCATATAGCCATATCCCAAAATGCCGACCCGGCGTTGTTTTGGGGAAAACCCGGTCAATCGCCGTTTCCACTGGTGGTCCCGCTGGTCGCGCACATAATCGGCCATGCGGCGATGATGCCACAGGGCATGAAAGACCGCGAAACCGGCCATTTGCGCGGCCTGATCGGGAACCTGAACCCGGAACACCGGCAGGCCAGACGGCAGCGACGGACAGCGTTCAATCGCATCGGTTCCGGCCCCCACGGAAAACACCGCCCGCAGGTTCGGATAGCGGGCGAAGGCCGTATCCTCGGGCTGAAAGGTGATCATCACCTCTACTTGATCCGGGTCGGTGATCTGGTCAGGTGTCCGCAAATCCAATTGCGGATTCATTTCCGTGAAATACGCCCCATACCGACCCAGAATATCTACATATTGGCACGTCGCGACCCCAATCATGCCGTTGCCACCGCGTCCCGCTGCCAGTCCGCGCCGGGCACTGCGGCAAGTAGCTGCCGGGTATAGGCCTGTTTCGGTGACTGGAAAATTTCATGCACGGTGCCGATTTCCACCAGTTTACCCTTTTGCATCACGGCAATCCGGTCGCACAACTGTGCCGCCACCCGCAGATCGTGGGTGATAAACAGGATCGACAGGTCCAGCCGACTGCGCAGATCGCGCAGCAGGTCCAGCACTTGCGCCTGAATAGACACGTCCAGCGCCGAAACCGCCTCGTCCGCGACGATCAGTTCTGGGTCCATCGCCAGCGCCCGCGCGATGCCGATCCGCTGCCGCTGGCCGCCGGAAAATTCATGCGGATAGCGGTTGGCCGCATCCGCGCCCAGCCCCACCACTTCCAGCAGTTCACGCGCGCGGGCTTCGGCCTTGTCGCGGGGGATACCACGGGTGATCGGGCCGCCGGTGATGGCGCTGATGATCTTTTGCCGCGGATTGAGCGAGGCATAAGGATCCTGAAACACCATCTGAACCTTGTGGCGCTCCTTGCGCAGCTCTTCCTCGGACAGGGCGGCGATGTCGACACCGCCCACCAGCACTTGCCCGCTGTCGGGTGTTACCAGCCGCACCGCCGTGCGCCCCAGCGTGGATTTGCCGGACCCGGATTCACCGACCAGCCCCAGCACCTCGCCGCGTGCGACGCTTAGCGATACGTTATCGACCGCGTGAACCTCGCGCACGGGTTTGAACAGCCCGCCGCCAGTGCGATAGGTTTTGCGCAAAGATTTGATTTCCAGCGCAGGCACCGTTCCCAAGGCCCGCGCCGCTGGCAGTTTCCCGGTGGGGATCGCATCCAGCAACCGCTGCGTATAAGGGTGTTTGGGTGTCACCAGCACCTCTTGCGCGGCGCCGCTTTCGACCATCTTGCCTTCTTGCATGACGATCACCTGATCCGCGATTTCCGCCACCACGCCAAAATCATGGGTGATGAACATCACGGCCATGCCATGCTGTTCGCGCAGATCAAGGATCAGCTTCAGGATTTGCGCCTGTGTCGTCACATCCAGCGCGGTTGTGGGTTCATCAGCAATCAGCAGCTTGGGTTCCAACGCCAGCGCCATTGCAATCATTGCCCGTTGCCGCTGCCCGCCGGACAATTGGAATGGATAGGCGCGGATGATCTTTTCGGGGTCGGGCAGGCCGACCTCTTGGATCAGGGCCAGCGCCCGTTTGCGCCGTTCCGGGGCGGTCAGACGGTTATGGGCGGCGAATACCTCGGCGATTTGATCGCCAATCCGCATCAGCGGATTCAGCGCCGTCATCGGTTCCTGAAAAATCATCGCCATGCGTTCGCCGCGCATCGCCTGTTTTTCCGTTTCGGGCAGCGTCAGTACATCCTGACCTTCGAACACGGCCTTGCCGCCCTTGACGGTTACACCGGGGGGTAACAGCCCCATCAGCGCGTTTGCCGTCATGGATTTACCAGACCCGGATTCCCCGACCACACACAGGATTTTTCCCTTTTCGATGGCGAAGCTCAGGTTCTGGACCGCAAAGTCCCGGTCCGCGCCTTCGGGCAGGCCAATCGACAGGTTTTCAATGGACAATGCTGGCTGTGTCATGCGCGTCCCTTCCGGCTTAGGTGCGGGTTCAGGGCATCGTTCAGGCCTTCGCCGATCAGGTTCAGCGCCAGCACGGTCAGCACGATGGCAATCCCCGGAAAGAAGCTAAGCCACCATGACGTGCGGATCACCGTGCGCGCCGCCCCGATCATATAGCCCCAGGACATCGCGTTGGGATCGCCCAGCCCAAGGAAGGACAAGGAGCTTTCCAGCAGGATCGCAGTCGCCACCATAAGCGAGGCCATGACGATGATCGGCGATACCGTATTGGGCAATACCTGTGTCATCAGGATTTTGGGGCGTGACAGCCCCGCCAGACGCGCGGCATCCACGAATTCGCGCTTGCGCACCGACATGACCTCGGCCCGGACCAGACGGGCAACGGGGGGCCAGCTAACGATGGCAATCGCCAGCGTGATCGACGCCAGAGAGGGTTCAAAAATCGCCACCAGCACGATCGCCAGCGCAAAGTTGGGGATGGTCTGGAAAAATTCGGTAAAGCGCATGGCGCCTTCGTCCACCCAGTTGCCGTAAAACCCGGCCACAGCCCCCAGCGGTACGCCAATCAACAGCGCCACGATGGTGGATACCAGCCCGACCAGCAGCGACACCTGCGCCCCATAGGCCAGTTGCGCGGCCACATTGCGGCCTAGCGTATCCGTTCCCAGCGGCAACCCATCCACCGACATGGGCGGCAGGAACGGGCGCTGCACCATCTGCCACGGCCCATGAGGGTAAATCAGCGGGGCGCAGAGTGCGATCAGGATCACGGCCAGCAGAATGCCCACACCGATCATAGCCCCAATATTGGTTCTGAATCTTTTCCACATATCAGGCGGTCGCTCCGATGCGGGGGTCCACGATCCGGTAAACGATGTCGGTGACGATGTTGAACAGGATCACCATCGCGGCCGAAACCAGAAAGACCCCCAGAATTGTGTTGTAATCACGCGCGGCAAGGCTTTCGAACATCAGCCGCCCAATGCCGGGCCATGCGAATACGGTTTCTGTCAGTACGGCCCCGCCCACCAGTTGCCCGGCCTGAAGCCCGGCCAGCGTTACCACCGGCAGGATCGCGTTGCGCAGAATATGCCGCCGCCGGATGGCCGGACCTGACAGGCCTTTGGCCTTGGCGGTTTTGACGAAATCCAATTGGCTGACCTCTAGCATCGAGGCGCGGGTCATCCGCATGTAAACCGCCATGAAAAACAGCCCCAGCGTCAGCGCGGGTAAAATCAGGTGGGCCAGAATATCCAGCACCCGGTCCAGCCCGGTCAGCCCGGCCCCGACGGTTTCGTATCCAAAGCCGGGCAACCAGCCCAGCCAGACGGAAAACACCAGCACCGCCATCAGCGCCAGCCAATACAGGGGCGTGGCATAAAACAGCAGCGCCAGCGTGGTCAGCGCGGAATCCGACAGTTTTCCAACCCGCGCGGCAGCGGCCACCCCCAGCGCAATGCCACAGACCAATGAAATTCCGAATGCCGTCAGCGTCAGCAGCAGCGTTGCGGGCAGCCGGTCCAGAATAAGCTGTGAAACCGGCGCATCCTGACGGAAGGAATAGCCCAAATCCAGTTGCACGATCCCCCCGACATATTTCCCAAGCTGCACATAGAAGGGCTGATCCAGCCCGAACCTTTCGCGCAACTGTTCAATCATCTTTTCATCGGCGGCTCCGGCTTCGCCTGCCAGCACCACGGCGGGATCACCCGGCGCAGCATGAAGCAGGAAAAAGTTCAGAACGGCGATGGCCAGCAATGTCAGCGCGGCTTTGGCCAAGCGCCACAATATGGCGGTAAGTATCGACATACGCCTTAGCTTCCCCAAGTCTTGAATGGTGGTCCGGCCCGCGCAACAGACGGGCGGGCCGGTCGCATGACTGCGTTACTTCTTGATCCAGGCGTTGCGCGGACCATCGTTGATCCCGATGCCCGTGGTCACAAGATCCTGCACGTTGCAGCGATAGATGGTCGGGAATTCCAATTCCTGCATCCACGCCACGGCGACATCATCCACGATTTCCTTTTGGATTTCGGTATAAAGCGCCATGCGGTCTTCGGGTTTGACCAGCGTCGCGGCGTTGGCCCATTTGGCGTCCAGTTCGGGGTTGTTATACCCTTCGACGTTGTTCCACGGGCTGCCCTTTTTGATGCGGTCGGCGGTATAGTTGCGCGACACACCCAAGGCCGGATCGCCGTACTGGTACAGATAGGTAAAGGCCATATCGTAATCCCAGTTGGCGGTCTTTTCGTTCCAGCCCGCCACGTCGGTGCTGTCGATATCGACCTTGATGCCCACCTCGGTCAGGTTTTGACGCACGGCTTCGGCCCAGCGTTGCCATGTTTCGCCATAGGGTAGGGGCAGCAGACGCACCGGGGTGCCGTCATATCCCATTTCCGCCAGCAGCGCCTTGGCCTTTGCAGGGTCGTGGTTGTAGATCGTCACATCGTCCGAATAGAAATTGGTCCGCGACGATACCGGGCCGGTGGCAACCTTGCCGTAGCCGTTCCAAACCACGTCTTTCATGAATTCGCGGTTCATCGCGTACATGACAGCCTGACGGAACCGTTTGTCAGCGGTCGGGCCTTCGCGGTTGTTCAGCCACATCCATGCGTGCGGGGCAAAGAATTCCCAGCCCTTGCCGGTGGTGCAAACATTGTCCATCCCTGCCAGACGCGGAATATCCCAGTTTTCCACTGAACCGCCGGGCAGAACGTCCACTTCGCCGGTTTCAAACGCCACCGCGCGGGCGGCGGCATCGGGGATCACGCGGTAAAACACCTCGTCCAGATGGGGCAGGCCGTCGACATAGTAATCTTCGTTCTTCACCAGATGGATATAGCTGCCTTTTTCCCACTTATCGAACTTGAACGGGCCGGTGCCGATGGGGGTGGCATTCGCCGGGTTATTGGCGAAATCGGTGCCTTCGTAGATATGTTTGGGGACAATCGGCATGGTGCCGGTTTCAAAGGCGTTGATGAAGGGGCCGAAAGGCTCTTTCAATGTAAAGACCACGGTGTTGGCATCCGGGGCTTCGATCGTGTCGACATAGGCCAAAGAGGCCCGCAAACGCGCGTGGGTTTCACGCAGGAACACATCGGCCGAGAACACAACGTCAGCGGCGGTGAAGGGCGCACCGTCATGCCATTTCACGCCTTCGTTCAGATGGAAGGTATAGACCAGACCGTCGTCCGAGATTTCCCAGCTTTTCGCCAGGCTGGGTTGCGGTTCCAGATCGGTGTTGTAACGCAGCAGGCTTTCATAGATGTCGCCCGCAACCATCTGTGTCGGACCGTTCTGCACAAGGCCCAGCATCAGCCCCGGCGGTTCGGGTTGCACGACGATGTCCAGCCGTCCCCCGCTGTCTTGTGCAAATGCGGGCGCTGCCAGCG
This sequence comes from Thalassovita litoralis, assembly GCF_900182725.1. Lineage (GTDB taxonomy): Bacteria > Pseudomonadota > Alphaproteobacteria > Rhodobacterales > Rhodobacteraceae > Thalassobius > Thalassobius litoralis. Next base: position 105,241 of record NZ_FXTO01000005.1, read on the forward strand.
CAGCCGCCACCAGAATCGTTGTTGCTTTTAGATATCGCATAACTTCCCTGTCTTTTTTCTGTGGTTGGCAAGAATGCTCCGGTTGAACCCGGAAACGTTGGTCTTTTATCCAAGATAATCCGGGGCAACGGCGTCCAGCCGACGCAGCAGCGCTGCCCATTCAGGATCGGATTGGTTGCCCAATTCCATCGCGTCATAAGCGGACTGATATTGGCGCGCGGTATGTTCGGCCACGTCATCCGACAACACGACAGGGGTCAGCCCCATGCCCAAGGCGGCGACCTGTGCCTTGCAGGATCGTTCCAGATTAATCGCCAGCTTGAACGCCTCGGCCACGGATCGGCCCAGAACCAGCGTACCATGATTGCGTAGCATCATCACGAAACGATTGCCCAGATCGGCCACGATCCGTTCGCGTTCTTCCAGATTCAGCGCGATCCCTTCGTAGTCGTGAAACGCGATCCGGTCAAAAAACTGGGCTGACCATTGGTTCAGCGGCAAAATCCCTTCTTTCACCGAAGATACCGCAACACCGGCCACCGTATGCGTATGCAACACGCAAACCGCATCGTGCCGGGCCATGTGAACCGCCGAATGGATCGTAAATCCCGCCGCGTTCACACCCGCGCCATAAGGATCGTCGATCACGGCGCCGGTTTCATCGACTGTCACCAGATTGGCGGCTGTCACCTCGTCGAACCGCAGACCAAAGGGGTTCAGCAGGAACCGCTTTTCCCCGTTGGGGCCATCGGGAAGCCGCGCTGAAATATGCGTATAGATCCCGTCGTCCATGCCTTCCAACGCAATCAGCCGATAGGCGGCTGCCAGATCACGCCGGATTTCAAGGACGGACTGTGGTACTGTGCCGTCGGGCATATCACTCACTCCTGTTCTCGCAGGTCCAAGGTAAGACGAGTCGCCCCCAAGACGTCAAGTAAATTGTCGACAATCGGCAAAACTACAATTACGCTGACCAAAGTTTACCCATTTTCGGACCTGCGAATGGACAAGGAAATCAGCATCTCTGGATTTGCACCGATTGGCCGCGAGGGGCTTGTTGAGCGCGTTGCTGCGTTGCTCAGCAAGGCAATTATCGGCGGGCAACTGGCACCGGGGGCGCGGCTGTCAGAATCGGTGATTGCCCGCGATCTGGGTGTCAGCCGCGCCCCCGTCCGCGAGGCGGCCCGCCTGCTGGAAAGCTCGGGTTTGGTGACCTATGCGCCTAATCGCGGATTTTTTGTGCGACAGGTTTCGGCCGACGCGCTGGACAACCTGTATGAGCTGCGGATCGTCATCGAAACCGCCGCCATTCGCCGGGCGATCCGCAACAGGGACCATGCGGTGATCGACACGCTGGCCCGGCAGATTGATGAACTGTACCGCGTCGCGGGCGACGGGTCTGATATGCTGACGCAGGTCACGGCAGATATGGAATTCCACCGCCTGCTTTGTGCCGGGTCCGGCAACCCGAAATTCCTGAACGTTTTCGAGCAAATCGCGGTCGAAACGGAATTTTCGATCATGGTGGTGGGCCATCTGTATGACGATGCCCACCGGATTGCGGAAACCCATATCCCCATTCTGGATGCAATTCGGGATTGGGACGAACAGCGGGCCGTAGATGCGCTGGATTATCACATCTCGGAAGCGCGGATTTTGGTCACGCGCAGTTTCAGACAGTTGGAAGAAGAGCAAACCAAATGAAATGTTTTTACGCCGCTGAAACAGAAGCGCACGATCCGATTTTCCGGCTGACGCATGGGAAAATCCAGCGCAATGCCGAACAGGCAGAACGTGCAAAACTGCTGCTGGCCGGGTTGGAACAGCTTTCGCTGCCTGTCACCGCCCCACCCGAAGCCCCCATTTCCGCGCTTCAGGCCGTGCATACGCCGGAATTCCTGACGTTTCTGGAAACCGCATGGGATGAATGGCAAAAGCTGCCTGATCCCGGCCCCGAGGTTGTGCCGAATGTTATCCCGCAGCGCGAACATGCAACCTATCCTGCGGGGATCGTTGCGCAGGCCGGGTGGCATATGGGGGATACGTCTGCGCCGATTGGTCCGCACAGTTGGCAGGCCACCCGCCGGGCCGCCGATTGCGCTATCGCCGCCGCTGATGCGGTGCTGTCGGGGGAACGCGCCGCTTATGCGCTGTGCCGCCCGCCGGGGCACCACACCAGCGCCGACATTGCCGCCGGGCATTGCCTGATGAATGGATCGGCCTTGGCCGCTGCACGGTTGCGCGATGGGTTCGACCGGGTTGCTACGCTGGATATCGACGTGCATCACGGCAACGGAACGCAGGCGATTTTCTATGATCGGGACGATGTTCTGACCGTTTCCATTCATGCCGATCCGGCCAGCTATTACCCGTTTTTTGTGGGACATGCCCATGAAACAGGCATCGGGGCAGGGCAAGGGTATAACCTGAATATGCCCATGCCGCGCAGCACCACTGATGACGCCTGGATTGCTTCTATCGAAACGGCGCTGGCGCGGATTGCCGATTTCAAACCCGGTGCCCTGATGCTGAGCCTTGGTCTGGATGCCCATGAAAAAGACCCGCTGATGGGGATGCAAATCAGCTTTGACGGGTTCCGCCGCGCCGGGCAACTGATCGCGGCAGCCGGTTATCCGACAGTGCTGGTACAAGAAGGCGGTTATTTGTCGCCTGATTTAACCACGTCGCTTGTATCGTTCCTAAGTGGGTTTCTGGGCAGGGGTTGAAGATGACGACATTATCCACCGAATTGACGCAACAAATCCTTGCCGCTGTTGAGGCCGGGTTCGAGGATCAGATTGCCTTTACCGAGCAATTGACGCGCTTTCCGTCCCTGCGCGGGCAGGAACATACTGCGCAGGATTTCCTGTTTCAGGAATTGAAAGCGCGTGGATATACGATGGACCGCTGGGCCATTGATGTGAATGACATCTGCCACCACCCCGGCTTTTCGCCGGTCACGGTGGATTATTCCAATGCTATCAATGTGGTCGGTGCCATGCGCCCGGCCAATGAAACCGGGCGTTCGCTGATCCTGAACGGGCATGTGGATGTTGTGCCGACGGGACCAGACAGCATGTGGACCACGCCGTCGTTTGAACCCCGGCGGGATGGTGATTGGCTGTATGGGCGCGGGGTGGCGGATATGAAGGCCGGGCTGGCTGCCAATATCTTCGCGGTCGAGGCGCTGAAATCGCTGGGATACCGCCCCGCCGCCACCCTGTACCAGCAATCCGTGGTCGAGGAGGAATGCACAGGCAACGGGGCTTTGGCCTGTTTGCAGCGTGGCTATCGTGCCGATGCGGCAATCATCCCCGAACCCGAAGACGACATGCTGGTGCGCGCCAATGTCGGCGTGATCTGGTTCCGTGTCCGCGTCGAAGGATTGCCGGTTCACGTCCGCGAAGCAGGCAGCGGCGCCAACGCGATCGAGGCCGCCTATGCGCTGATTCAGGGGTTGCGCGAACTGGAAGCGGACTGGAACACCCGCAAGCACGATCACCGCTATTTCGAGGATCTGGAGCATCCGATTAATTTCAACGTCGGCAAAATCGAAGGCGGGGATTGGGCATCGTCCGTTCCGGCGTGGTGCGAATTCGATTGCCGCATTGCAATCTATCCCGGCGTTCATGCGCAGGACGCCGCGAATGAGATCGAAAATCACCTGCGGCGTGTGTCGGATGGCATTCCGTTTCTGGCCAATAATCCGCCGCAGATCACCTTTAACGGGTTTTTCGCCGAAGGTTACGTTCTGGAAGAAGGCACCGAGGCCGAGGAAACGCTGGCCCGTGCCCATTTGTCCAGCTACGCCAAACCATTGGAAAGCTTCGTGACCCCCGGTTATCTGGATGGCCGCGTTTTCGTGATTTACGGGGAAACCCCCTGTCTGGTCTATGGTCCCTATTCCGAAGGGATTCACGGATTTGACGAACGGGTGAAACTGTCCTCGGTCAAACGTGTGACCGGCACGATTGCCTTGTTTATCGCCGAATGGTGCGGGCTAGAGCCGATCTGACCCGCTTCTTGCTATCCTTTGCGTATCGTCATTGCGTATGGCGATTGTACCCCCTAGGATTTGATCAAAACTAACGAACCTCAAGTCTGACTAACGGAGCGACCCATGAACGAACGTCCGAATTCCCTGCACGCCTCGGATATCGCGCATTCCATGCACCCTTATACCAACATGCGCGCGCACGAGGAAAAAGGGCCGATGATCATGACACGCGGCGATGGTATCCGCGTGTATGATATTGATGGCAAAGAATATATCGAAGCACTGGCCGGGCTGTGGTCTGTTGCGGTTGGCTTTTCGGAAACCCGTCTGGCCGATGTCGCCTATGAGCAGCTGAAAAAACTGCCCTATTACCACAGCTTCGCCCACAAGGCACACGAGCCGTCGATTCGTCTGGCTGAAAAGCTGGTGGAAATGACCCCCGAAGGGCTGAACCGCGTGTTCTTTACCAACTCGGGGTCCGAAGCGAATGACACCGTGATTAAAATGGTGTGGTTCCTGAATAACGCGCTTGGCCGGACCGGGAAAAAGAAATTCCTGTCCCGCAACAAGGCATATCACGGGATCACCATCGCGTCCGGGTCGCTGACTGGCCTGCCCGCGAACCACAAGGATTTTGACCTTCCGGCCATCCCTGTCACCCACCTGACCACGCCGCATTATTGGCGCTTTGCCAACGAAGGCGAAACCGAGGCGGAATTTACCGCCCGCCTGTTGAAGGAACTGGAAGACACGATCGAAGCCGAAGGCGCGGACACCATCGCCGCCTTTATCGGGGAACCTGTGATGGGGGCCGGGGGCGTGATGGTCCCGCCCGAAGGCTACTGGCCGGGTGTTGCGGAAATCTGCCGCAAGAATGACATCCTGCTTGTCTCGGACGAGGTGATTAACGGGTTTGGCCGTCTGGGCACGCCCTTTGGCTGCGAAAAATTCGGCTTCACCCCGGATATTCTGGTGACATCGAAGCAGCTAACCTCGTCCTACATGCCGCTGGCGGCGATCATGGTGTCGGACGAAGTGTATAACACCATCGCGGACCATACTGCGAAGCTGGGCACCTTTGGTCACGGTTTCACCGGGTCGGGGCATCCGGTTGCCTGTGCCGTGGGTCTGGAAAACCTGAACATCATCGAAGAACAGGATTTGATGGGCAATGCCGCGCGTCTGGAAAAACCATTCCAGGACGGGCTGCGCAAATTCGCCGATCACCCGCTGGTGGGCGAAGTCCGCGGCGTTGGCCTGATTGCCGGTGTTGAGCTGGTCAAAGATAAAGCCACCAAAGAAGCCTTTGCCCCCGCCGGGTCGATGGCTGCCAAAGTGGCCGCCTTGGCCGCCGAAGAAGGGCTGATCTGCCGCAATGTTTACGAAACCGTGGCCCTGTGTCCGCCGCTGATCCTGACCGAGGCAGACGTGACGGAAATCCACGCTCGCCTTGGCCGTGCCTTGGATCGTGCGCTGGAATGGGCAAAGGCCGAAGGTCTGGTCTGATACACCGCACCCCGACAGACAGCAAAGGCGCCCGCATTCCGGGCGCTTTTTTGTTTGGATCGCGGTTGATGACAGGGATGGGATGCTGGCGGTTTGGCGTCGCTATCTGCGCTCTGGCCAGAAACGGTTTGCTCTTGCGTCTGTTATCTCGGTAAACATTAGCTACGATAACTAACGGCAGGCAGACTTGGGGTATCCCACCGTCGGGGAGGACGGATTGCCGAAGGTGAACATAACCGCGCAGCCATGCTGCGGCGGGCAGGGGGGAAATAGGGGTGATAAACAGGCTTTTGATTGCGAACCGGGGGGAAATTGCCATCCGGGTGGCCCGGACTGCGCGGGCTTTGGGGATCGAAACGGTTGGCATTCACACGGCGGACGATGCCGGGTCTTTGCATGTAAAGCACATGGATCAGGTGCATCTGCTGCCGCAGGCCGGGGTTGCGGGCTATCTGGATGTGGGGGCTATCGTGGCGCTGGCGGCGGAAACCGGATGTGACGCGCTGCACCCCGGTTATGGGTTGCTGAGCGAACGTGCCGATCTGGCGCGGGCATGTCAGGATCGCGGCATTTCCTTTGTTGGGCCATCGGCGGATACGCTGGCAATGCAGGGTGACAAAGTATCGGCTCGCGCGCTTGCGCAAAAGCTGAACGTGCCGGTCATTCAGGGATTTCCCCCGCTGGCGGATGCCGCCGCGGCCCGCGCGGCCTTTGACGCGCTGGGGGGGAAGCCGCTGATACTGAAGGCGGTGAATGGTGGCGGCGGGCGCGGGATGCGGGTTGTCGACAGCGCCGACAAAATCGCTGCCGCATTCGATCAATGCCGCGCCGAAGCCTTGGCCGCCTTTGGCGATGACGCGGTCTATGCGGAACAATTCCTGCCCTCGGTCCGCCATATCGAGGTGCAGATCATCGGCGACGGCCAAACCGTGACCCATCTGTGGGAACGCGATTGTTCCGTCCAGCGCCGCAATCAAAAAGTGATCGAACTGGCCCCCGCGCCGGGGCTGGACCCGCAGACGCGGAACGCCCTGTTGGAGGCTGCCGTGCAGATCGGCAAAGCCACAGGTTACAGCGGTTTGGGGACGGTTGAATTTTTGGTGGAAACCGATGCCCAAGGCGGCAGCGGGTTCTATTTCATCGAAACCAACCCGCGCATTCAGGTGGAACACACCATCACTGAAGAAATCACCGGGCTGGATCTGGTGGAACTGCAATTGCGTATCGCTGCGGGGGAAACGCTGGCCGATCTGGGGCTGACCACACCGCCCGCCCCGGTGGGCAGTGCCGTGCAGTTGCGTCTCAATACCGAGGTTTTCAATGCCGATGGGCAGGTCGTGCCGACAGGCGGGACGCTGACGGCCTTTGCCCCGCCCTCGGGGCCGGGGGTGCGGATTGATGGGTATGGGTATTCCGGTTATCGCACCAATCCCAATTTCGATTCCCTGCTGGCAAAGCTGATCGTGCATGACCGTTCGGGCGATCTGGGGCGGCTGCTGCGCAAGGCGGAAACGGCGCTGTCAGAATTCCATATCGCTGGGGTTCAGACGAATATGTCCGTTCTGCGCCGCCTTCTGGCGCTGCCGGAACTGGCGGATTGGTCCGTCAATGTTCGCAGCCTGGATGGGCATCTGCGGGACATGCTGACCCCGGATAATGGCCCCGCGCGGTTCTTTGATACGGCGGCGGATACGGCGGGGACTGCCGCGGATACCGTGCGTATTCCCGATGGGGCCGCCGCCTTGCGCGCACCGATGCAGGCCTCGGTCCATGCGATACAGGTGGCCGAAGGGGATCACATCACCAAGGGGCAGGAAATCGCCATTATCGAAGCGATGAAAATGCAGCATGTGATCGTGGCCAACGCCAGTGGCATCGTCCTGTCCCTGCCTGTTTGTGTGGGCGATGTGGTGGATGCTGACGGTGTGTTGGTGATCTACAGCCCCGTCGATGCGGTGGACGCGGTGGAGATCACCGAAGAAACCCCCGATCCCGATCATATCCGCGCCGATCTGGCGCTGTTGAATGACCGCGTGGCCCGCACGCTGGACGACAACCGCCCCCGCGCGGTGCAGCGTCGCCGCGATCGGGATCAGCGCACCACCCGCGAAAACATCGCGGACCTGTGCGAAGGCGGCGATTTCCACGAATACGGCCAGTTGTTGCTGGCCGCGCAGCGCCGCAAACACGGGCTGGAAAAGCTGCTGGACCTGTCCCCCGCCGATGGCATCGTGACCGGGGTAGGGCAGGTGAACGCGGATCGGTTCCGCCCGGACCGGGCGCAGGTGGCGATCCTGGCCTATGATTCAACCGTGATGGCAGGCACACAGGGGTTCATGGGTCACATGAAAACCGACCGTATGCTAGAGGTCGCCCGACATCAGGGCCTTGCCTCGATCTTCCTGACCGAAGGCGGTGGGGGGCGGCCCAATGACGACGATTTCGCCCATATCATCCAGTCCGGGCTGACTGTGACCACGTTTAGCGAATATGCCCGGCTACAGGGGTGGGGGCCGAAAATCGCGGTCAATTCCGGCTATTGCTTTGCCGGGAATGCGGCGCTGTTTGGCACTGGCGATATTCGGATCGCTACCCGCAATAGCTGGATCGGGCTGGCAGGTCCGGCGATGATCGAAGCAGGCGGGTTGGGCGCGTTCCACCCCACCGAGATCGGCCCCGCCCCGATGCACGCGGAAACCGGGCTGGTGGATATTCTGGCCGAAGATGATGAACAGGCCATGCAACTGGCGCGGCAGGCTCTGTCCTATTTTCAGGGGGATCTGGCGGATTGGTCTGCATCAGATCAGCGATTGTTGCGCCACGCGATCCCCGAAAACCGGAAGCGTTCGTACCTGATCCGCCCGGTGATTGAAGCGTTGGCCGACACGGGCAGTTTTCTGGAACTGGGCGCGGGTCATGCCGCCGGGATCATCACCGGGTTCCTGCGGATCGAAGGGCGGGCCATGGCCGTGATCGCCAATAATCCGCAACATCTGGGCGGGGCGCTGGACGCCGCCGCCTCGGCCAAGGCGGCGCGGTTCCTGAACCTGTGTTCGCAATTCCAGATGCCGGTTCTGTCCCTGTGTGACACCCCCGGTTTCATGGTTGGCCCCGAAAGCGAAACCCAAGGGGCGGTGGCGACGGCAACCGATTTCATCGGGGCAGGTGCGCGTCTGAATGCCCCGCTGTTTTTCGTGTGCCTGCGCAAAGGATACGGCATCGGGGCGCAGGCGATGGCGGGCGGCAGCTTCAAAGACCCGGTTTTCACGATCTCTTGGCCCACCGGCGAATTCGGCGCGATGGGGCTAGAGGGCGGCGTGCGCCTTGGCTATCGCAAGGAAATCGAAGCCCAGCCCACCGAAGAGGCAAAACAGGCGCTTTATGATCAACTGGTTGCCAATGCCTATGATCTGGGCCGTGGGATCAACGTCGCGTCCTTGAACGAGATCGACGCGGTGATCGACCCGGCCGACACCCGAAGCTGGATCGCCAAAGGCATGCGGATGCACGCCAGATAAGGGAATATTGCTGACGCTTAGGGGGCTTCGGTTCTGCTTTGGGATCGGAGTCCCATAATCTGTCTTATGTTAACAAAATATTAATAATCGCCAGATCAGGCCACCCATCAATCCTTGGCTGGCAGCCCAGATTTGGCCCGCAGGCGCGTATCTACATCTTCCCGCGATTGCCCCACAAGAAACTCATCGTAATACGCCACCATTGTCGGCTTCGGGGTCTTTCCCTTCAGCTTATCCCAGCGTTTTGTGAACGAAACGAAAATCCCCCTGCGATGGTTCGGGCCGGGATACAGCCGGGTTGACGTGGTCGCGACCAGCGGCCCCTTGTAATCGCATTTTAGGTATCCGTTCACCCAGATACGCAGATACCCATCGGATTGAGTGGAAAAGTTTGTATTCACAACGAAATCGGTCCAACGGCCCGTGGTCGCATTCAATCCGATCAAACTACAGACGTGACCATGACGCTGTGCTTTTCCCCAGCCTTTCGCGCGGGCCATGTCATCTAACTGAACCTCAATTGCTTTGCGCCCGCCGTGATATGTCAGCTTGAAGATTGGCAAGTTATCACCGCCCATCTTCCATTGACCCATCACCGGCATCAGGTTCACATTGTCAGGGAATGCAGGAATGCTTTCGTTATAAAAGCTCCATCCATACCAAATATCCTGCCCAACCCGCGCCTGTGTTTGTGATTTAGAAAGCCGGATTTCGCTTCTATAGCGTGGTGCGCGACAGTCTGATCCCCCACAGTCACCGTTGCGGACCTCAAACCGTTCGGCAACCCGTCCACGGCGCACGGGTTCGCCGGAATTGGTATAGCGAAACCCGTGTTTATGCGGGGTTTCATTTAACTGATACCCACGCGGGGCGCTGTCCGCCGCAGCAGGCATGACCAGACCCATGCAAATAGAAAACACCAAAATCGGCAGTATGGAAAACATCGGCAAAGCTATATCTCCTGTAAATATTAACTCCCAAGATACATAAAAATGATGCTGTGCAAAGATTAAGTGCGGTCTGTGTAAACCTTACAGCCCATTCACCCAGCCGCGCAGAAATCCCAGACTGCGGCGTGCGGCTGTTTCTGCCCCCATTCGCAAGCACCGCCTGTCTGCCGCTGTTTGTTGGTTCAGCAGCCCGATCACATCTGATACTTGCGAAATGGTGGCCTGATCTGTGCCTAAGATCGACAATCCCGGTATGTCCCCCAGCAGGGCTGTCAATTTCCCGCCCCCGCGTATTTGATCCAGCACGACACAGGGAATTTCATGCAGGATTGCAAAGATTGCCCCATGAAACCGCGAGGTGATCAGGATGTCACAATCTACCAACTGACGTTCAATCCCATCTGCCCCCAGCCCGGACCGGACCAGATGCGTTTCGATTTCCACGATTTCATAGTCCCGGTCCCCGGCAATTTTTTGAATAATCGCCCGACCTAAGGTTTCTGTTTCCTGTGCCAGCGCGTTTTGTGCGCCGTATTCAATTTGCGCCCCGCGCAGGCACAACCCAATGCGCAGCCGGTTTCGGGGTTCGGTGCGAGGTCGGCGTTGGGGGGCCAGGGCTGCTATATCACCGAACCTGACGGGGCCGCCTTCGCGGGCGATAAGGTAATCAAAGGGCTGCCAGTGCCGTGGATTATCCGGTGCTAAGATTGACACCCCGCACCCGCATTTTGGAATGTTGCGGAATTTGGCGATGATCGGTGTCAGCACCTCATGCTGTGCCAATATGGGGCCGCAGACGAAAACCAACCCGTCAATCGCATCGGGGGACACGGTGCGCCAGTCTTGTAGGGGCACGCCGGGAATATCCAGCGCAACGCTGCTGGACACCACAACGTCATGCCCTGCGGCAACCAATGCGGTCGCCGCCGCCTCGGCGCTGCGCTGATCCCCCAAGGTGCCATGCCCAGCTTCGGAACCGTACCATGTCAGCAGAATACGCTTGCGGGTTTGCTGATCTGGCGCTGTTCGGTAGATTGCGGGATAGCGGTTGGCACGGGCCAGCAACCTGTGAAACAGCGCCCCCTGCCCGCCGGTATCCTGCTGCTTATGGGACAGCTTCGTGACAGGAACGGGCGGGACTATCAAATCCGCAATATCCTGCTGTGTTGGCTGGACTGACAACCGATCAGAGTCTGGCCCGAAATGCAGATTATTCGCCGCGCCGATCTTGGGCATTCGCGCGCAGATGGCGGAAATGTCCCCGTTTTCCGACAGCATGTCGCCAAATAGGGTATGCACCCAGAAATAGTTATCGGCTTGCGCCCGGTCAGACCAATAGGCATCACAGCGCCGGGACCATTCCGAAATCACCTCTCCTTGTGGTTCGCTGACCAGAAACCAGCTTGCGATGGGTCGCCCTGCCCCCGGTTGCCAAAAGGCAAAAAAACCGGCCCCCAGAACCTCGGGCAGCCACAGGTCCAGCGGTTGATTGGGCAAGGTCGTCGCATCCACCCATACGCCCCCGTATCGGCGTAACAGTTCCAACCGCAACCGATCGCTTTTTGCAGCCCAGCTTGCCGGGGACTGACGGACCCATTGGCACAGGTCCGCAGGCAGAAACCGATCCAAGCTTGCGTTATCCAGCGGTGTCAGGGTCCAGTTTGGGTTGCACGCCGCCCATGCGCGCCGTGATATTTGCGCGACAGGCGGGGCATTGTCCCACCCCTGCGCCCAATAGGTCCAGATAACCCGAGGCAACCCCATGAATATGTCCCTTCAAACACTTCGATAACTGTAATCTGAAATTTGGAACATGACCGGGGGCAGTCATCCGCGAAATGCTGCATTCGGGGTGTTTCCGTGTCTTTCGCGCGAAACGATCCCCCAAAGCTATCTGGGCCTATAACAGCGTGGCCAGCTTACGGAACAATTCCGCCCGCACGGAACCGGGCCGCCACGCCAGCACCACCCGGCGCGGGCAGGCATCCGGCAACGGGGTCAGCCGCACCTGTGCGTTGCCCACCACCCCGGCCTGTACCGCCAGATTGGGCAACAGCGTGATCCCCAGCCCTTCGGCCACCATAGCAATCAGCGTGGTCAGGCTGGTGGCGGCGAAACTGTCCTCGGTCACGTCGATCCGCCCCGGATAGGCCGCCAGCGCGTGCCGTTGCAGGCAATGACCCTTTTCCAGCAACATCAACTGCCCGCTTTCGGTCAGCGCCTCGGGACCGCGCGGGGCGGGCCAATCGGCGGGCGAGGCCAGTTGATACCCATCCTCGAACAGGGGTAAAACCTCCAGCGGTCCGGTTTCAAAGGGCAGCGCGATCAGCACCAGGTCCAACCGCCCGGCATTCAGCCCCTCGATCAGGCTTTCGGTCATTTCTTCGCGCAGGTAGACCCGCAAGTCCGGGAATGCCCGGCGAATTGCCGGCAGCGCAGAGGGCAACAGATACGGCCCGATGGTGGGGATCGACCCCAGTTTCAGATCCCCCTCATACGGGTTGCGATGGGCTTCGGCCAGCGCTTCGATTTCGGTCGCGTCCAGCAGCAACCGCCGGGCGCGTTGGGCTATGTCTTCGCCCAATGGCGTCAGCATGACATGGCGGCGGGTGCGTTCGATCAGCGGCACACCCAAACGCCCCTCCAGTTCCTTGATCCCGGCGCTCAGCGTGGGTTGGGTCACGAAACACATTTCAGCCGCGCGGGAAAAATTCAGCGTGTCCGCTACGGCGGTCAGGAACCGAAGCTGGCGCAGTGTGACCATAATAGATTTCCTCTATATCTTTAAGTCAAACATTCAATTTCATCTATAAGATTGCAACCTCTATCTTCGGCTCATCAACATTCAAACCAGAAAGACACACCGATGACCGAACAGACCCGCCCCACTGGCCCCCGCATGAACGAAGCTGCCCCCGCCTTTGACGCGCCCACCACCCATGGCCGTAAAACACTGGAAGATTACCGTGGCAAATGGCTGATCCTGTTTTCGCACCCGGCGGATTTTACCCCGGTTTGCACCACCGAATTCATCGCCTTTGCCAAGCGCCATGACGATTTCGCAGCCCGTAATACCGAATTGCTGGGCCTGTCCATCGACAGCCATTACAGCCACATCGCTTGGGTGCTGAACATCAAGGAAAAATTCGGCGTCGACGTCCGCTTCCCGATCATCGCGGATCTGAACATGGCAGTGGCACAGGCCTATGGCATGATCCAACCGGGTGCGTCCGACACTGCTGCTGTGCGGGCGACCTTTATCATCGACCCGCAGGGGATGCTGCGTGCGATGGTGTATTACCCGATGAATGCGGGCCGGTCGGTTGATGAAATCCACCGCCTGCTGGTGGCGCTGCAAACCGCCGATGAAAATAAATGCGCGATGCCCGAAAACTGGAAACCGGGCGACGAGGTGATCGTGCCGACCCCCGCCACCCCCGAGGCCGCACTGGCCCGCGCGGGCGAAGGCTATAACACTGTCGATTGGTATTTCTCGACCCGCGCGCTTTGATCCGCTGCCGCGAACGCTGGACGGGCCGCGTGGCCCGTCCCCAACACACCAGACAACAGGAGATTTCATCATGACCACCCCCGATCAGGCCAATATCGCTGCGTTGAATGCCGTTCTTGGGCAGATCTTTCGCTTGTATGTGCAAACCCACGGCTATCATTGGAATGTCGAAGGTCCGAACTTCCGGCAACTGCACGCCCTGTTTGAAGCCCAATATCAAACCCTTTGGGCGGCTCTGGATGAAATCGCTGAACGGATTCGGATACAGGGTGCCTATGCCCCCGGCACCGTGGCCGATCTGATGGCGCTTGCTGCGCCAGAAGCCGCCCCTGCGCAATCCGCCGATGCGATGGTCACGGCGTTGATTGCGGAACACGAAACACTGGCAGCCACCCTGCGCGATGCAATTTCTACCGCTGGGGACGCAGGCGACGAGGTGAGCGCCGGGCTGCTGACAGACCGTCTGGAATGGCACGAAAAAGAACTGTGGATGATGAAAGCCAGCCAAGCCTAATCGGCACATCGTTCACGCAGGAAATGAAGAACAGGACCAATAAGATGACCAATCCAATCGTTAAATCATTCTGGGATCAGGCCACCGGAAACTGGCAATATGTGTTCCATGACCCCGATACGATGAAGGGCGCCATTGTCGACCCCGTGCTGGATTTCGACCCACTGGCCGGTGCCACCTCGACCACGAATGCCCAACGGTTGTTGGACTATGCGCAGGAAACCGGGATTGATCTGGTCTGGATTCTGGACACCCACCCCCATGCCGATCACTTTTCTGCCGCGCCTTGGCTAAAGGCCCAAACCGGCGCGCCCACCGCGATTGGCGAAAAGGTGACAGGCGTTCAGAAGCTATGGCAGGGCATTTACAACCTGCCTGCGGATTTCGCGCTTGATGGCAGCCAATGGGATCGTCTGTTCGCGGATGGCGACAGTTTCATGGTGGGCAATGTTCCGGTCACGGTCATGTTTTCGCCGGGGCATACGCTGGCGTCCATCACCTATGTCGCGGGCGATGCGGCCTTTGTGCATGATACGCTGATGATGCCCGACAGCGGCAGTTCCCGCGCGGATTTTCCCGGCGGCAGTTCGGCGGCATTGTATAACAGCATTGCCGCGATCCTGTCCCTGCCGGATGACACGCGGGTGTTCGTCGGTCACGATTATGCCCCCAACCGCGAGGCGCAATGTATGGCTACCGTGGCCGACCACCGCGCGGCGAATATCCATTGGAAATCCGCCCCGTCAGAAGCCGAATACCGCGCCGTGCGGGATGCCCGCGATGCCACCTTGCCGTTGCCGAAACTGATGCTGGCCGCGCTTCAGGTGAACATTCGCGGCGGTCGCCTGCCAGACCCCGAGGACAACGGCCGGTCCTATCTGAAGCTGCCGCTGAACTACTTTGAAAGCCGCTGAAGCAAGGGGGCGATAGAAACGGGACGGGGCGTTTGCGGCCCTGTCCCGCGTCAGTTCATATCAGCGCAGGCCCGAACAGCAGTCCCAGTCCCAGCACTGCCAACCCAACCCGCAACGCGATGCCCATCCGGCCGATCAGCGCAAAGGACAGCGCGGCCAATCCCACGGCCAGCACTGCAAAGGCGATCAATGCGCCAATGGGGTCTGTCGGCAGGCGGATCAGTGCTGGCCATGTGATCATGCCCAGCGGGATCAGATACAGCCCAACCCCCAGCGCCATCGCGGTGACGGCAACCTTGATCCAGTTTTCTTCGACCATGCCGGACGCAATGAAAACCGCGCCGCAGACCGGCGGGGTGATGGTGGACAGCAGCGCAAACCAGAACACGAACAGATGCGCCTGCAACGGGTCCAGCCCCAGTTTCATCAGCGCCGGACCGGCCACCGAAACGCAGATCACATAGGCGGCGGTGGTTGGCACCTCCATGCCCAAAATCAGGCAGGCCAGCGCCGTCAACAGCAGCGATGCCCACAGCGTCCCCCCTGATCCTTCCAGAATGACCGAGGTGATTTTTACCCCCAGCCCGGTTGACCCCAGCACCCCAATAATGATTGACGCACACAGGATAATCGCCGCAATCATCGCCACCTGCCGGGACGCGGTCAGCAACGCCTGCGCGACACGAGTGGCGGTTTTTGCCGGATCAAAGCGCAAATCCCCATCAATCAGCAGCAACAGTGCCCCCGCCAGAATGGCCAGACTGGCGGCATATTGCGGGGTATAGCCAAAGGCGAACATGCCCAGCATCAACACCGTGAACGGCACCAGAAAAAAACCCGAGGTCACAGCCACATCCCGCGCGGCGGGGCGGTCGGCGGCATCCAGCCCTTGCAGGTCGAACCGGGTGGCATAGGCATTGATCCCCACCCAAACGGCCCAGAAATACAGGATCGCAGGCAGCAGCGCCGCCCCCATGATCTGCGTGTAAGGTGTGCCGGTCAGCTCCACCATCACAAAGGCCCCGGCCCCCATCAGCGGCGGCATGATCTGTCCGCCGGAACTGGCCACGGCTTCAACCCCGGCAGCCAACCGTTTGGGATAACCCAGTCGCGTCATTGCGGGCAGCGTAATCGCCCCGGTCGAGGCCACGTTGGCACTGGCCGATCCCGAAATAGACCCGAACAAGGCCGAAGACAGCACAGATACCTTTGCCGCGCCGCCCTTGAGCCGCCCGGCGGCAGCGGCGGCCACGTTCATGAACCCCTGCCCCGCCTCGCCCGCGTTCAGTACCGCGCCAAAGATCACGAAAATTGAAACGACGCCCACGGAAACAGCGGTCAGACTGCCCCAGATGCCGCCCTCGGCGATGGTCATGTTGCCAAGGAACGATCGCAGCGGAACGCCGGAATGGCCGAATTCCCCCGGTATCCGATCCCCGAAAAATGCGTATAGCAGGGCCAGCACCGCAACCAGCGGCAAGGGCCAGCCAATAGCGCGCCGGGCTGCCTCGATCACCACGGCCAGCAGGGTGAAACCCACCGCGACCTGAAAGTTATTTTCCAAAAAACCGTATTGATCGCCCAGCATGTCGGCATTCCACGCCACCCAACAGGCGGCGGCCACACCCAACACGGTCAGCACCGCACCGGATGCCAGCCGCACCGGGCCGGTGACGCCGAACAGGAACACCCACGGCAGGATCAGCGCCAAATGCAGCGGGCGGCTGACCAGATTGGGAACCAAACCCGAAAAAATCAACCCGATATGGAACGCCACCACCCCAAGGCCCAGCACCAGCCACAGCCCCCGCAGCCACGGGTTGCCCGGTAAATCCTGTTGTCCGCTCATTCCGGTATACCTTTCTGACACAAAGGCCGGGCGCAATCGGCCCGGCCTGTTTCACTTGCGCAATGTGCTTGCGTTACATCTGGCTGTCAGTCAGCGCAATGCCTGCCTCTTGGTAATACCGGATGGCACCGGGGTGCAGCTTGCCGGTGATGTTGCCTAGCATTGCCGCGTCAACACCACCCCACCATGCGGCGCCTTCGGCCATCGCGGCCTTATTTTCCCAAAAGGTTTTGGTCAGTTGATAGGCGGTTTCGTCATCCATTTTGGTGGTTGTATAAGCCACCACCGGCAAAGAGGTCGTGACGATATCCTGATCCTGCCCGGCATAGGTGCCTGCGGGGATCACCAGACGGGTGCGTTTGGTTTGGGCAACCTGATCGTCGTTCAGCGACAGCACCGTAACCCCGGTCGATGCGGCTGCTTCGACCACATTCGGCGCGGGCCATGATCCGGCGGTTACGAACCCGTCAATCTGGCCGTTTTTCAGCGCGGCCACCGCGTTGGACAGTTCGGCATCGGCGATTTTCACTTTGCCTTCCAGCCCGAACAGGCCCAGATATTTTTCACCTTCACGCGCCCCAAAGCTGCCTTTGCCCAGCAGGATGGTTTTGCCTTCCATTCCGGCGAAATCCTTGGCGCCGCTGTCCGCGGACATCACGAAATGCATGGTCAGCGATGGGATTGGGAACAATGCCCGGATTTCTGCAAAGGCGGGATCGCCCTTGCCCTCGAACATGGCTTTGCCTGCTTGCGCCAGCCCGACAAGGCTGGGCGGCGTGGTGAACACGTAATCACCGCCACGGGCGCGCACTTCCATCACGTTTTGAACGGACCCCTGCCCTTCTTCGACGGTGACGATGATATTGCCACCGGACCCGGCTTTCATGCCTTCGGCAATCTGAACGCCCATCTGGTAATAGGATGTCCCGGCCTTGGCCGATTTATAGGTCACGCGCGTTTCCGCCCATGCCGGGGCAGATACCATAACACCAGCCGCCACCGCGCCAGTGATCCATTTCATTGCATTGAACATTTGCACCCCCTTTAATGGTTCGGGCCAGAAAGCCCGACATTTGCCACAGGGTCAATCGGTCAACGTCGCTGCAATGCAGCAAATGGGGTGTCCGGTTCTGGTTGGTCCCTTTACCAAAAGGCATCCGGGCCAGTCAGGGCGCGGACCTGTGACATGTCGACAGTGGCAAGACCCAACCGCCGGGCCAAGGCCTGTGCCGTTGGGGTGTCAGCGACTTCGCCCCGGTCATCAAGGATGGCGCAGATCGTTGCGGCGCATTGCCCGCCCGAAGCCGCCAGAAGCCGGATCGCGGTTTCGGCCACACCGTTCTGATCGCCATCCGAAACCTGCGGGAAAATATGGCCGGGGGTGATGACGTCACCTTTGCCCCCTGTCGCGGCGATGCGAATGGTGCGGGCGCGGTCCTCGGTGGAAATGCCGGTGGTGGTGCCTTTGGCCGCTTCGATCGAACGGGTGTAAAGCGGCGCACCCGGACGCCCCGAACGCGGCTGAAGGTCCAGCCCCAGTTCGGCAGCGCGTTTATGGGTCATCACCAACCCCACCAGCCCGCGTGCGTGGGTTGCCATCAGGTTGATCTGGTCGGGGGTCGTTTCTTCGGCGGCGCACAGCATAACCGGGCCGCCGCGCGTTCCTGTCACGACAACGGGGCGGCCAAGCCCCAGTTCGGTCAGCACATCGCTTAGCGTTGGGCGGGGGATGACTGCGTCAAGCTGCATGGGTTCAGGCCTGTAGTTCGTGAAATTGGCGGGCGAAATACACCAGTCCGGGGGTGCCTTGGGTGCGGGTGATGTCGATGATTTCGCAAAACAGGACCTCGTGCGAGCCAACGACATTGCGGGATGTCACCTTGCAATCAAAGGACGCGACGGACCCGCCCAAGACTGGCGCACCCGATGGGCCTTCGGTCCAGTCGGCGGTGGCAAAGCGGTCTTCCATCGGGGTTTTGCCGCCAAACAACATGGCAAGCCCTTTGTGATCGGGGCCAACGGTGTTCACGCAAATCGCATCGTTTTGCAGGAACGCCGGGGCCGCGGATGACCCACGGTTGACGCAGACCAGCAAGGTCGGGGGTTCCGCCGTTACCGAACACACAGCCGAGGCCGTCAGCCCCGCACGTCCGCCGGGGCCATCTGTCGTGACGATGTTCACCGCCCCCGAAAGCACGGCCATACCTTCCTTGAAATCCTCGGGGGATACATGGGTCAGGGGTTCCAGTTCGCTTGCGATCATTTCACATACCTTTGTTAGACTTTTGTTCAGACTACCGCCCCAGCGGTCCCGGCCCGAGTGAATTAACCCGCACAGGGGCATGAGTTTTTCCTATTCCGAGGCAGCAAATAACGGCCCGGCCAAGGCACCAATGGCGATGGCGGTGCGATCGGTGTAGCGGCGGGTGATGACGGAAATTCCCAGCGGCATTCCATTCGGGCCGCTAAAACCGGGCACGGAAACGACAGGGACGCTTAGCAAGGTCCACAACGAATTCATTGACGGATCACCCGTCCATTCCAGCCCGACTGGGGCTTCGGACGTGGCCGAGGGTGCGATGATTGCATCATAATCAGACAGGATGTCATCCATCAGGGCGCGGCAGGTGTCCGCGATTTTATACGCCTCGCGTGCGGATTGCGGGGTGATCTGCCGTCGGTTTTCCACCATCGACAAAAATTCAGAATGCAGCGTATCGGGCTGATTGCGTGCCTCGTTCAAAAACGCGGCGCGGCCTTCGCGGGCCAGAATGATGTCATGGCTTTCGTCGATCCGGGTAAACAGGTCAGGCAGGTGCAGTTCACTGACCGTTGCCCCGGCGGTTTGCAGTGCTGCGGCGGCCTTGGCCAGCGCATCGCGCATCGGCGGTTCGACCCGGTCCCATGCCGGGGGGTGGACATAGGCGATTTTCAATCCGGCAAGGGTGTCTGGCTGGGGCGCATCGTCCAGATCGAACACATCAGCCAACAGCGTGAAATCCTCGGCGGTGCGGGCATACAGGCCTAGTGTATCGCAGGTCAGGGAATAGACTTTCAGCCCTTCGCGGCTGATGACGTTCCATGTGGGTTTCCAGCCCCAGATCCCGTTATAACTGGCGGGCCGGATTGTCGATCCGCCGGTTTGCGTGCCCAGCCCGATAGCCGCCATGCCCGCCGCCACCGCAGCAGCCGACCCGGACGACGATCCGCCGGGTGTGCGGGTTGGATCGTGCGGGTTCGTGGTTTTCCCGCCGCGCCCGGTGGCGGCAAATTCGGTGGTGACTGTCTTGCCAAGGATCACTGCCCCGGCGGCGCGCAGCGTATCCACGGGGGCGGCATCTACCCCGGTCATCACGCCAGTATAACGGACATTGTTATGTCCGGTCGGCATGTCACGGGTGGCAATCATGTCCTTTACCACCACCGTGACACCCGCAAGCGGCCCCTTGTTGTCTGCCGCGTCCAATTCCTGCGCCCGCGCCCGGACCAAGGCTGGATCAAGGTGAACAAACGCCTGAACTTGCGGCTCCATCACGTCGATCCGGTCTAATGTGGCCTGCACCACGTCGCTGACGCTGCGGTGCCCCGTTGCAATATCGGCGGCCACCACGCGGGCGGTCAGCCGGGTATCCATGTCTTTCATACGAACCTCCTGTCCATCGGCATCAGGAAACCACGGCACCAGCGAAAGCGGCAGGGCATGTTTCTCTGCTCCGGGATGAGAAATATTCAACCGCTCAGGCCGCGACGGCGATGGGTGCGGTGCGGACGTTTTCAAACAGCCAATCCTTGAATTTCTGAAGCATCTGCCGCGATTTGGAATTGTAGGGGCTTTGCAGGTAATAGGGCACTCTGGCCGGGAAGGTTTCTGCCACCGGGACCAGACGACCATCTTCCAGCGCCTTCTGGATCAGTAGCGACCGCCCCAGCAGCACCCCGACGCCCGACAACGCGGCCTCGACCGCCTGACTGGACTGGTTAAAGCGTAACCCGTGGCCCACGTCGCGGCGGATGGCACCGTATTCCCCGATGTAGCGCGCCCAATCGGGGTAATCGCCCTCGTACCCCGAAGGGGCGCGGTCCACATGGATCAGCGGCGCACGACGCAGGGTTTCGGCACGATCCCCATCATACCGCGCCAACAATTCCGGCGCACAGACGGGAACCGATGCTTCCTCGACCAGCGGTTCCGAATGTAGGCCAGACACGCCTTCGGCCCAGGGGCAAATGCGAATGTCGGTGTCCTGACTTTCGGCATCCCGGCGGTTCAAAAAGGTGCGCAGCGACAAATCAACATCAGGTTCACAGGCAAGGAAATGCCCCAGACGCGGCACCAGCCAAAGTGATGCCAGCGACGCGGGCGCAGATACCGCCAACCGCAGATGCGAGTCATCCCGAACCGCGCCCAGTGATGCAACCGCTTCGTCTATCAGATCCAGCGCCTGACTGACCCGCGTCATGTTCGCCACCGCGTCCGGGGTTGGGTAGATGCGCGAATTTTTACGCACGAATAATTCGACCTGAAGGAATTCCTCCAGCAGCCTGATCTGATGGCTAACCGCTGTGGGTGTCACGCATAATTCATCCGCCGCACGAGCAACCGAGGTGTTCCGGGCGACGGCTTCGAAGGCGCGAATGGCATTCAGTGGGACGCGTTTGCGCATGGTCCTGTCCTTTGCTTTCTGTCGCCTCCCTTTGAGTATGGCAGCATGGGCAGGACCACGTGGTCAATCTGTCAGGGTAATTATAAGACCGTACTTATGCAAAAAATTTTGACCGTGCTCAGATATGTTAAAAACTTCAGCACAGATGCAGCTTTGCGCATAAAATATGTACGGACTTAAACTATGGGCGCGACCTTGGCGGGCGACGCGGCGATTCCCGCAGACGCGGCAGGCAGGTCCGAATCCTGATTGATGACGCGCAGCGCGGCCGCCTCGTCGATGACATCGCAAATCTTGAACTGCATGTCGAACAAGGCGGCGGCGTGGCTCATCTCGATCCGGTCAAACACCGCTTCGGAGACGACTTGCATTTTATAGCCCATCGCCTCGCCATCGACACAGGTGGCCCGCACACAGCCCGAGGTGGAATTGCCCATAACGATCAGCCCGTCAACGCCCATCGCTTGCAGGATCAGGTGCAGATTGGTGAAAGCGAAGCACGAAGGTGTTTGTTTTTCAACCAGAATATCACCATCCTGCATTGGCGTTGCCGGGGAAAGGTCTGACCGGGGGTCGCTGGCGGCAAACACGCCGGACTGTGCGTGTTTCAGCCCGGTATAGCCGTGGAAAATATGTTTCGAGAAAATCACCGGCATCCCGGCTGTGCGGGCGGCGGACAGCAACCGCTGTTGCACCGGGATCGCGGCATAGGCGTGCGGCCCACAGGCACCGGGGTAACGATCCCGCTGTTCATGGATCGGCACATTGTCCCCGATTGCGGTAATCTGCATGTCGATTGACAGCAGCGCGTTCACCTTGCCCGGTCCATGTGGCGCACGCAGGTTGCCCCCGGCCAAAACACGCTTGTCATCATCGCTCAGAAATCTGTCCCATACGTTCGTCATGTGCTTTCCCATCATTCACAAGTCCGAACTTATTCTAGACGCGCCCGCCACCGGGCGCGCCTGAGATTTATTCACGCTGCCGCTGAAACGGTGCTTTCGATCCACTGGGCCAGATCGGCGATAACGGATTCCGACCAATCCGGCCCGACGACCTGCACGGACAAGGGGCCGTCTTCGGTCATGGCCACAGGCAGGGACAGGGCGGGGAAGCCAAAGAAATTGATCGGCCGTGTGAAATGCACCAGCGACCCGATCAATTGCGCAATCCCCTGACCGCCGCCAATATCGACATCGGCGGCCATAGGGGCGGTGTCTGGCAGGGTGGGGATCACCAGCAGGTCAACCTTGCCGAACACCTGTTCCAAGGCACGTTTGCGGGCCAGTTGCCGAAGCTGCCGCGCCCGAACATAGGCGAAACCGGGCATTGCGGCGGCTTGGGCCAGACGGGTGCGTACCTGATCGCCGTAGACATGTGGCACCAGCGCCAGCCGGTCGGCGTGAACGGCGGCGGCTTCGCTCATGGCGATGACGTTGGCGGCCTCGCCGTAGCTGGCCCAATCGGTGATATCCAGCGTTTCGGTGGCAATGCCTTGATGGGTCATCGCGTTGCGCAGCGTGGATAGCATGTCGTGCATCCGCTCACTGACCGCAGGCAGGAACCCGGCATCGGAAAACCCAACCCGCAGCCCATCCGGCACGCCGGTTCCGCGCGGTGGGATCGGGGCCACGTCGGCACAAACCGGATCAATCCCATCCGGCCCGGCGATAACCGACAGCACCAGCCGCGCCTCGGCCACGGTGCGGGCCAGTGGGCCAACGGTGTCTTGGGTAAAACACAGCGGCATCACACCCGTCATGGGCACCCGGCCCTGTGTGGGTTTAAAACCCACCACGCCGTTCGCCGCCGCAGGCAGGCGGATTGATCCGCCGGTATCGGACCCCAGCGCCGCGCGGACCAGACCCGCACCAACCGCAGCACCTGATCCCGAAGACGACCCGCCTGAAATCGCACCGGGATGCGCCGTATTGCGGGGAATGCCCCAGTGGTGGTTATGCCCGGTCGGTCCCATCGCGAATTCCGACATGTACAGCCGCCCTAGATCCACCTGCCCCGCCGCGTCCAGACGGGCCAGCACGGTCGAGGTGCGCTGCGCCAGTTTCCCGGCCTCGGGGTGGGCGCCGAACCCGGTGATTGATCCGGCCCGGTCGAACATGTCCTTATGCGCCATCGTCACGCCATGCAGCGGCCCGGCGCTTTGCCCGGTTGCGGCCAGCGTGTCCAGCGCCTTGGCCCGCGCGCGGGCGTTATCGGCCTCGATCCGGGAAAAGATGGTGGTTTCATTGTCGATTGCGGCCAGCGCGGTTTCGGTGGCTTTGGCGGCGTCACAGCCCGTCAGGCGGGCGGCGGCCTGTTGGTCGATGGTCAGGGCGGTCATGGGCGATCTCCGTCCGGGTCGATGGCGACAAGCTGCGGAACGTCGTGCGCATCGCGCAACATCGGGTGTTGCATCACGCCTTTGACCATCCGTTGCGCCTGATCCGGCAAAATCGCCATTTCGGCGGGGCTAAGCGCCCGGCCCGCCAGTATATCCATCAGTTTATCCAAGATTTTTACCTTTCCTGTTGGCCCAATCCCGCGCAATGCTGGTTGCAGGGTTGGAATTGGCCGGTTTATATTTTCAGTATAAGTACGAACATAAGGGACGGATTTGATGAATGGTCAAGATGCTGAACTGGTGATGACATTCGAGGATGGGACGCCGCTGTACCTTCAGGTGGCGCAACTTCTTCAGCGATTGATCGACGGCGGCACCTATCCGGTTGGCACGCTTTTGCCCCCCGAATCCGATCTGGCGCAGCAGCTTTCGGTGTCGCGCCACACCATCCGTCAGGCCATCGGGCAACTGCGCCAGCGTGGGGTGCTTTCGGCCCGCAAAGGGGTGGGGACGCGCGTCGAAGCCCCCGAGGATGACTGGCGGTCCCGGTTCAGTGCAAATTCACGCGGCGGGTTGTTCGATTTTGCCCGTTCGACGGAGCTGCATTTCAAACACCGACAAATGACCGAAGTCCGCGGAAATCTGGCGGCTGACATGGGGGTTCGCCCCGGTCGCAAATTCCTGCATCTTAGCGGGCCACGGTATTATTCTGGTGATAAAAATCCCTTTTGTGTCAACGAAGTATTCCTTGAACCCCGGTTGAAAGAGGTGGTTGAAAACATCGACATTCTGCGCGTCGCCCTGTTCACACTGGTCGAGGCTAGTACCGGCGAGCGGGTGAAGGAAATTCAGCAGGAAATCCGGGCCGTGCATCTGGACGAGGTGCAGGCGGGGTATCTGGGGCGCAATCAGGGGGATTTGGGTATGAGATTGTCGCGCCGATACCTTGGGTCTGGCAGCCGCCTTTTGGAATATGCGGTGCAGTATTATCCGGGCGATACGTTCGCCTATCACACCACGCTTTCATCAACCTGACCGAACCCACACAATCGAACCCGTTTTCACCCTGCTCAGGTCTTGGGCAGGGTGATTTTTGTCTGTGCGAAACGGCCCATTTCGGCACCCCCTGAATTTTTTTGAGTACCCGCGTCAGGAAAACTCCTTAGTCATCCTGAAAAAGACCTGCGAATGTCCATACAAACGAACCAAGCAACACGGAGAGCTTCTTATGGACATGGGCGTATTCATCCCGATCGGAAACAATGGCTGGCTGATCTCGAAGGCATCGCCGCAGTACAAGCCAAGTTTCGAGCTGAACAAACAGATCGTTTTGAAGGCGGAACATTACGGGCTGGATTTCGCGCTTTCGATGGTGAAGCACCGGGGCTTTGGTGGGGAAACTGAATTCTGGGATTACAATCTGGAAAGCTTTACCCTGATGTCGGCGCTGGCGGCGGTCACGTCGAAGATCAAGCTGTTCGCGTCGACCGCGATCCTGACCCTGCCGCCCGCGCTGGTGGCCCGCATGGCAACGACCATCGATTCTGTCGCGCCGGGGCGGTTTGGCGTGAACATCGTGACGGGTTGGGCGCCTGCTGAATACACCCAGATGGGCATTTGGCCGGGGAACGAATATTTCGGTTATCGTTATGATTACGCGTCTGAATACTGTCAGGTTTTGAAAGACCTGTGGGGAACCGGATCGTCCGATTTCAAGGGCGAACATTTCCAGATGGACGACTGCATGATGAAGCCCATGCCTTCTAAACCGATTGAAATGGTTGCGGCAGGTCAGTCCGAGCGCGGGATGGAGTTTTCGGCCACCTATGCAAACTATTCCTTTGTGATGGGGATGGGCATTAACACCCCGACCGCATTCGCCCCGGTGGCAAAACAACTGTCGGATGCCGCAGAAAAAGCCGGGCGCGATGTTGGCGCTTATGTGCTGTTCATGGTGATTTCCGATGAAACCGATGAAAAGGCAGAGGCAAAATGGGAAAGCTTCCGTTTGGGTGCCGATATGGAAGCCCTGAAATACATGGGTGTTCAGGGGGCGCAGGACGATCAGGCCGGTGACGGGGCAACCGCAAAGGCGATCAACCTGCCCGAAGGTGCGGTGAACTTTAACATGGGGACGATCGTCGGGTCCTATGAAAGCTGCGCCCGAATGCTGGACGAGGCCGCCGCCGTTCCCGGCGTCAAAGGCATCATGATGACCTTTGATGATTTCCTTGTGGGGATGGACGATTTCGGGACCAAGATTCAACCGTTGATGCAGTCGCGTTCAAGCGTGCAAATCGCAGCCGAATAATACGATCAGATTTTCATAAAGCCCGGCCCGCGTTTTCCCAAACGCGGGCCTTTTTCGATGGAGAGTAACATGGACGGCCCAATGAACACGCAAGACCTGACGCAATTGACCGCCACGCAGGCGCGGGGATTGATCCGATCCGGCGACATCACCGCGCTTGATCTGACCCGCGCCTGTCTTGGCCGGATTGCTGCCCGCGATGATGCGGTGCGGGCGTGGATCACCCTGAACCCCCAAGCCGAGGCGGAGGCGGCAAAAATCACCCCCGATGACACCCGCCCGCTGGCCGGTATCCCGGTTGGGGTGAAGGATATGATCGACACGGCGGATATGCCGACCACGCATAATTCCCCGCTTTATGGCACGAACCGCCCGGCCAATGATGCGCCCTGCGTGGAAATCCTGCGGGCGGCGGGTGCGATCATTCTGGGGAAAACCGACACCACCGAATTTGCCGCCGCCGGGCGCAACGCCATCACCGGCAATCCGCATGACGTGACGCGCACGCCGGGCGGGTCGTCCTCGGGATCGGTGGCGGCGGTTGGGGATGGTCAGGTGCCTTTGGCGCTGGGGACACAAACAGGAGGGTCGACGATCCGCCCCGCCAGCTTTTGCGGGGATTTCGCGCTGAAACCATCTTGGGGGTTGATTTCGACCGAGGGGGTGAAACGCTATTCTGTCAGCTTCGATACCGTGGGGCTGATTGCGCGCTCGGTTGCGGATTTGTCCTTGCTGGCCGATGTCTATGCGCTGCCGCCCGCCCCGGCGCTGCACAAGGGCCGCTTGCGGATCGGTATCACGCAGACGCCCTTTGCCGATCTGCTGGAACCTGAAACCCATGATCTGTTCCGCAATTTGCCCGAACGACTGGCCCCCGTGGCGGATCTGATGGATTTTGACCTGCCCGATGGGTTCGACGTGGTGGACGATCTGCACCGTTGTGTGATGTTTTCCGAAGGGGCCAGCGCGATGCTGAATATGGCTCGCACCCGTGGCGCCCTGTTGCACAAGGATTTCCACGACCGGGTCGAGATGAAAATGGGTTTCACCCGGCGCGACCATTTCGAGGCATATGACAAGCTGGCGATGCTGCGGATTGATCTGGAACAGCGGCTTTCTGATGTGGATGCGCTGATTGCGCCCTCGGCCCCCGGTTTCGCGCCGGTGGGGCGCACGCCGGGCAATCCGGTTTTCAATGCGCCGTGGACGGCGATGCAGGTGCCAGTGGTGAATGTGCCGGTGGCCGGTTTGCCGCTGCCGTTGGGGATTTCCGTCATCGGCAAACGCGCTTTTGATCGGCAAGTTCTGGACGTGGCCGCACGTCTGGCCGGGTGTCTGTGAAAACGACAAAGGCCCGCCAATGGCGGGCCTTGCGCTGACGGGTGCCCGTCAGTCCGACAGGAATTTACCCCGGAAGAACACCAGCGGTTCGCCTGTGCCTGCGGCGCGAACCCCTTTGACGGCCCCGATGATGATTGAAATGTCACCGTGTTCGACCACTTTTTCAACCTCGCAATCGAACACCCCCAGGGCATCCTTTAGCACCGGCGCGCCAGTTGCCAGCGTGTCCCATTTTCCGTCCTCGAACAGTTTTTCGCCCTTGCCACCAAAGGCGTTCGCCAGTTCGGCATAGCCTTCGGGCAGGAAGTTCACCGCGAAATGGCCCTTGTCCAACACCCCCTGAAGCGCCGAGGTTTTCTTGTCGATGGACACAATCATCGTCGGTGGATTCGCCGTGACATGGCTTGCCGACAGCCCCAGAAATCCGTTTGGCCCTGTGGCGCTGTCCGTTGTGACCAGCGTGGCTCCAATGGCGCGTTCGCCCAAGGTCCGCCAGAATTCGCCCATGCCGATTTCATCACCGATGGCTTGCATATTTATTCCTTTCCGTTCTTGTCATTCAGCCGCTTCGGCCACCGGGATATGTGTCAGGATTTGATCCAGACTCAGGACATCGCAATAGCGGCGCGAGACATCCTCCAGATTGGCGCGATGGGTTGCGGGGTCAGGGTCGCCGCAGCAGTCTTCGGCGACGATCACGCGGAACCCATAGGAAAACGCGTCGATGATCGAGGCCCGCACGCAACCGGATGTGGTGCAGCCTGTGATGATGACGGTGTCTACGCCTTCCTTGTGCAGGACCGGGGCCGCGCCAGTATGGAAAAAGATCGACGGCGCGGTTTTGGCGAATACAATGTCATAGTCGGGTTGATAAATGCGTGGGTCCAGTTCGCATTCCGGCCCACCAATCCGCCATGTCAGCGGTTGGTCCACCTTCCAGCCAAGCGCGTCGCGTGCGGTGGAATAGCCGGTGTAACAGGACACAACCGGCAGCCCCGCTGCGCGCGTGGCCTTTAGCAGGCGGGCGGTATTGTCCACAGCCGTCTGTATCGCGGGTTGATTGCCCATCGGGAATGCCGGATCGGTCAGGCCGCGCTGGAAATCCACCACCACGACCGCCACCTTGCTGCCAAACCCGACACTGCCCGAGCCATAGCCCAGATTTTTGAAACTCTCTGCTGTTGTCATGGTCTTTCCCTATTCTGCCGCCATCAGGCGTTCTTTGCGGCATTCCATTTTGGGCTGAACATAGTCGCGGAAATCGTCCATGCCTTTGTCCCAGTCGTCAAAGATCATCATGATCCCTTTGGTGCCTTCTATTGCGGCTGCTTCGTCCAGCATCCGGGCCACGTTTTCATAGGACCCGATCAGCGCCCCGATGTTCATCGTCACGGTCTGATCCTCGCGTTGAAGCTGAAGGCTGGATGCCCCGGTGCCTGACAGATCCTCGGCTGCGCGGCCGGTGACATTGGCCGCCGCTTCCACATCAAGCCCGCGCTGGTAGTGGTCCCATTTGGCGAATGCTTCGTCATCTGTCTGGCCGGTGATGACCATGAACAAAACATAAGTGCCAACATCTCGGCCCGTTTTCTGTGTGGCCTCGATCAGGTTCAGGTTGTTTTGTTTATGCGCGGTGGGGGTGTTGACGCCGGTGCCAAGGCAAAAATTATAATCGCCCAGTTGCGAGGCAAATTCCATCCCGCGCGGCGACTGACCAGCGCACACGATAGGGATAGACCCTTGCGACGGGCCGGGCATCATCATGCAGTCATCCATCTGGAAATACTGCCCGTCATAGTCGATCCGGCCCTGTTCCCAAAGCTTGCGCATCACGTCCACATATTCGGTGGCATAGTCATAGCGATAGCCGAAATATTCGTTTCCGGGCCACATCCCCATCTGCGAATATTCCGCCGCTTGCCAGCCTGACACGATGTTCACCCCGAACCGGCCCGGAATGCAGCTATCAATGGTCACGGCCATCCGCGCCACCAATGCAGGCGGCAGGGTCAATATCGCGGTCGAGGCGAACAGCTTGATCGTTGTCGTCGATGGCGCGATGGTCGCGATCATCGTGAAGCTTTCAAGATTGTGGTTCCAGAACTCGGTCTCGCCGTCGAACCCGTGCAGTTTCACCATCGACAGGGCAAATTCCATCCCCATTGCTTCGGCTTTTAGCACGATGTTCTTGTTCAGCTCGTAGCTGGGTTTGTACTGCGGCGCGTTGCGGGAAATAAGCCAGCCGTTGTTCCCGATGGGAAGAAAAACTCCGATTTCCATGATTTTATCCTACCTGTTGTTCTTCGCGTTTGCGCGCCAGTTGGCTTAGCGCGACCGCCAGCACCAAAGACCCGCCGTAAAACAGGTTTTGCACAAAGCTTTGGATGCCCAGCATGGTCAGGCCGGTGATGCCGATAACGATGAAATACACGGCAACGACAGACCCGATGGGATTGAACCGTCCGGGGGTGATGGCGGTGGCCCCCAGAAACGCTGCGGCAAAGGCGGGCAACAGAAAGGTGTTGCCGGAATTGGGATCTGCCGCGCCGATGGTTCCGGCATAGACGACCCCCGCAATGGACGAAATCACCGAGGCCGACAGAAGCGAAAAGAACCGGACCTTGTCCACCTGAATGCCGGACAGGCGGGCCACCTCGCGGCCACGGCCCACGAACAACAGCCGCCGCCCCATCGCGGTATATCCAAAGACATACCAGATGATCGCGGCCATCGCGATGGCATAGTAGAACGCCAGCGGTATCCCGAACAGGCGCGTGCCGACCACTGCCATGATCAGGGCAAAATCAATCCCGCCAATCGTGGCTGAATTGGACATCCACAGCGTTAGCCCATTCAGGAACGTCCCGATCCCCAGCGTCACGATCAGCGAAGGGATGCGGAAGAACAGGATGAAAAACGCATTCACCGCGCCAACAATCGCCCCAACCCCAAGCGCCGCGATGATCGCCACGGGCAGGGGCATTCCCAGCCGCGCGTTCAGCACTGCCACCGTCATGGCGGAAATGGTCAGCGTTGCCGCCACCGACAGATCGAAATCCCCCGAGGTCAGCGGGATAATCAGCGCCAGCGTCAGGAACACCAGTACCGCCTGCGATCCCAGCATGGTTGACACGTTCGGCCATGTGAAAAACGTGGTGGGCAGCAGGGCGGCGAAGATAAAGAACAGCACCATCAACGCCGCGACCAAGGCATAGCTTTCGGCGATGCTGGCCCAGTTGATCTGCCGTTTCGGTGGGGTGGCGGCGGTCATATTTGTGTTTTCGGCAGTCATGCGACCTCCTGCTTGGGTTCTGTCTGCGTGCCGTGCGCCCGCAGCGTTTCCTGTGAAATATTGTCTTTGGTGATGTCAGCCCCGGTCAGTTCGGTGACGATCTGCCCCTTCGCAAAGACAAGAACGCGGTGGCAGATTTGGGCCAGTTGTTCGGCATCGGTTGAGGCGACCAGCACCGCCGATCCCTTGCGGCTGGCCTCGTCAATGGCCTGAAACAGCTTTTGCCGCGCGCCCACGTCGACGCCTTGGGTGGGTTCATCCAGCATCAGCAGCTTGGGTAGGGTCTGAAGCCATTTTGCCATCAGCACCTTTTGGGCATTCCCGCCCGACAGCGATTTCAAATCCTGATACGGGCGGTTGGGCCGGATGTCGTATTTGCGCCCCATATCAAACACATGCGTATTGATCTTGCCCCAGTCGATCCCCAGCAGATTACGGAAATCCCCCATCACCGGAAGGATCATGTTTTCGGCAATCGACAGGGTGCCAATCCCCGCACGCCCCAGCCGGTCGGCGGGCAAAAAGGCAACGCCCTGCCCCATCGCTTTGCCGGGGGACATCGCATTCAGCGCAAAAGATTGCCCGCCGATTTCAAGTGTGCCGTCGCTGTCTTTTTGTGCGCCGAAAATCGCCTCGGGGACACGATCAAACCCCGACCCGATCAACCCGGTCAGCCCAAGAATTTCGCCTTCGCGGATGTCGAAACTAACATTCTCTGCCGGGCTGGCTCGTAGTTTGCGGACCGAGGCGGCAATGGGTTTGCTGTGGTCCGGGGTGCGGGCTGATTGGAACATGGTGACTTTTTCACCCACGATCAGTTCAATGAAATCCTCGTGGCTGGCCTGTTCCGACACGACCGTACCCGCCAGTTTCCCATCGCGCAGGATCGTCGCGCGGTCGGTGATTTCGCGGATTTCGTCAATGTCATGGGCCACAAGGATCACGCTGGCCCCATCCGCCACAACGCTGCGCACCAGCGAAAACAACTGATCCACACCGGATTTGGGCAGGAATGGCGTGGGTTCGTCCAAAATCAGGATACCCCGCCCCGCGCCCGCGTTCAGCCGGACTTCCTCGAAGGCGCGGCAGATTGCGATCAGCGCACGATCCGACTGCGCCAAATCCTGCACCCGCGTCATAGGGTCGATCTTGATGTCGAAACGTTCAAATGTTTCGGCGACCTGTTTTTTCGCTTTGCCCCAGCGGATGTTGAAATTCTGTTCCACCGCCAGATCGTTCAGCAGCATATTTTCCAGAACCGTCAGCGAGGGCATAAGCGCAAGATGCTGATGCACAAAGGAAATACCCAGCCGCCGCGCTCCGCCTGCGGGCATGGGCAGCGGCGCGCCCTGACCATACAGGATCAGTTCGGCCCCCGGTTCCGGGTCATGCAGCCCGGCGATGGTTTTGATGAAGGTCGACTTGCCCGAGCCATTGGCCCCCAGTAGCCCGTGAACCTCGCCGGGCATGACGGCCAGTGTCACATCATCCAGCACCTTGGTAGTGCCAAAAATCTTGGACACATTGCGGGCCAGCAGGGCGGGGGCTTCGCCCGGTATACGCCGGGGGAAACCATCCTTCAGATCGACCGAAGGCGCCTGCTCGGGGGACATTATTCCAGCCCCCACAAGGCGCGATAACCGGGCACATGGGCGTCGCCATATCCTTTGTCCAATTCGGCAGGGATGCCTGCGGTTTCGGCATTCGCGGCGTCAAAGATATAGAACGGCACATACAGCGTGTCCGGCGTGTCCCCGATATCGCACAGGTCGCGCATATAGGCATCAATCGCCGAACGGGCGATCCAGCCAAGGCTTTCGCCGACATCCATCGTCACATCGCCGTTGCGGATCATGTCCAGAATAAAGGGCGTGCCGTTGAACGACGCAATCGGCAGATCACGACGCCCGGTGATGGCCTTGGCGGGCAGCATGAATTGCGACATGGAATCGTAGATCGGGAACAGATAGTTGATCGACGGATCCTGAAGCAGCGCCGATTGCGTCACCGTCTGGATCTTGGTCGCCCAATCGGCCAGCGGCACGTTGTAATAGGTGGCTTTGCAATCGGGGCATAGGTCGCTCAGCTTGGCCTGAAACGATTTCCAATAGGGTTGCGAGGGCGGCACGTCATCGGTGCCGACGACCAGGACATTCGCGTTACCCTTGGTTTCGGCCACGATCCACGCGGCGATGATTTCACCCACTCCGGAATAGTCCAGCGGCAGCGACACATCGGTGTTCTGATCCACGGTATCATCTGCCACGTCCCGGTGGTGGGTGGCGTAAACCTTCAGGCCTGCATCTCTGGCGGCCTTGAGCTGCGGGGCCAGCGTGTTCGGGTCGATCCCGGCCATGACGTCAACCGCGTCATATCCGTTGGCGATGGCGTATTCGACACCCTGCACCCATTGGGTCGGTTGTCCCTGGTTCTGCCAGACGCGCAGTTCAAACCCGATTTCCTTGGCCGTGGCTTCCATGCCAACGCCGATCCCTGCGGCGAACGGGATGGATGACGATGCCGGGATCGAAAGGATTTTTTTGTCCGCCATGCAGGCCCGCGCATCAAAGGGTTTGCCCGGTGCCTGAAACGTGGGCAGCGATTTATGGGCGTCAATGATGGCCTGCGCGGCGGCCAGATCGGCCTCGGCTACGGCGGGCATGGCCGTTGCTGCCAGCATCAGGGCCGATACACCGCCAAACGCCCGGCGCTGGACCTTGGTCAAAAAACTGCGTGTCATCCGAATATTCCCCATTGGTATGTTAGACTGATTTTATCTGTTAGAGCCGGTGCCAAACCGTTGACTCGGCACGTGCGGCATGGGTTCATCAGACGGTGGAGGGGCGATTTCAGTCAATGTTAAGTTCGTACATATACATACTGAGAAAATCTTAGCGCTCATACGAATTGACAGGGCGTACCATTGCATACGACTAACATAACAAAGGAAATTCACTCCGGCGGGCGTTTGGCGCCTGCGGACCTAGCTGCATAAGTCCGTATTTATGAAAGACACTTCGTTGACATCCGATCCGGCCACAGGCCACCCGATGACCCTGACGCGCGAACCTCAGCTTGGGTCCGCGCTGACGTTGACCACGCTTTCACAGATTGCCGCCACGTCCTCGGTTCTGGCGCTGACCACAATCCCCACGATGGTGGCTGTGGCGCTTGGAATTGCGCCGCATCTGCTGGGGTATCAGGTGTCGCTGATCTATGCGTCGGGGGTGTTTTTCTCGATGTTGGCCTCGGGCTTGGTGAAACGCTGGGGGCCGGGACAAGTGGGGCAACTGGCGCTGATCGGCGCAGGGTTTGGATTTCTGGCGATGGCGACCGGCACGCTGGCGGGGATTGCGCTGGGGTCGGTGATGATCGGAATCGGCTATGCGCTGAATAACCCGTCCTCGTCCCATGTGCTGTCCCGCTTGGCCCCGCCCAAGCGCCGCAATCTGATTTTTTCGATCAAGCAGGCGGGGGTTCCGCTGGGCGGGATGCTGGCCGCACTGGCGCTGCCGCCGCTGTCCAAAGTGATCGGATGGCAATGGGCGCTGCTGCTGTTCGCCTGTTTCCCGCTTGGTCTGGCCGCGATTTATCAAGGTTTCCGCCCCATCTGGGACACCGAAAAGAACCCTAAGGCCCCGGTCGCGCGGGGTATCTGGGCGGGGCAAAAACAGGTCTGGAACACCCCGTCACTGGGGGTTCTGGCGATCATCGGGTTTTTGTATTCCGGCGTTCAACTGTCGATTTCGGCCTTTGTCGTTGCGATGTTGATCGAGCAATTCAACTGGAACCCGCTGACGGCGGCGCTGATTGCGGCCCTGATGCAGGGGTTCGGGGCGGTCGGGCGCGTGTTCTGGGGGCTGGTCGCAGATTGGCTGGGGTCGGGCTTTTTGGTGCTGGCCATCATCGGCACCCTGACGGGGCTGTGTTCCCTGTCGTTTGGGGCCTTCGGATTTGCCCCTGCGCTTGGCATTGCCGCAACAATCGTTGCGGGGCTGGCAGGATCGGGGTGGAACGGCGTGATGCTGGCGGAAACGGCGGCGGCCTCGCCCGGTACTGGCACCCTGACGGGCGAGGTTCTGACCTATACCTTTGTCGGTGTTATGGTTGGCCCGGCCATGTTTTCCGCGCTTTACGGTCTGGCCGGGGATTTTTCGACGACGTTCAGCCTGTTTTCCATCCTTGGTTTTGCCGGGGCGGCCTTGTCATTCGCGCGCTTCCTGATTGTGAAAACACGCGGCAAGGCCTAACCCTTTGTTGTGTTATTTCCCCGTGAACTGTGGTTTGCGCTTTTCGTTGAAGGACGCCAGCCCCTCTTGGGCGTCTTCGGTCAGGGTCATCAGGCCCAGTTGCCCCTCGGCAAAGGCGATGGCCTGATCGAAGGTCATGCTGTCCATCGCGCGCGCGGCGTATTTTCCCCGCCGCAGGGCCGAAGGTGACGCTTTGCACAGGCTGTCCACCAAGGCCTGTACCGCTGTCGGGAACTCTGCCGCCGGGACGACCTGGTTCAGCAACCCGGCCTCCTGTGCCTCGGGCGCGTCGAACAGATCGCCGGTCAGCATCCAGCGCCGCAACACGCGGGGCGGCACGATCTGTTTCATCAGCGCCAGAACCTGCATCGGGAACAGGCCGATCCTGGCCTCGGGCAGGCCGAATTTCGCGTGATCCACCGACACCGCCAGATCGACCATCGACAGCAGCCCCATGCCCCCGGCCACACAGGTGCCGTTAATCGCCGCCACCAAGGGCAGCGGGCAGTCCTGCGCCGCCCGCAGCAGATCGCCGTATGCGCTGCGCGGATTGGCGAAATCGAAATTGAACCCGCCGCCGGGTTGCAAATCGCCGCCCGCACAGAACGCCTGATCCCCTGCCCCGGTCAGCACGATCACCCGGATGTCAGGATCGGCACAGGCCGCATCCATCCCCGCGCGGATACCGGCGATCAGATCGGCGTTGATCGCGTTGCGCTTTTCGGGGCGGTTCAGGGTGATCCAGAACGCCGCCCCGCGTTTTTCATGAAGAACGATATCGGTCATGCCGGGTCTACCTCGACCACGATGGAATGAGCCGTGACCTGCGCCCCGGCGGTGACATGTACGGCGGACACGATGCCGTCCACGGTGCTGATATGCGTGTGTTCCATCTTCATCGCCTCTAGCACGACAACCTTTTGCCCGGCGGTCACGCTGTCGCCCACGGCCACGTCCACAGACACCACCGCCCCGTTCATCGTGGCGCGGACCTTGCCATCGCCCCCGGCCGCATCCGCCGATACCGTCGGGGCAAAGGTCAGGTCGCTATAGTCCAGCACCTGCCCGTCCAGTTGCAAAACCGGCCCGTCAGCCCCCTGCCCCAAAACCGCGTGATGCAGGCTGTCGTTCAGTTCAAAAGCCACCTCCTGCCCGGCGCGGCGCAGCACCCGCAGGTCCATATCCGGTGCGTCGGGCATTGCCACATGACAGGCGCCGTATTTGAAGGCCCGCACCTGTGGCACGAATTCCGCATCATTGCGCGACAGGCGCAGCGGCGTGGGGAAGTCGTGGTTCAGCCCCGTATCCGGCCCCGCCCGCAACAGCGCCGCCAAAATCATCGCGCCGCGTGCATCGGCCTGCGCGGGATCGGGCAGGACAGCATCCGCGTTTTCCGCGATAAACCCCGTCGTCGCCTGCCCGGCGGCGAACACGGGATGGGCCAGACAGGCGGACAGGAAAGTTTGGTTCGTGCGCACGCCAAAGGCCCGCGTCTCCGCCAGCCCCGCCAGCAGTTTGCGGCGGGCGTCTTCGCGGGTTGCGCCATAGCTGATCAGCTTGGCCACCATGGAATCGTAATAGGGCGGGATTTCGGCCCCGTCACGCAGCCCGTGTTCCACCCGCAAATCCGGTGCGGGCCGCCATGTGTTCAACACCCCGCTTTGCGGCATGAACCCGGCGGCGGGGTCTTCGGCGCACAGGCGCACCTCGATCGCGTGACCGCGAAACTGCACATCATCCTGTGTCAGCGGCAGCGTCTCGCCTGCCGCGACGCGCAATTGCAGCTCCACCAGATCCAGCCCGGTGATGGCCTCGGTCACGGGATGTTCCACCTGAAGGCGGGTGTTCATTTCCATGAAGTAGAAATTGCCATCCGCATCCAGCAGGTATTCAAACGTCCCCGCGCCCTCGTATCCAATCGCCTGCACCGCCGCGACCGAGGCCGCGCCCATCCGCGCCCGCAAATCCGCATCGACAGCGGGGGATGGGGCTTCTTCGATCACTTTCTGGTGGCGGCGCTGCACCGAACAATCCCGTTCGCCGCAATGGATCGCGTTACCATAGCGGTCCGCCATGATCTGAATTTCCACATGGCGCGGGTTGATGATCGCCTTTTCCAGCAGCACTACATCATTGCCAAAGGCCGATTTTGCCTCGGATTTGGCCGAGATCAGATGATCGGCAAAGCTGCTGTCGTCCGTCACCAGCCGCATTCCGCGCCCGCCGCCCCCGGCGGTGGCCTTGATCATCAGCGGGAAACCGATGCGCCGCGCCTGTTCCAGCAGGGTGTCGGGGGATTGGTCATCGCCCTGACACCCCGGCACACAGGGCACGCCCGCGTCAATCATCAACGCCTTGGCCCCGGCCTTGTCGCCCATGCTGCGGATCGCCTGCGCGGATGGGCCGACAAACACGATCCCGGCGGCGGCACAGGCCGCTGGCAGCCCTTCGTTTTCCGCCAGAAACCCATAGCCGGGATGAATGGCATCCGCCCCGGTATCCTGCGCGGCCTGAATGATGCGGTCGATCCGCAAATAGCTGTCGGCGGGCGCATTGCCACCGATGCAGACCGCCTGATCGGCCAGCGCCACATGTTCCGCCCCGGCATCGGCCTGTGAATAAACCGCCACGGTGCGATAGCCCATCGCGCGGGCGGTGCGCATCACGCGCACGGCGATTTCCCCCCGGTTGGCAACCAGCAGCTTTTTGAACGGTGTTTTCTTGTCCATGATCTGTTCTTTCCGGTTGCGCAGGATTACGGGCGGGCCACGCCGAATTGTATCTTGTTGGGCTGACGTGCGGCTTCGGCGCGGGTGATTTCCATCAGTTCGATCAGCAATTCGCGGGTGTTGCGCGGGTCGATCACCCCATCATCCAGCAACCGGGCCGAGGTATAGACCGCCCCCATCTGGCTGTTGAAATTGTCGATGATCTTTTGCTTCAGCGCGTCCAGCCTGGCGTGATCCACCTCCTCGCCCAGACGCGCGGCGCGGGCTTCCTGAACCACGGCCATCGTTCCGGCGGCCTGTTCGCCCCCCATCACGGCGGTGCGGGCATTCGGCCATGAGAAACAGAACCGCGGATGGAACCCGCGTCCGCACATGCCGTAATTCCCCGCCCCAAAGGACGCCCCGCAATAGATGGTGAATTGCGGCACGGTGGCGTTGGTGACGGCCTGGATCATCTTCGATCCGTGTTTGATGATCCCCGCCTCCTCATAGGATTTGCCGACCATGAACCCGGTGGTGTTGTTCAGATACAAAAGCGGGGTGCCCGCCTGACAACAGGCCTGAATGAAATGCGTGGCCTTGGACGCGCCTGCCGGATCAATCGGGCCGTTGTTGGTGATGATCCCGATGGGCCAGCCGCCGATTTTGGCGTTGCCGCACACCGTAGCCCCGCCATAGCGTTGCCCGAATTCCACGAAATCCGAGCCATCAACCAAACGGGCGATGACCTCTTTCATGTCGGCGGGCTGGCGGTGATCCAACGGCATCACGCCCAGCAATTCCTCGGCATCATAGGCGGGCGGGATGACATCGCGCGCCGGTTCCGCCGCGCCGTTCCATTCGATGTTGGACAGGATCGACCGCGCCAGCCCCAGCGCCTCGCGGTCATCTTCGGCCAGATAATCGCCAAGGCCGGAAATCCCGGTGTGCATGTCCGCGCCGCCCAGGTCTTCTTCGGTCGCGATCTCGCCGGTGGCGGCTTTCAGCAACGGCGGTCCGGCCAGAAACGCCCGCGTGCGCCCGCGCACCATGATGATGTAATCCGACAGCCCGGTTTGATACGCCCCGCCCGCCGTGCTGCTGCCATGCGTGACCGTGATCACCGGCAGGCCCGCCGCCGAAAACCGCGCCAGATTGCGGAACAGGCTGCCGCCCTGCACGAAATCCTCGACCCGGTAGGCCATCAGGTTCGCGCCCGCGCTTTCGACCAGTTGCACATAGGGCAGCTTGTTTTCCAGCGCGATTTCCTGCACCCGCAGGATTTTATCCAGCCCCTTGGGCTGCAACGCCCCCGCCGCAATCCCGCTGTCGCTGGCGTTGATCATGCAGCGCACCCCGGACACATAGCCGATCCCGGCAATGATCCCGCCGCCCGGCACCGATTTGGCCGGGTCGGGATGATCCAGCCCATAGCCCGCCAGTTTCGACAGTTCGATAAACGGCCGCCCCGGATCCAGCAACAGCGCCACCCGGTCGCGCGGCAGCAATTGATGGCGATCCTCGAACCGCTTGCGCGACCGCTCCGAGGCCGCCCGCGTGCGCCCTTCGATCTGCGCCAACTCCTCCAACAGCGACAGCATCCCGGCGCGGTTGGTTTGGAAACTGTCCGAATTGGGGGAAAGGGAACTCAGGATTTTTGCCATGTTTCTTCCGCGTTGTTCATTGGGGGGCGACGGCGTCAGCCCTCACCCTGTGCCGCCTTCTAACAAGCGCAAAAACGCCCTTCTTGTGCCTTACCGCTGCCCCTAAAAAAGAAGGCGCGGCAAAAACAGAGAAATCGCAGGCACAAAGGTCAGCAAAAGAATCCGCACGATATCCGCCACCCAGAACGGGGCCACACCCCGGAAAATCGTGCTTGTGCTGACATCCGGCAAAACCGACCGCAGCACGAAAACATTGATCCCGATGGGTGGCGTCAGCAGCCCGATTTCCACAGACACAACGACGACAACACCAAACCAGATCGGATCATACCCAAGTTCCACAATGATCGGGAAAAATATCGGCACTGTCAGCAACACCATCGACAGGCTTTCCAGGATACAGCCCAGCACCAGATAGATGATCACGATGACAGAAATGATCAGCAGCGGTGACAGTTCCCGGCTTGTCACCCAATCCAGAAAGCTGCTGTGCATACCTGTATAATTGATAAATTCACTGAACATCGTGGCCCCGATCAACACCGCGAACATCACCGCCGAGGTACGCGCGGAATCCACCAGAACATCGACAAAATCCCGAAATCGCATGGTGCGGCGCATCACCGCGAACAGGAAACTGATGCCTGCGCCAACCCCTGCGGCCTCGGTCGGGGTGAACAGGCCGCCATAAATCCCCCCCACAACGATACCGAACAAGGCCAGCACCGCCCAGACCCCGCGCAGCGCGGTCAGGCGCTGTTGCCCCGTGGCCTTTTCACCCGCCGGTCCCATGTCAGGATGGCGCCACGTCACATAGCGCACCGCCAGCATATACCCTACCAGACCCAACAAGCCGGGGATCATACCAGCCGCAAACAACGCACCGATATTGGTTTCGGTCATAATCCCGTAAAGGATCAGGATAACAGACGGTGGGATCAGAATGCCCAGCGTCCCGCCCGCCGCGATTGATCCGGTGGCCAGTCGGTCATCATAGCCATATTCCCGCATTGACGGCATGGACACTTTGGCCATTGTCGCCGCTGTCGCCAAAGACGATCCACAAACCGCACTGAACCCGGCACAGG
The DNA here is from genome assembly GCF_900182725.1 of Thalassovita litoralis. Lineage (GTDB taxonomy): Bacteria > Pseudomonadota > Alphaproteobacteria > Rhodobacterales > Rhodobacteraceae > Thalassobius > Thalassobius litoralis. Next base: position 145,659 of record NZ_FXTO01000005.1, read on the forward strand.
CCGCGACCGTTGCCAATGACAGCCCCCCGCGCAGATGCCCCAGAAACGCATAGGCAACCGCATAAAGTTCCCGCGAAATTCCCGCTTTGGTCAGGAAATTCCCCATCAGGATGAACAGCGGAATAACCGACAGATAATAATTCAGGACACTGGATTTCGTGATCAGTGCCACCATCGAAAAGGCCGGGCGCCATGATGTCAGCATCCCAAAGCCAATAAACCCAACCACACCCAGCGCAATCGCCAGTGGCACGCGGGCAAAGATCAGGAAAAACGCGGCGGCGACACCCAAAAAGGCTTCGATCATTGGTCAGAATCTCCGGGCAGTATGATGGCCAGAACAAAGGCCAGTGTTGTGATCCCCGCCAGAACCGAAATCATCATCAGCACCGGCGCCATGGGAATTTCAAGCAAGGGGGTCATGCCACCGAAACGGGCAGTTTTGCCTGCCTCGATCCAAACACGCCAAGCCACCACCGCATAGGCCACGGCCCCGATCAGGTTTGCCATAACGTGTTGCACGGGTTTGATCCAACGCGGCAACAACGGGTCCAGCACATCAATCGTGGCGTGCAGCCCGTGATAGCTGAGCGACGGAAACACAAAACAAACCGTCGCAGCCACAAGGATTTCTGTCAGCTCGGTGGCTCCTAATAATGGCTGGTTGAAAAACGTCCGCCCAAGCACGTCAACGAATGTGACCGCCATCATGGCAAACAGCCCCAGCGCCCCCAGCCAATCCCCGGATTTAAGCAAGAACAGGGCGGGTGCAAAAACACCCGCCCGAACACCTTTACGGTCAGTTATCGCCAAGGTCTTTCTCCATCTCGGCAATTTCTGCCCGGAAATCAGCCAAGACTTGTGCCGCATTTTTCAGGCCCAGCGATTCAGCCTTTTCGATCCAAGCCTGATCAACACCGCTCAGGGCGGTACGCAAATCTGCCTCGAATGCGGGCGAAGCATAGGTGATCTTGCCACCGGATTGTTCCAGAAGCGCCATCCCGTCTTTGTTCATACGGGCGTAAACATTCGAAATCTTTTGGGTGAACACCTCGCCTGAAACGGACCAAAACGCCTTTTGATCTTCCTCGGACAGTTCAGCCAGCGTATCGCCGTTCACGATGAAACTGATCGCAGCGCTGCCGAAGCCGCCCTTTACCACGGTCACGTTTTTCACCGCGTCCTGCAATTTGAAGCTTTTGATCGTCTCGGTCGAAGACACCATCCCATCCACAACGCCGGTTGAGATCAGTTCATACATTTCACTGATCGGCTTGTTGACAGGCACAGCCCCCAGTGCCGCAACCACCTTTGATCCGGTCGCCGTGGGGACGCGCAGTTTCATCCCCTTCATTTCTGCGACAGACGTAATTGGCCCCGGCACAGTGGTCAGCGCCGATGCCCCAACCACACCAACCCCAACGGGGACAACATTTTCAAATTCACCGAATTTCAACAGGGTGCTGTTCAACAACCGCCAATAGGCCATCCCCATAGACCGTGCATCGTTCCCCACAAACGGCAGTTCGACAATCGCCCCAAGGTTAAAACGACCGGGCGAATAACCGTCAATGATCAGCGACACATCCGCCAGACCGTCTCGGACTACTTCGAATTGGGTGGGAACCGTGCCGACGACCTTGGGCAAAACCTGAATTTTCACGCGGCCTTCGGTGACGCGTTCCACATCTTCAATCCAAGGGGTAATGACTTCGGCGTTAAACGGGTGCGTTGCGGGCAGCCAGTTGGAATAGCGCATTGTAATCTCTGCGCTGGCGGCAGTGGCTAGGGTGATCAGTGACACCCCCGCACCCACAAGGAACTTGGTGAACGACATGATTTCCTCCCATCTTTGTCTGTCATTTCAAAGTTGGGGAAGGTGCCGATTTTTACTTGCGTTTTATCGCTAACGCCAATCACGCCCCTGTGGGGGGCGCGCCCAACTGTAACGCCGGGGCATTGGAAAGCACCTGTAATCCGCGTGAACCATTGCGGATTGATCGCGGTTTCAGGCCATAGATACGACGGATGGAATGGCTGAAATGACTGCTGTCCGGGTATCCCAAATCCAGCGCGACATCTGTCAGGCTGCCTTCTTGGTTGGCCCATTCCAAAAACCGCCGGGCGCGTTTCCACATCCGTACATTGCGGAAAGAAACGCCTGTTTGATCCTTGAACAAATGTAAAAACCGCGACTTCGATAATCCGACCCTGTGGGCGCAGGCTTCGGCGGATAGCTCGCTTTCGCCAAAGTCGCCTTCGAAACTTTCCAAAACCATCTCAACACGGGGGTCCAGTTCGCGCCGGGGTAAGGTCCGCCCCAAGATTAGCTGATCAAATTCGGCGGTGCTTAACCCGTTGCTGCCCCAAGATCCTTTCAGGCTGTCCGCCGCCAGACGAATACGGGCAACGGCTTCGTGGTCCATGCTTAGCCCGTTACAGACCCGGCCCAACTCTTCCAGCGCGATTGGGTCAATCCGTTCCGGTTCAATCAGCAAATTGACAACACGCTGACAGTTCGTTGCCACCTGATGCGGAACCGAATGTGGCACCACTACGCAGGTTCGTGTCTGCCACGCCTGGTTCCCGATACGCACATGGATGCTGTCCACCGGGGCCAGATAAATGCTGACGGCCCCCATACAACGGTTCTGCATCCGTGCGCCTAGCAGGCCATAATAATAAACGCGGTCCCGGTTCATCAGCATAATTTTCTGCTGAATCGGCAATTGTTTCATGGCGTCTCCTCCCAAAGACATGGCGGTGCAGAAACCAAATGGCCCCTTGTTTTATCATTATATCGGGGTCTTCACCTGTCTGTTCTGGTCAAAGATTAGGCACTTCAATCAATCTCGTCAATTTATATCGTCTGACGATATAAGGGCTGTCCGCGCAATTTTTTATCTTAGCTGGGCTGTACAAGCGCCGCGCCAACGCAGAACCGTTTGCCTTCGGCACATATCAGCAGAACGCGATATTCGCGCTCTGCCCGCAATTCCGACCAGAACCGCCCGTTACCAAATGTTGTGCAGCTCACACGCGTTTCCAATCCGACAAGCGCCCCCCCGATTCCGCCAGTTTCCGCAACAGCGGGGCCGGGGTCCAATACCCATGCGGGTTCCCCAAAACCTGCGCATAGTGATCCATACGCGCCACGATCCGGTCCAGACCGATTTCGTCCGCCATGAAAATCGGCCCCCCCTGCCACGCCGGGAACCCATAGCCCGATGTCCACACCACATCTATATCACCAGCGCGATAGGCGATCCCTTCTTCCAAAATCAGCGCAGCCTCGTTCACCATTGGGAATAACAGGCGTTCGAATATTTCTTGATCGGGGATATTATCCCGCCGGGTCACGCCATGTTCTGCCGCCAACTGCGCACAAAGCGCGGCTGTTGCATTGGAGGGAACGGGTTTACCATCATTGTACAAATAATACCCGTGGCCAGTTTTCTGCCCGTTCTGACCGCGTTGAAACAGGGCCTGACACACCACACGATAGTTCGGTTCCTGTGGGCCTTCACCGCTGGCGATCCATTCGATAACGGTACGCGCCCCCACATCAACCCCAGCCATGTCCAGCATACGGTTTGGTCCCATCGCCAACCCGATAAAATCCGGCGATTGCGCCACCCCATCAATCTGCGCGGGCGAAGCGCCTTCCAATAGCATCGCTTCATTTTCGCGCCCGTATACTTCGGCCATGCGGTTGCCGATGAACCCATAACACACACCACTGACGACCGCTGTCTTGGCAATACGTTTGGCCAGTTTCATCACCGTCAACAGGGTATCAGGTGCCGTTTGCGCCCCGCGGACAACCTCCAGCAATTTCATGATATGGGCCGGGCTGAAAAAATGCGTCCCAATCACATCCGCCGCGCGTCCGGTGGCTGCGGCGATCTGATCCACATCCAGCGTAGATGTGTTGGTCGCGATGATTGCGCCGGGTTTGCAGATGGCACCCAGCTTTTGGGCGACATCCAGTTTCAGCTTCATATCTTCGAACACCGCTTCAACAACGATGTCACAATCCGCCAAGGCAGACATGTCAGTGCTGCCGGTCATCGCCCCCTCGCGCTCGGCGGCAGCCTCGGCGCTTAATATCCCGCGTTTGACCGATCCGGCATAGGCTTTGGCAATCAGCCCCCGACCGCGCTCCAGCGCCTCTGGGGTGGTTTCAACCAAAGTCACGGGGAACCCCGCATTGGCGAAACACATGGCAATCCCGCCTCCCATCGTGCCCACGCCAACAATTCCGACCCGCTGAATATTACGGGGCCTCAGATCACCAGACAGGCCGGGAATTTTCTGCGCTTCGCGTTCCGCAAAGAACAATCGCCGCTGCGCCCGCGATTGCGTGCTATGCACCAACCCGTTAAACGCACGGGCCTCGGCAGCTTCGCCTTCGGCAAAGGGTAACGTAGCCGCAGCCGCCATGCAGTCTGCCACTGCGCGCCGTGTCAGCAACCACGGTGCCTTGTCCGAGGCCCGCCGCGCCGCATCCAGAACCGCACCTGCATTTCCTATGTCCGGGGGCGTCAGTTCGCTGGTCCGGCGCAGATCAGCCCCGGCGCAATCATGTGCCATAGTGCGGGCCGCAACACCCGGCAGATCGTCCAGCGCATCAGCCAGACCAGCAGACAAGGCATGTGCCGCCGAAATCGGCTTGCCTGTCGAAATCATCTGATAGGCCAGTTCCAACCCCACCAAACGCGGCAACCGCTGTGTGCCCAGCGATCCGGGGATCAGACCCAACAAAATTTCCGGCAGTCCGAATATTGTCTGCGGATGGGCCACGCGCACATGGCAGGCCATCGCAAGTTCAAGCCCCCCACCCAGCACCGTACCATGCAATGCGGCGACCACGGGGCGCGAACAGCCCTCGATCCGGCCAAGCAAAGCATTCATAGGTATGGCTGAAAACTCTGGGTTCTCGAACGCGGCGATATCACCCCCGGCAACAAAAGTACGCCCCACACATTCAATCACCAACCCGATCAGCGATGTATCTGCTTCGAACTGGGCGAACCCGTCGATCAGATCCCCCACCAGTTGTTCTCCCAAAGCATTCACAGGCGGATTGTCGATCCGCAGAATGCCCAAATCACCTTCGCGCAACAGCTTTGCCTGTGTCATCCGATCTCTCCTTCAAATCCCAAGCTGCGACGCGGCAAGGTTTTTCATCACTTCGTCCGTGCCGCCGCCGATGGTCAGCACCTTGACCTCTCGGTAAATCCGTTCGGACGCGGTGCCGCGCATGAACCCCATGCCGCCCAAAATCTGTACCGCTTCATCCGCGCAGAATTTCATGGCGTTGGTGGCTGTCACCTTGGCCATGCTGGTGCGGGCGACATGCACGTTCAGCGGGTCCATTTTGTTTTGATAGCGCCAGATGATGTCATAGGTCAGGCTGCGGGCCGCGTCGATCCGGGCGGCCATATCCACCAGCTTGTGCCGGATCACCTGCTGCTGGGAAATCGGCCCGCCAAAGGCGTGGCGCTGCTGCGCCCATTCCAGCGCCTCGCGGTAACAGACCTCGGCCATGCTATAGGCCTGAATAGCGATGGTCAGGCGTTCGTTGTTGAAATTCATCATCGCGGCTTTGAAGCCCTCGCCCTCGGCCCCGATCACGTTGTCCACCGGCACGCGGCACTGATCGAACACCAGATGCGCGGTATCCGATGCCAGCCAACCCATTTTCGCCAGCGGCGTGCGCGACAGCCCCGGCGTATCCCCCGGCACAAGGATAAACGAAATGCCCCCGGCCCCTTTTTGATCCGGGTCCGTCCGCACCGCCACGGTGAAAACATCTGCCTGCATCCCGGATGTGATGAACGTCTTTTCCCCACTGATAACGTAATGATCGCCGTCCCGCACCGCCCGCGTCCGCAGCGCCGCCACGTCAGACCCGCCGCCCGGTTCCGTCACCGCCAGCGCGCTGATCATATCGCCCGCAATCACCGGCACCGCGTATTGCTGTTTCAGCGCATCGCTGCCCAGCTTCACCAGCGGCGGCGTACCGATGGAATGCGACCCCAGCGATGCCGCAACACCCCCGGCCCCGCAACGGCTGATTTCCTCGGACACGACGACATGAAAAAACATGTCGCCACCGATCCCGCCCACCTCTTCGGGGTACAGCGCGCCCATCACGCCCAGATCACCCGCTTTTTTGTACAGCGACCGGGGCAAGCGCCCGGCGTCTTCCCATGCTGCGATATTGGGCGTGATTTCCCTGTCCACGAAACTGCGCAGGACCGCGCGAAAGGCCAGATGGTCCTGTGAAAAGTAAAGATCGGGTTGGGGTCTGTCGAACATTGCGGGCCTCCGGTGCAGTGTGTTGCCAAAAGCATTGCACAGCTTTTCCCGCCCCACTTGTCCCAAGCCGCTGCACCCGACGCAGAGAATTGCAACAAGCAGCAGATTGGGACAAGACGCGCCTGCGCACACACCGTAAAGTCATCCCCGACAATGATATTCAGGCAGGAGTACGCAAATGGCAGCCGCAATGCGCCGCGAAATCGACTTTCTTCTTTATGACTGGTTGAAGGTTGAAACCCTGATCGGCACCGCCGCTTTTCCCGAACAGGACCGTCAGGATTGGGACGCGTTTCTGGACCTGTCCGGGGCGATTTCGGCAAATGAATTCCTGCCCTGCTACAAAATCGCGGACCGGGATGAACCGCAATTGGTGAACGGTGATGTGCATGTTCAGCCGGACATCAAGCAGGCCTTGCACACCTATATGCAGGCCGGTCTGCATCTTGCGACCGTGGACACCGCACTTGGCGGCATGGGCTTTCCCTTTGCCATTGCCACCGGCGCCATGACCGAGGTGATGGCGGCCAATGTCGCCGCTTCGGGCTTTGTGATGTTGTCCATTGCCAATGCACGGGTCATTGCGGATTTTGGCACGCCCGAACAGGTTGCCACCTTTGCGCAGCCGCAATTCGATGGCACCGCGCTTGGCACCATGTGCCTGTCCGAACCCGATGTGGGATCATCGCTGGGGGACATCACCACAAAGGCCGCGCCAGATGGCACCGATACGTTGGGCGCGCGCTATCGGCTCAGCGGGCGCAAGATGTGGATTTCCGCCGGGGATCAGGACGTCTCGGACAATATCGTGCATCTGGTTCTGGCCAAGGCCGTGCAACCGGACGGCACCACCCTGCCCGGCCCCAAAGGCACCAGCCTGTTCATCGTTCCGAAAATCCTGCCCGATGGCAGCCGCAACGATATTGCCGTGGCCGGTCTGAATCACAAAATGGGCTATCGCGGCACCCCCAATTGCCTGCTGAATTTCGGTGAAAAAGACGGGGCAATTGGCTGGCGGATCGGGGCCGAGGGCGATGGGTTGAAAATCATGTTCCAAATGATGAACGAAGCCCGCACCAATGTTGGGCTTAGCGGTGCGGCAATGGCTTATCGCGGGTACGAGCTGTCCCGACAATACGCCGCCGAACGGATTCAGGGCCGCCCCGCCCATGATAAGACACAAGCCAAACCCGTCGCCATCCTGCAACACCCCGATGTGCGCCGCATGTTGCTGCAACAAAAAGCCCTGTCCGAAGGCGCGCTGGCCCTGTGCCTGAAGGCCGCGCTGCTGTGCGATCTGGCCAATACCGCCCCGGACGCCCCCACCCGGCAAGCGGCGGATTCGCTGCTGGGCCTGCTGACGCCGGTTATCAAATCATGGCCTTCGGAACAGGGTTTGGTTTCCTTGCATCAGGCCATCCAGATTCACGGCGGCTATGGCTACACCCGTGATTTCGATGTGGAGCAGCTTTACCGTGACAGCCGCCTGAACCCCATCCACGAAGGCACCACAGGCATTCAGGCGATTGACCTGATGGGCCGTAAAATCCTGTCGGACCGGGGGCGGTGCTTTGCCGATTTCATCGCGCAGATACGCGCCAGCGCCGCAAATGCCGATCCCGATTTTGCCGAACAGGCTGGGCAACTGGCGGGGCTGGCCGATCTGTTTGAAACCACGGTTTCGCAGCTTCTGGCCGATGGGTCCGCCGCCGATGCGCTGTCCAATGCCACGGCCTTTCTTGATGCCTTTGGGCTGTGCGTCGTCGCATGGATTTGGCTGGATATGGCGCAGGAAAAAACATGGGCCTGCCGCTATTTCTATGCGGTCGAAGTGCCGAAAATCCCCGGTCTTCTGGCCCCGTTGTCTACGCACCAATCCCTGACACGGGACGTCCCCGATCACGTGCTGGTCTGACGCCCAATCACCGCGCGGGGCGCGTTAGATAAACCGCCCCGCCAAGGCTCGCGCGGCCTCTGGCACCGCGATTGTGGCGCTGTCCAGATCCAACTCTTCCAGCGCGACAACGCCAATGGATAACTCTACCCCGGCAAAACCGCTTTGCGGCAGGTGAACCGGGCTGGAAACGCCGATCGCGCCCTTGTGCAATTCGCCGCGTGTCACGCTATAGCCGTGGTCGCGGCAGAACCGCACGGCCTCGCTGTCCTCGGGTCCAGCCGGACGTGATGCCAGAATGGCAATGCCTGCCGCCCCCTTGCTGACAGGGTGGCGCGTGCCGATCCGGTAATGCAGATTGATCATCGCCTCGCGCGGTTCGGCAGTCAGGCTGACCACGCAATCGTCCCCTTCGGCCATTGATAAAAACGCCGTTGCCCCGGTGCGGTCGGCTAGTTCTTCCAGAACCGGGCGGGCAAAGCTGCGGATCGTGTCCGTGGTCTGCGCCCCCAGTAGAAACGCCGCTGCACCCAGTACGATCCGCCCATCCTCTAACCGACGCACCATCCCGTGTTCGGCCAGCGTGGCGACGATCCGATAGGCAATCGCCCGGTGCAGCTCTAGCTTTGCTGCCAGATCGCCCACTTTCAGCCCCCCCGGTGTCCGTGACACCAGCACCAGCGCATCCAGCCCCCGGTCCAATGTCTGTAGCGTGCTTGCCGCCATGATGGATATGCCTCGCTGTCCTACCTTTGGCCTGATCTGCCCCAGTTTCCCTCAATGTGCAAGAAACTGTCCGATAATCAAAACATGTGTATCATTATTCGCGCTTGATTGTTCATTATTCGTAACATAAAATTTCCGCACGACGCAGCCAGAGAGGAAATGACATGCCCGGTTCCGCATCCCCCCAAACCAATCCGGGCGGCACCTGTCCGTTCAGCGGCGCGCAAATGCCCGATGCCGATCTGCCCATGATGGCCGACAGCTTCGATCCGTTCGATGGCCCCTATCAACTGGACCCGGCCGAGGCCCTGCGTTGGTCGCGTGATCAGCTTCCAGTGTTCTACGCCCCCAAACTGGGCTATTGGGTGGTGTCCCGTTATGATGACATCAAAGCCGTGTTTCGGGATAACATATTGTTTTCCCCTAAAAACGTTCTGGAAAAAATCACCCCCGCCACGCCCGACGCGATGGAAATCCTCAAAAGCTACGACTACGCCATGAACCGCACTATGGTGAACGAGGATGAGCCAGCCCACATGGAACGGCGGCGGGCGTTGATGGATCATTTCATCCCCGCCAATCTGGAACAGCATCAGGATATGATCCGCCGCCTGACCCGCGAAAAGATCGACGCCTTTATTGATTCAGGCCGTGTCGATTTGGTTGACGCTATGTTGTACGAGGTGCCGCTGCTGGTCGCCCTGCATTTCCTTGGCGTCCCCGAGGATGAAATCGCCACCTTGCGCACCTTTTCTGTCGCGCATTCGGTCAATACTTGGGGCAAACCCAGCGACGAAAAACAAATTGCGGTGGCCCATGACGTAGGCCGGTTCTGGCAATACGCCGGGCAGGTCATCGAAAAGATGCGCCAGCAACCAGACGGCACCGGATGGATGCACCACACCATTCGTATGAATCAGGAAATCCCCGAGGTTGTCACCGACAGCTATGTGCATTCCATGATGATGGCGATCATCGTTGCAGCGCATGAAACCACGTCTTTGGCGTCAACCAACATGTTCAAAACCCTGCTGACCAACCGTCAGGCGTGGGATGACATTTGCGCCGACCCGTCCCTGATCCCCAACGCCGTCGAAGAATGCCTGCGCTATGCCGGGTCCATCGTGGCATGGCGGCGGCAGACCACCGCCCCGACCACCCTGAACGGCATTGACCTGCCCGAAGGCGCGAAACTGCTGATCGTGCAGGCCTCGGGCAATCAGGACGACCGCCATTTTGAGGACGCCGCCACATTCGACATTTACCGCGATAACGCGGTGGATCACCTGACCTTTGGCTATGGCGCACATCAATGTATGGGCAAAAACATTGGCCGTATGGAAATGCGTATCTTCCTCGAAGAAATGACCCGCCGCCTGCCGCATCTGCGGCTTGCGGAACAGGAATTCACCTATCTGCCCAACACGTCATTCCGGGGGCCTGATCACCTGTGGGTGGAATGGAACCCGGCGCAAAACCCTGAACGCATCACCCCCGCCCTGCGAGAGGCGGACCGCGATTTCCCCGTTGGCGCCCCCGCCCGCCGTGACATCGCCCGCAAGGTCCGGGTGCGCGATTTGCATCATGAAACAGACGGTATCATCCGCCTGACGCTGGAAGACCCGCAAAACCGCCCCCTGCCCCGCTGGAGCGCAGGCGCCCATATCGAAATCTGCGTGGGCGACTATGACCGCAAATATTCCCTGTGTGGCACTCCCGGCGATGACGCGTTCCAGATTGCCATCCTGCGCGAGGATGCCGGGCGCGGCGGGTCGTGCTATATTCACGATACGGTGCAGGCGGGGCAGACCCTGAAAATGCGTGGGCCGCATAATCTGTTTCGGATGGATGAAACCGCCCCGCATTATACGCTGATTGCGGGCGGCATCGGGATTACCCCGATCCTTGCTATGGCGGATCGGCTGAAACATCTGGGCAAACCCTATGCGCTGCATTACGCGGGCCGGGCGCTGCGCAGCATGGCCCTGCTGGATCGTTTGCGGGCCGATCATGGCGCGGCACTAACCCTGCATCCCAGCGATCAGGGTCAGCGTATGGACCTGCCCGCGCTGGTGGCGACGGTGCCGGACGGCGGGCAGATTTACGCCTGCGGCCCCGCCGATCTGCTGACCACGCTGGAAACCCTGACCGCCGACCATCCGGCAGGCACGTTCCACTTTGAACATTTCAGCGCGGGGTCTTCGGGGCTGGACCCGGACAAGGAACTGCCGTTCGAGGTGGAGCTGGCCGATTCCGGTCTGCTCGTTCAGGTGCCGCGCGACGGCACCATGCTGGATGCCATTCTGGCCGCTGGAATCGACGTGGGATCAGACTGCCGCGAAGGGTTGTGCGGCTCTTGCGAAGTCACCGTGTTAGAGGGCGACATCGACCACCGCGACGTGGTGTTGACCCGCGCGGAACGGCAGGAAAACCGCCGCGTCATGAGCTGCTGTTCGCGTGCCAAAAACGGCGGTCGTCTGAAACTGGCGCTGTAAAATCCGCATCGCCGGGGCAGCCCCAACCGCCTGCCCCAACCGCCTGCCCCGGACCCGCCCCCATCAGCCGGTATAATCGGCGTCCGCGACATGTTCCAACCAGTCGACGGCCACGCCATCCACCGTTTCGGCAATGGCGATATGGGTCATTGCGGTGCTTTCCGTTGCGCCATGCCAATGCCGTTCACCGGGGGCAAACCACACGATATCGCCGGGGCGGATTTCCTCTTTCGGGCCGCCCTCGCGCTGCGCCCAGCCCAACCCGGCCGTTACCATCACCGTTTGCCCCAACGGGTGCGTATGCCATGCCGTCCGCGCACCGGGTTCAAAGGTCACGGTCGCCCCGCTGATCCGCGCGTCACCCGTGCCTTTGAACGGCGCGTCGAACCGCACGGTTCCGGTAAAATAATCCGGCGATCCCTTGGTTGACGGGGTGCTGCCGCTGCGTCTGATTTCCATTCCGGGTCTCCTTTCAGATCAGTGCCGTATTATACCATAATTGGCATATAGGGCTTTGCCCCTGAACGGATACCCAAAACGAAACCCGTCCCCGCGACAACACGAATTCCCCCCAGCCCGCTTATGATGCAGCACCAGACACAGGCGTTCAGCGTGAAATGACCACGGGCCGCCCTTGGTGCGTCAGCACGTCAAAGCGCATGTCGAACACGGTTTCTAACATGTCCGGGGTCAACAGGTCTGGCGTATCCTGATGCCCGATCACCCGCCCGTCTTTCATCGCCACGATCCGGTCAGCCCATCCCGCGGCGGCGTTGATGTCATGCAACACGATGACAATACTGCGCCCCGTGTCCTGCACCAGCCGGCGCAATCGCGCCATCAAATCGCGGGCATGGCGCGGGTCCAGCGCGTTTAGCGGTTCATCCAGCAACAGCCACGGCGTATCCTGTGCATAGGTCATCGCGATAAACGCCCGTTGCCGCTGCCCGCCGGACAGCGACTCCAACGTTCGGTCCGCCAGATCGGTCAGCGTGAAACTTTCCAGCGCGGCATCGACCATCGCGGTATCCTGTGCTGTCGGTCGTCCCTGATGATGCGGCCAGCGGCCAAATCCCACCAATTCACGCACCCGCAAACGGCTGACCACGCCCGGCGATTGCTGCAACAGCGCAACCACCCGCGCCCGATCCCGATCCGGGGCGCGCAGCGGGTCCAGCCCATCAATGCGGATATGCCCTGCCGCCAGATCATGCAGCCCGGAAATGCAATGCAACAGGCTGGATTTCCCCGCCCCGTTCGGCCCGATCAGCGCCGTAATCCCCCCCGGTTTCAGGGTCAGCGAAATATCATGCAGGATCGGGGTTTTCCCCACGCGATACGACAAGCCTTCGATCTGGATCATGATGGTTTCCGCCTGAAAACAAGGAAAAGGAACAGCAAGCCGCCGAAAAATTCCACGATGACAGCCAGCGCCGATTGGCTGGCCAGCAGTCGTTCAAATACGAATTGCCCCGCCACAAGGATCGTCGCCCCGATCAGCGCCGCCGCCGGGATCAGCGCGTCATGCCGATGGGTCTGTAACACCTGCCGGGCCAGACTGGCCGAGAGCAATCCCAAAAAGGTCAGCGGCCCCACCAGCGCCGTGGACACCGACACCAGCGCGGCCACCAGCCCCAGCACGATCAGCACCACACGATCATGCGCCAGCCCCAGACTGCGGGCGGTGCTGCGCCCCAACCCGGCCACATCCAGCGCCGGGGCCTGCCACAGCGCCACCGCCAGCGCCACCGCGATCACCCCGCCGCCGGTCCAAATTTGGGGGGTGCTGACCCGGCTGAAGCTGGCGAACATTGCCTGTTGCACGATGGCAAAATCGGCAGGGTCCAACATGCGCTGCACCACCTCGGTCAGGCCACGCAGCAACATTCCCAGAATGACACCTGTCAGGATAACCCGCGTCACATCCCCCGCGCCCCGCCGCAGCAGCCCGCCGAATAGCAGCAACGCGGCGCCCATCAGCAGCGCGGTTTCCATCAAAAACTGCGCCATCGGCGGAAACAACGCCGCCCCAACGCCCCCAAGTATCGCAACCAGCCCGGTTTGAAGCAGCACGAACAGCGCATCAAACCCCACGATGCCGGGGGTCAGCAATTGGTTCATGGCAACGGTCTGAAACAGGATTGTCGCCACCCCCGTGGCGGCGCCCACGCAGATCAGCACCGCCAGCTTGCTGCCCCGAAGCGACAGGATAAACCCCGTGGGTTCTTGCAGCTTCCACAGCAAGAACGCCGCTGACAGCAGCACCAGCCCCGCCGCCAACAGGAGCAGCCGGGACCGGATCATGATTGCCCCCCGGACCGGGCGGGCGCGGCAAACAGCAACCACAGGAAAATCACCGCCCCAAAGACGGAAAACACCAGCGCCGCAGGGATTTCAAACGGATAGCGCAGAACCCGCCCGATCACATCGGATGCCAGCACCAGCCCGCCACCGCCAAGCGCGATTATCGGCAGGTTGCCCCGCAAATTATCGCCCCGCCAGCGGGACACCAGATTGGGCGCGATCAGCCCGACAAAGGGAAATGCCCCCACCGTCACCAGCACCAGCGCGCTTAGCACCGATACGATCACCAATCCCAAGGCGCGGGTTTGCCCGTAGTTCAGACCCAAGGACCGGGCCTGTTCCCGGCCAAGTCCTAGAATCGTGATGCGATCCGCGACGGCATATAGCAGCAGCGCCAACGCCCCCACGGCCCACAGCCATTCATAACGCCCCTGCATCACGCCGGAAAATTCCGCCAGTCGCCAAACCCCCAGATATTGCAGCAAATCGGTGGACCACGCGATCCATGTGGTCGCCGCCCAGATGATCCCGGCATAGATCAGCCCGACAATCGGCAACAGCATCGGGTCTTGGCGCGGGGCGCGTTGCGCCAGCATCAGGAACCCGCCGGTTCCAGCCAGCCCCGCCAATGCCGCCAGCGTCATTTTCCCCGCAATCGCCATGCCCGGCGCCCATAGCGTGACCAGCAGCAATCCCAGCATGGCGGATTCCGTGGTGCCGGTCAGCGATGGTTCAACCAGCCGGTTTTGCACCACCTGTTGCACCACCACCCCCGCCAGCGCCAGCCCGGCCCCGGCCAGCAGCGCCGCCGCCGTGCGCGGCAACCGGCTGACACCAAACAGCCACGCATCCTGCCATGAGGTCACAGAGGCCGCGCCCAGCCACAGGCTGATCCCCACCAGCGCCAACAGCGCAACCAACAGAACCGGGGTTTGGAACCGCATCGCACTTAGCCGTTGCCGCCGTCAAAGGCCGCGATGATTTCGTCCAGCGTGTGCATCATCGCGCTGTACCCGCCACCGGCCAGATACAGCGGCGCGGCATCCAGATAGACGATTTGCCCCGATTGCGCGGCTTTCATGCGGGCCACGATGGGATTGTCCAGCGTCGCCTTGGCCCCCTGCCCAGCCGCGCCAATCGCGGCCCCCCGGTCAATGACCAGCAGCCAATCGGGGTTTGTCTCCAGCAGAAATTCAAACGAAACCGGATGCCCGTGCGAGGAGGATTCCAACCCCGCCGCCGCCTCGGGCAAATTCAGTGCGCCGTGCAACCAACCAAATCGGCTGTCCGCGCCAAAGGCGGAAATCTTGCCACCGTTGGTCAGCACGATCAGCGCCGTTCCCTTGCCCTGTGTCGCCGCGCGGGCGCGGGTCAGGGCACTATCCAGCCGGGCGGTCAGATCGTCAGCCACATCGCGGCGGTCGAATAGCGTTCCATAGGCCGCGATCCGGGCCTTGGCCTGTCCCACCATATCGCTGCCCCAGATCGACATGTCGACCACCGGGGCAATCGCCGCCAGCGCCTGCCCCTGAGCCGAGGAGCGCCCCCCCACCACGATCAGCCCGGGTTGCAGGGTGGCCAGTGCCTCGAAATCTGGTTCAAACAGGGTGCCGATGGGTTTGGTCTGTTTGGCTACATCGCTGAGGCTGTCCAGATACAGCGGGCGCGGGGTGCCCTCCATCGGTATCCCCAACGCCTGCAAGGTATCAATCGCCGCCAGATCGAACACCGCCAGCGGTGTTGGATTTTCCGGCACTGCCACCGGCCCTGTTGCGGTTTCAATTGTCACTGTATCGGCCCATACGGCCCCGGCCGCGACCACGGAAATCACAGCGGCCAAAACCCCGCCCCGTACCATCATGCGCATGGCTGCATCCTTTTGAACTGAGTCAAACATGGCTGGCCCGGTGCATTGGCGCGGGGTGGCTGTGCGTGTCTGCGAGGTGGTAACGGATTGCGCGATGGGAACGCAAGCCTTATTCTGACAAAAACAATCAGGAAGGATTTTCCATGCCGCTTACAGAAACCGGGCAGTTTGAAACGCCCAACGGATCGAAATATCTGCAACAACTGTGCAAACACTTCGCCCATAAGGTGATCGTCGAATATGACGACAAAGAAGGGCTGGCCGCCCTGCCTGCTGGCCCGGCCCGTTTGTACGCCAGCGCCACCGGGCTACGGGTGGAAATCACTGCCGAGGACGCCGAAGGCCTGACCCGCGCCCGCCACGTCATTGACGACCACTTGAAACGCTTCGCCTTTCGCGAAGGGTTCGAGGGCATGTCATGGCAGGCGGTGTAATCGCCCTGCCCAAAAAATCGGGGCGGCCCGCAGGCCGCCCCGTTTCAGATCAGAACCGCCCGGATCAGAACCGCATGGATGCGGTCAGCGAAATTGTCCGCCCCGGTTCGTTCAGGGCGACGACATTGCCCAGCCCCACGCCGTCGGAACTGCGGCTGGCATAGGTTTCGTCCAGCAGGTTATCCACCGCCATCCGGAATTCCATCCCGCTCAACTGCGCCGGGCGATAGCTGACATAGGCGTTCAGCACGGTATATCCCGGCAGGTCCAGCCCGCCATCGGTGTTCTTCAGCGCGATTTGCGCGGTGCCGCCGATGCGCATTTCCTTGGACAGATCATACCCGGCTTCCAGCCCGAAAATATGCCCCATCGGACGCCCATAGTAATAGGCCGTTGTGCCAATCGCCGCGTCGTCCAGTTCCACATCCGCATAGGTGTAATTCAGCCGCGCATAGCCCCGGTCGCCGGTATAGGTCAGCGATCCGTCAAAC
Organism: Thalassovita litoralis; assembly: GCF_900182725.1. Taxonomy (GTDB): domain Bacteria; phylum Pseudomonadota; class Alphaproteobacteria; order Rhodobacterales; family Rhodobacteraceae; genus Thalassobius; species Thalassobius litoralis. Next base: position 162,194 of record NZ_FXTO01000005.1, read on the forward strand.
CCCTGCGAGGACAGGTCGCTAAGCGCACCGCGATCCCCGCCGGAGGGCAGAACCGCGTTCAGATCCTTGATTTCGCTGCGGAACAGCGCCCCGCTGGCAGACCAGCGCCCGGTATCATAGCGCAGACCGATCCGCGCCGTTTGCGACCGGGACGAGGTGAACCCCGCATAGGTCCAGGGCGTGCCGAAATTGATCAGCGCCGCCTCGCCCAGCTCATAGCCACCCCAGCTTGAGGCGACACCGGCATTCAGGCTCAATGTATCTGTCAGCCGCATATCCACAGCGCCGTTCACGCTGACGCCGGTATCGTCAAACGTGGTGCCATCGGCAGCGGTGAATTCCTGCCGGTCCACCCGTCCGCCATAAGATACCGAAATGCTGTTGGTCAAATCCTGTCGCGCCTGTGCGAACAGTCCTACGCTGTTCAGCTTTTCTTTTCCGTTGGACCCATAAGCCCCCGTGCCACGGCCTTCGCCCTCGGCGGTTTCATGAAAGAAATCCACCCCGGCGGTCAGCGTCCCGTTGCGAAGCTGCCATTCATTTTTGGCCACGCCGCTCAGGCTGGTGTTCAGACCCCACACGCCGGACGCGTCCAGTTCCTGTTCGTTATAGCTGAACTGCACCGTGGGCGCGAACCAGCCTTGCGGGGCTTCATCCGTATAGGTCACGGTATAGGAGGTGCGCCGCGACATTGCCTCGACAAAGGTGCTGGGCCGTCCGACCACACCGGCGAAATCCGGGCGGATGAACAAAATCCCACCCGGCCCCGCCTGCGCAGCCCGCAGTCCCGTATCCTCGGTTTGCGAGGCCGAAAACGACAGCCGTTTGCCGCCCTGCGTGGTATAGGCCAGCTTCAGCACATAGGCGCTCAGGTCTGCCTCGGTGCCGGGAACCACCGCGCCATCGCCATCGGTATATTCATCGCTGGTGTGGCGGGTGCCGCTTAACAGCCATTCAAACCCGCCTTCCTGCCCGAACAGGGTCAGCGACCGGCGGAAGCCGTTTTCATTGGAACTGCTGCCCAGCGATGCCAGCCCGCCAAACCGCTGCCCGGCTGTCAGAAAATCGCGGGCATCTTTGGTGGTATAGGCCAGACCCCCCGCCAGCGCATTCGGCCCCGCATCGGCGGGCGCGATCCCTTCGCTGACCTCGACCGATTTCAACAGGGCCGGATCAAACAGGATATTCCCCGAATGGTGGAACGCCGATTTGTTCTGCCGTGCGCCGTCGATGGTCACGGACAGCAGGCTTTCCTCGATCCCGTTCACGAAAATCTTCTGGGCGATTGCCGCGCCGCCGCTGGCGGTTACGGTGGATTCCCCTTTGAACACATCGCCCATCGTGGCGGGTGCGCGATTTTCGATTTCTTCTTCGGTGATTTCGTCATTGCCCAGCACGTTTTGCGCGGCGGCGGTATCAATGCGCAGTGTTCCCAAATCCAGCGCGTTACCGTCTTGGGCGGTCAGTGGTGATGCAATGAAACAAGTGCCAAGCAGCAACAGGCTGCGGCCAGTCAGGCGAATAGTCATAAATGTCCCCTTGAGTGCGATTACGTTGCTTGAAAGCACGTCGGGGACGGCAACCTGGCTGCGTGGTTATGCGATCAGCCAGTAGACGACAAAAACACTCAGGTCAACATGGCCGCGACTGCGCGGGCCGTCTCAAACGGGGTGCGACATAGGAAACACCAGTATAATTGACAATTATCAAGGCCGCGCCGCGCTTCGGGACACAGTTTGCCGCCATCAGCAACCATCCTGCACCCCAGATATGACAGATACAGCCCCCCCGATACCGCCGCAAACCGGCACGCCAAACCCGGCACGATTATTCGTGTCACGCATGGCCTGCACCGTCGTTCAACCGCTCTTGTCCCGGATCGTCCGGCGCATTGCACAGGAACACCCATCCCTTTTTGCCCGCCTTGGGGCGCATCAATCCACCGATTTCCTGATTGATCCGGTGGAGTTGCCCTTTGCCCTGCATTTGCGCCCCGATCCGCAGGCGTTGATTTTCCGCGCCGTCCCGCGTGATGCCGCCCCCGATGCTGGCGCCACGATCCGGGGGCAGTTCCTGTTGCTTCTGGAACTGCTTGATTCCGAACAGGACGGCGACGCGGCCTTTTTCTCGCGCGATCTGGAGGTGTCCGGCGATACCGAGGCCATTGTCCGGCTTAGGAATGCGCTGGATGACATTGATGGGTCCATCGCCGAAGACACCGCCGCCATGTTCGGAAAACCGGGGCGGGCCATCCTGTCACGCCTGCGCCGGTCCTATTCCGATGATACCAAAGGATACCCCCAGCCATGAGCCTTGCCGAACTGATCTGTCCCGCTGGCACCCCGGCCGCGTTGCGTACTGCGGTGGATGCTGGTGCGGATGCCGTATATTGTGGGTTTCAGGATGCGACCAACGCCCGCAACTTTCCGGGGCTGAATTTCACGCCCTATGAGTTGGCAGCGTCCGTGGCCTATGCCCATGCCAAAGGCACCAAAGTGCTGCTGGCGCTGAACACCTATCCCCCGGCGGGAAAGGTCGATCTGTGGCGGCACGCGGCAGATACTGGCGCGCAGTTCGGGGTTGATGCGTTTATCGTCGCGGATATGGGTGTGGCGCAATATATCGCCCAAACCCACCCACAGGTCCGCCTGCACCTGTCCGTGCAAGCCGCCGCATCCAGCCCCGAGGCGATCCGGTATTATTGCGAAAACTTCGGCGTCAAACGTGTGGTGTTGCCGCGTATCCTGACGATCCCGGAAATCCGCCAGATCCGCAAGGAAATCCCCTGTGAGATCGAAACCTTTATCTTTGGCAATCACGGGCTGATGGTCGAAGGTCGGTGCAGCCTGACGAATTACCTGACCGGGCAATCCACCAATATGGACGGGGTGTGTTCCCCCGCCTCTGACGTGGACTATCGCCGCCACGAGGACGGGTCGATGTCGTCGCAACTGGCGGGGTTCACCATTGATTGCTTCGGACCCAATGAAAAGGCCGGGTATCCCACCATCTGCAAGGGGCGCTACACGGCCCCCCACCGCCCGGACGGGTATTATGCCTTTGAGGAACCGATCAGCCTGAACCTGTCGCGGCTGTTGCCCGACTTGATCGACGCAGGGGTTCACGCCTTCAAGATCGAAGGCCGCCAGCGATCCAAATCCTATGTGCGGGGGGTGGTTTCCGCCTTTCGGCAGGCCGTGGATGACATCCGCGCGGGTCGCCCCGCCAATATCGCCGATCTGGTGGCCCTGACCGAAGGCCAAAAACAGACCCAAGGTGCATTTGAAACAAAGAAATGGCGGTAAGACCCATGACCAAACTGACCCTTGGCCCGATTGCCTATCACTGGTCCCCCGAGGTCCGGCGCGATTTTTACGCCAAAATCGCTGACGAAGCCCCCGTGGACGAGGTGTACCTTGGCGAAGTGATCTGTTCCAAACGCGCGCCCTTTCAAGAGGCGGATTTGCCTGACATCATCGAGCGGCTGGAACGCGGGGGAAAAACCGTGATCCTGTCGTCACTGGCCGAAGTGATGCTGAAACGCGAACGCAAGGCCACGGCGGATCTGGCTGAGCTGGACAGCCCGGAAATCGAATTCAATAACGCCGCTGGCCTGTTCGCGCGGGGCAAACGCCCGCATCGCATCGGGCCATTTATGAACGCCTATAACGAAGCCACGATTGCATGGATGGCGACGAACGGCGCGACCCATGTCTGCCTGCCCACGGAATTGCCCGGTCCGGCCATTGCTGTCGCTGCCAAGGCCGCGCGGGATTTGGGGCTGGGCGTCGAGGTGCAGGCGTTTGGCCGCGCGTCATTGGCTGTTTCGGCCCGCTGCTATCACGCCCGCGCCCATAACCGCACCAAAGACAATTGCCTGTTCGTATGCGAGGACGACCCGGATGGGATGCCCCTGCGCACCACGGATCAAAACCCGATCCTGCGCGTGAATGGGATTCAAACCCAATCAGAAAGCTATGTTGATTTACTGCCGGAATCCGCGCGGCTGGTCGGCGATGGCGTCACCCATTTGCGCCTGATGCCGCAGGTGGTGGATATGGTGGCCGTTGCCACGCTGTTCCGGTGCGTACTGGATGAAACCCTGGAGCTGGACCAAGCGCAGGAGTCCTTGGAAAATCTGTGTGGCGGCACAAAAGTCAGCAATGGATTTTATCACGGGACAGCTGGGTATCGCCGCATAAACGCCGCCGCCCCGCTGTAACGCAAATGGCCCGCCACTGACGGGGCGGGCCATGTTAACTGTGAAGGATCGCTTACTTTTCCCAGTAAGGCGCCCGCAGGTCTTTTTTCAGCACTTTGCCGATTTCGCTGCGGGGCAATTCATCCATGCCGATGACGCGGGACAGGCGTTGGGTTTTCCCCAGCCGTTCATTCGCCCATGCGCAGACGTCCTCGGGGGTGGTGTCCGCGCCGTTGGACAGGACTACGAAGCCCAGTGGGGTTTCGCCCCATGCCTCTGACGGGATGGCGATGACGGCGGCGTCGGCCACTTGGGGATGCTGGCGCAAAACAGCCTCCAGATCGGCGGCGTAGATATTGAACCCGCCGGAAATGATCATGTCCTTTTTACGATCCATCAGGTGAATGAAGCCATCTTCATCAATGCGGCCCATATCGCCTGTGCGGATAAAATGGTTGCCCTCTGCATCGGTCCAAAGCAGTTCGGCGGTTTTGTCTTCGGCGTTGTGATAGCCGGGCATCATGGACGGACCACGGCCCACCAGTTCGCCAAATTCACCCGCAGGCAGTTCGTTGCCCTGTTCGTCAATCACGCGGACGTCGATCCCTTCGCCAGCCTTGCCAACCGTGTCCCATTTGTCGGGGAAGGCGGTGCAGTTCAGCGCGGTAGAAATCCCGCCCTCGGTCATGCCGTACACCTCGATCAGGTTGCCGGGCCAGCGGTCTATGATTTTGCTGATCAGCGTCCCCGGCAGCGGGGCCGAAGTCGAGAATTTGCACTGATAGGCGCTCAGATCGAAGTCGTCGAACCGGGGTTCGGCCATCAGGCGCATGTATTGCACAGGCACCAAGATGGCATGGGTCAGCGCGTGCTGTTGCGATAGGTCCAGAAATTCAATCGTGTTGAATTTCGGCATCACGACCAGCGTCGCGCCCAACGACAATGTGGGCAGCATCCCAAACAGGGTGGTGTTGGAATAAAGCGGGGTGGAAATGATCAACCGCGCGTCCTGATCCAGCCCGAACCGGGTGATCCGCGCCAATTGCCGCGACCGGAAACGGTGATCGTGGATGATCCCCTTGGGCAGGCCCGTGGTGCCAGACGAATAGATGATATTGAACAGATCATCCGCCTGCACCTCTTGCGGGGCCAAAGGTTCGGCATCGGCAGCCCAATCCATCAGGTCGGACAGGTCCAGCAGAACCGGCGCGCCCAGCCCCTTGGCGGTGTCCATTTGGGTGGGCGAGGCGAACAACATCCCCGCCCCGCTATCGCTCATCATCCGGGTCAGCGCCTCGGACGTGGCGGAAAACGGCAGGGGCACAACACAGGCCCCAGCCGAAAGAGTTGCGCAGAACAGCACAACATTTTCCAGTGAATTTTCGGACAATGTTGCCACGAACGTCCCACGCCCCACGCCAGCGGCGCGCAGTTTACCAGTGACCTGCGCCACCATCGCGCCGAAGTCAGACCAGGTGACAGTGCGACCCGGAACGATAACGGCAGGCTTGTCCCCCATCCGCGCGGCATTGCGCGCGATCTCTTGGCCGAAATTCAGCAGGGTTTCGTTTTCAACGGTAGATGGGACGAAACGTAACATCATTCACCTCAATTCATGGACATGGGGATGGCAAGCGACAGCCACGGGATCAGGATCAGCAGGGTCAGAACCACAAGGTCAATCCCAAGGAACCGCCACAGCCCCGAGAAGATCTGACCGATGTCGACCTTGTCTTCCAGCACGCTGGCCAAGACAAAGACGTTCAGACCTACAGGTGGCGTAATCAGGCCGATTTCCAGCAGCTTCACGATCACCACGCCGAACCAGATCAGGTTCATGTCATAGCTTTCCACCATCGGGATCATCAGCGGCAGGGTCAGAACCATGATGCCAACCGGATCAAGGAACATGCCCAGCACCAGATAGATCAGGCAGACCAGCAGCAGGAAAACGCCCGGCCCGATTGCCGCGTTATCCAGCAGGCCAACCAGCGAGTTGGACAAACCAGTCAGTGCAATCAGCGCGACGAAAATCTTGGCACAAGCAGCGATAAAGAAAATCGCCCCGGTGGTTGCCATCGTTTCACGCAGCAGCGGAATGATGTCGCGGAACCGGATATGCCCACGCGAGATGCCCAACCCCGTTGCAAACAACAGCGACAGTGCGGCGGCTTCGGTCGCGGTGAAGATACCGCCATAGATACCACCGATCACCAGTACGAACAGCAGAACCGCGGGCCAGCTACGGATGGCGGCCTGCATTTTCTGCGCCATCGGCACGGTTTCGGTGGGGCGCGGCGCGATTTCCGGGCTTTGCTTGACCCACAGCACAATTACCAGCGAATAGCCGATCATCGAAATGATCCCCGGCAGGAAACCGGCAAGGAAAAGCTGACTGATCGAACTTTCGGTGAAGATACCGTAGATGATGAACAGAACCGACGGCGGGATCAGCGATCCCAGCGTCCCGCCCGCTGCAACCGATGCGGTGGCAAGGCGCGGGTCATAGTTCATACGCAGCATTTCAGGGGTACATATGCGGCCCATCGTCGAGGCACAGGCAATCGACGACCCGGAAATGGCCGAGAACCCACCGCAACCGGCAACCGATGCAATAGCAACACCACCGGGCAGACGGGCCAGCCAGACGCGGGCGGCCTCGTAAATTTCGGTGGTGATCCCGGCCTTATAGGCCACATGCCCCAGCGCGATAAACAGCGGGATCATCGACAGGTCGTAACTGTGTACAAGGTCGAAACTGGAAGAAAACGCCAAAGACAACGTGGTCTTGATCGCACGTTCGGGCAGGAACGTGCCGGTGCGGAACGCGAACACGATAAAAATCGCGGTCACGGCAACGCCACCAATGGCAAACGAAATAGGTACGCGGATCGCCAAAAGAAGAATGACGGCGGCGCACGCAATGTATCCGACGGTAGCCAGGTCCATGTCAGTTCCTTTCGGCTCAGAGTGTTTCGGGGGCGGGTTGCCCGGTCAGGGCGGCGCGCAGGTCGGCCCAGACAACGGTCAGCAGCCGCAGTTCGAAGAAGGCAATTGCAAGCACGAACAGCGCCCGGCCCGGCCATTTCGGCCAGAAGAAGGTTCCGCCGTAGTGGGCGTGCGAATTGAAGGTTTTCCAGAATTCCATCCATCCGGCAAACAGCAACACAGACGCAATCAGCAAGCCGGTCAAACCTGCAAAAACTGCGATCCAGCGATTAAGCGACGCCGGGAAAAGATTGGCGATCACTTCGATTGCGATATGCGCACGCGCAGCGGTTGCGCTGGCCAACGGGAAAAGAATTGCGGGGATCATCAGTTCCTGCACCATGATCATGATGTCGGGAACGCCGGTCTGGATGACCTCGCGGGCAACGATATTGGCTGTGATCAAGAGGCCCAGAAGAACGATGGCGACAGCCGCCATCGTATCGAGGATATGCTCGATGCGTTTCATAGTCGGTCTCATTCTGTCGGATGGTATAATACACGGCCCGGAGCGCAGGGGCGTCCGGGCCGGTAGTGGTCGTGCAGCTTACTTGCGTTCCCAAGGCAGACCGTCTTTTTCCATGACGGCAGTCCATTTGTCGATCAGCGTGTAAAGCTCGGCCATCAGCGCCTCGCCATCGGTCCCAACGGCCGAAGCATCTGCTTTCCAGTTTGCAACGGACGGTTTGAACAGTTCGGCAATGCGGGCGTAATCCTCGGCGGGCAGTTCGACCAGATCCACAGCTTTGGGGCCAGTGGTCAGGGTTTCCATTGCCTTCACGTCTGCGTCAGCAAGCATTTCACCGTAGAAGTCCATCGTGTCACGGCCGATTTGCTTGATGATGGCCTGCTGTTCAGGCGTCAGCGAATCGTAGGTGTCTTTGTTCATGAACGTGGCAAGGCTGGCCAGCGGCGAGAAGTGCATGTCCGTCACGGTGTTGACCAGCTCGTTCAGCTTCGAGGCAACCGCGTAATAGGCGTAGGTCACAGAACATTCGACCAGTCCGGTCTCCATGCCCTGATACACTTCGTAGATCGGCATGGACACAAGGTTGCCACCCAGTTCGCCGAAGATGTCGGTCGAGCTGCCGGTGTGCGCGATTTTCTTGCCGGGAACATCCGCCAGCGAGCGGATACCTTCACCCGAGCAAGCCAGAATGCCCGGCGACAGCGAGAAGGTCGAGATATACTCGATATTCATTTCTTCGTAACGCTGCTGAAGATGCTCGTTGGTGCTCATCAGTTCGTACATGGCTTGCATCATCACCCAAGGGTGCGCCGGTTTCAGCTGAAGGCCCGCCAGTTGCAGTTCCGGGAATTCCGAAGCCGAGTATGCCCCGATCAGCACGCCCATATCGGCCACACCCAGACCGATGGATTGCAGCGCCGCGTTGGTTTTGAACAGCGCGCCGCCCCAGTTTTGTTCGACGGTCACTTCGCCGTTGGTGCGCTCTGCGATCTGTTCCGCGATGTAGTTCACCGCTGCCGCGCGAACGCCCTTGTTCGGACCGGGTTCATTCGCAATCAGCCGGGTTTCCGCCTGCGCCGCGATGGCCAGTACCGAAACCGAGGCAGCCGCCAGCAGTCGTTTCGTCAGATGTTTCATGATGTTCCTCCCTAAGATTGCGGAATGTCGCCCGCGTTTCCTGTTAACTTAAATAGCAAGATAAATGTTATCTAGCAATCTAAATGTGTCCGATACGGGGTTATCTGCCGTCACGCACGCCCTAATGTTCCCAAAAGACGCTCTTGTGCGGCGATGTATTCGCGCTCTAGTCGATCCACCAGTTCTGCCACGGGTACGATCTGGTTCACGGCACCGATTCCCTGACCCGATCCCCAGATTTCTTTCCAGCTTTTGGGCTTCTGACGATCTTCGGCAAAGCTCATTTTGGATGGGTCGGACCGTTCCAGCGCGTCCGGGTCCATTCCGGCGGCAGCGATCGAAGGTTTCAGGTAGTTGCCCCAGACCCCGGTGAACAGATCGGAATACACGATGTCCGATGCACTGTTTTCGGTGATCATTTCCTTGTAACGATCCACGGCATTCGCTTCTTCGGTGGCGATGAACATCGACCCGGCATAGCCGCCGTCTGCGCCCATTGCCTGCGCGGCCAGAATGGAATCGCCCCGGCCAATCGCGCCGGACAGGAACAGCGGGCCATCGAACCACGCGCGGATTTCCTGAATCAGGGCCAGCGGCGATTGCGCCCCCGCGTGACCGCCCGCACCTGCTGCCACGGCGATCAGACCATCGGCGCCTTTTTCAATCGCCTTGTGGGCGAAACGATCATTGATGACGTCATGCAGAACGATGGCTCCGCAGCTATGCGCCGCGTCATAAACCCATTTCTGCGCCCCCAAAGAGGTGATCCAGACCGGAACCTTGTGTTTGACACACAGTTCCACATCGCGTTCCAGCCGTGTGTTCGATTTATGCACGATCTGGTTCACCGCGAACGGGGCGGCGGGGCGGTCGGGGTTGGCATCGTTGTGCCGTGCCAGATCGTCCTTGATCCGGGTCAGCCATTCGTCCAGCGACTGCCCGTCCTTTTCGCGCGCATTCAGCGCCGGGAAGGAACCGACCACCCCGGCCTTGCATTGTGCAAGCACCAGTTCGGGGGTCGAGATAATGAAAAGCGGGCTGCCGATCAGCGGAATCCGCAGGTCTTTCAAAACGTCAGGCATAGTCATGTTCGGTTTCCTCCTTTGCGTTGCGATCAGCTCACAACACCCTTTGCGAACAGTGTTTCAATCTCGTCAGCCGAGAACCCGCTACATTCCAGCGCCTCGCGGCTGTTTTGGCCGGGGGTTGGCGGCGTGCTGGGCAGCGGCGTTTGCGAGGATGCAAAGCGCGGCGCAGGCATGGGTTGCTGCTGCGCGCCCCCAAAAATGCCGCGCGCCCGGTTGTGCGGATGATCCGCCGCTTCGGCGGGCGACAGGACCGGGGCAAAACAGGCGTCGCTGTCTTGCAGCAGGGCCGTCCAGTAATCGCGCGGCTGGCTGGCGAAAATTTCGGTGAAACGGGCGCGCATGGCGGGCCACGTGCTGCGGTCCTTGCGGTCGCCCAGTTCGGCTTCGCTCAGTCCCAGTTTTTCCAGCAGAACCGCCCAGAATTGCGGCTCTAGTGCGCCAATCGTGATCCAGCCACCGTCGGCGCATTCATAGACACCGTACCACGGCATCCCGCCGTCCAGCGCGTTGGCGGCCCGTTCGTCGCGCCACACACCCATTGCGCGGCGGCTGTAAATCATGGTCATCAGCGCGGCGGTTCCATCGACAATGGCCGCATCCACCACGTCGCCCTGTCCGGTGCGCGCGGCCTTGAGCATCCCTGTCACCATCCCGAAGGCCAGGAACATGCCGCCCCCGCCGAAATCGCCCAGCAGGTTCAGCGGAAAGGTCGGCGCACGATCCCGTTCGCCGCTGGCCCACAATGCACCAGACAGCGCGATATAGTTCAGGTCATGCCCGGCGGTATGCGCAATCGGCCCATCCTGCCCCCAGCCCGTCATCCGGCCATATACAAGGCGCGGGTTGCGGGCGCGGCAGACATCGGGACCAAGGCCAAGGCGTTCCATCACACCGGGGCGGAAACCTTCGATCAGGCCATCGGCCCCTTCGATCAGGCGCAGCGCGGTTTCCACCGCCCCCGGCTGTTTCAGGTTCAGCGCCAGCGATTTGCGGCCACGCGCCATGAAATCCAGATCATAATCACCCTGCCCCGTGGGCGAAGATGCACCGGGGCGTTCGATCCGAATGATTTCGGCGCCCATATCGGCCAGCATCATCCCTGCGAACGGACCGGGGCCAATTCCGGCAAACTCAATGATGCGCAATCCCGCAAGCGGGGGCGCGGATGCGTTGATGGGCATCGCGTTTTCCTTATCGTGATCTTTGAACCCCAGAAACCGGGGCGGGATTACCGGCTGACCATCGCATCCCGCAGATTTTGGCGCATCTTGGCCAAAACGCGGCGGTTGGTTTCTAAATCTGCCGGATCAATCCCTTGATTGGCGATCTTATCCAGATTGCCAATTGTCTTGGTCATTATCTTGACGATGGCCTTGGCCTGTTCGGTCGCAAAAACCCGATTGGACCGGCGGTCGCCGGGATCGGGGCGCCGTTCGACATAGCCGCGCGCTTCCAGTCGGTCGATCAGCTTCGATGTGGTGACAGTGGCAACTTCCAGCCGTTCGGCCAGTTCGGATTGGCGCAGCCCGTTTTCACGAACCAGATGCACCAGAACCCAGCCCTGCGACATGGTCATGTCATGCGGTTTCAGGAAATAATCAAACATGATCGCACGAAACCGCGCGATGTCCTGATACAGGGGGTTGTCATCCTCGCCCAAGGACAATGTGACTGTTTTTTCCTTTACAGCATCGCTCACTGCCGACCCTACCCTTTTTTCTTCTTTGGGGTTCTTGCCCGGAAACAAATACACGGTTTCCGGGCAAGAAGTTTATTATCAGATCGGGTCCCAGGTAAAGACGTCGCCGGAACGTTCCAGATCGAAGAAGCTGGCCTTCATCGCCGGGATTGCGTGATCGCGCACGGTTTCCGGGGTCCACCCTTCGGAGCGATGCACCGAACGGATCGGGCGCGGCTGGCTCATCAGGAAGATTTCGTTGTTCCGGATGCAGAAGATCTGGCCGGTAACGTCGCTTGCCGGATCAGCCAGCGCAACGCACAGCGGTGCAATCTTGGCCGGGGTCATTTCCTTGATCCGTTCGACGCGTGCTTTTTCGGCGTCGGTTTTGGCGGGGATGGTGCCGATCAGACGCGACCAAGCGAAGGGCGCGATACAGTTCGAGCGCACGTTGAAACGTGCCATATCCAGCGCCAGCGATTTCGACAGGCCAACGATGCCCATCTTCGCCGCCGAGTAGTTGGCCTGACCGAAGTTACCAATCAACCCCGAGGTCGAGGTGAAGTTGATGAAGCTGCCCGACGCCTGCATTTTGAACTGCTTGGCCACGGCGGTTGCCATGTTGAAGCTGCCCTTCAGGTGAACGGAAATCACGCTGTCCCATTCCTGTTCGGTCATCTTGTGGAAGATCACGTCGCGCAGGATGCCCGCGTTGTTTACCACAACGTCGATCGTGCCGAACTCGTCCATCGACTGTTCGTACATGGCCTGTGCGTCTTCGATTTTGGCAACGTTACCAAAGTTGGCAACCGCTTCGCCACCGGCGGCGCGGATTTCGTTGACCACTTCCTGCGCCGGGGTTGCATCTGCGCCATCGCCATCAGCAGCGCCACCCAGATCGTTCACAACAACCTTTGCACCGCGCGATGCCATCATCAGCGCGATGTCGCGGCCAATGCCACGGCCAGCGCCGGTTACGATGACTGCCTTACCTTCCAACATGGGTTCCACGTTCAGAGTCCTCCTGATTTGTTGCTCAAGGTATAATAAGCTTGATAACGGTTTGCAAGCTAATTATGAAGAAGCCAACCCACAACCATTGACACCGCTATTTCCAAGGGAGGATGCGACAATGTTCAAACGCACCGTATTCAACGAAGACCACGAAATGTTCCGGGCATCGGTCCGCCGGTTCGTACAAGAAGAAATCACCCCCTATCACGCGCA